>CAVWSA010000047.1:0-57860 GCA_963757545.1 uncultured Actinomycetes bacterium | reverse complement strand
CGCGGAAAATCCGGCTTGACCTTGACCCTGCGTCAGGGTTGCAGCATGGCGGTCATGAACCTCAGTACGCAAAACCCGGCGCCGGCCGCGCTGTCCGCCACCGGGCTGGCCAAGGCGTTCGGCGACACGCTGGTGCTGGACGGGATCGATCTCGACGTCCCGGCCGGCACGGTCTTCGCCCTGCTCGGCCCCAACGGGGCGGGCAAGACCACCACGGTGCGGATCCTGTCCACGCTGATCACCGCGGACCGCGGCACGGCGCGCATCGCCGGATATGACCTGAACCGGGAGGCGGACCAGGTCCGCTCGGTGATCGGGGTGACCGGCCAGTTCTCCGCGGTGGACAACCTGCTCACCGGCGAGGAGAACCTGATCCTGATGGCCGACCTGCACCACCTGGGCCGGGCCGAAGGCCGCCGCCGGGCCGCCGGGCTGCTGGACCGCTTCGGCCTGGCCGGCCCGGCCAGGAAGATGGCGGCGACCTACTCCGGCGGCATGCGGCGGCGGCTCGACCTGGCCATGACGCTGGTCGGCGAGCCGCGGATCATCTTCCTGGACGAGCCGACCACCGGGCTCGACCCGCGCGGCCGCCGCGACATGTGGCAGATCATCCGGGACCTGGTGGCCGGCGGCGTGACCATCTTCCTGACCACCCAGTACCTGGAGGAAGCCGACCAGCTGGCCGACCGGATCGCGGTGCTGGACCACGGGCAGCTGGTCGCCCAGGGCACCCCGGCCGAGCTCAAGCGGCTCATCCCCGGCGGGCACATCAGCCTGCGGTTCGCCGACGCGGCCGGGCTGGACACCGCGGTCCGCATCCTGGGCGGGGGAGCGCGGGACGACGAGGCGCTCACCCTGCGGGTGCCCGGCGACGGCAGCGTGGCCGAGCTGCGCACGCTGCTGAACCGGCTGGACGACTGCTCGGCCGAGCTGGCCGAGCTGTCCGTGCACACCCCCGACCTGGACGACGTCTTCCTCGCGCTGACCGGCCAGCCCGCAGCCAGCAGCAGAACAGGAGATCCTGCGATGAGCACCCAGAGCTACGCGGTGCGCGACAGCGCGACGATGCTGCGGCGCAACCTCCGGCATGTCAAGCGTTACCCCTCGATGGCCGCCTCGACCGTCGGGTTCCCGGTCGTCTTCCTGCTGCTGTTCGGCTACGTGTTCGGCAGCACGCTGGGCGCCGGCCTGGGCGGGGGCCGGGCCGGTTACATCGACTACCTGGTGCCCGGCATCCTCGTGCTGACCGTGGCCTCCGGATCGGTGTCCACCGCGGTGTCGGTCTGCATGGACATGACCGAGGGCATCGTGGCCCGGTTCCGCACCATGGCCATCGCCCGGGTCTCGCTGCTCACCGGGCACGTGCTGGGCAGCGTGATCCAGACGATGGTGGGCGTCGTCCTGGTCGCCGGGGTTGGCCTGCTGATGGGGTTCCGGACCAGCGCCGGGCTGGCCGGCTGGCTCGGCGCGGCCGGCCTGCTGCTCCTGCTGACGGTGGCGCTGACCTGGCTGTCGGTCGCGTTCGGCCTGGTGGCCGACCGGCCGGAGACGGCCAGCAACCTGCCCATGCCGCTGATGCTGCTGCCGCTCATCGGCAGCGGCTTCGTGCCCACCGCCTCGATGCCGCCCGGGTTGCGCCAGTTCGCCGAGTACCAGCCGTTCACCCCGGTCACCCAGACGGTGCGCGGGCTGCTGATGGGCACCCCGATCGGCCACAACTGGATCATCGCCATCGCCTGGTGCGTGGGCATCGGCGTGGGCGGCTACCTGTGGGCCAAGGCCGCGTTCAGCCGGGACACCCAGCGATGACGGCCGGCCAGTACGCTGCCGGCGGGATGCTCACCATCGGCCAGCTCGCCGACTACGTCGGGGTCACGGTGCGCGCGGTACGGCACTACCACCAGCGCGGGCTGCTGCCCGAGCCGGACCGGGACGCCTCCGGCTACCGGCGGTACGGCGCGCAGGCGGTGACCGACCTGATCCGGATCAAGACGCTGTCCGACGCGGGCGTGCCGCTGGCCCGGATCGGGGAGCTGCTCGACGCCGGGCCCGGGCAGTTCGCCCGGGCCGTCACCGACATCGATCAGGCGCTGGCGGCGCGGATCCGCGACCTCGAGGAGCAGCGGCACCGGATCGCCGAGCTGGCCGCGGGCGACCGGCTGTTCCTGCCCCCCGAGGTTGCCGAGTACCTCGACGAGCTGCGCCGGATCGGGGTCAGCCAGCGGCTGGTGCAGCTGGAGCGGGACGGCTGGATCGTGCTCGCCGCGCGCCTCCCCGAGCAGGTCTCCCGCTGGGCCCGGGACAAGCGGGCGGGCCTGGCCAGCCCCGGCGGGCCGGAAGCTGTACCTGGCCTGGGACCAGGCCTTCGACTGGGACCCGGCCGACCCCCGGGTGGACCAGCTGGCCGATGACCTGGTCGCGTTCGCCAAGCAGTACCAGGACCAGCACCGCGACGAGCCGACCCTACGAGCTGGACGATCCGGTGGCGCGTGGCGCTGCTGTCCCAGCCCGGCGTGTCCGCCCCGGCCTGGGAACGGGTGCTCCAGCTGTGCGCCGAGCGGGGGTACCCGATCAACCCGTAGCGGCTGCTGTGCCCACTGTGTGCCAGCAGTGCTGTGATGTGAGTTGTGTCTTGTCTCGAATCTATATTCGAGATATGATCGCTGCCTGCTTCCCCGGGAATTTGTCCAGGTACGTGCAGGGAGGGCGGGCAAGCGCGGTGAGCAGGACCTACGGGGAGCCGGTGGACGTCTGGGTGCAGGACGGGAAGCCCGCCCGGTTCGCCTGGCGGGGGCGGCTGTACACCGTGCTGGGGGTGCTGGACCACTGGGTGATCAGCCGGGAGTGGTGGCGGCAGCAGAATCCCGACCTGGACACCCCGGCGGAGCGCGAGTTCTGGCGGGTGGAGGCGTCGGCCGGGCGGAACACCCGGGCCAGCGCGTACGAGCTGCGCCGTGACCTGGCCACCGAGCACTGGATGCTGGCCCGGGTATGGGACTTACCGGACTGAGCTGGTCCCAGGACTTCGTGCACCTGCACGTCGCGTCGGCCTACTCGCTGCGGTACGGGGTGGCCGCCCCGGCCGCCCTGGTGACCCGGGCCGCCGAGCAGGGCATGCGGGCGCTCGCGCTGACCGACCGGGACGGCCTGTACGGGGCGGTGAAGCACGCGGTGGCGTGCGCGGACGCGGGCATCGCCCCGATCCTGGGCGCCGATCTCGCGCTGGCCGGCCTGCGTCCCACCCGGATCCTGTCCGGGTGCTGAACCCGTCGGCCCCGGCCCGGCTGCACAGCGAGGATGCCGCCCGGGTGACGCTGCTGGCCGAGGGCAGCCGGGGCTGGGCGTCGCTGTGCCGGCTGGTCAGCGCGGCGCACCAGGCGGGCCAGCGCGGCGCCCCGCTGATCACCCCGGAGCTGGTCGCCGGGCACGCCGCCGGGCTGATCATCCTGCTCGGCCCGGGCAGCGACGTCGGCCGGGCGGCCGCCGCGCGGCGGCCCGGCCTGGCCGCGGCCGCGCTGGCCCGCTGGCGGGAGTGCGGCGAGGTGGTCATCGAGATCGTTGACCACCGCACCCGGGGCAGCAGCCACCGGGCCACCCGGATGCTCCGGCTGGCCGCGGAGGCAGGCGTGCCGGCCGTGCTGAGCAACGCGGTCCGCTACCTCGACCCGGCCGACGCGGCGATCGCCCAGGTGCTCGACGCGGCCCGGCAGCTGGCCCCGCTGGGGGAGCGGCACCTGGCCCGGCGCAACGCGCGGGCCTACCTGGCCAGCGGCGCGGACATGGCCCAGGCGGCCGCGCGGAGCTGCGACGGCGCCGCCATGGCGGAACTGCTCCGGGCCACCGCGGCGCTGGCCGGCCGGTGCGCCCTGGAACCCGGGCGGGACCTGGGCATCGGCGGCCGGTTCATGCCGGAGATCACCGACGGCGAGCCGCTCACCCTGCTCCGCGCCCGGTGCGCCGAGGGGATGCACCGCCGGTACCCGGCCGCGGGCCGCGGCCGGGGCGCCGGGCCGCGGGCGGCGCGGCGGCGCGCCGCGCAGCGGCTGGACCACGAGCTGGCCATCATCGCCAGGACCGGGCTGGCCGCCTACTTCCTGACCGTGGCCGACGTCACCGCGCTGATCAGGAGCCGGGGCATCCACTGCTCGATCCGCGGCTCCGGGGCCGGGCTGCCTGGTCAACTACCTGATCGGCATCTCCGGCATCGACCCGCTGGACTACGACCTGATCATGGAGCGGTTCCTGTCGCCGAGAGCCGGAAAGGCCTGCCGGACATCGACCTGGACGTGGAGTCGGCCCGCCGGATCGAGGCCTACCGGGCCATCGTGGACGCCTACAGCGAGCAGCGCATCGCCTGCGTGTCGATGATGGAGACCTACCGGGCGCGCAGCGCGATCCGGGACGTCGCGGCCGCGCTGGGCCTGCCGCCGTACGAGATCGATGTGATCGCCAAGGCGTTCCCGCACATCCGGGCGCGCAGCATCCAGGGTGCGCTGGCCGAGCTGCCGGAGCTGCGCGGCAGCGGGCTGGCCATCCCGCAGCTCGACCGGGATGTTCCGGCTCGCCGAGCGGCTGGACGGGCTGCCCCGGCACGTGGCCATGCATCCCTGCGGCGTGCTGCTGTCGGACACCTCGCCTGCTCGACCGGACCCCGGTGGAGCGGAGCTTCGAGGGGCTGCCGCTGAGCCAGTTCGACAAGGACGACGTCGAGATCGCCGGGCTGATCAAGCTCGACGTGCTCGGCATGCGGATGCAGTCGGCGATGGCCTACACGGTGGCCGAGGTCGAGCGGACCCGGGGCGAGCAGGTGGACATCGACGCCGTCGGCTGCGCGGACGAGCCGACGTTCGAGATGATCCGCCGCGCGCAGACCCTGGGCTGCTTCCAGATCGAGTCGCCGGGGCAGCGGGAGCTGGTCGGCAAGCTGCTGCCCCGGGACATCGCCGACCTGATCGTGGACATCTCGCTGTTCCGCCCGGGCCCGGTCAACTCGCGACATGGTCACGCCGTTCCTGGAGATCCGCCATGGCCAGCGCACGGCCAGCTACCTGCACGAGGACCTGGCGGCCATCGCTGGCCGAGACCGGCGGGGTGGTCATCTTCCACGAGCAGGTGCTGCGCATCATCCACGCGATGACCGGCTGCGGGCTCTCCGCGGCGGAGACGCGTCCGGCGCCAGCTGACCGAGGAGCAGTCCGGGAGCAGGCCGGGGAGTGGTTCCGCGGCATCGCCCGGGACCGGGGCTACGACGCCGCCACCGTGGCGACGGGTGTGGGAGGTGCTCGAGGCGTTCGGCGGGTTCGGCTTCTGCAAGGCCCACGCGGCCGCGTTCGCCATCCCGACCTACCAGTCGGCCTGGCTGAAGCCGCACTACCCGGCCGCTTTCTAGCCGGGGTGCTCACCCATGACCCGGGGATGTACCCCAAGCGGGTGATCGTGGCGGACGCCCGGCTGGCCGGCCTGCCGATCCTGCCGGTGGACGTGAACGCCTCGGCCGCCGACTGGCGCGTCGAGCCGGTCGGCCAGCTGCCCGGCGAGGGGCTGCGCGCCGGGCTGCGTGAGGTCAAGGGGATCAGTGACGCCGAGGTGGCGCGGATCGTCGCCGGGCAGCCGTACGCGTCGCTGCGGGACCTGTGGGAGCGGGCCGCGGTGTCCCGCCCGGTGGCCGAACGGCTGGTCCTGGTCGGCTGCCCTGGACGCGCTTTACCCGGCTGGCTCCCGGCTGTCCCGGCGGGATCTGCTGGCCCGGGCCGGGGTGCTCGACCGGCGGGCCCGGGCCAGCGGCGCGGGCCAGGCCGCGCTGGGCTTCGCCGGGGACGGGTTCGCCGAGCTGGTCCCGGCCGGTGAGCTGCGCGAGCTGACCCCGGCCGAGCGGGTGGCGGCCGAGCTGGAGATCCTCGGCATCGACCTGAGCCAGCACGTGCTGAGCTTCTACACCGACCTGCTCGGCCAGCTCGGCGTGACCCGTTCCGCCGGGCTGCACCGCTGCCGGGCAGGCGACCGGATCCTGGTCGCCGGGGTGAAGATCGCCACGCAGACCCCGGCCATCCGGTCCGGCCTGCGGATCATCTTCACCACCCTGGACGACGCGACCGGGCCGGTGGACCTGGCCTTCTTCGAGTCCGTCCAGCCCCGGTGCGCGGCCCGGGTGTTCGGCTCCTGGCTGCTCGTGGTGCGTGGCCGGGTGCGCCGGACCGGCGAATCGGTATCCATCAACGCGGAGGAATGCTGGGACCTGGCCGCCCTGGAGGAGATCCGCACCGGCCGCGGCATGGCGGCGGTGCGCGCGGCCATGGCCGCGGGCGACGTGCCCCGTTCCGGCGGGCCGGCCAGCCGCCGCGCAGTCACCGGAGAGGGCACCGGCGAGGTGAACCCCAAGATCATTTATCCGAACGGCTTCGTGCAGTCTCCGTATGCGGAAACCGGATCGCCGGGCGGGGCACTGAAAGACCCGCCGCGCACGCTGTGGCACGCCAGCCCGGGCAGCTCCGGGGGCAACCGCCCGGGCTTACCGGCCGGGTGGCCGGCGACCGCGGCAGCGTCCCGACCGCGTCGGCGTAGAACGCCGACTCGGCCAGATGGAACGCGAGCTGGCGCGGCGTCCAGGCGTCGCCGTCCCGCTCATCCAGCTGCCCGGCGGACAGCGAGCGCAGCCGCACGTCCCAGATCAGCGCCAGCCGCCGCAGCCGGCTGTGCGCTTCATCGAGGTCCTCCGGGGTGAACAGGGCCAGGTCGGCCGCGGTGGTGATGGCCGAGGCATGCCACCGGTCCGGCTCGGTGGGCCGGCCGGCCAGCCGGGCCTCCAGCTCGGCCAGGTGATCGACGAGATGATCGGCCACCCGCCGGATGGCCTTGTGCGGGGTGTACTGCCGCGGCGGCTCGCCCTCGACGGGTGTCTCGGCCGGGACGCCATCCCAGCGCGGCCAGGTTTCCGCCAGCAGCAGCACGTACTGCACCATGCTGGTCACCACGTCGGCCGGGTGCCGGTCATCGACTTCAGGCCCGGAATCAGTCATGGCACCATCATGCCGCGCATGGCCGACATTCTCTGCCCTACGTTCACCAGCGGTGTGTTACCGGAAAATGGCGGACTAAAGGCATAGCACTCTGGTCATCCGGGAACCGGGCATTTAAGCTCCTGCTAACGATGAAGAGCCGCGTAACTCAGGTGACCACCGGAAATGGCTGGGTCGCCCAGAGAATGGGGTTAACGCGGCGATCCGGGGGGATTCATCATGTGCCGTGCCATTTTGCTTTACCGCGCTGCCCGGCGACTGGGGGCAGCCAGCCACCGCCGGTACGTGCTGGCGTTGGGCATGCTGGTTGTGCTGGTTGCGGTACCACTGACCAGCGGGCCCGCGGCGGCGGGCGGCCGGCCAGCCGGTACGGTCCGCTACCTGGGCGCCGCGTTTACCGTCCCGCGCGGCTGGCGGGTCATCGACCTGGCCGCGCATCCGCACCAGTGCGTCCGGTTCGACCGGCACGTGCTCTACCTCGGCTCGCCCGGGCCGATCCAGGACTGCCCGGCCGGGCTGGTCGGGACAACCGAGGCCATGCTGGTGCAGCCGTCCGCCCGGCATGCCGCGCCGCGCTCGGTGGCCTATCCGGAGGACCGGATGATCACGGTGGTGACCAGGCGGATCACGGTCACCGCGAGTTACTCATCGGACCGGGCGCAGATCGGCCGGATGCTGGCCAGCGCGGCGCTGAGCATGCCCGCCCGCCGTAGCAACGGCGGCGCGGCGCCGCCCGGGATGACCGGGCTGCGGCCCGCCGGGATCCGGGCCGCCGCACCCCCGGCGGTGCCGGCCGCGGCGACCAGTTACACCGGCCGGGGCTTCGACGCGTGCACCGCACCGAGTGCCGCGCAGATGCAGGCCTGGCGGCAGCGGTCGCCGTACCGGGCGGTCGGCGTCTATATCGGCGGCGCCGACCGGGCCTGCGCGCAGCCGGACCTGACCGCGTCCTGGGTGCGCCAGCGGCAGGCGGCGGGCTGGCACTTCGTGCCCATCTACGTCGGGCCGCAGGCCGGCTTCGGCGAGATCACCGCGGCGGCCCGGCAGGCGGTCAGCGCGGCGCAGGACGCGGTCAGCCAGGCGAAGATGCTCGGCTTCGGGCCGGGCAGCCCGATCTACTACGACATGGAGGCCTATCCGGCGGCCCGGGGTGGCCAGGTGCTGCGCTTCCTGACCGCCTGGACCAGGGAACTGCATACGCTGCGGTACACGTCCGGGGTGTACAGCAATTCGCTGTCCGGGATCAGCGATCTCGCCAGCAACTACGCGAATCCCGGCTACGCCATGCCGGACATCATCTATGACGCGCTGTGGAATGGCGTGGCAAACACCCAGGACCCTGCCGTGCCCGGCCACTGACTGGGCCCGGCATCAGCGTATTCACCAGTACCAGGGCGGGCAGAACGTCAGCTACGGCGGCGACACGATCAATATCGACCAGGATTACCTCGATGTGCAGCGGCAGGCCATGGCGGGCGGCAGCGCGCAGGCGTCGCCGGCCACCGCCCAGGCCGACCGGGGCGGTGGACGCCTTCTTCCGGGGGGCCAACGGCCAGCTGTGGCACGACTCGTTCACCCCCGGCGCCGGCTGGCAGAGCCCGGTCAGCATGGGCGGCTCGCTGGCCAGCCAGCCGTCCGCGGTGACCTCGACGCCGGGCACGGTGGCGGTGTTCGCCAAGGGCGACCGATGGGCGCCTCTGGGAGGCGGTCAGCCGGCCCGGGAAGGGCTGGTCGGCGCTGCGCCCGCTGCCGATGGGCCAGCTGGGCAGCAGGCCGGCCGCGGTGGCCCAGGCCGACGGCGTGATCGACGTGTTCTGGCGCGGGTCGGCCGACCAGCACCTGTGGCACGCCAGGTACACCCCGGGGAGCGGCTGGGGCAAGCCGCACGACCTGGGCGGGCGGCTGAGCTCCGGGCCGGCCCCGCGGTGTCCGGCGCGCGGCACGCTGACCGTGTTCTGGAAGGGCCGGGACGGGCAGCTCTGGGTTATCCGGCGCGAGCCCGGCTCCAGCTGGGCCCATCCGGCTAATCTGGGCATGGGCAGGCTGGGCGGGGCACCCGCGGCCACCGGCCTGGCCAGCGGCGAGGTCGATGTCTTCTGGCCGGCCAAGTCGCACGGCAGCGTGTGGCAGCTCAGTTACCTCCCCGGTCACGGCTGGGGTAAAGCCGATGACCTGACGGCCGGCGTGTCGGCCGGGCCGGTCGCGGTCGGCCGCGCCGGCCACAGGTGTAGATGTGTTCTGGAGGGGAAGCAACGGCACATTGTGGTGGGCGGCTGGCCACGGCGCCAGCTGGGCCCAGCCCGCCCCGCTCGAGATGGGGGTGCTGGGCAGCGCGCCGTTCGCGGCCGGGCAGCCCGGTGGTGTGGTCGACGTGTTCTGGAAGGGTTCCGCGGACGGGCACCTGTGGCAGGCCCGGTACCGGGCGTGGTGCCTGGTCCAGGCCGGCGACTTGGGCGGCGCGGTCAGCTGACCGCCATGGTGAACGGCTGATGCTGAAGGATTACTGAGAAGTGGCCGCGACCAGGGACATCGGCCAGGTTCGGTACGGTATACCTGATCTGGATGGCCCGTCGGTCTCCGAAACAACTAGGACGCTTAATGACACTCATCCCGCCCAGGATTTCCGACGCCTTGTGGCGAATCGTCCCCGGGCCGCTGCGGGAGAAGCTGCGCAGCACCGTTGTCAAGCGTTTCGTCCGGTTCGCCCCAGCCGCCGTGTGCGCGGTCGCTCGCCACCCAGATCACGTACATCATCTGCATCGGCCCGGCCAACCTGACGGCGGGGATTTCCGGGGCGCTGGGCTGGTTCGCCGGCGCGGCCGTCAGCTACGTGATCAGCCGCTGGGCGTGGGAGCGCAAGGGCAGGCCCAACGTGCTGAAGGAGACCCTCCCGTTCGCCGCGGTGTCCATCTGCGCGGGCATCATCCTCACCCTGGCCAGCAAGTTCGGTAACAGCGTGGCCGCCGACATGGGCCTGCACCACGGCGTCGGCAAGGTGCTCGTGGCGGATGCCTTCTACTTCGCGGCCAACTGCCTGACGTTCGCGCTGCGCTTCCTGATCTTCCACTTCGTGCTGTTCCGCGACCGCAGCGCCGGGGAGGCACTGGCCGTGGTCGAGGGCCGCGAGCCACTGCTGGCCGAGACGCCGGGGGCCGAGACGCAGCCCGGATCGGAGCCGGCGCGGGTGGCGGGCGCGATGGGATCGGCCCGTGTCAACGGCGCGGCGGCGTGGGGGAACGGCACCGGCAATGGCGCTACGGGGCAGATCACGTCGCGGGATGCCGACCTGGGCGGCCGGGTCGCCCCCGATCCGGGCAGCCGCCGCTAAGCCAATCCGGGCCAGTAAGGCCGGGCAGGCCACGCACCTGGAAGGTGCGGATCATCAGTCCGCCTGACGATCTCCAGGCAGCCTGAGCCGCGCGTCGCAGCCGCCGCCCGTTCGGCCGGCCAGCTGACCGGGCAACGTCAGCGCATTACGGTGCGTTTACATTCAGTCACGCTGAGTACATAGAGGACGTGACTGACTGTCAGCACGTACCCCAGCACCGCTGCTCCGGGCGCGCTCTTTCGTGTCTGGGGGCAATCATGGCCAATGAGATTCCGCGCCAACGTGCCGCCCGGGCGGTGCGGCGCCGCTGGGGCAGGCGGGCGGGCGGCCCGCGGCTCGCCGGACTAGCACTGGCGGCTGCCGGACTCGTCACCGGGATCGTGCCGGGTATCCTGGCCCCGGCCGCCCGCGCTGCCGACGTGACCGCGTCACAGAACAACCTGCGCGATGGCTGGGACTCCACCGAGACCAGCCTCACCCCCGCCGTGCTGCGCAGCGGCCGGTTCGGCCAGCTGTTCTCTACCGCCGTCAACGGGCAGGTCTTCGCGCAGCCGGTGGTGGCCGGGAACACGGTCATCGTGGCCACCGAGACCGATTGGCTGTACGGGCTGAACGCGGCCAGCGGCGCGATCGGGTGGTCCCGCCGGCTCGGCACGCCATGGCCCCCGTACACGGAGCACTGTTCCATCCTGTCCCCGCGCGTCGGCGTGACCGGGACCCCGGTCTACGACCCCTCCACCGGGACCGTGTACCTCACGTCCGAGGAAGTCCCGCCGGGGCACCCGCTCGACAACCCCGAGTTCTTCATGCACGCGATCAACGCGCAGACCGGCGCGGAACGGCCCGGCTGGCCGGTGCCCATCCAGGGCTCGCCGTCCAACGACCCGGGCCGCCCGTTCACCCCGTTCAGAGAGCTGGAGCGGCCCGGGATGCTGCTGCTCGACGGATCGGTGTACGCGGCATTCGCATCGCACTGCGACACCACGCCGTTCGCCGGGTACGTGGCCGGGGTCAACACCAAAACCAGGGCGCTTTCGCTATGGACCGACGTGACAGGACCGAGCTACGGCGCAGGCCGGCATCTGGCAGAGCGGCGGCGGGCTGATGTCCGACGGCCCGGGCCGGATCTTCCTGTCCACCGGGAACGGCACCTCCCCGCCCGCGGGCCCGGGCAGCAAACCACCGGGTGACCTCGGTGACGCGGTGGTCCAGCTGGGCGTGCAGGCCAACGGGACGCTGCGGGCGGCGGACTTCTTCAGCCCCGCCAACGCGCCGAGCCTGAACGTCGGCGATCACGACTTCGGCTCCGGCGCCCCGGTCGGCCTGCCGTTCGGTAGCCGCGCTTATCCGCACCTGCTGGTCCAGGCGGGCAAGGACGGGCGGGTCTTCCTGCTCGACCGGGACAGCCTGGGCGGCCGTGAGCAGGGTCCCGGGGGTACCGACGACGTGGTCAGCATGGCCGGGCCCTACCGCGGCCAGTGGGGGCACCCGGCCGTGTTCGGCAACACCGCGACGCTGACCGCCAGCAACGCGGCCGGTGCACAGGACTACGTCTACTACGTCGGTGCGGACGACTACCTGCGGGTGCTCAAGCTCGGGCTGAACTCCTCGGCGGCGCCGGCGCTCTCCGACGTGGCCAACAGCACCGGCACGTTCGGCTACACCTCCGGCTCGCCGGCCGTCACCTCGGACGGGACCGACCTGACCAGCGCGGTGGTCTGGGAGGTCTACAGTCACGGGGCGGACGGCAGCCAGGGCACTCTGGAAGCGTTCCCCGCGATCCCGGCGGCCGGCTGCACCAGCACCGCGCCATGCCGGATCAGCCCGATCTGGTCCGCGCCGATCGGCACGGCTGCGGAGTTCACCATCCCGGCCACCGACGCTGGCCGGGTCTATGTGGGCACCAAGGACGGTCACGTGATCGGTTTCGGCACCCGGGGTCCGGCCTAGTTCCGCTTGGCTGAGTCGGGGTCCAGCGCGGCCTGCTCGGCCGCGGTTGGCTGCGCCGGGGTGGCCGTCGCCGGGCCGCGGCGGCGCCGCTCGCGCCACCAGGTGCCGGTGACCACGCCGGCGTAGTGCAGGCCGTAGATGGCGTTGTGCCCCTTCTTGCTCTCCCCGACCTGCCGCTTGTGAATCGTGGCCGGGACCTCGATCACCCGGAAGCCGCGGGCCAGCACGGCGATCAGCAGCTCGGCCGATTGGTACTGCGGCTGCTCCAGCCGGACCGCCCCGGTGACCTCGGACCGCATCGCCCGCAGACCGAACGACGAGTCGGTGATGTGCGTGCCGGTCAGCACGCTGATCGTGGTGGCGAAGACCCAGGTGCCCAGGCGGCGCACCGGGTCCTTGGTCTCCTGGCTGCCCAGCTTGCGCGACCCGGTGACGAAGTCGGCGTCGCCCGCCACCACCGGGGCCAGCACGCGCTCCATCTCGGCCGGGTTGTACTGGCCGTCCGCGTCGGTGGTCACGATGTACTGGGCGCCGCCCTCGCGGGCCAGCCGGTAACCCAGGCGCAGCGCGGCGCCCTGGCCGCGGTTCACCGGGACGTCGGCCACCAGGGCTCCGTGCTCGCGGCCCTCGGCCACGGTCTCGTCCCGCGAGCCGTCCGACACCACCACCGCGGCGGTGCCGAGGCCGCAGATGGCCGCGGGCAGCGCGTCCACCACCGAGCCGATCACACCCTGCTCGTTGTAGGCGGCGATGACGATGGCAACCGGGGGCAAGTGCTCCGCGCGGTCGGCGAATTCGGCCAGGAAAGCCTTGGCGGCCGCGTCGTCGATGGCCTCGTCGGCTGTCCACTGGGAACGCTCCACAGCGCCCATCTACTCTCCATTCGCAACTCACGTCGATCGGCTGCCACCCGGTTGTACCGGATGGCACCGGGTTTCGCCGCCTGCCGACTGAGAATTACCTGACGGCAGGGCCGGGTGATTCAGTTTGTGCCCAGGACCGTGCCAGTGACTGCCCGCGATTCGCGGGTTCGCGTGGACAGTGTAGCGGCGGCGGCCCGTGTTGGTTCCGATGACGAAGCGTCTCGGCCCCTCGTTGTGCCATCCTGGCTGGGTGGCGGAGGATCTGGCAGCGGACGACGAGTCCTACCGGATCCTGCGGTCCCGGATCGATCTGAGCCGCCTGCCGCCGCTGAGCCGCGCGGTGACCGAGCAGGTCATCGCGGCCAGCGCCGACTTCGACTACGCCACTGACCTGCTCTGTGATGAGCAGGTGCTGGCCGCCGCCCGCGCGGAACTGGCCGCCGGGGCGCCGGTGGTCGCCGACAGCGCGATGGTCGCGGCCGGGATCACCGGGTACCCGGTGATCTGCAAGAGCGAGGAGACACTCACCGCCCGGCTGGCCCGGACGGCGGGCATAAGCCGGCCCGCGGCCGCAGTGCGGCTGGCCTTCGGCCAGGCCGGTCCGGGGGCGATCTGGGTAGTGGGCTGCGCGCCCGCCGCGCTCGCCGAGATCATCGCCCGGAACGTGCAGCCGTCGCTGGTCATCGGCCTGCCCGCCGGGCTGGCCGGGGCAGCGGAAGCTAAGGACGCGATGCGGGCCAGTGGGCTGCCGGCGCTGACCAACGTGTCGGAGAAGGGCGGGGCGGCCGTCGCGGCCGCCGCGTTCCGCGCGCTGGCCGCCGCGGCCCTGACCAGCGGCGGGCCAGATGCCACTACGCTCGATAACCGTTGATCCGGCCGTCGCCGGGCTGACCTCGCTATTGACCCTGAACTCGCTGGGCGAGCCCAGCCGTAGCCGAAGGAGGGCGGACCACCATGGTCGCCGACGACGGCTGCGCCCTACCTGCTCGCGCTCCGGCTGGACGGCCGCCGGGTCCTGGTCGTCGGCGGCGGCTCGGTGGCCGCCCGGCGGGTGCCCGGGCTGCTCGACGCGGGCGCCGACGTGCTGCTCGTCTCGCCCGAGGTGACCCCCTCGCTGCACGACCTGATCCTGGCCGGCCGGATCGGCTGGCAGCCCCGGGGGTACGCGCCGGGCGACAGTGCCGGTGCCTGGCTGGTCTGCGCCTGCACCGATGACCCTGGGGTGAACGCGGCCGTGGCCGCCGAGGCCGAGGCGGCCGGGATCTGGTCCGTCCGGGCCGACGACGCGGCCGCGTCCGCCGCCTGGACACCGGCCTCCGGGCACGCGGGGGACCTGCGCTTCGGCGTGGTCAGCGGCGACCCGCAGCGCAGCGCCGGGATCCGGGACGCGGTGCTGGCCGGCCTGCAGGACGGATCGCTGCGCACCCGGCGCAGGCGGCGCGGTGGCCGGGTCGCCCTGGTCGGCGGCGGCCCCGGCGACCCGGGCCTGATCACCGTGCGCGGACGGCAACTGCTGGCCGAGGCGGATGTGGTGGTGGCCGATCGGCTCGCCCCCCGGGCGCTGCTCGACGAGCTGGGCCCGGACGTGGAACTGGTGGATGCGGGCAAGATCCCGCGCGGCCGGGCGATGACCCAGGAAGACATCAACTCACTGCTGGCCGAGCGGGCGCGGCAGGGCCTGGCCGTGGTCCGGCTCAAGGGCGGTGACCCGTTCGTCTTCGGCCGGGGTGGCGAGGAAGTACTGGCCTGCCTGGCCGAAGGTATCCCGGTCACCGTGGTGCCCGGGGTGACCAGTGCGGTCGGGGTGCCCGGCGCGGCCGGCATCCCGGTCACCCACCGCGGCATCACCCAGGAGTTCCGCGTGGTTTCGGCACACCTCCCGCCGGGCGACCCGCGCTCCACGGTGGACTGGGCCGACCTGGCTTCCGCGCAGGCCACGCTGGTGCTCCTGATGGGCCTGGAGCACCTGGGCCAGGTGGCCGGGACGCTGATCCGGGCACGGCCGGGATTCGCGGACTCCAGTTTCGGTCATTGTGGACGGTACCCTGCCGACGCAGCACATAATTACCACAGGGCTTAGCGCCGTAGCCGCAGCGGTCAGTGAGGCCGGCCTGCGCCCGCCAGCAATTGTCGTGATAGGTGAGGTAGTGCAGGTCGGGGCGCAGATTGCCGAACTGTCCCGGAATGTGCTGAGCAAAGACCGGAGTGCAGCTGTGCCCACGTCACCGGGACCTGCCGGGGTGAGGCCGACGCGGGAAAGGCAGTGACGGAGGACCATGACGGAAGGGCCGGGCCTCGCTGCCACTGGCGCACGCGCCGCCGGTGCGGATGCGGCCACCTCAGCTGACCCCGTCCCGCCGGGGCAGCCGCCGGTGAGCCAGCCGGGATCGCCGCCGGCTGGCCAGCCGGGATCGCCGCCGGTGAGCCAGCCGGGGTCGTCGGCTGCCGCGCGGCCGGAGCAGCCGGCGGCCAGCGGGCCGGCCGCCCAGCCCGCGGAGGCCGGGCGGCACCGCCGGGTCGACGCGCGCCTGCTCGAGGCGGCCCTGCTCGAGCTGCGCCGCCGCGTCGTCAACGTCAGCCTGGTGTTCGAGACCACTGGCGCGGAGGCGGGCCGGGCCGAGCGGGTCAAGCTGCTCAGCCAGATCGATGACTACCTGCTGCCCCGGGTGCGGCAGTCCGGCGCGCCGCTGCTGGTGGCCCTGGTCGGGTCCACCGGCGCGGGCAAGTCAACGCTGGTCAACAGCATCGTCGGGGCCCAGGTCAGCAACACCGGCATCCGCCGACCGACCACCAACAGCCCAGTGCTCGCCTGCCACCCGGACGACGTGGACTGGTTCGCGGAGAACGTGTTCCTGCCGACCGTGCCCCGGGTCCGCCAGGAAGGGCTGGCCCGGTCTGGCCGGGACGGACTGCTGGTGCTGGCGGCCAACGAGGGCATGCCCAAGGGCGTCGCGCTGCTGGACACCCCGGACATCGACTCGGTGGTGCAGGCGCACCGGGAATTCGCCCACCAGTTCCTCGACGCCTCGGACCTGTGGCTGTTCATGACCACATCGAGCCGGTACGCCGACGCGGCCGTGTGGGAACTGCTGGAGTACGCCAAGGAACGCGGCGCGGCGCTGGGCATCGTGCTGTCCCGGGTACCGCCGTCCGGCAGCGCCGAGCTGACCAAGCACTTCGGTGCCATGCTGCGGGCCAACGGGCTGGGCGACAACCAGCGCTTCGTCATCAACGAGACGGTGATCACGGATGCCCGGCTGCCCGCCGAGGTGTCCGCCCCGGTGCGTGAATGGCTCCAGGAGATGGCGGTCAAGGCCGACCGCCGGGTGGCCATCCTGACCCAGACCATGGCGGGCGCGCTGGACACGTTCCGGTCCCGGGTGCCCGCGCTGGCCGCTGAGGTGGAAGCCCAGCTGACCATCCGGTCCGACCTGAAGGCGACGGTGGAAGGCGCCTACGCGGCCGCGCTGGCCGAAGCGGACCAGGCGCTGTCCGATAGCTCGCTGCTGCGCGGCGAGGCGCTGGCCCGCTGGCAGGACTTCGCCGGCACCGGCGAGCTGCTCCGCGGCCTGCAGGCCCCCCGGGGCAGGCAGCCCGGCCGCCAGCGCAAGCGGGGCGCGCAGGCCCGGGCCCGGGCGCTGAAGGGCGCGCTGCGCACCGGCATCGAGTCGCTGATCATCGCGGTGGCCAGCCAGGCCGCCGAGGAATCGGTCCGGCGCTGGCGCAACGACCCGGCCGGGGTCGCCCTCTTGGAGCGGGTCTCCGCCGAGGAGAATGACGCGACCTGGGCCGGGTCACAGTTCGCCGCGGATGCCGGGCTGGTGCTCGGCCTGAGCAGCGAGCCCGCCCTGGCCGACGATGCCCCGGACGCCGGGGACGGCCAGCTCCGCCAGGCGGCGCTGTCGCTGGCCCGCTGCTCGGCCGACCTGCCGACCCGGGCGGCCCGCGCGGTCAGCGGCTGGCAAGACCATATGATGCGGCTGGTCCAGGCGGAGAGCGTGACCAAGCGGTCGATCGCCCGGGTGATGTCGTTCGACGACGAGTCGCTGGCCACCGTGCTCACCGTGGCCATGCTCGGGCAGCGGGACGGTGAGGGCACCGCCGAGGGCACCGGGGCGGTCCCGCAGCTGCTGCTCACCTCGCTGTTCGGGGCCGGTACGGTGCGCGACATCCGCGCCCGGGCCCGGGCGGACCTGCGGGACCGGATGCGCGGCTGTTCGACGAGGAGATGCTGGGTTCGTCCAGGTGGTTGACTCAGCCGGGGAGCTGGACGCCGCGGCCGCGGTCCGGCTGTACCAGGCAACCTATTCACTAGAGATGGCGCGATGAGTATCGGCGAATACCGGTCGGCCTGGCTGGCCAGTCCCGGGCTGGCCAGCACCGGGCTGGGCAGCCCGGCCGCGGCCAGCCCGCCGCCGGGCGAGGCGGCCGGGCGGCTGACCTGTCCACCCGGCTGACCGCGCTGGCCAGGGTGATCCAGATCGGGTCGGCCCGCAGTCGGGCCCGGACGGGTTCAGCCGGGCCCTGCTCAGCGACGCGGAGCACCTGGTGGCCCGGGCCGGGGAGCGGCTCCGGATGTCGGCCAACCACACCGTGGCCGTGCTGGCCGGCGGCACCGGGAGCGGCAAGTCCTCGCTGTTCAACCGGCTGGCCGGGGCCGATTTCTCGGCCGTCGGCGTGATCCGGCCGTTCACCAAGGATCCGCATGCCTGCGTGTGGGGCATGGACGGCGCCGCCCAGCTGCTGGAGTGGCTGCGCATCCCGCCACGGAACCGGTACGCGCGATCCAGCGCGCTGGGCGAGGGCGAGGCCTCGCTGCGCGGCCTGATCCTGATCGACCTGCCGGACCACGACTCGGTGGCCGCGGCCGCCTCGGACGAGACCAACCGCCTGGTCGGGGTGGCCGACCTGATGGTCTGGGTGCTGGATCCGCAGAAGTACGCGGACGCGGCCGTGCACAGCCGGTACCTCACCCCGCTGGCCGGCCACTCCTCGGTCATCGCGGTGGTGCTCAACCAGTCGGACCTGCTCACTCCGGAGCAGGTGGAGGACTGCGAGGCCGACCTGACCCGGCTGCTCGACTCCGAGGGCCTGCACGACGCCCGGGTGCTGGTCACCTCGGCGCGCACCGGCGCCGGCGTGGACGAACTGCGCAAACTGCTGGCCCGCACGGTGGCCGAGCGGCGGGCGGCCAGCAACCGGATCGCGGCCGACCTCGATGTCATGGCGGTGCGGTTCCTGCCCTACGCCGGGGAGGGCCGCGGCTCGACCGAGGACGATGACTTCTCCGAGGTGCCGCCGAACAGCGTGGCCACGCTGGCCGATTCGTTCGGCCGGGCGGCTGGGGCGGCCGGCGTGGGCCAGGCGCTGCAGAGTGCCCGCGAGCTGCGCGCCACCGACTACGTTGGCTGGCCGGTGTCCTGGCTGGTGGACCGGGCGCTGGGCCGCGACCCGGTGCGCAAGCTCCGGCTGGGCAACCTGTGGGAAGAGCTGCGCGGCGTGTCCGCCGGCCCGGCCGGAGCCCAGCAGGCGGAGATCGACAACGCGCTGACCGTGCTCGGCGACCAGATCGGCCCCACCCTGCCGAAACCGTGGTCGCAGACCGTCCGCGCGGCGGCCCGGTCCCGGCGGGACGAGATCCCGGGTGCGCTGGGCGCGGTGATCGGCGACACGCTGCCCGCGGAGAACAGCGTGGAGCCGTGGTGGCGGATGGTGGCCGTCTGGCAGGGACTGCTGCTCGGCTGTGCGGTGACCGGCCTGGCCTGGGTAGCCGCCCTGGTGGTCATCGGTGTCTTCCACGCCACCCGGCATGCGGTGGCCATTTTCAGCGATGCCGCCCTGCTGCCCTGGGTCATCCTGCTCATCGCGGCCATCCTCACCCTGGGCTGGCTGACCGCGTCAGGCTGTATGAGCATGGTCAGTTCGGCCGCGGTGCGCGAGCGCAGCCGGGTCGAGCAACAGATGCGCGCCGCCATGGAGCAGGTGGCCGAGCAGTACGTGCTGGTCCCGGTCAAGCACGAGCTGTCGGAGTACGCCCGGTTCTGCAGCGCGCTCCGCACCGCCCGCCAGTAGCCGCTCTCCGCACTCTCAGGCTAAATCGTGGACATCGGTGCTGGCGGGGTGGTGTCCGCTGCGGGCGTAATGCCGGGGGAAGAGGTCCCCGCTGGACGGCGTTGGCTTTTTCATCGACTGGTGTAATCATGTAATTGGTGAATGAGCTGATGGGGCAGATAGCATGACCGATCCTCAGCCGCTCGACGCCTACTCGCAGATCGTGGCGGGAGTGGCGGCCGAGCTCACCGGCAAGGTGGCTAGCCTCCGGGTGCCCAGGACGGGCCGGCAGGGGGAGAGCCTCGGCTCGGCCGTGGTGTTCACCGGGGACGGGTTCCTGCTGACCAACGCGCATGTGGTGGGCAACGCCAGCGCGGGCACCGCGGCCTTCTCGGATGGCTCCACGATCCCGTTCCGGGTGGTCGGCGCGGACCCGCTGTCCGACCTGGCCGTGCTCCGTACCGCGGGGCAGACGCCGCCGCCGGCCGAGCTGGGCGAAGCCGACGACCTGGTGGTCGGCCAGTTGGTGGTGGCGGTGGGCAACCCGCTCGGCCTGGCCGGCTCGGTGACCGCGGGCGTGGTCAGCGCACTGGGCCGGTCGCTGCCGACCCGCAGCGGCACCGCGGCCCGGCTGGTCGAGGACGTGATCCAGACCGACGCCGCGCTCAACCCGGGGAACTCGGGCGGGGCGCTCGCGGACAGCCACGCCCGGGTGGTCGGCATCAACACCGCGGTGGCCGGCCTGGGCGTTGGGCTGGCCGTCCCGGTCAACGCCACGACACGGCGGATCATCTCGGCACTGATGCGGCACGGCCGGGTCCGGCGAGCCTACCTGGGCCTGGTCAGCGCACCCGCGCCACTGCCAGCCATGCTGGCCGAGCGGGTGGGCCGGGCCACCGGCCTCCGGGTGGTCGAGGTGGTCGGCGGCGGGCCGGCCGACCGGGCTGGGCTACGGGCCGGGGACCTGCTGGTGAGCGCGGGCGGCAACCCGGTGAGCACCGCCCAGGACCTGCAGCGGCTGATGTTCGCCGAGGCGATCGGCCGCCCGATGGCCATCACCGTGATGCGCAACGGCGCCCTGGTCGATGTGATCGCCGAGCCACAGGAGCTCGTCGCCGCCTGACCCCGCGCCGAAGGGGGCGCGCCGCCGACTGGACTGCCGCGCCGAAGGGGGCGCGCCGCCGGCTGGACTGCCGCGCCGAAGGGGGCGCGCCGCCGACTGGACTGAGGAGCGAGGAAGCGAGGAACGAGCGACCCGAGCGACGAGGGAAGTCGGCGGGTAAAGCGCCCCCGGAGGCGCAAGGAAGCACAGCCCCGCGGGATTGTCGCACCTGGCACCGCCAATCTGGGCCGGTTATGCACAGCTGGGCCCGGATGAGCCCGGGTATCCACAGAACCGCACTCGGCCTGGGCCGGCCCGGCCCGGCCGGTGATCGTGGACTCACCAGCGGCATCGGGCCGCTGGCCGGCGCCCCAGCCCGGGGTGGCTGGCACAGCCCAGGATGATGGGACGGTCCACGATGAACGAGGCGCAGGTTTTCGTGGCGGGCTATGTGGCCCGCGAACCAAGGTTCCGCACGACGCACAACGGCTATTCCTACACGTCGCTCCGGGTCGGCTACACCCCGCGCCGGATGGACCGGGACAGCGGCGAGTGGTCGGACAGCGGTACCTCGTTCGTGACGGTGTTCTGCTGGCGTGGGCTGGCCGACAACGTCGCGACGTGTGTGCGCAAGGGTGACCCGGTGCTGATCAAGGGCAAGCTGCAGGTCCGGCCGTACACCGACAAGGACGGCACGGCGCGGGTGGCGGTGGAGATCGAGGCCAGCTCGATCGGGCACGACCTGGCCCGCGGCGTGGCCAACTTCCAGCGTGCGCACCGGACGGCCGGGGGGACGGCGGTGGAGCAGGCAGCCAGCGCGGTACCGCCCGGTGAGCCCGCCGCCAATGGGACCGGGCCGGGCGAGCCAGCCGCCGAGGAGGCCGGCATCCCGGCTGCACCGCGGGCCGGGATGTTCAGCGAGGATGCGGTGGCCGACGCGGCGGCAGCCGAGGCAGCGGAGGCACTGGAAGCAGCGGACCCGGACGGCGACGCGGAACAGGCGGCAGAGGCGGCCGGGCCGGCTGAGCCGGAGGCCGGCGCGGAGGCCGTGGGCGTGGCGGCGCCATTCTGATCGGGATCCGCGGAAATCGCCGCCTGGCGGGCTCCATGCCTCTACGCTGTTACCCAGCGTTATAGGTCGGCCGCTTCTCGAACACGGAATGTGACCGGGGTGGGGGCACCAGGGGCCCGCCTGCGGCGATCATGGACAGGTGGCATGTCGGCAGTCCAAGGCACGATGCACGCTGACCCCGGGCACCCGCCCGGTTCCCGTACCGGAGCACCGTGGTCCTGGGAACGCCTTCCCGGGCGGCCGCGGCTGACGGCTTACCTGCTCACGGTGATCGCCGCTGACCTGGCGCTGACCGGCTGGCAGCTCGATCAGACCCAGCTGCGGCCCGGCCAGCTTGCGCTGTTCGCCACCTTCCTCGGCTGCGCGGCTGCCTGTGTCGAGGCCACCCGCCGCTGGGGAGTGCCACAACCTGGCCCCCGGGACCTGCTGACCGCATGGTGGCTGCCCGCCGCGCTGCTGCTCCCGCCTGCCTGTGCGCTGGCCGGCCCGGTACTGATCGGCGGCTTCGCGCACTGGCGGGCCAGGCAGGGACCGCTGTACTGGCGGGCGTTCACGGCGGCGTCGCTGGGCCTGGCCGGGGGGGCCGGCTCGGCCCTGTTCCAGCAGGTGCACGCGCACGGGCACTGGCTGCTGCATCCGGTGACGATGGCCGAGGCAGCTGGCTGCGCAGGGCTATTCGTGCTGATCAACGCCCTCCTGGTCGGCATAGCGGGGCGGGCCGCGCAGTCCGGGCCAGGCCTGGGGAGTGCCCCAGGGCCGGGACCGGGACCGGGACCCGGCCTGGCGGCCGGTGGGCTGCGGCTGCGCTCCGGCTGGGACTCCGAGGGCCTGCTGATCAGCCTGGCTGGGCTGTGCGCCGGGCTGCTGGTCACCATCGCCTGCGCGCTGAACCCGGTGCTGCTGTTCGTCGCGCTGCCGCCAGTGATCCTGCTGCAGCGCAGCCTGCTGCACCAGCAGTTGCGTACGGCGGCCCGAACCGACGCCAAGACCGGCCTGCTCAACGCCGTCGCGTGGCAGCGGGAGGCGGATGGCTGGGTGCGCCGGGCCCGGCGGGCGGGGGTGCCTGCGGCGGTGCTGCTGGTCGACATCGACCACTTCAAGCGGGTGAACGACCGGTACGGCCACCTGGCGGGGGACGAACTGCTGGCCGCCACGGCCAGCACCCTGGTCAGCCACGTGCGAGCCGGTGACGTGCTGGGCCGGTTCGGCGGTGAGGAGTTCGTCGCCCTGCTGCCCGGGGCCGGCCAGGAGCAGGCGGTCTGGATCGCGGAACGGCTCCGGGAGCGGGTCCGGGTCATCGCCATCCCGTCGCTCGGGGCCGAGGCCACGGTCACCGTGTCGATCGGGGTGGCCGCGCTCGGCCGGGACGGCAATGAGCTGTTCGAGCTGCTGGCCGCGGCGGACGCCGCGCTGTACCGGGCCAAGCAGTCAGGCCGGGACCGGGTGTGCACGCTGCCGCTAGGGGCCTGCCCGTCCGACCCTCGGCACCGCTGCCCCTAACCTTGGACCATGCCTGAATTTATCTATCAGATGCATGCCGCCCGGCTGGTCAAGGGCGACAAGGTGCTCCTTGACGATGTGACGCTGGCGTTCTTCCCCGGGGCCAAGATCGGCGTGGTGGGGCCGAACGGCGCGGGCAAGTCCACGTTGCTGAAGATGATGGGCGGCCTGGAGCAGCCGTCCAACGGCGACGCGCGGCTGTTCCCCGGCTTCACGGTGGGGCTGCTCAGCCAGGAGCCGCAACTTGACTCCAGCAAGAACGTGCTGGAAAACGTCCAGGAGGGCGTGGCCGAGACCAAGCAGCTCCTCGACCGGTACAACGCGATCGCCGAGCAGATGGCGACCGACTACTCCGACGGGTTGCTGGACGAGATGGGCAAGCTGCAGGAGCAGCTCGACCATCGCGACGGCTGGGACCTGGACAGCCAGCTTGAGCAGGCGATGGACGCGCTGCGCTGCCCGCCCCCGGATGCGGATGTGAGCACGCTGTCCGGCGGCGAGCGGCGCCGGGTGGCGTTGTGCCAGCTGCTGCTCTCGCAGCCGGACCTGCTGCTGCTCGACGAGCCCACCAACCACCTGGACGCGGAGAGCGTGCAGTGGCTGGAGCAGCACCTGGAGAAGTACGCGGGCACCGTCGTCGCGGTCACCCACGACCGGTACTTCCTGGACAACGTGGCACAGTGGATCCTTGAGCTGGACCGCGGCCACGCCTACCCCTACCAGGGCAACTACTCCACCTACCTGGAGACCAAGGCGTCCCGGATCAAGGTCGAGGGGGCCAAGGACGCCAAGCGGCGCAAGCGGCTGGAAGAGGAGCTGGAGTGGGTCCGGTCCAGCCCGCGGGCCCGGCAGGCCAAGAGCCGGGCCCGGCTGCAGCGTTACGAGGAGATGGCGACCGAAGCCGACAAGTACCGCAAGCTGGACTTCGAGGAGATCCAGATCCCGCCCGGCCCGCGGCTGGGCAGCCAGGTCGTCGAGGTGGCGGACCTCTCGAAGGGCTTCGGCGACCGTGAGCTCATCGAGGGGCTGAGCTTCTCGCTGCCGCGCAACGGCCTGGTCGGCGTCATCGGCCCGAACGGCGTGGGCAAGACCACCCTGTTCAAGATGCTGGTCGGCGACGAGAAGCCGGACTCGGGCAGCATCCGGGTAGGCGACACGGTCAAGATCGCCTACGTGGACCAGCTGCGGTCCGGGATCGACCCGGACAAGACGGTCTGGGAGGCCATCTCCGGCGGCGACGCCACCATCCGGGTGGGCAACGTGGAGATCCCCAGCCGGGCCTACGTGGCGGCGTTCGGGTTCAAGGGGCCGGACCAGCAGAAACCGGCCGGCCTGATGTCCGGCGGTGAGCGCGGCCGGATGAACCTGGCGCTCACCCTGCGCCAGGGCGGCAACCTGCTGCTGCTCGACGAGCCCGCCAACGACCTGGACGTGGAGACGCTCGCCTCGCTGGAGCGGGCGCTGCTCGACTTCCCTGGCTGCGCCGTGATCACCAGCCACGACCGGTGGTTCCTGGACCGCATCGCGACGCACATCCTGGCCTGGGAAGGCGGCTCGAACTGGTTCTGGTTCGAGGGCAACTTCGAGGCCTACGAGAAGAACAAGATCGAGCGGCTCGGCCCGGACGCGGCCCGTCCGCACCGGGTCACCTACCGCAAGCTCACCAGAGGCTGAACGCCAGTACCTGCCAGCTCGGCCCCGCTGGGATCCCGGTCTCAGGCGGGGCTGAGCCCCAGGTCGGGGCGCTGCGGCTCGGTGGGCGCGTTGACCAGGCTGTGCGCGGCCATGACCAGGTAATCCCAGAGCTGCGCGTCCAGCGCGGGGGCCAGGCCGATCTCGTCCAGCGCGGCACGCATGTGCCGCAGCCAGGCGTCCCGCTCGGCCTCGCCGATGACGAAGTGCCGGTGCCGCATCCGCAGCCGCGGGTGGCCGCGCAGCTCGTTGTAGGTGGCTGGGCCGCCCCAGTACTGGATCAGGAACAGCCGCAAGTGCTCCTCGGCCGGGCCGAGGTCCTTGCTCGGGTAGACGGCGCGCAGCTGCGGGTCGGCCGCCACGCCCTGATAGAAGAGGTGGGTCAGGCGGCGGAACGTCTCCTCGCCGCCGACCGCCTCGTAGAAGCTGATTTCCTTGGTGTCGTCCATGGCAGCTCCAGGCTAGTGGCTCCGCCCGCTAGCCCTGCTCCTCGGTGGGGCTGTCGGCGCCGGCCTGACCGGCGGTGTCGGCTTGACCCGCGGCGGCGCTGGCCTGACCCGCCGTGGCGTGGGCTTCGCCAGCGGCGGCGTGCGCTTGCGCCTCGGCCTTGGCGGCCGCGCCGGCGCTGATCGCGGAGGCCATCGGCTCGCCGGGCACGGCGGCGGAATCCAGCGCGGTCTTCAGCCGCTCGCGCAGCTCACGGGCCACCTCCCACTGGCGCAGCGGCAGTGTCCGGGCCACCAGCCGCATCACGATCGCGTCGCTGGTCACCGACTCGACGCCCCAGACCTCCGGCTCTTCCATGATCACGTCATGCCAGCGCGGCTCCTGCCACATATCGGTCGCGGTGTCCTTCATGGTCTCCCGGACCCGGGGCAGGTCCTGGTCGTAGGCCACCGGGAAGTCGATCACCGCGCGGGCCCAGCCCTGCGACTCGTTGCCGATCCGGTTGATCGTGCCGTTGCGCACGTGCCAGACCACGCCGTTGACGTCGCGCAGCCGGGTCACCCGCAGGCTGACCCCCTCGACCGTCCCGGTGGCGGCGCCCGCGTCGATGACGTCACCCACCCCGTACTGGTCCTCGAGCATCATGAAGATCCCGGACAGGTAGTCGCGGACCAGGCTCTGCGCGCCGAAGCCGATGGCCAGGCCGAGCACCCCGGCGCTGGCCAGCACCGGGGCCAGGTTCAGCCCGAGATCGCCGGCGATGGTCACCGCGGCGATGCCGAAGATGATCACTGACGCGGCGTTGCCCAGCACCGAGCCGAGCGCCTGGGCGCGCTGCCGCCGCCGCTCGCCGATCAGCACGTGCGCCGGGTCCGCCTTGCCGTTGCCCGCCTCGGCCGCGTGCTTGGTGATCTTCCTGATCAGCCGGAGCGCGATCAGCCGGATGACGATGGCCACCAGCAGCACCAGGATGATCTGCAGCACCAGCGTGACCGGGCGGGCCAGCCACACCTTGACCAGCTGGGCGGCCGTCTCGCTGTGGGTCACATTCCAGGTGAGGCGGCAGGCGATGCCGGGTTCCTGGCCACAGGCGTTCGTGAGCGGGTCATCGGCGTGGGCGGCGAGGCGGAGCGCCATGGCGAGCGCTTGCGAGGTCACCGGGCAGTCCTTTCACGGGGCGGGGCCGGGCCGACTCCCCATAGTGGCCGGCGCGGGTGACCTGGCCCGCTCGGCCGAGACAACCCCGGCTGAGCCGGTCCGCGAGTGCCATCCGGGCAGTTTTTGGGATCAGTCAGCCGGATTGTGATGACGGAGCCACGTAGAGCGTGCAGTATGCAACATGTAGAGAGAGAATTGCATGTTCTACTTCGTAGGTTGTGCACATAATTCGGGTATTTCGCCGGACAAGCCGGCGGAAAGTACCCGATCAAATAGCTGTGAGTTAGGAAGATCCGGGCCGGGCGGTCGCGGGGGCGCGCCCAGAGGAGGGATGAGGATGGGAGCACAACGCGCCCAGTCAGTCGCTGAGCTTGGGGACATGCGACACCTGGCGCCCGGTCACGGTGGCCGGGCCGACACCGAGGCGGATTCCGACGCCGACGGTGACGGCTCGCCGGAACCCGGGACCGGTGAGGCACGCCAGGAAATCTCCATGGCCCGGGGCATCCGGGCACAGTGCCTGGCTGACGGGCTGCCGCGCGCGGAGATCGCGCTTACCATCCACAGCCGGTGCGAGCCTACGTTCGGCACCACGCTGATCCGGGCGCACCGGCTGGCGCTGGGTATCGCGCTGGCCGATGTCGTGGCCCAGGTCCGGGCCAGGTACGTGAGCGAGGGGCGGATGCCGCCCCGGTTCAGCGAGACGCTGCTGTCCTCCTACGAGAGCGGGCAGAAGCGGCCCGGGCCGGAGTACCTGCACTACCTGTGCTGTGTGTACCAGGCGGAGCCGGGCGATCTCGGCTACCCGGGGCAGTGCCTGTGCGGCCGGACGCACCGCGCCCCGGCCTTAATGCCGGCCGTCCCCGGGGCCGGCCCCGGCCAGCCGCCGGGCCCGGCCGCGCCGCCGGACCAGCCAGCCGCGCCGCCGGATCCGCCCGCCGCGCCGGACCAGCCGGGCGCGCTGGCGGCCGGGATGGCGGTACCGGTGGCTGAGCCCAGCCAGGGCGAGGCGGACGACGACGTGGTCCGGCGTACCCTGCTCCGGCTGATGGCGGATCCCGGCGCCGAGGCGGAGGGGCGCTTCTTCGGCGCGGCCGAGCGGATCCGGCGGCGGCTGGACGACGCGCTGCTCGGCGCCACCGTGTCGGTCACCATGCTGGACCACTGGGAAGAGATGGTCGGCGAGTACGGCCGGCTGTACATGACCGTCCCGCCCATGCGGCTGCTCTGCGACGTGCTGCTCGATCTCGGCGACGTACGCCGGATGTGCGAGCAGCGCCAGCCGCTGGAGTTCGTGGGGCGGCTGTGCCAGCTGGCCGCGCGGCTGGCCGGGCTGGCCGGCATGACCATGATCGACGTGGGCGACCAGCGGCTGGCCCGGTCCTTCTTCAACACCGCGCGGACGGCGGCCGATGAGACCGGGGACCGGCGGCTCCGGGCCTGGGTGGCGGTGCGCGAGGCGCTGGTCCCGCTGTACTACGGCGACCCGGGGCAGGCCGCCGCGGCCGCCCGGGCCAGCGCCGACCTGGCCGGCCAGCGGCCCTGCGTGGCCAGTGCGATGGCGCCCATCGTGGAAGCACGGGCGCTGGCCCGGCTGGCCCGGGTCCGGGGCAAGGGCGGCCCGGCCGGCCGGGCGGCACCGGCGGCGGGGCTGGCGCGGCCAGCGGAGCGGTGTGCCGGGTCAACGCGGCCCTGGAACAGGCCCAGGAGGCGCTGGACGGGCTGCCCGCCGAGGAGCGGCGGGGCACCGCGTTCGGCTACACGGAACGCCAGCTGATGTTCCACGCCGGCGACGCGCTGGTCACCCTGGGCGACTACCGGGGCGCGGACGACGCGTTCGGGCAGGCGCTGCGGCTGTACTCACCGGCCGAGTTCCTGGACCGGTCGCTGGTCACGCTCGGCCAGGCCCGCTGCCGGCTGTCGGCCGGCGAGCCGGAGGAGGCGCTGCGGCTGAGCCGGGAGACCCTGGCCCGGCTGCCCAGCCAGCACCGGCCCGGGCTGGTGCTGCGCGCCGCGCACTCGCTGGGCGAGACGGTGGCGGCCAAGCATGGCGACTTCCCGGCCCTGCGTGACTACCGGGAGGCGCTGGTCACCAGCTGAGTCACCGCTGAGTCACCGGCTGAGGCCGGTATGGAAGGCGAGGAAGGCCAGCGTGTCCGCGGACAGCGCGACGGTACGGCTGACCGCGCGGGCGCCGTGCCCCACCTCCGCCTCCCGGCGCAGCAGCACCGGCCGGTCCGGCCAGCGGGCTGAGGTGGCGTGCTGCACCGCGGCGCACATCTTGCGGGCGTGCACCGGGTCCACCCGGGTGTCGTTGTCGAACACGGTGAACAGGGTGGCCGGGTACCGGGTGCCCGCCCGCACGTGGTGATACGGGGAGTAACCGAGCAGCCAGCCCAGCTCGTCGGCCCGGGCGGCGGTGCCGTACTCGTCGTTCCAGGTCTGGCCGAGACCGAACCGCTCGTAGCGGACCATGTCCAGCAGCGGCGCGGAGCAGGCCGCGGCGGCGAACTGCTCCGGCCACTGGGTCATGGCCGCGCCGACCAGCAGGCCGCCGTTGGAGCCGCCGGAGATGCCGAGCTGGCCGGCTGTGGTCCAGCCACCGGAGATGAGCGTGGCCGCGGCGGCGTGGAAGTCGTCGAACACGTTCTGCTTGTGCTCCCGCATGCCGGCCCGGTGCCAGTCCTCGCCTTCCTCACCGCCGCCGCGCAGCCCGGCGATCGCATACACCCCGCCGGCCTCCACCCAGGCCAGGATCGACGCCGAGTAAGCCGGGTGACATGCTGATACCGAAGCCGCCGTAGCCGTACAGGATGGTAGGCCGCGGCTCTGCTGGCCGGCCGCGCGCCGCGCCGGTCGCCGGCTGATTATCATCATCCGGACCGCGGTGCCGTCCTTCGAGGCGAAGGTGACCTGCCGGGTGCTGACGTCCGGGACCTGCACCGCGCCGGGCGCGGTGGCCCAGACCCGGACCGCCCCGTCGCGCGCGTCGTAGTGATAGATCATCAGCGGCGTGGTGTTGTCGGTGTAGCCGAACCAGGCTTCGTGGCCGCCTTCGGGCCGCTCGCTGATCCCGCCGGTGGTGCCCAGCCGCCAGTCCCCCGGCGGCGCCGTCCGGTCCGGCACCGGGCAGCGTCACCACGGCGGTCCGCTCCCCGGTGGCCAGGTCGTGCACGCTGAGTTCGCTGATCGCGTGCCTGGTCCACGAGGCCAGCAGCACCGGGCGGGCCAGCTCGGGGCCGTCCAGGATGGCGAAGTCGGTCAGGATGGCGGACGGGTCCTCGCCGATCAGGTCGCGCCAGTTCCGCGCTTCCGGTTCCGCCGGGTCAGCCACCGCGAGCCGGCCCCGCGGCGCGCCCGCGTCGGTGAACACATAGAGCCGGCCGTCCCGGCCCACGTGCAGGCCGGTCCGCGCGTCCACGCCCTGCTGTACCACGCGCAGCGCAGGCGCGGCCCGCTCGGCGGCGTTCAGGTCGGCCAGCCACAGGTCGTTGCGCGGCGCGGTGCCCTGAGCCGCGCCGATGGTCAGCCAGCGGCCGTCCCGGCTGACCGAGACGCTGTAGTAGTTGGTCTTGTCCAGGCCCGCGCCGAAGATCAGCACGTCCGCCTCGTCCGGCGCGCCGACCGTGTGCAGGTAGACCCGGCGGTGGAACTGCTCCTCACCGGCCGGGACCTGGTCCGCGGGCAGCTTGCGCACGTAGTAGAACGCGGCCCCGCCGGGCAGCCAGGCGACCGGGGAGTACCGGCACCGGCTGATCGGGCCGTCCACCTCGGCGCCGGAGGCGACGTCCAGCACGCGCAGCACCGACTCCTCGTCCCCGGCCGCGGATAGCTGGTAGGCGAGCAGCCGCCCCTCCTTGTCCGGGTGCCACGAATCCAGCGTGGTCAGGCCGGTGGGGTCGATGACCATCGGGTCGATGAGCACTCGCTCCGGCTCGCCGGGGGCGGCGGTCAGCAGCATCCCGTGTTCCTCACCGGGCAGCCGGCGCAGGAAGAACTGGCGCTCGCCGCGCCAGGCCGGGGTGCCGATGAACCCGGCCGCCAGCAGCTGCTCGATCCGGCTGGCCAGCGGCGCCCGGGCGGGCAGGTCCGCGGCGTGGCTGAGCCATAGCTCATCCTGGGCGGCCAGCCAGTCCTTGGTCTGCTGGCTGGCCGGGTCCTCCAGCCAGCGGTACGGGTCGGCCACCTGGTAGCCATGCAGGTCTTCGGTGAGCCCGAGACGCTCGGCGCGGGGGTAACCGGGGGCCGGCGGGGGGACGGCGGGCGTGGGGTGGCCGGTTTCAGTCATGTGCCGCACTCTAGGGGATCGCCGCAGCCCACCGGCCCGGCCGCACCTGCCGGGCCAGGCCCGGCCGTACCCGCCGGCGAATCCGCCGGGCCCGGCCCGGAGCGCCGTCTGGTCGGCTCCCGTTCACCAGTCTTTTTATCTGGCCGGCATGCCCGGCGTTATGTCTAGCCGGGGTGAGCCGGTTAGGCTGTCCTTGGCCACGGCACTCTGTGCTTACCTGGCACATGATGCCTGCCACCGCACCAGGCAGGAGGCGCGTGTGCGACGGGTGCTGCTGCTCAACGTGACGTATGAGCCGCTGACCACGGTCGGCCTGCACCGTGCGGTGTGCCTGGTGCTGGGTGAGAAGGCCGAAGTCGTGCACGACGATTCGGAGGGTGCCTTGTTGCGCTCCTCCTCGATGATTATCGTCACGCCGTCGGTGATCCGGTTGCGCCGGTATGTGCGGGTTCCGCATCGGAGCCGGGTACCGCTGACCCGCGGCGCGCTGATGCGCCGGGACAACTACCTGTGCGCCTACTGCGGCCGTAAAGCCGAGACCATCGATCACGTCATGCCGCGCAGCCGCGGCGGCGCGCACGCCTGGGAAAACTGCGTCGCCTCCTGCATGCGGTGCAACCACAGCAAGGCCGACCGGCTGATCGAGGAACTCGGCTGGACGATGAACCGGGTGCCGGTCGCACCGCGGGGCGCGCACTGGCGGCTGATCGGCGCGGCCCATGACGGCGATCCGCAGTGGGCGGCCTACCTGCCGGAGTCCACCGCGGCCTGACCGCCGCGGCCGTCCGCCGCGACGTCACCACCCGCTCCCCGTCCGGGGTGGTCAGTACGTGCAGCCCGGCACCGAACGGGCCGGTCAGCACCTCATCACGCAGCACGCTGGCCGGCGCCCCGGCGGCGGCCGCCCGGCCGCTGTCCAGCAGCATCAGCCGGTCGGCGAACTGCCCGGCCAGGGTGAGGTCGTGCACCACGGACAGCACGGTCAGTGTCTGCTCGCGGCGCAGTTCGTCCACCAGTTCCAGGGCGGCCACCCGGCGGCCCAGGTCCAGCGCGCTGGTCGGCTCGTCGAGCAGCAGCACCGGGGCCTGCTGGGCCAGCGCCCGGGCCAGCACCACCCGTTGCAGCTCGCCACCGGACAGCGTGCCGAGCAGCCGGGCGGCCATCGGGGCCAGTCCCATCCGGTCCAGCAGCCTGGCGCAGATCTCCCGGTCAGCCGGAGTTTCCATCCGCAGGTAGCCGATGTGCGGGGTCCGGCCGAGCAGCACGTAGTCGGCCACGCTCATCTCCGGCGGCAGCTCGGGCAGCTGGGGGACGTAGGCCACCAGCCGGGCCAGCGCGCGGCGGCGCAGCCCGGACGCGGGCTGCCCGGCGATGTGGACCGAGCCCTCGTACCGGACCAGGTGCGCTGCCGCCCGGAGCAGCGTCGTCTTGCCCGCCCCGTTCGGCCCGATGATGCCCAGCCATTCCCCGGACGCGACCCGCTCGCTGATCCCGGTCAGCGCCACCGCCGCGCCGTACCGCACCGTCACCCCGTCGAAAACGATCATGACAAGTCCTGCCCGGCGGGCGTCTGTGCCCGCCGCGAGCTGAGCACGACCAAAAAGAACGGCGCGCCGGCCAGCGCGGTGATCACCCCGATCGGCACCTCGGCGGGCGACTGCACGGTGCGCGCCGCGATGTCGGCCAGCACCAGGAACGCCGCGCCGCCGATCATCGACACCGGGAGCACGATCCGGTAGCTGGGGCCGGCCGTCAGCCGGACCGTGTGCGGCACGATGATGCCGACGAAGCCGATCAGCCCGCTGACCGACACCGCGGCCGCGGTGCCCAGGGTGGCCGCAATGACCACGGTGAGCCGCAGCCGGGCGATGTCCACGCCGAGCGTGCTGGCCTCGGTCTCGCCGACGCGGAGCACGTCGAGCAGCCGCCGGTGGGCGAGCAGGATGCCGGCCGCCACGACGACGTAGGGCAGGATCAGCAGCACGTCGGACCAGGTGGCCAGGGACAGCCCGCCCAGAATCCAGCTGTATACCTCCTGCAGCGTCTGGTAGTGCTGCTGCTGCAGCCAGGTCTGCACCGCGGTGAGCAGCGCGGCTACCGCCACCCCGGCCAGCACGATGGATGCGGTGGCGCCAACCGAGCCACGGCCGCGGCCCACCCGGGTGCCCGCGCCCAGCAGATAGGTGACCGCGACGGCGAACGCCGCGCCGCCGAACGCAGCGGGCGGCAGCAGCTCCGGGCTGCCGCCCGCGACGATCACGATGGTGGCCCCGAGACCGCCGCCCGCGGCCACCCCGAGCAGGTACGGATCGGCCAGCGGGTTGCGGAACACGCCCTGGTAAGCGGCGCCGCCACTGGCCAGCATGGCGCCGACCAGGGCGCCGAGCACGACCCGGGGCAACCGGAGCTGCCAGACGATGTCGGCGTCGATGGCCGGCACCCCGAGCGCGGGATGCCACGGCAGCAGCTCGGTGAGCAGCGCCCGGACCACGATCGGCAGGGACAGCCCGGCCGGGCCGATGGCCACCCCGGCCAGCAGGGCGGCGATCAGGACGGCGGTGGCCACCGCGATCGCACGCCCGGCACGGACCCGGGGGAGCGCGGCCAGCGCGGCCGGCGCACTCCCGCGGGCCGGCGCGGCCTTGCGCGCCACCGACTTCACCGCGACGAGCCCCGGGCCAGGGCGGTCTCGACGGTGCGCAGCAGGTCGGTGACCCGCGGCCCCCAGCGCGAGGCGATGTCGTCGTTCAGCGCGATGACGTGGCCTGCTTTGACCGCGGCCAGCCCGGACCAGCCGGGCCGCCTGGCCACCGTGGCCGCATCCTGATGGCAGCAGATGGTGTCGGCCAGGATGATGTAGTCCGGGTTGGCCTTGAGGATGTACTCCGCGGACAGCTGCGGGTAGCCGCCCGAGCTGGCCGCGCCTTTGGCCTGGTCAGCGATGCTCCTCATGCCGAGCAGCCCGAGCAGCTGGCCGACGAACGTGTCCGAGGTGACCGAATAGTAGGTCTGGTCCAGCTCGTAGTAGTAGCTGACCGGCTTGGCGTGGTGCGGCGCGGCCGCCACGATCTGGCGCAGCTGGCTGCGCACGCTGGCTACCTCGTGCTCGGCCTGGGCGAGATGCCCGGTGGCCCGGCCCAGCTCGGTGAACTCGGCGTACTCGCCGGCCAGGTTGGCCGGGGCGGGCAGGTCGAGCACCGGGATGGAGAACGCGGCCAGCTTCCTGGTCAGCTGCCCGGCGTCGCCGGCCTCGATCACCAGGTCCGGCTTTTCCGCGACGATCGCCTCCACGTTCGGCTGGTAGGCGGACAGCTTGGTGCGCGGTGCCTGCGGCGGGTAGTCGGACAGCGAGTTGACCGCCTTCACCTGGCCGCCCGCGCCGATCGCGTAGAGCATCTCGGTGCCGGTGGGAGTGAGCGACACGATCGCCGCCGGCCGCTCGGCACCTTGACCGTGCCGTTCGCCGCCTTGATCGAGACCGGGAACGCGCCGCCCGCCGCGGCGCTGGCGGCGGCCGTGGCGGTGGCGTTCGAGCTGGTGTCGCTGGCCTGGGTGCTGCCGCACCCGGCGGCCAGGCCGGCCACGGCCAGCGTCAGCGGCAGCGCCGCGAGCAGAGTAGGAATCCGCATGATCATCCTCCGTAGGCCTGGAGGACGAAGTGCGCCCGCTGCGGTGCCCGGACCGGGCACCGGAACGAACCGCCCTTCCTCCGAGGACAGTTACGTCGGCACGGGCCAGGCGTCCGGGCTCATCCCCTGAGCGGGGCATCACCGTTGCGGGACAGCGCCGGAATCTCACCGGCTTCGCTGGGCTCCACGCCATCCCGGGCTTCCCGGGACAGGCGTACCTTACCGCAGCGGCGGCACCCGCCTTAGCCCCCGGTCGTGCACGGGGTCGGCCGCGCCGGCAGCGCGCCGTAGGCTATGGCCAGTTGCCCGGGCCGCGCACCCGCGGTGCGGGCAGCTGGCAATGGTCCGGCGATCCTGGACGGAGTCCTATCGTGACGCAGCATGATGACGGCCTGGTCATACCCGAGGACGGGTTCTGGCCGGCCCGGAGATCCCGCAGCCGAACATCTACCCGATGGAGTGGCGGGTGGAGACGGAGAAGCTGGCCGCGATCTATGAGAAGTCGAAGGCCATGCTGTGGAATCCGGCCGACCTGCCATGGGACGGGCTGCGCGCCGAGGACTTCACCGCCGAGCAGCGGCTCGGCATCATGTACTGGTTCGCCGTGCTGGCCAACTTCGACGCCTCCGGGCCCGCGGTGTTCGCCCGGGCCACCATCCACGCGTTCGAGCAGCACGAGGAGGACCCGGTCCGCAAGTGCTTCTTCTCGATCACCCGGGACGAGATGAACCACGAGGAATGCTGCCAGCGGACCATCGCCAAGCTGTGGCCGGGCGGCCCGCTCGACTGGCAGCCGCAGACCACGCTGGAGCGCGCCGCGCACAACAACATCGGCTGGCTGTACCACAACGGCGGCCGGTACTGGACCGGCTACACCAAGGCGGTCGGCAAGTACTCGCTGGCCGTCCTGTTCACCAGCTTCATGATGGGGGAAATGGCCGCGTCCACCCTGTTCCGCGGGATGGCGTCGGGCACCACGCACCCGGTGTTCGCGGAGATGTTCCACCGGATCGGCCGGGACGAGTCGCGGCACCTGCAGATCTGCATGACGATCCTGGACAACGAGTGGCCCGGGCTGACCGACGACCTGAAGAACCTGATCACCCGGCAGTTGCGGGCTGGTTTCGTGTTCCTGTCCATGATCTTGTGGGAGCCGCCCGGCGGGGCGGGCGGTTTCTGGGAGCTGCCGCCGTACTTCCTGGCCAACCACCGGGTGCTGATGGGGCACGCCCGGGCGGCCGGGCTCGGCGTGCTGTCCTACGAGGAGCAGGCGGAGAACTGGCGGGTGGCGATGGCCCGGGTGCGGGCCATCGTGACCCGGTGGGGGATCGACTTCCCGGCCATCCCGGAACTGGACATCGAAGGCGTGGACGTGGCCGACGACATCAACCCCGAGGACATCATCCCCGTGTTTTAGGGACCCGTCCGCTGACCTCGGGTCAGCCGGGTTGCCCCCTGGTGGTCTCGAACCCCGGGAAGTGGCCGTTCAGTACCTGGCCTGCTTTGGCCAGCAGGTCGGCCGCGGAGAAGGGTTTCTCCACCAGGGCCACGCCAGGCTCGAGCCTGCCCTGGGAGGCGAGGACGGGCCGGGCGTATCCGGACATGTAGAGCACTTCGACCTCGGGTTTGAGCAGCCGCATTTGCTCGGCGACTTCCCGGCCCAGCATGTGCGGCATGACGACGTCCGTGACGAGCAGGTGGATCTCGCCCTGGTGGACGCGGGCGACGTCGAGGGCTTCCGGGCCGTTCGCGGCGATGATCACCTGGTAGCCGTTGCGGACCAGAATCCGCCTGGTCACCTCGCGCAGGGCGGCCTCGTCCTCGACGACCAGGACGGTCTCGCCGCTGGGTGTCCGCTGGCAGCCCGGCTCGGCTGGCTTCGAGGTCGTGGCCTGACTGGTGACGGGCAGCGTGATGCTGAAGGTGGTGCCCCAGCCGGGGTCGGAGTAGATGTGGATCTGACCCTCGGCCTGGGTGAGGATTCCGTAGACCGTGGCCAGGCCGAGCCCGGTTCCCCCGCCGTCCACCTTGGTGGTGAAGAACGGCTCGAATGCGTGCTCGATGACATCGGTGGACATCCCGGTGCCGGTATCGCTTACCCGCAGCCGCACGTTCTGTCCGGGTGGCGCTTTCGATCCCCCCGCGATGGCCTCGGCGTCCACGGTGATGTTGCTGGTATCGATGGTCAGCGTGCCGCCGCCGGGCATCGCGTCCCGGGCGTTGACCGCGAGATTGACCAGCACCTGCTCCAGTTGGCCCGGGTCGGCCAGCACCGGCTGCAGGTCACCGGCGAGCGAGGCAACCAGCTCGACGTGCTCGCCGAGGGTCCGGCGCAGCATTTCCTCCACCCCGATGATGACGGTGTCGAGGTCGAGTACCTGGGGCTGCACCACCTCCCGCCGGGCGAAGGCGAGCAGCTGGCGGGTAAGGCCTGCGGCCTGCTGGCCGGCCCGGCTGATCTGGCCGAGGTCGCCGCGAGCCGACGCGCTACGTTCAGCCCAGTCCGATTCGGTCGCGGCGCTGAGTTCCTCGGCGGCAAACGCCGTGTAGTTGAGAATCACCGCGAGGAGGTTGTTGAAGTCGTGCGCGACCCCGCCGGCCAGCTGGCCCAGGCTCTCCAGTCGCTGGGCCTGCGCAAGCTGCTTCTGGTGCTTGTCCTGCTGCGCCTGCAGGCGCAAGCCATCCGTCCCTGGTTCGCCGCGGTCGAGGGCGGCTGACCCTCCGCTGGCCGATGTGGACACCCGATCCCCCCACTGCTAACCGGAAGCACTCTAATCACTTTGAGTTAGCCTCAATATACTTTAAGTGATCGAAGGATGTACAACACGGTCATGCGATGCCCGGTTGCCCGCCGAATAGATGCTGAATTTTCCAGACATAAGTCTGCAACAGGCGAATTCGAGCTGAAAGTTACCGGAAGTGCGGCAGCAGCTGAACGATTATCTGCAATTTGCCCCAGGTGTATGCTGAGCGAAGACAGCTTAGAACGAATCTTTTGCCGTGTCGTGCGCATATTTCCAGCATTCCGCGTATCAGCCGGCCTGGGGGTGCAGCCGTGAGTCAGCCGCCGCGACAGGACATTGCCACAGACCGCAATGTGAGCCAGTCTATGCTCGCGGCGATCGTCAACTCCTCCGATGACGCCATCGTGGGCAAGACCCTCGACGGAGTGATCACGAGCTGGAACCCGGCCGCCGAGCGAATGTACGGCTACCGGGCGGCCGAGGTGGTTGGGCGGCCAATTACGGTGCTGTGCCCCCCGGACCGGTTCGGCGAGATCCGGGAGATTCTCGACACGATCGGACGGGGCGAGCGCGTCGTGCATCGGGAGACCGTGCGGCAGCGCAAGGATGGCACCCCCTTCCCCGTGTCGGTGACGGTCTCACCCGTCCACGACTGGGACGGCAGGCTGGTCGGCGCGTCCTCGATCGCCCGCGACATTTCCGAGCAGCGGCAGCTCCGCGCCGCGGCCGAGCTTCGCCGCAGGCTGGACGACATGGAGCGGGCCAACCGGAGCCTGGAGACGTTCACCTATTCGGTCGCCCATGACCTGCGCGCCCCGTTGCGGGCCCTGGGCGGGTACAGCGCGGCGCTGATCGAGGACTGCGGGGACGGCCTCGGCGAGGCCGGGCGCGGCTACGCCGAGCGGATCGAGGCGGCCAGCGAGCAGATGTCGGTACTCATCGATGACCTGCTGGACCTCTCCCGCGTCGCGCGGGCCGAGATGCATCTCCAGGAGGTCGATCTCGGCGCCGAGGCCGCCCGGATCGCCGGGGACCTGCAGCGCGAGGGACCCGGCCGCCGTGTCCAGTTCGCCATCCAGCGCCCAGTGCGGGCCCTGGCCGACCGCTCCCTCATCCGCTCGGTGCTGGAGAACCTGGTCGGGAATGCCTGGAAGTTCACCTCGCGCCGGGATGATGCGCTGATCGAGTTCGGCACCGCGCCGGCCGAGGACGTCGGCCTGTGCTGTTACGTGCGGGACAACGGCGCGGCTTCGACCCCGCCTACATGGACAAATTGTTCCGGCCCTTCCAGCGGCTGCATCCGGCCGGTGAGTTCCCGGGCACCGGTATCGGCCTGGCCAGTGTCCGGCAGATCGTGGAGCGCCACGGGGGCCGGGCCTGGGCCGAGGGCGCGGTCGGCGGGCGCGACGTTCTACTTCACTCTCGACGCGAAGGAAATCCAATGAGGAACCGACCATCATGCTGGTGGAGGACAATCCGGACGACGAGGCGCTGACGCTGCGGGCACTGAAGAAGAACAACATCCTCAACGAGGTCTTCGTGGCCCACGACGGCGCTGAGGCCCTTGAGTACCTGTTCCCCGACGGCAGCCGGCCGGCGCGCAACTCCCGGCCTCATCCTGCTCGACCTGAAGCTGCCCAAGGTCCACGGGCTGGAGGTGCTGCGCCGGATACGGGCCGACCAGCGCACCCAGCTCGTCCCCATCGTCGTCCTGACCAGCTCCAAAGAGCAGGAAGACATCCTTGCTAGCTATCAGGGCGGCGCCAACGGGTATGTTCGCAAGCCGGTTAACTTCACCGACTTCTCCGACGCGGTGCGCACCCTCGGCATGTTCTGGCTGCTCATGAACGAGCCCGTCCCTGAGGTCATCCCGCCATCGGATTGAGGGTCCGCTGCGCCACCGCGATGTGGCCGCTCTCGCCCAGCCGGGCCGCGGGCGGCCCGGCCGCTGAGCACGCCCGGGTGACCCGGCGCTGCCGCGCACGCTGGTCCTAGCTGAGTAACGTCGGACTGGCGAGATGCCGTCACTATAAGTCACTGTTATGATACTAAGTGTGAGCGAAGTAAAGGTGTCCCGGGATGGGCTCGCGTTTTTGGACGCGGCTCCGGACGCGATGGTGTGTCGTGGCGCCCAGCGGCCGGATCACCCTGGTCAACGCGCAGACCGAGCGGCTGTTCGGGTACCGGCGGGAGGAGCTGGAGGGCCAGCTGGTCGAGATGCTGGTCCCCGAGGCGGCCCGCGCGGTGCACCCGCAGCGCCGGGCCGGGTATATCGCCGATCCGGTACCCCGGCCGATGGGCGCGGGCATGCAGCTGACCGGCCGCCGCCGCGACGGCAGCACCTTTCCCGCCGAGATCTCGCTGTCCGCCATCGACACCGGCGACGGGCCCCTCGTCATGGCCGCGGTCCGCGACGTGACCGAGCGCCGGGATGCCTCGGCCACGGCGGCGCAGCTAGCTTCGATCATTCAGTCCTCGCATGATGCGGTGATCGGCGAGAGCCTCGGCCGGGTGATCACCAGCTGGAATCCCGGGGCTGAGCGGCTCTACGGCTATTCCGCGGCAGAGATGATCGGCCGCCATGTTGATGTGCTGATCCACCCCGAGACCCGCCTCAAGGAGGATCGGATCCAGAGCGCCGATCACCCGCGGGGGAGCGGGTCGAGCAGTTCCAGTCCGACCGGGTCCGTAAGGACGGCAGCACGATCAGGGTGTCGATGACGCTGTCCCCCATCGCCGACGGTGCGGGCACGATCGTCGGGGTGTCGACGGTGTCGCGGGACATCAGCGGGGCAGCGGGCCGAAGCCAGGTTTCGCGGACTGATCGAGGCGGCTCCGGACGCGATGGTGTGCGTGGCGCCCAGCGGCCGGATCACCCTGGTCAACGCGCAGACCGAGCGGCTGTTCGGGTACCGGCGGGAGGAGCTGGAGGGCCAGCTGGTCGAGATGCTGGTCCCCGAGGCGGCCCGCGCGGTGCACCCGCAGCGCCGGGCCGGGTATGTCGCCGATCCGGTACCCGGCCGATGGGCGCGGGCATGCAGCTGACCGGCCGCCGCCGCGACGGCAGCACCTTTCCCGCCGAGATCTCGCTGTCCGCCATCGACACTGACGAGGGAACTCTCTATCACGGCCGCCGTCCGCGACGTGACTCAGCGGCGGCGGCAGCAGGAGGAGCTGGAACGGGTCTAACCGGAACCTGGCCTCGTTCGCGTATTCAATCGCCCACGACCTGCGCACGCCGCTGCGGGCACTGGCCGGTTTCAGCGCGGCGCTGATCGAGGACTGCGGGGACGGTCTCGGCGAGGTCGGCCGCGGCTACGCCGAGCGGATCGAGGCGGCCAGCGAGCAGATGTCGGCGCTCATCGACGACATGCTGCACCTTTCGGTGTCTCGCGGGCCGTGATGAACCTGCAGGCTGTCGACCTTGGCGCCGAGGCCGCCAGCATCGCCGAGCAACTCCGCCGGGACAACCCGGAGCGCAGCGTCCGGTTCACCATCCAGCAACCAGCCTGGGTGCTGGCCGACCTCGTCCTCGTCCGGACGGTACTGGAGAACCTGCTCGGCAATGCCTGGAAGTTCACCGCCAGCCGGGACGATGCGTCGATCGAGTTCGGGACCAAACCAGCCGGAGAGGATGGCCATGTCTGCTGCTATGTCCGCGATAATGGCGTCGGCTTCGACTTCGCCTACGTGAACAAGCTGTTCAGGCCGTTCCAGCGGCTGCATAAGGCGAGCGAGTTCCCGGGCACCGGCGTCGGCCTGGCCAGCGTACGGCAAATCGTAGAGCGGCACGGTGGCCAGGCGTGGGCCGAAGGTGCCGTCGGCGAGGGCGCGACCTTTTACTTCACTCTTCCGGCGAAAAAGACCACATGATGCGGAAAGGCATCCCCGGCGGGCAGCACCAGCGATGAGGCGCTGATTACCGGGCCTTTCGTCAAGAACAGCACTCAGGTAATCCAGTGACTGCTGAGGGGATAGTCAGGGGATAGCGATGACACCGGGCGAAGTCAACTCAGCGTCGCCGAGGCCAGCGCACGGGCGGCGGGTCCAGCAGTGGTGGCTGGACCGGTCGGTACGGGCCAAGGGCTTCATCGTGATCGCCGTCCCGCTGCTCACCCTGATCGCCGTCACCTCGGCCAGCCTGGCCCTGCAGCAGCACGAACGCCAAGAGCGGGCCATCGCCGTGGCCGCCAGTAATCTGAGCGGCACCGCCGACCAGGTGCTGGCCGACGCGGTGAACGCAGAAACGGGTGTGCGCGGTTACGCCGCAACGAGATCCGATTTTTCTTGCCCCCTACAACCTCACGCTGACCCGGATCGGCGCCGAGCGACGCGCGTTGCGGGACGCCGCCCGGGTGGAAGGTGACAGCCGCCGCCAGCGGCAGGTGGACGCGACCGCGGGCCGGGTCCTGGCCGAACTGGTGCAGCTACGCTCGGCCATCGGCGACGGCACCAGCATCGGGAACCTCCGCCCCGGGTTGGAGCGGCAGAAAGTGACCATGGATGTGCTGCGCCGCCAGGTCGCCTGGCCTGGCCCAGGGCCCGGCGGCGGTGCTGGCCGCTCAGCGCAAAAGGATCACCAGCCTGGAGACGACGATCAGCGTGGTCAACGTCGCCGGTCTGGTGCTGGGGCTGCTCGCTGGGCTGCGCCGGCATCGCCCTGTTCACCTCGGGTATCTCCCGCCGGGTCACCGCGGCCGCGCGGAACGCGGACCGGCTGGGCGAGGGACTGCCGCTGGAACTGGTTGACCGCTCGGCCGACGACCTCGGGCACCTGGCCGATTCAATGATCCGGCCGGCAACCTGCTGGCCGGGCGGGCGGCCGAGCGGGACAGGCCGCGCCTGGCGCTGCTCGGGGCGATCGTGGACTCCTCGACGACGCCATCATCAGCAGCGGTGTCAACAGGCTGATCACGAGCTGGAATCCAGCCGCCGAGCGCATCTACGGGTACTCGGCGGAGCAGGCTGTCGGCCGGAGTCTGAGCTCGTCCTAACCGCCGACCTGCGCGGCGAGGAAACGGAGATCCTCAATAGGTTCGTCGCGAGCCAGCACGCCGCGGCGGGCAACGGCAGTGCTGGCCACCGGGGCAGCTCACATCACGAGACCGTGCTGCGGCGCAGTGATGGGACCACGTTCCCCGCGTCGGTGATGCTCTCCGCGATCCGCGACGATGACGGAGCGCTGATCGGCACGTCAACGATCGCCCGGGACATCACCGAGCAACTCCGTGCCGCGGACGAACTTCGTGCCCAGATGGCTGACCTGGAGCGGGCGAACGAGAATCTGGAGACGTTCACGTATACGGTCTCTCATGATCTGCGTGCACCGCTGCGGTGGATGGCCGGCTTCAGCGCGGCACTGATCGAGGACTGCGCGGATGACCTCGATGTGACGGGGCGGGACTACGCGGAGCGGATCCAGGTCGCCAGCGGTCGGATGGCCGCGCTTATCGATGACCTGCTGCATCTTTCGCGCTTGTGGCGGACCGAGATAACGGATATCCAGCCGGTCGATCTCAGCGCCGAGGTGGCCAGGATCGCCGACGACCTCCAGCGCGGCGCACCGGAGCGGAGTGTCTGCTTCCGCATCCAGGACGGGGTCCAGACGCCGGCGGACCGGGTCCTCATCCGCTCGGTGCTGGAGAACCTGGTCGGGAATGCCTGGAAGTTCACCTCGCGCCGGGATGATGCGCTGATCGAGTTCGGCACCGCGCGGCCGAGGACGTCGGCCTGTGCTGTTACGTGCGGGACAACGGCGCCGGCTTCGACCCCGCCTACATGGACAAATTGTTCGCTCCTTTTGAACGGCTGCATTCGGCCGGTGAGTTCCCGGGCACCGGTATCGGCCTGGCCAGTGTCCGGCAGATCGTGGAGCGGCACGGGGGCCGGGCATGGGCCGAGGGCGCGGTCGATGCGGGCGCGACCTTCTACTTCACTCTCGACGCGAAGGAAATCCGATGAGGGACCAGACCATCATGCTGGTGGAGGACAATCCGGACGACGAGGCGCTGACGCTGCGGGCACTGAAGAAGAACAACATCCTCAACGAGGTATTCGTGGCCCACGACGGCGCTGAGGCCCTTGAGCACCTGTTCCCTGACGGCGGCCGGCCGCGCGCGACTGCCCGGCCTCATCCTGCTCGACCTGAACCTGCCCAAGGTCAACGGGCTGGAGGTGCTGCGCCGGATACGGGCCGACCAGCGCACCCAGCTCGTCCCCATCGTCGTGCTGACCAGCTCCAAGCTGGAAGACGACGTCCTGGCCAGCTACCGCGGAGGCGCCAACGCGTACGTGCGGAAGCCGGTGAATTTTTCCGACTTCTCCGGTGCGGTGAGCACCCTGGGCACGTTCTGGCTGCTCCTGAGCGAGCCCGCACCAGAGTTCATCCCGCCATCGGACTGAAGAGGTGACCTTCATGAGCGGCAGGCAGCAGGGCAACGAACCGCAGGTGGGTGAGCAGGAGACAGCCGCTGGCCCCGGGCAGGCCGACGACCAGCCCGTGGTCAAGGCCGGTTCAGCGAAGCGGACGGCGCGCCTCCTCATCCTGGAGGACGAGGCCTGGGATGCGGAACTCGCGCAGCGCATGCTGACCACCGCGGGCCTCGGCTTCACTGCCCTCGTGGTGGACACCAGGGCGTCGTTCGTGGAGCAGCTGACTGCCTTCCGGCCGGACATAATCCTGTCCGACTACCATCTGCCGGGGTTCTCCGGCGAGGCCGCCCTGAAGATAGCGCAGGAGCAGTGCCCGGACACACCGTTCATCATCTGGTCCGGTGTGCTCGGGGACGAAGCGGCCGTCGCTCTCATCAAGCTAGGGGCCACCGACTACGTCCTGAAGGACCGGCCCGCGCGGCTGCCCTCGGTCATCAGCCGCGCCCTCGCCGATGCCGAGCAGCGGGCGCAACTGGTTCATCTCGATGCGCAGCTGCGCGAGGCGCAGCGGTTGGCCAGCCTCGGCCAGCTCGCCGCGGCCGAGCAGGCGGTCAGCCTCACCCGCCAGCTGCTCGACGCCGCCCGCCAGGACGTGACCACCGCAGAACCTCCACGGTGACCAGGTCAGCGATGAATGCGTCACTTATAGTGATACAGTCACTACTATCTGTTAGATGGGTCAGCTGAGGTGTGACCAGACGTGAATCGACCGTATTCACCGGTCACTGAAAGAAGTTGAGCGACATGGCGAGCTCCCGGCCCGTGCAGCACCCGCAGCGTTCAGCCCGTTCAGTGGATGGGGGCCGCCACCACCGGTTCCGCGCGGCCGCGCGGGCGTCAGCTTCGGCCGGTTCGCCCGACCTGGCCCTGGCCGCGCGGGAGGCGGTGGTCGGCTTCCTGCACGACTCCTCGATGGGCGGGCCGGCTGCGGAGGCCACCCAGTCGGCTGGCGGCATCGCCACGGCGACGCGAGCGGGCATCCCGGCCAGTACGGCACCGCTGGCGGCCAGGGACGACGCTGAGTCGGTCGCGCTGCGGGCGGCGGCCATGGGCGTCGCCACGCTGGACCGGATCGAGGCGGCGGCGGCCAAGGTGGAGGCGGACATCCGGGCGGCGCTCCAGGCGCAGGCCGAACTCCAGGCGGGCGCCGGGGCGGCGGCCGAAGCCGCGGTGCGGGCGGCGGAGCAGTCCTGGATCGCGGCCCACAAATCCGAGGCGGCCGAGGGACGGGCCAGGGTGATCCTGGGCCTGATGACGCGCTACCTGGCGGTCACCATCGCGCTCGTCGTGATCACGATCATTTTCCTCATCATCACCGCGTCCACCGCCCATTAGGCCGTTACGGGAGGACTTTCCGGTAACGCTTCCCGGCGGTCATGGCCGCCCGGCCGGCGCCCGACGGGATGTGACCACGCAGGAAAGAATCTTGATAACCCTGCGTAACGCCCGTGCCTGCCCGCTCGATAACCAGATAGACGCGGTTGACGTGGGTACCCCCGAGCTCACGTCACCGCGTCTTCAGCATGTCCGGCGGGTGGCCAGGTGGCCCTGGCGCGGCCCAGCCCGGTAGCGTTCAGTTCATGACAGGAACCCAGCCGACCACCGCGGAGGCCCCTTTCGGCCGGATGCTGACCGCGATGATCACGCCGATGACAAGCGACGGCGCGGTGGACTACGCGGGCGCCGCCCGCCTGTCCACTTACCTGGTCGACGAGATGCGCAACGACGGCCTGGTGATCAGCGGGACCACCGGCGAGTCGCCGACCACGAGCAACGAAGAGAAGGACCGGCTGCTGCGGGCCGTCATCGAGGCGGTCGGGGACCGGGCCGCGGTCGTCGCGGGCGTCGGTACCAACGACACCGCGCACACCTGCGAACTGGCCCGGCAGGCGGAGCAGGCCGGGGCCGACGGGCTGCTCGTCGTCACGCCGTACTACAACAAGCCCCCGCAGGCCGCGCTGGTGGCGCACTTCACCAAGGTCGCGGACACGACCGGGCTGCCGGTCCTGCTCTATGACATCCCCGGCCGGACCGGGACCCCGATCCGCACCGAGAGCCTCGTCCAGCTGGCCCAGCACCCGCGCATCGTCGCGGTCAAGGACGCCAAGGGCGACCTGTTCGCCGGCTCAGCAGGTCATGCTGGCCACCGGCCTGGTCTTCTACAGCGGCGACGACACGCTGAACCTGCCCTGGCTGTCGGTCGGCGCGGCCGGTTTCGTCAGCGTGGTCGGGCACGTAGTCGGGGACCGGCTGCACGACATGATCGACAGTTACCTGGCCGGACGGGTGGCCGAGGCCCGGCAGATCCACCGCGACCTGCTGCCCGTGGTGGCCGGCATCATGACCCGCACCCAGGGCGCGATGGCCACCAAGGCGGCGCTCAACCTGCTCGGGCTGCCTGGCGGCACGCTGCGCGCCCCGCTGGCCGAGATGACGGCCGCCGAGATCGAGCAGCTGCGGACCGACCTGGTCGCTGGAGGCGTGAAGCTTAAGTGAGCTACCTGCATCCGGAGCTGGGCACGCCGCCACCGCTGCCTGCTAACACGCTGCGCATCGTCGGCCTCGGCGGGCTGGGCGAAATCGGCCGGAACATGACCGTGTTCGAGTTCGGCGGCCGCCTGCTGATCGTGGACTGCGGGGTGCTGTTCCCCGAGCCGGACCAGCCGGGAGTCGACCTGATCCTGCCCGACTTCTCCAGCCTGGAGGGCAGGCTGGACGACATCGACGCGATGGTGCTGACCCACGCGCACGAGGACCACATCGGCGCGGTGCCCTACCTGCTGCGGCAGCGGGCGAACATCCCGCTGATCGGCTCGCGGCTGACCCTGGCCCTGGTCCGCAGCAAGCTGACCGAGCACCGGATAACCCCGGTCACCACGGAGGTGGCGCGAAGGCGAGCGGCAGACGTTCGGCCCGTTCGGGCTGGAATTCTTCGCGGTCAACCACTCGATCCCCGATGCGCTCGCGGTGGCCATCACGCACCCCGGCCGGGGTGGTGCTGCACACCGGCGACTTCAAGATGGACCAGCTGCCGCTGGACGGCCGGCTGACCGACCTCGGCGGGTTCGCCCGGATCGGCGAGGAGCGGCGTGGACCTGCTGATGGCCGACTCGACCAACGCCGAGGTGCCGGGTTTCGTCACCAGCGAGCGGGACATCTCGCCGGTGCTGAACGAGATGTTCGCGGAAACCCAGCAGCGGATCATCGTGGCCTGCTTCGCCTCGCACGTGCACCGGGTGCAGCAGGTGCTCGACGCGGCCGCGGCGCACGGCCGCAAGGTGGCCTTCGTCGGCCGGTCCATGGTGCGCAACATGGGTGTCGCGCGTGACCTGGGCTACCTGCGGGTGCCCTCGGTCCGCGGCGGCCTGCTGGTCGACCCGCGGGAGGCGGAGGGCCTGCCGCCCGGTGAGGTGGTGCTGGTCAGTACCGGCTCGCAGGGCGAGCCGATGTCCGCGCTGTCCCGGATGGCGGGCCGGGATCACCCGATCCGGATCGCCGAGGGCGACACGGTCATCCTGGCGTCCTCGCTCATCCCGGGCAACGAGTCCGCGGTGTACCGGGTGATCAACGAGCTGACCCGGTGGGGCGCCCGGGTGGTGCACAAGGGCAACGCGCTGGTGCACGTGTCCGGGCACGCGCCCGCGGGCGAGCTGCTCTACGTGCTGAACCTGGTCCGGCCGCGGAACGTCATGCCGGTGCACGGGGAGTGGCGGCATCTGCGCGCGCACGCCCGGCTGGCCGAGCTGACCGGGATCAGTGACCGCAACATCGTGATCGCCGAGGATGGCGTGGTGGTCGACCTGGCCGACGGCCAGGCGTCGGTGGTCGGCAAGGTGCCGTGCGGCTATGTCTACGTGGACGGGCTGTCCGTTGGTGAGGTCACCGAGACCTCGCTGAAGGACCGCCGGATCCTGGGCGAGGAAGGCTTCGTGTCGGTGGTGATCGTGGTCGACTCGACCAGCGGCAAGCTGGTGGCCGGGCCGGAGATCCACGCCCGTGGCTCCGGCATCGACGATGCCTCGTTCGACGAAGTTCGGCCCCGGATCGAGGAGGCCCTGGTCCGCGCGGCGGCCGACGGGATCAACGACGCGCACCAGCTCGGCCAGCTGGTCCGGCGCACGGTGGGCCGCTGGGTGAACGATAGCTACCGGCGGCGCCCCATGATCATCCCAGTGATCATCGAGGTCTAGCCTGGCCGGACCTGCCCGCGCTGGACCGGCTGCTGCACGAGCTGACCTGGGACATGCCAGCGGAGAGCCGGCGGCGGCTGAAGGATCACCTGGTTACCGAGTTCCGGGGGGCTGAGCCCGGTGCGGCCCGCGGGCCGCACCGGTGGCGCCACCCCCGGCTGCGCCCGCGGACCTGGCTCGTGCTGGGCGCAGGTGCCGCGCTGGCCGGCCTGGCCGCCGCTGCGATCGTGATCAGCCGGGCCGGCCAGGACGCCCTGCCACCGCCGAGCCCGGCGGCGGCGGCGCTGCTGGCCAAGGTGGCCACCGCCGCCACCCGCCAGCCCACCCCGCAGGTCAGCGACAGCCAGTACACGTACGTGCAGACCAAGGACGTGAGCTGGTCCCTGCCCGGCACCCTGGAGCCGTACCTCGGCACCGGCACGCTGCCCAGCTCGCTACGGCATCGCCTGCAGCAGCTCCGGCCGCAGCGGACCGAGGCGCAGATTTGGAGCCCGGTGGCCGACATCTGCCGTATCGGCCTGGAGCGCATCACCATGCCTAACGGCCAGGTGGACAACGAGAAGTTCGCCGGGCAAGGGCCGGGCACCAAGTGCCCGAGCCAGGGCGGGCTGAACGACGCGACCTACCGGTTGCTGCAACGGCTGCCCACCGACCCGCCGGCCTTGCTGGCCATGATCTACCGGTTGGAGCGCGGCCACGGGCCGAGCGCGGACCAGGAGGCCTTCGTCACCATCGGCGACCTGCTCGGTGACCGGCTCGTGCCACCCAGGGTGGCCGCCGCGCTGTACCACGCCGCGGCCCTGATCCCGGGAGTGACGCTGGCACCGGACGCCACCGACGCGATCGGGCGGCACGGCGTGGCCGTCGCGCAGACCGCGGACGGCATCCGCACCGAGCTGATCTTCAGCCCGGCCAGCCTGCGGCTCATCGGCGAACGCACGGTCATCGTCAGCATCGGCGTGCCGACCAGCGCCACCGCCATCATCCGGCAGGGCTTCGCCGATCACCTCGGCCAGGTCCCCCCGGGCTAGCAGACAGCTCGCGGGCCCGCTGCAGGGCCAGCTGGCGGAGCAGCGGCTGGTAGTAGCCGAACGCCGGCACCCGGGCCGACGGGTCCTTGGCCGTGTCGTCCCAGCGGCGCAGCCGCAGCGCGGCGGTGCACCACCGGTTGCCCTCGAACTCGGCGGTCTCCGCCGGGCTCATCGGGCCGCCCTGGATCCGCAGCGTGTGCACCGAGGCGTCGGACAGCGAGCCGAAGTACCCCGGCTCCACCGCGCACAGATACCGCTTCGCGGCCACGTGCAGCCGGACCGGCTCGGTCACCCCGGGCCCGAACCACTGGGCCAGCCAGTCCGCACCCGCGTCGCCGTGCCGGTTGTCCCGCCCCCCGCTCATCAGCTCGTGACCGGATACCGCCCCGGTGAAGTGCCCCACGTCGTGCAGCAGCGCCGCCGCCACCAGATCCGGCCCGGCGCCGGCTGCCTCGGCCAGCGCCGCCGCCTGCAGCATGTGCGCGGCCTGGCTCACCGGCTCGCCGAGGTACTCGCGGGCCCCTTCGGCGGCGAAGAGGTCCGCGATGACCCGCACCGGGTCAGCAGATGTCATAACCGGTCCGTCCCTTTCTCTCCACGTCCTGCCACGGCCACCGCCGACTCCACCCCGTCGAGATCGGCGTAACAGCCCTGCAGGTGCCGGCCGCCCTGGCCGGTGAAACCGGTCCTGCCGGCCGCGTCGGCGCGGGCGGGCGGGCTGACCATCCAGGCTCCGTTCATGATCAACACTGCCGGGTTTTCTACAGGGTGGCTCGGCTGGCGGCGGCTGCCAATGGGAACGGCCGAGTATTCGCGGACCCGCCAGACCGGCGATATCCGCTGTTCACCAGACCTGGCCTGGGGCCCGGGGAAGATCATGGCGACACGCCCGTGTGGTTGCGGCTGCGGCCGGCGAATGCTGGGTACTTTGGGCATCATGGCTACTCGTGTCCCTAAGGGCACTACCCAGCCGAGGGTCGGCACGCCAGCTCGCCCCGCGCCCGCGCAGGGCCGGTCAGCTGGTGGTCAGGGTCGTTCCAGCGCAGGTCAGAGCCGTCCGAGTCGCCCTTCGGGCAACGGCGAGCGGGTTCAGAGCCGCAGCCCCATGCCCGCGCGGACCAGTTCCGGCCGGAGCACGCGGACCAGGTCCGGCCCGCGCCGCGGCGGCTCGGGCAGGTCCGGCCCGGCGAAAAAGCGCCGGCCGGCCAGCACCGGGCGCGGCCGGGGCCGGGCCACGCCGCCGCCGAAGACTGCCGACCCGATCCTGATCCTGTTCGGCTGGCTGGGCAGCCTGCTGGTGGGCCTGTGGATGGTGGCCGCGCACGCGGTCGGCGGGGTGGCCCGGGCCTTCGGTAACAGCGCGCGGGACATGGACCCGCTGCACCGCCGGGACGGCGTCGGCCTGGCCTATCTGGCTGGGGCCATCGTGGTCGCCGCGACCACCTGGTTCCGGATGGACAACCTGCTCGGCCGGGCCATGTCCGACGTGACCCGCGGCCTGTTCGGCTCGGCCGCCTGGCTGCTGCCCATCCTGCTCGGCCTGCTGGCCTGGCGGTACCTGCGCCATCCGGAGCGCAACGCGCAGACCGGGCGGATGGTGATCGGCTGGACCGCGTTCATGCTCGGGGCGCTCGGCCTCATCCACATCGCGGCGGGCACGCCGCACCCGAGCGCGGGCGCCATCGCCATGCGCTCGGGTGGCGGGCTGATCGGGTTCGCCGTCGCCGCGCCGCTGGTGGCCGCGATCACCCCGTGGGCCGCCGCGCCGCTGCTCGCCCTGGTCAGCGGGTTCGGGTTGCTGGTCATCACCGGCACGCCGCTGCACCGGGTGCCCGACCGGCTGACTGAGCTGCGGGCGTTTACCCAGCGCTCCGCGCCGGGCCAGGACGCAGCCGACGGGGACGAGGACGCGCCCGGCGGGCTGACCCGGCCGCTGACCCGGGGCGGCCGGAAACGGCCACAGGCGATCGAGGCGGGCGACAACCACCGGCCGTACGACACCCCGATCGTGGGCGACGGCCCGGACGGCCGGGGTGGCGTGCTGGGTGCGGCGGCGGGCCGGCTGCGCCGCGGTGCCGCCGATGCCAAGCCGGCGGAGGACGGCGCCCAGCCGGCCGCGGACCCGGACGAATCGCTGCTGGACGCGCTGGGCTTCGGGTCGTCGGCCGGCGATGCCCAGGCGGTGACCCCGGATGGCCCGGCCGCCGCGGCGGCCACCCCGGAGCCCGCCGCGGCGGGCCGGGGCGCGGGTGGGCTGGGGGCGGGCGCTGAGCAGCTCACTCTGGCCGGGTCGGCGGAGTCGAGCTATGTGCTGCCGCCGGTGGCGCTGCTCAAGCCGGGCAGCGCGCCCAAGGAGCGGACCCGGGCCAACGACGTGGTGCTGGCCGCGCTGACCGAGGTGCTCCAGCAGTTTGAGGTGGACGCCCAGGTCACCGGCTTCAAGCGGGGGCCGACGGTGACCCGGTACGAGATCGAGCTGGGCCCGGCGGTGAAGGTCGAACGGGTGACCCAGCTGACCAAGAACATCGCGTATGCGGTGAAGAGCGCGGACGTGCGGATCATCTCGCCGATCCCGGGCAAGTCGGCGATCGGGGTGGAGATCCCCAACGCGGACAAGGAGATCGTCAGCCTGGGTGACGTGCTGCGCTCGCCGAAGGCGGCCAGCGATCACCATCCGATGGTGGTCGGGCTGGGCAAGGACGTCGAGGGCCGTACCGTGGTGGCCAATCTGGCCAAGATGCCGCACATGCTGATCGCGGGTGCGACCGGCGCCGGGAAGTCAACCTGCGTCAACGGCCTGATCACTTCGGTGCTGCTGCGCGCGGCCCCGGAATACGTTCGGATGGTCCTGGTCGATCCCAAACGGGTCGAACTAGCGATTTACCAGGGCATACCCCACCTTATTACGCCGATCATCACGAACCCGAAGAAAGCTGCCGAGGCGCTGCAGTGGGTGGTCGGTGAAATGGACCGGCGTTATGACGACCTGGCCGCGTTCGGTTTCCGGCATATCGACGACTTCAACAAGGCGGTGCGGACGGGCAAGCTGACCGCGCCGCCGGGCAGCGAGCGGGTCTTCACCGCCTACCCCTACCTGCTGGTCATCGTGGACGAGCTGGCCGACCTGATGATGGTCGCGCCACGCGACGTCGAGGACGCGGTGGTGCGCATCACCCAGCTGGCCCGGGCGGCCGGCATCCACCTGGTGCTGGCCACCCAGCGGCCGAGCGTGGACGTGGTGACCGGCCTGATCAAGGCCAACGTGCCGTCCCGGCTGGCCTTCGCCACATCCAGCCTGACCGACAGCCGGGTCATCCTGGACCAGCCCGGCGCGGAGAAGCTGGTCGGCCAGGGTGACTGCCTGTTCCTGCCGATGGGCGCGAGCAAGCCGATGCGGTTGCAGAACGCGTTCGTCACCGAGAAAGAGATCCGCGAGGTTGTCGCGCACTGCACGAAGCAGGAGCAGCCCACTTACCGGGAGGATGTGGCCGCGCCAGAAGGGGCCAAACGGGAGATCGACGCCGATATTGGCGACGACCTCGAACTGTTGCTGCAGGCCGCTGACCTGGTAATTCGCACCCAGTTTGGCTCGACCTCGATGCTGCAGCGCAAGCTGCGGGTGGGCTTCGCCACAGGCCGGCTGATGGACCTGCTGGAGAGCCGCGACATCGTCGGGCCGAGCGAGGGCTCCAAGGCCAGGGACGTGCTGGTCCGGCCGGAGGACGCGGACAGTGTGATTGATTCGCTGCGGGGCGGGCAGGACTGACCTTGGCCCACGGCCACCATGCCGTGTGCCAGGGGGATGTCTACACTTGTTAGTGGCCCGGCATGGCCGGAGCTGCTCACATCCGGTTACTGCTCCCGCACCCCGGGGCGGCCGCAGTGCAATATGGCAGTGGAGGCGCGGCGTGAGCATTGGTGACGCCCTGGCGGACGCGCGCCGCCAGGCGGGTCTCACCATTACGCAGGTAAGTCAGCGAACCTGCATCAGAGAGACAATCATCCGGGGGATCGAACGCGGAGATTTCTCCGCCTGCGGGGGCGACTTTTATGCTCGCGGCCATATCCGGAGTATTGCCCGGGCGGTCGGCGCGGATGATGAGGAGCTGATCCGCGAGTACGACACGCAGCACGGCGCGCCGCAGGCCATCCGGGCCGCCGACGTCTTCGAGCCGGCCACCCCGATCAAGATCAAGGAGCGGCGGCGGCCGAACTGGAGCCTGGCCATGATCCTGGTGCTGGCCGTCGTGGCCGGGTACGGGATCTACCACGTGGTCAACTCGTCGAACGCGCACCCGGCCAGCAACACGGCGGCCAGCGACATCGACCGGCCGGCCGGAGCGCACCATCGCACCCACCCGGCCAAGACGGCGGCCACGCCGTCGGCGTCCCCGTCCGTGACGCCCCCGCAGAACGTGGTGATCAGCCTGACCGCCATCCAGGACTGCTGGGTGGAGTTCACCAAACCGGATGGCCGGTTCCTGACCCAGGCCTACATCGTCGGCGGCAGCTCCAAGACGTGGACTTTCGACCGCTCGGTGAACATGGACATCGGTAACCCGGGCGGAATCGTGCTCACCGTTAACGGGAAGAAACTGGGCTCGCCCGGTTCGGCCGGGCAGCCAGTCACGCTGAGCCTGGGGCCCGGCAAGCCCGTCACTGGCTGATTTCGCCGGGGAGGCGGGGCGCGCCGGAGGCGTGTCCCGGCCGGCGATCCCGGGGGGCCCAGGGGGGTCGTCCCCCCGGCTAGTACCCACTACCGTAGGCTTCCGGTGTGCCGTCGAGTAACCGAAGCCGCCCGGAGCCGGAACGTACTGTCAGCCTGGTCACTCTGGGCTGCGCCCGCAACGAGGTCGACTCCGAGGAACTCGCGGCCCGGCTGGAGGCGGCCGGCTGGACGCTGGCCGACCGCGACTCGGCCAGCGTGGTGCTCGTCAACACCTGCGGGTTCATCGAGGCGGCCAAGCAGGAGTCGGTGAACGAACTGCTCGACGCGGCCGACGGTGGCGCGAAGGTGGTCGCGGCCGGGTGCCTGGCGCACGGTACGGTGACACGCTGGCCGCCGAGCTGCCCGAGGCCCAGGTGCTCAGCTTCGACGACTACGGCGACATCGGGGCCCGGCTCGATGCGGTGCTGGCCGGCCAGCGGTGGCCCGCGCACCAGCCGCGGGACCGGCGGCGGCTGCTGCCCATCTCGCCGGCCAGCCGCCCGGGCGGCGCGGTCACCCGGCCGCCAGGACACGGCGACGGCGCCCGCCCGCTGACCGTGTCACCCGGCGGCGGGATCCCGGACCTGCCCGCCGGGGCCGCGCCCGCGTCCGGGCCGCGCACGCTGCGGCGCCGGCTGGCCGGCGGGCCAATCGCCCCGCTCAAGATCGCTTCGGGCTGCGACCGGCGGTGCAGCTTCTGCGCCATCCCGTCGTTCCGCGGCGCGTTCCTGTCCCGGCCACCGGAGGACCTGGTGGCCGAGGCGCAGTGGCTGGCCGGCCAGGGTGTCCGGGAACTCGTCCTGGTCAGTGAGAACTCCACCTCCTACGGCAAGGACCTGGGTAACCCCCGGCTGCTGGACGAGCTGCTGCCCGCGCTGGCCGCGGTGCACGGCATCAGCCGGGTCCGGGTCAGCTACCTGCAGCCGGCTGAGATGCGCCCGGCGCTGATCGAGGTGATGACCTCGACCCCCGGGGTGGCGCCCTACTTCGACCTGTCCTTCCAGCACGCCAGCGGACGGGTGCTGCGGGCCATGCGGCGGTTCGGCGACCGGGAGCGGTTCGGTGGCCTGCTCGCCGAGATCAGGCGGGCCTGCCCGGACGCGGGCGTCCGGTCCAACTTCATCGTGGGCTTCCCCGGCGAGACCGAGGCCGACGTGGCCGAGCTGCACCGATTCCTGTCCGAGGCCGGGCTGGACGCGATCGGCGTCTTCGGCTACTCCGACGAGGACGGCACCGAGGCGGCCACGCTGGACGGCCAGCTGGACCCGGCGGAGATCGCCCGGCGGGTGGACGAGCTGGCCGGCCTGGCCGACGAAATGATGGCCCAGCGAGCCGCCGACCGGGTCGGCGAGGTGGCCGAGGTACTCCTCGAAGAAGACCTCGGCGGCGGCCGTTACCTGGGCCGGGCCGCGCACCAGGCGCCGGAGGTGGACGGCACCACCACCGTGCTCGGCGTGCCGGGCGCGGCCATCGGCGAGATCGTCGCCGCCCGGGTCACCGAGGGCGACGGCGTGGACCTGGTGGCCGAGGCGCTCGCCGTGCCCCGGGCGCTGCCTGGGCGTGCGGGCACGCATTGAGCCAGCCCGCCGCAGGCACCAGCGGCGGAACGCCGCCGCGGCGGGCCGCGCCGCCTAGTGCCGTCCCGGCGCCCGCGTGTGCTGAACCTGGCCAACGCGCTGACCGTGCTGCGGCTGCTGCTGGTGCCGGTGTTCGTTGTGTTCCTGGTGGCGGGCGGCACCGGCGCCCGGATCACCGCGCTGCTGGTGTTCCTGGCCGCGTCGGCCACCGACATGCTGGACGGCCGGATCGCCCGGCAGCGCGGCCTGATCACCGACTTCGGGAAGATCGCCGACCCGATCGCGGACAAGGCGCTGACCGGGGCGGCGCTGGTCACCCTGTCGGCTCAGGGCCAGCTCGCGTGGTGGGTCACGGCCGTCATCCTGGCCCGCGAGCTCGCGGTCACCGGGCTGCGGTTCTGGGTGCTCCGGTATGGGGTCATCGCGGCCAGCCGGGGCGGCAAGGTGAAGACCATGCTGCAGGTGCTGGCCATCGCGCTGTACGTGCTGCCCGGGCCGCCAGCGCTGCTCCGCGAGGTGGTGATGGGGCTGGCCGTGGCCGTCACCCTGGTCACCGGGGCGGACTACGCGATCCGCGCGATCCACCTGCGCCGCCGCAGCCGGCTGGCGCACGGGTCGGCCGGGGATGGCCGGTGACCGTGCCGGGCGGCGGGCCGCCGCGCCCGGCCGCGGCTGAGGCGCAGCAGGTGGTGGCCGAGCTGACCGCGCGCGGGCAGCACGTCGCGGTGGCCGAGTCCCTGACCGGCGGGCTGCTGGCCGCGGCACTGGCCAGTGTGCCCGGTGCCTCGGTGGTGTTCCGCGGCGCCATCGTCGCGTACGCGACCGACCTCAAGGCCAGCCTGCTCGGCGTGGACCAGGCCGTGCTGGACAGCCGCGGCGCGGTCTCCGCCGAGACCGCGCAGGCCATGGCCGAGGGGGTGCGGGGCCGGCTGGGCGCCACGTTCGGCCTGGCCACCACCGGGGTGGCGGGCCCTGATCCGGCCGAGGGAAAGCCGGTGGGCACGGTGTACATTGCAGCTACCCGGGGGGACAGCAGCCCGGGCGCCAGGCAGACTGGCGAGCGTGACGAGCACATCATCCGCCGCCTCCAGCTGGCCGGGAGCAGGAACGACATCCGCGGCCAAACTGTCACCGAAGCCCTGGCGTTGCTCCTTGTCATGATGCGGGAAGAGACCCGATGATTACAGTGTTACGTTAGCAGCGAACACGGCCACGGGCGCTGTCCCTACTGTCGGTAAGGGCAGGTACGGTGGTCCTAACGAAAGAGACACTTCGCGGAAGGGAGTGCGGCGATGGTCCTGCTTCGTCACTTGCTTGGTGACGTGCTGCGGCGGCTACGTCTTCGGCAGGGTCGCACCCTCCGCGAGGTGTCAGCCGCGGCCCGGGTGTCTCTCGGCTACCTGTCCGAGGTGGAACGCGGCCAGAAAGAGGCCTCGTCCGAGCTGCTCGCGGCGATCTGCTCGGCACTGAACACGCCGCTGTCCCACGTGCTGGGTGAGGTCTCGGACAGCTTCGCGCTGGCCGAGCTGCAGAACGAGTCGGCCGTGCTCACCCCGGCGGGCCCGGCCCCGGCGGGCGACGGCGAGCGCAGCCTGGGCGAGCTCCCGGCGGCCCGGGCGTTCGGCGTCCGGCCCGAGCTCCGGGTACCTGCCGGGCACACCCGCGGCATGGACTCCGAGCCGGTGCTGCACCCGGTCGGCGTGAACGAGGACCACCCGGCCTTCGACGAGGTGTCCAGGCGGGTCCGCGACATGACCGACATGGTCCCGGTCTGACCGCTAGCTGCCGACCAGATCGATCAGCTGCCAGGTGAGGTAAAGGCAGATCTCGTCACGCAGCTCCGCGTCCGTGCCCCGGCTGAGCCGCGTGCTGCCGCCGCCGCTGACCCCGTTGTCCCCGGAACTGCTTATCTCCAGCCACCCGGAACCATGCCAGGACGGGCGGCGCAGCGTAGCCCGGATCGTGCCGCGTGACGTGTCGATGGTGGCCGTGCCCGCCGTCATCAGCTGCTCCGTCCGCGGCCCGCGCCCAGGCGTCCACCCAGTCCTCGACCCGGCTCACCGGGTCATCCGGGCTGGCGGGCAGCGCCTCGATCCGCGGGTCGGCCAGCACCTGCCCGATCAGCCCGGCCGGGCCGCCGAGGTAGCTCCAGCCCAGGTCGATCTCGCTGGCCACGCACCAGGCCTGGTCGTCGGGCCACCACAGGTTGGCCGTCTGGTCCTCGCCCGGCAGGCCATCACCCAGCCGGGCTGGCGCGGTCACCTCCTCGGCCGGCCCGGTGTACAGCAGGTACTCGCGGTGCGGCAGCCGGACCCGGGGCCCGGACCGGACCCCGGCGGGCAGCGGGTCAGGCACCGGCTGGGCAGGCGCTGGCCCACGCGGGGTCAGCATGACCGCGGCTGCCCAAGCCATAGCCGTCCCAGACGCAGAACCAGCACCGGTCCGGCGTGCTCGTCCAATCCCGGGCCAGGCTGGCCAGCGCCACGGCGTCCGGCGGGTACAGGCTGCCCTGGCGCGGTCCCTGGCTGGCCCATGGGCCGGGCTGGCTGGGCCGCACCGGCGGCAGCGCGATCGAGTGGAACTGGGCGTCCGGCCGCAGCGGCTGCCCGCTCCACGCCGCCACCTCGGCCCAGCGGACCAGGCGCCCGCCGGTGCCGGGCTCCTCGGCCGGATGCAGCACCCGTGCGTACGCCGCGAAACCCGCGGGCACCACCGAAGTCACCTGGAACGCGTCCAGCGGCAGCAGCCGCAGCCCGATCCAGTCGGCCGCCGCAACATTGTCACTCCAGGCAGGCTGGCTCACTCTTGGATGTTCGCAGCCCGCGCCGACCCGGCCAACCGGATATTCGCGCCAAGGGGGGCGCGCCGCCGACTGGATTGAGGAGCGCGCGTAACCAAACCGGGCCCGCAAGGGGTTTGCGGCCGGACTGACGAGCGAGGAACGAGCGAGGACGAAGAGGGATGCCGCCCGCGCCAAAGGGCGCGCGCCGCCGACCTGGACTGAGGAGCGAGGGAGCGAAGCGAGCGAGCGACGAGGGAAGCTCGGCGGATTCAGCGCGCCCGGAGGCGCAAAGCAAATCAG
>CAVWSA010000046.1:0-34801 GCA_963757545.1 uncultured Actinomycetes bacterium | reverse complement strand
CACGTGACGGTGGACGCCATCCCGCCACCGGCCGCGGCGATCTCGGTCGGCGACGAACTGCTCGCCACGATGGCCAGCTCCGCGTAGCGGTTCCCGGCGTAGACCGGGTGGGTGTGCGCGTCGATCAGGCCCGGCGTGACCAGGCCGCCACCCAGGTTCTCCACCGAGTTGACGTTGACGATGTCCTCTACTACGCCGGGCAGGCTGGCGGGCAGCTCAGAGGCCCGGCCGACCCAGGCGATCCGGTCGTTGTGGGTAGGATGGCCGCGTTGCTCCAGATCTCGGACCGGTAGACGGCCAATGTTGGTCAGCAGGCGTACGGTCACTGGCGCGCCCCCCCGTGGCGCGTTCCGGCCAGCATCAATGCTCCGATCGTGGCGAACTCCGCCGTAGCCCGGCAGCAGGGTGCGTGCATGGTGGGGCGTACCTGCGTCATGCGCGGTCACCTGCCATAGCTCGATCCTTACTGCCCCCCCCGCCAATCGCCCGGTCAGCCGGGCTGCGCGGCGGCCCAGCAGCTCGGCGCTCGGCGCGGGATGCGGCAACCAACATATCGGTTCAGTTACGCTATTGCACTACAGGGTCCCTGTACAGGCACTATCACAAAGAAGTCAGACCAGAAATTAACAGCCTTTCCCGGATCTCACCGAGCGTGGCGGTCTGAGTTGGTCTGACTTCTGTACGTGTTAGTAACTTCCGCTGCCGTAGCCTCCGGAATCCAGCCGGCCGCACCGCCGCGGGCCGGCTGGCGGTGCCGCCGAGGCGTCCCGGCCGGCCGCTGGACGGCCGCTGGCCAGCCCGGGCAGGCGGTCGGTTGGCTCCGCGCCCAGCACTGTTTGCCTGCTGTTCAGGGCCGGTGCCAGCGGGGCTGTGCGCGGTCCGGGGTGGTGCCCGGCGGCCGGGGCGGCGCACCGGGCCGGGGGCCCCGGGCAGTGCTCCAGGGGAGCGGCCAGCGCCGCGCGGCGGCCACGGCACAGCCCGCCGGCCGCGGCCCCGGCTGGCGTCCGGCCCGGGCCCGGCCGGACCGCCCGGCCGACGGCTCACCAGGGACAATGCCAGGCCCGCGGGAGAGCCGAGGGCGCCGGGGCAAAACGCGCCAAGAACCGGCCAAACTAGCAATGCAATCCATTGCATTTAGCCGCCCGCGGCGCCGTTCGCTTTACCGGATAAGCCTGTGCAAATTGCAGCGCTTCGATATCCAGACCGCGCCGCGGCCCCGTACCCCGGGCGGCCGTGATTAGCGCGCGGCGGGGCACCGGGCACTGGCGTTGGGCAGGAAGAGGTCAGCTGGTGGCGGGGACGGCGATGCTGTCGATCTCGGCCGCCAGGTCGGGCGGGACCCGGGCGGTCAGCTCGGTGCCGGCCGCGCCATGCCGGAGCGCCAGCACCTCGCCCTCCTGGTGCACCCGGGCCACCAGATCGCCGCGCACGTACGGCACCACCGCGCTGACCTCACGGTCCCGCTGCGGCAGCGCGGCCTCGATGGCGGCGGCCAGGTCGTCCAGCCCGGCCCCGGTCCGGGCCGAGACCACCACGCTGTGCGGCTCGCGGAGCCGCAGCGCCTTGAGGTCGATCGGATCGGCCGCGTCCGCCTTGTTGATCACCACCAGCTCGGCGACATCCCCGGCGCCGATCTCGCCGAGCACCTCACGCACCGCCGAGATCTGGGCCTGCGGGTCCGCGTCGCTGCCGTCCACCACGTGCAGGATCAGATCGGCCTCGGCCACTTCCTCCAGCGTGGACCGGAACGCCTCGACCAGCTGGTGCGGCAGGTGCCGGACGAAGCCGACCGTGTCGGTCAGGGTGAACCAGCGCCCGGCCGGGGTGCGCGCCTTGCGGACCGCCGGGTCGAGCGTGGCGAACAGCGAGTCGTCCACCAGCACCCCGGCCCCGGTCAGCCGGTTCAGCAGGCTCGACTTGCCCGCGTTGGTGTACCCGGCGATGGCCACCGCCGGGACGGCCCGGCTGCGCCGCTGCTGGCGCTGCACCTGGCGGCCGACCGACATCTCGGCCAGCTGGCGGCGCAGCCGCGCGGTGCGGGTCCGGATCCGGCGCCGGTCGGTCTCGATCTTGGTCTCACCAGGGCCCCTGGTCCCGATGCCGCCACCGCCGGCCACCCGGCCGCCCGCCTGCCGGGACAGCGACTCACCCCAGCCACGCAGCCGCGGCAGCAGGTACTCCAGCTGGGCCAGCTCGACCTGGGCCTTGCCCTCCTTGCTCCGGGCGTGCTGGGCGAAGATGTCCAGGATCAGCGCGGTCCGGTCGATGACCTTCGCCTTGACCACGCCTTCAAGGCGGCGCAGCTGGCTGGGCGTCAGCTCGCCGTCGCAGATCACCGTGTCCGCGCCGAGCGACGCCACCAGGGCGGCCACCTCGGCGGCCTTGCCCGCGCCGATATAGGTGGCGGCGTCGGGGCGGCCGCGCCGCTGCACCAGGCCGTCCAGGAATGACCGACCCGGCCGTTTCGGCCAGCCGGGACAGTTCGCGCAGCGAGTTCTCGGCGTCGGCCAGCGTGCCGTCGGTCCACACGCCGACCAGGATGACCCGCTCCAGCCGGAGCGCGCGGTACTCGACCTCGGTGACGTCCTGGAGTTCGGTGGACAGCCCGCCGACCCGGCGCAGGGCATGCCGGTCCAGCAGGTCCAGTTCGCCGGCGTCAGCGGCCCCGGCCGCATCACCCCGGGCGCCGCCCGGCTGGTCGGCGGGGCTGGCGGGTTGCTCGGCGGGACGGGTCATGGGCTGCTCACGGTGAGATAGACGGACGGTGCGGTACTGGTCTGCCAATGCTGTCATGCCTCCGGGTTAGGCTCACCTCAATAAACACCCGGCCGGCCCGGGTTGTGCCCGAGATGTGGCCGGGAACACTTTGACCGGCACCACGCGGCGGTGTTACGAAGCCCAGTGTCAGCAAGCACGCGGTCACCGAGCACACTGTGAACAGGAACACGCGGCGCGCCGTCATTACTCGCGAGTAACATGGCGGTCAACCGATAACCGGGAGGAGCGCGGCATGGCCAGCGAGGGTGTGCAGATAACCGGCCCACGGGGAGACCGCTTCGACGAGGTGCTCACCCCGGCGGCCATCGATCTGGTCGCGGCGCTGCAGCGGGAGCTCGGCGGCCGCCGTGCCGAGCTGCTGGCCGCCCGGGCGGCCCGGCAGCGGGAACTGTCCGCCGGGGCGATGCTGGACTTCCTGCCCGGCACCCGGGCCATCCGCGACGACCCGGACTGGCGGGTCGCCGCCCCCGCGCCCGGCCTGGTCAACCGCCGGGTGGAGATCACCGGCCCGACCGACCAGAAGATGACCATCAACGCGCTCAACTCCGGGGCCAACGTCTGGCTGGCCGACTTCGAGGACGCCAACACGCCGCTCTGGGAAAACATGGTCACCGGCCAGCTCAACCTGATCAGCGCGCTGGACCGGACGCTGGACTTCACCAGCGAGGAGGGCAAAACGTACCGGCTGGGCCCGGACAGCGAGCTGGCCACGATCGTGGTCCGGCCGCGCGGCTGGCATCTGGACGAGAAGCACGTGCTGGTGGACGGCCAGCGGGTGTCCGGCAGCCTGTTCGACTTCGCGCTGTACTTCTTCCACTGCGCGCGCCGCCAGCTGGACAAGGGCTCCGGGCCGTACTTCTACCTGCCCAAGCTGGAGAGCCATCTCGAGGCGCGGCTGTGGAACGACGCGTTCAGCCTGGCCCAGGACAGCCTGGGCATCCCGCGCGGCACGATCCGGGCCACCGTGCTGATCGAGACCATCCCGGCCGCGTTCGAGATGGAGGAGATCCTCTACGAACTGCGCGAGCACAGCGCCGGGCTGAACGCGGGCCGCTGGGACTACCTGTTCAGCGTGATCAAGAAGTTCCGCAGCCGGGGCCAGGAATTCGTCCTGCCGGAACGCAACTCGGTGACGATGACCGCCCCGTTCATGCGGGCCTACACCGAGCTGCTGGTCAAGACGTGCCACCAGCGCGGCGCGCACGCCATGGGCGGGATGGCCGCGTTCATCCCGAGCCGGCGTGACCCGGAGGTCAACGCGGTGGCCATGGCCAAGGTGCGCGAGGACAAGACGCGGGAAGCCGGGGACGGCTTCGACGGCTCGTGGGTGGCGCACCCGGACCTGGTGCCGCTGTGCCGCGAGGTGTTCGACGCCACCCTGGGCAGCTCGCCGAACCAGCTCAGCAAGCAGCGCCCCGAGGTCAGCGTGTCCGCCGCCGACCTGCTGGCGGTGAGCAAGACGCCGGGCACCATCACCGAGGCCGGGCTGCGCAACAACATCAGCGTCGGGCTGCAGTACCTGGCGTCCTGGCTGGGCGGCAACGGGGCGGTGGCCATCTTCAACCTGATGGAGGACGCGGCCACGGCGGAGATCTCCCGGTCCCAGGTGTGGCAGTGGCTGCACAACAACGTCCGGCTGGACGACGGCCAGCTGGTGACCACCGACCTGGTGCAGCGGATCATCGGCGAGGAGCTGGCCACCATCCGCTCCGCCGCCGGGGACAGCTACGACGCGCCCCGCTACGACCAGGCGGTCGCCCTGTTCAGCCAGGTCGCGCTGGCCGATGACTACGCTGAGTTCCTCACCCTGCCGGCCTACGAGGAGATGCCGTAGCGCGGCGACATGGCCGCGCGGCAGCATGGACTCCCGGCCAGCGGGAAGGCAGTCTGGGAGGAGGCGAGCCCGCGGGCGGTGGCCAGCGCGCACCGGCCGGCGCCGTGGCGCACCGGCCGGCACCGTGCATCCGGTGGCCAGGGCGGGCCCCTGATGGGAGGCGCGATGACGGTCGAGGCGCTGGTGCCGCGGATGACCGAGATCTGCGGCCCCGGCGGGGTAGTAGCGGATCCGGCCGAGCTGCGCACCTATGAATGCGACGGGCTGACCTCGCACCGGGCGGCGCCCGCCCTGGTGGTACTGCCCGAGACCGCCGAGCAGGTCGCGGCGGTGGTCACCGAGTGCGCCCGGGCCGGGGTGCCGTTCGTCGCCCGCGGGTCGGGCACCGGGCTGTCCGGCGGGGCGCTGCCGCGTACCGACGGGGTGCTGATCGTGACCTCGAAGATGCGCCGGATCATCGCGATCGACCCGGTCAGCCAGCGCGCCATCGTCGAGCCCGGGGTGACCAACCTGGCGGTGAGCACCGCGGCCCGCCCGTACGGCTATTTCTACGCGCCGGATCCGTCCAGCCAGGTGATCTGCTCGGTCGGCGGCAACGTGGCGGAGAATTCCGGCGGCGCGCACTGCCTCAAGCACGGCTTCACCGTGCACCACGTGACCGGGCTGCAGATCGTCACCCCGGCCGGCGAGCTGACCTGGCTGGGTGATGGCACCGGGACCGCGCCCGGCTACGACCTGGTTGGCGCGTTCACCGGCTCGGAAGGCACGCTGGGCATCGTCACCAAGATCGTGGTCCGGCTGACCAGGATCCCGCAGGTGATCACCACGCTGCTGGCCGGCTTCCGCAGCACCGGCGCGGGCGGCGCGGCCGTGTCCGCGATCATCGGCGCCGGCATCCTGCCCGCGGCCATCGAGATGATGGACGCGCTGGCCATCGAGGCCGCCGAGGCCGCGGTGGCCTGCAACTACCCGGCCGGGGCCGGGGCCGTGCTGGTGGTCGAGCTGGACGGGCCGGAGGCCGATGTCCGCCGGGACGTGGCCGCGGTGCGGGCGCTGTGCGAGCAGGCCGGCGCGACCGAGATCCGGGCGGCGGACGACCCGGCCGAGCGGGCCGCGATCTGGGCCGGCCGCAAGTCCGCGTTCGCCGCCGTGGGCCGGATCAGCTCGGCCTACATCGTGCAGGACGGGGTGGTGCCGCGGACCGCGCTGGGCGAGGTGCTGGACAAGATCGCCGCGCTGTCCAGCGAGTCCGGCATCCGGGTGGCCAACGTGTTCCACGCTGGCGACGGCAACCTGCACCCGCTGGTGCTGTACGACGACGCCGTGCCGGGTGAGGAGGAGGCGGCCGAACAGCTGTCTGGCGCGATCCTGGACCTGTGCATCCAGCACGGCGGCTCGATCACCGGCGAGCACGGGGTGGGCTCGGACAAGGCCAAGTACATGCCGAAGATGTTCAGCGCCGAGGATCTGGACACCATGCAGCTGCTGCGCTGCGCGTTCGACCCGGCCGGGCTGTGCAACCCGGGCAAGATCTTCCCCACGCCGCGGCTGTGTGGCGAGGTGCCGGGGCCACGCCGCGGGGTGCACCCGGTGGTCGCCGCGGGCCTGGCGGAGCAGTTTTGAGCACTACCTCCATCCCCGCCGCGCTGGCCCGGGCCTGCCGCACGGTCCGGCCGGCCGGCCCGCGGGACGCGGTCGCCGGGGTGGTGCCCGGCTGGGTCGCGGCCCCATCCGGGGACGGCGAGGCGAGCGCGCTGCTGGCCACCGCGGCCGAGCACGGCCTGGCCGTGGTGCCCCGGGGCAGCGGCACCCGGATCGGCTGGGGCGCCCCGCCGCGCCGTTGCGACCTGATCATCGACACGCACCGGCTGGACCGGGTCATCGAGCACGCAGCGGGCGACCTGGTCGTCCGGGTGCAGGCCGGGGTCACCCTGCGGCAGCTGGCCAGCGTGCTCGGCGCGGCCGGGCAGCAACTGGCCCTGGACCCGCCGCCCGGGCTGGCCAACGGCTCGGCCCCGGGCGCGGGTGGCGGCTCAGCTGACGGCGCACCGACCATCGGCGGGATGCTGGCCACCGGCACGGCCGGGCCGCGCCGGCTGCGCTACGGCACGCCCCGCGACCTGGTGATCGGCATCACCGTGGTGCGGCCCACCGGGACCGTGGCCAAGTCCGGCGGCAAAGTGGTGAAGAACGTGGCCGGCTACGACCTGGGCAAGCTGTACGCCGGGTCGTACGGCACGCTCGGCCTGATCACCGAGGCCGTCTTCCGGCTGCACCCGGTGCCGGCCGCGGCCGCGTTCGTCACCGCGGGCTATGCCGACACCGCGGCGGCCAGCCAGGCGGTCGCGGCGGCTGCGGGCACCGACCTCGCGCCGGTGGCCGTGGAGATCGACCGCCCGGGCCGGGACGGCCTGGTCCGGGTGGCGGTGCTGCTGGAGGGCGACCCGGCCGGGGTGGCCGAGCGGGCCGTGCTGCTGCGCGACGTGCTCGGCGCGGGTACCGCCACCTCGGACAGTGCCCCGCCGTGGTGGGGGTCGGCCCGGCCGGCCCGCCTGGTGACCGGCCCGCACGGCCCGGCCGAGCCCACCGTGCTCCGGGTCAGCTTCTGGGCCGCCGCGCTGCCCGGCGTGCTGGCCGCCATCGACGCCGCGGGCAAGGAGGCCGGCCTGGACCCCGCGGTGACCGGCTCGGCCGCGGCCGGCGTGCTGCACGCGGTGCTGGACGGCGACGCCGACCCGGCCGCCGCCGCCCAGTTCGTGGCCGGCCTGCGGGACGGCCTGGACCAGGCCACCGACCGGGACTCCGCGGCGGGCGAGGGGCCGCCCGCCCAGGCCAGCGTGGTGGTGGTGACCGCCCCGGCCGCGGTCCGCGAGAAGGTGGACATGTGGGGCCCGGTGCCCTCGCTCAGCCTGATGCGCGCGGTCAAGGAGCAGTTCGACCCCGGGTACCTGATGGCGCCCGGCCGCTTCGCCGGAGGGCTGTAGATGACCGCATCACCGATCGACCCCACCGGTGAGCTGCGTGAGCTGGCCTCCGACTGCGTGCACTGCGGGTTCTGCCTACCCGCCTGCCCCACCTACCAGCTGTGGGGCGAGGAAATGGACTCGCCGCGCGGCCGCATCCACCTGATCACCCAGTTGCTGGACGGCGCGCAGGCCAGCGAGACCGCGGCCAGCCACCTGGACCGCTGCCTGGGCTGCATGGCGTGCGTGCCCGCCTGCCCGTCCGGAGTGCGCTACGACCGGCTCATCGAGGCGGCGCGCAGCTGGCAGGAGGAGCCGCCACCCGCCGCGGCGGGCCAGCCAGCGCCGGTGCCACCCCGGTCGGCGCGGGCCCGGGCCGCCCGGGCGGCCATCTTCGCCACGTTCCCCTACCCGCGCCGCCTCCGGCTGCTCGCCGGGCCGCTGAAGATGGCCCAGCGCACCGGGCTGAACCGGCGAATCGGGCGCAGCGCACTGGCTGGCCGGCTGGCACCCGAACTGGTCGCCTCGCTCCGGGTGGCCCCGGCGCCGGGCAACGGGCCGCACCGGCTCGCCGCCGGCCGGGTGCCCGCCGAGGGTCCGCGCCGTGCCGTGGTGGGCATGCTCACCGGCTGCGTGCAGCAGGTGTTCTTTCCCGGGGTGAACGAGGCGACCGTCCGGCTGCTCGCCGCCGAAGGGTGTGACGTGGTCATCCCGGCCGGGCAGGGCTGCTGCGGCGCGCTGTCCCTGCACAGCGGGCGGGTGGCCGAGGCGGCCCGGTTCGCCCGGCGCACCATCGCCGCGTTCGAGGCGGCCAGCGTGGATGTGATCGTGGTCAACTCGGCGGGCTGCGGCTCGGCCATGAAGGAGTACGGCGAGTTGCTGCGTACCGCCGCCGCGGACGGCGCGGAGGCCGGCGACTGGCCGGAACGGGCCGCCCGGGCGGCGGGCAAGGTCCGTGATCTCAGCGAGTACCTGGCCGAGCTGGCGGCCAGCGACGAGGGGGCGCGCGGCGCGCGGCACCCGCTGCCGGTCACCGTGGCCTACCACGACGCCTGCCACCTGGGGCACGCCCAGCGCATCAAGCAGCAGCCCCGCGACCTGCTGCGCGCCATCCCGGGGCTGCGGCTGGCCGAGCTGGGCGACGGCGGCACCTGCTGCGGCTCGGCGGGTGTGTACAACCTGCTGCAGCCCGAGGCGGCCGGGGAACTGGGCGCGCGCAAGGCGGCGGCGGTGCTGGCCACCGGCGCCCCGCTGGTCGTGTCGGCCAACCCTGGGTGCAGCCTGCAGATCGCCTCGGCCATGGCCGCGGCGGGGACGCAGCAGCCGCCCGCCGTGCTGCACATCGCCGAGGTGCTGGACGCCTCCCTCCGCGGCCTGCCGGTCTCCAGCCTCACCAGCCGGGCCGCGGCCGCGCCTGACGCGGGCTAGCCGACGGGGCTGCCGACGAGCCAGCCCGGGTCCAGCTCGCCTTCGGCGACGATCACCGCCGGGCCGGTCAGCCAGCTTGTCCCGGCCTCCAGCCGCACGGTCAGCTCGCCGCCGGGCACGGTGACCTGCCAGCACCCGGTGCCGGGCCCGGTCGGCGCGGGGTACCGGGCGGCCGCGGCGGCCGCCGCCGCGACGGCCCCGGTGCCGCAGGACCGGGTCTCCCCGCTGCCCCGCTCGTGCACCCGCATGCTGATCGCCGAGCTGCCGGTGACCCGGACAAGTTCCACGTTGCCGCCGTCCGGGAAGTCAGCCGGGTCGAGCCCGGGCGGCACAGACAGGTCGAACTTGTCCAGCTTGCCGTCCACCAGGAAGGCCAGGTGCGGGTTGCCCACGCTGATCCGCAGGCCCTCCAGGACGGCACCGCCGAGCACGGCCCGGCTGGCCCCGAGCACGGTGACCGGGCCCATGTCCACCGTGATCCGGCCGTCCGGCTCGACGTGCACCTGCTTGATCCCGGCCCGGGTGGCCACACCGAAGGCCGGCCCGCTGGCCAGGCCATGATCGAGCAGGTAGCGGGCGAACACCCGGACGCCGTTGCCGCACATCTCCGCGATGCTGCCGTCCCCGTTGCGGTAGTCCATGAACCATTCCGGCGCGCCGCCCCGGCCGTCGGGCAGCTCGGCGGTGCGCACCACGCGCAGCACCCCGTCCGCGCCCAGGCCGGCCCGCCGGTCGCACAGCCGGGCGACCAGGCTGGCCCGCAGATCGAGGGTGTTGCCGGGGTCAGGCAGGATCACGAAGTCGTTCTCGGTGCCATGCCCCTTGCCGAACCGCATGTGCTGATCGTAGCCAGCGCCAGCCGGTGCGGGTCCGCCCCGAGCCCGGCGTCCAGCCAGGTCACCCTCGGATCACGGCGGAACCAGGCCTGCTGACGGCGGGCGAACCGCCGGGTGGCCCTGATCGTCTCCTCCCGGGCCTGCTCGCCGGTCCACTCCCCGGCCAGGAAACGCAGCACCTGCGCGTAGCCGAGCGCCCGGCTGGCGGTCCGGCCCGCGCGCAGGCCAGCCTGCTCGAGGCGGCGCACTTCGGCCACGAAACCGGCCTGCCACATCCGGTCCACCCGCTGGGCGATCCGCTCGTCCAGCTCGGCCCGGGGCACCCGCAGCCCGAGTTGCACCGCCGGGTACACCGACTGGTACCGGGGCAGCGTGGCGGTGAACGGCCGCCCAGACACCTCGATGACCTCCAGCGCGCGGACGATCCGCCGCCCGTTCGAGGGCAGGATGCCGCGCGCGGCCACCGGGTCCAGCTCAGCCAGCCGGGCATGCAGGGCCCCCGGCCCGTGCCGGTCCAGTTCCCGCTCCAGGCGGTCCCGCACGGCCGGGTCGGTGCCCGGGAAGTCCAGTTCGTCCAGCGCGGCGCGCAGGTACAGGCCGGACCCGCCGACCAGGATCGGGACCCGGCCGCGGCCGGTCACCTCGCCGATCGTGGCGCGGGCCAGCCGCTGGTACTCGGCCACGTTGGCGGTGTGCCGGACGTCCCACACGTCGAGCAGGTGATGCGGGATGCCGCGGCGCTCCGCCCCGGTGAGCTTGGCCGTGCCGATGTCCATGCCCGCGTACAGCTGCATCGAGTCCGCGTTGATGATCTCGCCACCGAGATCTTCGGCCAGCCGCAGCGCCAGGTCGGACTTGCCAGCCGCGGTTGGCCCGAGCACCGCGATAACCCGTTCTGCCACACCCGACAGTCTGCCGGGTTCCGGTGAGCCCGCGCATCTTGCCTAACGCCAGTACGTGGCACTGGCGTTAGGCAAGATGGGCGGTCGTTGCTACTGGCTCACCCCCGGGATGCCGACACCGGGCCGGACGACCCGGATGTGCAGGTAGACCGGGCCTTTCCGGGAACAGGCCGGGAAGCTGAGCGGGACGAACGCGCGGTGGGCGCCGCTGGGCGGGATGACCCGCAGCGCCACCGCGGGGCGCATCCGGCACTGCCGGGCCGGGAAGTTGCCGGCTTCGGTGATGGTCAGCAGCGCGTGCGCGGTGCCGCCGCGGCGCAGGATGACCAGGCGCGGCCGGAACGTCGTGTCGCGGCCGGCCGGGCTGCCCAGCCGCTGGCCGCGGCGGCCGATGGCGGCCACCCCCGGGTAGCCGAGCAGGTGGCAGGCCCGGCCGGAGACGTTGGAGAACTCCAGCGGGTAGGCGACCGAGCCCGCCGCGGCGCTGCCCGGCACGCCGATCCAGACGTTGAGCCGGCTCAGCGTGCACCGCGGCGTGGCGGCCGGCCGGGCGGCGTGGCCGGCCGCGGCCGAGGCGGCGGTGGCGCTCAGCAGGGTCGTGGCGGTGAGCCCCAGGACGGCGGCGGCGCGCCCGGCGGCGCGCAGTGATAGCGGCATTGATCCCCCTTGGTCGGTGCGGCCCGCAGGCCTCTCACCTGCTAGGACGCAACCTGTGTAGACGAGGTTGACCGCGCGCCCCAAGCTAACTCGACATATGTAGGCTATATATGTAGGATTAGGGTCATGAAGCTCACCGGGCCGCTGGAGCGGGTATTGCGGGCCTTCCTGGCTGACCCCGCCGCGCCGCGTTATGGCTATGACCTGATGAAGGCGTCCGGGCTGCCCAGCGGCACGCTGTACCCGATGCTGGCCCGGCTGCAGGAGCAGGGGCTGGTCAGCTCAGCCTGGGAGCCGGCTGGTACCGACGCCAGCGGGCGGCCGGCCCGGCGGTATTACTGGCTCACTGACGAGGGCATCCAGACAGGGCGGGAGGAACTTGCCCGGGCTGACTCGGGCCGGCCGCGTGCGCGTGGTGCGGGCCGGACGGGTGCGCGGGGTGCGGCCCGGCAGGCCCGGGGGAGCACGTGATGCGCGGCGACGTGCTGGCCCAGCGGCTGGCCGGGTGGCTGATCGGCCGGGCCTGCCGGCACCTGCCCGCCGCGGCCCGGGAGGAGCGCGGCCGGGAATGGACGGCCGAACTGCCGGCCATCCTGGCCGACCCGGACGTGCGGACGGGGCTGCTGCGATCGGCCCGCGCGCTGCGCTTCGCGGTGGGCACGATCCGGACCGCCCGCCGCGAGCACGGGGTCTTCCGCGGCCGGCTCACCGGCGCCGACGCGCGGTCGGCTGGGGCGCGCCTGTTCGGCTGCGCGAGCCTGTGGCTGGCCGCGGTGTGCCTGGTGCGGATCGGGGCCGTGCTGCATATCCCGCCGATGCACGGCATCTGGATCGCGCTTGTCGTCCTGGCCGCCGCCGCTTCGAGCTGTTCGCGCTGGCCCAGCTCATCAAGCTGGTCCGCTGGCTGTGCCAGCACGACTGATGTCCCCGGCGCGGCGTACGGCGCGGGTGAAGGGTCGCTGTGGTTCCGGCGGCTACCCGGGGCGGCCGACGGTGGGCATGCCGAGCGGGACCGCGGCGGCGCCCACCGCCGCCGGGACCACCCCGTCCCGGCGGGCCTGCCAGGCGTCGCCGCCCCGGGTGCGGCGCACGGCCAGCGGCGCGCCGTCGGCCACCAGGTAGTGCGGGGCGGCCCGGGTCACCACCGTAGTCACCAGGTCGCCCGGGCGCGGCCCGGTGTCCCCGGGCGCGAAGTGCACCAGCCGGTTGTCCCGGGCCCGGCCGGACAGCCGGTGCGTGGCCCCGTCTTTCCGCCCCTCCCCCTCGGCGACCAGCACCTCGACCCGGCGGCCGGTGAAGGCCTGGTTCTCGGCCAGGGTGATCTCCTCGACCACGGCCGTGAGCCGCTGGTAGCGCTCGGCCACTATCCCGGCCGGGACCTGGTGCTCCATCACCGCGGCCGGGGTGCCGGGCCGGGGCGAGTACTGGAACGTGAACGCGCCGGCGAACCGGGCCCGCCGGACCAGGTCCAGCGTGTCCTCGAAGTCCTGGTCGGTCTCGCCCGGGAAGCCGACGATGATGTCGGTGGTGATGGCGGCATCCGGGATCGCGGCCCGGACCCGGTCCAGGATGCCCAGGTACTTGTCCCGGCGGTAGGCGCGGCGCATGGCCCGGAGCACCGCGTCCGAGCCGGATTGCAGCGGCATGTGCAACTGCGGCATGACGTTGGCCGTCTCGGCCATGGCCGCGATCACATCGTCGGTGAAGTCGCGCGGGTGCGGCGAGGTGAAGCGCACCCGGTCCAGCCCGTCGATCCCGCCGCAGGCGCGGAGCAGCTTGCCGAACGCCTGCCGGTCGCCGAAGCCGACCCCGTAGGAGTTCACGTTCTGCCCGAGCAGGGTGACTTCGACCACGCCGTCGCCGACCAGCGCGCGGATCTCGGCCAGCACGTCGCCTGGGCGGCGGTCCTCCTCGCGGCCGCGCAGGCTGGGCACGATGCAGAAGGTGCAGGTGTTGTTGCAGCCGACCGAAACCGCGACCCAGGCCGAGTAACTCGACTCCCGGCGGGCGGGCAGCACGGAGGGGAAGCGCTCCAGCGACTCGACGATCTCCACCTGGGCGGCACGCTGGATGCGGGCGCGTTCCAGCAGGGCGGGCAGCGAGCCGATGTTGTGCGTGCCGAACACCACGTCCACCCACGGCGCGCGCTGCGCGATGCCGGCCCGGTCCTTCTGCGCCAGGCAGCCGCCCACCGCGATCTGCATGCCCGGCCGGGCCTGCTTGACCGGCAGCAGGTGGCCCAGGTTCCCGTACAGCCGGTTGTCCGCGTTCTCCCGGACCGCGCACGTGTTGAACACCACGACGTCCGGGTCATGCCCCTCGGGCGCGCGCTGGTACCCGGCGTCCTCGAGCAGGCCGGCCAGCCGCTCCGAGTCGTGCATGTTCATCTGGCACCCGTAGGTGCGGATCTGATACGTGCGGAAGGCGCTCATGTCGCCTCCGAGGGTACGCGCAGTGCGCGGCATGTCCGGAATCTCCCTCCGCAGATCCGTGGCATGTCCAGAATGTCCCTCAGCAGGTCCGCGCCATGTCCGGAATCTCCCGTGGCCAGACCCACGGATGGTAGACGATATCCCCTATGACAGACAGCGTGGCAGCTCCGCGAATCCCCTTCGGCGCCTGGCCTTCCCCGATCACCGCGGCCGACGTGGCCAAGGGCCAGCTGACCGTTTCCTTCCCCCTGGTCCGCGGGACCGACGTGTGGTGGCAGGAAGGCCGTCCCGAGGAGGGCGGCCGGGTGACCGTGGTGCACTGCGACGCGGCCGGGAACCGGCGCGCGCTGCTGCCCTCGCCGTGGAACGCCCGGACCCGGGTGCATGAGTACGGCGGGCGGTCCTACCTGCCCGTTCCACTGCCCGACCAGGAGGGCATGCACGGCGACGGCCAGGCTGTCGTGTTCGCCAACTACGCCGACCAGCGGTTGTACCTGATGCCGGTCTCAGCGCCTGGGGCCGGGGCCAGGTCCGGACCCGACGCCAGGTCCGGACCCGACGCCAGGTCCGGACCCGACGCCAGATCCGGACCCGACGCCAGGTCCGGACCCGACGCCGGGGCCGGGGCCGGGTCAGCGGGGACGCCGGGCCCGGCCCGGGAGCCCGCGGTGCGGCCGCGCCCGCTCACCCCCGAATTGCCCGGCGAGGCCGGGCGCGCCGCGCTGCGCTTTGCCGACTTCATTCTTTCCGCCGATGCGGAAGAAGTGTGGTGCGTCCAGGAACGGCACGAAGCCGGAAAGATAAGCCGGTCTATTGTGGCCATTCCGCTGGATGGCAGTGCGGCCAATGATCCGGGTGCCATCCGGGAACTCGTCACGGGCGCGGATTTCTTCGCCTTCCCCACGCTCTCGCCGGACGGCAGCCGGCTGGCCTGGATCTGCTGGAATCACCCGCGGATGCCGTGGGATGGCACCGAATTGCGGGTCGGCCAGATCACCGACGGCGTGCCCGGCCCGGGGCGGCTGGTCAAGGGCGGCATGCGGGAATCGGTGCTGGCCCCGGTGTGGCGCGACGGGACCAGCCTGTATGTGGTGTCCGACTGGCCCGGCTGGTGGAACCTGTACCAGGTCGGCCTGCTCGGCGAGCCGGCCCAGGCGCTGTTCCCGGCCGAGGAGGAGTTCGCCGAGCCACTGTGGCAGCTGGGTGACCGGCCGTTCGCCCGGCTGGGTGACGGGCGGCTCGCCGTGCTGCACGGCCAGGGCGGCATGCGGCTCGGCCTGCTCGACCCGGAGACCGGCGAGATGACCGACCCCGAGCTGCCGTTCCAGGAGTTCACCTCTGGGCTGGCCGCCGACAGCGAGACGGTGGTCGCGGTGGCCGGCGGCCCGGTCACACCGCTGGCCGTGGTCCGGATCAACGTAGCCTCCGGCACGTGCGAGGTGCTGCGCTGGGAGTCCGAGGAGGTCCCCGACGCCGGCTATCTGCCGGTGCCCAGCCAGGTCAAGCTGGAGGGGCTGTACGGGCGCAGCGTGTACGCACTGGTCTACCCGCCGACCCACCCGGAGGCGGCCGCCCCGGACGGTGAGTTGCCGCCCTACGTGGTGTGGGTGCACGGCGGCCCCACCTCGCACGCGGTCGGGCTGCTCGACCTGGAGAAGGCCTACTTCACCAGCCGTGGCATCGGGATCATCGACGTCAACTACGGCGGGTCCACCGGATACGGCCGCAACTACCGCGAGCGGCTGCGCATGCAGTGGGGCGTGGTCGACGTGCAGGACGCGGCCTCGGCCGCGCTGGCCCTGGCTGAGAACGGCGAGGCCGACCGGGCCCGGCTGGCCGTCCGCGGCGGCTCGGCCGGCGGCTGGACCGCACTGGCCGCGGTCACCACGCTGGCGGCCAAGCAGCCGGTGTTCGGCGCGGCCGCGTCCTACTGTGGCGTGGCCGATCTGCGCCAGTTCGCGGCCGAGACGCACGACTTCGAGTCGCACTACCTGGACGGGCTGATCGGCCCGCTGCCTGGTTTCGAGTACGTCTATGCCGAGCGCTCCCCGGCGGGCCATGTCACCGGGGCCACCGCCCCGGTCTTGCTGCTCCAGGGCCTGGATGACCCGATCGTGCCGCCCGCCCAGGCCAGGAGCATCGCGGCCGACCTGGCCGGGCATGGCATCCGGCACGCGCTGCTGATGTTCCAGGGCGAGTCGCATGGGTTCCGCCGGGCGGCGACCATCATCGCCGCGCTGGAGGCGGAGCTGTCCTTCTACGGGCAGGTGCTCGGGTTCACCCCGCCGGGCATCCCGCGGCTGAAGCTCATCGAGCCCAGTGCGGGCGGCAACGTCACCGTGCTTCCCGGCGGACCAGCCGGAGCCGGGGGCTCGGCCGGCACGCAGGGCGGCTCGGCGGGCACGCAGGGCGGCTCGGCGGGCACGCAGAACGGCTCGGCGGGCACGCAGGGCGGCTCGGCCGACACGCAGGGCGGGTCGGCGGGCACACAGAACGGGTCGGCAGGCACGCAGGGTGGCTCGTCCAGCCCGGCCAACGCGGCGTCCAGCTGACCGGCCCGGGGCGGCCGGGCCTGGCCGGGCGAGCGGGGCTCAGCGGGCGAACTCGGTGGCACGGGACTCGCGGACCACGGTGACCCGGATCTGCCCGGGGTAGGTCAGCTCCTCCTCGACCTGCTTGGCCACGTCCCGGGCGATCACCTGGGCCTGGATGTCGTCCACCCGCTCTGGCTTGACCATGACCCTGATCTCCCGGCCGGCCTGCATGGCGAACACCTTCTCCACGCCGGGCTGCGCGGTGGCGATCTGCTCCAGCCGCTCCAGCCGCTTGACGTAGGCTTCCAGGGACTCGCGCCGGGCGCCGGGCCGGCCGCCGCTGATCGCGTCGGCCGCCTGTGTCAGCACCGCCTCGACCGTGCGCACCTCGACCTCGTTGTGATGCGCCTCGATGGCGTGCACCACGTCGGCCGTCTCCCCGTAGCGGCGGGCGATCTCGGCGCCGATCAGCGCGTGGCTGCCCTCCACCTCGTGGGTGAGCGCCTTGCCGATGTCATGCAGCACCGTGCAGCGCCGCAGCAGCGCGGGATCCATGCCCAGCTCGCTGGCCATCATGCTGGCGATGTGCGCGGACTCGACCAGGTGGCGCAGCACGTTCTGGCCGTATGACGTGCGGTAGCGCAGCCGGCCCAGCAGGGTGACCAGTTCCGGGTGCATGTCGGTCAGGGACAGCTCGACCAGCGCATCCTCCCCAGCCCGGACGCAGAGCTGCTCGACCTCGCCCTTGCTCCGCTCGTAGGCCTCCTCGATCCGCTGCGGGTGGATCCGCCCGTCCAGCACCAGCCGTTCCAGGGTGAGCCGCCCCACCTCGCGGCGGACCGGGTCGAAGCAGGACAGCAGCACGGCCTCGGGGGTGTCGTCGATGATCAGGTTCACCCCGGTGACGGATTCGAAGGCGCGGATGTTCCGCCCCTCACGGCCGATGATCCGGCCCTTCATCTCATCGCCCGGCAGGTGCAGCACGGACACCACGGACTCGCTGGTCTGCTCGCTGGCCACCCGCTGGATGGCCAGCGTGACGATCCGGCGGGCGCGCTGCTCGCCGTCCCGGCGGGCCGCGTTCTCGGTCTCCCGGACCAGCAGCGCCGCCTCACGCTTGGCCTGGTTCTGGATGCCGGCCACCAGCCCGGCCTTGGCCTGGTCGGCGGTCAGCCCGGCGGTCTGCTCCAGCACGGCACGGCGTTCCTCGTCGAGCCGGTCCAGGTCGGCCCGGCGGCCGTCCAGGTCCTGGCGGACTCTGTCCAGCCCGGCGGAGCGCTCATCGAGCTTGCTGAACTCGCTGTCCAGCCGGACTTCCCGCTCGGCCAGCCGGGCTTCCCGGCGCTCCAGGTCGGCACGCAGTTCCCGGGCTTCCTCGCGGACCGCGCGCAGTTCCTCGTCCGCGTCCCGGCTGGCCTGGGCCGCCTTGTCCGCGGCCTGCCCGGCCTCGCGCATGATGGCCGCGGCGTCGGTTTCGGCCCGGGTGCGGACCTGGTCCGCTTCCCGGCTGGCGTCCTCGAAGGTGCGCTGCGCGTCGGCGGTGAGCTGTGCCCGGGCGGTCCCGGCGTCGGTCGCGGCCTGGTTCCGGGCCGGGGACCTGCGCAGCACAACCACCAACGCGAAAACGGCGGCCAGCAGACCGATGGCCCCGATCACGAGAGAGATTGTGCTGCTCACGGCACACCCCAATCCTGCTCGCTGGTCCCGGCACCTGGGTGTGGTGCCAGGGATAAACCCTGGAGCGAGGGGTCATGCCCGCCAGCCACCGGCTGCTGGGCCACACCCACCGGGCAGCACACGCTGCCTGGCGGCTGGGTCCAGCGGCCAGCTAACCCGCGCCGTCCAGCGCACGTCTAGCCACGGCGTGCGCGGCTGACGCGTGCCGGAGGCACGCCGGACTCTCGTCCCGGCCAGGCTCGCGCCCAGCCGCCCTGCATGGCCCCCCGGCTCACTAACGCGGGCCAGGTCAGGCCTATCGGCCAAGGGCGGGCGTCCCCGCCCTGACCAGCTACCATCCCAAATCTGTGACCAGCTCTCGCCGCTCACAAGTCGTTAACAGTCGTTTCCATCCGCATGGCACGGAGTAACACCTCGCTGCCGTGAGGTTAAGCGTAGATAACAGTTTGGGCAAGCAATCCGTTGCGATCTTCTCAACTCTTACCCAGAGCAACTAGTTCGTTACCCTGCATCCAGATCCGCGTCCGGCGCTGCCCACGCCGCCTCATCGAGATCGGCCCCGGCGCCCGGCGCGTTGACGCCTTCCTGCTCAATGGCCTCGCGGACGACCCGGTAGGCCACCGGGGCCGGGTAGCCCTTCCGGGCCAGCAGGCCGACCAGCCGCCGGATCCGCACTGGCAGCGGCTTGCCCCGGCTGGCCCCCAGCGCCTTGCCCACCAACTGCCGGGCGGTCGCCATCTCGTCGGCCGGGTCCAGGGCGCTGACCGCCGCCTCGATGTCCTCGCCGTCCACCCCGCGCCGCTTGAGTTCCGCGGCCAGCGCCCGGCGGGCCAGTCCGCGGTTGTGGTGCCGGGACTCGACCCAGGCCCGGGCGAACGCGGCGTCGTCGATCAGGCCCACGTCGGCGAACCGGCCCAGCACCGCCGCGGCCGCCTCCTCCGGTATGCCGTGGCGGCGCAGCGCATCAGCCAGCTCGGTCCTGGTCCGTGGCCGGCCGGTCAGCAGCCGCAGGCACAGCTCCCGGGCACGCCGCTCCGGATCCGCGGGCTGCCCGGGGCCGGCCGCCACGTCGTCGGCACCGGCCGGGACGCTCTGCCCGGCCCGGGAACTGACCTCCGTCGCCGACAGGGCGGCCGCGAGCGCGGCCCGGGCAGCGGCCTGACGTTCGCTGGAGTCGGCCCGGTCAGGCACCGCCACGTACGCCGGTGATGCTGGTCACGGACGCGGCGGCCTTCCCGTTCCCGGCCTTGCCCGGCGGGGCAGGGGCCGCTGGCCCGGGGGTCGCGGCGCCGTTCTGGGCAGCCTCCGCGTCCAGGCGTGGCCCGATGCCGAGCTTCTCCTTGATCTTCTTCTCGATCTCGTTGGCCAGGTCCGGGTTGTCCTTGAGGAAATTCCGGGCGTTCTCCTTGCCCTGCCCGAGCTGGTCACCCTCGTAGGTGTACCAGGCACCGGACTTGCGCACGATCGACTGCTCGACCCCGAGGTCGATGAGCCCGCCTTCCCGGCTAATCCCAATTCCGAAAAGAATATCGCATTCCGCGACTTTGAATGGCGGGGCGCATTTATTCTTGACGACCTTAATCCGGGTCCGGCTGCCGACTGCCTCGGTGCCATCTTTAAGCGTTTCGATCCGGCGCACATCCAGGCGTACCGAAGCATAGAACTTGAGCGCCCGCCCGCCGCTGGTGGTCTCCGGGCTGTTGTGCACCATGACGCCATCGACGAAGTAGTTGTGCGATCCCTCGACCTCGATGTCGAACCGGTGCATGGACCTCGTGGGCGGCTTGACGTGGACGTCCAGGACCTCGGCTGGCACCAGGTCCATCTCGGCCGCCGCGAACTCCGGCTCGACCCGGAACCGGCCACGGAATCGCGGCAGCAGCTTGTACTCCATCGACGGATGGACATACGGAGCGATGAGCCGCTGGAATTTCTCCGACGCCGCGGTGGTGAACTGAAGGACAGCTATGCCTCGCGCGCCCCGCTCGGTGAGCTTGACGTCGAGCCTGCGCGTGTCACGCAGGTAGTCCACCAGTCGCTCCCGGGACCCCGGGCTCATCGCCTGCACGCAGATCTCTATCCGGCCAGTGCCACCCTGGGTGCGCTCCTGGACGCCCTTCGACCGGAGCGTGAAGCACCCGTCGTCCATGTACCAGACCGCGAGGGCGAACGGCGTGAGCGCCTTCAGGTACTCCCAGCTGAGATGCTTCTTGCCGTCCCCGAAGTACACCGCCTCACGCAGTTCCGCCAGTTCCGGGAGCGGGCTCAGGTCAGCGAACACAGCCCCCTTGGCGTTGGCCGTCCGCGTGTGCCCGATGTTCCCCAGCAGGCTGGCCTTCCAGTCCAGGTACTCCGCCTGAGCGGCGCCGTGCCCCATCCGGAACCGGGTGCCGGACCGGCCGCGGGGGTTAGGTGAGAGGCTCCCGTCCCCCATCAGCCCACCCAGGATGAGCTGTACCTGCTGCCCGCTCAGCTTCCGCGGCTCGGCCAGCAGGACCCGGTCACCGGGGATCAGCTCGCCTGCCTCATGCCAGCCGCCCGGGGTCCGGACGAGATGGTTCTCCGTCGCGGCGAACTGGGCCTTGCCGTTCCCCCCCGACTTGGCCACGGTGAACTGGAGGAAGCGCTCGGCCGGGCCGTTGTCGAACCAGTTGACGATGCGGCGCGGCACGACGCGCCCGCTGTCCGGGTCGTAGGACAGGACCTCGACATCCCGGCGCTGGTTGACGATCTTGCCGATCTTCTCCTGCGTGCCGTCCGCCAGGGTCACCCTGGTCGAGTACGACATGCAGCCGAACATGACGCCGACCTTTTCCCGCAGCTGGTTGATGAAGATGGCGGTGGTCTTGGTCTGGTTCAGCGCGCCGGCCAGCTTGCGCAGCGCCTGGGACATCAGCCGGGCCTGCAGGCCGACGTGGCTGTCCCCCATCTCGCCCTCGATCTCGGCCCGGGGCACCAGCGCGGCCACCGAGTCGATGACGATGACGTCGATGGCCCCGGAGCGGATCAGCATGTCCGCGATCTCCAGCGCCTGCTCCCCGGTGTCCGGCTGGGAGACGAGCAGCGCGTCGGTGTCCACGCCGAGGTTCTTGGCGTACTCCGGGTCCAGCGCGTGCTCGGCGTCGACGAACGCGGCGATCCCGCCGGCCCGCTGCGCGTTAGCGAGGGCCTGCAGGGCGAGGGTGGTCTTGCCGCTTCCTTCTGGCCCGTAGATCTCGACCACCCGGCCACGGGGCAGGCCGCCGATGCCCAGCGCAACGTCCAGCGCGATGGCTCCGGTGGGGATCACTTCCATCGGGGCGCGACTCTCGTCGCCGAGCCGCATGACCGAGCCCCGGCCGAACTGCCGCTCGATCTGGGCCAGCGCGGTCTCCAGGGCTTTGTCCCTGTCCCCCCGGTCCTGCTGACCATCCTGTCGCTGCCTGCCATGGAAACTCCCGTCCGGGTTCAGGGATGCTTGCTGGTTCAGTTGCCGGTCCAGACGCTACGCGGCAGCACCGACAGTTCCGCCGCACCGGGCAACCGGGCTGGGCAGGAGCACGGTCATGCGGCGCTGGCTGTGCAGCCGCGCGTGCGGGTGGGCTTACGCCGCCCAGGCCACTACCTTAGGCGAACAACTGTTCGACCATGAACCCAACACGCCGTTCCGGGCCGAAATTCTGCCGACAGCCGAGCCCGGAAGGCGACCGGCCAACCCCGGCCAGCCCAGCCAGCCCCGGCCAGCCCAGCCAGCCCCGGCCAGCCCAGCCAGGCCCCGGCTAGCCCAGCCAGCCCCGGCTAGCCGGCCAGCCGCTGCTGGGCTCAGCGCAGCGACGGCGGGACGTCGAACTCCGCGGCGACCGCCCGCCAGACGGTCTTGGCGTCCTCCCCGTCGGCCAGCGCCTGCTCCACCGTCCGCCCGCCCAGTCCGGCCAGGACATGGTCCTTGGCGACGCTGCCCGCATAGGTGTCGCCGAACTGTGCCCGCATCCGCTCCCAGAACTCGCTGAGCCGCACGGTCCTCCCCTGGTGTACCCGGTGCCTGCCGGTGAGCGCCGGACCTGGGGTGAGGCTACCGGCGGCCGGCCTGCCGACCCAACCTCGGAGCTAATCCGGAGCAAAATCAGAGGTATGTGAGCAGCCTGGTGGGGAAGGGTCATAGTGGGTGCCCCGCGATGACATGACCGGATTCAGGTAGGTCCTGGGCACATCGGATTGGCATGGCTGGCCGGCTGGCCCGGCTGGCCCTGACCCGCCTGGAGCGCAGATGGACCCAGCTGGCGACGGCGGCCCGCCAACCGCGGTGGCGCACGGCCCCGGCCAGCCAACTGGGTCTGCCACTGAGCCCGGACGGCCGCGGCACACCGACGGTTTCGCGGTGGCCACGCTGGTTTCCGGCATCGTGCCCGCGGTACCGCTCACCGTCATCCTCGGCCCGGTCGCGCTGACCCGGATCAGCCGGACCAGGGCCCGCGGCCGGTCGCTGGCCATCACCGGGCTGGTGCTGGCCGGCCTGTGGACGATCGCCGCGGCTATCGGCGGCGCCGCGTTCTTCACCCGGCAGCATCCGCCGGCCCGGCTGGCCGCGCTGCCCCGGGTGTTCAGCCTGCGCACCGGGCAGTGCGTCGATTCCGGGCGGAACGGGATCAGCAGTGTGACCGTCATCTCCTGCGCCCAGCCGCACGACGCGGAAGTGTTCGGCACGTTCCCGGTGGCGGGGCACCGCTACCCGGGCGCCGCGGCCGTGCAGCAGCAAGCTGACCAGGGCTGCGCCGCGCGGCTGAGCAGCTACCTGAACCCGCAGCTCTCGCTGTCCTCGCTGACCGAGTCCTACGTCTACCCGGACGCGGGCGCCTGGGCAGCCGGGGAGCGGACCGTGGTGTGCACCGTGCGCAGCGCGTCCGGCCAGCTCACCGGGTCGGTCCGGGCCGCTCCCGGCTGACCGGCCGGCGAGCCGGCTGGTCAATCCTGTCGGCACCAGCAGGCAGTATGAAAGACATGCCCGCTCCCCCCGGCCGGGACCCGATGGAAGGGTTCAGCGCGGTCACCCGCGACTGGTTCACGGCCGCCTTCGCCGAGCCGACGCAGTCGCAGGCCCAGGCCTGGGCGGCCATCGGCAAGGGCGAGAACACGCTGGTCGTCGCCCCGACCGGCTCCGGCAAGACGCTCGCCGCGTTCCTCTGGGCCATCGACAGGCTGGCCGCCGCGCCGGCCCCGCGACGATGCCCGGCCGCGCTGCCGGGTGCTCTACATCTCGCCGCTCAAGGCGCTGGCCGTGGACATCGAGCGCAACCTGCGCTCGCCGCTGACCGGCGATCGTCACGCGGCGCAGGCGGCTTGGCGTCACGCCCGCCGGACATCAGGGTCGGCGTCCGCACCGGGGACACCGCAGCCGGACGAGCGGCGCAAGCTGGCCGCAAAGCCGCCGGACATCCTGATCACCACGCCCGAGTCGCTGTTCCTGCTGCTCACGTCCAAGGCGCGGGAGGTGCTCCGCGGCGTCGAGACAGTCATCGTCGACGAGGTGCACGCGCTGGCCGGCGAAGCGCGGCGCGCATCTGGCGCTGTCGCTCGAGCGGCTGGACGCCGCTGGAGCCCGGCCGCGCGGCCCGCGCAGCGCATCGGCCTGTCCGCTACCGTCCGGCCGGCGGAGGCGGTCGCCGGTTCCTCGGCGGCGCCCGGCCGGTCACCATCGCCGCCCCGCCCAGCAGAAGCGGCTCGACCTCCAGATCGTGGTGCCGGTCGAGGACATGACCGACCTGGAGACGGCGGCCCGGCCGGAAACCCCGGACGGGCCGGCGCCGCGCCGCTCGATCTGGCCGCACGTCGAGGAACGGGTGCTCGACCTGATCGAGCAGCACCAGTCCACGATCGTGTTCGCCAACTCGCGGCGGCTGGCCGAGCGGCTCTGCGCCCGGCTGAACGAGCTGGCCGCGGAGCGCGCCGAACTGGGGCAGCAGGCCGGCGACGGCCAGGCTCGGCCAGCTCGCCCGGCCGGCCGAGCTCATGGCCCAGGCCGGGGCCACCGGCGGCGCGCCGGCCGAGGTGGCCCGGGCCCACCACGGCTCGGTCTCCCGGCAGGAGCGGGCCCAGATCGAGGAGGCGCTGAAGGCCGGCCGGCTGCCCGCCGTGGTGGCCACGTCCAGCCTGGAGCTCGGCATCGACATGGGCGCGGTCGACCTGGTCATCCAGGTCGAGTCGCCGCCCTCGGTGGCCAGCGGCCTGCAGCGCACCGGCCGGGCCGGGCACAACGTCGGCGACGTGTCCCGGGGCGTGATCTTCCCGAAGTACCAGGGCGACCTGGTCGCAGGCCGCGGTCGTGGCGCGGCGGATGCACGGCGGCGAGATCGAGGAACTGCGGATCCCGCGCAACCCGCTCGACGTGCTGGCCCAGCAGATCGTCGCGATGACCGCGATGGACGACTGGGACGTCACCGAGCTGGAGCGGACTGGTCCGCCGGGCCGCGCCGTTCGCCGGGCTGACCCGGCCGGTGCTCGAGGCCGTGCTCGACATGCTGGCCGGCCGCTATCCGAGCGACGAGTTCGCCGAGCTGCGGCCGCGGCTGGTCTGGGACCGGATGACCGGGACGCTGCACGGCCGGCCCGGCGGCCCAGCGGCTCGCGGTGACCAGCGGCGGCACCATCCCCGACCGGGGCCTGTTCGGCGTCTTCCTGGCCGCGTCGCAGCGCGAGCCAGTCGGCCGGCACTCGCGCCGGGTCGGCGAGCTCGACGAGGAGATGGTCTACGAGTCCCGGGTCGGCGACGTGTTCGTGCTCGGCGCGAGCTCGTGGCGGATCGAGGACATCACCGCCGACCAGGTGCTCGTCTCCCCCGCCCCCGGCCAGCCCGGCAAGCTCCCGTTCTGGCACGGCGACGCGCTCGGCCGCCCGGTCGAGCTCGGCCGGGCGATCGGCGAGTACTGCCGTGAGCTCGGCGCGGCCGAGCCCGGCCGACGCCACGGCCCGGCTGCGCGCCGACGGCCTGGACGAGCTGGCCGCCGCGAACCTGGTCGCTACCTGGCCGAGCAGCGCGAGGCGACCGGCTACGTGCCCGACGACCGCACGCTGGTGCTCGAGCGGTTCCGGGACGAGCTCGGCGACTGGCGGCTGGTGCTGCACAGCCCGTTCGGCGCGCCGGGTGCACGCGCCCTGGGCGCTGGCGATCGCGGCCCGGCTGCGCGAGCGCTACGGCGGGCATGGACGTGCAGGCGCATGCACACCGACGACGGCATCGTGATCCGCGTCCCCGACTCCGACGAGCCGCCGCCCGGCTGGCCTCGCCGAGCTCGACCCCGACGAGGTCGAGCAGCTGGTCACCGCCGAGCTCGGCAGCTCGGCGCTGTTCGCCGCCAGGTTCCGCGAGTGCGCGGCGCGGGCGCTGCTGCTGCCCCGGCGCCAGCCGGGCCGGCGCACGCCCGCTCTGGCAGCAGCGGCAGCGGTCCGCCCAGCTGCTGGCGGTGGCCAGCAAGTACGGCACGTTCCCGATCGTGCTCGAGACCGTGCGCGAGTGCCTGCAGGACGTCTTCGACGTGCCCGGCCTGGTCGGCCTGATGCGCGACCTGGCCGCCCGGCGAGATCCGGCTGGTCGAGGTGGAGACCCCCGCCCCGTCCCCGTTCGGCCGGTCGCTGCTGTTCCGCTACGTCGGCGCGTTCATGTACGAGGGCGACGCGCCATTGGCCGAGCGCCGCGCCCAGGCGCTCGCGCTCGACTCGTCGCTGCTCGCCGAGCTGCTCGGCCAGGCCGACCTGCGGGAGCTGCTCGACCCGCCGATCGTGCAGAGACTCGAGCGGGAGCTCCAGCGGCTGCTGCCGCGGCCGCGCCGCCCGCGACGCGGAAGGCGTCGCCGACATGATCAGCGACATCGGGCCGCTGTCCGCGGCGGAGGTGGCCGCAGCGCAGCGCCGATCCCGGCGCCGGCCGGCCGGCTGGCTGGCCGGGCTGGCCGGCAGCGCCGGGTCATCGAGGTCAGGGTCGGCGGCGAGGCCCGATGGGCGGCGGTCGAGGATGCCGGCCGGCTGCGCGACGCGCTCGGGGTCGCCGCTGCCGCCGGGCGTGCCCGCCGCGTTCACCGAATCGGTGCCCGACCCGCTCGGCGACCTGGTGGCCAGGTACGCCCGGACGCACGGCCCGTTCGCGCGCGGCCGACGTGGCGGCCCGGTACGGGCTCGGCGTGGCCGTCGTGACCGGCGCGCTGCGGCGGCTGGCGGCCGAGGGCCGGGTCGCCGAGGGCGAGTTCCTGCCCGGCGGCGCGGCACGGAGTGGTGCGACGCCGGCGTGCTGCGCCTGCTGCGCCGGCGCTGCCTGGCGAAGCTGCGCAAGGAAGCCGAGCCGGTGCCGCCGCAGGCGCTGGCCGCGTTCCTGCCCGGCTGGCAGGACGCAGGCCATCCGCTGGCCGGGCCGGCGCCGGGCTGGCCCAGCCGGGCCGGGCGGCCGCCCGGGTCCCGACGCCGTCTACGACGTGGTCGAGCAGCTAGCCGGGACCTCGGTGCCCGCCTCGGCGCTGGAGACCCTGGTGCTGCCCGGCCGGGTGCCCGGCTATCAGCCAGCGATGCTGGACGAGCTGACCGCGGCCGGCGAGGTCGTCTGGTCAGGCGCAGGCGCGCTGCCCGGCAGCGACGGCTGGATAGTCCTGGCGCCTGCCGCCGCCGCGCCGCTGCTGTTCCCGGCGCCAGGCGAGATCACGATGACGCCGCTGCACGAGGCGATCCTCGATGCGCTGGGCGGCGGCGGCGCGCTGTTCTTCCGCGCGCTGACCGACCGGGTCGCGTCAGCCTGCTGGCCCGGCAGCCAGCACTGCGGTGCCGCTGGCCAGCTGGCGACCAGGCCGTCGCGGCGGCGATCTGGGACCTGGTCTGGGCCGGGCCGCCTGACCAACGACACGCTGGCGCCGCTGCGCACCATGCTCGGAGCGGGCAGGCCGCAGCAGCGGCGGCCGCCCGGCGAGGACGGCCAGCTGCCGCCGCGCTGAACGGCAACGGCGCGGGGCCAGCCGAGCCGGAGTGGGCGGCCAGCACCGCGCCGCGTGGCACGGGCCGGCCGGGCGCACGCCGGCCTGGCTTCGGCCGCCCGGCCTGCCGACCCGCACCGGCCCGCCGACCGGTCAGCGGCCGCTGGTCACTGCTGCCGCCGGGCGAGCCGGACCAGACCAGGCGGCTGCACGCGCTGGCCGCGGCGCTGCTCGACCGGCACGGCATCGTGATCAGGGGAGCGGTAGCCGCGGAGCGGGTACCGGGCGGTTTCGGCGCCCTCTACCCCGTGCTGCGGGCCATGGAGGAAGCCGGGCACTGCAGCCGCGGCTACTTCGTCGAAGGCCTCGGCGCCGCCCAGTTCGCGCTGCCCGGCGCGGTGGACCGGATGCGCGCCATGGCAGCCGACGCCGAGCAGGGCGAGCCGGCCTGCGCTGGGCCCAGCCCGCCGCCGGGGACCAGCCCGGTCGCTGGGCCCAGCCGGACCGGCGGGCCCGGCCCGGCCCGCGGCGACCGGCCGACGGGCCCGGCCCGGTCGTGCTGGCGGCCGCCGACCCGGCCAACGCCTTCGGCGCAGCCCTGCCCTGGCCGGACAGGCCAGACGAGACGCCGGGCGGGCACCGGCCAGGCCGGAAGGCCGGCGCGCTGGTCGTGCTGGCCGGCGGCGAGCTGGTGCTTTACGTCGAGCGCGGCGGCAAGACGCTGCTGTCCTGGACCAGCGACCCGGCCAGGCTCGCCCCGGCCGCCGCCGCGCTGGCCGAGGCGGCGCGCGGGCGCGCTCGGCAGGCTCACCGTCGAGCGCGCCGACGGCGCCGGCGTGTACGGCTCCCCGCTGGCCCACGCGCTGGAGGAGGCCGGCTTCCGGCCGACCCCGCGCGGCCTGCGGCTGCGCCGCTAACGACTGGTCCACTATCCGGACAGAAAGCGCAAACTACCTATAACGCCAAAAGGTTCATCCCGGCCACCCGGCGTTTTCTGCCAGTGGCGGCGGCCAGGGCACTATTCTCCGAGGCACTGTTGCCACAGCAGGGCGGCGCGGAACGGGAGGATGCGGTGGCCAATGCACAGGGCATCGATGTCTCGAGCTACCAGGGCGCGTTCGACTGGGTAGCGGAAAAGGGCTCAATCTCCTTTGCCTTCGCGAAGGCGACTGAGGGGTCGACGATCACCGACCCAGAATTCGCCCGGAACTGGCAGCAGATCAAAGCCATCGGCATCGTTCGCGGCGCGTACCACTTCGCGCACCCGAAGGACGGCGCGGCCAACGATGCCCGGGCCTTCCTGGCCGTGGTCCGCGCTCATGGCCTGGCGTCCGGTGACCTGCTCGCGCTCGACCTGGAGACCACCGACGGGCTGGCCCCGGCCCAGGTCGCCGCGTACGCGCGGAACTGGTGCGCGGAGGTCGCCGCGGCCACCGGGCGCAAGCCCATCGTCTATACGTTCATCAGCTTTGCCCAGGAAGGCAACTGCGCCGGACTCGGCGGCCACCCGCTGTGGATCGCCGACCCGTCCAGCCCAGCCGGGCACCCCACCGTCCCCCGGCCGTGGACCACGTGGGCCTTTCACCAGTACGCGACCACGCTCGTGGACCGGGACGTGTTCAACGGGGACACCGCCGCGCTGAAGAAGTTCGCCAACCCAGCCGCCGCACCGAAGCAGGAGGATGAAGTGCAGACCGGAACCCTCGTCAACGGCGCGAACGCCGTCACGCCGATCTCGATACCGTTCGGGAGCGCCAAGGAGATCGGTTTCGCCTGTGACAACGGGCTGCAGAAGCTGCCCGCCGCGCAACTGCGGGTCGCGGTGTGGGACGGCCGCTGGCAGGTGCACAATTCGGTTCAGGTGGACAGCGCCAAGGGCCAGACCGTGATCAAGTTCAGCAAGCCCACGTCCACGTCGGTGGTCTCGGTGCAGCGCCTGGACGCCGCGACGTCAACGTGTCCTACCAGGTCTCTTAACCCGGTCAACGGGCCTCGTCCGCGCTGGCGTGGCCAGGTCCATCCCAGGGGCCGCCCGGTCGCAGACTGCTCCGTTAAGAAGTCTCCGGAAGTTGCCTGGGGACCTGGAAGCGTCGCACCTCCTGCGGCCAACCGCAGGCCACCGCGATCTTTCCGGCCCACAGCCGCGCCGCCTCTTCGTCGGCCACATCCACGACGGCGAAGCCGCCGAGGTGCTCCTTGGACTCGATGAACGGACCGTCGGTGAACAGCGGCGTGCCGCTCGACGCATCGACACTGAACACCGGGGCAGCGTCGTCCAGGCCGCCGGTGAAGATGAAGACCCCGGCAGCTTTCATCTCTGCCACCAGCGCCCTGACAGCCTTGGACTTCTCGCGCAGCTCCTCGACCGTGTGGTCGGGCACCCACTCGTCGTTGAAGGCGATGAGGTACTCGGTCATGTCTCCTCCTTTGCCGGGCTGGCCCCTGCGGCCACCCTCCACCTTCTCCACGAACGGCGGCGGCCCGATCCGACACCGCGTCGAGTCTCGTGCACCCAACAAGCCTGTCGCGGCGGTGCTCAAGGGCTGACTGCAGCCACTGCTTCGGTCTGCCACGTCACCGTGAGGCTGGCCGGCTTGCGGAACACCAGGCCTGTCGGGGTGGCAGCGCCATCCGGGCCGAGCCGCAGCCCGGGCAGCCGGAGCAGCGCGCCGAGCGCGGCGTGGGCTTCCAGCCGGGCCAGGTGCACGCCCAGGCAGAAGTGCGGGCCGCGGGCGAAGGCCAGATGCCGGTTCGCGTTCTCCCGCTGAACCGCGAACCGGTCCGGGTCGGGGAACACCGCCGGGTCGCGGCCGGCGCCGGCCAGTGACACGGTGACCAGGTCGCCCTGGCGCACCGGCGCGTCGCCGAGCAGCACGTCCCGGGTGGCGTAGCGGTCCACCACGGCGGCGGCTGGCTCCAGCCGGAGCGACTCCTCGATCGCGCTGGGCAGTAGTTCCGGGTCATCGCGGACCAGCCGCAACTGGTCCGGGTGATTGAGCAGGTGCCAGGCCGCGTTAGTAATCATTCCCTCGGTGGTCTCGATGCCGCCGAACATCAGCACCGCCGCGTTGGACACCGCCTCATCGGTGCTCAGCGCACCGGACCGGCCGACATGCTGGGCCGCCGCGGCCAGCAGCGACTGGTCCGGGTCATCGGTTGCGATCACCGCGCGCAGCCGTTCGGCGAGCTGGCCGAATGCGGCTGAGCCAGCCGCGGCCGGCTCAGCCCCGGGTGCGCCGGCCAGTTCGGAGACCGCGGCCACGATCGCGTCGTACCAGGCCAGGATCACCTCGGGCGGAGTCGGCTGGAGGCCGAGCATCCGGGCCACCACCACGGTGGCCAGCGGCCCGGCCAGGCTGCGCCGCAGCTCGGCCTGGCCGGCCGGGCGGACCCCGGCGACCAGCCGGTCCGCCTCGGCGGTGACGAAGCCGGCCAGCCGGTCCCGCACCTCCGGCGGGCTGAACGGGCCGCCGAACGGCCGCCGGTGCCGGTCGTGCGCGGCCCTGTCCAGCGAGAGCATGCTCGGCCCGACCACCCGGGCGGTGGAGAACCGGGGATCGTCCACGGTGAACGCCGCGCTGTCCCGGAGCACCCGGACGGCCAGGTCGTAGCGGGTCACCAGCCAGCCGTCCAGCACCGGCAGCCAGGACGCCGGCTCGGCCGCGCGCAGCCGGGCCAGCACCTGGTGCAGGCCCGGGCCGGCCAGCTCGGGCAGCTGGACCGCGCCGCCCACCGGGTAGCCGTCGCGGCCGGCGGTGGCCGCGGGCACGTCGCGGGGCAGGCCAGTCACCCATCCGACGCTACCCGGCCGTGAGCTGGGTTCCGGCCAGTGAGCGGCGCAGGCAGCATGACGTCAGCACGGTGGCCGCCCCGGCTGCGGCCATCGCGGCGGCTGGGCCGGCCACCGTGGCTACCACCCCGGCCAGCGGCGGGGTCAGTCCCTGCGCGCCCATCATCCCGGTGGCGCTGAGGCCGAAGCCCTGCCCGCGCAACCCGGGTGGCAGGCTGTCCAGGAACGCCTGCTGGATGCCGAGCTGGTAGCCGAAACCGAACCCGCAGCCGAACAGGACCGCGGCGATGACCGGCAGCGGCGGGTGCAGCTGGAACACCAGCAGCGGTGCCCCGGTGGCCATGGCCAGCGGCAGGACCAGCCGCTGCCGCAGGGCCGGGCGGCAGAACCGGCCGATGACCACGTCACCGCAGAGCATGCCGGCCGGCAGCGCGGTGAGCAGCGGGCTGGCCGCGGCGGCCGGGTGGCCCAGCGATTCGGTGTACGGGACGATCAGCGACTCCGCCCCGGCCAGGAACGCGCCGGGCAGCCACTGCGCCAGCAGCAGGCCGCGCACCCGCCGGTCAGCCAGCAATTCGGCGTTGCCCGCCAGAGTCGCGCGCACCGCCCCGCGCGCCGGTCCCCGGGTCGCCCCGCGCGCCGGTCCCCCGGCCGGGCCGGGCGACGCGGCACCAGCTGGCCCGTGGACCGGGGCGGGCCGCAGGCCGAGTCGCGCGAACGCGGCCAGCACCAGCGCGAAGCCCGCGCTCAGCAGCAGCCAGCGCGCGGGCAGCACGGCCAGGATGGCGCCGGCCAGGCCCAGGCCAACGATCTGGGTGCCGGCCGAGGTCAGGCTGAGCACCGACCGGCCCAGCACGTAGCGGTCGCCGTGCAGCACGTCCGGCAGCAGCCGGACACCGCCCCGCTGAACACCGGCGTGATCATCGCCGCCAGCGCCACCAGGACCAGCATCGCGGCGACCGGCAGCCCGGGCACCAGCCCGATCAGCAATCCCGGTAGCGCGCGGAGCAGCATCCCCCCAGTGATGACGGCCCGGGGCGGCAGCCGGTCGGCCAGCGAGGTGAAAAGCGCGCCGCCGATCACCTGCGGCCCGAAGCCCATGGCGAACGCGAGCGAGGTGAGGAACGCCGACCGGGTCTGCGCGTACACCAGGACCGACAGGCCGAGGATCTCGAACTCGAAGCCGAGGACGTACAGGAACATGCTCCCGCACAGCACCCGGAACTGCCCGACGGCGAACACCGACCGGTACGTGGTGCGCGGGGCGGGTGCGGGCGCGGTGGTGGTCATACCGCCATCGTCGGGACCGCGCCAGGCCAGGCGTACTCTTTCGTTCCAGGACGAAACGTCAGCCCGGCCGCCGCGGAAAGGACACGGCCATGACGCTGCGCATCGAGGTGGCCCAGCAGGACGTGATGACCAGCCGTTTCGCCATCTCCCCGCTGTGGGAACTGACCCAGGCGCTGCGCTCGCTGGCCGGCCCGCCGTCGCGCGACGACGCGGCGCTGCGGCCCTGGCTGATCCGGGTCCGGGACCGCTACCAGCGGCTGGCCCGCGACGTGGACCTGGCCGTGCTGCACGCGCTGCAACCGCCGAACTGGGGCGCGGACTTCCTGTCCCCCGTGCCCGCCAGCGTGTCCACCACCATCGACGACCTACTCGACCAGGTCAGGGCCACGCCCATCGACGAGGTCCGGCATGAGGTCGCCGTGGCGCTCAGCCAGCAGCCGGGCATCGAGACCCGGGTGCGGCGCATCCTGACCGGCGACCAGGCCGCGGCCTACTGCGCAGACATGCTCGCCGCGGCCTGGCAGGCGCTGCTCGCGCCGGAGTGGCCGCGCTGCGGGCCATCCTGGAACGCGACGTGATCCACCGTGCCGGGCAGCTCACCGCACGGGGCTGGGCCGCCGCCCTGGACGGCTGCACCCGCGGCTCGCCTGGCAGCCGGCCGGATCGAGCTCACCCGCTGGCGCGGCGATCAGGACGCCGCCCTGGCCGGCCGGGGACTGCTGTTCGTGCCGTCGGTCTTCGTCTGGCCCGGGCTCGCGGTCAGCCTGGACCCGCCCTGGCCGCCGGCCCTGATCTACCCGGCGCGCGGGGTGGCCGCGCTGTGGGAAACGGCCGCCCGGGGCAGCGGGCCGGCCGCGGACGGTGGCGCGCTCGGCCCGCTGCTCGGCACATCGCGCGCCACCATCCTGCGTGCCCTCGACGAGCGGGCCAGCACCACCCAGCTCGCGGCCATCCTCGGCCAGTCCCTCGGCGGCCTGGGCGGCCACCTCGCGGTCATGCTCCGGGCCGGCCTGCTAGCCCGGGCCCGCTCCGGCCGCTCCGTGCTGTACTGGCGGACCGCCGTGGGCGATGCTCTGGTCGGGGCGGCAGATTAGCCTTGCGCCTCCGGGGGCGCTGGACCCGCCTCCTTCGGCGCGGAAGCAACCCTGGGCGCGGCTCGTTCGTCATGAGCAGGCGACAGAGGAGGCGGTGGCGATGGGCGGCACGCCGACCGGCGCCGACCTGGAACGGCTGCTCGCCGAGCGCGGCACCCAGCTGATGCGGGTGGCCATCGCACTGGCCGCGGCCGCGACGCCGGTGAGGACCTGCTGCAGGCCGCCCTGGAGCGGATGCTCAGGAAACCGCGCCAGGTGGACCAGGACGCCGAGGGCTACCTGCGCCAGGTGCTGTACAACCTGGCCGCGGACGGCTGGCGGCGCCGCGGCCGGTGGCGGCAGCGGCTGCCGCTGCTGCGCGCCCAGGCCACCAGCCAGGCCACCACCCAGGCCCGCGACGGCGCCGACGTGGTCGACCTGCGCGACGCGCTGGTCCGGCTGCTGCGCCAGCTGCCGCCGCGGCAGCGCGCGGTGATCGTGCTGCGGTACTGGGAGCAGCGCACCGAGGCGGAGACCGCCGCGCTGCTCGGCTGCTCGGAAGGCACGGTGAAGTCGGCCGCATCCCGGGGGCTGCGGCAGCTGCGGGAACTGGCCGGAGCCCATACCGACCTCGGCTTCGAGCTGGCGGAGGGAACGCCATGAGCACCGATCTGCAGGACCTGCTGCGCGAAGGCCTGGACCGGCTGACGGCCGGCGCGAGCGTGCCGGACGGGCTGGTCGGCCGGGCCCAGCAGCACAACCGGCAGCGCCGGATCAGGATCCGGGCCGCGATCGCGGCGGGCACCGCGGTAACCGCCGCGGCCGCCGTCACGGTCAGCCTGGCCGCACCGGTACCAAGCCCAGCAGCGCCCCGGTGCGCACGCAGACCATCGCCGACGTGGCCACCCGCACGGAGCAGGCGCTGGCCGCCGCGGCGAATCAGGGCAAGGCCATCCAAGTGGTCCGGACGAGTGGCCGTAACGTGACGTTCGGGCTGACCGTGCTCGGCCCGAACGGGGCCCTCGGGTACCCGAGCCCCACCCAGCGGCTGCCGGGGGCGCGCGCCGCGGTGACCGCCCAGCGCCTGATGTCCTGGACCTATCGCGATCTGTACCTGCAGGAAGGCTTCTCCGCCGCGGGGGCTGGTCTTCGTCAACGCCAACGGCCCCATCACCCTGCGCTCCGGGAAGCGGGTAGTGGGGAACTACGGGGCGGCGTACCCCGTGCACGTCCGCTGGCGACCGTATTCGGCGGCGTATCGGGCCCGGCACCCAAGCCGAGCTGCCAGAGCCTCCCATCCGCGTACCCGAGCTGGCGGGCCATCATCAGCAAGGCGCTGTCCTGCGGGCTGCATCTGCCTGCAGCGGGCGGCAGTGGGTAGACGGCGTGGACGCTATGGCGCTCGTCGCCGAGCCGCGAGGGATGGGATTCCGCGATACGATCTGGGTCGATCCTCGACCTCCTGCCGGTGTGGACGAGCGTGACGTTCCTGTCCGGGCGGGACCGGGGCCAGCGGCTGGTGTCTCGACTTCCGCTTCCTGCTGCCGACCCGGGCGAACCTGGCGGCGCTGCACGCCGCGGTCCGGCGCGCGCCGATCCCGGCCTCGTTCCGCTGTTCCCGGCTAAGTATGTGATCCTGGCCGGCGGGGTCAGGAAGCTGGCTACCGAGGCCAGCAGGCC
>CAVWSA010000045.1:0-20343 GCA_963757545.1 uncultured Actinomycetes bacterium | reverse complement strand
CCGGCGTACCGGAGGCGATGACCTTGCCGAAATCGATGACCACGATGCGATCGCACAGGCCCAGCACCAGGCCCATGTCATGATCGACGAGCAGCACGCTCACCCCGCGGCCGGGCAGCGCGGCGACCCGCTCGCCGAACGCGATGCTCTCGTCGTTGTCCAGCCCGGCGGCGGGCTCGTCCATCAGCACCAGGCGGGGGCGCATGGCCAGCGCCCGGGCCACGCCGACCAGCTTCCGGCGGCCGTGTGACAGCTGAGTGGGCAGCCCGCCGGTACGTTGTCCAGGCCGCACGCATCCAGCGCCCAGGCGACGTTCTCGTTGCGGCGCGGCCGCGGCGGGGCGACCAGGTCGCGCAGCACCGACCACGGTGACGGCTGCTCGGCCGCGACCAGCAGGTTCTCTTCGACGGTAAGGTCGTCGAACAACTCCACCGACTGAAAGGTGCGGATCAGGCCGCGGCGCGCGATGCGGTAGGGCCGGGCGCCGGTGATGGGCACCCCGCCGAAGATCACCTGACCGCCTGCTGGGTGGTAGCCGGTCAGCGCGTCGATCAGCGACGACTTCCCGGCCCCATTCGGACCGATCAGCCCGACGATCTCACCCTCGTTCACGGTCAGGCTGACCTGGTTTACGGCGGTCACCCCACCGTAGGTGACGCGCAGGTCCTGGACCACGAGCAGGTTGTCCATCCGGGCGCTCCGGCTGATTACTCTCACTGTATGAAAACGACTTTACTGCCGCTCTTGACGGTAACCCTGTTGTAACCGCCGTGTCCAGCCACGAAATAGAACCGATATGTGCCTGACCGCATCCAGCTGGCAAACCGGGGCAAGCCAAAAGGCGCTGAACCCACCAAGGTGGGTTCAGCGCCTCGGGACGGTAGGGCTCAGACTGGCGACCGCCTGGGCTCAGCGGCTGGCCGCCGCGCGCACAATCACCACCGGACATGGCGCGTGCTGGGTGACCTGGCTGCTCACCGAGCCCAGCCGGAGCTGGCCGAAGCCGCCGCTGCCCCGGGACCCGACGACCAGCAGGTCGGCCCCCTCACCCGCCTTGATCAGTTCCTCAGCCGGGACTCCGCCGAGGGCACGGACCGTCACGGCGGGCCGCTCGCCGCCGATCTGGCTGGCCACCTTGTCCACGCTCTCCTGGGCCGACGCGCTGGCCTTCGCCACATCCTCCTCGTCTGCCGGGTAGGTGATCGGGGTGAGGGTCCAGGCGCTCACAGCGACCGGGTGCACGGCGACAACGGTGAGCGGAGCGTGGCGCAGCGCCGCCTCTTTCATGGCCCATTCGAGTGATCGCTCGGAGTGAGCCGATCCATCAATCCCCACGACTATTCCAGGCATCGCTGCCTCCTGACGCAGCCCCAGGCCTGGCCTATCGCCACGGCCCTGACATGTAGAACGGTAGGCTCCCGAGCCTGCTGTGACCAGAGGTTACTGCGTTGACCGCTGAATCAGGGTGGCTGCGGGTCCGGCAGCCGCTAGCTGAGCGCGCCGACCAGGCGGCGGAACATGTCCGGCGCCAGGTGGCGGACGTGCTGCGGGCTGACCGCGACCACGGGGCAGGGCGCCGCTCGCAGGCAGGCCCGGGCCACCGGGCCGAGATCGGCGGACGGGCGGCCCGGGCCCTCCCCGGCCGCCTGGCTGCCGCCGAGCACCAGCAGGTCGGCGCCTGCCGCGCAGTGCAGCAGGACCTGGACGGGCAGCCCTTCGGCCACCTCGAGTCGCGGGCCAGCGGCGCCGGGTCCGTGCTCGACGGCGCCCAGTCCCTGCTGGACCATGGTCCGCAGCAGTGCCGTGGCGGCGTCTCGCTCGTCATCGTGGTGCTCGCGCAGGCCGGGCGCGTACGGCGCCCGGCCCCGGGCGGCCGGGCTCCCAGGCGTGCACGGCGTGCAGTACCGCCCCGCGCAGCGCGGCTTCCCGGGCGGCCCAGGTCACCGCGGCCGCTGAGGCGGCCGACCCAGCTACACCGACCACGATCCGCGGTGCCGCGGCCCCGGCAGTAGGTCCCATCGTGCATCCCTCCCGGGCGTTCGCCGGCCTGGTTGCTCCCGCTCACAGCCTGACTCAGTCGCGGCCGGCGCGCTAGGCACAAAGGTCCGCTAAACGGTAAAAGGGTCCCTAATCACCGTGGGCCAACGTGCCGGCGCCCGGCGGGACCAACGGCCCGGCCCGGGTGGGACCTCGGACCGCTGCGCCCGGCCGCGCCGCGGGCCCAGCATGAGAGAGGAAGCCCACCAGGGGCAACCCAGCCCAGTGCGGCACCGGAGGTGAACCGTGACAGCCAGGCAGCAGGCCGACATCGGCGGGATGACCACGCCGGCCAAGCCCGCGCTGCGCAGCCTGCCACCGGAGGAGTGCTATGAGCTCATAGCGGCCAGCCGGATCGGGCGCGTGGTGTTCAGCACCGCGGACGGACCGGTGGCATTCCCGGTCAACTACGCCATGGCCGGGCAGGTGGTGGTGCTGCGCACCGGTGCGGACACCGAACTGGCCGCCCGGCTGGACTGCCCGGTGGGCTTCGAGGTGGACCATCTCGACGAGGCGCTGAGTCAGGGGTGGAGCGTGCTGCTGACCGGCCGTGCGGCCCGGGTGAAGAGTGAGCAGCAGGTGCGCCGGCTGGAGGCGCGAACCGGCCTGCAACCGTGGGCAGGCGGCGCCCGCGACGTTTACGTGCAGATCACCCCGTACCGGATCACTGGCCGGCGGATCGGCGGCTGACCCGGGCCCGCTTCCGCGGGGCGCCGTCGCGGCCACGCCCCGGATCGCGGCGTTCCGGTTCCCGGCCCGGCGGCTGCGCGGGCCGCGGCCGGACCGGCAGGTCCGGGATAGGGCGGGACTGCGGCTCATCGTGCGTCACGCTGACCGGCTGGCCGTGATGCTCGATCTCGAGTGGCGGGCCGGCCTTGTCCAGCACGTAGCTGGCCTCGCCCGGCAGCACGGTGACCCGGAGGCGGCGGTCGCGCAGGCAGACGGTGAAGCAGAGCCGGGTCAGCACGGGCGGTAGCCGCGGCGCGAAGCTGGGCAGCCGGCCCGTCTGGCAGCGCATCCCCCCGTAGCCGGCCACCAGCCCCATCCACGCCCCGGCCAGCGCGGCGAGATGCAGCCCGTCCCTGGTGTTGTGCTCCAGGTCGGCCAGGTCCATCAGGGCGGTTTCGGCCAGGTAGTCGTGGGCCAGGTCGAGGTGGCCGGTCTCGGCCGCGATGACGGCCTGGGCGGATGCGGACAATGACGAGTCCCGGACGGTGAGCGCCTCGTAGTAGACGAAGTTGCTCACCTTCTGCTCGGCGGTGAACGCGTCCGGCCGCAGCTGCATGGCCAGTATCAGGTCGGCCTGCTTGACCACCTGCTTGCGGTACAGGTCGAAGTACGGATAGTGGGCCAGCAGCGGGTATTCGTGCGCCGGGGTGCTCGGCGAAGTCCCAGACCTGGTGCTGGGTGAAGCCGTCGGCCTGCGGGTGCACGCCGAGTTTGTCGTCGTAGGGCACCAGCATGCCGTCGGCCGCGGCGCGCCAGGCGGCGATCTCGTCGGCCGAGACGTGCAGGTGCCGGGCCCGGGCCGGGTACCGTTCGGCCACGTCCGCGGCCGAACGCAGGTTCTGCTGCGCCATCACGTTGGTGAACACGTTGTTGTCCGCGATCGCGCTGTACTCGTCGGGCCCGGTGACCCCGTCGATGCGGAACGTGCCGGAGTTGTCGAGGTGACCCAGCGAGTGCCACAGCCGCGCCGTTTCCACCAGCAGGTCGTGCCCGGTGGTGCGGGCGAAGTCGTCGTCGCCGGTGGCGTCGACGTAGCGGACCGCGGCGGCGGCGATGTCCGCGTTCACGTGGAACGCGGCCGTGCCGGCCGGCCAGTAGCTGGAGCATTCCTCGCCGCCGATGGTGCGCCACGGGAACGCGGCGCCACGCAGGCCGAGCTGGCGGGCCCGCTCGGTCGCCCGGGGCAGCGTGCTGTGCCGCCAGCGCAGTTCGTGCGCGGCGGCGTCCGGGGCGGTGTAGGTGAGCACCGGGAGCACGTACGTCTCGGCGTCCCAGAACGTGTGCCCGTCGTAACCGTTGCCGGACAGCCCCTTGGCCGGGATCGGCCGCCCTTCGGCCCGCGCCCCGGCCTGCAGCACGTGGAACATGCCGAACCGGACCGCCTGCTGGATCTCGTCGTCGCCGTCGAGTTCCACGTCGGCCCGGCTCCAGAAGTCGTCCAGGTAACTGCGCTGCTCGGTGTACAGCGCGTCCCAGCCGGATTCCGCCGCGACGAGCAGCGCCCCCGTCGACCTGGTCGCGCAGCGCGGGCCGGGACCGGACGGCGGACCAGCCGTAGCCGACGAACTTGATCAGGTTGAGCTGCTGGCCCTGGTTGAGCCGCCGCCCACGGTGAGCCGGGCCAGGTCTGGCTGGGTCTCGCAGTGCTGGTAGAGGTGCGCGTCGGAGACCACCCGGTGCTCCATGGTGGCACACATGGTCAGGCCGCTGTTCCGGGTCCGGTGCATCAGCCCGGCCCGGCTGTTGGTAGAGCCGTGCTCGAGCGGTTCCAGCGGCGCCTCGAGCATGGTGGCGACCCGGGGATCGCCGCTGACCGGGGGCAGCTGCTCGTTGGCCACCAGTTCGGACTGGAGCACCACCCGGACCGGGCCGTCCAGCGGCTCGACGTGGTAGTTGACAGCCGCGATCGAGCGCTGGGTGAACGAGACCAGCCGGACCGAGGTGACCCGCACCGACCGGCCGGACGGGGACACCCAGTCGGCCCGGCGGGTCAGCGTGCCGGCCTGGAAGTCGAGCACCCGCTCGTGCCGCAGCAGCTGGCCGTACCGCACGTCGAACGGCTCGTCGTCGACCAGCAGCCGGATCAGCTTGCCGTTGGTGACGTCGATCAGCGTCTGGCCGGACTCGGGGTAGCCGAAGCCCGCCTCCGCGTAGGGCAGCGGGCGCTGCTCGTAGAATCCGTTCAGGTAGCTGCCGGGCAGGCCGTGCGGCTCCCCCTCGTCCAGGTTCCCGCGCCAGCCGATATGCCCGTTGGCCAGGGCGAACAACGACTCGGTCTGGGCCAGCATGCTGTCACTGCAGCTGGGTCTCGCGCAGGCACCACGGGTCGGCCGGGAAGGACGGGTGCTGGATCATCGGTCCGCCATCAGTTCGGCCAGGTCGCGGACCACGACATCGGCGCCGGACGTGCGCAGCGCGTCGGCCTGGCCGACCCGGTCCACGCCGACCACGTAGCCGAAGTTCCCGGCCCGGCCCGCGGCCACCCCGGCCAGTGCGTCCTCGTAGCACCACCGCGCCGGCGGGCGGCACGCCGACCGCCCGGGCCGCGGCCAGGTAGGTGTCCGGCGCGGGCTTGCCCGCCAGGTGCTGCTGCGCGGCCACCACGCCGTCCACGATCGCGTCGAACATGCCGGTAAGGCCGGCCGAGGCGAGCACGCTGGCGCAGTTGGCGCTGGAGCTGACACACGGCCCGGCGCAGCCCGGCCGCGATCACCGCGTGCAGGTACCGCACCGAGCCCGGGTACGGCTTGACGCCATCCTGGGCGATCCGGCGCAGCACTATCTCGTTCTTCAGGTTGCCCAGCCCCGCTATGGTCAGCTTGCCTGGCTCGTCGTCCGCGCTGCCCTCGGGCAGCTTGATCCCCCGGGACTCCAGGAACGAGCGCGTGCCGTCGGCCCGCGGCTTCCCGTCCACGTAGTTGTCATAGTCGGCCACCGCATCGAACGGGGCCAGCTGCCCTCTGGTCCGATCCCCCCATTCGCGGAGGAAATCGTCGAACATCTCCTTCCAGGCCGCCGCGTGCACCACGGCCGTCTGGGTGAGTACGCCATCGAGATCGAACAGGCAGGCCCGGCTGTGCTCCGGGATGCCAAGATCACTTCTCACGCTCGTGGGCACGGGATCAGCTTAGAGTCGTTGGTCCCGGCTGGGGAGGGCGGGTTCCGGGCGGGCTGGTCCCGGCGGGCGCGGCAGCCGCCCCGGTAGCGTGGCTGACGTGACTGCCGCTGAGTATCCCGACGACGATGGCGCACCACTCCCGGCCATCCCGGCCTCGGCCGGGGCGCTGATCTTCGACCAGGCCGGCCTGCTGCTCATCCTCAACCCGATCTACAAGTCGGGCTGGACCATCCCCGGCGGGGTGATGGAGGCGGACGGCGAGACCCCGTGGGCCGCCTGCCGCCGCGAGGTCCGCGAGGAGTGCGGCCTGGACGTGCAGCAGGGCCTGCTGGCCTGCGTGGACTTCCGGCCCCCGCGGCCCGGTAAGCCAGGCGGCCTGCGCTTCCTGTTCGACTGCGGCGCGCTGCCCGGCCGCAGCCTGGCCGGCATCGTGCTGCAGCCGGAAGAGATCTCCGAGTACCGGCTGCTGCCCGTGCCCGCCGCCCTGGACCTGCTGCGCAAGCCGATCCGGCGGCGGGTCCGGGCAGCCCGGCGCACCGCCGGTACCTGCTACCTGGAAAACGGCCGCCCGGTACCCGGCATCGGGCGGTGAGCATCAGCCCGGACAGCAGGTTGTACGGCATGGCCGCGCTGAGCGCCAGCGATCAATGGGCGGTCGGGGTGTGGGGGAAGACGAGCAAGGTCTGGGACAGCCTGATCGCCGGGTATCCCTGAGCCGGGAGCGCTACTCGCCGGGGACGGAAACCACCGGGCCGTTCGCGTGACTGAGCACCGAGTGGGTGACCGAGCCGGCCCCCGGGCCATGCCCCTTGCCGGGCGCGCGCCGCCTAGCACGACCAGGTCGGCCCGGGCTGACGCGCCGGCCAGCACCCGGCCCGGATGCGCGTTCATGATCTCGGCGCTGGCCTGACGTCCGGGTATTTCTCCCGCCACTTGGCCAGCAGCGCGTCCAGGGCGCGCTGCTCCTCGTCCGGCGCCTCGTCGCGCCCGCCGAACGTGGACCGGGAATGGGCGTGCGTGACGACCAGCCGGGCCTTGCGCAGCGCGGCCTCCTCGAAGGCGAAACCGAGGGCGGCCGCGGACTCCGCCGGGTCATTCACGCCGACCACGATCTCGCGGTGCGCGGCCGTGGTCTCCTCGCGCACCACGACCACCGGGCAGGCGGCGTGGGTGGCCGCGTACCGGCTCACCGAGCCGAGGATGAGCGCGCTGAACCCGCCGGCGCCGCGCGAGCCGAGCACCAGCATCATGGCGTCCTGCCCGCACTCCACCAGGGCCTTGGCGGGCGCGGCGTGCTCGATCAGCTTGGTTTCGATGGGTACATCGCGGGCCGCGGCGGCGGCCTGGCTGGCCGCGGCGGACAGCGCCTCGGTCGCCGCCGCCTCGATGTGGCCCGCCACCGTGCCATGGGTGGTCGGGTTCGGGCTCATCCGGGGCGGCATCGCCGCGATGGCCACGATGCGCAGCGACGTCCCGCGCAACACCGCCTCGCGGGCCGCCCACTGCACCGCCCGCACCGATTCCGGCGAGCCATCCGCCCCGGCGACCACTGGCTTCGTTGCCATGCCCGTCCTCCTCAAGCCCGGCCAGTCCTGGTGTAGCTGATATCCACCCTGGCATGTGATGCCGCACGTGACGAGAGACAAACCACCCCGATCTCGGCGGGACCAGGGTCCCAGTGTCCGGGGCCTTATGGCCCTGGGCGCCGGCTGGGCGGGCGAGCAGCCTAGGAGTTGTGACACCCGCCGCGCGGGTGCAGAGCGGTGGCAGGCCTGCCGGGGCGGGCCGGGATAGGGCGGTCTCGTGGGGCCGCGCGACCCTCCGTCGTCAAGACGGGACCCGGCTCCGGCGCCACGTTGGCCTTCGCGCGGCGGGTGCCCGCTGCTATGCGTTCAGCCGAGCAGGGCCCGGCGATGCTGCCAGGCCAGCCGGAGCAGCGCGGCCCCGGCGGTCTGCATGGGCTCGGCGCCCCCGGTAAAGCGCGCCACGGTGTCCGCGCTGAATGGGATGGCCGCCGACCCGTTCTCGGTCACCACCCGGCCTTCCGCGTTCGCCGTGACCAGGTCACGGAACAGCCGATCGAACACGGCGCTGTCGAACACGGCCACGGTGAGCAGGTCGGTGGCCAACGTGAGCGGGTCCACGCCGAGGCCGACGCAGTGCACCCGCAGCGTGCCCGCGTCCCGGGCGGCGGCCAGTTCGCGGGCGAACGGCCACTGGTCGTAGTCCAGCACCCCGTCGTGGGTGGGATAGTCCTCCGAACCGCCGAGGAGTTCCTCGCTGAACTCCCGGGTCATGCAGCGCCACAGGCTGAAGTCAGCCTGCTGGGCCGCGGGCCGGTCGGTCACCGGCTGGAAGATGCCGGCCTGCATGACCTGGTAGGCGCCGCCGGCGTGGTTCACCCGGGCCGGGTCGCGCCAGTGCAGCAGGAACGAGGCCGTGCCGTCCGGGGCCCGGCGCAGCGTCAGGGTGGTGACGGCGGTGAGCGTGCTGCGCTGGCTGAGCTGGCACGGGTCGCCGAGCGCGGCGCGCAGCGGCAGGTCAGCCAGGCTGACCGGGCGGCGGCGGCGATCCGCCCGGTCCTGGGTGGCGGCCAGCTCGTGGGCCACGGCGTGGCCCAGGTTCATCGCGTCGAAGTACCGGGCCGTGCCCATGCTGAGCACGGGCGGGCGTTCCCCCGGGCTAGCCAGCCTGGCGTCCAGCAGCCGGTAGCAGACCCGGTTCTGGAACAGGGCCGGCGGGTCGATCACCGCGACCGCCGCCGCGTAGCTGGGGAACGGGCCGCCCGGCGCCTGCTGCGGGAGCAGGTGCGCCGCCGCGGCCGCGGTGGCGTCGGTGCGCGGGGCCGGCGGCTGGCCTGCCCACTCCAGGGCTATCCCGGCCAGGTTGACCGGCGCGGCGGGCAGCCACTCCGGGCGGCACAGCAGGTCGGTGCCGGCCGCGCGGGTCGCGCCGGGATACAGCCGGGCCGCCTGGGCGGCCAGGGCCAGCCGGTTCTGGTTGACCATGTGCCGGACCTGGCGCCAGCGTTCCGCGGTCTCAGTCATCGGGGAGATGTCCACTCATCCATTCCTACGCTAGGGGCAGCGTCCTGCTGCCCTCACCCCGTTCTGGAGTTACCCCATGCCCAAGCCCCTGCTTCAGATCCGGCCGAGCCGGAGACCGCGGACATCGACCCCGACGCCGAGCCCGTCCGCTAACCGTCCGGCGGGCCGTAGCCACCGCCGCCGGGCGTCTCCAGCACGAACACGTCGCCCGCGGTCACCTGGACCGTGTCGCAGCCAGCCATCTCGGTCACCCGGCCATCCGGGTGTTCCACCCACTGCCGGCCCAGCGCGCCGGGCTGGCCGCCGGCCATGCCGTACGGCGGGACCCGGCGGTGGCTGCTCAGCGTGCTCACCGTCATCGGCGCCAGGAAGCGCAGCCGCCGCCTGCCGCCGTCACCGCCACGCCACCGGCCCGCGCCGCCGCTGCCCCGGCGGATCTGGTAGGACTCCAGCCGGACCGGGTAGCGCCATTCCAGCACCTCGGGGTCGGTGAGCCGGGAGTTGGTCATGTGCGTCTGCACCACCGAGGTGCCGTCGAAGCCGTCCCCGGCCCCGGATCCGCTGGACACCGTCTCGTAGTACTGATGGCTGGCGCTGCCGAACGTCACGTTGTTCATCGTGCCGGACCCTTCGGCCTGCACGCCGAGCGCGGCGTACAGTGCGCCGGTGACGGCCTGCGACGTCTCCACGTTCCCGGCCGCCACGGCCGCCGGGTAGGCCGGGGCCAGCAGGCAGCCCGGCGGGATGATCACAGTGACCGGCTTGAGGCAGCCCGAGTTCAGCGGGATCTCGTCGTCCACCAGGGTGCGCAGCACGTACAGCACGGCGGCCATGGCCACCGACGACGGCGCGTTGAAGTTGCCCGGCAACTGGGCCGAGGTGCCGGTGAAGTCGATCTCCGCGGTCCGCGCCGCCTGATCCACCCGCACCGCGACCTGGATGATCGCGCCGTTGTCCAGCTCGTAGCGGTACGCACCGTCACGCAGCCGCGCGATGACCCGGCGCACCGCCTGCTCGGCGTTGTCCTGCACGTGCCCCATGTAGGCGGTCACCACGTCCAGGCCGAAGTCGGCGACCAGCTGGCGCAGCTCGGCGACCCCCTTCTCGTTCGCGGCCACCTGCGCGCGCAGGTCGGCCAGGTTGGCGGCCGGGTTGCGGGACGGGAACTCGGCCGAGCTGAGCAGCTCGGCGGTGGCCGCCTCGCGCAGCGAGCCGCGCGACACCAGCCGCCAGTTGTCGATGAGCACGCCCTCTTCCTGCACCCGGGTGCTGAACGCCGGCATGGACCCGGGCGTGATCCCGCCGATCTCGGCGTGATGGCCCCGGGACGCGACGAAGAACAGGATGTCCCCGGCCCGGAGCCCGCCCCGAACACCGGTGTGACCACGGTGATGTCCGGCAGATGGGTGCCGCCGTGGTACGGGTCGTTCAGGATGAACACGTCACCCGGCTCGATCGCGCCAGCGTTGCGGGCGATGACCATCTTGATGCTCTCGCCCATCGAGCCCAGGTGCACCGGCATGTGCGGCGCGTTGGCGATGAGCGCGCCGGCCCGGTCGAACACGGCGCAGGAGAAGTCCAGCCGCTCCTTGATGTTGACCGAGTGCGCGGTGCTGCGCAGCCGGACGCCCATCTGCTCGGCCACCGACATGAACAGGTTGTTGAAGATTTCCAGCAGCACCGGGTCGGCGCCGGTCCCGGCCGCGCGCCGGGCCGGGGCCGGGCCGGGCCGGGTGAGCAGCAGGTCGCCCTGGCCGGTCAGCCCGGCCTGCCAGCCCGGTTCGACCACCGTGGTGGCGAAGTCCTCGGTGATGATGGCCGGCCCGGCCAGCACCGCGCCGGGCCGCAGCCCGCTGCGCGGCACCAGGTCCACCTCGGCCCACCGGCCGCCGGTGAACATCGGCACCCGCGCCGCGCCCGGCCCGCTGTCCCCCGGCGCCGCGGCCAGGCTGACCGCCGGGTCCGCCGCCTGGGCCGCGGTCAGCTCGACCGACACCGCCTCCAGCACGACCGGCTTGTCCGGCATCAGGAAGGAGAACTGCTGCCGGTACGCCGTCTCGAACGCGCGGACCAGCCCGCCCCGGTCGGTCAGCGGGACCGTCAGCGCGGTATCCGTCCCGGCGTACCGCAGGTGAGCGCGGCGGGCGGACCGAAGATCATCCTGCCTAACGCCATCGCCTGCCAGCTCGTCCCGCGCCTCCGACTCCAGTCGCCGGACCAGGTCGCCCGCGGCGGCCAGGGATTCCTCGGACAGCTCGGCCTCCACGGCTGATTCGCGCATCGCGGTGACGTCGGCCAGGCCCATGCCGTAGGCGGACAGCACCCCGGCCAGCGGGTGGATCAGCACCGTGGTCATGCCGAGCTGGTCGGCCACCGCGCAGGCGTGCTGGCCGCCGGCGCCGCCGAACGTGGCCAGCACGTACCGGGTGATGTCGTAGCCGCGCTGCACCGAGATCTTCTTGATCGCGTTGGCCATGTTGGCCACCGCGATCTCCAGGAAGCCGGCCGCCACCTGCGCGCTGCTCCGCGGCTGCCGGTCGGCCGCGCTGATCTCCCCGGCCAGTTCCGCGAACCGGTGGGCGGTGACGCTGGCGTCCAGCGGCTGGTCGCCGCGCGGGCCGAACACCCGGGGGAAGTAGCCGGGCTGGATCCGGCCCAGCATCAGGTTGGCGTCGGTCACGGTGAGCGGGCCGCCATGCCGGTAGCAGGCGGGCCCGGGGTTGGCGCCCGCCGAGTCCGGCCCGACCCGGAACCGGCTGCCGTCGAAGTGCAGCACCGACCCGCCGCCCGCGGCCACGGTGTGGATGCTGAGCATCGGCGCGCGTATCCGGACCCCGGCCACCTCGGTCTCGTACTGCCGTTCGAACTCCCCCGCGAAGTGCGACACGTCGGTGGACGTGCCGCCCATGTCGAAGCCGATGACCCGGGGGTAGCCGGCCGCGGCGCTGCTCCGGGCCATGCCGACGATGCCGCCCGCCGGGCCGGACAGGATGGAGTCCTTGCCGCGGAACCGCCGCGCGTCGGCCAGCCCGCCGTTGGACTGCATGAACAGCACCCGGACCCCGGGCAGCTCAGCTGCCACCTGATCCACGTAGCGGGCCAGGATGGGCGACAGGTAGGCGTCCACCACCGTGGTGTCGCCCCGGGACACCAGCTTCATCAGCGGGCTGGTGGCGGCGGACTCGGACACCTGGGTGAAGCCGGCCGCCCGGGCCAGTTCGCCGATCCGCGCCTCGTGCACCGGGTAACGGTAGCCGTGCAGGCAGACCACGGCCGCGGACCGGAAGCCGGCCGCGTACGCGGCGGCCAGGTCGGCGGCCACCGCGTCCTCGTCCAGCGGGGTGATCACCTCGCCGTGCGCGCTGACCCGCTCGGTCACCTCGATGACCCGGTCGTACAGCAGTTCGGGGAGGACGATCCGGCGGTCGAAGATGCGCGGCCGGTTCTGGTAACCGATGCGCAGCGCGTCGCCGAAGCCCCGGGTGATGACCAGCACGGTGGGCTCGCCACGGCGCTCCAGCAGCGCATTGGTGGCCACCGTGGTGCCCAGCCGGACCGAGCCGATCACCTCGCCCGGGATGGGCTCGCCCGGCCGTACGCCGAGCAGTTCCCGGAGGCCGGCCAGCACCGCGTCCGGGTAGGCCCGCGGGTTGTCGGACAGCAGCTTGCGAACCGCCAGCGTGCCGTCCGGGCGCCGGGCCACCACGTCGGTGAACGTGCCGCCGCGGTCGATCCAGAACTCCCAGCGCCCGGTCATCACCCGCATCCTAGATGGACGCTGGGCGAAGACCGGGCGCCGCTGGTCCCGATCAGGTCGTGGCCGCTAGGTGGTGACGGCCGCGGTCTCGCCGGTCCGTGCCTCGTGCTCGAAGATCTCGGTGATCTCCTCCACCGACCGGTTCTTCGTCTCCGGCACGAACCGGTACACGAAGCCGATGGCCACGACGCACAACCCGGCGAAGCAGGCCAGCACCCAGCCGAGACCGATCCCCGACATCCACAGCGGGAACACCTCGATGAGCGCGAAGTTGGCCAGCCAGTCCACGGTCGCACCGGTGGACGCGGCCCGGCCGCGGACGTCGGTGGGGAACACCTCGCCCTGCAGCAGCCAGCCGGTGCCGCCCACGCCGATGGCGAACGAGGCGATGAACGCGGCCAGGCCGATCATCACCACGACGATCTCCGAGGTCCCGGAGAAGAAGGACAGCCCGGCCGCGGCCAGCAGGGCGGCCAGGCCCATCCCGATGTACCCGCCGATGGCCAGCTTGCGGCGGCCCTTCCGGTCGATCCAGCGGAACGCGAAGTAGGTGGCCAACACGTTCACCGCGGTGAGCATCAGGGTGACCTCGACGCCGGAGATGGTCTTGTCCACCAGCGAGCTGCTGCCCTGGAACAGCGGGCCGAGCACGTGCGGGCCGTAGTACAGCGGGACGTTGATCCCGGTGATCTGCTGGAAGATGAAGAACACGCAGACCACGATCAACGCGCGGCGCACGCCCGGGGTCCACTTGGTGTGCCGCTTCGCGCGCCGGTCCGCCTCTTCCAGCTGCCCGGCGGTGTACTCCACGTCCTGCACTGAGACCTCAGTCCCGAAGCTGCCCAGCGCCTTCTGCACGCCGGGATAGTCGCCGTGCCGCATCAGCCACCGGGGCGACTCCGGCATCTTGGTCCGCAGCGCGAGGCCGATCAGCGCCGGGATGGCGCCGATGCCGAGGATGAGCCGCCAGTCCGTGCTGCCCGCGCTGCCCGGGGCAAGCTTGAGGATGATCAGCGCCACGACGTAGGAGATGAGGATGCCGACAGTGATCATCCACTGCTGCAGCATGCTGAGCGCGCCGCGGCGGTTGCTCGGCGCGTACTCGGCGATGTAGGCGGTGGCGATGGCCGAGTCGGCCCCGATGGCCAGCCCGATCAGCGTCCGCGCGAACAGCAGCACGGCAGCGTCAGGGGTGACCGCGGACAAGATCGCGCCGACCGCATAGATCAGCGCGTCCGCGATGAGTAGGGCTTTCCGGCCGAACCGGTCGGCTATCGGCCCGGCGCCGAAAGCACCGACCGCCGCGCCGAGCGAGGCACCGGCTACCAGATAGCCGGTCCAGAAGCCGTTCAGGTGGTAGGGAACGAAGTTGAGCGCGGCGCCGATGTTCGAGGTGTCGTACCCGAACAGGAAGCCGCCTAGGCAAGCGAGCAGAGTGAGCTGCCAGTAGAACCGGGTGGGTACCCGCTTATCGAGTTCGGCGAGGACATTCCTGCCGCCGGTTTCGGTTTGAGTCATCTTTGATCAACCTCCGGGACACAGGCTGATCAACTCACCGTGATCGGGCAGCTCAAACCAGGCCGGTGGCCCGGTGAAAAGAGGAGACTAGAGAGTATGAACCCAACTGGCGTGCACCGCTGGGCCTATGAGCTGACCGGCGGGCGGATCGGCGGCCGGCTGGGCGGCGGGGTGCGGGCCGCCCTGCTGACCACGACCGGGCGGAAGACCGGGCGATCCCGGACCGTGCCGCTGGTCTTCACCCGGGACGATACCGACTACGTGTTCGCGGCGTCGAACAACGGATCCGACCGGCCGCCGGCCTGGCTGCTCAACGCCGCCGCCAAGCCGGAGGTGCAACTTCAGGTTGGCCAGGCGCACCTCCTCGGCACGGCCCGGATAGTGCCACCCGATGACCCCGGCTATCCCCGGCTGTGGCAGCTGGTCAACGACGGCAACCACGGCCGGTACCAGCGCTATCAGGCCAAGACCAGCCGGCCGATCGCGCTGCTGGTGGTGACCCCGGCCTGACAGCTAGGGCCAGGCTCTAGCCGACCGGGTCCAGGATGACCACCGGAATCTGCCGGGTGGTGTTCCGCTCGTAGTCGGCGAAGCCCGGGTTCTTCTCCTTGTGCGGGACCCAGATCTGCTCCCGCTCGTCGCCATCGGCCACCCGCGCGGTGAACTGCCCGGTCCTGGTCCCGATCTCCGCGCTGACCCGGGGGTTGGCCACCAGGTTGTGATACCAGTCCGGGTGGGTCGGGCGCGCCGCCCTTGGACGCGAACACCGCATAGCTGCCGTCGCCGAGGTCACGGTACATGACCGGGTTGACGCGTTCCTGGCCGGTGCGGGCGCCCGTGGTATGCAGCAGGAGCAGCGTCCCGCCCTCGAACGGGCCGCCGACCTTGCCGCCGTTCGCGCGGAACTCCTCGATGATCTTGCTGTTCCAGTCGTCCGGCACCGGTTACTCCTATCTCAGCCGTTAGCTGGCTATTCGGTCAGCCCGGAGCTTATGGCAGCACGGCTGCCCACGACGAAGCAAAGCATCTCCATAACTTACCGTTTTCATTATGTTACTCTCGGTCACATGCTGGATACCGGTCCCGACTTGCCCGCTTACCGCGAGGCCGTAGCCGACCTGCTGCTGGAGATGGCCGGCGACACCGGTCCGGGGGACCGGAGCAAAGCGGAGCGGGTGCTCACTGAGCGGATCGGCGACGCGGAGCTGACCGCAGTGCTGGCGGCCACCCCGGAGGGCAGCGACGCGGCGGCCCAGCGGCTGCTTCGCGAGGTCCGGCATTACCAGCCAAGCGTCCGCAGTTCTGCCCGGGACCTGGCCGCCCATATCCGGATTCACCTGTTCGCCCTGATCGACATCATGTGGTGGGGCCGGGCCCGGGCCTATGTCACCGATACCGAGCTGCTCGGCTCGGCTGAGCTGGTCGATCTGGAGCCATTGCGGCGTGACGGACGGCTGCTGTTCCAGTACCGCCGCCAGGCCCGCGGCCTGCCCGCCCGGGCGGCCCGCGCGGCAGCCCGGCGGCTGCGGCCGGACCGGGCGCCGCGCACCGCCGGGCTGCGCTTCGCCCGCGCCCGCCCGGAGACCGTGCTGCTGCTGAACCAGCTGGCCGCGGGCCTGGCCGCCGAGGCCGGGCCGCGGGCACCGGCGTTGTGGGTGACCAGCCTGGCCCGCAGCATCGAGCAGCAGCGCCGGCCCCGCACCCTGGGCTACACCGCGTCGCTGCCCAGTGCACACTGCGTGGGCTACGCCATGGATATCGAGATGGCCTGGTTCGCCCAGTTCGGCGCGCGGCCCGCGCTGGAGGCACTGCTGCTCGGCCGGCAGCAGGCAGGCCAGGTCAACGTGATCGACGAGGGGCAGGCCTGGCACGTCTGCGTCAGCCCAGACGCCGCGGCCGGGCTGCGGGCCAGCGCGGCCCAGGGCGGCTGACCGCGATGTGCGGCATCGCGCTCGTCCTCGGCCCACGGCCAGACCGGGCCACCTTCCGCCGGATGATCACGTCGCTGGCGCCGCGTGGTGAGGTGGAGGAGGTGCTGCTCACCGACCGGCTGCTGGCCGGCACCGAGCGGCTGCGCATCGTGGACGCCGAGCACGCGATCCAGCCGTGGCGGTCGGCCGACGGCCGCTGGGTGCTCTGCTACAACGGCGAGGTCTTCAACTACCGGGCCCTGCAGGCCGAACTGACCAGCCGCGGGCACCGGCTGCGCAGCGACAGCGACACCGAGGTGGTGCTGGAGGCGTTCCTGGAATGGGGCGCCGGCGCGGTCCGGCGGCTGCGCGGCGAGTTCGCGTTCGCCCTGGCCGACACCGCGGCCGACCGGGTCTACCTGGCCCGCGACCCGCTCGGTGTGAAGCCGCTGTACTGGTCCCGGCACGGCGGCTGCCTGTACGTCGCGTCGGAGGTCAAGGCGCTGACCGGGGTGGGCGCGCCGGTCAGCGAGGTGCCGCCCGGGCATCACGGCTGGGCCGAGGGCGCCAGGTCCAGGCAGTCGGCCGCGGCCGGTTCCCCGGGCGTGGTGGCCCGCCCGGACCTGCGGCCCTACCTGGACCTGCTCCGGCTGGGTGAGGGCCAGCCGGTGATCGAGGACCCGGACGAGGCGGCCAAGCTGATCCGGGCCGCGCTGGAGGACAGCATCCGGGTCCGGGTGGACACCGGGCTCACCGTCGGGGTCATCCTGTCCGGCGGGCTGGACAGCACGCTGACCCTGCTGCACGTGCGCGAGATGCACCCGGACTGCGTCGCGTTCACCATCGGGGCGCCGGGCAGCCTGGACCTGGCTTACGCGCGCCGGCTCACCGCCGAGCTCGGCGTGCCGCACGAGGTCATCGAGGTGCGCCCGGCAGACATCCGGCTGGGCGACATCCGGGAGGCTGTCCGGCTGGGCGAGCTGACCGAGTACGGCGACATCATCAACGAGGTGGTGTCGGTACCGCTGTTCCGCCGCATCCACCAGTGCGGGGTGAAGGTGGTGCTGTCCGGCGACGGCTCGGATGAGCTGTTCGGCGGCTACCCGATGTACTTCCAGGTCGGCGAGCAGCAGGCCCGCCGGCTGTTCCTGCACAAGATCCGCAACTTGTGCCGGACCGAGCTGCAGCGGCTGGACCGGGCCAGCATGGGGCACGGCACCGAGCTGCGCGTGCCGTTCCTCGACCTGGCCCTGGTCGAGCTGGCCATGCGGCTGCCGCGCGAGTTCAAGCAGCGGCACGGCCAGGACAAGTGGATCCTCCGGCACGCGTTCGCCGACTTCCTGCCGGACTACATCCGGCAGCGGCCGAAGGACATGATGTCTTACTCGTCCGGGCTGCACGAGCGGGCCCGGCTGTTCAAGCCGCTGTTCCCGCGGCTGCACCGGTCGTTCGGCTACCAGCTGCTGGAGCCGGTGCGCCGGGACTTCGACACGGTGCTCGAGCGGTGCGGCCACGACCTGGACCGGGCCATCGCCGACGCCGCCGCCCGGCAGGACTACCGGCTCGCCGAACGGGCCCGCGACCTGGCCGGCGCCGCCCGCTGGAACACCGTCCTCGCCATCCGCAACCGCAAGCTCAAGCCCACCGGGCGGCAGTAAGCGTGGCGGGCTGACCACCGAGGGCAACGGCGAGGCGGGCCAGCATCCGGAAGCCGTGCCGCCTGCTGGCCCGCGACGGCCTGCGTACACTGAGCCCATGAGCGTGCAGCGCGAAGAGTTGCTCCGCCTGGTCGAAGAACTGCCGGAGGAAGAGGTCCCAGCAGTCCTCGATGACGTGCGCCGCCATCTCCGTGCCGTCAAAGAACGCACATGGCCGCCGGCATGGTTTGCCGCCGGTACGGGCCGGACCTCTGACGTGGCCGCCCGATCCGAAGAACTGCTCGAAGACGGCTTCGGCCGCCAGGCGTGATCATCTGCGACACCGGCCCACTGGTGGCCGCTGCACTGTCGAACGACGCCGACCACGCCGCATGCGTACGGTTGTTCAACGACATGCATGCGGCAAGCAGGGATTTGCTGATCCCGGTCACGGTCACCGCTGAGGTCGGCTACCTCCTCGCCCGCGAAGCCGGAACACGCGTCGAGTCGCTCTTCCTTCGCTCGCTCGCTGAGGGCGATCTCGCAGCCGTGGACCTGACGGCCGTGGACTACGCCCGGATGGCCGAACTGGTCGGCATGTACGGCGATCTCCCCCTGGGCACAACGGACGCCTCGGTGATCGCGATTGCGGAGCGCCTCAAGCTGACCGACATCGCCACTCTCGACCCGCGGCACTTCACCGTCGTCCGGCCCAGCCACGTGAACGCACTGACGTTGCTGCCATAGCCGTCACCGACTCGGGCACTGGACTCGCTCCGGACCACCGCGACGCCTTCTGGCGGCAACTCCACGGAGCCGGCGACCGGCCGCCGGACACAACTCTGTGCCGTCAGCCGGGCAACCAACGGCTCGGTGGTGTGGTTGAGCAGGAACAGCCAGGACCGGTCCCCGGTGCCGCGGCGCCGCACCGCCTCCACCCCGGCCGGTAGCCGGGTACTCGCGGCCAGGCCGGCCGCGGCCACCGCGGCCGCGATGATCCGGTCGTGTGCGGGGTTGTCCAGCTCGGTGGACAGGTACCAGGCGCTGCCCTGCCCCACCTCGTGCCGGGTCACCGCGGGCCGGCCAGCGGCCCGGCCGCGTAGCTGGCCAGCACCCGGGCGCCGGTGACCGTCATCAGCTCGCTCCACGCGGCGCCCCGCGCGCCCGAAGACAGCGGCACCGTCTCGCCGTCCGGCAGCGGGAAGAACTCCTCGACCCGCACGCCGAGCAGGTCGCGCAGCGCTCCCGGATATCCGCCCAGCCGGACCTGGCCTGCCGGTTGACCAGCCCGCTGCCGAACGAGACGACCAGCACGCCGCCACCCGCCACGATCCGGCGCAGCGACTCGCGCCCTCGTCGGGGACCAGGTACAGCGCCGGGGCCAGCAGCAGCCGGTACCCGGACAGGTCGGCCTCCGGGCTGGGCCAGGTCGCAGACGATGCCGGCCCGGCACAGCGCGGCGTGATCTCGCCGCACCGCCTCCAGGTAGCGCAGGTCCGCGCCGCGCAGTCCTTGGCTGTCCAGCGCCCACCAGGAATCGGTGTCCAGCAGCACGGCGGCCCGCGCGGTTACCGTGCTGCCCGCCACCTCGCCGAGCCGCTGCACGGCCGCGCCGAGCGCGGCGGCCTCGCGGAACGCCACCGTGTCCGGCCCGGCGTGCGGCACCATCGCGGAGTGCTACATCTCCGCCCCGGCCCGGGAGGCCGCCACTGGAAGAACAGCACGCTGTCCCAGCCCCGCGGCCACGTAGCCGAGGCCGTCCCGGAGCATCCGGCCGGGCGCCCGGCTCACCACCGCCGTCCGCATAGATGGGCTGGGTGGCCTGCTCCATCAGCAGCCACGGCCGCCAGCCCCGACCCGAGCCCATGGCCCGGTCCGTGGAGAACGCGATGTCCGCATGTCCGCCCGGCCCGGCGGCCGAACACAGGTAGCGGTCCATCCGCGACCACGTCCACCTCCCTGCACCACGCCCACGGTACATTGATTGACCTGGTAGTCCGGCAGGACGAGGTTCGTGGTGACCGGGACCCCCGGCGCGGCCCGGGCGGATCTCGGTTGCGTCGTCCGCAGTACGCGGCGAGCAGCTCATCGGACCAGAACCGGCGGAAGTCGAGCAGCTGCCCCGGATCGCCCTGCCACTGGGCGGCCCGTGCCGGCAGTCCCACCTGCTGCCACGCGGAGTAGCACTGCGCCCAGACGGTCCCCCAGGCCTCGTTCAGCTGGGCCAGGCCGTCCGCCGCCGCGGCACACTGTCTCTCGTAGCCAGCTTCTGAATGCCGTGCTGCGTGCACACACCAGCACAGCGTGCCGCATTCGTTGCGCACGCCGCCACAGGGCCACCGCCGGACGCCGGCCGTACCGGGTGGCCAGGGCGGCGGCGACCCGCCGGGCGGCGGCCCGGTAGGCAGGCGCAGCCGCGCAGCAGGCGTCCCGGCTGCCATGGCTCAGCCGCACACCGTCCCGGGGTCACCGGCATCGCGGCCGGGGTAGGCCAGGGTGAACCAGGGCGGGCGGGGACGCGGGTCGGGGTGGCGAGGACGACCCGGAACCGGGTTGGGCGGCCAGCTGGTCCAGCGTGGCGTCCAGCCAG
>CAVWSA010000044.1:0-20659 GCA_963757545.1 uncultured Actinomycetes bacterium | reverse complement strand
CCCGGCCCTCGGGGACCAGGGACAGCCCGCCGCGGGCCAGCCGGTGCGCTGACTTGCCCGCGATGTCCTTGCCGCCCATCCGGATCGCGCCCGCCAGTGGTCGCTGCAGCCCGGCGATGGTGGCCAGCGTGGTGGTCTTACCCGCGCCGTTGGCCCCGAGCAGCGCGACGACCTCGGCCTCCTGGATGTGCAGGGTCAGGTCACGGACCACCGGGTTGCCGTTGTACCCGGCGTCGAGTGCCTCCACCTCGACGATCCGGGCCCGGTCAGAGCCGTTCACGGTCACCACCATGACTGCCCAGGTACGCCTCGACGACCGGCCGGCTGTCCCGGATCTCGGCCGGCGTACCGGAGGCGATGACCCGGCCGAAATCGATGACCACGATGCGATCGCACAGCCCGAGCACCAGGCCCATGTCATGATCGACGAGCAGCACGCTGACCCCGCGGCCGGGCAGCGCGCGGACCCGCTCGCCGAACGCGATGCTCTCGTCGTTGTCCAGCCCGGCGGCGGGCTCGTCCATCAGCACCAGGCGGGGGCGCATGGCGAGCGCCCGGGCTACGCCGACCAGCTTCCGGCGGCCGTGCGACAGCTGGCGGGCAGCCGGCCGGTCACGTCGTCCAGGCCGCAGGCATCGAGCGCCCAGGCCACGTTCTCGTTGCGGCGCGGCCGTGGCGGGGCCACCAGGTCGCGCAGCACCGACCACGGCGACGGTTGCTCCGCCGCTACCAGCAGGTTCTCCTCGACGGTAAGGTCGTCGAACAACTCCACCGACTGGAAGGTGCGGATCAGGCCGCGGCGCGCGATGCGGTAGGGCCGGGCGCCGGTGATGGACGCCCCGTCGAAGATCACCTGGCCGCCGGCCGCGGGATGGTAGCCCGTCAGCGCATCGATCAGCGACGACTTTCCCGCCCCATTGGGACCGATCAGCCCCACGATCTCACCTTCGTGCACGGTCAGGCCGACCTTGTCCACGGCGGTCACCCCACCGTAGGTGACGCGCAGGTCCTGGACCACGAGCAGGTTGCCCATCCGTGCGCTCCGGCTGCTTACTCTCGCTGTATGAAAACGACTTTACTGCCGCTCTTGACGGTAACCCTGTTGTAACCGCCGTGTCCAGCCACGAAATAGAACCGATACGTCCCTGGCCGCAGCGAGCCGCCGGGGGGCACGCAAAAGGCGCTGAACCCACCAGGGTGGGTTCAGCGCCTTGGGACGGTTAGCGCTCAGCGGGTGGCGGCCGCCAGGGCTCAGCTGCCGGCTGGCCCGGGCACCACCACCACCGGGCACGCCGCGTGGTGGGTGACCTGGCTGCTCACCGAGCCCAGCCGCACTGGCCGAAGCCGCCGCTGCCCCGGGACCCGACGACCAGCAGGTCGGCCCCCTCAGCCGCCTTGATCAGTTCCTCAGCCGGAACTCCGTTGACGGCACGGACCGTCACGGCGGGCCGCTCGCCGCCGATCCGGCTGGCCACCTTGTCCACGCTCTCCTGGGCCGACGCGCGCGCCTTCGTCAGTCCTCTCGTCTGCCGGGTAGGTGATCGGGGTGAGGGTCCAGGCGCTCACCGCGACCGGGTGCACGGCGATAACGGTGAGCGGAGCGTGCCGCAGCGCCGCCTCTTTCATGGCCCATTCGAGTGATCGCTCGGAGTGAGCCGACCCATCAATCCCCACGACAATTCCAGGCATCGCTGCCTCCTTACGCAGCCCCAGGCCGGGCCTATCGCCGCAGCCCTGACATGTAAGACCGTAGACTCCCGAGCCTGTTGTGACCAGAGCTCACTGCGCCGACCGCTGGGTCAGGGCGGCTGCGGGTCCGGCCGCCGTCAGCTCGAGGGCGCCGACCAGGCGGCGGAAAATGTCCGGTACCAGGTGCCGGACGTGCTGCGGGCTGACCGCGACGACCGGGCAGGGCGCCGCGCGCAGGCAGGCCCGGGCCACCGGGCCGAGGCCGGCGGACGGGGGCCAGGGCCCTCCTCAGCCACCTGGCTGCCGCCCAGCACCAGCAACTCGGCACCCGCCGCGCAGTGCAGCAGGACCTGGACGGGCAGGCCTTCGGCCACCTCGAGCAGTGGGGCGGCGGTGTCGAGCCCCTGCTGGACGGTGCTCAGTCCCTGCTGGAGCACGGTCCGCAGCAGCGCCGTGGCGGCGTCCCGCTCGTCATCGCCGTGCTCGCGCAGGCCGGGCGCGTACGGCGCCCGGCCCCGGGCGGCCGGCTCCCCGGCGTGCACCGCGTGCAGCACCGCCCCGCGCAGCTCGGCTTCCCGGGCGGCCCAGGTCACCGCGGCCGCCGAGGCGGCCGACCCAGCTACGCCGACCACAATCCGCGGTGCCGCGGCCGCAGCAGTACGCCCCATCGTGCCATCCCTCCCGGCCTTCACCGACCTGCTCGCTCTCTGCCACAGCCTGACCCAGTCGCGGCCAGCGCGCTAGGCGCAAAGGCCCGCTAAACGGCAAATAGGTCCTTAACCGCCGTGGGCCGACTGGCGCTGGGCGGGCCAACGGCCCGGCCCGGGTGGGACCTCGGACCGCTGCGCCCAGCCGCGCCGCGGCCCCAGCATGAGAGAGGAAGCGCAGCCCGTGGCAATTCAGCCCAGTGCGGCACCGGAGGTGAACCGTGACAACCAGGCAGCAGGCCGACATCGGCGGGATGACCGCGCTGGGCAGGCCGACGCTGCGCAGCCTGTCGCCGGATGAGTGCTATGAGCTGATAGCGGCCGGCGATCGGGCGGGTGGTGTTCAGACCGCGGACGGGCCGGTGGTGTTCCCGGTCAACTACGCCATGGCGGGCCAGACGGTGGTGCTGCGCACTGCTGCGGATACCGAACTGGCCGCGCGGCTGGACTGCCGGTCGGCTTCGAGGTGGACCGGCTGGACGAGGCACTGACCCAGGGCTGGAGCGTGCTGGTCACCGGCCGCGCCATGGTGAGGAAGAACAGCAAGTGCGCCGGCTGGAGGCCCGACCCGGCCTGCAGCCCTGGGCGGCGGCGCCCGCGACGTCTACGTGCAGATCACCCCGTGCCGGATCACTGGCCGGCGGATCCTCGGCTGACCCGGGCCCGGTTCCGCGGGGCGCGGCCCCGGCCCGCTCCGGATCGCGGCGTGGCGGCTCCCGGCGCGGCGGCTGCGCGGGCGGCGGCCGGGGCGGCGGTCCGGGATGGGCCGGGATGCGGCTCCCCGTGCGTCACGCTGACCGGTTGGCCGTGATGCTTGATCTCGAGCGCCGGGCCGGCCTCGTCCAGCACGTAGCTGGCCTCCTCCGGCAGCACCTGACCCGGAGTCGGCGGCCGCGCAGGCAGACGGTGAAGCACAGCCGGGTCAGCGCGGGCGGCAGCCGTGGCGCGAAGCTGGGCAGCCGGCCCGTGCGGCAGCGCATCCCGCCGAGCCGGCACCAGCACCATCCAGGCCCCGGCCAGCGCGGCGAGATGCAGCCCGTCCCTGGTGTTGTGCTCCAGGTCGTCCAGGTCCATCAGCGCGGTCTCGGCCAGGTAGTCGTAGGCCAGGTCGAGGTGGCCGGTCTCGGCGGCGATGACGGCCTGGGCGGCGGCGGACAGCGACGAGTCCCGGACGGTGAGCGACTCGTAGTAGGCGAAGTCGCGCGCCTTCTGCTCGTCGGTGAACGCGTCCGGGCACAGCTGCATGGCCAGCACCAGGTCGGCCTGCTTGACCACCTGCTTGCGGTACAGGTCGAAGTAGGGAAGTGAGCAGCAGCGGGTAGGTCCGGCCTGGTCGCGGCGAAGTCCCAGACCTGGTGCTTGGTGAAGCCCTCCGCCTGCGGGTGCACGCCCAGCTTCTCGTCGTAGGGCAGCAGCATGCCGTCGGCCGCGGCGCGCCAGGCGGCGATCTCCTCGGCCGGTGACGCCAGGTGCCGGGCCCGGTCCGGGTGCCGCTCGCCGCGTCCGCGGCCGCGCGCAGATTCTGCTGCGCCATCAGGTTGGTGTAGACGTTGTTGTCCGCGATCGCGCTGTACTCGTCCGGCCCGGTGACGCCGTCGATGCGGAACGCGCCGAGCCGTCGAGGTGGCCCAGCGAGCGCCACAGCCGCGCCGTCTCCACCAGCAGGTCGATGCCCGGTGTTGCGGTCGAACTGCGTCGTCGCCGGTGGCGTCCACGTACGGATCACCGCATGCGGCGATGTCCGCGTTCACGTGGAACGCGGCCGTGCCGGCCGGCCAGTAGCCGGAGCATTCCTCGCCGGCGATGGTGCGCCACGGGAACGCGGCGCCGCGCAGGCCGAGCTGGCGGGCCCGCTCGTCGCCCGCGGCAGCGTGCTGTGCCGCCAGCGCAGCGCGTGCGCGGCGGCGCCGGGGTGGTGTAGGTCAGCACCGGGAGCACGAAGGTCTCGGTGTCCCAGAACGCGTGCCCGTCGTAGCCGGTGCCGGACAGCCCCTTGGCCGGGATCGGCCTGCCCTCCGCCCGGGCCCCGGCCTGCAGCACGTGGAACAGGCCGAACCGGACCGCCTGCTGGATCTCATCGTCGCCGTCCAGCTCCACGTCGGCCCGGCCCCAGAAGTCGTCCAGGTAACCGCGCTGCTCGGCGCACAGCGCGTCCCAGCCGGTGTGCCGCCGCGACCAGCAGCGCGCCCTCCACCTGGTCCCGCAGCGCGGGCCGGGAGCGGACCGCGGACCAGCCGTAGCCGACGAACTTGATCAGGCGAGCTGCTGGCCCTGGCTCCAGCCCGCCGCTGACGGTCAGCCGGGCCAGGTCCGGCCGGGTCTCGCAGTGCCTGGTACAGGTGCGCGTCGCAGACCACCCGGTGCTCCATCGCCGCCGCCATGGTCAGGTCGCTGTGCCGGGTCCGGTGCACCAGCACGGCCCGGCCATCGCCGGAGCCGTGCTCCAGCGCCTCCAGCGGCGCTTCGAGCACGGCGGCGACCCGGGGATCGCCGCTGACCAGCGGCAGCTGCTCGTTGGCCACCAGCTCGGACTGGAGCACCACCCGGACCGGGCCGTCCAGCGGCTCGACCTGGTAGTTGATAGCCCCGATCGAGCGCTGGGTGAACGACACCAGCCGGACCGAGGTGACCCGCACCGCCGGCCGGCCGGGGACACCCACTCGACCGTCGGCTCAGCGTGCCGGCCGGAAGTCCAGCACCCGCTCGTGCGCGCAGCAGCTCGCCGTAGCGCACGTCGAACGGCTCGTCGTCGACCAGCAGCCGGATCAGCTTGCCGTTGGTGACGTTGATCATCGTCTGGCCGGACTCCGGATAGCCGAAGCCCGCCTCGGCGTAGGGCAGCGGCCGCTGCTCGTAGAACCCGTTCAGGTACGCGCCGGGCAGGCCGTGCGGCTCCCCCTCGTCCAGGTTCCCGCGCCAGCCGATATGCCCGTTGGACAGGGCGAACAACGACTCGGTCTGGGCGAGCATGCCGCGTGCAGCTCGGTCTCGCGCAGGCACCACGGGTCGACCGGAAACGCGGGTGCTGGATCATCGGTCCGCCAGCAGGCCGGCCAGGTCACCGACCACCACATCGGCGCCGGACGCGCGCAGCGCGCCGGCCTGGCCGACCCGGTCCACGCCGACCACGAAACCGAACTGCCCGGCCCGCCCCGCGGCCACCCCAGCCAGCGCGTCCTCGAAGACCACGGCGGCGGCCGGGCGGCACGCCGACCGCCCGGGCCGCGGCCAGGTAGGTGTCCGGCGCGGGCTTGCCCGCCAGGTGCTGCTGGGCGGCTTCCACGCCGTCCACGATCGCGTCGAACATGCCGGCAAGGCCGGCCAAGGCGAGCACGCTGACGCAGTTGGCGCTGGAGGTGACCACGGCCCGGCGCACCCGGCCGCGATGACCGCGTGCAGGTAGCGCACCGAGCCGGGGTACGGCTTGACGCCATCCTCGGCGATCCGGCGCAGCACTATCTCGTTCTTCAGGTTGCCCAGCCCCGCTTTGGTCAGCTTCCCCGGCTCGTTCAACCGCGCTGCCCTCGGGCAGCTTGATCCCCCGGGACTCCAGGAACGAGCGCGTGCCGTCGGCCCGCGGCTTCCCGTCCACGTAGTTGTCATAGTCGGCCACCGCATCGAACGGGGCGAGCCGCTGTCCGGTCCGCTCCCCCCACTGACGGAGGAAGCCGTCGAACATCTCCTTCCAGGCGGCCGCGTGCACCACGGCCGTCTGGGTGAGTACGCCATCGAGGTCAAACAGGCAAGCCCGGCTGTGCTCAGGGATGCCAAGGTCGCTTCTCATGCTCGCGGGCACGCCCTCAGCTTAGAGTCCAGGCCGGCTGGGGAGAGCAGGCTGATCCGGGCGCCGGGAGCCGGTGGCACGTAGCGTGGCTGGCGTGACTGCCGCTGAGCATCCTGACGACGCTGGCCCGCCGCTCCCCGCCATCCCGGCCTCGGCCGGGGCGCTGATCTTCGACCAGGCCGGGCGGCTGCTCATCGTCAACCCGGTCTACAAGTCAGGCTGGACCATCCCGGGCGGGGTGATGGAGGCGGACGGCGAGACCCCGTGGGCCGCCTGCCGCCGCGAGGTCCGTGAGGAATGCGGCCTGGACGTGCAGCAGGGCCGGCTGGCCTGCGTGGACTTCCGGCCGCCGCGGCCCGGCAAGCCGGGCGGCCTGCGCTTCCTGTTCGACTGCGGCGTGCTGCCCGGCCGCAGCCTGGCCGGCATCGTGCTGCAGCCGGAGGAGATCTCCGAGTACCGGCTGCTGCCGGTACCCGCCGCCCTGGACCTGCTGCGCAAGCCGATCCGGCGGCGGGTCCGGGCGGCCCGGCGCGCCACCGGGACCTGCTACCTGGAGAACGGCCGCCCGGTACCCGGCATCGGGCTATGAGCGACGGTTGGGCGAGCTGGCGTTTTGCCGCTAATGTCCCGGTCCGACAAGCTGTGACGAGCCCCCGGGGGACCGGCATCATGGTGAGTCTCACCCGCAGGCCGGGCAGGCCAGTCGTGGCCACCGGCCTGGCATTGGCGTTAGGCAGGCACCCTGGCCGGTTCCGGCCCACGCCGCGAGCGCGGGCGGCTGGCAGCGCGTGTACCGGAATTCCGCCACGACGCAGAACAGCCTGTACGGCATGGCCGCGCTGAGCGCCAGCGATCAATGGGCGGTCGGGGTGTGGGGGAAGAGCGCGCTGGTCATGCACGGGAACGGCAGCCGGTGGAGCCGGGTGACCGTGCCCGGGCAGGCCGGGGCCGAGCTGTTCCAGGTGTCCGGGACGTCGCTGGGCAACGTGTGGGCGGGCGGCGACGTGTCCCGGACGCCGGCTAGCCCGGTCTGGGACAGCCTGATCGCGCGGTATCCGTAAGCCGCGGCCGGTCAGGCGCCGGGGACAGAGACGCACCGGGCCGTCCGCGTGACTGAGCACCGAGTGGGTGATCGAGCCGGCCCCGGGCCATGCCCCGTGCCGGGCGCGTGCCGGCCCAGCACGACCAGGTCGGCCCGGGCTGTCGCGCCGGCCAGCACCCGGCCCGGATGCGCGTGCATGATCTCGGCGCTGACCGTCACGTCCGGGTACTTCTCCCGCCACTTGGCCAGCAGCGCGTCCAGGGCGCGCTGCTCCTCGTCCGGTGGCTCATCGTGCCCGCCGAACGCGGACCGGGACCCGGCGTGCGTGACGACCAGCCGGGCCTGGCGCAGCGCGGCCTCCTCGAAGGCGAAACCGAGGGCGGCCGCGGACTCAGCCGGGTCGCGCACGCCGACCACGATCTCGCGGTGCGCGGCCATGGTCTCCTCGCGCACCACGACCACCGGGCAGCTGGCGTTGGTAGCCGCGTACCGGCTCACCGAGCCGAGGATGAGCGCGCTGAACCCGCCGGCGCCGCGCGAGCCGAGCACCAGCATCAGGGCGTCCTGGCCGCACTCCACCAGGGCGGTGGCGGGCGCGGCGTGCTCGATCAGCTTGGTTTCGACGGCTACCCCGGGGCTGCGGCGGCGGCCTGGCTGGCGCGGCGGACAGCGCCTCGGTCGCCGCCGCCTCGATGTGGCCCGCCACCGTGCCGCGAGTGGCCGGGTTCGGGCTCATCCGGGGCGGCATCGCCGCGATGGCCACGATGCGCAGCGCCGTCCCGCGCAACTTCGCCTTGCGGGCCGCCCACTGCACAGCCCGCACTGATTCCGGCGAGCCATCCGCCCCGGCGACCACTGGCTTCGTTGCCATGCCCGTCCTCCTCAAGCCCGGCCAGTCCTGGTGTAGCTGATACCCACCCTGGCATGTGATGCCGCGCGGGACGAGAGACAAACCACCCTGATCTTGGCGGGACCAGGGTCCCAGCGGCCCGGGCCTTATGGCCCTGGGCGCCGGCTGGACGGGCGAGCAGCCTGGATGTTGTGACACCCGCCGCGCGGGTGCAGAGCGGTGGCAGGCCTGCCGGGGCGGGCCGGGATAGGGCGGTCTCGTGGGGCCGCACGACCTTCCGTCGTCAAGACGGGACCTGGCCCCGGCGCCTCGCTGGGCCTTCGCGCGGTGGGTGCCGCATCTGCGCGTTCAGCCGAGCAGGGCGCGGCGGTGCTGCCAGGCCAGCCGGAGCAGCGCGGCCCCGGCGGTCTGCATGGGCTCGGCGCCCCCGGTAAAGCGCGCCACAGTTTCCGCGCGCAGCGGGATGGCCGCCGACCCGTTCTCGGTCACCACCCGGCCCTCCGCGTTCGACGTGACCAGGTCACGGAACAGCTGATCGAACACGGCGCTGTCGAACACGGCCACGGTGAGCAGGTCGGTGGCCAGGGTGAGCGGATCCACGCCGAGGCCGACGCAGTGCACCCGCAGCGTGCCCGCGTCCCGGGCGGCGGCCAGCTCGCGGGCGAACGGCCACTGGCCGTAGTCCAGCACTCCATCGCGGGTGGGGTAGTCCTCCGGGCCGCCGAGCAGTTCCTCGCTGAACTCCCGGGTCATGCAGCGCCACAGGCTGAAGTCAGCCTGCTGGGCGGCGGGCCGGTCGGTCACCGGCTGGAAGATGCTGGCGGATGACCTGGTAGGCGCCGCCGGCGTGGTTCACCCGGGCCGGGTCGCGCCAGTGCAGCAGGAACGAGGCCGCGCCGTCCGGGGCCCGGCGCAGCGTCAGGGTGGTGACGGCGGTCAGTGCGCTGCGCTGGCTGAGCTGGCACGGGTCGCCGAGCGCGGCGCGCAGCGGCAGGTCAGCCACGCTGACCGGGCCGCGGCGATCCGCCTGGTCCTGGGCGGCGGCCAGCTCGTGGGCCACGGCGTGACCCAGGTTCATCGCGTCGAAGTACCGGGCCGCGCCCATGGTGAGCCCCGCCGGATCGACCAGCGCGGCGTCCAGCAGCCGGTAGCAGACCCGGTTCTCGAACAGGGCCGGGCGGGTCCAGCACCGCGACCGCCGCCGCGTAGCTGGGGAACGGGCCGCCCGGCGCCTGCTGCGGGAGCAGGTGCGCCGCCGCGGCCGCGGTGGCGTCGGTGCGCGGGGCCCGCGGCTGGCCTGCCAGTCCAGGGCTATCCGGGCCAGCTCGACCGGCGCGGCGGGCAGCCACTCCGGCCCTGCAGCAGATCGGTGCCGGCCGCCCGGGTCGCGCCGGGATACAGCCGGGCCGCCTGGGCGGCCAGGGCCAGCCGGTCGCGGTTGACCATGCGCCGGACCTGGCGCCAGCGTTCCGCGGTCTCGGTCATCGAGGAGATGTCCACTCACCCATTCCCTCCGCTAGGGGCAGCGTCCCGGGCCGGCGCGGCCGAGCCGGCCCAGCCGGCCGAGCCCGCCGAGCCGGAGACCGAGGACATCGACCCCGACGCCGAGCCGGTCCGCTGACAGCGCGGTGGAGGTCACCACCTGCGCGGCGCGGAGCTGATCAGCCCGCGCAGCTGGCTCATCCGGGATCTGCTAGCGGTCTGGCCGCGGCCGGACAAAGCCAGCCAGCATCTTCCCGACTTCAATCGTGCCCGTGCCGGTCGTGACCACTGGATCCTGTGCGGCGAAAGCCCGCAACTCCTCCTCGTCGTCCGCCTCCACGACGCCAAGACCCCACGAGCCGCCGCTGTCGAGCACGGGACCGAAGATCACCATCTGGCCTGACTCGACCAGCGGCCGCCAATGATTGGCATGGCGGCCCATGATCTCACGCTCCTCGTCGCTCATATCCAGCGCGAACGTTGGACGTGGCGCCTTGAGCCTGAATACGTAGGTGCTCATGAGGCCAAGGATGCAGCGTCAGCGCGCGCCCCGCGTCCCCGATGCCGGAGGATTAGGTATCGGCGCGTCGTTCAGCTGCTGGTCAATGTCCACCAGAATCGCATCGTCTTCGATCTTGCATGCGTACACCGGGATGGGGCCACAGGCAAACACGCCGACGGCCTCGCCGGTGGTCAGGTCATAGCGTGATGCGTGGGCGGCGCAGACCAGCGTGTCATCGTCCTGGAGGGTTCCCTCGTGCAGCGGCTGCTGCTGATGGGTGCAAGTGTTGTGGATCGCCCGGACATCATCATCATCGAGACGGATGAGGCAGACCGGCTCGCGTAGCTCGTTGACGAGCAAGGTGTCACCAACCTCCAGGTCGTCGAGGTTCGCGACGACTACGAACGTCATGGCTGTCTCCTTCCACTGGCCTGCTGCTGGGGTGCCGGCTGCCGCGCACCTCGATCCAGCCATTACGGATTCGGGTCGGCAGCACGGGTTGCGGCTGGCTGGCCGGACCGCGGCTGACACAGCCGTCGGTGAGCGCGAAACGTGACCCGTGCAGCGGGCAGGTCACGGTCAGGTCGGTAACTGGGCCGCGGCTGAGCAGGCCACCAGCGTGGCTGCAGATGTTGTCGATGGCGTAGAGGCGGCCCCGGTGCCGGTACAGCATGATCTGACGTCCCTCGGCCTCGACGGCGGTCGGCGAATCGTCCGGCAGGTCCGCTTCCTGCAGCGCGCGGGTCCACCGCCGCGGCCCGATGGTCCACGCCACCCGGTTGACCATCACACCTTTGGTGAATACGAGGTGACCGCCGAGGTAACCGGCGGAGGCCGTGACCGTGAGGCTGGCCACGCCCAGAGCGCGTGCCGTGCCACGGTGGCCAGCCATCCGGGTGCCCAGGGAGGCACCTTGCAGCCCCAGGCCCAGCGTATTGAGCAGGCCGTGGAACAGCCCGACCCGGCGGTCCTGATCGTCGCTGACGGCCCAGTCGCTCAGGCCGGTCAGCGCGGTAGCGCCCGCCGCCAGGATGCCGGCCGCGCTGAGCATGCCCGCGGCGTCGATTCCGCGCCGCGGAGCTGGGTCGCGGCCGGCAGCGTCCAGCACCACGACGCCTGACCACAGCCCGATGGGCAGATCGCTGAGTGCCGGATGCAGCGGGTGGCCGACCCATCGGCCGCCATGCAGCAGCTCAAGGACCAGATTGTCTTGATGCTGTTCGCGGACTGGCCCCAGCACCCCGGTCAGCCAGTCGCTCAGCGCCCGGAGCCAGCCGAGCCGGTCGATGCCAGCCGCGAGATCGCTATGCCAGGTGACCAGCCGGGTAGTAGCGGACGCGGAACTGACAGCCGGCTCGGCCTGCTGGCTAACGGCCGCGGATCGTCGCCCTGGCCGCTGCCTGTTCGCATCACGTTCCCCCACAGCGTCAGCTGGTGGCTCGATCCTGAAGAGAATCTTCTAGCTCTTCGCCCACTCTGCTTGTCTCACCTTGCGGCACATACCCCCGGCCACGGTCATGCTTCTGGCCGCCGTAGCCGCCACCGCCGGGGGTTTCCAGCACGAAGACATCGCCCGGGGCCACGTCCACGGTGTCGCAGCCAGCTAGCCCGGTCACCCGGCCGTCCGGGTGCTCCACCCACTGCCGGCCCAGCGCGCCGGGCTGGCCGCCCGCCATGCCGTACGGCGGGACCCGGCGGTGGCTGCTCAGGATGCTCACCGTCATCGGCGCCAGGAAGCGCAGCCGCCGCTGGCCGCCGTCACCGCCACGAGACCGGCCCGCGCCGCCGCTGCCCCGGCGGATCTGGTAAGACTCCAGCCGCACCGGGTAGCGCCACTCCAGCACCTCCGGGTCGGTGAGCCGGGAGTTGGTCATGTGCGTCTGCACCACCGGGTGCCGTCGAAGCCGTCCCCGGCCCCGGATCCGCCGGCACACCGTCTCGTAGTACTGGTGGCGGGCGCTGCCGAACGTGAAGTTGTTCATCGTGCCGGCCCCCTCGGCCGCACGCCGAGCGCGGCGTACAGCGCGTCGGTGACCGCCTGCGACGTCTCCACGTTCCCGCCCGCCACCGCCGCCGGCTAGGCCGGGGCCAGCAGCAGCCCGGCGGGATGACCACGGTGACCGGCTTCAGGCAGCCCGAGTTCAGCGGGATCTCGCCGTCGATCAGCGTGCGCAACACGTACAGCACCGCCGCCATGGCCACCGACGCGGGGCGTTGAAGTTGCCCGGCAGCTGGGCGAGGTGCCGGTGAAATCGATCTCCGCGGTCCGCGCCCGCCTGGTCCACGCGCACCGCGACCTGGATCACCGCGCCGTTGTCCAGCTCGTAGCGGTACGCACCGTCATGCAGCCGGGCGATGACCCGGCGCACCGCCTCCTCGGCGTTGTCCTGCACGTGGCCCATGTAGGCGGTCACCACGTCCAGGCCGAAGTCGCCGACCAGCCGCGCAGCTCGGCGACCCCCTTCTCGTTCGCAGCCACCTGCGCGCGCAGGTCGGCCAGGTTCGCCGCCGGGTCACGGGACGGGTACTCGGCCGAGCCCAGCAGGTCCAGCGTGGCCGCCTCACGCAACTGGCCGCCGGACACCAGCAGCCAGTTGTCGATGAGCACGCCCTCTTCCTCGACCCGCTGGCTGAACGCCGGCATGGACCCCGGCGTGATGCCGCCGATCTCGGCGTGGTGCCCGCGGGAGGCGACGAAGAACAGATCTCCCCGCCCTGGTCCGTCGCCGAACACCGGCGTGACCACGGTGATGTCCGGCAGGTGGGTGCCGCCGTGGTACGGGTCGTTCAGGATGAACACGTCGCCGCGGCTCGATCGCGCCGGCATTGCGGGCGATGACCATCTTGATGCTCTCGCCCATCGAGCCCAGGTGCACCGGCATGTGCGGCGCGTTGGCGATGAGCTGGCCGGCGCGGTCGAACACGGCGCAGGAGAAGTCCAGCCGCTCCTTGATGTTGACCGAGTGCGCGGTGCTGCGCAGCCGCACGCCCATCTGCTCGGCCACCGACATGAACAGGTTGTTGAAGATTTCCAGCAGCACCGGGTCGGCGCCGGTGCCGGCGGCGCGCCGGGCCGGGCCGGCCCGGCCCGGGTGAGCAGCAGGTCACCCTGGCCGGTCAGCTCGGCCTGCCAGCCCGGCTCGACCACTGTGGTAGCGAAGTCCTCGGTGATGATGGCCGGCCCGGCCAGCTCCGTGCCGGGCCGCAGCCCGCGCCGCGGCACCAGGTCCACCTCGGTCCAGCGGCCGCCGGTGAACATCGGCACCCGCGCCGCGCCCGGGCCGGTGCCCGGCGCCGCCACCAGGCTGGCCGCGGCGGGTCCCGGCGCCGCGGTCAGCTCGACCGACACCGCCTCCAGCACGACCGGCTTGTCCGGCATCAGGAAGGAGAACTGCTGCCGGTACGCCGTCTCGAACGCGCGGACCAGCCCGGGCCGGTCAGTCAGCGGGACCATCAGCGCGGTGTCCGTCCCGGCATACCGCAGGTGAGCGCGGCGGGCAGACCGAAGATCATCCTGCCTAACGCCATCGCCTGCCAGCTCGTCCCGCGCCGCCGACTCGAGCCGGTGGACCAGGTCGCCTGCGGCGGCGAGGGCTTCCTCGGACAGCTCGGCCTCCACGGCTGATTCGCGCATCGCGGTGACGTCGGCCAGGCCCATGCCGTAGGCGGACAGCACCCCGGCCAGCGGGTGGATCAGCACCGTGGTCATGCCGAGCTGATCGGCCACCGCGCAGGCGTGCTGGCCGCCCGCGCCGCCGAACGTGGCCAGCACGTACCGGGTGATGTCGTAGCCGCGCTGCACCGAGATCTTCTTGATCGCGTTGGCCATGTTGGCCACCGCGATCTCCAGGAAGCCGGCCGCCACCTCGGCGCTGCTCCGCGGCTGCCCGTCGGCCGCGCTGATCTCGCTGGCCAGTCCCGCGAACCGCTGGGCGGTGACGTCGGCGTCCAGCGGTTCGTCGCCGCGCGGGCCGAACACCCGCGGGAAGTAGCCGGGCTGGATCCGGCCCAGCATCAGGTTGGCGTCGGTCACGGTGAGCGGGCCGCCGTGCCGGTAGCAGGCGGGCCCGGGGCTGGCGCCCGCCGAGTCCGGCCCGACCCGGAACCGGCTGCCATCGAAGTGCAGCACCGACCCGCCGCCCGCGGCCACGGTGTGGATGCTCAGCATCGGCGCCCGCATCCGGACCCCGGCCACCTCGGTCTCGTACTGCCGCTCGAACTCCCCCGCGAAGTGCGACACGTCGGTGGACGTGCCGCCCATGTCGAAGCCGATGACCCGGCGGTAGCCGGCCGCGGCGCTGCTCCGGGCCATGCCGACGATGCCGCCCGCCGGGCCGGACAGGATGGAGTCCTTGCCGCGGAACCGCCGCGCGTCGGCCAGCCCGCCGTTGGACTGCATGAACAGCACCCGGACCCCGGGCAGCTCAGCTGCCACCTGATCCACGTAGCGGGCCAGGATGGGCGACAGGTAGGCGTCCACCACCGTGGTGTCGCCCCGGGACACCAGCTTCATCAGCGGGCTGGTGGCGGCGGACTCGGACACCTGGGTGAAGCCGGCCGCCCGGGCCAGTTCGCCGATCCGCGCCTCGTGCACCGGGTAGCGGTAGCCGTGCAGGCAGACCACGGCCGCGGACCGGAAGCCGGCCGCGTACGCGCGCGGCCAGGTCGGCGGCCACCGCGTCCTCGTCCAGCGGGGTGATCACCTCGCCGTGCGCGCTGACCCGCTCGGTCACCTCGATGACCCGGTCGTACAGCAGTTCGGGGAGGACGATCCGGCGGTCGAAGATGCGCGGCCGGTTCTGGTAACCGATGCGCAGCGCGTCGCCGAAGCCCCGGGTGATGACCAGCACGGTGGGCTCGCCACGGCGCTCCAGCAGCGCATTGGTGGCCACCGTGGTGCCCAGCCGGACCGAGCCGATCGCCTCGCCCGGGATGGGCTCGCCCGGCCGCACGCCGAGCAGTTCCCGGATGCCGGCCAGCACCGCGTCCGGGTAGGCCCGCGGGTTGTCGGACAGCAGCTTGCGAACCGCCAGCGTGCCGTCCGGGCGCCGGGCCACGACGTCGGTGAACGTGCCGCCGCGGTCGATCCAGAATTCCCAGCGCCCGGTCATCACCCGCATCCTAGATGGACGCTGGGCGAAGACCGGGCGCCGCTGGTCCCGATCAGGTCGTGGCCGCTAGGTGGTGACGGCCGCGGTCTCGCCGGTCCGTGCCTCGCGCTCGAAGATCTCGGTGATCTCCTCCACCGACCGGTTCTTCGTCTCCGGCACGAACCGGTACACGAAGCCGATGGCCACGACGCACAACCCGGCGAAGCAGGCCAGCACCCAGCCGAGACCGATCCCCGACATCCACAGCGGGAACACCTCGATGAGCGCGAAGTTGGCCAGCCAGTCCACGGTCGCACCGGTGGACGCGGCCCGGCCGCGGACGTCGGTGGGGAACACCTCGCCCTGCAGCAGCCAGCCGGTGCCGCCCACGCCGATGGCGAACGAGGCGATGAACGCGGCCAGGCCGATCATCACCACGACGATCTCCGAGGTCCCGGAGAAGAAGGACAGCCCGGCCGCGGCCAGCAGGGCGGCCAGGCCCATCCCGATGTACCCGCCGATGGCCAGCTTGCGGCGGCCCTTCCGGTCGATCCAGCGGAACGCGAAGTAGGTGGCCAACACGTTCACCGCGGTGAGCATCAGGGTGACCTCGACGCCGGAGATGGTCTTGTCCACCAGCGAGCTGCTGCCCTGGAACAGCGGGCCGAGCACGTGCGGGCCGTAGTACAGCGGGACGTTGATCCCGGTGATCTGCTGGAAGATGAAGAACACGCAGACCACGATCAACGCGCGGCGCACGCCCGGGGTCCACTTGGTGCGCCGCTTCGCGCGCCGGTCCGCCTCTTCCAGCTGCCCGGCGGTGTACTCCACGTCCTGCACTGAGACCTCAGTCCCGAAGCTGCCCAGCGCCTTCTGCACGCCGGGATAGTCGCCGTGCCGCATCAGCCACCGGGGCGACTCCGGCATCTTGGTCCGCAGCGCGAGGCCGATCAGCGCCGGGATGGCGCCGATGCCGAGGATGAGCCGCCAGTCCGTGCTGCCCGCGCTGCCCGGCGCAAGCTTGAGGATGATCAGCGCCACGACATAGGAGACCAGGATGCCGACGGTGATCATCCACTGCTGCAGCATGCTGAGCGCGCCGCGGCGGTTGCTCGGCGCGTACTCGGCGATGTAGGCGGTGGCGATGGCCGAGTCGGCCCCGATGGCCAGCCCGATCAGCGTCCGCGCGAACAGCAGCACCGCGGCGTCCGGGGTGACCGCGGACAGGATCGCTCCCACCGCGTAGATCAGCGCGTCCGCGATCAGCAGGGCTTTCCGGCCGAACCGGTCGGCTATCGGCCCGGCGCCGAGGGCACCGGCCGCGGCGCCGAGCGATGCGCCGGCGACCAGGTAGCCGGTCCAGAAGCCATTCAGGTGGTAGGGGACGAAGTTGAGTGCGGCACCGATGTTCGAGGTGTCGTAACCGAACAGGAAGCCGCCCAGGCAGGCGAGCAAGGTGAGCTGCCAGTAGAACCTGGTCGGTACCCGCTGGTCGAGTTCGGCGAGGACGTTCCTCCCGCCGGTTTCGGTTTGAGTCATCGTTGATCAACCTTCCGCGACACAGGCTGATCAACTCACCGCGATCGGACACCTCAAACGGGTTCGGTGGCACCGGTGAAAACGGGAGACTAGAGAGTATGAACCCGCTTGCTGCGCACCGCTGGGCCTATGAGCTGACCGGCGGCCGGATCGGCCACCGGCTAGGTGGTGGGGTGCGAGCCGCCCTGCTGACGACGACCGGGCGGAAGACCGGCCGGTCCCGGACCGTGCCGTTGGTCTACACCCGGGACGGCGCCGGCTACGTGTTCGTGGCGTCGAACAATGGATCTGACCGGCCGCCGGCCTGGCTGCTCAACGCCACCGCTAAGCCGGAGGTGCAGCTGCAGATCGGCCCGGCGCACCTGCTCGGCACGGCCCGGGTGGTGCCGCCCGACGACCCCGGCTATGCACGGCTGTGGCAGCTGGTCAACGAGGGCAACCGCGGCCGGTACCAGCGCTATCAGGCCAAGACCAGCCGGAAGATCGCGGTGCTGGTGGTCACCCCGGCCTGACGGCTAACTGACCGGATCCAGGATCACCACCGGGATCTGCCGGGTGGTCTTCTGCTCCCTATCTCGGCCGTTAGCTGGCCATCCGCCCAGCTCGGAGATTACGGCAGCACCGCTACGCACGACGACGCAATGCATCTCCGTAACTTACCGTTTTCATTATGTTACTCTCGGTCACATGTTGAATACCGGCCCCGACCTGCCGGTGTATCCGCGACGCCGTGGCCGACCTGCTGCTGGAGATCGCCGGCGACACCGGCCCGGGCGATCTGGGCAAGGCGGAAAGGGTGCTCACCGAGCGGATCGGCGGCACGGAGCTTACCGCGGTGCTGTCGGCCACACCGGAAGGCAGTGACGCGGCGGCCCAGCGGCTGCTCCGTGAGGTCCGGCATTACCAGCCAAACGTGCGCAGTTCCGCCAAGGACCTGGCCGCCCATATCCGGATTCACCTGTTCGCCCTGATCGACATCATGTGGTGGGGCCAGACCCGGGCCTATGTCACCGATACCGAGCTGCTCGGCTCCGCCGACCTGGTCGATCTGGAGCCATTGCGGCGGGACGGGCGGCTGCTGTTCCAGTACCGCAGGCAGGCCCGCGGCCTGCCCGCCCGGGCGGCCCGCGCGGCGGTCCGGCGGCTGCGGCCGGACCGGGCGCCGCATACCGCCGGGCTCCGCTTCGCCCGCAGCCGCCCCGAGGCGGTGCCCCTGCTGAACCAGCTGGCCGCCGGGCTGGCCGCCGAGGCCGGGCCGCGGACACCCGCGTTGTGGGTGACCAGCCTGGCCCGCAGCATCGAGCATCAACGCCGGCTGCGCGCGCTGGGCTACGCCGCGTCGCTGCCCAGCGCGCACTGCGTGGGTTACGCCATGGACATCGAGATGGCCTGGTTCGCCCAGTTCGGCGCGCGGCCCGCGCTGGAGGCACTGCTGCTCGGCCTGCAGCAGGCAGGCCAAGTCAACGTGATCGATGAGGGGCAGGCCTGGCACGTCTGCGTCAGCCCGGACGCCGCGGCCGGGCTGCGGTCCAGCGCGGCCCAGGACGGCTGACCGGGATGTGCGGCATCGCGGCTGTCCTCGACCCCGAGCCCAACCGGGCCACCTTCCGCCGGATGATCACGTCGCTGGCCCCGCGCGGTGAGGTGGAGGAGGTGCTGCACACCGGCCGGTGCTGGCCGGCACCCAGCGGCTGCGCATCGTGGACGCCGAGCACGCGATCCAGCCGTGGCGGTCGGCCGACGGCCGCTGGGTGCTCTGCTACAACGGCGAGGTCTTCAACTACCGGGCCCTGCAGGCCGAACTGACCAGCCGCGGGCACCGGCTGCGCAGCGACAGCGATACCGAGGTGGTGCTGGAGGCATTCCTGGAATGGGGCGACGCGTGGTCCGGCGGCTGCGCGGCGAGTTCGCGTTCGCCCTGGCCGACACCGTGGCCGACCGGGTCTACCTGGCCCGCGATCCGCTGGGCGTGAAGCCGCTGTACTGGTCCCGGCGCGGCGGCTCCTGTACGTCGCGTCGGAGGTCAAGGCGCTGACCGGGGTGGGCGCGCCGGTCCGCGAATGCCGCCCGGGCACCACGGCTGGGCCGAGGCCAGCTCCGGGCAGCCGCGGCGGCTGGTTCCCGGACGCGGCGGCCGGGCCGGACCTGCGCCCCATGTGACCTGCTCCGGCTGGGTGCGGGCCAGCCGGTGATCGAGGACCCGGACGAGGCGGCCAAGCTGATCCGGGCCGCGCTGGAGGACAGCATCCGGGTCCGGGTGGACACCGGGCTGACGGTCGGGGTCATCCTGTCCGGCGGGCTGGACAGCACGCTGACCCTACTGCACGTGCGGGAGATGCACCCGGACTGCGTCGCGTTCACCATCGGCGCGCCGGGCAGCGAAGACCTGGCGTTCGCGCGCCGGCTGACCGCCGACCTCGGCGTGCCGCACGAGGTGATCGAGCTGCGCCCGGTGACATCCGGCTGGCCGATATCCGGGAGGCCATCCGGATGTCTGAACTGACCGAGTACGGCGACATCATCAACGCGGTCGTTTCCGTGCCGCTTTCCGCCGCATCCCCAGCGCGGGGTGAAGGTCGTGCTGACCGGCGACGGCTCGGACGAGCTGTTCGGCGGCTATCCGATGTACTTACCAGATCAGCAGGACCAGGCGCGGCGGCTGTTCCTGCACAAGATCCGCAACCTGTGCCGGACCGAACTGCAGCGGGTCGACCGGGCCAGCATGGGGAACGGCGTGGAGACCGCGTGCCGTTCCTCGACCTGGCCCTGGTCGAGCTGGCCATGCGGCTGCCGCGTCGAGTTAAGCTGCGCGAGGCCAGGACAAGTGGATCCTCCGGCAGGCATTCGCCGACGTCCTGCCCGACTACATCAGGCGGCGGCCGAAGAACCCGATGTCCTACTCGTCTGGGCTGCACGAGCGCGCCCGGCTGTACAAGCCGCTGTTCCCGCGGCTGCACCGGTCGTTCGGCTATGACCTGCTCGAGCCGGTGCGCCGGGACTTCTCGATCGTGCTCGAGCGGTGCGGCCATGACCTGGACCGGGCTCGCCGACGGCGCGGCCCGGCAGGACTACCGGTCACCGAGCACGCCCGCGACCTGGCCGGCGCGGCCCGCTGGAACGCCGTCCTGGCCGTCCGCGACGGCCTGAGTACACTGAGCCCATGAGCGTGCAGCGCGAAGAGTTGCTCCGCCTGGTCGAAGAGCTGCCGGAGGAACAGGTCGCAGTTCATGACGTGCGCCGCCATCTCCGTGCCGCCGGAGACCGGAGATGGCCGCCAGCATGGTTCGCCGCTGGTACGGGCCGGACCTCTGACGTGGCCGCCCGATCCGGAGTCGCTCAAAGACGGCTTCGGCCGCCAGGCGTGATCATCTGCGACACCGGCCCGCTGGTGGCCGCTGCACTGTCGAATGATGCCGACCACGCTGCATGCGTACGGTTGTTCAACGACATGCATGCGGCAGGCAGGGACTTGCTGGTCCCGGCCACGGTCACCGCTGAGGTCGGCTACCTCCTCGCCCTGGCGAAGCCGGAGCACGCGTCGAATCGCTCTTCCTCCGCTCCCTCGCTGAAGCCGATTTCGCAGCCGTGGACCTGACCGCCGCGGACTACGCCCGGATGGCCGGACTGGTCGAGACCTATGCGATCTCCCCCTGGGGACAACAGACGCCTCGGTGATCGCGATCGCGGAGCGCCTCAAATACCGACATCGCCGACTCGACCGGCGGCACTTCACCGTCGTCCGGCCGAGCCACGTGAAGTCACTGACGCTGCTGCCATAGCCGTCGCGGCGCACCGCCGGGCCACGCCATCACCGACTGGGCACGGACTCCTCCCGGACCACCGCGACGCCTCCCGGCGGCAACTCCACGGAGCCCGCTATCTGGCTGCCGGACAGCAGCTCTACGCCGTCCGCGCAGACAGCTACCGGCTCGGTGGTGTGGTTGACCAGGAACAGCCAGGTCCGGCCGCCGCTG
>CAVWSA010000043.1:0-25319 GCA_963757545.1 uncultured Actinomycetes bacterium | reverse complement strand
GCCGGTGCCAGACGACCCCGGGCGCCGCGGTTCCGGGCATGTTCGCTCCTGCCTGTCCGCCCGGCCGCAGTGACCGGGACACACGTCCTGCCAGGTGTGACCGTACGACATGGCACCGACAGTTTCCGTGCCCGGCCGGGGTTAAGCGGCCTGGCCGGGTGGGCTGTGGCTGTGCCAGACGCGGCGGCCGTCGGGGCTGGTCGCGGTGGTGGTGGCGTCGGGGTTGAGGTGCAGGGTCCAGCCCCAGTGGTGGATGGCGATGAGGTGGTGGAAGCGGCATAGCGGGACCAGGTTGTGCAGCGCGGTGGCGCCGCCGGCGGAGCGGGGTATCAGGTGGTGCACGTCGCAGACGCTGGCGGGGGCTGGTGGCAGCCGGGGAAGGCGCAGTGTGGGTGGCGCAGGGTGACGGCGCGGCGCAGGTGGATGGGGATGGCTTCGCTGCCGGCGCCGATGTCCAGCGGCAGGCTGATGGTGGTCAGCGGGGTGGCCAGGGACAGGTCGGTGCCGGCCAGATTGGTACGCAGTACGGTGGCCAGGCCGCCGGGCCCGGACATGGCGTCGATGGCCAGCCCGAGCAGGGCCCGGGCCAGCCGCCGCCGGCTGACTGGCGACAGTGGCCGCCGGTGCGCGCCGGCGAACGCGTCGGTGAGCTGGCCGAGCGCCGTCTGGTTGACGCGGCCGGTGACCACTGGGACAATCGTGGCGTCGCAGGCAGCGGCCTGGGCTTCGGGGCCGGTCAGCCAGCCCGGCTGGCCGGGGCCGGAATGTGCGTGTATCCAGGCCTGTTCGGCCGCGGCCGCGCCGGGCATGTCGCGCAGTTCGGCCAGTCCGAGGTGGACCTGGACCTGGGTGGGCTGGGCGGCGCGGGTGGGCAGCGTGCCGGTGGCGATGAGCCGGCGGCAGGCGTCTTCCAGCGCGTCGTGGCGGCGCTGCGCGGCGGTCCGGAGATCTTCTGGGCCGCTTTCTTGCCCAGCGCCTCCAGCACCGCCGAGAGCGCGGCGGCGCAGCCCGGGGTCAGATCACCCTGCGCCCGGCCCGCCCCGCGGAACGTGATGCCCAGGTGGAAGTTCCGCTCCCCGAACCCGTCGTCGCTGTCGCTGTCGCCGTCGTGGGTCTGCTGGTAGATGGCCTCGGCCAGGCGGCCTAGATCCTCCAGGTCGGCGCCGCCGGTGGCGGCCTGGCCCAACAGCCGGTCCGCGTCGTCGCGCACGCTGGCCGGCAGCCGATCGGTCCAGGCGCACAGTTCGCGGGCCCAGGACGCGGAAAGCTCCCCCCGGGCCAGCGCCCGCTCGATGACCGGGTGGGCGGCCAGCCGCCGCATCCAGGCCACCGCGCCCGCGGCCGAGCCTTTGGTGATGCGGGTCTGCCAGCGCAGCCAGATGCGGGCCGCGCCGTGCCCATCGGTTTGCGGGCCGCCGCTGGCGCTGAACGCCGACAGCACCGCGGTCCGGGCCGCGGTGTGCTTAGCCTCGGCGGTCTCTAACGACCGCAGCGCCGCGGCCTGGGTGTCTACTGGCAGCGCAGCCATATCGGCGGTGTTCAGGTAATCCAGCGCCTGGTCCAGGAGGGCCAGCGCGCCGGTAACGCTGTCCGGCGCTGGTAACCGGTCGCACACTACGGCTCACCTCCCAGCCAGAATCGAAGACTAGTTCGACCTTAGCCAGACCCACCGACAGTCTTCCGCCGCCCAGCGACGGCCCGCCATAGCGGAGCAGGCCGTCGCCAGGTACTGGCGTTAAGCATCGTGGGTTAGTGCTGGGCGAACCGGGCCAGCAGCGGGACAAGCTGCTGGGCGTCCGGGCTGCCCAGGCCGGTGACCGGGTCCCAGCCCGGCCCGGCGCGGCGCGGTAGCCGGTGAAGGTCTTGGGCGGAAACTTGGCCGTGTTGTTCCCGCTGGTGATGTCGTGGAAGGCCAGGTGGTAGGCCGGGCTGGCCGCGATGCGGTACAGCGCCGGGTTGACGAAGCCCAGGTGGCGGTGCGCGTACTGGTCGGCCAGCGCGATCAGCCCGGCCCAGATCGGCGCGCTGGCGCTGGTCCCGCCGCTGTTGCGGCTCCACGTCCAGCACCTCCTCGCCGAACGCGTACCACGGATGGGCCACCTGGCCGGCCAGCGTGGTGTCCACCCGCATCCGGGCCGTGGGCAGGTGGAATAGGCGCCCCCTCGCCAACTCTTTTGCGGTGCGGCGCACCCAGGTTCACCAGGCCGCTACCAGCGGGTGAAGGGCTCGAAGATGTGGCTGAACTGCCAGGTGGACTGCTTGACGCCGGAGCAGGTGTTGCTGCCCGCGGTGCCTGGGCAGCCGCCGTTGTCCCGCTGCAGCGCCCAGAACGACAGCTCGCCCAGGCCCTTGGCGGTGGCCCAGTGCAGCACCACCGGCCCGTCGCTGAGCTTGAACACCTCCGGCGGCCCGAAGTCGTCGATGCCGATCATCTCGGTGACGCCGATCATGTGCCAGAGCTGGGCGGCGGACTTCAGCGGGTAGAGCTGGTGCAGCGTGCTGTACAGGTGCCCGGCGGCGGTCATCGTGTCCCGCGCCATCTCGTGCGGCTTGTTGTCGTAGTAGTCGAACGTCATGATGTTCACGATGTCGATCCGGGCCTGGTGCGCGACCGCGCTGCGCAGCACGGAGACCCCGGTCGGGTCGAGCCCGGCCACGTTGGTGGGCAGCGTGTAGACGAACTGCACCCGGCGGTGGCACCGGGCGGCCCACTGCTCGACCAGCCGGATGGCGGCGTTGCGCCGGCTGATGCCCGCCTTGTTGGTCAGCGAGTTGTCCTCGGTGTCCAGGTCGAGCCGGGTCACCCGGTAGGTGGTGATCACCTTCTCGTAGGCGGCGGCGATCTTCGGCACGCTGTGGCAGCTGTCCGCGATCTCGGTGCCGTCGTGGTCGGCCGAGTAGCCGCCGAACGACGGGATGACGTCGCCGCCGGCCGCCCGGATGGCGGCGATGTCGCTGCCGTATACCGACCAGGAGATCGGCGTGCTCTGGTCGCCGTTCCAGTCGATCGTGCACGACCCCTTCTTCGGGGTCTGGATGAAGGCCAGCGTCAGGTACCTGGCGCCCGATTCGGCCGACAGGGTGGCCGGGCTGCCGGTGAGGTAGGCCTCGAAGTAGGGCGTGAAGAGGTGTGCGGGCAGCCCGCCGCCCCAGGCCGAGGAGCGGGCCTGCGGGGCAGCCGAGGCGGTGCCGGCCACGGTGAGCAGGGGCAGGGCGAGCGCGGCGGCGGCGAGTGCGGCGGCCGTGCGAAGCGAACGCAACCGGGACATAAGGCCAGCTTTCCTGCGGTGACGAAGGCACAGGCGGGACGGAGGCACAGGCGGGACGGGGGCACGGGCGGGACGGGGGCACGGGCGGGACGGGGGCACAGGCGGGACGGAGGCACAGGCGGACGGAGGCGCTTATTAGGAAAGTTTCTTATCAATGATGGGGAAGCTAGACCTGTCCCGGAGCTCTGTCAAGACTGGCGGCACCGGCTACTCGGTGAGCACCAGCCAGGTCCGGCCGTCGATGAGCTCCCGCACGGCGTCCAGGTGGCCGGCGTGGCAGGCGGTCTCGGTGATCACATGCAGCACCGTGTCCCGCAGCGGGCGGGCTGGCAGGCCGGGAAAGATCTCGGCCGGCCACCAGGCGGGCGCGGCGTCGGGAGTTCGGGCCGCGATGATCGCGTTGGCGAGCTCCGTCTCCTGCCGGTACAGCCCGAGCACGTCCTCGGCCGGCCTGTCCGGGCCGACCTGCCAGGCGTCGGCCCCGGTTTCCAGGTTGACCTGCTCGCCGGCCACCACGGCGCGGAACCAGAACCGCTCCACGTCCAGGGCCAGGTGCCGGACCAGCCCCAGGCAGGTCCACCCGGACGGCAGCACCGCCCGGCGCAGGGCCTCGTCGGGCAGCCCTTCCAGGATGCCGAGCACATGCCCGCGCTGTCCGTCCAGCGTGGCCAGCAGCGCCCCGATCTCCCCGCCCGGCTCCGCGTCTCCCATGCCTTGCGTCACGGTTACTCGTCGTCTTTTTCGGCCAGCCGGAGCAGGGCGCCGGCGATGGGGACCGAGACCAGGTCCACTTGCCACGGGCGGGCCCCGTAGCCGGACAGGTCGGCGGCGACCCGGTCGGCGCTGACCGGCTCGGGAGGCTGCCAGGCCAGCCGGCGCACCGCGTCCGGCTGGACCAGGTTCTCGGCGGGCAGCGTGTGCTCGTCGGCCAGCGCCGCGACCACGGTGCGCACCGCGGCCAGCCGCTTGGCCGCTTCCGGGTCCCGCTCGTGCCAGCGGTGCGCGGGCGGCGGCCCGTCCGAGGTCTGCCCGGACGGCCGGGGCAGCTCCTGGTCGGCCTCCTGGTTGGCCCGGCGGATGGCGGCGAACCACTCGCCGGCATGCCGCTTGGCACCCCGGCCGCGGAACCCGGACACCGCGGCCAGTTCCTGCACCGAGGTGGGCGCGGCCCGGGCCGCCTCGACGATGGCCGAGTCGGGCAGCACCCGGCCGGGGGACAGGTCCCGGCGCCGCGCGATCCGGTCCCGTTCCAGCCACAGCTCGCGGACGATGGCCAGGCCGCGGCGGGTGCGCACCCGGTGGATGCCGGAGGTGCGCCGCCACGGATCGGGCCGTGGCGGCGGCGGGCCGGCGTTGAGCACGGCGGTGAACTCCTGCCGGGCCCACTCGTCCTTGCCCTCGGCCTCGAGCTGGCTGGCCAGCGCGTCGCGCAGGTCCACCAGGACCTCGACGTCGAGCGCGGCGTAGCGCAGCCAGTCCTCGGGCAGCGGGCGGGTGGACCAGTCCGCGGCGGCATGCCCCTTCTCCAGGACAAACCCGAGCACGTTCTCGACCAGCGGGCCCAGGCCGACGCGGGGGTAGCCGAGCAGCCGCCCGGCGAGTTCGGTGTCGAACAGCCGCCGCGGCCGGTAGCCGAGATCGGCCAGGCAGGGCAGATCCTGCGACGCGGCGTGCAGCACCGCCTCGGTATCGGCCAGCGCCGCGTCCAGAGTGGACAGGTCGGGGCAGGTCACCGGGTCGATGAGCACGGTGCCCGCGCCCTGCCGGCGGAGCTGGACCAGGAACGCCCGGTGCCCGTACCGGAAGCCGGAGGCGCGCTCCGCGTCCACGGCCACCGGGCCCTGCCCGGCGCCCAGCGCGCGGACCGCCTCGTCCAGCGCCGCCGCCGTCTCGACCAGCGGGGGCAGCCCGTCCCGGGGCTCCAGCAGCGGCACCGCCGGGGCGGAGCCTGGCTCGTCGGGCTCCCGCGCGGGCGGCTCGTGCACCGGCGGCTGGCCTGGCTCGTCGGGCTCCTGGGCAGTCGGCTGTTGCGCGGTCACCGCCGCCGCCGGGTGGTCGAGGCCGGCTTGCGGAGCGCGGTCACGCCGGGGGCCAGCGGGGGCAGCCCGGCGGCGGCGCACAACGCGTCACACCACGCGGCGAGATGCCCGTCCAGCGTGCCCGGCTCGCCGAGACGTCCGGGCTCGTCCAGGCGGCCAGCCCCGGCGGCGGAACCGGGCGGGGCATCGAGACCGGCCGGCGACCACGACGCGCGCAGCTCGAATCCGGTGACGGCGGGCTCACTCTCTTTCGCCCCGAAACCCTCGGTGACCACCCGGGTCACCGTGCCGCTCGGCTGCCCGTAGCCGGCCGTCCGGCTGTCCAGCGCCTCGGTCAGCCAGTCCCAGCCGACCTGGCCGATCAATGGGTCCGCGGCGATCTCCGGGTCGAGGTCGGCCCGGATGTACACGATGATCCGGAGCGGGCCACCCCAGCCGTCCTGGCCCGCCGGGTCGTACAGCAGGACCAGCCGGCCGCTGGCGATGTCGGTCTCGCCGTCCAGCACGGTGGCGGCCAGCGCGGTGGCGTACGGGGCCAGCGTGCGCGGCGCCGGGACATCCTCGAAGCTCAGTTCCGGGCGCAGCGCGCGTACCTGGTCGCGCTGCTCGTGGAGTTCGGCCACCAGGGCACCGAACCCAGCAGCCGCGTCCCCCGGCTGCACTGCCTCAGCGCGCGTCATGATCTGAGCGTACGTCGTCTCCACCCACCGTCACGCGACGCATCCGGGCAACTCCGGCCCGCCGGGCCAGCCCCGGTGAACTGGCGGGATGCCGGCCTGCTGCCGCGCCCGCCGACGCGGGGCAACCTCAGCGATCTGGCTCACGGCTGCACGACCTCCTCACCAGCGGGCTGTATACCCTTGCGCCTCCGGGCCGCTTAACCCGCCGACTTCCCTCCTCGCCCGTCGCTCGTTCCTCGCTCCCGGCTCGTCAGTCCAGTCGGCGGCGCGGCCCTTTTGGCGCGGGCGCCAGGCTGCCCCTGATGGTGGCACGCGGACTGCGCGGATCGGTGGAACTCGGGCGGCGTGTCCCAAGGATGCCACCTGGGCAGATGCACCGGCGCGGCGGCGGCCGTGTGAGAGCATCGCAGGTGTGACAGAGCAGAATCCTCCGCTCGCGGAGTCCCCGTTCCTGCTCGCCTGCCGCCGCCTGCCGGTGCCCTACACGCCGGTCTGGTACATGCGCCAAGCGGGCCGCTCGCTGCCCGAATACCGCCGCGCCCGGGGCGGCATGCCGATGCTCAAGGCGTGCACGCTGCCGGATGTCATCACCGAGATCACCCTGCAGCCGATGCGCCGGTACCCGGTCGACGCGGCCATCCTGTTCAGCGACATCGTGGTCCCGCTGCGCGCGGTGGGCCTGGACATCGACATCAAGCCGGGCGTCGGCCCGGTGCTCGCGGAGCCGATCCGCAGCGAGCGCGACCTGGCCCGGCTGCGGCCGCTGGAGCCGTCCGACGTCAGCTATGTGACCGAGGCGGTCACCGCGCTGGTCAAAGAGCTGGGCCCACGGCCGCTCATCGGCTTCGCCGGCGGGCCGTTCACGCTGGCCTCCTACCTGATCGAGGGCGGCCCGTCCAAGGGCCACGACCGGACCAAATCACTGATGTACGGCAACCCGGCGCTGTGGCACGCGCTGCTCGACCGGCTGGCCGACATCGCGATCAGCTTCCTGCAGGTCCAGGTGGCCGCCGGGGCGTCCGCGGTGCAGCTGTTCGACTCCTGGGCCGGCGCGGTCAGCCCGGAGGACTACCAGGCCGGGGTGCTGCCGCACAGCAGGCGGATCTTCGAGGCACTGGACGGCGCCGGGGTGCCCCGGATCCACTTCGGCGTCACGGCCGGCGAACTGCTCGGCATGATGAGCGAGGCGGGCGCGGACGTGGTCGGGGTGGACTGGCGGGTGCCGCTGGATGAGGCGGTCCGCCGGGTGGAGGCCCGCACCGCGCTGCAGGGCAACCTGGACCCGGCGATCCTGCTGGCCCCGTGGGACGTGATCGAGCGCCGGGCCCGGGATGTGATCGCGCGCGGCCGGACCGCCGAGGGGCACGTGTTCAACCTCGGCCATGGCGTGCTGCCGGACACCAACCCGGATGTGCTGGCCCGGCTGACCGAGCTGGTGCACGAGGTGTCGGCGCGCGAGCCGGCCAGCTAGCCGGCTCACTCGGCGGCGGCCGAGCCCGGGCTGGCCGGCCCGGTCCCGCGGGCCGCGGACCGGTGCCGGAGCAGCCAGCGCCGGCCGCGCCAGGCCAGGTAGCCGGCCGCGGCCAGGATGACCGCGAACGGCAGCGCGGCGCCGGCCGCGGTGAGCAGCGCCAGCACCACCCGGACCAGCCCGTGCCAGCCCGCGGCCAGGCCACGCAGGAAACCAGCCGACTGCCCATGATGCTTAACGCCGGCCACCGGCTTGGCCACCAGCAGCAGGCTGACGGTGCCGAACGTGGTCTGGTGCGCTAGCGCGCGCTGCTGTGCCTGCAGCGCCTCCAGGCTGGCTTCCTCGGTGTTGATCTGGTTCTGCACATCGAGCAGGCTGCTGACCGACCCGGCCCGGGCGAGCAGCTTGCGCAGCTGGGCGATGGCGGCCTGGGCCGAAGCGACCCGGCTGGTCACATCGGCCACCGTCTGGGTGACGTCCTGGGCGTGCTGGGACTCGGCCTGCCGGGTGCCCAGGCCGGCCAGCGCACCGAGCACCCGCTGGTAGCTGGCCACCGGGATCTTCAGCTGCAGGCTGACGGTGGACTGGTCCGGGTGAGCCCGGTCGAGCGCGGTGTTCTCCGCGGACAGGTAGCCACCCGCGCCCCGGGCCAGCTGGGCGGCCTCGGCCGCGGCCCGGGTGAGGTTGGCAGCGCGCACGGTCAGGCTGGCCGTGTAGATGATGGACTGGCTGCTGGCCAGGTCGGCCAGCGCGGCGCCCCCGCTGGCCGCGCTGTGGCCGGCCGCGGCCGGGGCGGGCACCGCGGCCGACCGGGGCTGGCTGGCCCCGGCGGACGACGACGCGGAGTTGCCGGCCGCGGAACATCCGGCGGCCAGCAGGCCGGCCATCACGGCCAGCAGAATGGTGCTGATGCGGGTAAACCTGGCTGCTCCCACTGTCATGCCGGTCGGACGTGACGGCACGCTGGCCCGGTTCCGGCGCACCGGTCACAGCTTCACAACGTAAGAATCACACCACGGTGCTGGCCGGCCGATCTTCAGCCGCGGCGTCACTGGCCGGGGACCATGGCCGGAGGAACAGCGCGGCCGCCGGGAACAGCAGCACGGACAGCAGCGACGCCCCGATCAGCGCGGCCGCGGCGGCCTCGCTGAGCAGGCCCAGGGACTGCCCGAGCGCGGCCACCACCACCGGGAAGGTGAGCGTGGTCGCCTGCAGCAGGCCGGCCGCCAGCGCGGGCCGCAGCCCGAGCCGGCGCCGGTACAGCAGCGCCGGGGCGCCGCGGACCACCAGGATGGTCAGCACCAGCAGCGGCACCAGGGCCAGCGCGGACGGGTGCGCGAACAGCGCGCGGATGTCGAACTGGACCCCGGTCATCACGAAGAACACCGGCACCAGGAACCCGTACCCGATCGCGCGCAGCTTGGCCTGGTAACGCTCCTGGTTGGGCCGCTCGTCGCCGTCGGACACGGCCACCACCATGCCGGCGATGAACGCACCGAGCAGCGCGTCCACCCCGAACTCGTGGGCCAGCGCGGTGAAGATCAGCAGCACCACGAACGCGCCGCGGACCCGCAACTGGGTGGTGTCCTCGTCGGAATCGGCGAACGTCCGGGCCATCCACCTGGTCCGCCACAGCGCCTTGAGTGCCACCCCGAGCAGCACCGCGGCCACGCCCATGGCCGCCACGTACAGCACCTGAACGGTGGTGGACTCGGGCTGCGCGGAGAACAGGATAGTGAGCAGCAGCAGCGAGCCGAACTCGCCGACCAGCCGGCCACCACCATCAGCTGGCCGAAGTCGGTGGCGATCACCCCGGCGTCGCGCAGCACCGGGACCAGCACGCCGAGCGTGCTGGCCACCAGGCACAGGGCGAGCAGCCGTACATCCGCGCCGCCGGCGATCGCCCGCAGCCCGAACGCGGCCGGCACGGCCAGCGCGCCGGAGATCAGGAAGGCCGCGGCGGCCAGCCGGAACATCGGCCCGCGGAACCGTTCCGGCCGGACATCCTGGCCGGCCAGGAAGAGCAGGAAGCCCAGGCCGAGCAGGTAGAGCAGCTCGGCCGCGCCGCGCGGCTGGACCAGGTTCAGGCCCTGCGGGCCGACGGCCAGGCCGGCCAGCACCTCGAGCACCACCGGCGGAACCAGCCGCCGCGGCACCAGCCGGGCCAGCAACGGCGCCACGAACGCGGCCACCGCCACCACCAGCAGGCCGCTGTATGAGATCGTCACCCCGACCCCCCGGAAGGGAGATACCCCCAGCTACCCCGGAGCACCCCTTAGGGTGAACAGGTGGAGCAGCCCGGACCCCAGCCGGTTATCGCCATTATTGGCGCGGGCATCGCTGGGCTGGCCGCTGCATTCTTCCTGCGTGACCAGCCAGCCCAGGTCATCGTGCTGGACGGCGCACCGCGGCCGGGCGGCAAGCTGGCCATGGCCGACGTGGCCGGCATGCCCGGTGGACGTGGGCGCCGAGGCGCTGCTCACCCGCCGGCCCGAGGGCACCGGCCTGATCGAGGCGGCCGGCCTGGGCGGCGAACTGGTACCGGCCGGGACGACCGCGGCGCGGATCTGGAGCCGGGGCGAGATGCGGTCGCTGCCCGCCCGCCAGTTCATGGGCGTGCCCGCGGACATCGCCGAGCTGGCCCAGACCGGGCTGCTGTCCGCGGCCGGGCTGGCCCGGGCCAGCCAGGAGCCGGACCTGCCCAGCACCCACCGGGACGGCGACGTGCCGGTGGCTAGCTACGTGGCCGCCCGGTTCGGCCCGGAAGTGGTGGACCGGCTGGTCGACCCGCTGCTCGGCGGGGTGTACGCGGGCCGGTCCGAGGAACTGTCCTTCGAGGCGACGCTGCCCGCGCTGGCCGACGCGTCCCGGCGGCACGCCACACTGACCGCCGCCGCGGCCGCGCTGCTGCCACCGGCGGCCAGCGACGGCGCGGCCAGCGCGCCCCGGCCGTCGGTGTTCAGCTCGCTGGCCGGCGGCTCGGCACCCTGCCGGCCGCGCTGGCCACCGCGTCCGGCGCGCAGCTGCGCACCGGCGCGATGGCGCGGGAACTGGTGCCCACCGAGCGCGGCTGGCGGCTGACCATCGGCTCGGCGCACGCCCCGCAGTGGCTGGACGCGGACGCCGTCATCCTGGCGCTGCCCGCCCGGCCGGCCAGCCTGCTGCTGACCGGGGTGCCCGGCGCGGCCGCCGCGGCGGCCGCGCTCGGCGAGATCAGCTACGCGAGCATGGGCATCGTCACCCTGGCCTACCCGCGCGCGGCGTTCCCGCGGCTCCCGGAGATCAGCGGGTACCTGGTCCCGGCGGTGGACGGCCATCCGGTCAAGGCGGTCACGTTCTCCTCGGTGAAGTGGCCGCAGCTGCAGCAGCGCGCCGCAGACCTGATCTTCGTGCGCTGCTCGGTGGGCCGGATCGGCGAGGAGCAGGTGCTGCAGCGGGACGACGCCGAGCTGGCCGAGCTGGCCGCCGCGGACCTGGCCGCCGCGACCGGCGTGCGCGGCACGCCCGCGGCCAGCCTGATCACCCGGTGGGGCGGGGCGCTGCCGCAGTACACCGTGGGGCACCTGGACCGGGTGGCCCGGATCCAGGCCAGCCTGGCTACCCAGCCTCGGCTGGCCGCCTGCGGCGCCGCCTACGCCGGGGTCGGCATACCCGCCTGCATCGCCACCGCACGGAGTGCGGTAGACCAGGTAGTGGCGGAACTGCAGAAGGACGGGAGCCATGTCAGCAACTGAGGAGACCCGCACAGAAGGCGCTCCCGCGGCCGCGGCGCAGCGGCCGCGCGCCCGGGACCTGAACGAGATGATCCGGTACACGATGTGGTCGGTGTTCCGGGTGGCCGGGTCGGGGGCGCTGGAGGCGGCCGGGTCGGTGGCTGGCCTGGGCCGGGACGGGCTGGCCGACGAGGTCGCCGAGCTGTGCCAGCAGGCGGCGGGCAAGGGCGTGATCACCCGCGGCTGCTACGACCTGCAGGGCATGCGGGCCGACGCGGACTACATGTTCTGGTGGATCGCCCCGTCCTCCGACGACCTGCAGGAGATGTACACCAGGTTCCGCCGCACCGCGCTGGGCCGGGCCAGTGAGCCGGTCTGGTCGGTGCTGGCGCTGCACCGGCCGGCCGAGTTCAACAAGGGCCACATCCCGGCGTTCCTGGCCGAGGAAGAGCCCCGCGGGTACGTGTCGGTGTACCCGTTCGTCCGGTCCTACGAGTGGTACCTGCTGGATCCGCAGCAGCGCCGCGAGCTGCTGGCCGAGCACGGCAAGATGGCCCGTGAGTACCCGGATGTGCGGGCCAACACGGTGGCCTGCTTCGCGCTGAACGACTACGAGTGGATACTCGCGTTCGAGGCCGACGAGCTGCACCGGATCGTGGACCTGATGCGCCACCTGCGCGGGGCGCGGGCCCGGCTGCACACCCGGGTGGAGATCCCGTTCTACACCGGCCACCGCAAGCCGGTGCACGAACTGGTGGCCGCGCTGGCCTAGTTCCGGGGAACGGTCCTTTAGTGGCGACCGATCCGCCCGGTTTAACCGTTTGATGGTGATTCGGGTTTAGCCCTTTGCCGTGCGTATTGTCCAAGTCGGCGTAGACTGGCGCGCCGTGGCACGTTACGAGCCGTTCGTTGGGTTCCGCGCAGGTGGCAGCAGGCGCCTAGCCGTCACGGGGAAAGCATGAATGTGCCGTGGCGGCTCAAGAGGTCGGCCACCATCGCCCTGATATTGTCGCCCGTTGGGCTGCTTCTGCTGTCAGCCACGAGATTGCTGATCATCTCGAATTATAATCCGGACACCGCCTCAACTGTCTTCGCGTCGGGCGGCTACGTAAACACGCTGCTCGGAACGCTGATCCCGCTGATTCCAATTTTCATGCCTTACGTGGCCCTGCTGCTGCTGTTCTTCAACCGCGTCATCCTCAGCTTGCTCGCTTTCCTAGCCGCTGGCCTCATATCACCTGCCACCATGACCAGGGCCGGAGCGTGGGACCTGGCAAAGACCGACTGGAATCTGATGCTTACCTGGGCGGGTGCGCACCTGTTCGCGGTGGTTCTTCTTGGGCTGCCCGCGGCTGGCCTGCTGCTCTGCACGGTGCCGCTAGGCTTCACGTCGTTTTTCCGGGTCGCGGGCACTATCGTCAGCGTGGCCCTCATCCCGTTGGTGGTCCGGCTCTATCCATTGCCGCAGCACAACAACTTCTACGCACAACAGCTGAGACAGCCCTGGCTGCCCGCCGAGACCATCACGCTGACGACACATCGATACGTCACCGGATTTACGCTGTCCAGCCAAGATGGCTGGCTCGTGGTGCTGCTCGCGGGCAATCGGCAGATCGGTTACTATCCCGCGCGCGAGGTGGCCGGGCGGCAAGTCTGCCAGCTTGGGGCGCGCGTTCCGGCGCGGCCGCTCATCGCCCTGGTGCCTGCGGCTTCCGTGGTCCCTCGATGTCGGCAGTCCGCTCCGGTGGTGCCGCGTCCCACCCCGTCCCGTAGACCTGCTCCGAGCGCACGAGTTCCGGCGGGGTGCCCGCCCACGATCCGGCTTCCGGTCGCCCCGGTAGGCATCAGGGCAACTGGATGCGCCTGACGCTGTGAGGATTCACCCATGAGGCTGGTAAGCCCGGAACGCATTGGGCCCGCGCGGGTCAGTAAGTACCTGCTGCCGCACGAGGATCAGGTCATCACCGTCCGGCAGCATCCGGCGCGGCTGTTCGCACCAGCGGCCGCGGCGATGGGTGGGCTGCTGGCCGCTGTCATCGTTACCTCGGCACTGCACAGTAGCTGGCCAGTGCATCTCGCCGTATGGGCACTAACGGTCTTCCTGTTCGTGGAATGGCTGGTGGCGGTGCTCCGCTGGACGGCCAGCTTCACCGTAGTGACTGGCACGCGCATAATACTGACTTTTGGCGTGCTTGACCGCAGGGTCGCCATGCTGCCCATCAGCTCGATCACTAATATTACATTCGATCGTTCTTCGCACGGCTCAATGCTCGGATACGGCCGGTTCATTGTCCAGTCCAGTCAAGGTCGGTCGGTCATAGACTACGTCCCGTATCCAGAACAGCTGTACCTCGAAATTATCGCCCTGGTGTTCCCCGGAAAGATATCGTGTCCAGACTGCGACGGCAAAGGAGTGCGCACCGAGCTGGGCAAAGATGGCGAAATGAGCACCTCTCTGTGTCCCGCGTGCAGGGGGCGGAGGATGGTCTGAGCGGACACCCTCACCCGAGAACAGGAATGTCGGTTATGCCTGAGCCTGCCCAGATCAGGGGGCTGCAGCCTGCAAGCCGTCGAGGATCAGGTCCAGGCCGATCTCGAATTCGTCGCCGTAGCTGTAACCGGGCTGGACGACGTGCGCCATGGCCATCTCGGTGAGGTACGGGTACTGCCCGGACGCGAAGTGGCTGGACATCTCCTGGGCGACCTGGGCGGCTTCCTCCCCGGTGCCGAACGGCAGGCTTGCCTCCTGCAGCGCGAACCCGTAGATGTAGCTGTCCAGCAGCGAGTAGGCGTGGGCGGTCAGTTCGACCGGGAAACCGCCCTGGCGCAGGCAGCCGAGCACGGCGTCATGGTGCCGCAGCGTCGCCGGGCCCGGTGAGGTCCGCGACTCCATCAGGCCGATGGCCCAGGGATGGCGGCGCAGGACCTGCCGGGCCGAGATGGCCCGCCGCCGCATGGCCGCCCGCCAGTCGCCGTCGCCGGATGGCAGGTCGATCTCGCCGAACACGACGTCGATCATCCCGTCGAGCAGGTCACTCTTGCTGGCGACGTGGTTGTACAGCGACATCGCCTCGACGCCGAGCGCCTCGCCGAGCCGGCGCATGGTGAGCGCGGACATTCCACCCGTGTCGGCCAGGGTGACGGCGGCGCGCAGCACCCGGTCACGGTTCAGCGGCGCCCGGTGCCCGGCCGCATGCTCTCCTGTGCCCATCCGCATCCTCCGGCCTTGACGTACTTACGTTGTAAGTCTACTGTAACTTACAACGTAAGTACGGCGGAAGGGGACGTGTGATGCAGGCAGCGGTACGGCCTGGCCCGGCAGCGGCGGACGCTGGCCAGGTCATGATGCAGGCCATCGTGCAGCGCCGGTACGGCACCGTGCCGGAGGAGGTGCTCCGGCTTGAGCAGACCGCGAAGCCTGACCCGGCACCCGGCGAGGTTCTGGTCCGGGTCCGGGCCGCCGGGGTGGACCGGGGCACGTGGCACCTGATGACGGGCACGCCGTACCTGGCGCGGGTCATCGGCTTCGGCCTGCGGGCCCCCAAGACCGCGGTGCCGGGCTGGGCGGTCGCCGGGACGGTCGAAGCCATCGGCGCGGGCGTCACCGGGCTGCAGCCGGGCGATGCGCTGTTCGGCACCTGCCGCGGCTCCTTCGCCCAGTACGCGACCGCCCGGCCGGACCGGCTGGCACCCAAGCCGGCCAGCCTGACGTTCGAGCAGGCCGCCGCCCTGCCCGGCTCGGCCACCACCGCCCTGCAGGCCGTCAGGGACCAGGCCAAGGTGCAGCCAGGACAGCACGTGCTGGTCATCGGCGCGTCCGGGGGTGTGGGCACATTCGCGGTGCAGATCGCCAAGGCGTTCGGCGCCGAGGTCACCGGGGCATGCAGCACGGCCAAGACGGACCTGGTCCGGGCGGCCGGCGCCGACCATGTCGTGGACTACACCCGTGAGGACCCCACCGCCGGGCCGCACCGCTACGACGTGGCGATCGACATCGGGGGCAACCGGCCGGTGCCGCAGCTTCGCCGGGTGCTGGCCCCGCGCGGGACGCTGGTCATCACCGGCGGCGAGAACGGCGGCCCCTGGCTCGGCGGCATGGGCCGCAACATCGGCGCCCAGCTGCTGTCCCCGTTCGTGAGCCAGCGGCTGACCGCGTTCGTCGCCCGGGAGCGCCGCGCCGACCTGCTGACCCTCGGCGAACTGGCCGATTCCGGGGCGGTCACCCCGGCCGTCGAGCGGGCCTACCCGCTCAGCCAGGCCGCCGCCGCGCTCCGTCACCTGGCCGAAGGCCGCGTCCGGGGCAAGGTCGTCATCAGCATCTAGCCAGCAGCTAGCAGGTAGTGCACCTCGGTCCATACCTTGGCTGGGTCGTCGTCGTGTGGCCCGTAGATCTCCCACCGCGGGCCGGCCGTCCGCAGCCCGCGCCCGGCGCACCAGTCCTGCACCGCCTGGTGCGCCGCCCCGAGACCGGAGTACGGCCCGCGGTGCACGGTCATCGCCACCCGCCCTGCGGGCAGCACGGACGCCACCACCGGCCTGGTCAGCGGGCAGGGCTGATCCAGCAGCACGCCGACCTCGACGTGCGGCACGTCGTCCCGGTACAGCATGATGTTCCGGCAGCCGCGGGTGATGCCGCCCGCACGCAGGCAGGCCCACACCTGGTCGAGCAGTTGCTTCCACAGCCCGGGGAACTCCGGCCATGTGGTGGCCGCGGCCACCACCGCGGTCGGCTGGGCCCCGGCGTCGGTCACGGTTACCTGGTAGCTCATCGTCAGTCCCCACTGGCCGGCGTTCTGCGCCTGACGATACGCAGGGCCACCGACAATCCGGCGCCGGCTGCGCTCCCTCATTCGCCGGCCGGGTCGCGGGCGCCGCGCACCGCGGTGACGGCCAGGCCGGCCAGGAACACCAGCCCGGCGCAGACCGCCCCGCCCAGGTCGTGCGGCGGGCGGGCTGGCCACAGCCACGGCGTGTGCAGTGCGGGCGGGTGCCACTGGGTATACAGCGCGTACAGCCCGGCCAGCAAGTAGGCCACCGGCCCGGTCCAGGCCAGGCCGCCGCCCAGCACGGCCGCGCCGAGCAGGCCCAGGCCGGTGAGCCCGGCCACGTTGCGCAGCACGTCCAGCGGGCCGCCGGCCAGGTGCGCGCCCGCACCGGCCGCGGCCAGCAGGCCGGCCGCCAGCCCGGTCAGCGCCAGCGCGGCGGCCAGCCGCAGCACCGGCAGCCACCGGCCGGCCACCCGTTCTGGCTCGCCGAACGGGCTGGCCGTGCTGACCGTGATGGCCGCCGCGGCCACCGCCTCGAAGACCAGCGGCAACTGCAGCGCGCCGTAGGTGTCCCAGTGCGCGGCAGTGAGCGCGATCCGCAGCGCGACGGCGCTGGCCGCAATCACCCCCACGGTGGCCGGTAGGCGCCTGCCCCTGGTGTACAGCCAGGCCAGCCGGAAGACCGGGCGCCCTGGCCGGGGTGTCCACGGCCCGCGCCCTGCGGCGGCGGCCTGCGGTCCGCCCAGCTCGTCGGCTGGCTCCGGCCCGCTTGCTCCGAGGGCTGGTTGCGGCTTGCTCGTCCCGCCGGCTGGCTGGGGCGTGGCGCGGATCCGGCCCGTGGTCATGGCAGCTGGGCCAGTGTGATCTGCCCGGCCCTGAGCGCGGCCAGGTGCCGGACCAGCCAGGCGTGCCGTACCGCGGCCGGCTGCGCGGCGAACCGCCGCGCGGCGGCATAGGCCGGCGTGCCCGGCGCCAGCACCGGCGATCCGGACGACCCGCGGACTGCCCCAGGCGAGCCGTGGACCGCTCTGGACGAATCCTGCGGCCCGCGACGCGTCGTCACACGGCCAGGGACGGTGGCCGCCTGGCGGACTCCGGCCGCCTGCATGATGGCCACCGCGACCGCGTTCTGGGCCGGCGACGCGCCCGGACCGTCGCCGATGACGGTGGCCACGATGGCGCTGCCGTCGCTGATCCGCAGCTGGGCGGCCCACTCCTCAGGCGTCAGCGTGGGCCCGGTGAGCTGGTCGGGCAGCAGCAGCCGGTAGACCGGCGGCGTGCCGGTGAGCCGGGACCCAGCCAGGCCGATGGCGACCCCGTTGCCGGGTTCCTGGTGGTAGACGGCGCCGGCCTGGCTGATCCGGGCAGGCGTTCCCGACAGGCCGGCCAGCTGGCTGAGCACCGGCCGCAGCGCGGCCGCGGTGGCGGGCAGGTAGCTGGCGTAGGCCGGGTTCAGGCAGACCGGGATGGCGATGCGGCTGCACACCGGGGTGAACCGCAGCGGCCGGTCGCTGGCTGCGTCGTGCAGCGCCGGAATGGCGATCATGCCGTGTCGGTCCATCGTGCCGGTCCCGGCCAGCCCCACGGCGGTTACCGCGGCCAGCACCCCGGCCGTGGTGACCGCCGTGACCGGGCGAAGCAGCCGCCGCCCACCGGGACCGGCCGCCAGGGCCAGCAGGCCGAGCACGGCCACGGTGACCCCGGCCAGGAACATCACCTGGGCGATGGCCAGGTCGGGGACGTACGGGTAGAACGTCGCCACTCCGGCGTCCACACCAATGTCCCACGGGGCGGAGACGATGGGGGAGACGTTCCAGTACGACTGGCTGCCGACGATCAGCTGGGTGCTGAGCGCGACCACGAAGAACGCCGCGATCGCGGTCACCGGCGCGGTGAACCGGCTGGGCAGCAGCGTCCCGGCCGCGAACCCGAGCGCGGACACGGCCACCAGGGTCGCGGCCGCGACGGCGGCCGGCCACCACAACGGCCCGCCCCAGCGAGCCTGGTGCGCGGTCACCCCGTACACCGCGGCCAGGCAGACCAGGTAGCCGGCCAGGGCCCAGCCGGCGGTGGCGGCCCAGATGGCCAGCTGCCGAGCCCAGCCCGGCCGGGCGGTAACGGTGACCAGGTCGGTGACGTGGCGGCGGGCTTCCCGGGAGCCCATCCAGGCGGCCGCGCCGGCCACCGGGGCGGTGAAGACGGCCACGGTGCCGGTCTGCAGGCTGCTGGCCCGCGGGCTCCACAGCGGCGGCAGGGCCATGGTCTTGCGGTAGGTGGTCAGCCAGAACAGCGCGATGACCACCGGCAGCAGCCACAGCATCGCGTTGTGCCGCAGCTCCAGGCGGAGCAGCCGGGCCGCCGCCAAGCCGGGCCGGCCTGCCGCGGGCCCGGGCCGGGACCGCGCCGGGGCGGTGGCCGCGGTCATGACCGGGCCGCCGCGAGGACTGCGCTGTAGCCGCGTTCCAGCGGCGCATCACCTACGTCGTGCCCGGTGCCGCGGGCGGCCAGCTCATCCGGGGTGCCGTGGAAGACGATCTTCCCCTGGTCGATGAGCGCGACCCGCGCGCACGCGGTGCCGACATCTTCCACCAGGTGCGTGCTGACCACGACGGTGGCGCGCTGGCCCAGCTCGCGGAGCAGGGCGCGGAACACCATCCGCTGCGCCGGGTCGAGCCCGGCGGTTGGCTCGTCGAGCAGCAGCAGGTCGGGCTCGTTGACGATGGCCTGCGCGATACCGACCCGGCGCAGCATCCCGCCAGACAAGGTGCGCAGCCGGGCCTGGGCCTGGCCGCCCAGTTCGGCCCGGTCGAGGGCGGCCGCCACCGCGGCCGGCACCCGGGTTGCGGGCACGTCCTTGAGCAGCGCGAAATACTCCACGAACTCGGCCGCGGTGAAGCCCGGGTAATAGCCGAGCTGCTGCGGCAGATAGCCGAGCCGCCGCCGGATCTCCCGGCGGGGGCCGGCGCGGCCCGGATCACGGCCGAGCAGCCGCAGCCGGCCCGAGGTCGGCGGGACGGCCGTGGCCATCATCCGCAGCAGCGAGGTCTTGCCCGCGCCGTTCGGGCCGAGCAGCCCGAACACACCCGGGCCAGCGCACAGGTCCACCCCGGCCACGGCCATGGTCCGGCCGAACCGCCGGGTCAGGCCGGTCATCTCGACGTTCATCATGCGGCCACGGTGCCCCGGCAGGCCGGGCCGCGTCGTCACACCACGGGGCCGAACCCCCGGTCATACCCCGGCGCCAGCCCAGCCGTGCGGCCAGCCCAGGTGATACCTGGGTATGACAACGCTGGCGTGACGAGCCGGTGGCCCGGGGCGGCCTACGCTGAGCTGGTGACGCGGACGCCGGGCAGCGCACCGGCCGCGGGCCGGATCCCGTGGCCCGGGTCCGCCGTGCCCCGGCGCTGGTGGGCGGCCCTGGTCCAGGTGCTGGCCCGCCCGGCCCCGCCGTCAGCCTGGCGGTGGCGCTCGGCCCACGAGCGCCGGGCGGCGTACGCCGCGCTCGCCCTCGGCACGCTGGCGCTGATCATCCTCAACGCCGGCACCCTGCACGGGGTGCCCGGCGCTGCACGGGCGGCGGTGCCGGACACCAACCAGCTGCCGCCGACCATGGGGCAGCGGCTGCTGGCGGCCGCGCTGGTGCTGCCGCTGCCGCTGGCCGCCCGGTACCCGATGCTGGCCTGGCGGGCCGGCTGGCTCGGCCTGCTGCTCGCCCCGCTGGTCCCGGTGGCCTGGTGGGGCGGCTGGCCGTGGGGACCTCCGCAGGTGGCCGCGCTGCTCGGCGCGTTCATCCTGGCTGGCGTGCGCCAGCCGCGGCCGGCGCTGGGCTGGATGTGGGCGCTGAGCCTCATCCCGTGGGGGCTGTGGCTCGTCGCCCACATACCGGACCTGAACGGCCCGGCCAGCGCGACGATCGTGTTCACCGCCACGGCCATCGCGGTGGACAGCATCGGATCCCGGCTGCTGGCGCAGCGCGCGCTGGCCGCCCAGACTCAGCGCACCGAGGCCGCGCAGGCGCAGCAAGCCGTGCTGCAGGAGCGCGCCCGCATCGCGCGGGAACTGCATGACGTGGTCGCCCACCACCTGTCGCTGATCGCGGTGCAGGCCGAGACCGCGCCGTACCGGCTCAGCGGGCTGCCCGAGCCGGTCCGCGCCGAGTTCGGCTCGCTGAGCGCGGCGGCCCGTGAGGCGCTGGCCGACATGCGGCGGCTGCTCGGTGTGCTGCGCCACGACGAGCCCGCCCCGCGGGCGCCGCAGCCCCAGCTGGCCGACCTGCCCGCGCTGGTCGATGCCACCCGGCGGGCCGGGGTGCCGGTCGAACTGTCGGTGGCCCCCGCGCTGGGCCAGGTGCAGGCCGGCGTGGCGGTCTGCGCATACCGGATCGTGCAGGAATCGCTGTCCAACGCCAGCCAGCACGCGCCCGGCGCCGCGGTGACCGTGTCGGTGGACCGCCGCGGCCACGCGGTGCTGCTCCGGGTGGCCAACGGCCCGGCCACGCCCGGGAACGGGGCGGCTGCCCCGGCTGGGAACGGCGCCAAGGCAGGGCACGGGCTGACCGGGATGCGGGAGCGGGTGGCGCTGCTCGGCGGCTCGCTGTCGGCCGGGCCGGTCACCGGCGGCGGCTTCGTGGTGTCGGCCCAGCTCCCGCTGGGCGAGACAGCATGACGCCCGATGGCACGGCCGGCGGCGGGACCACACGCTGCCTGATCGCCGACGACCAGGCCATGGTGCGTGAGGGCTTCGCCGCGGTGCTCACCGCCCAGCCCGGCCTGGTCGTGGTGGGCCAGGCCGCGGACGGCGCCGACGCGGTCCGGCAGACCCGGCAGCTGCGGCCGGACGTGGTGCTGATGGACGTCCGGATGCCGGTCCTGGACGGCCTGCAGGCCACCCGCGAGATCCTGTCCGGCACCAGCCCGGCCCGGCCGCGGGTACTCATGCTCACCACGTTCGACCTGGACGATTACGTGTACGAGGCACTGCGGGCCGGGGCCAGCGGGTTCCTGCTCAAGGACGCCACCGCCGCCGAACTGGTGCACGCGGTGCACGTGGTGGCGGGGGGTGACGCGCTGCTTGCCCCCTCGGTGACCCGGCGGCTGATCGCCGACTTCGCCAGCCGGCCGCGCCACAGCGTGCCGGTGCCGCGCCCGCTCAGCGCGCTGACCCAGCGGGAGACCGAGGTGCTGCGGCTGATCGCCCGCGGCCTGTCCAACGCCGAGATCAGCGACACCCTGGTCATCGCGGAGCAGACGACCAAGACCCATATTGGCCGCATCCTGGCCAAGCTGGACCTGCGCGACCGCGCCCAGGCCGTGGTGCTGGCCTACGAATCCGGCCTGGTTACGCCGGGTGGGCCCGACGGCGGGATGATGGGCGGGCAGACCCAGCCAATCAGATCAGAGAGGTGCCGTCATGCCCGCTACGGTGACCGGGTTCGAGGTGGTCCCGGTGGACAAGCCGGCCGACGTCAACGTCATCGTTGGCCAGGCGCACTTCATCAAGACCGTGGAAGACCTGCACGAAACGCTGGCCGGGGTGAGCAGCCAGCTCCGGTTCGGCATCGCGTTCTGCGAGGCGTCGCAGGCCCGGCTGGTCCGCCGGTCCGGGAACGACGCCGAGCTGACCAGCCTGGCGGTGCGCGCCGCCGGGGCGATCGGGACCGGGCACTGTTTCGTGATCATGCTCAGGGACGGGTTCCCGGTCAACGTGCTGAACCAGGTCAAGGCGGTGCCGGAGGTGTGCACCGTGTTCTGCGCCACGGCCAACCCGGTGCAGATGATCGTGGTCACCGCGGGCGAGGGCCGCGGTGTGGCTGGGGTCATCGACGGCCTGCCGCCGCTCGGTGTGGAGACCGACGCCGACGTCGCCGTCCGGCACCAGCTGCTCCGCGACATCGGCTACAAGCTCTAATGCCCGGGGGGACGACTTCTGTCGGCTGATCAGGCTTTGACTCCGGCGCCGGGGGCGGGGGCCGCGGCGATCTGGGCGCTGCGCCGGGACAGCCGGGACGGCCACCAGTTCCAGCGGCGGCACAGCACCACGATCGCCGGCACCGAGCAGCGTGCGGACGAAGAACGTGTCGATCAGCACGCCGAGCGCGATGGCCGTGCCGAGCTGCTTGATCTGGCTGTCGCTCCGGTCACCCCGGCTGCGGCGAAGGTGCGGCCGAGGATCAGCCCGGCCGAGGTCACCGTGTGGCCGGTGTGATGCAGGCGGCACGCACCGCCGCGCGCAGCGGCAGGCTATGCGCCTCCTCGCGGATCCGGCTCATCACCAGGATGTTGTAGTCCTCGCCGAGCGCCATCAGGAACACGAACAGCAGGAACGGCAGCACGAAGTTCAGCCCGGCGTCGCCCGCGCCGACCTGGAAGATGAGCACGGCGATGCCCAGCGCGGCGAAGTAGCTGAGCAGCACGGTCGCGACCAGGTACAGCGGGGCGATCACGCTGCGCAGCAGCAGGCCGAGCAGCAGCGCGAGCAGCACGAGACCACCGGCACGATCTGGTCAGGTCGCTCTGCGACACGCTGCTCACGTCGTAGGAGGCGGGCGCGAGCCCGGTGACGCCGCTGTCGACCGCGCCGGCCGAGTGCTGCACGCTGTTCACCGCGCTGCGTACCGCCGGGGTCGCGTTCAGCGCCGCGGTGCTGGACGGTGAGCCCGCCGCGAGCGTCGTGTAGTACTGCACGGTCTTGCCGTCCGGGCTGATGAACTGGGCCTGCGCCCGGTACAGGCTGTACTGCTGCGCGGGCACCGGGTGCCGGCGGCTCGCTGGCGGGCAGCTTGCCCGGCGGCCCCAGCTCTTTGTACAGGCTGCTCAGCTGGCTGGGCGTACCTTGGTGCCGTTCGGGTTGAACGGGCCGGTGACCGAGGCGAACACGGACTTCTTGCCGAGGCCGTTCTCCGCGTCGTGACCGGCTGAGGTTCTGCCACACCGAGGACTTGCAGCCGATCAGCACCTGGTCGGGTTGGCCACCGCGGGCGGGTAGTGGCTGTTGATCCGCCGGTGCCAGTGGCCGACTCGCTGCCCGCCGGCCCGCGTGGTCTGGCCGCCGAACCCGCCCGAGGTGTAGCCGACGCGACGGCCGAGCACGCCGAGGAAGACCACGCCCGCGACCAGCGTGTCACCGGATGCGCGATCACGCCGTCGGCGAGGCGGGCCTACAGGCCCTCGCGCTTGGACCGCCGCGTGGCCGCGGCCAGAACGTTGCCCGGCCGAACACCGCGAGCAGCGCCGGGCACCAGGGTCAGCGCGGCCAGCAGCATGAGGCCACGCCCAGGGCGAGCGCAGGGCCGAGCCCGGAGTACAGGCCGAACGTCGCGAGCAGCAGGCAAGCAGCGCGACGATGACGGTGCCCGCGGAGAACGTGATCGACTCGCCGACGTACCGCGCCGGCGTCCTCGATCGCCGATGCGGGGTGGCGCCCCCGCCCATCTCCTCGCGCACCCGCAAGATGAAGAACAGGCCGTAGTCGGTTCCCGCGCCGAGAACAGCACGATCAGCATGGTCTGGGTGATGGTGGACACCTGCAGCCCGGCCTTGGACACCTCCGCGATGATGGCCCCGGACATCAGCAGCACCCAGATCGCGGGCAGCAGGGTGACCAGCGGCGCGAGCCACCGCGCGGTACACGATGATCAGCATCACCAAGATGACGAGGTCGGACAGCTCCTCGGTCGCTTCTGCGCGTCGCCTGGGAGTTCTGATTGTCCACCGCGCTGGGCAGCTGCCCGGTCAGATGGCTGGACAGGCCGGACGGCAGCTTGGAACCGCTGATCGTGGACCGGACGGCGGCCACCGTGGGGGAGGCGTCGGTGCTGGAGGTCTGCACATTGAAGACCACCTGCGCCTTCTGCACCTTGCCGTCCTTGGACTGGCCCTGGTCAGACACCGAGACCACGTGGTCATCCTGGGCGATCTTGTTCTGCAGGCTGGTGACCGCCTGCTGGTCGCTGCTGGACAGCTTGGCTTTCCCGGCACGACCAGCAGGCCGGTGGTGTCGTTGGTCGGCTGAAACGGCGCGGCAAGGTTGGGCGCGTGCAGACTGGGCGAGCTGGACGGCAGGAACGAACTGTTGTCGGTGTTGACCGCGCTGCCCAGGGACGGGAACAGCGCGATGCACAGCGCCCCGGCGATGATCCAGAAGGCAATGATGAAGTACCGGAACCGGATGGCGAACCGCGCCAGCCCAGCCATGAAGTTACCCATAGCGCCCCCCCGAGCCTGCCGCGCTTGGCATTACCCGGGACATTACCCCTGGATGGGCACCTTAATGTGACTGGCGGCACACTGCCGCTCAGCGGCCGGGCGGCTCCAGCGAGAGTGACACCGAGTTGATGCACCAGCGCTGGTCGGTCGGCACCGGGTAGCCCTCGCCCTCGAACACGTGCCCGAGATGCGAATCACAGGCGGCGCAGCGCACCTCCACCCGGCGCATGCCGAGCGAGTCGTCCTCGATCAGCACGACCGCGTCGTCCTCAGTCGGCTGGTAGAAGCTGGGCCAGCCACAGTGCGATTCGAACTTGGCGTCGGACCGGAACAGTTCCGCCCCACAGGCCCGGCAGCGGTACACGCCCTCGGTCTTGGTGTCGGTGTACTCGCCGGTAAACGGCGCCTCGGTACCCGCCTCGCGGAGCACCTGGTACTCCTCCGGGGTGAGCCGCTCGCGCCATTCGGTATCGGTTCGGCGGACCTTGTCCATGCCGGTGAGACTCGCCGGCCTCATTCCGCTAACCTCAGTCCGGGGAAGATCACGGAGGCGCGGGTAATGGAGTGGCTGAACAGACGGCCAGCTGGCAGCGGACCGACGATGTGCTGCAGGTCAATGTCGATCCGGGTACCGACTTCTGGCGGGTGACCGGCTACGGCTACATCCGGGACAGCGGCCACGTCTATGGCGAGGTGCTGGCCGGCGACCTGGACGTGGCGGTCCGGGTCCGGGGTAACTGGGCCAGCCAGTACGACCAGGCCGGGGTGATGCTCCGGGCTGACGAGCGCACCTGGCTGAAGACCGGGGTGGAGTACTTCGAGGGCAAGCCGCGGCTCAGCACCGTGCTGACCCTCGGCCTGTCCAGCTGGACGGTGGCCAGCCTGCCAGAGAACACCGACGAGATCGCGCTGCGGTTGTCCCGCCGGGGGGACGCGGTGGAGATCCGCTACACCACCGGGGACGAGAGCCCGGAACTGGCCGCGCTGGTCTACCTGCCGCCGGATACCGAACTGCTGGCCGGGGTGATGTGCGCCGCCCCAGAGGGCCCCGGGTTCAGCGTCTCGTTCCACGAACTGCGTATCGCCCCCCGGGAGCAGCCAGCCCCCGGACATTAGAGCGTGACGTGATGGACCGGCTCGGGGCAGGCTGACGGGACCAGTACCACCTGGTCCACTT
>CAVWSA010000042.1:0-87451 GCA_963757545.1 uncultured Actinomycetes bacterium | reverse complement strand
TCGACTGGCTGATGTGCGGCGCGCTGCAGGCCATCGCGGCGGCCGGGGCCGCGCCGGGCGGTGCCTCGCCCACCGCGCCGCCCGGCGGCGCGCCACCGGGGGCGGTGCCGCCGGGCGCGGTGGAAAGCGGTGCGTTCTACTTCCGGCTGTCCACCCGGGCATCGACCAGCAGCCGTTCGCCGCGGCGCGGCAGCGGCTGGGCGACGCCGTGCTGCGCAGGCAGGTGCTCGCGGCGCGTACCGCCTGGTCGAGGCGGGGGACCTGGCGGAGACCGCGCCCCGGGTGCATCTCGCGGGCTGTGGCGCGGTGCTGCCCGAGGTGCTGGCGGCCGCAGCCGAGCTGAGGAAGGCATCGCGGCCAGCGTGGTTGACGTCACCTCGGTGGACCGGCTGTACCGGGCCTGGCAGCGCACGCTGCGGCAGGGGGTGCGCACGGCAACCGCGCCGTCCATCCCGGGCGCGCTGCGCACCGCGTTCCCGGACCGGGCGCCGATCGTCACCGTGCACGACGCCGCCTCGCACACGCTGAGCTGGCTCGGCTCGGCGCTCGGAGTGCCCGCGGTCAGCCTGGGCGTGGACAGCTTCGGCCAGTCCGGCACAGTGGCCGACCTGTACCGGGCGCACGACCTGGACCCCGGCTCCATCGTCAACGCCGCCCTGGCCGCACTGTCGCTGCGCTGACGTTGGTTGCCAGGCCGCTGACTTAACCCGAGCTGTCTCACTAGTTACATCGGGCCCATCGGTACCAGGTCCCGGTTTTCCGCCGCCCACTTAGCACGCGCAACGTGCAGGAAAGTGCCCGTTTTGCCCGGCACGGGCGTACCAGGCGCGTGCTAAGTGCGCAGGTACCCATGATCGGCGGCCGGCTGGCTGCCATCGCCGGGCTTCGTTGCGTTGGGTTGACGTTGGGTGGAGGCGGCCTCTCCACCCGGACTGGACCCGGGGTCAAGCCGCAGGCCGACGCGCCGGGAGGGGCGGCTACCTAGCGTTGCTGGTGTCACGAACCGCACCAGTTCAGCTAGGAGCCCCTGATGACCGCCAGCGTCCTGATCCCCAACCTCATCATCCTCGCCGTGGTGCTGATCTCCGACCTTGGCCAGCGCAAGGTCACCGCGCTGCGGCTGATCCGCCCGTTGATCGCGGCCGCGGTGATCGTCCCGTTCTACTTCAAGGGCGTGGCCACCTCCGGGGCGGGCCTGGTGGTGGAAGCCGCCGCGGTGGCGGCCGGGCTGGCGCTGGGCGTCTGGCCGCCGCGTTCCTGCGGGTGTCCTACGACCAGCCGTCCGGCCGGGCGCGCACCTGGGCGGGCCTGCCCTGCGCTGGTCGGGTGGCCGTGGTCGGCGGCCGGATCTTCTTCGCCTACGGCTGGCTGACCTGTTCGGCGCGCAGCTGGGCCAGTGGATGATCAGCAACCAGGTCACCGTCAACGCGCTGACCGACGGGCTGATCTTCCTGTCGGTGGCCATGCTGCTGGCCCGCACCGGGTCGCTGGCCGTCCGGGCCCGCCGGGTCACCACCCGCCAGGCCCCTTGCAGGTCAGCCAGCCGTCCGCCCCAGTGGCCGCGCACCGGTAACGCCGGCCAGCCGTCCCGGTAGCCGCGCACCGGCCGGGGGCAACCAGCGCAACGCCCCACCAGCCGCAACCGGCTGGTGGGGCGGGCGTTATGTAGCGGAAGGCCCGGCCGGTACGGGCGGTCAGCGATAGGCGGGGATGCCGGTGATGGCCTGGCCGAGGGCCAGCGTGTGGATCTCCTCGGTGCCCTCGTAGGTCAGCACCGATTCCAGGTTGGCCGCGTGCCGGATGACCGGGTACTCCAGGGTGATCCCGTTGGCGCCGAGGATGGTCCGCGCCTGCCGGGCGATGTCGAGCGCGGCCCGCACGTTGCACATCTTGGCCAGGCTGACCTGTTCCGGGGTGATCTCCCCGGCCTCCTTCAGCCGGCCGACGTGCAGCGCGAGCAGTTGGGCGCGCTGCAGATCGGCCAGCATCCAGGCCAGCTTGCCCTGGGTGAGCTGGAAGCTGCCGATGGGCTTGCCGAACTGCTCCCGGGTGCGGGCATACTCGGCGGCCGCCTCCAGGCAGGCCCGGGCGGCCCCGGTGACGCCCCAGGCGATGCCGTACCGCGCCTCGCTCAGGCAGGACAGCGGGCCCTTCAGCCCGGACACCCCGGGCAGCATCGCGTCGGCGGGCAGCTTGACGTCGTCGAAATGCAGTTCGGAGGTGATCGAGGCGCGCAGCGAGAGCTTCTTGTGGATGTTCCGGGCGGTGAAGCCCCGGGCGCTCTTGGGCACCAGGAAGCCGCGGATGCCGTCCGGGGTCCGCGCCCACACCACGGCGATGTCGGCCACCGATCCGTTGGTGATCCACATCTTGGTGCCGTTGAGCACCCAGCCGTTCCCGTTCGGCTTGGCGGTGCTGGCCATGCCGCCCGGGTCGCTGCCGTGATCCGGTTCGGTCAGCCCGAAACAGCCGAGTGCCTCGCCGGCCGCCATTCGCGGCAGCCACTCCTCTTTCTGCTCGTCCGAGCCGTACTTCCAGATCGGGAACATGGCCAGCGAGCCTTGCACGGAGACCAGGCTGCGCAGGCCCGCGTCGGCCGCTTCCAGTTCGCGGCAGGCCACGCCGTAGGCGATGGCGCCCATCCCGGCGCAGCCGTAGCCGCTCAGGTGCATCCCGAGCAGACCTAGCTTGCCCAGCTCAGGGGCCAGCTCACGGGCAGCGTGCCCGCCTCGAACCAGTCCGCGACGTGCGGCAGCACCCGTTCCGCAGTGAACGCCCGCACCGTGTCGCGGACCAGGATCTCCTCCTGGCTCAGCTGCTTGTCGATCCGCAGCAGATCGAGTTCGGCGCCTGGCTGGCCTGCGGCGTGCGGCATCAGCGGGTCCTTCCGGTCAACCGTTACCTACCCCGCCAGCGTATGCGTGCGGCGTTTGGCTGTCTGGACTCAGTATGACCGGGAATGATCGGGGCATGACTGAGCCCAAACCGCCGAAGCGGCTAGTCCGGGACCGGGACGGCCGGCTGGTGGCCGGCGTCTGCTCCGGGATCGCCGAGTACGCCGGCATCGATGCCACCCTGGTCCGGCTCATCTTCCTGGCTGTTGCGGTGATCACATTCGGCGTGGGCGCGCTGATCTACCTGGCCGGGTGGGTCATCATCCCGGAAGAGGGGGAAGGCGCGTCGATCGCCGAGAATCTGATCAAGAAGACGGGCGGCAGCTAGCCGGGCTTCCCCGGGCAGGTCACGCGCGCCCGGTGGGCGTGCCTGCGGCCGAGCAGCGGAGCGGGGACGCGGAGCGAGCCGTCCGGCAGGGTGTCGCTGACGCCGCCGTGACGTTTTGCTGTGCGACCGGCGGGCTGGCTGAGGCTGGCCTGGCCGCCGGTCGCCGTCTGGTGGTGCGGGGCGTCCAGCTGGTCTTGGCCGCTGGCTGGCTGATGGTGCGCGTTACTGAGCTGGTGGTACTGGGCGTCCAGCAGGTCCAGCACCTCGGTGTGCCGGCGGATCCAGTCGGTGGCCAGCACGGCCGCGGCGATCAGGCCGAGCAGGCCGGCCAGGGCCACCGCCGCCGGTGGCCCGAGGCGCTGGGCGACCGCGCCCGCGGCCAGGATGCCGAGCACCTGCGCGGCGAGCAGCCCGGACTGCGCGACGGCGAACGCACGCAGCCGCTGGGCCCGCGGCAGCGCCCGGACGAAGGCCGCCGCGGCCGCCAGCTGGTAGGCGCCGCCCGCGCCGGCCACCGCCCAGAGCGCCGCGACCACCGGCAGCGGCGGGCGGACCTGGCAGAACAGCAACGGTGCACAGGACAGCATGGCCAGCCAGCCCATCGGCCGCAGCCGGTCTGACGGCCGGGTCAGCCCGCCGAGCACGAACGCCCCGATCAGCAGTCCGGCCGGGCCGGCTGCCAGCAGCAGGCCGATGGCGGGTGGCCCGCCGTCCAGCGTGCGGGCGTACGGCGCGGCCAGTCCCTCAGGCACCACGGTGAAACCGGCCAGCCAGCCGAACAGCACCAGGACGCGCAGCGCCGGGGTGCCGAAGATGGTGGCCGCGCCCGCCCGGGTGATCGCGCGGGCGGGCCTGGCCGGGAAGCTGGGCGGCGGGGCGGGCCGGGGCCGCACCCAGCAGGCCAGGATGCCGGCCGACAGGCTGAACGACAGTGAGTCCAGGGCCAGTGCCCGGTACGGGCCGAGCGCGGCGACCAGGCCGCCACCGGCCAGCAGCCCAGCGATCTGGCCCAGCTGGACGGTCTGCTGGCCGACGGCCGAGCCGGCCTGCCGCATGGCCGGGGGCAGCACGTCCGACAGCAGCGCGGCGCGGGCCGCGGTGAACGGGTTGCCGAGCAGCATGGTGGCGAAGAACAGCGTCGCTAACCCTGGTATCGGCATCCCAGGCAGTGCCATCAGCGCGACCAGCCCGGCCCGGGCCAGGTCCAGCATGATCATGATCTGCTGGCGCGGGAAAGCGTGCACCAGCCTGGCCAGCGCCGGGCCGCCCACGACGGACGGCAGATAGGTCAGCGAGTAAGCCAGCCCAGCCAGGAACGGCGACCCGGTCCTGGTGTAGACGGCGAACCCGATGGTGACCTGAGCGAGCTGATCTCCTGCCGAGGACAGCGCCTGCGCGGACCACAGCGCGCGGAACTCACTCATGGCGAACACGTCGCGGCGGGGGATCGGCGGCTCACCGGGCAGCCGGTGGCGGCCCGAGCGGGGCGCATGGGCGGGCTGCCCGCGGGCTGCCTCCGGATGCGCCGGCTGCCTGCGGGCCGCCTGCGGGTGCGCCTGCCGTCCGTGAGCCGGCAGTCGTCGGGCCGGCCTTCGGGGGAGCGGGGGAGGCTCTCCGTTATGCACGGTGCTGCTCTTTCTGCTCGGTCTCGGCTTGCTGTGCCATCTCGGCGTTGCCGTGCCGTCGTGCGCAGTGCAACTGTTATGTCACTCTCTGCAGCTGATCCCGGGATGACCGAACGAGGTCGGTAACAGGCAGTAGTGACCCTGAGTTGTTGGTCGAGTGCCTACCGTGTCGAATAATCAGCAATTGTGCAAGGGGTTCCGTCATGATCGTCTTAGTTCCGCCACCTGGGTGGGCCGCGGCCGGGCGGCGCGGCCGTCCAGGGATGTCCGGCTGCCTGGGCCACCGGCGCCAAGACTGTCCGGTGCAGCGGCCAGGCCTGGTTGGACGGGCCGGTCGCGAGGGCGCCACCGGGGCCGCCCGGCTACGCTTTGCCGGGCACGCCAGTTGTCCCCTATGCTGGGGCAGTCCCCGACGGCGGGCGCCAAGGGTCACGGCGGCGAAGGCCGTCAGGCCCCCATCGTCTAGTGGCCTAGGACACCGCCCTTTCAAGGCGGCGGCACGGGTTCGAATCCCGTTGGGGGCACCGCTGGCCACGCTGGTCGGCACACATGGTCCTGTAGAGCAGTCGGTTAGCTCGCCACCCTGTCAAGGTGGAGGTCGCGGGTTCAAGTCCCGTCAGGACCGCTCGGCTGAGTCCGTTTGATCTCCGTTCGGGGCGGGCGGCTCAACCACGGTCAGGTAGCTCAGTTGGTATGAGCGTCCGCCTGAAAAGCGGAAGGTCGGCGGTTCGACCCCGCCCCTGACCACCTCGTGTGAGCAGGCAAAACGCCCCGGCGGATCTCTCCGACCGGGGCGTTTGACGGCAACGGTGACGGCAACCGCTGGCTGTCTGGCTAGGCCAGTGCTTCGCCCAGCTTGCCTAGTGCCCGGCGCTTCTCATCAAGCGATGTGTGGGCGTAGATCGTCATCGTGACCTCGATGTCGCTGTGACCGACGATCTCCCGCACCATGTCCGGGGCCACGCCCAGGTGCAGGAGTAGCGAGACACACGTGTGCCTCATGTCGTGAAACCGGGTGCCGGTCAGCCCGGCCGTGGTACGGATGCGGCCCCAGCTCCGGCGGAGATTGTCGGGCTCCATCGGGGTGCCGATCCGGGTGGCGAAGACGAGCCCGTTCTCGCGCCATTCGGGCCAGGCGTCGGCCCGCTCGGTGAATTGCCGCCGCCGGTGCTCACGAAGCGCCTCGATGCACAACGGCGGAAGTGGGATCGTGCGTGCGGAGTCCTCGGTCTTGGGTCGTACGAACCGCAGTGCGCCGCCCACTCGTTGAAGCGTCTGCACCACTTCCAGGGTGCCCGAGTCGAGGTCGATGTCCTCCCAGCGCAGCCCGAGTAGCTCGCCTCTGCGCAGGCCAAGGCACAGCGCTAGCACGTAGAGCGCGTAAAGGCGTTCGCCCTTGGCCGCCTTGAGGACGCGGCGCGCCTGGACGATGGAGAGCCCGCGGTTGACGGTGTACTTCGGTGCGGTGACCTGTACCAATCTGGCAACGTTCCGCGGGATCACTTCCTCCCGGACGGCGGATTCCAGCGCGTTTCTCAGGACGGCGTGAATTGACTGGATCATGCGTACGGAGAGCCGTGACTCGCAACACTCGCCGCCTGGGCGTGCGCAGCATTGCGGCTCCTCACGGGTGGCGTCAACGCCGTGTTTGCAGCACAGGCACTGGGCCCGGATACGGGTGATAAAGAGCCGCACATCGCGGGCGGCCAGCTTGGCCAGGCGCTTGTTGCCCAGCTCAGGAATCAGGTACAGGCGGACCACGCCTTCATACCCCTGGTAGGTCCTGGGCTTCCGTTCGGGCTTGACCACATGCTCCAGCCAGTACGCGAGGTACTTCGCGAGGGTCCAGCTCTCCGCGGCCACCGGGATGCCCTGGTCGGCCTGCTCCAGGAGCTTGGTCAGTTGGCGGCGGACATCTTCCCGGGTGCGCCCGTACACGCGGACCCGTTTAGTGGTCCCAACCGTGGTCGGGACGAACGCCGCGCCTTCGTATCGGCCGTCCTTGCGCTGGTAGATCGTCCCTTCGCCGTTCGCTCTCTTGTGGCTGCGGGACTTGCGCCCCTTCAGGGCTGGGTTGTTCCGGTCTTGCGGTTCGTCCGGTGCGGCGGTGGCGGTGCTGGTCATCAGGCAGCCAACTCCTTCAAGTGTTGGAGACATTCGGTCAGGGCATCGAGGGGGACGAGGCGGCGACGGCCGATCTTGATCGTCTGGAGCTGGCCAGATCGGATCAGGTTGTAGACGCTCCACCGGCTGACCCGCAGCTGGGCGGCGGCCTCGTCGATCGTGAACAGCGTTACGTCCACAGGCCGTCACCTCCGCGTCCGGCGTAGTGCCAGTCGGTGATGGTGAGCGTGGTGTCGCTATTGAGGTCGGGCAGAAGCCTGGCGGCTTGGGCGGTTTCGCGTTGGTGCTGGGCGCGGTCGGCGCGGAGTGTGCCGAGGGTGGTGGAGTAGGCGCGGCTCTTGGTGGAGAAGTGGCCGCCGAAGCCGAGCATGTGTGCCCAGGCGGCCAGGTGCATGTCCTCGAACGCGGGGAGCTTGGCCAGGCGCAGGCATTCGGCGATGTGGCGCCGTGCGTGGTCGCGGACGGGCAGCTCGGTGAGCTGGCCCGCTGGGGTGATGCGGCGGTCGATGGTGCCGGTGGCTTCGGCGGCCTTGGTGGCGTACTTGGCGACGTACGCGGCGACCTTGCTGTCGGTGAGGTCCCCGGTGGTGGTGACCGGGCGGGTGTCGAGTCCGCGGCCCCAGGCCAGAGTCCTTGAGGTCAGTCCCGGTGCGGCGGGGGTTTCGATGTGGACGGCGCGGGCGGCCTGGGCGATGGCGTCGGTGAGCAGGGTGAGGGTGGCCCAGGCGGGCGGGGCGGTTGCTGGGCCGGTGGGGCCGTCGAGGCGGATGATCGCGTGGAAGTGGACGACCCCGCGGCGCTGGTATTCGGCGACCTTGGCGTAGGAGAGCCGCGCCTGGGCGGCGAACGCCTTGCTAGTGAGCCCGGCCTGGCGGGCGAGGGTGCGGCGCAGGGTGATGGTGAAGCGCCGCCACAGCTCGGGGGCGCAGGCGTTGAACAAGACCGAGCCGGTGTAGTCGTAGCAGTCCGGGCACAGCGGCTCGCCGAGCTGGTCGTCGTCGCGGGCGTGCCTCTGCGTGCAGGACATGCGGACGCCGTGGGGGCAGGCCCCGGCGTTTCGGCGTGGATGGCAGGTCAGTGCCTTGCCGTCGCGTTCCCGGCAGGCGTGGACGGGACCGAAGGAGGGTGCGGTCAGGGTGGTGAAGACGCACGGGTGCTCTGCGACGGTGGCGGGGATGCCCTTGCCGCCGGTCAGCCCGGCGCGGATGAGCTGGTAGGTGTCGGCCCGGTAGACCTCGGCGCAGGGCGGGCACCGGGAGGCGCGGCGGGTCTTGCACGCGATGGGCAGGACCCCGCCGGGTTCGCAGGCGGTGGTGTAGCGGTGGAGCAGTTCGCCGGTGGCTCCGTCGATCTGGTCGACGCGGCCACGCAGCAGGACGGGTTGCAGGCATCCGCCGGGGTGCCGGACAGGGCATGCCGGGATGGGGTCGGTGGGCAAAGGTGGTGCTCCTCTCGTCAGCCCTTGCGGGCGGGGGTGGACGAGCGGAGGCGACCGCGGCCAGGCGCGGGAGGTAACCGGGTGCCGGGATCAGCGGTGCTCTGCCGCATGGGGCCTGGCCAGGGTGGCTGCCGCTCAGGCGCTGTCATGTGGGGCTGGTGGCACCGTGACCGGGCTCCCGGTGATTCACCGGCCCGGCGTTTCCACGGCCATCCCTCGATGAGGGGAGGGCTCAACGGTCCTCGACGTAACACGTACCCAAAGTACGTGCCAAATACACTCGATATCAGCTCAGTTTCGGGCGGTCAGCCGTCCCGCGAGGCCGCGCAGGCCGCTGGCGGGCGGGTCCTGCATCGTCAGCAGGTCAGAGACGAGCAGCCGGACCAGCTCATGGCTGCGGACCTGTTCCGGCGTGATCTCCTCGGCCTCACGCAGCGCGGCGACCGCCTCGGTGACCTGCCGGCGCTGCGCGTGCGCGCGGGCCACATCGATAAGCATCCGGGCGCGCCGTTCGGCGGACAGCCCGGCGGTGTCCACCGTGGCGGCGACCCGCAGAGCCCGGCCCGCATCGCCGAGTTCGACGGCGACCGCGATCTCATACAAGCCGACGTTGGCCGGGCCGAACTCGGTGTTGTAGTCGTTGCGGCCCTCGCCAAGCTGCCCGGCGATCTGGCTGGCCCGCTCAAGCTGGCCATAGGCGGTGTCGGCGTCGTTGAGCCGGGCGGCGATGATGGCGCGCTGCAAGGTCAGGCCGCCCTGCAACGACATGGCCTGCTCGTTGCCCTCGGCGGCCATGGGCGAGAGTGCGTCGGCGGCGGTGCGGGCGGTCTCCTCGGCCTGGCCGTAGTGGCGGGCGGCGATGAACACGAACACGAGCCGGTACGCCCCGGCGGCCACCAGCAGCGGATCACCGGCCCGTTCGGCGGCCGCCATGGCCCGGTCAGCGGCGATCCAGGCCACGTCCGGTTCACCGAGCTTGGCCAGGGCGGCCGAGCAGGCCTGGTATGTCGTGGCCAGCAACTCGAACGCTTCCGCCCGCTGCTTCTCGGGCGCTGTCCGGGCAGCGGTCTCCAGGTCGGGGACCAGGCCGTGCAGCAGATCGGTCAGCTCGGTGTAGCGCCCCGCGTGTGTCAGGTCCCACGCCTTGGCCGCCCTGCCGCGAAGCGTGCTGACCGCCGGTGCACGGCCGCCACCGAGCATGGCGCGGAGCATGTGAGCGCCGGACAGGACCAGCCGCAGTTCGGCCGCGCCCGGGGGTTCCTCGGTCACCGCGGCGACCACGGGCGCCTCGGCGGCCAGTTCCGCGAGCGGGATGTCGAGCGCCGCCGCCAGGGTTTCCAGCACCGACATCCGGTCGACCTTGCGGACGCCGCGCTCGACCTGGGACACCCAGGCCACCGACCGGTCGATCATCCGGGCCAGCTCAGGCTGGGACAGGCCCCGGCGGCGCCGCTCGGCCGCGATCTTCCGGCCCAGGGCCTGCTGATAATCCGGCGTGCTCAACCGCCTGTGCCTTTGCCCGTCTGCAAAGTCAGCCAGTCAACTTCGGTGCTGGCCAGGTACTGGTCCCGCTCGGCCAGGTAACGGCGGGTGGCCGGGGACGCCTCATGGGCCTCGAACGCGGCCCGGTCCCGGTACAGCTCGTAGAAGATCCGCTGCAAGGGCTGGCCCTCCACCAGGTGGGTCGCGTACACCAGCGTTCCCGGCTCGCCGGCCTTGATGGCTTCGACGGTCTCGGCTACCAGCCGGTCGTAAGCCTCGGCACTTGCCTCGTCCTTGCACGTGAAGCGGACGCACAGACCGAACATCAGTCTCCTCCAAGTCGCGTGACGCCATGCTCGCACTCAATGTGCTGCGCCAGTACACGGAGTGTCACGTACTTATTGTACGTGCCAAATACTCAGAGTACGCTCAGCGTCACCGAGGTCGCAGTCCAGCCCGACGAGCGAGGACCGATGAACTCTCCAGCACCCAGAGCGCTCGCGTTACGCACCACCGGCGTCACCTACCCAGGCACACCCGAACATGTCCGCGCCGTCCGAGCCGACCTGCGGCCCATACTCCGCGGCTGCCCCATGGCCGACGACTTGATCCTCTGCGCCTCCGAACTCGCCGCCAACGCCGCCATCCACAGCCACTCACGCCTGCCCGGCGGAACCTTCACCGTCCGGGCCAAGATCAGCCCAGGCGACTACGCCTGGATCGAGGTAGAAGACAACGGCGGCCCCTGGACTCCCGCCATCAGGAACCCAAGCCAGCACCACGGACTCGACATCGTCCGCGCCCTGGCCAGCGAATGCGGCATCGATGGCGACCAGGAAGGCCGCACCATCTGGGCCCGCTTCGACTGGACCACCTGATGGCCGTCAGGCTCACCGGCCACGCGGACCGATGGACAGCCGTTATCGATGGTCAGCGGCTGCGGGAACTCCGTCGCCAGCGAGGGCTGTCCCAGGTAGAGCTGGCCAAGCTGGCGGGAGTCAGCGTGTACACGGTGTCCAAGCTAGAACGGCAGCCAGCCTCTTGCTGCCGCAGCCGAACCCTGGCACGACTCGCAGGCGCCTTGGGTGAATCACCATCCGCGATCGCGGCCAGCATGGGTCAGCGCTCGGACTGAAACGGCGTGATACGTCGTCCTGTGAGGATTTTCTTCACTGTCATCAAGGGCGCGCGGAGCGCGCCAGGCCGGGGCTGGCCGCCTATCCTGGAAAGCGCCCAGGCGCCGAGCCCGCTGACCGCATCGCGGCGTTGCGCTGGCCGCTACCTCGTGGCCGTCACCGGGTGGCCATGCCGCGCCGGGCGCCGCCTGCCGATCTTAGGCCCTTCGGGCCACGTCGGCGTCGGCGCGCATTCAGCCCCTGTGCCCGACCGTACGGGCTTCTGCCGTGGCGTCAGCCGTGGCGCGGCAGCTGCATATGTGGCCATCCCTCCGGCGCCCGATCATGAAGCCCTGCGAGTTCCGCGTCCAGGGCGCGCCCAAGGGCGCGTCGCGCGCGATCCCTTCGGGACCCTGGACGCCGCCCTTGTCAGGGATTCAATCGGCGCCAATCGGAGCGATGCCCGGGTCCGAGCGCTGGGCGCCCCGTGACTCGGCACCGTGGCACCTGCGGACTCCGGTCAGAAACACCTGCATGTTGTCACCAGCGCCGGTATGTCGGCTATAGAAGATCACTGATTGAAAAATGTGTGCGGATTGACTCTCGCACTTGTTGCCGCAAGTCCTGAACAACTTCAACGTTATGCCGGATAAGCTCAACAACTTGTTGAATATCTTGCCTATCATCGCTGAACGACAAGCGCGTGATGTCTTCTGGAGGGTCCGTCTGTCCGCCGCCCGTGAAGTATGGTAGACCATAAAATATGCCATATTGCAAAAGAGGCCTGATGTCACCATCAACCGGCATGTAAGTCCACAGCTCATTGCGCTCTTTATCAAAATAAATCATGCTGATGTGTCTGACCCAGGCAATAACGGCCACGTCGCCTCGATAAGACATGCGGGTCAAGTTCGACCAATTGCTCATCATAGATGTTCATCACGGCCCCCCTCCTAACGGCCTTTTTGTTCGGTTCCCGGCGCCCCGGGTACTCAAAGTGTTCAATCTCAAACACCGGGAAAAATCTGTCCATAAGGTTTCCGGTTATCTCAGCTAGGCGCTCAGCTAGGCGATTGGCATGGTCAAAGTTATAGCCAGCGGTTGCCTGTGGTTGGAGACTAGGAGACTCCATTACTCTTATCAGATCATTACACGTATCGATATAAGTTTTCAGATCCTCGTAAAAAGCAAATAGGTCTCTCGCGAATTTCTTAGGAGAGTCTCTGTACCTTGATAGAAGCCTATCCACAGCTTTTCCGGCGAGAACCTCAAGAACGCTATCTGCCACCCTTGATAGCAGTTCCACTGGGAACATAGCTAGTTCCTACTGCCCGAACTCGCAGCGTCCAGTAAGGTAATGCTCGGCTCAGAGGGCACTGATCTCGTTTGTACATCTTGTCGTGTCGCCATCCTGAGTCCCCCCTGACGCTGGCCAAAGCCAACAACTAGTTGCATCTGTGACCGGGCCGTTCAGCTCATCCATGCAGAACGAAGCACTTCATGGGACTCACCATCTCATAAACCAGTGAGATAGCGCAAAGATCTCTTGCGGATCTTGAGAACTGGGCTCTGTAGCCAGACCTGATCCTGCTTGCACACAGAAGATGCTTGGTGTAGCTCATCGACCAAAAGCCGCCTGGTCTGTAGCTGGCTCCTGTAGCAACCATCCTGAACGATGCCGGTCAGTAGCGGAGGCAGTTGGCAAATAGATCCACGTCACGCACTACTACGAACGTGTCGGCCTAGTCTTACAAGCGAGGGATCAGGCGGTGATAGCTGCCATGGCCGCGTGTGCTCGAGGTCGGTACAGTCAACCGCGGGGACGCTGGTCCTTGCACTCCCCTACGCTCTCAACGTGACGAGCGTGCCAATCTGGATTGAGTCATGGGTTCACGAGTGCTGCGGGCTGGCCCGTCGCGTGGGCGAGTCCTCTGAGCTGTTCTTGACGCTCAGCGGCGACGTCGCCGGAGCCACTGAGCCGGACAGTATCCACGTGCTTGACGATGGCAGAGTCAAGATCGTCGGGATGGTGGCCGCCCGGACCAAGGACTCCCACGCCGACGCTGACGGGACGTTGATCGCATCGGGCGGGGTCCACTTCGCCATCCGGGCAGAGGCCCCCGCGGCTCGTGTGTGCTGTGTTGGGCAGCTTTGGGAACTTCGGCATGGCTTTCCGACCGGCGTGACGAGAGGGCGGCTGATTGATATTCGCTGGCGTCCAGCTCTGCTCAGGAAGGTTGGCGAACAGGGCTCTGTCATCGACGGCTACGGTCCAGGCAAGGAGTTGAGCAGCACCGAAGATTGGCCGCGTGAGGGCCCGGACAACTGGGCGCTGGAACTCACGGTGTGGGTCAGTTCTTGATTAGCCCGCGCCGCCTCGGTGGGGACGAACTCAGATGATCTGCTAACGCAGGTGCTAAGGACGAGTTTGGACGATCCGGACGTGGTGCAATTCCCGGAACGGCGCGTGGGACAGCGAGCTGGATCGCAACGCTTGCCTCGACGAACATGGACATGCGTCGTTTGACTCGTGATGCGTAGTTCTGCCCGAGCTGGTTCCAACGCTCGGGCCAAGCGGCTACAGTCCGGGGCGGCAGGCCATCGCAACACCTGACCTGACGGCAGCGGTGACGGCAACGACGGCAACCAGCCCCGACCAGAGGCACACGTCGGCAGCCGTCCACCCTGCGGCGATGTCCCGCGACGTGGCCGTCTGGTACAGCTGAAAAGCGGAAGGTCGGCGGTTCGACCCCGCCCCTGACCACCACATCGCAACCCTCGCACTAGCTCGCTGATCTGCGCAAAAGCCGTTGGTGATCGTCAGCGGCCGAGATCTCAGATTGACCGCTGGTGCCCGTCTGTGACCGTCATTCGCTGTTCGTTGGTGCACGCGGGGTGCACGAAGCTTGATCACCAGCTTGGAAGGTCGGTGGTGCTGGAACCGCCCTACCAGGAGCGATGTTCGTACTGGCCGCCCGAGTTCGAGTGCTCGTGAGTGACGGCGGCTGCCTGCGAGTGTCCCTGGTCTGTGGCCCGTATGTGGCCCGCGCACACGGCTCCGGAGGCCGCCCGCGTGATCGCACGAACCTTGGCGCTGACCTGCGCCGACTGCACGAATGGTGGCGGCGGCAGCGGAGGTCGTTCCGCGCATGTTCCGGATCACCATTTGTCCGGGCTGGGCTAGTGTCAGACCATCGCGTAGGACGATTCCCTTCCGGGATCTACGCTGTGACGGTGGAGAGGATTAGCGATGGTTTCTTGTCGTGGCGGCCGTTGATTGCCGGGGACCTTCCCATGCTGGCCGAGTGGTTGCGAGAGCCCCAGGTCGCCCGGTGGTGGAATCATGAGACAACCCTTGAGGCGGTCGAGCGCGACTTCGGCGCGAGTACGCGAGGCGAGGAGCCGGGGGAAGACCTCCTCGTTCTCCTCGACGGTCGGCCAATCGGCCTGCTGCAGCGCTCGGCGATTTGCGACTACCCCCAGGATCTCACGGAATTCTCGGCAGTTATCGAGGTGCCAGTCGGCGCCGTCGAGCTTGACTACCTCATCGCGGACCCAGCGCTGCGCGGTCGCGGTCTCGGATCCCGCATGATCGCTGCGGCCGTTGAGGACACCTGGAACTCGTATTCTGATGCGCCCGCGGTGCTTGTCGCCGTGGTGGCCGCCAATGTGGCCTCCTGGCGTGCGCTGGAGAAGGCTGGCTTGAAGCGGGTCGCTGAAGGCCCGATGTCGCCCGACAACCCGATTGATGATGCGCTGCATTACATCTACCGTGTTGACCGGCCTGGCGCCGCCTCGTCGGCCTTTAGGCGCTGACACGTACGAACGAATCGCCTGCGCGGACGGACCTCGGAGCTACTAATTTCGCGGTCGGCAAGAGGATGTACTCACTGAGCACCTGGTCCTGCCCGTCGTCCTCGCAGGCGCAAATCCCTGGGGAGCGGCGGCCGGGTCAAGGCTCGGCGGAGCCGACCCGGAGGGCGCCGCAGGCGGCCTTGATGCGGCTGCCGCGAGCGGGACAATCGAAGCCGAGGATGACGGCCTTGCGCCGCACTCATCACCGGGCTGCCGATTGACCCGCCCAGATTGGTGGTACTGCTATGGCTGGGACGGCGCGGGCGTGCCGGGCGGGCGTCCCAACGCAGAGCCCGGCGCGGGGAGCGCCGGACCCGGCGCCGCATAGCGGCGCCGCCTTGATCTAAGTACGGATCAATTCGGCAACGCATGGCTCGGGGCGTTGCGGAGTGCCGTCGTGATCTCGGCGAGGTCGGTGACCACGGCTCGCGCTCCAGCCTGACTCAGGGCCTCGGCCTTGCCGGGCTTGTTCGCGCAGCCGATGACGGCGACGCCGCCGAGCGAGCCCGCGGAGGACACGGTCGTGGAGTCGCCGATGAACACGCAGTCCTTCGGCTCGGCCTGGAGAAGCGCCGACCGCGTAGCGGACCTGGCAGGGCGGCGGCTGCACATCGCCGCCACTCCCGCCCAGCAACAGCACGCCGCCCGGTGCTGGACGCGCGCGCTACGAACCCTGCTCGCCCACTGCCCTGGCTTCGCTAGGCATCGCAGCGCACGAGGGTAGCAGCGCAGGGACTGCGGCACCGGCAGTTCAGGGCAAGGCGAGCGCAGTGACCCGGCTACGCCGGGGCCGGTCTGGGCTCGCGCGATGGTCGGGCAAGGCCCTTGCCGCTCCCCGCGGCGCCGCAAAGCCGGGCTGTCTGGCTGCGGCCTCCGGAGTTCGAGCGCGCCGGCCGCTACCTGGGCGGTGATGGCCGCGTCATCGCCCAGGTCGGCGACGACCCGGACCCTCCAGCGGGTCGTCCAGTCCTGGCCGCGCCCTGCGGGATGTCAGGTGCCCGCGGCGCCGCAGCTCGCCGCGCAGCTAGTCGGCGATTTCGGCATCGCTGGGCATGCCTGCGAAGATGTCGCAGACGCGGGCCGTCGAAGTCGATCAGCACATGACGGGTCCGGCTCGCGAGCCGGGCAACCACAGAGCGATTCCCGCGCAGGCTCATCGCTGAGCGCCGCATCACATTCGTCCGGGTTGGGCGGCACGTTCGCATACCAGAAGCGGCGGTACGTGACTTCATCGCTGCCGGGCTGGTGGAGGCTGTAGGCGTTCGCTGGCGCGGCGGAAAGGTAGTGGCGTAATGCCTGCTCAGCGTCGTCGCTTCGGTAAGGTGCGCAAACTGCCGTCTGGCCGGTTCCAGGCATCGTTCATCGGCCCATCCGGCAAGCGGCAGACGGCGCCGCGCACCGTCCGCACCAAGACCGATGCCGACCGGTGGCTGACCACGGTCGAGGCAGACCTGTCGCGCGGGACCTGGCTCAATGAAGATCTCGGCCGCGAGAGTTTCGGCAACTACGCTCGCGGCTGGCTGCGTGATCACCCGAAGATGGGGCCGCGTTACCGCGAGACGTGCACGCGCAACCTGCGCCTGCACCTGCAACCGCTCGATGATGTGCCTCTGCGGGCCATCACCCCGACCGTTGTCCGGGAGTGGTACGCGGCAGCGATGCGGGGAGTGGCGGGCGTGCCTCGATCATGCAGTCCTACCGGTTCCTGCGGGCTGTGCTGAACACCGCTGTCCGGGACGGGGCGATCGTCAAGAATCCATGCCAGATACCAGGCGCGGGCTCGGACCGGGCTAAGGAGCGGCCGGTCGCGTCGCCCGGTGAGGTCGTCGCCCTGGTGGAAGCGATCACTCCCAGATACCGGGCTGCGGTGCTTCTCGCCGCATGGTGCGCCTGCGCCGCGGTGAGGTCCTGGCCCTGCGCCGTGCTGACATCGATCTTCGGGCCGGGACCGTCACGGTGCGCCGTAACCGCGTCGAGCTGCTGGAGTCACCGGTCGCGTTCGACACCGACCCCAAGACTGACGCTGGCAAGCGGACCGTCGTCATCCCGCCACATGTGCTGCCGGTCCTGGCTGAGCACATGGCGAGCTGGGCAGGGGAGGATCGGGTGTTCATCGGGCGGGACGGCGCCCCGATGCGCAGCAATGCCGTGCGGCTAGCATTCGAACGTGCCCGGCGCCGGACGGGGATGCCCGGCTTTCGGTTCCATGACCTGCGGCATACGGGCCAGACTCTCGCTGCGGCAACTGGCGCGACCACCAAGGATCTGATGCGCCGTCTGGGCCATGCGTCGCCCGCGGCGGCGAACCGGTACCTGCACACGGTTGATGGCCGGGATGCGGAGATCGCCTCAGCGCTGTCGGCGCTCGCGGCTCACGGTGACGCGGCCCGGCTGCCCAAGTCGATCGTGGTAAAGCACTGATGGTGCACGCCGGGTGCACACCGATCGCCGTTAGTATCTTTGACCTGCGGGAGTGCTCATCCCTGAAAAGCGGAAGGTCGGCGGTTCGACCCCGCCCCTGACCACCACTGCGTGACGGGTTGCCCGGCCGTTCGGAGCGCACGCGCGGCGTAAACCGGGAGGCCACGGCGCCACTTCTGGAGCTCATCGGTTCCAGGCCGTTAAGAGAACTCACGGCGGGGGATGTCCGAGCGGCTTGAACGCCCGGCCAGTTGAGCAAGTGCACATAGCTGAGCAACTGGCCAAGGCCGAGCCGTAGCTGCTCCTCCTCGTTAGCGTCGGTCAGGCTCTTCACCTCGGTGATAAAGGCCACGCCGTCCTGGATCCACGCGATGTCGAACTGCGGATCGCCCGGCATTGGGGACAGTGGCTGCAGGCCGTGGTTCCGTAGCGCCTCGGCCAGCGCGCTAGCGGGTCCCGGATCATAAGTCAGTGCCCAGGCGGCATGGAGTCAGAGCCGTGCGTGGACAAGTGGCTTGACCACGCCGGCTTCACCGATGCGGTTTTTCAGTGCCCAGCTGCTCAGCTCTCGTGTGGTCGGGTCCGGATGCTTGCACAGTTCCTTGAGCAGGACCTCCGCCAAGTCTTCACTGCCATTACTTCTGGGCAGGATCATGAAGGTGAGCAGGTAAGCACATGCCCGGCTTACCGGAAACATGGACTCGCGGAGCGTGAGCTGTTCAACGACTATTCCGGTCAGTACGTCCTGGATGCTATCCCGGGTATGCCGTACGTCCTCTTCCGGGACCCCTTCAGCGCCGAAGCAGTCGCCTACCGCGAAAAGTGCGCTATGCATCTCAGCGATCTGAGCCCTGTTCGGGCTGCCGCGAAGATTCGAGTAAGCGAGCTGGCAAGCGGCCGCAAGTGACTTCTGTACTCGAGAGTCCCGGTGCTGCAGGAATCCGAGGGCGAATAGCGCGCGGATTCGTAGCCAGGACTCCTCGCGCTCCAGCTCAAGAAATCGCTCAAGTGCCCTGGCGACCGGTCCCGTCCACCCGCCCGCGACGAGGGCCTCGATCGCCTGCCGCCGGTAAATTGCGTCAGTCTGCAGGAGCGAATGCCGGAGCAGGGTCTTGGTACCCGGTAGCACTCTGGGCTCCGCCAGGTGCCGCTCTATGTAGTCAACGGCCTCATTGACGTGCCTCATCCATGGCTCGTCAACCTGCGGCCAGCCATTCCAGACGTCGGCGTCATGCGCCATGGCATGCTTCAGCGTGGCTGCAACCCAGCGCATCCCTGTGTACACATCCGGGCTCTCCGGCGGCGTCTCGAACTCTTTGATCAGCGTGTCGATGGCGGCGGTGACCTGGTTCAGGTCCCGGTGCCCATCTTCCTTCGCGCGCTGCCACAAGCCCATCGCGGCAGTGCCACGCTCCTGGATCGTAGCCAGTGGGTTATTGGCGCGGCCAAGTAGTGCATAACCCGCCCAGTCATCCTGCGGCGGTGACCAGTAGGACGGCACCCTGATTGCCAGTTCGAGGTCGAGAGAACGGCCCGGGTAAAGGCTCTGCTCGCGGAACCGGTTGACATCATCTTTGAGAAGAGACCTTACCCACGTTGTCAGTGGCTGTGTCTGCCCTGCCCGCCTGCTTAGCAGGACGAGAGTGGTGATTACCCGCCATACCCGGAAGCCCAGCGGCTGAGCCAGTGCCTCATCCAGCGCGTCCCGGATGGGATTAAATGCGTAAGCACCCAGAGTGCCCAGCATGACACCCAGAGTGCCCAACATGATAAGAGCTTCGACGCTGCGCGGTGTGGGCGGCGCATATCCCAGGATGATCAACTGTTCCACCACATGCGCGATCTGCTCGGAATATCGCTCGCGAACCGCCCGGACCGCTCGCGACCGGGGGTGGGGGTCAACCTTGTCGATTTGCTCGGCGGCCAGGAAGACTGACAACAGCGCCGATGCCTGAGTGAGGACACCGACCTCGTCGCCCGCGGGGCCTCGCAGGATCTCCTGTGTCCAGTTTGCCGGGACGCGGTCGCTGAGGCTTTCCCGGTCCGTCAGCCCGCGCAGGCAGATCGCCAGCGAACTGAGGCCACCGACGTGGGAGTCCCGGTCCGGGGCAAGCGCGACGATCACTTCGTCTAGCTTTTGAAGTCTCGCATCGCTGAAGGTGCCACCCGTAAGCAGGTGTGAGAGGTTCGCCCCGGCCGTGCTGGTATCGGGGTTGTTAGCCATCCCGATGGCCTTGGCAATCATGGTCTGCGATGCCGCATCGCCCACGAGGGCAATCTGGGCACGCGCCGCATAGCGGATCAGCTCGTCGGGCTTGCTGATGTCGCCGATGTCATAGCCGGCGTCCTGCACTGTAACACAGTAGCAATTCCGCTGTAGGCCAGCTAGATGTCGCTGTAAGCGGGCGGCAACGGGCAGCGCACCGACAGCGCCCGGCGCAATACGGAAACCGAATGATTCTCAGCTCTCTTGTACGAAGTCATCCGATGACTGCGCAGGCTCCGCTGATCTCGCCAATATGACTGCCCCTTAGCTACCGATCCAGTAGGACTGCGTCGCTGCGCCACTCATGATGATCACTGCCTCCAGGCCCTCGCCCGCACTCGTTTCACATCGCCGAGGCGTCTACCTGCAGTAACGAGCATAAATTTTGGTCCCGGCCGGCGCTTGTGAAGCTCTTTCGCTGTGTACGTTTGACCCGCGACCGCTGAGGAGAGGGAGGGACAACCATGACTGAGAGCGTGGCAGCAGACAGAAGCCAGGCCGAACCCGGCCCGCGGCCGCCACAAGAGGAATCGCCGACACTGGCTGCGGAGCTTCTGATAGCGCTCACGCCCGCGCTGGATCCGGCGCCTTCCCGGCGCGGGAAAAGGCTTCTGCGGCACCTTCGATCGCTCCGCAGAGCTCGCCGGTGAGGGCGGCGGAGGCGGACTAGCGGTGGCCGGATGGTACTGCAGTGCCCAGTAGGACTGGGGATGTTTCCTGTCCTGTTAGCGCTGGAGTGTGCTCTGCGCTACAGCGGGTCTGACTACACCTCTGGGCTGGCGGTCGGCCAGGCCTGCTGGAGATGGCCGTGAACTGTCCATCCGGAGCCACCCGCTGGGGCGGCAAATACGGCCGGGGTGCCAGGCGCCTGGGCCTGGCCTGGGGCGGCCAGGCCTGAGTTCTGGGTGGCGCTGCGATCTGACAGCTTGCGCACGTCACCATACGTTAGCGGCGCTAACGAGAGTGGGGAGCCAAACGGGGGAGCCAATGTCGGCAGACGTCAGGCCACAGCGGGCGACAACCAGCCATGGTTTCCGCAGCTAGATCGCCTATCAGGCCACATCCGGCCACGCGCAGCGACGCGCCATATGCGCCTGAAAAGCGGAAGGTCGGCGGTTCGACCCCGCCCCTGACCACCGTTTCGGTCGTCAAACCTCGACGAGAGCGAGCACACCTCGCGGCCTACCAGCACCGGCGTTACGGCCATCACCTCGATAATGGTTTGAATACTGTCATGAGCTAGCAGCCAGGCCACGACCTGGCCAGGCTTTCCGATGCAGTGCCATCTTGGTCATCCCTGGCGGCCCGTTGGCTTCGGGACGAAGAAGCCGATGCCAGCGCGCCCAGCGCGACTGGGGGAGCCTGGCCGAGTTGCCCGCAATTCTCCGCGCTTGTCCCTTTCTCGAACGAGAGCTCCTCTCGCTTGGCATCGTCCCGGTTACCGGTCTGCGCTTGTTATGCGTGATGCGCACTGGGACGATGACACGGTGGTAGCGACGCGGCCCTCTAGCGCATGGGATCGGTATGCCTGGGTGGCGGGCATCCTGTTCGTCGTCGCGCTGGCGGCGGAGATCGTGGTCGCATTGGGGGTGGGAGTCAACCAGAACGACTCGGCGGCCAAGATCGCGAACGCGCTCTACGTCCACCGCGAGCGGCTGCTGGTGATCGCATACCTGTCCGTCGTCTATGCCGCCATGTTTCCGATCTACCTGAGCAGGCTGTACAACCTGCTGCGCGGGGACACCGCTCGGACCCGGGTCCTTGGCTCGCTGGTGCTGGCTGGCGGAGTGCTCTTTGTTGCCCTGCATGCCGTCAGCGACGTCGGGATCACCGGCCTGGTCGGCGCGAAGCTCGCGTCGTTCGGGTCTCAGCATGATCCGGGCGTGAGCTACACGCTGTACCTGATGACCTTTGCCCTGGAGAGCGTGGGAGACGTCTTCGGCAGTCTGTTTGCGTTCGGAGCAGGCCTGCTGGTGATCGGGAGCGGTGTCTTGCCGCGCTGGCTCGGCTGGGTTTCGGTCCTCGTCGGGATCTTGTTCTTCCTTCAGGGCTTCGGCCTCGGTGGCGTCATCGCCACGTTTGGGGTCGTCCTGGACGGCATCGGGTTCGTGCTCTTGCTGATCTTCGTCCTCGTGAGCAGTGTCATCTTCCTGAGACGCGAAAGCGCGGCCGCCGACACCTTGAGTGGAATTGATTAAGCGCCAGCTTCGTGCAGCAGGAAGTACAGCAATGAGGGCGCACATGCGCCAGTTACAGGGTGAGCAGTAGTAGTGCCCAGGTCGCGAGACGCACCGCACTAGCCTTAGTTAGCTGACAGCGGCGACAGGCTGTGTCACCCGGCGGGGGGTGCGAACGGCGGGAGGTTCTGGCCGCATACGGTTCCCTTCGGCGGGAGGGCCCCCCTCTGGAAGTAGGCGGTCATGTAGTTGCTGGCGCAGGTGCTCGGGTTGAGGAATGCGGTGTGGCCATAGCCTCGGACGACGAGGAGCCGCGCGTTGGCGAGCTGGCGGGTCATGGCGATGGCGTCCTGGAGCGGGATAAACGGGTCGGTGGTGTTGCCGATCACCAGGATAGGGCTGGTGGGGGCATTCCACGGGCCGTTGTAGGTGTCGTGCCCGCGTACCGGCCAGGTGGCGCAGGGCTCGTCGTTGCTCCACAGATCCGGCAGGCCGATCGGGCCGCTGCGGCGCAGCACCAGGCGCTGCAGGGCGGCGTAAGCACTCGCGGGCGGGCTCGGCGCCTCGTTACACTGCACCGCAAAACCCTGCTCGACCCCTCCGTAGGGCTGAGCGGCGGCTGCTGCGGCCGGCGGAGGGCCTGGTCCGGCGCTCGCCGTGTTGTTGCGCGCGGCCCAGACTTCCTGGAGCAGCTGGGCAGTTCCCGGCCAGCCCGTGCTGCTGCCGCCAGTCACCGGCGTGGTATACGGCTGCACGATCGGCAGTGCGTAGTTTAGGTCGGTGACAACTTCGGCGTAGGTGACGGCCGTGCCGCCCACGTTGATGGGCGCCTTCCTGAGGCGCGCGAGAAGCGCGTCCCACTTGGCCGTGGTCGCGGCGGGGCTGCCGGCCGAGAACGCGCAGTCCTGGATGCTGCGCTGACCGCAGATGCCCAGGAACGCATCAAGCGTCTTGGCGGCCGCTTCGTCGCTGCCCAGGCGCAGGAAGGTGCTCAGCCGGGGGTCTGGCCGCCCGCGGTTGGTCCAGGCGTCGGGCGGGACGTTCCCGTCCAGCACCAGCCGGCCCACCCGCCGCGGGAACAGGTTGGCGTAGGTGGCGCCCAGGAACGTGCCGTAGGAAATACCCAGGTAGTTCAGCTCGGGCTGGCCGAGCGCCTGGCGCAGCAGGTTCAGGTCGCGGGCGGAGTCGGCGGTCGAGACGTGCTCGAGCAGCGCGCCATTCCGCGCGGCGCAGATCTTGCCGAACTCGCGCCACCGTCGGATGTAGCCGGCCTGCTGGCCCCGGCCCACGGGGAAGTAGAAGTAGTTGCCGAGGAACGCGTTTTCCGCGGCCTGGCTCGGGAAACACCGGACCGCGGTGCTCGCCCCGGACCCCCGCGGGTCCCAGCTCACGATGTCGTACTGGCGCAGCAGCGCTTTCGGGAAGAGCCCGATATATTGCGGGAGCTGAACTGTGCCGGGGCCGCCGGGGCCGCCCGGGTTGAAGAAGATCACGCCACGCCGGGCCGGCCCGGTGGCCGCGTGCTCCACCACCGCCAGCCTGATCTTCGCCCCGGACGGATTGCTGTAGTCCAGCGGGGCCGCGACAGTCGCACACGAGAACCCGCCCGCCATAGCGGCCGCGCTGCCCGCGGGACACCGGTGCCAGGCGACGGCGCGTACCGGGCTCGCGGCCGCGGCGCTGGCGGCGCCGGCCGACAGCAGCCCGGCCGCTCCGAGCAAGGCGCCGGTCACGGCGGCGGCGGTGAGCTTGCTCCGGGCGTTCCTGCGCCCCGGATGGCGGTTCGCGGTTCTCATGTGAGTTCCCTCAGCCTTTTCGCAGCGGGGCAATGGGGGTGCCCGGCGGCGCTGCCGCCGGTGGCGTGTGCACAGTGCCGGTCACCGGCGCGGGCGGACGGGCGGCGGCCTGCCAGATCCGGGCCGCCAGCAGGACCATCGCGGCCGCGAACGGCAGCATGAACAGCACGACAATCGGGCCGTAGGATCCCATTGCCTCGGCGATTTCCAGGCCGGCGGTGAACAAGACCGCCAGCCAGCGCGGCACGGCGCGGCTGCGCCACAGCGCGAACCCCATCACCACCGGCGCGGCGTACTCAGAGGCGAAATAGACGTACTGGGCGACCAGTGCCTGCCCGGAACCGAAGCTGGTCACCAGGAACCGGGCGGCCGCGCCCTGCGTCATGTGCGCCGACGCGGCAGCCGCCAGGTTGACCCCGACCAGGACGTTGAGCAGGGCCCCGGTGAACGCGCCTGCGCCCCCCAGCAGCGCGGCCACGGTGGCGATCACCCAGCCGCGGCCGGTGACCAGCAGCGCGATCGCCGCATACGACACCGCCAGCCCCCCCAGCGCCAGCACCGACAGCGACCCCGACAGGTACAGCTGAGCCGAATGGGCCGCCGCGATGGGCAGCACCTTGAACGCGACAGTCATGGTCGTGAACACCTGATCGGTGCCCCGGGGGTCCAGCGCCTCGGCACTGACATACAGCACCGCGGTGATCGGCAGGAAAACAGCCAGCACCCGCTGGCGCACCCGGGCAGCATTACTCATTGACTTCTCCAATCGGCTAGCAGGCCGATCTTCTCGGCGAGCCGATACGGCGCGGCGCTCAGCCGGATATTAGTAACGCAGGGGAAGTATGTGACGGCTGCGGACGGTGAATTGCCTACCGGAAATAGAGAAATACCTGCTGGCGATATCTGTCCCGTCAGATCAGGCCATGCCCGGCTCGATACAGCTGTGCAGGCAGCGTGTCCGTGGCTGGAAGGACATCGGCTGATGCGCCCGCTCATGGCGCCCCCCACAGGGCCTACCTCCGTCGCCTACACGGTCCCCGCTAGGACCAGAGCCACGAACCCCAGGGTCCGGAGGTTCCCGCTGCCTCTCGACACGCTACGGCCGCGACCAGGAACACGCAACGACTTCGTAGGGCGATCACGGTACATCGGACACGACTTCCAAAGCGGCCGAAGCGGGCGAACTGCGCTTCAGCATCGTTCGGCCGACCCCAGAGGAAAACGGCCCACGCGGTCCAATCAAGATCACCAACGGCCAACCCCATCGGTACGGCCAGCACAGAACGCGCCAACCATGACGGCGACATGGAAAGTCACCGTCGAGCTTCGGATTCACATCGAGGAGATCGTGAGCCGCTCGATCTCGTCTGGGCTGGCCGGATTTTGGCCGGTCACCACCGCGCAACGGCGGAATGAGATTCTCACTCCGGAGCAAGTTGTTCGGCGCCAGGAGCACCGGCCTGACGGCTAATTAGACCGCCCACACCAGGCAGAATGGCTTGCCGGCCGGATCGGCGTAGACGCGCCAGTTCGGGCCGGCGCCGTCCAGCCGGGTGGCACCGATGTCGAGGGCGGCCCGTTCCGCCGCATCCACGTCCTGGACGGTCACGTCGAGGTGGATCTGCTGCGGGTACGCCGGATCCGGCCAGCGCGGCGCGGTGTACTGCTCCACCTGCTGGAACATCACCGGCTGCGCGCCGTCCTCGCCGATCATGGCGACCCCGTCCGCCTCGTACGTCACCGGCTTGCCGAGCAACTCCGCGTAGAAGTGGCTCAGCGCCTTCGCATCGGGGCAATCGAGCATGACGCTCATCAGGGTGGTCCGCGGATTGTCCGGGTTGGCGCAGAGGTCGAACGGGTGGCCGGCCGGGTCGGCCAGTGTGTGCCACCGTTCGTTGCGGCGCAGCAGGCTGGCGCCGAGCTGCTGGGCGCGTTCCGCCGCCGCATCGATGTCCGGTACCCGGAAGTCGAGATGGGCCTGCTGCGGACGGTCCTGGTCCGGCCAGTGCGGCGGCACGTGGCCGGTGGCCTGTTGCAGGCCGATCCGCCAGCCGTCACCGGAGTCGATCGTGATCCAATCGTCGTCGTCGTCGTCGGGGACGCGTCGCCAGCCGGCCAGCTGTTCGTAGAACGTGGCCAGGAGGTCGATGTCCGGGGCGTCCAGCGCCACGGCCCGCAGTGAGCCGATCGCCCGCCGGTGCGGTTCGGAAGTCATGCCCCCGATCCTGCCGATCCCGGGGCAGGCCCGCCACCGGAAACCGGCGTTGCCGATTGCCTGAGGAGACACATCCTTAGGCGATCTTGCGGTGGTAGGTGGCCATGGCGAGGGCGTACGCGACGACGAGGATGCCGAGGCACCAGGCGAGGGCGATCCAGATGTCGGTGCTGACCGGCTGCTGTGCGAACAGGTCGCGGATCGTGTTGACGATCGATGTCACCGGCTGGTTCTCGGCGAAGGCGCGCACCGGGCCGGGCATGGTGTCGGTGGGCACGAAGGCCGAGCTGATGAACGGCAGGAAGATGAGCGGGTAGGAGAACGCGCTCGCGCCGTCCGCGGACTTCGCGGACAGTCCGGCGATGACGGCGAGCCAGGTCAGCGCCAGGGTGAACAGGACCAGGATGCCGGCGACCGCGAGCCACGCCAGCACTCCGGCCCCCGAGCGGAAGCCCATGAGGAGGGCGACGAGCACGACGACCACGAGCGAGATCAGATTGGCGACCAGCGAGGTCAGCACGTGCGCCCACAGCACGGACGACCGTGCGATCGGCATGGACTGGAACCGCTCGAAGATGCCGCTCTGCATATCCAGGAACAGCCGGAATGCGGTGTAGGAGATGCCCGAGGCGATCGTGATGAGCAGAATGCCGGGCAGCAGGTAGTTCACGTACGACTCCGGCCCGTGGTTGATCGCGCCGCCGAACACGTAGACGAACAGCAGCATGAAGGCGATCGGCATGATCGTGGTCGTGATGATGGTGTCCAGGCTGCGCGTGATGTGGCGCAGGGATCGGCCCAGCAGGACGGCGGTGTCGCCGAAGAAGTGCGTGGTCATCGTTGTTCCTTAGTTGTCCGTGCCGTCGGTGCTGGCCGTGCCCGCGTTGCCGTCGTCTGCCGACGATGGCGAGGAAGACGTCCTCCAGGGTCGGCTGCTTCTCGACGTACTCGACCTTGGCGGGCGGGAGCAGCTGCTTCAGTTCGGCGAGGGTGCCGTTGGCGATGATCCGCCCTCGTGGAGGATCGCGATCCGGTCGGCGAGCTGTTCGGCCTCGTCCAGGTACTGCGTGGTGAGCAGCACCGTCGTGCCCTGCCCGGCGAGTTCTTTGACGCTGTGCCACACCTCGACGCGAGATTGCGGGTCGAGCCCGGTGGTCGGCTCGTCCAGGAAGATCACCGGCGGATTCCCGATGAGGCTCATGGCGATGTCCAGGCGGCGGCGCATGCCGCCGGAATACGTCGACACCCTTCGCTCCGCCGCGTCGGTGAGCTGGAAGCGGGCCAGCAGGTCGTCCGCGATCTGGCCGGCGCCCTTCAGGTGCCGCAGCCGGGCCACCAGCATCAGGTTCTCCCGCCCGGTGAGGATCTCGTCCACGGCCGCGAACTGCCCGGTGAGGCTGATGGACTCCCGCACGTTCGCCGGTTGCGCGGCGACGTCGAAGCCATCCACGGTGGCCGTCCCCGCGTCGGACTTGAGCAGCGTGGACAGGATTTTCACGACCGTGGTCTTGCCTGCGCCGTTGGAGCCGAGCAGGGCGAAGATGCTGCCCCGCGCCACGTCGAAGTCCACGCCGCGCAGCACGCGCAGCTTCTGGTACGACTTCTCAAGACCCTGCACGTGGATGGCCTGGACCGGCTGTGCTGTCATCGGGATGTCCCTTCGTTTCCGGTGTCTTCTCCGGCGGCGCGGTCGATGGCGCTGGTCAGCCGCGTCCGCTCCCGGCTGATCCACTGACCCTCCGGGTAGTTCCGGAGAAACGCCTCGGCGAACTCCACCGGGTCCTCCCCGACGATCTCGCGGACCGGGGTTCCGCTCGCCGCGCCCTGCTCGAACAGATCGGCCAGGTCCTCCAGCATCGACACCCCGCCTTCTGCCGTCCCGTGCCCGAAGTAATACGAGTACCGCTGCAGCGCATCGACCGCCGTTCGATAACCCGCGGGAAGCCGTTCCACGCGCGCCTTGTACTGCCGGTAGCGCCTCTTCTGCTCGAGCGGGCCGTAGACCGTCTCGAGGAGCTTGGTCCACCCTGTGGCCATGTCTATCTGCCTCCTTCGCGGAGCTGTTCGAGCCGCTCTGTGAGGAAGCTCCAGGTCCTCCAGAATTCTTCGAGATATTCCTGTCCCTGAGCGTTGAGGGTGTACACCTTGCGCGGCGGCCCCTTCCCGGAGGGGACCTTTTCCACGTCGACGAAGCCGCGCTGCTCGATCCTGATGAGCAGCGCGTAGACGGTCCCTTCGGCGATGTCGGAGAAGCCCTGCTCCCGCAGCCATGCCGTGATCTCGTAGCCGTACGCGGCCCGGCCGGACAAGATCGCGAGAACGATGCCCTCCAGCGTCCCCTTGAGCATCTCCGTCACCTGCTTGCCCATGGAACGCCTCCTCCTCAGCTACTCAGTGATATTGACTACCGGTACATAGTAACACTGAATAGTCGAGGTGCAACCCAGGACTGCCGCAGCTGCATCGGCGCATCCCGCGGCCAGCGCTGTAGTCCTGGCGGCGTTTGCGCTTACCGGCCGCCACCAGGCCCGTGGCGGGCCAGGACCCGGTAGATCGTGGACCGGGCAGGCACCGGCTCAATGCCTGCCTTGGCCAGCTCGTACGCCAGGCGCCGTGGTCCCCAGCTGGGCGGACCCGTGATCAGCACGGTTCCGTGCCGATGTTTGTCGTCAGCGATTCTCCAGCAGGCCGAGGTCGCGAAGGCTCTCGGCGGTTTCAACGATCGTGGTCTCGGCTGGGCGGGGGCGCCATCCGAGCTCCTGCTTGGCACGGTCGTTGTGGATGATCAGCCGGGGCGGCTCCGGTCCTGGTTCCTCTTCGGTGGGTACCCGCGCGGCCAGCGGGCCGAGCCGCTCGCGCAGGATCTGGGCCAGCTGAAGGAAGCTGATGGTCGGCCCGTCGGCCAAGGCCAGGTACCGCCGGCCGGCCGCCCCGGGCGCGGCCATCGCACGGATGTGCAGATCGGCCACGTCACGCACGTCGGCGACGCCGAAGCGCTGGCGTCGCACTACCGGCATTGTCCCGTCCAGCATCGCCTTGGTCAGCTGCAGCGACGAGCGCGCTTGCGTCGTCAATGTGGGGCCGAGGATGAACGTGGGGTTGACCGCGACCAGCTCGGTGTCGCCACCCTCACGTTCGATGAAGTCCCAGGCGGTTCGCTCGGCGATCGTCTTGGACCGCGGATAGGGCGGCAGGCCGGGCGTGTCGGGGTCGGTCCAGTCGGCCTCGGTGTACTCGGCACCCGGCTTTGGCGAGTAACCGACCGCCGCAAACGACGAGGTCAGCACTACACGCCGGACGCCAGCGTCGCGCGCGGCCCGCAGCACACGCAGCGTGCCGTCACGGGCGGGAACGATCACGGCATCGGGGTCGTCGGTCTGGATCATGGGCAAGGCGACGTGGTGGACCTCCTCGCAGCCCGCCGTCGCGGCGGCCCAGCCCTCGTCGGTGGTCAGCTCGGCGGTGACGACCTCCAGCCGGCTGTCGTCGGCATCGCCGCCACGCACCGCCGCACGCACATCGCCCTCGCGCTCCGGGGATCGCACCGTCGCGCGCACCTGGCGCCCGTCCCGCAGCAGCGCGGCGGTCAGCTGCGTGCCCAGGTAGCCGGACCCGCCGGTCACCAGCACCGGGCTCATCGCAGCACCACCTGTTCCAGGCGGGGGTACATGTCCTGCACCCGCAGGTTTGCTTCGGCCTCCGTGCTGGGATCACCGTGGTCGCGGGCATCCCACAACGCGGCCTTCGCGCGGAGGTAGTCAAGGTGAATGTGCAGCGTCGTGATCTGGGCTTCGATCCGCTCGGCGTGACGCAACAGCAGATCGCGCTGCGCACCCGCCGCCTCACGTCCACGTGAGCGGTTGGCCTGGTAGGTGCGCATGTCTTCGATGCCCACGCCCATGGCGCGCAGGCAGGCCAGCGCCTGCAACGTATCGACGTCGTCCTCGCGGTACCGGCGGTGCCCGCTGCTTTCGTCGCGCTCGATCGGGCCTATCAGCCCGACCTGCTCGTAATAGCGCAGTGTCGGCTCGCTGAGACCGCTGCGCCGGGATACATCCTGGATGGTCAGAGCTGTCATACGAGCAGCAAAACAAACCTCAAGCGCTTTAAGTCAAGCGGGCACCGGCCGGTCACGGATCGATGTTCCGGGCGCCGTGCGCGTCGCTCATCAGCACCCGGATCGTCGCCTCAACCGGGTTGGCCTTGCTCTTGCCCCGCTCACCACGCGCGGCCTCCTTGTACTGCCGCTGCGCCGCCCGGTCGAAGTGACCCGGGATCCACAGGTTGCATTGGTGGACCAGGCCGGCGAGCGCCCAGTCCAGGACGTCAGCGGCGCTCCCCGCGGCGATGTACCGGTCCAGCCGGGCGCGGACCCGGGCCTGCCGGTCCGGGTCGAGCAGCGCGGGCTCAGTGAGCGTCAGCCGCTTGGTCACCGGCCGGGAGTACAGCCGCACCGCGCCCTGCGCCGCCAGCACGGCCAGCCCATCGTCCACCGGGCTGTAGCCCGGATGCCGGCACATCCAGTCGGTCGGCATGAGCCGCTTGCCGGACGTGGCCAGCGCGGCCAGCGAGGCGTCCAGCAGCGGCTCGCCGGTCGGCTGGGCGTCGACGACGCGGATGAACTTGACCCACCGGCCCGCCAGCGTCACCCGGCCCGCCACGGTGAGCTCGATGAGATCCGCGGCCCGCATCGCATACCCGGCGTACTCCCGCTCCCGGACCCGCTGCAGATTCGGGTCGATGTTCAGCAACAGGATGTCTAAGGCCAGCGTCACACGAGCACGGTATCCCGGGCGGCCCGCCACGCCCGCCGCTTTCCGGCCACCCGGCTATCACCCGGACAAGCCGGCTACCACCCGGTCAGCCGGCTACACCCGGCCAGCGGCTACCACACGGACCCGGGCCGCCAGTCGCAGACCAGCTGGCCGGACAGGTCAACCGGGGCGGACACCGGCAGAACGTAGATCGCGCCGTCCTTGTCCGGGGTACGGCAGATGCCGTCCGGGGTGAGCGCCGCGATCGGCCCGCGCCACCGCTGCCAGCCCCGGGAGACATACAGCCGGGCGCCATCGTCGCTGGCGCCGAGCGCGCCGAGCTGATACCCGGACCGCACGATGCGCTCCAGGACCGACATCAGCGCGGCGCCGTGCCCCCGGCGCCGCCGGTCCGCGCGCACCGCGACACCCTCGATGTACCCGGTACGCAGCGCCCGGCCACCGTGCAGCATCCGGCGCTGCACCACGCTGGCGTGGCCGATCAGCTCCCCGTCCTCGGCCAGCAGCGCATGCACGCCGCCGAGCACGTTCTGGTAGGTGTCCTCCGACACGATGCCGAACGCCCCATCCAGCAACTGCCGGATCGCAGCCCTGGTGCCGTCGCCGAGATCGGCGGTATGGACGGAGCGCAGTTCGAGCCCCGGCGCCTCAGCCACCGTCGATCTGGCTGAGGAAGGCCAGCACCCGGGAGAACACCAGCTCGGCCGACTGGGCGTCGAATTCGTCCGGCAGCGTCTGGTCGGTGAAGAGGTGCCCGGTGCCCGGGTAGTCGAAGCGCTCGTAGCGCGCACCGGAGGCGTGCACCGCGGCCTCGAACGACTCCAGTTCCGCCTTGTCGCGGTACGGGTCGCCAGCGGCGAAGTGGATCTGGACCGGCACGGCCGCGGGCCATTCCAGCACATCCAGCCCGTCCAGCGGGATCGCGGTGTGCAGCAGGACCAGCCCCTTCGCGCCGGGCCGGGTCGCGGCGAGCAGTTCGGCCGGCAGGCCACCCAGCGAGAACCCGGCGTACACCAGATCCTGGGGTAGCTCATCGGCGGCCGCCGTGGTCCGGGCGATCACGTCCGGGATACCACCGATCTCTTCGAGCCACTCGAAGGCGGGCGGGTATTCGTCGAAGGTCCGGCCCGCGAAGAAGTCCGGCGTGTGCACGGTATGACCTGCCGCACGCAGCCGGTCCGCGGCCTCCAGCACCCCAGCCCGCAACCCGAGCACAGAATGAAACAGCAGGATGTCGCTCATGAACCTTGCCTAACACAGCCCGCGCCGGGGCAGCCACCCAGGTACTGCCGTACGGCCGGGTGCGCAGCCCTGTGGGCCAGCCGTTGCCGGACTGGCCAGCTGCCCGCCAGTATTCGGTGCAGGGCCGGCCGAAATGGTGCTGAGCCGCCGAACGGTAATGGCAGCCTGTGCCGGAGTCATAGCGCCTTCATGAGGGCTATATATGAGCGGCCGAAATGGCTAGGCGTCCTATCGGGGTGGCCACATTCTTGTCACTTTACCTTCTCCGAATGGCAGCCTCCCGGACGGCGTCGCGAGACTAGACGCGGGGTGTCGCCGCAGCGGGGTGGCCGGGGGCTGACCGTCGTCACACGAGCAGGGGGTTGCGGTGAACGCGCCACAGCAGCAGTCGATCACCCGGCCGGTGCAGGAGTTGTTCGGCCGTGGTCCTGGGTACGGGTTCGCCGGGTTCGGGGTGTCCACCGCGATCGGGAACTATACGGACACCGCGGTTGACTTAGGGTTCCCCGGCGGCCTGCTGGGGCTGCTGGACCTGAAACGGACCTACAACTCGCTGTCCGCGGCGGGCGGCGCGCTGGGCACCGGCTGGACCGCGTCATTCAGCGTAAGCCTGGTCCCTGCGGCCGCGCCGAGCGCGGCGGAGCCTGATCAGGCCACGGCCACGCCGGTGACGTTCAACGCCCCTGATGGCCGGGTGCTGACCTTCACTCCGAATCCTGCGGGCGGGTACACCCGGCCGCAGGACCTGGACGCTGATCTGGTCCGCAACGCGGACGGCAGCTACACGCTGACCTACAACAGCGGGCTGGTGCTCAGTTTCACCGCTACGGGGCAGGCGACCAGCCAGGCCTGGGAAGGCCAGACGGTCGGCTACGGCTACGACGCGGACGGGCGGCTTGAACACACGGCGCATTCGGCCGGGCCGCGGCTGTCGCTGTCTTACGACAGCGCGGGCCGGCTGGCCCAGGCCGCGGCCGGCGATGGCCGCACTGTCTCCTACGGCTACGCCGCTGACGGCACGCTGACCACGGTGATCGATCCAGCCGGCGGGATCACCCGGTATGAGACCACCGCCGACGGGGTCTTCCAGGTCACCGACCCTGACGGCAACGTGGTGGTGGCCAACCACTATGAGCCCGGCACCAGCCGGGTCAGCCGCCAGGACCTGCCCACCGGCGGCAGCGCCGAATTCAGCTACGACGCTGGCACCGGGGTCACTACGGTGACCAGCCAGTCCGGCGCGGTGCTGACGTTCGAGGCGGATGCGGCTGGGCGGATGACCAAGGTCACCGACCCGGACCAGCGCGCGGCCACGTTCAGTTATGACGGCAACGGGTACCTGGCCGAGGCGGCGTCGCCGGGGGGCGTCCGGCTGGCCCAGGCCCACGACGATCGCGGGAACCTGCTTACGTCCACCTTCGGCGGTGCCACGTCCCGCTACGCGTGGGACGGCAGCAACCGGCCCACCACGGTGACCGACCCCACCGGCGGCGCCGTGCACTACAGCTACACCGGCACCGGCCAGGTACCCGCCCAGGTAACCGACCAGGCTGGCGGCACCAGCCACTACGAGTCAGCCAACGGCCTGGTGACCAGGCTCACCGACGCCGACGGCAACACGACGACGTATGACTATGACGCGGCCGGAAACCTGATCTCGGTCACCGACCCAGCCGGCCAGGTAACCCGGTTCAGCTATGACAGCAGCGGCCGCCGCAGCACCCAGACCACCCCCAGTGGCGCGATCACCAAATACGCCTACGACGCGGCCGGCCGGGTCACCGCGGTGACCGATCCGGTCGGGAACGTGACCGGCTACCGGTACTCGGCGGCTGGCCGGGCACTGGCTATCACCGACCCGACCGGCGCGGTCACCACGTACGCGTACAGCGCCGCGGGCCAGCTCATCTCGGTCACCGACCCGCTGAACCGGGTCACCAGTTACACCTACGACCACGACGGGAACCTCACCGAGACCACCGCTCCAGGTGGCGCCGTGACCCGGACCGAATACGACCACGCGGGGCGGGTCACCGCCGTGACCGACCCGGACGGCAACACCACCCGCCACGACTACGACGCTGACGGCAACCTCACCGCCATCACCGACCCACTGGGCCACGTGACCCGCCGCGAGTACGACGCACGCGGCAACCTCACCAAGGTCACCGACCCGGCGGGCGGTGTCAGCAGCTACAGCTACGACGACGCCGACCGCCAGATCAGCTACACCGACCCCGACGGCGGGACCTGGCACACCGGCTACGACCCGGCCGGCCGGGTGATCACCAGCACCGACGCGCTCGGCGCGGTGACCCGCCAGACCTGGACCCCCGGTGGCCAGCTGGCCGTGTCGGCCGATCCGCTGGGCCGGGAAACCCGGTACGCCTACAGCCCGACCAGCCTGCCGGTCAGCATCACCGACCCGGCGGGCGGCATCACCAGCTACGCCTACGATCCCGACGGGCGGCGCATCGCGGCCACCAGCCCGGCGCGGCTCGTCACCCGGTACCGCTACGATCCAGCCGCCCGGCTCGTGGCCGTCGTGGACCCGCGCGGCTGGATCACCCGCTACGAATACAACCCGCGTGGCCAGCAGATCAAACGGATCAGCCCGAGCGGCGCCACTAGCCACGACCAGTACGACCCAGCCGGCCAGCACACCGAGACCATCGACCCGAACGGAACCCCGACCCGGTTCAGCTATGACGACGCCGGGCACCTCACCGCCGTCACCGACGGCAAAGGCGGCGTCACCCGGTACGGTTACGACGCCGCCGGGCAGCCGACCTCGGCCACCGACCCGCTCGGCCGGACCACCACCCGTACGTACGACCCGGCCGGGAACCTGATCACGATTACCGACCCAGCCGGGCACGTCCAGCACCTCAGCTACGACCCGGCCCGGCGGCTGACCCGGCGCACCGCCAACGACGGCACCGAGGTGTCCTACAGCTACGACGCGGCTGGCCGGCGGACCAGCATGACCGATGCCACCGGCACCACGCGGTACCGCTACGACAGCACCGGGCGGCTGCTCACCATCACCGACCCGGAGGGTGGCGTCACCGCCGCCGCCTATGACGCGGCCGGGCAGCGCATCTCGCTCACATATCCCAGCCACCTCGAAGTCAGCTTCGATTACGACCCCAACGGCAACCTGATCGGGCTGCACGACTCCCGGGCCGGCCACGCCGTGTACGCCGCCGACCCGGACGGCCGGCTGCTCACCGAGCAGCTCCCCGGCCGGCTGGCCCGCCGGTACCGCTATGACCACGGGCTGCTGTCCCGGTTCACGGTCATCCGCGATGGCTCCGTGGTGAACCGGGTCGCGTTCACCCACGACCCGGATGGACGGATCGCCACCCAGCGCGAGGATGGTGAGCTCACCCGTTACCGGTACGACCCGGCCGGGCAGCTCACCGGCATCCTGCGGGAAGAGCCCGGCCGCCGCGAGCCGGGGCGGCCGCGGGTGCCCGGTCCCGAAGCGGCCGGGCCAGGCGCTGGTGACCTGCACCTGACCTACGACGTGCTGGGCAACCGCACCAGCCTGCGCCATGGCGATGCGGAGACGCACTACCGGTATGACGCCGCCAGCCAGCTGCTGGCCTCGGAGCGCGCAGGCCGGCCGACCGAGTACCGGTACGACGGCGCTGGGCGGCTCACCGAGCAGCACGAAGGAGACCGGCACCGGACGGTCACCTACAACGGGTTCGGCCAGCCAGTCTCGGTCGAACGGCGGCTGCCCGGGCGCGACGAGCGTGCCGAAGCGGAGTTCAACGGGGACGCGCTGCTCGCGTCGCTCAATCTGACCAGCGCGGACCGCGAGACGGATGCGCAGCGCGGTGCACTGGTCCGGTACCGGTGGAGCACCGGCCAGCTCGCCCAGATCCTTTCCCAGCGAGCCGAGCCAAGAACCGACGACGCGGAGCGGGACCGCCCCGGGCGGCTCGACGCGGATTTCGCCTATGGCTACGGCCGGACCTTCGCCAGCTCAGAGCATGATGCGGCCACCTTCCACACGGACGCGTTCAGCTCCGCCATCTGGACCGAGGACACCGCGCCCTGGGTCCAGGCCGACCGGTACGACACCTTCGGCGCCCCCGAAGGCCTCCCGGATCACGAGCCGCCCGGGCCGGATCATCCCGGGCGCCCCGGCGGGCACCGGCCGGCCCGCCAGCGCCGCGGCACCGGGCGTCCCGGGCCAGCCGGGCCGGAACACGGTCAGCCGGAGCACGAGCGGCCGGACCATGAGCACTGGGACCAGCCCGCACCGGAACTGCCGAGGTTCGGCTACCGCGGGGAGCTCGCGCTCGGCCCGATGATCTATCTCCGGGCCCGCTGCTACGACAGCGAGCTGGGCCGGTTCAGCACGCCCGATCCACTGGCCTTCCAGGCCGTCCAGGCGGCCGCCGTCAGCCCGTACGCGTACGCCAGCAACGACCCGCTCAACAGTACTGACCCGCTTGGCCTGTTCTCCTTCGGATCGCTGTTCTCCCACGTGGTCAGTGCGGTCAAGCACGTGGTCAGCGGGGCCAGGCACGTGGTGCACGCGGTAACCAGCACGGTCACCCGGGGCGCGGACATCATCGCTGGCTCGGTGGCGCATGCGTTCGAGGCCGTCCACTCGGCTCTCGATCACGTTGCCGCCATCGCGGCCAAGGACGCGGCCCGCGTGGTGCACGTGGTCCGCGACGCGGCCACCCACGTGGTGTCTACCGTCCGGGACGCGGTTTCCCGCTCGGTGGGCGTCGTCAAGAGCGCCGCGAACTCAGCCATCACCTGGATCAAGAAGCACAACCAGATCATCGGCAAGATCGGCACGTTCCTCGGCAACGTCAGCGGCGACCTGGCTCTGGCCGGGCTGGTCATCGCACCCATCCCGGGCCTGGACTTCCTGACCCCGGTGCTGGAAGGCGCGGCCGCCGCCAGTGCGATCGGGGCGCTGGCCACCCAGGGCATCGCCAAGGCCGCCGGGGACCGTAACATCACCTACGGTGACCTGCTCGGGGACGCCCTCGGCGCCATCCCGGGCGGTGGCGATGTCGAAGACGCCGAACAAGGGCTGAACACGGTCAGCCGGCTCACCGACGACGCCGCGCAGGACGCGAACACGGCCACGGCCCTGCCGGACGACGCGCTCGTCGTGCGGGGCGGTGCGAAGATCACCCCGGAGAGCATCGAGAGGGGAACCGCGATGCACCCGTCAGGCATAGTGGGCTTCTCCACCCAGAGCGCTCCGGGGGCCTCGCTCGAAGACCTGAGTCAGTACATCCGGAACAACCAGGTCGGGGTGACCACGGTGGGTGCCATCCGGGAAGCCGGCGGTGCGGTCACCCAGACCAGCGGATGGGGCCTGCACGCCACGGTGTCCGGCCTGGATCCGGCCACCGCGGCCGGGCTGTTCGGCGAGTCGATCCCGAATCCGGTGCCACGTGAATCCAGGATCCTGCCGTGGTAGCGCGGATCTACGCGGACTTCCAGAACACCGACCGGCTCGGGCGGATCCGGCTGAATACCGTCGGCTCCCAGCTCGATCTCGAAGGTGAGCAGGTCGAGCTGGCCGACGGCATGGAACTGGTCGTGTACAGCGAGGATCTCGAGGCCCGCGGGGTCGCGCGCGTTCTCGGCGAAGGCGGCTGGGGCGTCGAGATCAACTGGTCGGAGGTGACTGACCTGCCTTAGCGCCGTGCCGCTGCTCACCCAGCGGCCCCCTCGCCGACCGCGTGCGCCTGCGCATGCGCATGCAGGGCCTGCTCGTCCTCGTGGGTGGCTGGCTTGAGGTCGAACACGACCTTGTGCACGGTGCCGGTGAAGGGGTACGGGGCCTTCTCCTCGTAGCCGAGGTCCACGACGAGCCCGTTGTCCCGGCCGACGTCCATACCCGCATAGCTGGAGAACGCGATCGGCACCGTGTGCGGCATCTTGCCCTCGCCGATCACCGCGCTGTTCGCCCATAGCGTCACACTGCCACCCGTGCCCGGCTTGGCCGCGTCCGCGGCGAACAGCATCTTCACCGTCACCTCGCCGTCCGGGACGGACTCGGTCGAGACCTGCTTGTAGTTTTCCACGCCAAGGTAGGAGTAGGTGTGATTGAGCCTCCCAGTGCTGTCGATCCACAGTGCGAACCCGCCGATGAAGTCCGCGTTGGCCACGATGACGCCTTCGGCGCCACCTTCCGGGATGGTGAGCTGCGCCTCGATGGCGTAGGACCGCCCGTAGACCCGGGGCACCATCCCGCGCTGCACGTTCTGCACGTCCCCGGCGAAGGTGAACCGGGTCACGGTGGGCATCGGCGGCAGCTGGCCGAACAGCACGCTGAGCCCGCCGAGCAGCGGCAGCACCCGGTTCCGCTCGGCCTCCGCCCACCACAGCTCCTGCAGTTCGCGGAGCTTGTCCGGGTGCGCCGCGGCCAGGTCGTGCGCCTGGGAGAAGTCATCCGGCAGGTAGTACAGCTCCCACACGTCCTGCGCCGGGTCGTACCGGCCCGGGGCGAACCGCTGCAGCGTCTCCGGGGAGAAGTCCCATGGCGCCTTGTCCAGCTTGGCGCAGGCCCACCAGCCGTCTTTGTACAGGGCCCGGCTGCCGAACATCTCGAAGTACTGCATCGTGTGCCGCTCCGCGGCCTCCCCGTCTGCGAAGGTGGGCAGGAAGCTGGTGCCGTCCATCGGCTCCTGGCTGATCCCATCGACCGTCACCGGCTCGGGCAGGCCGATGGCCTGCAGCACGGTGGGGGCGATGTCGATGCAGTGCGTGAACTGGGTCCGCAGCTCGGCGCTGGGTGTGATCCGGTCCGGCCACGCGACCACCATCGGGTCCCGGGCCCCGCCCAGGTGGCTGGACATCTGCTTGCCCCACTGGAACGGGGTGTTGTTGGCGTGCGCCCAGGCCGCGGCGTAGTGCGGCGCGGTGTGCGGGCTGCCCAGCGCGTCGATGCCGCCGTACTGCTCGATGAGCCGGAGCTGATGTTCCGGGTCGAGCACGACGGCGTTGAGGAAGGTCATCTCGTTGAATGAGCCGGTGACCGTGCCTTCCATGCTGGCCCCGTTGTCACCCCAGATATAGAAGATGAGGGTGTTGGACAGATCGCCCATGTCCTCGATGGAGTCCAGCAGCCGGCCCACGTTCCAGTCGGCGTTCTCGCAGTACCCGGCGAACACCTCCATCTGGCGGGCGTACAGCTTCTGCTCGGCGGCGTTGAGTGAATCCCAGGCCGGGAACAGGTCGGGCCGCTTGGTCAGCTCGGTGTCCGGCGGGATGACGCCGAGCCGCTTCTGCCGCTCGAAGACCTGCTCCCGTAGCTGGTCCCAGCCTCCGTCGAAGTTGCCCCGGTACTTGTCCGCCCAGGCGCTGGCCACGTGGTGCGGCGCGTGCGCGCAGCCGGTGGAGTAGTACATGAACCACGGCTTGGTGGCGTCCTGCGCCCGCACGCCGTGCAGCCACTCGACCGCTTTGTCGGTCAGGTCATCGGGGAAGTAGTAGGGCTGGCCATCTTTGCCCGGCTGGACACCCAGCGTGGAGTTGTCCTGGGTGATGATGGGGTCGTACTGGCCCGCCGCCCCGCTCAGGAATCCCCACCAGTGGTCGAAGCCCCAGGCCTGCGGCCAGTGATCGAACGGGCCCGCCGGGCCCTGCACGTTGTCCGGCGTCAGGTGCCACTTGCCGAACCCGCCGGTGACGTAGCCGTTCTCGCTCAGGATCCGGGGCAGGGCGGTGCAACTACGTGGCCGGGCCGCTGTGTAGCCCGGGTACGGCCCGGGGTACTCGGCGATCGAGCCGAACCCCACGCGGTGGTGGTTGCGGCCGGTCAGCATCGCGGCGCGGGTCGGCGAGCACACCGCGGTGACGTGGAAGCGGTTGTAAGTCAGCCCCATCTGCTGCACGCGGCTGAGGTTGGGGGTGGCGATCGGGCCACCGAACGTGTCCGGGCCGCCGAACCCGGCGTCGTCGATGAGCACGATGAGCACGTTCGGCGCGTTCTCCGGCGGCTGCGGCCCCGGAATCATCAGCCAGTCCGGGACGGACTGGTCGATGGTCCGCCCGGCCACGCCGCCGAAGGCACGGTCGGGGATGGGCAGCACGGTGCGGTCCGGGCTGAACTTGCCCGCCGCCTCGGCCAGGGCGTCCTTCAGGCCCCGGACGCCCGCCTTGGCCATCGGTGCGACCGACTTGGCCGGCGAGCCGCCCAGCGCCTGTTCCGCGGCCAGCCGGTCGTCGGCGTCCACCATGGCGATGATAGCCGCGGTGCCGGGCTGGAGCTTGTCCCCAACGTGCTCCTCCAGGCCACTGTCCACCCGGTGCCGGGCGAACCGGCCGACCAGGCCGCCCGCGGCCGCGCCGACCGCGACCGAGGCCAGCAGCGGCGGCGCGAACAGGCCCACCAGCAGGCCGACACCGCCGCCCCAGCCGAGGCCCTTGCGGCCGAGGTGATCGCCGGTCTGGGTGACCCGCACCTGGCCGCCCGCGTCGCGGGAGACCAGGATGACGGCCTCTGCGCGGACAGACCTATCCCGCACCAGCCCGACCAGGGCGTCGAAATCGCCGTCGGCGGCCCCGGCCGATGGGTAGGCCGCCAGGATCACCTCGAAGGTGTCGCTCATAGGGGTCAGCATGGGCGGCGCGGCCCCGGCCCGGCTCACCCTGACCGGATGATTGCCAGGTCAGCCCGGCTGCTTAGGCTGGCCAGCGTGGGGGATTCGGCCGGGCCGGCCGTGCTCGTGGTCGGCGCCGGGCCATCGGGGCTTTTCGCTGCCGTGGAGCTGGCGCGCCACGGCGTGCCCAGCCGTGTCGTCGAGCGGCAGCCGCGGCCGCACCGGCAGGCCCGGGCCAGCGCTCTGCAACCGGCCACGCTGGAAATCCTGTACCAGGCCGGGGTGCTGGACCAGGTGCTGGCGAACTCGGTGCACCTGCGCTGCGCGCGGCTCTACGACCGCACCCTCAGCTGTGTCGGGGAGACGCCGTTCGCCGGCGCGGGCTGCCGCTGGGAGTTCCAGTGCAGCCTGCCGCAGTGGCGGACCGAGCAGCTGCTGGCCGCCGGCTGGCCGAGCTCGGCGGCACCGTGCGGCGCGGCGTCTCGGTGGTATCCCTGACCGAGACCGGCGACCATGTGGACGTCGGGCTGGAGGCGGACGGCCAGGTCGAGCGCACCGAGGTCCAGTGGGTGATCGGGGCGGGCGGGGCGCACAGCACGACCCGGCACTCGATGCAGGAACACCTGCCCGGCTCGACATACCCGGGCACGGCGCTGGTGGCCGACGTCGCCGTGCGCTGCGGGCTGCCCCGGGACGGCTCGGCGCTGATCGCGGCCCCGGCGGGCTATGTGCTGCTGGCGCCGCTGCCCGGCGGGCGCTGGCTCACCTTCGTCGGCGATCTCGACGAGGCCGAGATCGGCGCGCTGGCCGGGGGATCCACCCCGGACCAGGTGGCCGCGGCCATCGGCCACCGCATCCCGGCCGGTGTCCTCCAGGTGTCCGACGTGGGCTGGTCGTCCGTCTTCCGGATGCACCGCCGGCTGGCCCCGCACCTGGCCGACAAGCGGCGCTTCCTGCTCGGCGACGCCGGCCACCTGTCCAGCCCGTTCGGTGGCGAAGGGCTGAACTCCGGCTTGCACGACGCGGCCAACCTGGCCTGGAAGCTGGCCCTGGAGCAGCGCGGCCGGGCCCGGCCCGCGCTGCTGGACAGCTTCGCCACCGAACGCCGGGCCGCCGACCGGCACGTCCTCCGGGTGTCCGACCAGGTCCATGAGATGGCGCACGGCGCGGTCGCCTCGGCCGGGCCGGCTCGTTCCCCGCGCCGCCCGATCCGGACACGGTCGCGGCGGTGGTCCGGGCCCGCTGCATGCTCGACGTCTCCTACTCCGGCAGCCCGCTGGTCGGTGAGCACGTCGTGCCGGGTGGCCCGCCGCTGCCCACACCGGGGCCAGGTGACCGGTACCCGGACCGCATCGCGCTGACCGGGGCGGAGCACGTGCTGCTCACGTTCGGGGCTGTGCCGGAGCCGGACATCCAGCGGCTGCGCCGCCGCTGGGCCGGGGTGCTGACGGTGACCGAGGGCACCGGCGACCCGCGGCGGGCCGGGCTGGCAGTGAAGGGGGCAGGGGAGGTGGGTGGGGGGGCCGTGCTGGTCCGGCCGGATGGCTATCTCGGCTACCGCGCCGCGCCGGCCGATCACGCCGGGCTCAGCGCGCTGGACGCCCATCTGGACTCGTATCTGGTCCCTGGCCCCGGCTAGCCCGGCCGCGCGCCATCGGGCAGCGGCCGCCAGCCCGGGCCGATCCGCCAGGTGACCACAGCCGGCCTGGCCGCGACGACCCGCCACGGGCCACAGCGCGGTGACTTTGTGGTCACCGGTGACTGTGTTGGCTTATTGATGCCGGCGCGCCGCGAGGGTCCGAGACGGTGGGCTGGGTGTGGTTGATGATCGTCTGCGCGGTCGCGTGTTCTGCCTTCCTTGTTCCCATCCGGGCCGCAGAATCGGGTTGTCATGTCGATGCAGCCGAAGCCGTGGCCGGAGATCCCGGCGGATACCGTCAGGGTGGCGAAGAAGGCGTTCCGGAAGGGCAGCCTGGCGATCCGGGCCCGTGATCAGCTGGGCGCCTGGTGCGCGGACGTGGATTTCGCGGGGGCGTATGGGGTGCGGGGGGCGCCGGGGATCTCCCCGGCGCAGCTGGCCATGGTCACGGTGTTGCAGTTTTGTGAGAACCTGACTGACCGGCAGGCCGCCGATGCGGTGCGGGGCCGGCTGGACTGGAAGTACGCCCTGGGCCTGCCGTTAGCCGACGAGGGGTTCGATTTCAGTGTGCTGAGCGAGTTCCGGGACCGGCTGGTGGCCGCAGGCGCAGAACGGGTGATCTTCGATCTGCTGCTGGCCCGGCTCAAGGACCTGGGCCTGGTCACGGCGGGCGGGACGGCGCGGACCGATTCCACTCATGTGCTGGCGCGGATCCGCAGCCTGAACCGGCTGGAGCTGGCCGGGGAGACCGTCCGGGCGGCGCTGGAGGCCCTTGCGGCTGCTGCGCCGGGCTGGCTGGCCGGCGTGATCGATGCGTCCTGGCAGGAGGTCTACGGGCAGCGGATCGACGGGTGGCGGCTGCCGGGCAGCGACGCCAAACGCACGCAGCTGGCCGTCCAGTATGGCCGCGACGGCTACCTGCTGCTGGAGGCGGTCCGCACGCCCGGCGCCCCGGGGTGGCTGCGGGACCTGCCCGCGGTGGAGACGCTGCGCCGGATCTGGGTGCAGCAGTACACCCGCAACGAGCAGGGGCGGGTGATACGGCGGGAGGCAGGCCCTGACGGGCAGGGCCTCCCGCCGGGCAGATTAAGGATCATCTCCCCCTACGACACCGATGCCCGGTATTCGCTCAAGCGCGGCATGGGCTGGGACGGGTACAAGATCCACCTCACCGAGACGTGCGCCGGGCCGGCCGGGAGCATGAACCTGATCACCAGCGTGGCCACCACCGCGGCGCCCGTGCCGGACGCGGTCATGACCACCCCGGTGCACGACATGCTCACCGCCGCCGGGCTGGCCCCCCGCGAGCACGCCGCCGACGCCGGGTACATCTCCGCCCAGCTGCTGCTGGATGCAGCGGCCCGGGGCATCACCCTGACCGGCCCGCTGGCCGCCGGTACCTCACCCCAGGCCCAGGCCAGCGGCTACACCACGGACATGTTCACCATCGACTGGGACCACCAGCAGGTCACCTGCCCCCAGGGCACCCTAAGCGCCCGCTGGAACCCGGCTCAGCAGCGCGGCACCGAGGTGATCGTGGTCCAGTTCCCCGCGGCCGCCTGCCGGGCCTGCCCGGCCCGCGGCCAGTGCACCAGCTCAGCGCGGCGCGGGCGGCAACTATCTCTGCGGCCCCGGCAGATCCACGACGCGACCGTGGCCGCCCGCGCCGAACAGGCCACCAGGCAGTGGAAAGACCGCTACGCCATCCGCGCCGGCGTCGAGGGCACCATCCGCCAGGCCACTCACGTCACCGGCCTCCGCACCGCCCGCTACCTGGGCCTGCGCAAGACCAGCCTGGAACACGCCGTCGCCGCCGCAGCCATCAACCTGATCCGGCTGGACGCCTGGTGGACCAGCAACCCGCTCAACCCTGCCCCCGTCCGTGCGACCCACCTCCACCGGCTCAACCTCACCACCGCCGCATGACCCAATAAGCCAACAGAGTCACCGGTGACCACAAAGTCACCGCGCTGAGCCGGTGTGGCCTGTTCCGCTTTGCCGGGAGGGCACCAGGCTGGCCCTAGCTCGCTGAATCCGGCGGCCGGGGCGGCCTGCTGACCATAATCGGCTGCGTTTCTGGCGGGCCGCACCGTGGGGGAACGAGCGATGAGCGAATCTGGACCAGGCAGCCGAAGCGGACCAGGCAGCGAATCTGGACCAGGCCGCCGAACCGGACCAGGCGGCGCAGCCGTGCCCGGCATCCCGGGCAGGCGGCGGTTCCTGTCCGCCGGCGGACTGCTGGCCAGCGCCGGAGCGCTCGGCCTGCCCGTCTCGCTGCTGGACGTACCCCGGTCCGGCCGGCACCGGGCACGGCGCGACGCGGCCCGGAGGGATGCGGCGGGGCCGGCCAGGATCGCCGCCCCGGACCAGTCCGGGCTGGCGCCGATCTATCCCCGCGACCCCCGCTACGCCACCATGTCGATGGGCTTCAACCGGCGCTGGGCCGGCACCCCGGCCTACATCCAGGTGGTGCGCAGCGCCGCGGAGACGGTCGCGGCTGTGCAGCGGGCGCACGACGCCGGCCTGCGCATCACGGTGCGCGGCGGCGGGCACTGCTACGAGAACTTCTCGGCCGGCAACGACGGCGGCGTCATCATCGACCTGAGCGGGATGCAGGGCGTGCAGGCCTACCCGGACGGGCAGGCGGTGGCAGCCGGCGGCGCCACGCTGTGGAACGTGTACGAGACCTTGTTCAAGGACGCCAACCTGACCATGCCGGGCGGATCCTGCTATTCGGTCGGTGTGGGCGGCCACGTCGTGGGCGGCGGGTACGGCGTGCTGTCCCGGCTGCACGGCCTGACCGTGGACTACCTGACCGGCGTGGACGTGGTCTGCGTCAACAACCAGGGCCAGGCTCAGCTGGTCGAGGCCAGGAAGGGCGACCCGGACACCGGGCAGCTGCTGTGGGCGCACACCGGGGGCGGCGGCGGCAACTTCGGCATCGTCACCGCCTACTACTTCACCGGGCTGCCCAGCCCGCCGGAGCAGGTGCTGATGTCCACCACCAGCTGGCCCTGGTCCCGGCTGACCGCGGCCAGCTTCGGCACGCTGGTGCGCAACTACGGTCAGTTCCTGGCCGCGAACAGCGCCCCGTCCAGCCCCTACGCCAGCCTGTTCTCTGGCCTCTTCCTCTATCACCGGTCGGCGGGCCACGTCAGCCTGGGCGCCCAGGTGACCGGCCCGGAGCTGGGCCTGCTGCCCAAGTTCCTGGCCGCCATCACCAAGGACGTGCCGGGCAGCTCGACGACCACCAAGCAGCTGCCCTGGCTGCAGGCCACCCAGACGCAGAACACGTCCGGGGCGAACCAGCGGGCCAAGCACAAGTCGGCCTACCTCAACCAGCCGTTCCCCGACGATCAGATCGAGGCCAGCTACGCCGCGCTGACCGACCCGGGCTTCAGCAATGCGCAGGCCCTGCTGCAGATCGACTCCTACGGCGGCCGGGTCAACGCGCCCGCGCCTGATGCCACCGCGGTCGCGCAGCGGTCGTCGATCATGAAGCTGCAGTACTCGGTCTACTGGGCCGACCCCACGGACGACCAGGTCAACCTGAACTGGATCAACGGCTGCTATGCGAACGTGTACGCGGCCACCGGGGGAGTCCCGGTGCCGAACGGGGTGACCGACGGCTGCTACGTCAACTACCCGGACGTGGACCTGCCGTCGAGCTGGCCCACGCTGTACTACAAGGACAACTACCCGGCGCTGCAGGCGGTCAAGGCCCGGTGGGACCCGCACAACGTGTTCAACCACGCCCAGTCCATCGTCCCGATGGCATTAGCGGGGTGATGGACCAGGCGGGCGGCCCGGTCAGGGCTGGTAGGAGCCGGGCTGCCAGCAGCGGGCGGTGACCCCGATGGCGTTCCACGCGTTGATCGTGACGATCAGGCTGAGCAGTGCGGCCACCTCGCCCGGGCTGAACTCGGCGGCTACCGCGGCGTAGGCCGCGGCCGGGACGTGGTCGGCGGTGAGCAGGGTAACCGACTCGGTGAAGGCCAGCGCGGCCCGCTCCCGCCGGGTGAAGTACGGCGTCTCCGCCCAGGCGGGCAAGCTGTACAGCCGCTGCTCGGTCTCGCCGACCGCCCGGGCGTCCTTGGTGTGCATGTCGATGCAGTAGGCGCAGCCGTTCAGCTGCGAGGCGCGGACCCGGATCAGCTCGCGCAGCTTCGGGTCGATGCCCGCCCGGTCGAGTTCCTTGGTCGCCGCCTGGTCGAGATGCCCGAGTGCGCGGGAGAAACCCGCCGCATGCTGGTCGAAGTCGAGCCGGGCCGCGGCCGCGGCGGTGTCCGCGGTGTCTGTTGTCGTCGTCATGGCACCCAACCTACGTGCCAAGAAGCCCATTGATATGGTCCACTTTGATGCCTGAAATATGGGCCACTTCTGGCCTGGACCTGCACCTCGACCTGCGCCTCGACCGGGGCCCCGGCCCGGCCGGCGGCCCGCCGCGCCGCCGGGTGCGGGCCCGGCTGGAGGCGGCGCTGCGCGACGCGGCCCGGACCGGACGGCTCGCGCCGGGCACCCGGCTGCCGTCCTCCCGCGCGCTGGCCGCCGACCTTGGCCTGGCCCGCAACACGGTGGCCGAGGTCTACGCCCAGCTGGTCGCCGAAGGCTGGCTGACCGCGCGACGCGGCTCGGGCACCGCGGTGGCCGACCGCGCGGCGGCCAGCGACCCGGCCGTTCCCCCGCCCCGCCCGGCGGTCCCATCCGCTGGCCCGGGAGCGGCCGGGTCCGGCTGGACGGCCGCCGGGCCGGGCCGGCGGCCGCGCTATGACCTGCGGCCGGGCTCGCCCGACCTGTCCCTGTTTCCCCGGCCGGGCTGGCTGGCCGCCGCCCGCCGGGCGGTGCAGGCCGCCCCGTCGGACGCGCTGGGTTACGCCGACCCGCGCGGCCGGCCGGAGCTGCGCGACGCGCTGGCCAGCTACCTGTCCCGGGCCCGCGGCGTCCGGGCAGACCCGGACCGCATCGTCGTGTGCGCCGGCTTCACCCAGGGACTCGCGCTGCTCAGCCAGGTGCTGCGGGCCCGCGGGGTGACCACGGTGGCCATCGAGGCGTGCGGTCAGCCCAGCTACCGTGACCAGGTGCTGGCCAGCGGGCTGGCCCTGGACCTGCTCCCGGTGGACGGGTCCGGCGCCGCGGTGGACCGGCTGCCCGGCAGCGCGGCGGGCGCCGTGCTGCTCACCCCGGCGCACCAGTTCCCGCTGGGTGCGCTGCTGGCCCCGCAACGCCGGACCCGGGCCATCGGCTGGGCCCGGGACACCGGGGGAGTGGTCATCGAGGACGACTACGACGGCGAGTTCCGTTACGACCGCCAGCCGGTCGGCGCCATGCAGTCCCTCGCGCCCGGGCAGGTGGTCTACGCCGGGTCGGCCAGCAAGAGCCTGGCGCCCGGGCTGCGCCTCGGCTGGCTGGCGCTGCCCGCCGCGCTGGCCGGCGAGGTGGCCGCCGCCCGCAGCCTGGCCGACCGCCAGGGCAGCGCGTTCGACCAGCTCACCCTGGCCGAGTTCATCAGCTCCGGACAGTACGACCGGCAGGTCCGCCGGGCCCGGCTGGCCTACCGGCGGCGCCGTGACCGGCTGGTGGGCACGCTGCGCCAGCAGGCCCCGCGGCTGCGCGTCACCGGCATCGCGGCCGGCCTGCACGCGCTGCTGGAACTGCCCCCGGGCAGCGCCGAGGACGACCTGGTGGCCCGTGCGGAACAGCGCGGCCTGGCCATCGAGGGGCTCGGCCCGTACTGCGCGCCCGGGCACCCCCGCGGCCCTGCCCTGGTCCTCGGCTACGGCACGCCGCCCGAGCATGCGTTCACCGGCGCGCTCGCCCGGCTCTGCGCGGTATTGGCCGAATAGTACGCCTGTTTATTACCAGGCCGACCGGCGAATATTTCTTTCTGAACGCCAGTACGGCGTGCTGACCTGCACATATGACGGTTATTCGGGCGGGGGAGTAATGGTAACCAGGGGCAAGTACCGGAATCTCCGGTCCGCGCTGTTTGCCGGGGATAGGGCCAGGCTGGCCGGCATCGTGGCGGCTGGGTGCGCGGCCCTGGCCGCCGCGGCCGCTACCGCCGCCCCGGTGGCCGCGGCACCGCCACCCGCCCCAGTGGCCACCGCCGGGCCGGCCGCCACGCGGACCCTGGTCGTCCGCACCGTGCACAGCGCCGGGCCAGGCTCGCTGCGCGCCGCGATCATGGCGGCCAATGCCCGCAGGCCGGGCTCGGCGACCCGCATCGTGTTCGCGGTCCGCGGCACGATCAGGCTGGCCCGCGCACTGCCCGCGGTGCGGCGCCGGGTGGCGATCGACGCCACCTCGGCCCCCGGCTACCACGGCGGCGGCCCGCCGGTCGTCGCCATCGACTTCCGCCGCCACCCGGGCCTGGTGTTCGGCCGGGGCGCGGGCGGCTCGCGGTTGCTCGGCCTGGCCGTGGACCGGGCTGGTGGCGCCGGGGTCACCCTGGCCGCCCGGCACATCACGCTGAACCACGACTACATCGGGCTGAACCTGGCCAGCCAGCCGGCAGGCAACCGCGGCGCGGGCGTGCTGGCCACCGCGGCCTCGCCGGCAACCGGATCGGGCTGAACCCGGCCAAGGCGGTCAACGTGGTCAGCAACGTCATCTCGGCCAACGCGGGCAGCGGCATTGTGCTGGCCGGATCCTCGGGCAACACCGTGGTGTCCAACCACATCGGCACCGACCGGCCAGCGCCGGGGCGCTGGGCAATGGCGCTGACGGCATCGTGCTGACCGACCGGGCCGCGGGCAACGAGATCGGCGGCACCGCGTACGTGAACCCGGCCACCGGCCAGGCCAACAACCCGACCGGCAGCAAGGGCACGGTGCCGCCGGTCTTCGTGGTGCCGCCGCTGGGCAACCTGATCTCCGGCAACACGGGCAACGGAGTGCTGATCAACGCGGGTGCCCGGCGCAACCGGCTGAACGGGAACTTCATCGGCACCACCGGCCACGGTGACGTGGCGCTGGGCAACGCGGGGGACGGGGTGCGGATCGATCGCGCGGGCCCCGGCAACTCGCTGACCGGCTGCAAGTTCGTCAACGACCCGTTCGTCTACTACAACGTGATCAGTGGCAACGGCGGTAATGGCCTGGCCGTGCTGAGCACGAACCAGGTCACCGTGCAGGGCAACTTCTTCGGCGTCGGGGCGGACAACACGGCACTGGTGGGCAACCGGGGCGACGGCATCATGGTCGGCGGGTCCTCGGCCGATACGCAGGTGGGTGGCGTCATCCCGCTGGGCAACGTGTCCGCGGGCAACGGCCGGAATGGCATCGAGGTGACCGGCACCGCGCACGGGTTCGTCACGTTCAACACCTTCGGCGGGCTGCTCGCGTTCAAGGGCGCCGCGCCCAATGGGCACGATGGGCTGCTGATCACCTCGACCGGTGGGGACAACCTGGCCCGGACCAACGTGTTCTCCGGCAACCGGGCGAACGGCATCGAGCTGGGCGGCAACGCATCCGGGGTGACCGTGGACCCGGACATCGCGGGGCTGACCACCAAGGGCAACGCCGTGCTGCCGAACGGCGGCGACGGGGTGCTGATCGACGGCACCGCGCACGGCAACGTGATCGGCGGTTCGCTGCGCTCGGTCATCCCGCAGAACACGTTCTCCGGCAACGCCGGGTACGGGCTGGCCATCACCGGTCGGGCCTACCGCAACCTGGTCATGCGCAGCTTCATCGGGACCGACGTGCTCGGCACCGCGGCGCTCGGCAACCAGGCAGGCGGGGTGCTGCTGGCCGGCACCGCATACGGCAACGCGATCGGCGCCCCGCGATTGCACCCGGCCAACCTGATCAGCGGCAACACCGGCATTGGCGTCACCCTGCTGGCGCACACCCGGATGAACTGGGTGATCAGCAACTACATTGGCCTGGGCCGGTTCGGCCGCTCGCTGCCGAACAGCGGGCAGCCGGTACTGAACCTGGGCCGTGATAACCGGATCCTGCGCAACCGGACCACGCCCATCCCGCACCAGGCGGCCCGGGTGTGAGTCTTCTCACCTGCTAACCGGGCACCTGGGAGAAACAGCAGCAACGCGGTTACGTCACGCAAAGTGGGTAGGTAAATCCCCAAAGTTAGATAAGTGTCAGCGGGTAGCGGCTCAATTTGAGCTCTAAAAGGACGGCTAGGGCGAGTACCGGGTGGATCGGCGCCAGCGACGGCGCAGCGTACACCAGGCGATCCGGCCCGGCGCGGCATCGCCGCAGTCCACCAGGTGAACCCGATGCCGAGGTGGGCGCTGACCAGAGCGAATCCCCGGCTGGCTGGTGCTCCGGCCGACGCCTAGCTAGGATGCTCGCGCTGACAGGTTGGCGACCACTCAGCTAACTGGCCATAGGCTGCCCTTATCAAGGACAGGTATCGGGTTAAGGGTCGGCGGGTAAACTGCCCGCCACGGGACGGGTATGACGGGCTTAGCAGGCGGCCCGGCACGAACCGCTCCCGGTCCACCGGCACTGGCGAGGGCGTCTGTGCAATCGCGGAAGGTGATGGGAGTCGGAATGCGCGTCCTGGTTCTCGGCGGCGATGGTTTCTGCGGCTGGCCGACCTCGCTGTATCTGTCGGATCGTGGCCATGAGGTGACCATTATCGACAATCTGAGCCGCCGGAAGATCGATATTGATCTTGAGGTGGAGTCGCTGACGCCGATCCGGCCGATCGGTGAGCGGATCAGGGTGTGGGGTGAGGTGTCTGGGCGCCGGGTGGGGTTCATCAGCCTGGATCTGGCGGCCGAGTATGACCGGCTGGTCGCGGTGCTGGGGGAGTTGCGGCCGGACGCGATCGTGCATTTCGCGGAGCAGCGGGCGGCGCCGTATTCGATGCGCAGCACCACGACGAAGCGGTACACGGTGGATAACAATGTGCGGGCTACGCATAATCTGCTGGCCGCGCTGGTGGAGACGGGCAGCGGCGCGGCGCTGGCGCATCTGGGCACGATGGGGGTGTACGGGTATGGCTGGTCGGGGTCGGCGCCGATCCCGGAGGGGTACCTGACGGTGAAGGTGCCCACCCCCGATGGGGAGCTGGAGCGGGAGATCTTGCACCCGGCGAACCCGGGCAGTGTGTATCACATGACCAAGACGCTGGATCAGCTGATGTTCGCGTTCTACGCCAAGAACGACGGGCTGCGGATCACCGACCTGCATCAGGGCATCGTGTGGGGTACCCAGACCGCCCAGACGTCCAAGGATGAGCGGCTGATCAACCGGTTCGACTACGACGGGGATTACGGCACGGTGCTGAACCGGTTCCTGATGCAGGCGGCGATCGGCCATCCGCTGACCGTGCATGGCACCGGCGGGCAGACCCGCGCGTTCATCCACATCCGGGACACGGTGCGGTGTATCGAGCTGGCCATCTCCAACCCGCCTGATGCGGGGGAGCGGCCCCGGGTGCTGAACCAGATCACCGAGACCCACCGGGTGCTGGACCTGGCCAAGATGGTCGGTGACGTGATGGGCGTGGAGATCGCGTATCTGCCCAACCCGCGCCGCGAGGCCGAGGAAAACGATCTGGTGGTCCGCAACGACCAGTTCCTCGAACTGGGCCTGCAGCCCACCACCTTGTCCGAGGGGCTGCTGGAAGAAGGCACCGAGATCGCCGGCAAATACGCCACCCGCGCCGACCTCACCAAGATCATCGCCCGCTCGGTATGGAAAGCCGGCATGGAAACCGCCGACGACCTGATGACCGATCTGCCGAAGGATTAGCTGGAACGGCCGGGGGTGGCTGGTCAGCACTGGCCACCCACTGGCGTTCAGTATGAGGGTTCTCGCGTAGCGTTACCTGGCATGACGGCGCGTCAGCGGCGGGGGCGCCGGCGCCAGCCTGGCTCGAGCCGGCCCTGCCCGTCCGGTCGATCGCGGCGGCGGTGCTGCGCACCGGCCGGCGGCACGCCGGGCGGATCCTGGCCGTCTCGATCGCGGTGACCATCGTGGTCACCGCGGTGGAGATCGCCGTCGATCACCTGCTCAGCCACTCCGGGCTGGCCCCGGCGCTGTTCGGCGCGCTGGGCTCGTCGGGCATCAGCCTGCTCGGCGCGGTGTTCCTGGCCGGGTTCCTCAGCCGCCTGGTCAGCGCCGAGCATGGCACCGGCCAGGCCCGGATCGGCGACGTGCTCCGCTCGCTGCCCTGGGGCGCGCTGATCGCGGCTGACCTGCTGACCGCGCTGATCGTGGTGGTCGGGTTCGTGCTCCTGATCATCCCGGGGCTGATCGCGCTCAACCTGCTCGTCGTGGTCGGGCCGGTGATCGAGATCGAGGACCGGCGGGCCTGGGCCGGGCTGCGCCGCAGCGCACACCTGGTCCGCCCGCACTTCTGGAAGGTCGCCCTGATCGGGACGCTGCCGGTGCTGGTGGCCAGCGGCCTGGAGTCAGCGCTGCCCGACCCGGAGGGCCGGGCGGGCATCGTGACCGCGCTGATCGCGCGGAGCATCGTCGAAGGGGTGCTGGAAGCACTGGTCGGCCTGCTGCTGGTGGAGCTGTGCTGTGCTCTCTTGCGCCTCCGGGGCGCTTTACCCGCCTCCTGCTCTTTTGCGCCTCCGGGGGCGCTATACCCGCCGCCTTCCCTCGTCCCTCGGTCGCTTCGCTCCCTCGCTCCTCAGTCCAGTCGGCGGCGCGCCCTGCTCTTTTGCGCCTCCGGGGGCGCTATACCCGCCGCCTTCCCTCGTCCCTCGGTCGCTTCGCTCCCTCGCTCCTCAGTCCAGTCGGCGGCGCGCCCCCTTCGGCGCGGCGCGGGCGCGGTCAGCTGACTGCAGCCGCCGGTGCCGGGGCGGGCTGGTGGTGCCGTCCCGTACTGACCATCTCGGGGCGGGGCTGCGGATGCAGGTTGCCCAGGGTGGCGGCGAACCGGCTGCCCGGCGCCTGGCGGGCCACCTGAATCGCGTCGTCAACCGTGTCCACATCGATGAGTTCCGGTACCTGGCGGATCCGCAGCCCGGCCGCGCGCAGCCGGTCCAGCTGGACCTGGCCGGTGTGATCGGCCGACATCGGCACGCCATGGATCAGCTTTGCGTCCGGCTTGCGCAGCCCGAGCAGCCAGAAGCCGCCGTCCGCGGCCGGGCCGAACACCGCGTCCGCGTCGCCCGCGGTCAGCGGCTGGGCCACGGTCTCGAGCAGCCCCGGGGTCACCTGCGGGGTGTCCATCCCGATCAGCACCACCGGCGCGGCCAGCTGCGCGTACGCGTCGTCGAACGCCGCCGCGATCCGCTCATCCAGGCCGTTGCCGCGCTGCGGGATCACCTCGTAGCGGCCGGGCAGCTCGGCGCGCAGCGCGCCCGGTGTGGCCCACTGGTCGGCCAGGGCCAGGACATGCCGGGCGAAGGAGGCGCTGGCCCCGGCCTCCAGCGTGTCGGCCAGCGCGGCCTCGGCCAGCATGGCCGCCTCGTGCGGGCTGAACGGCGGGGTCAGCCTGGTCTTCACCCGGCCCGGCACGGGCGCCTTGGCCAGCACGATGAGCTGGGCGTTGAGCGCGTTCATGAGGCAAGCACCCGGCGCATGTCACGAACCGTGCGCACGGTGCCGGACACCGTGCCAGTCACCTTCGACCGCCCGGAACGGGGCAGATACGGGATGTCCACCTCGTGAATCCTCCAATCGGCGGTGGCCGCGGCCATCACCATCTCCAGCGGGTAGCCGAAGCGCCGGTCACTGAGCCCCAGCTGAAGCAGTTCGGTGCGCCGGGCGCAGCGCATCGGGCCGAGGTCGCGCAGCCGGACTCCGGTGCGGCGGCGCAACTCGGCGGCGAGGACCTTGTTGGCCACCCGGGCGTGCACCGGCCAGTCGGCCAGGCGGCGGGTCATCCGGCGGCCCAGCACCAGGTCGGCCTGCCCGGCCAGCACCGGGTCGGCCACCTGCGGCAGGTCATGCGGGTTGAGCGAGGCGTCCGCGTCCATGAAGCAGACGATCTCGCTGGTCGCGGCCTGCAGCCCGGCGTGGCAGGCAGCGCCGAAACCGCGCTGCGGCACCGGGACGACGGTTGCCCCGTGAGCTGCCGCGATGCTGGCCGAACGATCGGTGGAGCCATTGTCGGCCACGATCGGGTGGAAGCCGGCCGGCACCCGGGAGAGCACCCAGGGCAGCGCTTCTTCCTCGTTCAAGCAGGGCAGAATGACATCGATCCTCACGGTTATCGACCGTAGTGCGGAACACCCCTGATCGACCCTTACAGAGCTGTGACGTATGGTCGCGCACCGTAGGACCGCAGGTGGCCGCGTGATTCGCTGCTGTCATGCGCATTCTGGTGACGGGGGCCGCCGGGTTCATCGGCTCCCATGCAGTCAACGTCCTGCGAGCGGCCGGCCATGAGGTGCAGGGCCTGGACTCGCTTACTCCTGCCGTGCACAGCGGGCGGCCGGACTACCTGCCGCCCGACTTCGACCTGGCGGTGGGCGACGTCCGCGACCCGGACGCGGTGCGCCGGGCCGTCGCGGGGGCCGACGTGGTGTGCCACCAGGCCGCGCTGGTTGGCCTGGGGGTGGACCTCAGCGACCTGTCCGCCTACTCGGACGTGAACGTCACCGGCACCGCGGTGCTGCTGGAGGCGATGGGCCGGGCCGGGGTGCCCCGCCTGGTGCTGGCCTCCTCCATGGTGGTGTACGGCGAGGGGGCGTACGACTGCGCCTCGCATGGCCGGGTGCGGCCCGCGCCACGCAGCGAGGATGACCTGCGGGGCCGGCCGTTTCGAGCCGCGCTGCCCGGCCTGCTCGCGGGAGCTGACCACGGCCACGATCAGCGAGGACGCGCCGCTCGACCCGCGCAACGCGTACGCCGCCAGCAAGCTCGCCCAGGAGCACCTGGCGGCCACCTGGGCCCGGATGACCGGCGGGTCCGCGGTCGCGCTCCGGTACCACAACGTGTACGGGCCGCGGATGCCGCGGGACACGCCGTACTCCGGGGTGGCCGCGATCTTCCGCTCGTCGCTGGAGGCGGGCCGCCCGCCGCAGGTCTACGAGGATGGCCAGCAGCGCCGCGACTTCGTGCACGTGCACGACGTGGCCCGGGCCAACCTGGCCGCGCTGCGGGCCGGCCTGCCCGGCGCGCTGCGCGCGTTCAACGTGGCATCTGGCGAGCCGCACACGGTGGGCGAGATGGCCGCCGCGCTGGCTACCGCGTTCGGCGGCCCGGCGCCCGAGGTGACCGGCAAGTACCGGCTGGGCGACGTCCGGCACGTGGTGGCCTCGCGCCGCGGCCGCGGCCGCCGCCGCTGACGGGCTCGGCTTCCAGGCCGGGACCAGCTTCGCCGCCGGGATGACCGAGTTCGCCAAGGCACCGCTGCGCCGTCCGGTGACCGGCGGCCTGGCTGCCTGACTCGGCTGACTTCCCGCCCCCGCACAGCGGCGGCCAGCTCCCGCAGGGGGGCTGGCCGCCGCTTACGAATGAACGCGGTGAGTTTGCGGTCACCGGTGACCGCAAACTCACCGCGCTGACGTGACTGGGGCTAGTTGACGGCCTGGCCGTTGGTCAGCAGGCGGCCGCCGTTCGGGGGGCCGGTGACCGGCGCCATCTCGGCCGGTGCGTCGGCCCGGGCCAGCGGCAGCCGGATGACGAACTGGCAGCCGCGGGCCATGTTCTGCACCGCGATCTGGCCGGCGTGCGCCTCCACGATGCCACGGGCGATGCTCAGCCCCAGGCCGGCGTTGTTGTCCGGGCCCGGGGTGCGCGCGGTCTCGGCCCGGAAGGCCACATCGAACACCCGGGGCAGGGCTTCCTCGGGGATGCCGCCGCAGGCGTCCACCACGCTGACACAGGCCATCCCGCGGTGCACGTCGCCCTGCACTTCGACCAGCCCGTCCGACGGGGTGTGCCGGATCGCGTTGGTCACCAGGTTGCGCAGCGCGCGGCCGAACTCGTCCGCGTCCACCAGCACCGGCAGGCCGCGCACCGACGAGCCACGCAGCCGGACCCCCTTGGCCCGGGCCAGCGGCTCGGTGCTGGCCAGCGCCTCGGCCACCAGGTCGTCCAGGCCGACCAGGCGGCGGGACAGCCGGAGCGCACCGGCGTGGATGCGGGCCAGTTCGAACAGGTCGTCGATCATCGCGGACAGCCGGTCCGCCTCACGGCGGATCTGGGTGTGGTAGGTGGTGACCGTCTCGAAGTCGACCACCACCCCGTCTTCCAGGGCTTCGGCCATGGCCCGCAACCCGGCCAGCGGGGTGCGCAGGTCATGGCTGACCCAGGCGACGAGTTCCCGGCGGCTGGCTTCCAGCGCCCGTTCCCGGGCGCGCGACTCGGCGATCTTCTCGTGCGCGGTGGCCAGCTCGTCGGACAGTGTCTCGAACTCGGCGGCCAGCCGGGCCTTGGGCGGCTCGAAGTAACCGATGCTGCCCACGTCGCGCACCGCGTTCAGCAGCCTGCGGCTGGCCGAGGTGACCTGGTGCCCGACGACCAGCGCGACCGCGAAGCCGGCCAGCGCGGCCATGACCACGACGACCAGCACGACGTTGCGGTCCGGGGCGGAGACCAGCATCTGGTGGGCGACGATCTCCACGCCGACCGCCGAGCTGAGGATGACCACCGCCGCCACCACGAACAGCAGCGTGGCCATGGACCGCCGGGCCAGCAGGCGGACGCTGAGCAGGCCGGCCGCGGCCGAGGCGAGGCCCACCCCGGCGACATCTTCGGCGGCCTGCTGGATGGTGGGCCAGTCGACGCCTGTCATGCCTGTCATGCTTCTCCTGGTTCATAGCGGTAGCCCACGCCCCAGACCGTGACGATCCGGCGGGGCGAGGTGGGGTCCGGCTCGATCTTTTCCCGCAACCGCCGGATGTGCACGGTGACCGTGGAGGTGTCACCGAACGTCCAGCCCCATACGTGCGCCAGCAGCTGATCCCGGCTGAACGCCTGGCGCGGCCGCCGCATCAGGAACACCAGCAGGTCATACTCCCGGGAGGTCAGCGCCAGCGTGCTCTCGCCGAGCATCACCGAGTGCGCGCCGAGGTCCACCACCAGGTTGCCGTCCTTGATCACGCCCAGCGCCGGCGGGTCGGGCAGCCCGCCGCCGCGCGCCCGGCGCAGCACGGAGCGCACCCGGAGCGCCAGCTCGCGCGGGCTGAACGGCTTGGTGACGTAGTCGTCCGCGCCGGTCTCGAAGCCGACCACCCGGTCGGTCTCCTCGCCCAGCGCGGTCAGCATCACCACCGGGATCGGCCACTGCGCGCGCAGTCTGCGGCAGACTTCCAGGCCGTCGATGCCGGGCAGCATCAGGTCGAGGACCACCAGGTCCGGCGGCTCGGCGGCGACCCGGCGCAGTGCCTCGTAGCCGTCGCCGACACATTCCACGTGGTGCCCATCGCGCGTCAGATAACGCCCGACGACATCAGCCAGGGTGGCGTCATCGTCCACAACGATGATCCGGCCTGGCCGGTCGGGGTTGGTGTTCACCCCTCCACGGTAAAGGCCCAACCGCATTTGTGCCGCTGACCGGCATAGATCCGTCACAGGTCCGTAAGGGTCGTTTCGGGCTGTCCGCCGTTAAGCTCGTCGCCGCCGTGACTGCGCCCGGGTGCGCTGCCCGGGCACGGCGGCCGCCGGGTGCGCTGCCCGGTGACCCCTGGACCACCCGGGTGCGCTGCCCGGACGAAGCGGAAGGAGGGGGACCGCGTGCTCGGTGAGCTGTATGAAGACGCTCTTACCAGCCTCACGCGGCCGGAGATCGAGCACGCCGACGGCCGGCGTACCCCCCTGCGGATCGATGACTGGCTGCATGTCATTCCCGGCGACCTGTCCATCCTGGACCGCTGTCAGGGGCACACCCTGGACGTGGGTTCCGGGCCTGGCCGGCTGACCGTCGCGCTGGCCGAGCGGGGCGTCCCCGCGCTGGGTATCGACATCACCCTGCAGGCGGTTCAGCTGGCCAGGTCGTGTGGCGCGCTGGCGCTGCACCGGGACGTGTTCGCCACCGTGCCGGGGACCGGCCGCTGGGCGCGGGTCCTGCTGGCCGACGGCAACATCGGCATCGGCGGCGACCCGGACGCGCTGCTGAGCCGGGTGGCCGAACTGCTCAAGCTGGCCGGCCAGGCGCTGGTCGAGGTGGAGCCGCCCGGCGCGCCGCTGGCCAAGGAGATGGTCCGGCTGAGCCACCAGGGCCGGTTTTCGTCGTGGTTCCCGTGGGCGTCGATCGGCGCCGATCAGATCACCGAACTGGGCCTGAACGCCGGCCTGGCGGTGACCGAGGTGTGGACCGACGCCGGGCGCTGGTTCGCCGCCCTGTCCCGCGGCCTGTCCTAGGGCCGGGCCGCCCGGCCAGGTCGTGGGGCCGGGCCGTAGGGCCGGGCCTGCCGGGCCGGCCGCGCTGACCGGGTGCCGCGGGCTGGGTGTCCTTAACGATTGATTACGACCAGGCCGTAACTGTCCCGTTGCGCTCGGCTAGCTGACAGCGTGAAGCACATGACAGGCATGGCGGCGAAGATCCGGGTTGGCGCGGCGGTGGCCGTCGCGGCACTGCTCACCGCGCTGGTGTTCCTCAGTGTGCACCCGGACCGGCTGACCGCGTGGGCCGGCGTGGTCCCGCTGGCCGCCGCGGCGTGGGCCGCCTTCGCCGCCGGTGTGCTGCTGATCCGCCGCATCCAGGTCCGCTGGGCGGCGCCGGTGATCCTGCTCGGCGCGATCGCGGTGCAACTGGCCGCGCTGTCCGCACCGCCGCAGGGCAGCGACGACCTGTACCGCTACGTCTGGGACGGCCGGGTGCAGGCGGCCGGCATCGACCCGTACGCCTACTCGCCAGCCGCGCCGCAGCTGGCCTTTCTCCGCGACCGGTTCCTCTGGCCGCACCACGTCACCGCCTGGTGCGTGGCCCCGGGCACGCAGCTGTACGGCGCGCCGCACGGGCTGGCCGTGCCGGGCTGCACGCTGATCAACCGGCCTATCGTGCACACGATCTATCCACCGGTGGCCGAGGCCTACTTCTACGCGGTCCACCTGGTCTCCCCGGCGGGCTCGGGAACCACCCCGGTCCAGGCGGCCGCCGCCCTCTGCGCTGTCGCGCTCACAGTTCTGCTCCTGCTCGGCCTGGGACGGCTGGGCCTGGACCGGCGGCTGGCCGTGCTCTGGGCCTGGTGCCCGACGGTGGCCCTGGAGGCCGGCAACAACGCGCACGTGGACGTGCTGGCGGCCGGCCTCGACCGCGGCCGCGCTGCTGGTGCTGGCCCGGCGGGGCCGGCTGCGCCGGTCGCTGGCGGGCGGGACCCTGCTGGCCCTGGCCATCTGGACGAAGGTCACCCCGGTGCTGGTCGTGCCCGCGGTAGCCCGGCGCCGCTGGTACGCGCTGGCCTCGGCCGGGCTGTTCGCCACCGTGGTCGTTTACCTGCCGCACGTGCTGGCCGCGGGCAGCCGCGTGATCGGCTTCGTGCCCGGCTATCTGCAGCAGGAGGGCTACAACAACGGCACCCGGTTCCTGCTGCTCGGCACGCTGGTGCACGGCAAGCCCGGCTTGCTGGCCGCGTTCGCGGTGCTCGCGGTGACCGGCCTGCTGGTGCTGTGGCGCACCGACCCGGACCGGCCCTGGCGCGGTGCGGTGGTGATGACCGGGGCGGCCCTGGCCGTCACCACCCCGCCCTTCCCGTGGTACACGATGCTGCTGGTCATGCTCGTCGCCTTCGACGGCCGGGCCGAGTGGCTGGCCTTCGCGATGGTCAAGTACTTCGCGGTCGGCGAGCCGCTGCCTGGGGTGCACGTGGAGGTCGCGGCCATCGAACGGGCCGGTTATGCCGTCGCGCTGGCCGTGGTCGTGCTGGTGAGCCTGATCCGCTGGCGGCGCAGCCGGGCCACGGTCCGGCCGGCCCCGCCGGTCCCGGTCCCGCAGGTCCCGGTCGCCCAGCCGGCGTCGGCGGCCGCTGCCCAGCCGGTGCCCGCCGCCCGGTCGCTGTTCGCCAAGCCGATCCGGCCCACCACCCCGGCCGCCGAGCGGGCCGCGACGCCATAAGCCGGGCTAGGGACTAGCTGCTTGTGGGGTACCGCCAGCCTGGGCACGGAGCGCAGTCTAGAGGTAACAGAGAATCTCTGGACAGGTGCAGGACAATGACCGGATCAGACCCAAACCTGGTAGCCATCGTCGTCCCCATCGTCGCGTTCTTCGCCTTGGCCTTCTGGCTGGGCCTTTGCTTCTACGCCGGCAACCATCCGTCCTGGCGCCGCTACCAGCCTGCCAGTGAACGGCAACTGGCCAGCCCGCGGCAGACCGGAACGCTGCCGCCGCCGGACAGGCCCGGCCTATCGGATTCGGCGGGCCGTGCGCCGGGTGTTCAACGCGCAGCTCACCGCTGACCTGGCGAAAACGTTCTAGGGACCGGCGGAGCCCGCCCGGCACTCAGGTCAACGTCGGCTACGAACTGGCTGGCCAGCGCGTCAGACTACGGATGGACGGCAGATCCACGCGGGCAAGACCGCCACGGTGATCTGCGAGAACAACCACTTCCAGGTCATCATTGGCGGCCAGACCGCCGTCGTCGTGCCCCGCACCACCACCAGCGAGATCCATGCGGCAAAGCCAACGCCAGCCAGCACTCGCTGGCCGGGCCCGGCCAGGACGGTGACGTCAGTACCTGACTCAGGTCAGCAGGATCGAATACGCGCTGACCCTGCGTCTGATTGCCTCATACTCGGAGCTGAGCAGGGCGCTTACTCGCGAGGTGCCGATGGATGACCCGAACGACCCGTATAGCCGGGACAACTTGTCATGGAACTGGCGATTTGGGGGGCCGAAGTGGCGGCCGTTCACGCGCCTCCCCGGGAGCGGGCGGCGCGTTCCACCGCCGCCATGGGCCAGGAAGCCGCCGAAGCCGGGCAAGGCCGAGCGCGAACAGGAAAAGCGCGCCGAAGCGCGAGCCGAGCGGCTGCACCTGGCTGGGCTGACCAACGCCGCGGTGATCATCATGGGCGTGGTCCTCGGCGCCATGCTGGTCGTGCTCGTATTGGTGCTGGTCAGCCATCATTAAGGGCTGTCCAGGCGTTTCCGGTTTTTTCCATGCCAGTCTTGCCCGGACACCCGGCACGACCGCCAGGCATCATTAACAACGGCCGAACGCTCTCGGCGCGACTTCAACTAGGCGTGTAAGGGGTCAACTGAAGCCGATTCGTGAAGGATCAAGTGGAGCTAGGCAAACGTTCCAGGGACTGACCCTCGGGCCGGTCGTGTCCGGCTGATTAAGCAGAGGGTGCCGGAGGCCTCCCTGCGGCAGGACGTTTGACCCTTGCCCGGCCGGCGCAATCCGCGGACGCTTCGAGAATGATCAGGCTGACGGGGGATTGGCGATGAGCAGCGTAGTGATCTTGGGTGCGGGGATCTCGGGCCACACTGCGGCGTCATTCGCCAGGAGGTGGCTGGACCGGGATGACACGGTCACGGTTATCTCCCCGAACGGGTCCTATAACTGGATTCCGTCAAACATCTGGGTCGGTGTCGGCCTGATGGGACCGGATCAGGTGACGTTTCCGCTGGCGCCGGTCTACGAGCGCCACGGCATTGAGTTCAAGCAGGCATGGGCGCGAGAGATCCACCCGGAAGGTGACGCGAGCCAGTCATCACCGTATGTCGTCATCGAGCGGGTGTCTGGCGGCACAGAGAAGGTTGCCTACGATTTCCTCATCAACGCCACTGGGCCGCGGCTGCGATTCGACAAGACCGAAGGGCTCGGCCCGGCTGGCAACAGCCAGTCAGTCTGCACGGTCGAGCACGCGCTCCAGGCTTCGGCTGCGCTCGATGAGGCGGTGGCACGCATGCGCCGTGGCCAGCAGCAGCGTTTCCTCGTCGGCACCGGCCATGGCACCTGCACCTGCGAGGGCGCGGCGTTCGAGTACATCGTCAACCTCGAATTCGAACTGCGGGCCCGCAAGGTGCGGGACAAGGCCGAGATCGTCTGGATCACTAACGAATACGAGCTGGGCGACTTCGGCATGGGCGGGATGCACCTCAAGAGAGGGGGCTACGTCGTGCCCAGCAACCTGTTCACCGAGTCCCTGTTCGCCGAGCGTGGCATTGACTGGATCACCCGTGCTCACGTCAACAAGGTAGAGAAAGACCGTGTCTGCTACGAGACACTGGACGGAAACGAGCGTGAGCAGGAATTCGACTTCGCTATGCTGCTGCCCCCATTTTCTGGCGCCGGAATGCGGGCCTACGGCCGCGACGGCGGTGAAATCACCGACCGCCTGTTCCTGCCCAGCGGCTTCATGCGCGTGGACGCCGATTACACCGCTAAGCCCTATGGCCAGTGGGCACCTGCTGACTGGCCTCGGACCTACCAGTCACCGGCCTATTCCAACATCTTCGCGGCGGGGATCGCGTTCGCCCCGCCGCACGCCATCTCGTTGCCGCACACCAGCACCAACGGCACCCTCATCTCTCCGGCGCCCCCGCGGACCGGGATGCCTTCGGCCGAGATCGGCAAGTCTGTCGCCCGCAGTATCACCGACATGATCCGCGGCGCTGGGCAGCCGACGCGCACCGCGTCGATGGCCGAGATGGGCGCCGCCTGCGTGGCGTCGGCAGGCGCGCACTTGCTCACCGGTACCGCCGCGTCGATGACCGTTTACCCGATCGTCCCTGACTACGCGCGCTACCCGCAGTACGGGCGCGACCTGAACCAGACCTTCGGCGAGATTGGCCTCGCCGGGCACTGGATCAAGGTCCTGCTGCACCACATGTTCCTGTACAAGGCCAAGCTCCGCCCAGGCTGGGCGCTTATCCCGGAGTAACTCTCATGGCCTCCAGCGACACACCCACTAGCCCACCCACCAGCGCAGCCGGCAGCGCCGCCCAGACCACGGGTGCGGCAGCAAGCAGCCCGGCGAAGGTAACAGCCGGAACCGCGCGCTATGTCACTCGCCCTACCCACCTGACGCTCTTCCTGCGCACTTTCCTTCCGTGGCAGCTCTGGCGTTTTGCCCGGATCAACCTCAAGATGATCCGGATCATCCACCGCTCGCGCTCCTAACGACTGATAGCGGGGTGCGCATAGCCACCCGGGCGCAGGAGGCGCAGCGCTGGCTGTCAGGAGGACTGCGTGCTAGCTGGCCATGCCAGGGTGCTCACTGTGCGCGGCGTGCTCGGCAGCCGCCGGCTGGGCGAGCAGGGCTGCGGCCAGTTCCCACGCTTCACGGGCGGTGAGCCCGGCCCAGGTGCCGTCGCCGGTGCCAGGCGCCGGGCCGATATCCGGGCTGATCCGCTCTGCGGGTGGTGCACGTGTCTGGCTAAGATACCCCCTGGGGTATAGTGGCGGAGTCCGAGCACCCGCCGCGTGTAGAACAGAAGCGGAGAATCCCTTATGTGCAGTCCTGCCATCTGCGATCACTGCCAGAAGATCACCTGGTCCGGCTGCGGTGCCCACGCCGATCAGGTGCTGGCCAATGTTCCGGAGGAGCGCCGGTGCACCTGCCGTTGACCGGCCAGTAGCGGGTACCGGGAACCCGCCGTCACTCGGCGGTCAGGGCCGAGTCGTGGCTGAGCGTGCCGCGGCCACGCAGCGCCGTGATGACGGCGGCGATGACGGCCACGCTCGCCAGGAACAGGGCAGCGGTGTCGTACCCTGCGGAGGCGTCCTGCGCGGAGGCTTCGCCCGGGCCGGCGCTGGCCGTGTAGGCGAGCCCAGCCAGCGCGAGGCCGAGTGAGGTACCCAGCCCCCGGGTCATGTTGAGGATGCCGCTGGCCATGCCCGTCTGGTGCCGCGGCGCCGCGCCCATGATGGCTGCGTTGTTGGGCGGGGTGAAAGCGCCCAGGCCGATGCCGGTCACCGCGAGCGCGGCGAGGAACAGCAGGGGCTCGTCCTCGACGATCGTGCTGACCGCGAGTGCCGCGCCGGCAGTGATCATGCCGGCGATGGTGAGTGGCCGTGCGCCGATGTGGTCGGCCAGGCGCCCGGCGAACGGCGCGGTGATGGCCAGCCCCAGCGGCAGCACGCGGTGGTGCAGGCGTGGCAGCCGATGCACCGGTCCTGGTCAAGCAGTTTGACCCAGCGGGCAGGCGGTTCGCCAGGGTGCACCATTTCCTGACGGTACGGCTGTGCACCGGTCGCCGAGTACCCGGCAGTTGCTTAGGCATTCATAAGTGATGCTTATGGCACGGCTCGTTGAGACCCGGGCACTATACCCCATGGGGTATAATGGGACGCCGGGAGAGAGGTAGCGAATGAAGATCGACGAAAGCGCGCAGGGGCAGGTCCTCAACCGGCTGCGCCGCGCTCAGGGGCAGCTGGCCGGGGTGATCTCGATGGTCGAGTCCGGGCGGGACTGTGCCGACGTGGTCACCCAGCTGGCGGCGGTGTCCCGGGCCCTGGACCGGGCCGGGTTCAAGATTGTGGCCACCGGCATGCGCCAGTGCCTGACCGCAGAAGGTGAGCCGCCGATGACCGAGGAGCAGATGGAGAAGTTGTTCCTGACCTTGTCCTGAGGAGGCGCGGGGATGAACTACGGCATCGCGGTGCGCACCGCACTGCCCTTCGCCGAGGCTGCCACGCGGGTCCGCGGCGCCCTGCGGGAACAGGGTTTCGGTGTGCTCACCGAGATCGATATCCAGGCTACGCTGCGCGAGAAACTGGGCCAGGAGATGGATCAGTACCTGATCCTGGGGGCCTGCAACCCGCCGCTGGCCCACCGGGCGCTGGCCACCGACATCTCGATCGGGCTGCTGCTGCCCTGCAACGTGGTGATCCGGGCCGACGCGGGGCAGACCGTGGTGGAAGCCCTCGACCCGCAGATGATGGTGACCGTGACCGGCGATGCTGCCCTCAAGCCCGTCGCGGAAGAGGCCGCCAGCAGGCTCCGCGCCGCGCTCGCCGCCCTGCCCGCTACTGCTTAGCATGCCGAACGCCAGTACCCGCCACCGACTCAGCGGCAGACGCGGCCGGGCGGCGGAAGGGCCCTGTGCCGGGGCAGCCGGGACCTCCGGCCATGGTGCCGGGGGACGCGGCCGCTAGATACTCCCGGTGGTATCCCAAACTGGGAGGAGTTCTCATGAGTTACGGAAAGGCTGTCCGGGAGGAACTGCGGGTGCCCACCCGTGAGCTGCGGCACGCGATTCCGCAGGTGTTCGCGGGTTATCGGGAGCTGCATGACTCCGCGCTGGGGCCCGGTGTGCTGGATGTGCGGACGAAGGAGCTCATCGCGCTGGCCATAGCGGTCAGCAAGGAGTGCGACGGGTGTATCGCAGCGCATGCGCACGCCGCGGTCCAGCACGGTGCGAGCCCGGCCGAGGCGGCCGAGGCCATTGGGGTGACGTTCCTGATGAATGGCGGGCCGGCCACTGTGTACGGGGCCCGCGCGTTCGACGCGTTCTGTGAGTTCCACGCCGAGCGGGCCGCCCAGCCTAACGGGCGGCAGCCGGTCGGCTGAGCCGGCCATGGTGCCACAGGCCCGGGGCCGGCTGGCTGGCGCTGGCCGCCGGGTGACCCGGCCCGGGCATGGGCTGCCGCGCTGGGGCCGGGTGCTGGTGGTGGTGGCGCATCCGGACGACGAGACGTTCGGGCTTGGCGCGATCGCCGGCCGGTTCGCCGAGGCCGGCGGGTCGGTGCATGTGCTGTGCTTCACCCACGGTGAGGCGTCCACGCTGAACCACAATGATGCCGAGCTGCACCAGGAGCGGGCCGCCGAGCTCCGGCGGGCGGCGGACGAGCTGGGGCTGGCGGGGGTGACGCTGCTCAGTTATCCCGACGGGCAGCTGGCTGAGGCCCCGCCGGGTGAGCTGTCGGCCCATGTCACTCAGCTCGCGGACAGCCTGGGCGCTGACGGCCTGCTGGCCTTCGACGAGACCGGTGTCACCGGTCATCCCGACCACCAGGCCGCGACCCGTGCCGCCCAGCGGGCCGCTACGGCGGCGGGCCTGCCGGTGCTCGCCTGGGTCCTGCCCGAGCCGGTCGCCGGTCAGTTGCGCGCGGAGACGGGCGCGCCGTTCGCCGGCCAGCCACCGGACCAGATCGACCTGTGCGTCCGGGTGGACCGCACGCGTCAGCGGCGGGCCGCCCTGCTGCACGCCAGCCAGATCTCGCCCACGGCGGTGCTGTGGCGCCGGCTGCAGCTGCAAGGCGAATGCGAGCATCTGCGCTGGCTGGTGCCACCGGGCCAGCGCCCCCCGGAAGGGGCATTGCCATGAGCGCGGCCGGCGCTGAGGCAGATAGCGCGGTCAGCGCCGCACTTCCGACGTCGCCGTTGCTGGAACGGGTCCGGCGGGCGGTTATCGGTGAGGGTGAGCTGATGGATGGGCCGTTCGGCCCGCGGCGGATGACGTATGCGGATTACACCGCGTCGGGGCGGTCACTGGATTTCATCGAGGACTTCATCCGCGGCGAAGTGCTGCCCCGGTACGCGAACACGCACACCGAGAGCTCTGGCACTGGCCTGGCCACCAGCCGGCTCCGGGAGGACGCCCGGCAGACCATCCGCGACGCGGTCGGTGGGACAGTGCACGACCTGGTCATCTTCTGCGGCTCAGGGGCGACCGCCGCGGTCAGCAAGCTGATCGGCATCCTGGAACTGCGCATCCCGGCGGGGCTCGACGAGCGGTACCGGCTCAGCCAGCACATCCCGCCGGGGGAACGGCCGGTGGTGTTCGTCGGGCCGTATGAGCATCACTCCAACGAACTGCCCTGGCGGGAATCGATCGCGGACGTCGTGGTGATCGCCGAGGACGGCGACGGCCATATCGACGTGGCCGACCTGGGCCGGCAGCTGGCCCGGTTCGCTGGCCGGCCATTGCGCATCGGCAGTTTCTCCGCCGCCTCCAACGTGACCGGCATCCTGACCGACACAGACGCGGTGGCCCGGCTGCTGCACACGCACGGCGCGCTGTCGTTCTGGGACTACGCCGCGGCCGGGCCCTATGTGCCGATTCGCGTCGCGCCCTCGGCACCCGGCGCGGGTGACCACAAGGACGCGGTGTTCTTGTCCCCGCACAAGTTCCCCGGCGGCCCGCAGACCCCCGGCGTCCTGGTCGTACGCCGGGACCTGGTCCGCAACAGCGTGCCCACGGTGCCCGGCGGCGGCACGGTCGCGTTCGTCGACCCCATCGGCCACCGCTACCTGGATGACCCGGTGGCCCGCGAGGAGGGTGGCACCCCGGCCATCGTGGAGTCGATCCGGGCCGGCCTGGTGTTCGCGCTCAAGGAAGCGATCGGCACCGACCTCATCGCCACCCGGGAGGAACAGCTGTGGCAGCGTGTGCTGCGCCGCTGGGCGGCCCATCCGAAGATCGAGATTCTCGGGAACCAGCGATCACGGCGGCTGGCCGTCGTCTCCTTCCGCGTCCGGCACGGCGACACGCAGTACCTGCATCACAACTTCGTGGTGGCGCTGCTGAACGACCTGTTCGGCATCCAGGCCCGCGGCGGCTGCTCATGTGCCGGGCCCTACGGGCACCGGCTGCTGGCCATCGGCCAGGCCCGCTCGCATGCGCTGCGGGAAGAGATCGGCCACGGCTGCGAAGGGGTCAAGCCCGGCTGGACCCGGATCAACCTCAACTACTTCATCTCCGCCGCCACGACTGACTACATCACCGACGCCGTGGAGCTGGTCGCCACCGAGGGATACCGGCTGCTCCCTGAGTATCGCTTCGACCCGCATACCGGCCTGTGGCGCCATGCGTGCGCCGCCCCGCAGGCCCCGCTGCGGCTCTCGGCGGTCGGCTATGGCCGCCGCGGCGAGATGACCTACCCGCGGACCCGGGCCCAGGCCAGCGAGGACGCGTTCCCCGGCTACCTGCAGCAGGCCCGGGCACTGCTGGCCGCCCGGCCCGCTCGGCTGGACGAGGGACCGACCGGGCTGGACGCCGACTTCGAGGCGCTGCGCTGGTTCCCGCTGCCCCCGGCCTGCGTGCTGGGCTAGGCGGCCCGCTGGGTTAGGCGGCCCGCTGGGTTAGGCGGCCCGCTGGGTTAGGCGGCCCGCTGGGTTAGGCGGCCCGCTGGGTCAGGCGGCCCGCTGGGTCAGGCGGCCCGCCGCGGTGGTGCCGCGGGTGGCCGCACCTGGCCGGCCCGTCCCGGGGTGCGATCCGCCACGCCGCCCTGCCGCCCGGTCACCACGGCGAGATCCCGCTCCGCAGGCAGCGCCGGAACGCCCGGCGTGCCGGAAGCGGCATCGCTGGCGGACCCGGCCAGCACGTCGTACCTCTTCCACCTGGGGTGGGCCGCCGCGTAGAACACCAGGCCAAGCCAGACGGCCATGCCCAGCACGGCAACGATCGGAACAATGACCGGCACCAGGCTCGATCCCGTCATGACCGCACCTCCTCCCAAGGCTTCTCATCTACATCCCAGCGCGCGCCCCTCCCCGTGACCAGGGACGACATTCCCGGTTACCCGGGGCTTTCGGCCTTAGCGACGGTTCAGCCGAGGACGGGCGGCCGAGGCTGGGTCCCGTGTCGCTTAATACCCCCATGGGTATTATGATGAGAGTTCAATACCCAGTGGGGTATCTAAGTCAGGAGCCGGAGGAGATGGGCATGATCAGGCAAACAGGCGTTCGGGCCCCGGCCGGGGGGCGGCGGTGATCGACGTCATCAGCATCGACACCCCAGCGCTGGGGGACCGCAGCTACCTGGCGACCGATGGCCGGGTAGCCCTGGTGGTGGACCCGCAGCGGGACATCGACCGGGTCCTCGCTGCGGCGGTCGCGCGGGGGGTCCGGATCACCCACGTGTTCGAGACGCACATCCACAACGACTACATAAGCGGCGGGCTGGCCCTGGCCCGGGCCACCGGCGCGGCGTATCACGTGAACGCCGCCGATGAGGTCGGCTTCGACCGGATCCCCGTCGCCGACGGCGACGCGGTCGCGGTCAGCGGGACGATGACCGTACAGGTCATCGCCACCCCGGGGCACACATTCACCCACCTGTCCTACGTGCTGCAGGACACCAGCACCGGGCACACGGCCGCGGTGTTCACCGGCGGGTCGCTGCTGCACGGCTCGACCGGGCGGCCTGACCTGCTCGGCCTGGCTCACGCGGCCACCCTGGCTGCCGCGCAGCACGCCTCCGCCCGGCGGCTGGCCGCCAGGCTGCCTGAGCAGACACCGGTCTGCCCCACGCACGGCTTCGGCAGCTTCTGCTCGGCCGCCCAGACGGCCGGCCCCGCGTCCACGATCGGCCAGGAGAAGCTGGCCAACCCGGTACTGCGGCTCGCCGAGGACGAGTACGTCGCCGAACTGCTGGCCGGCCTGGACGCCCATCCGGCGTACTACGCGCACATGGGGCCGGCCAACGCGGCCGGGCCGGCCGCGGCCGAGCTGACCTCTCCGGCCATCGCCAGTGCGGCTCAGGTGGCCAGCCGGATCGCGGCTGGCGAGTGGGTGGTGGACCTGCGTCAGCGCCGTGCGTTCGCGGCCGGGCACGTCAGCGGGTCACTCAGCTTCGAGTACGGCACTGACTTCACCACCTACCTGGGCTGGCTGATTCCGTGGGGCGCCTCGCTCACCCTGCTCGGCGATACCCCCGGACAGCTCGCCGCCGCCCAGCGTGACCTGACCCGGATCGGCATCGACCAGCCCGCCGGGGCCGCGGCCGGCGGGCCGGAGGAGTGGGCGGGCGGCCAGCCGCTGGCCACCTTCCCGGTGGCCACGTTCGCCGACCTGGCCGCGGTCCGGCACCACCGGCCGGTCACCGTCCTGGACGTGCGCCGGGCGCTGGAATGGGCCGCTGGTCACCTCGACGGCGCGGTGCACATCCCGCTGCAGGACCTGGTGGCCAGGATGGGCGAGGTCCCGTCGGCGGAGATCTGGGTGCACTGCCAGTCGGGTTACCGGGCCGCCATCGGCGCTTCGCTGCTCCAGGCCGCCGGGCGCCGGGTCGTGACGGTGGACGACGAGCTCGCCCGGGCCGCGGCGGCCGGGCTCCCACTGGTCACCGGCGATGCCACGGGACGGGCGGCATGACCGGCTGGGCCCGGCGCCTGTTCCCGCGCCGCCCGCGGGCCACCGCGGATCAGGCCAGGGACCTGCAGCAGCGCGGTGCGATCCTGCTGGACGTCCGTGCGGACGCCGAGTGGCGGGCCGGGCACGCCCCCCGGGCCCGGCACATCCCGCTCAGCCGGCTGCCCGCCCGGCTCAGCGACCTGCCGCCGGGACGCACCGTGATCACCGTGTGCCGGTCCGGCCACCGCTCGGCCCGGGCGGCTGCGCTGCTGGCCCGGGACGGCCGTGAGGTGGTCAACCTGTCCGGCGGGATGCGCGCCTGGGCCCGGGCCGGGCTGCCCGTCGTGGCCGTCGGCGGCCGCCCAGGCCGGGTGGCCTGATCGATGGCAGCGCTGGCCATCGCGGCCGGCCTGCTGATCGGCGTCGGCCTGGGCGCACTCGGCGGCGGCGGCTCCATCCTCACCGTCCCCGCCCTGGTGTACCTGCTGGGGCTGAGCCCGCACCGGGCCACCACCGCCTCGCTCCTGGTCGTCGGGGTGGCCGCCGTCGTGGGTGCGGTGGCCCATGCCCGTGGCGGGCGGGTTCGGCTGAAGACCGGAGCCATGTTCGGGGCGCTCGGCGTCGCGGGTTCGTACGCGGGCTCACTGGTCAGCGCCACGGTCCCGGCCAACCTGCTGCTGGCCGGGTTCGGGCTGCTCATGCTGGCGGTCGCCGCGCTGATGCTGCTGCGCCGCCCGGGCCGGGCCCAGCCCGCCGTCGGCCCGGTGGTCAGTGCGGGTGCGCGGCGCATCATCCTGGTCGCGGCGGCGGCGACCGCGGTCGGGCTGGTCACCGGGTTCTTCGGCGTCGGCGGGGGCTTTGTGGTGGTGCCCGCCCTAGTGCTGGTGCTCGGCTTCGACATGCCCACCGCGGCCGGGACTTCCCTGGTGGTGATCGCGGTGAACAGCGCCGCCGCGCTGGCTGCGCGCGCCGGTCACGGCGGCCTGGCGCTGGACTGGAGGCTGATCGGCGTGTTCGGCGCGGCCGTGGTGGCCGGCGCGCTGGCCGGCGGCGGCCTGGCCGGGCGGGCCAGCCCGCAACGGCTGAGCGTGGCGTTCAGCGTGCTGGTCGTGCTGGTCGCCGGGTACACCCTCACCCGCAGCCTGCCCGGCCTGGTGTGACCGGTCCGCGGTAACGCCTGCGTGCCCCGCCTGCCACCGGCACGGTCTGCGACCGGGCCCTGGCCGTCCCGGCCCTGGCCGTCTGGCTGGCCATGGTGTACTACGCCGCGCGCCACCCACTATGGAGTGCCCGCCGGGCCGCGGTCACCCAGCAGGCGGCCAGCCCACACCAGCCGTCCCGTGCCCAGGTGCCGCAGCCGCGCACGCTGGTCAGGCCGCACGCCACCGGTGCCTGATCACGACGAAAGCGCTCCGCTCCGGTCGCCGCCGTGGGTCTCCCGTGGCGGCCGTGGCGCCTTCGGGCGGGCTGGGCGGGCCCGGGCCGCGGCCCGGCGGGTCCGCAGCGCGTAGGCTGCCGCGGAGATGGCGAACATGACCCCGGTGACCCCCAGCCAGCGCCACAGGTACGGCCCGGTCGTCAGCCCGCTCGCCCGGCGCAGTTCCGGCTCGGACAGGCCCAGGATCATCGGGAAGAACGTCATCAGCAGCAGCAGCGAGAAGATCACCGGGATCCGCACGTAGTTGAGCAGCGGCGGCCAGGCGGGAGCCACGCCGCCCCGCTGAGCAGCGACCGGCTGGGCGGCGCCGCCGCCAGCACGGAACGCATCGAACGGCCCGCGCGCCGCGGGCTTCGGCGTGGGCGGGCGGCCGTGCGAACTACCGGGCAGCAGGCGGCGCAACGACAGATCGGCCATCGAGTACAGCGGGAACAGCAGCAGGTCGTGGCCGATGATGGCGACCGCGAACCACTCGGCGAACCCGGTCCACTGCCCGGCCGCCATCACCGCGTGCACCGCGTAGCCGGCCAGCCCGAACGCCGCGGCTAGGGCCAGCAGGTGCAGCGGATTGGCCCCGTACCAGCGGCGGACCCAGCGGGCCAGGCTTCGGGCCCGGCCGCGCACCGGAACCGGCGACGCAGCCACCCTGCTCACACCTGCCTCAGGAAGGTGATCTTGTTGACCCACTTGGTGTTATGCACCCCAGGGGCGTTCGGGATGATGGTCCGGGCCGGGTAGCCGTGGTCCCACGGCAGCAGGTGCCCGTTCAGCGTGACGGCGAGCAGCGACTGCGGATCATTGACCTGGCCGGCCGACAGTGTTGCCGCGCGGAACGAGCCGACCTGCTGGATCGACTCCACCAGGGCCCCGGCCGGCTGCGGCATCCCGGCCAGCCGGGCCAGGTCGCCCAGCCGCACCCCGGTCCACCGGGCCGAGTACGACCAGCCCTCCACACAGGCGATCGGCAGCACTACCGTCTGCTGCGGCAGCGCCCGCAACTGCTGGTAGGTCAGCACGACATGATGCGCCCCGGCCAGCGTCAGCCGGTAGGCCGGCCCGACCTCCCCGGCGGTCAGCCCGATGGACGCGGCCGTCCGGTTGACCGGCAGGTAGTGCGGCGCGGTCGCGGACAGCCCGCGCGGGCCGAACAGCGAGGTGCGCCGGGCCAGCCCGCCGATGGACTGCCCGACGACCAGGCCGGCCAGCGTGAGCGAGGCGCCGCCGACCGCGGCCAGCAGGCCGCGCCGGGAGATGGTCGGCGCACCCGGGTGGGCCGCCCGCAGGCCCGCCTCGTCGGGTGCCTCGGGCTCGGTCCCGGCCAGCGGGGTGCGCAGTTCCCGGCGCAGGCTGCGCGACCGCAGCCCGCGCACCATCCGCGGGAACTTCAGCGCGACGTGGACGACCAGCCCGGCGATGAACACCCAGGCGCCGTACAGGTGCGCGGTGTAGAAGGAGAACGGGAAGACGTAGAAGTCCTGGATGTTCAGGATGCCGGTGGCGAACTCGAAGAGCACCCCGCCGACCACCATGATCAGGCTGAGCCGTTCCAGGATCTGGGCCAGCGAGCGGACCGGGGGCCAGGCGAACAGCCGGGGCAGCACCGACCACAGCTTCATCAGCACCACGGGCAGCAGCGCGAGACCCAGCGTGACGTGCACGCCCTGGTCCACCCGGTACAGCCAGGACGGGTGGGTCGGCCAGCTGAACAGGTAGAACTTCAGCAGGTTGGCGCCGGGGGTGGTGTCGTTCGCGCCCAGCAGCGGGTCGTAGGCGGCATAGGACAGCAGCCCGGTCACCGCGACGATGGTCAGCCCGGCCAGCAGTACCACGGCCAGCACCGAGGTGAGCCACAGACCGCGCAGTGGGCTGCGCCAGGTGCCGGGCCGGAACGGGCCGGGCGGCGGATGCTCGGCCGGGTGCCGGGCCGCGTCCCGCGCGCTGTCCGCGGCGCGGCGGACCAGCGCGGCCGCGCGGCGCCGTTCGGCCGCCGCCGAGGCCGAGAATGCCCGCCGCCTGCGGGCCATCCGCTGGCGGCGCGCCGTCTGGCGGTCGTGGGCAGCGCGGCGCAGGCTGTCAGCGCGCTGCCGAGGTCCCCTGATCCCGGCCATAACCCGACGGTAACCGCGATTGTGCAGGTCAGAGCGATCTGAGCACGGACGGTAAGAACCTCGTAAGAGCGGCCTCAGCCGCGGCCGGCCCGGTCGCTCAGCATGCCCCCTGCGGCCTGCTGATCATTGCCTCGCTCAGCCGGCGCAGCGTGGTGGAGAACGCCTCCTGTTCGGCTGCGGAGAACCCCTCGAACAGCTCCGCCATGGCCTCCAGCCGGGGGCCCATCACCTGCTCGGCCTCGTGCCGCCCAGCGGAGGTCAGCTCGACCAGGGTGGCCCGCCGGTCGGTGGGGTGCGGCTGGCGGACCACCAGACCCGCGTCCTCCAGTGCGTCCACCATCGCGGTCATGTTCCGCGGACTCACCCCGAGCTGGTCACCGAGGTTGCGCATGATCGCGGGCCCGTCGCAGTGCAGCGTCTGCAGCAGGCGCAGCCGGGTGTACGGCAGCCCGTCACCGGTCCGCGCCTCGGTCCAGCGCAGGAACACCGCGGCGAATCGCGCGGTCTCCGCGACCAGGGCCAGCCGGCGCTCCGCCTCAGGCAGATCGGTCAGCGACGGCGGCGGCCCGGCGGGCGCCAGCGGATCGGCCTCCAGGCAGCGCTGCGCCGCGTTCAGCTCGGCTGCCTGGTCCAGTTCCACCCTGCCAGGCTACCTGGGGTGTTTCATTCACACGATTATTACGCTGGGTACTATATAGTATGTGACTTTTGACTGATGCGAACGACCTGAGTGGGGCCCGGCCCCCAGCCCCGTCCCGGAGGCTGCCCCGGTTCACCCGTAGCCGGCCCAGCGGCCCTACGGTAGGACCATGCGCGCGTGGGTGGTCCATCAGCCCGGGCCAATGGCCACGGGCCCGCTGCGGCTCACCGAGCGGCCGGTGCCGCAGCCCGGCCCCGGGCAGCTGCTGCTCAAGATCCGTTGCTGCGGAGTGTGCCGCACCGACCTGCACCTGGCCGAGGGCGACCTGCCGCCCAAGCACCCGGACACGACACCCGGCCACGAAGTCGTGGCCGAGGTCGTCGCGGCCGGGCCGGGCACCACCCGGTTCCAGGTGGGCGACCGGGTGGGTGCGGCCTGGCTCGGCGGCACCGACGGGTCGTGCACGTTCTGCCGCCGGGGCCAGGAGAACCTGTGCCCGGCCTCGGTCTACACCGGCTGGGACTTCCCCGGCGGCTACGCCGAGTACATGCTGGTCGCGGATGCGTTCGCGCACCCGCTGCCCACCGGGTTCAGCGACGCCGAGCTGGCCCCGCTGCTGTGCGCGGGCATCATCGGCTACCGGGCGCTGCGCCGGGCCGCCGTGCCGCCCGGCGGCACGCTCGGTATCTGGGGCTTCGGCGGCTCGGCTCACCTGGCCGCGCAGGTCGCGATCGCCGAGGGCGCCGCGGTCCATGTCTTCACCCGGGGCGAGGCAGCCCGTGAGCTGGCCCGCGAACTGGGCGCCGCCTCGGTGCAGGACTCCTTCGACCCGCCCCCGGTCAAGCTGGACTCGGCCATCTTGTTCGCCCCGGTCGGCACCCTGGTGCCACCCGCGCTGGCCGCGCTGGACCGGGGCGGCACGCTGTCTATCGCCGGCATCTACCTGACCGACATCCCGCCGCTGAACTACGACCAGCACCTGTTCCAGGAGCGCCAGCTGCGCAGCGTCACGTCGAACACCAGGAACGACGCCACCGAGTTCCTCACCATCGCCGAACGGATCAAGATCAAGGTGACCACCACCCCGTACCCCTTCGACCAGGCCCAGCAGGCGCTGACCGACCTGGCCGAAGAGCACGTGCACGGCGCGGCCGTGCTGTCCATGCCATGACCGGGCCGCGAGCAGACCAGCAGCGCGCCCGCCAGCTACTCATCCGGGTCCCGCTCATCGACGGGCACAACGACCTGCCCTACGCGCTGCGCGACGCCGGGGACATGGACCTGGCCCGGGTGGACCTGTCCGCACCGGTCAGCTTCACGCACACCGACCTGCCCCGGATCGACGCGGGTGGGCTGGGCGCCCAGTTCTGGTCGGTGTACGTGCCGGCCAGCCTGGCCGGGGAGGCCGCGGTGGCCACCACGCTGGAGCAGATCGACCTGGTGCACCGGATGGTCCGGCGCTACCCGGACCGGCTGGAGCTGGCCGTCACCGCGGCCGACGTGCAGCGGATCTTCGCGGCGGGCCGGGTGGCCTCGCTGATCGGCGCCGAGGGCGGGCACTCCATCGCGTCCTCGATGGGCGTGCTGCGCAGCCTCTACGCGCTCGGCGTCCGCTACCTCACCCTCACCCACAACAACAACGTGCCGTGGGCCGACTCGGCCACCGACGAGCCGCGGGCGGGTGGGCTGACCGAGTTCGGCCGGGCGGTGGTCGGCGAGATGCAGCGGCTCGGCATGCTGGTCGACCTGTCCCACGTGTCACCCGGCACGATGCGCGACACGCTGGACGTGGCCGCGGCGCCGGTCATGTTCTCGCACTCCAGCGCCCGCGCGCTGTGCGACCATCCGCGCAACGTGCCGGATGACGTGCTGGCCCGGCTGCCCGGCAACGGCGGCCTGTGCATGGTCACCTTCGTCGCCGAGTTCGTCTCACCCGAGTGCGCCGCCTGGGCGGCCCGGATGACCGCGGACATGCGCGAGCGCGGGCTGGACCCGCGGGACATCGACAACAGGGAGCAGGTGGCCCGGCAGCGGGCCGCGGCGGATCCGCGGCCCACGGCGACGCTGGCGCAGGTCGCCGACCACATCGAGCACATCCGCGAGGTGGCTGGCCTCGGGCACGTCGGGCTGGGCGGGGATTTCGACGGCACGGACCAGCTGCCGGACGGCCTGGCCGACGTGTCCTGCTACCCGGCGCTGCTGGCCGAACTGCTCCGCCGGGGCTGGACCGAGGACGACTGCGCCCAGCTGGCCGGCGGCAACCTGCTCCGGGTGCTGCGCGACGCCGAGGACGCCGCCCGGGCACTCGCCGGGGAACGCGCGCCGTGCACCGCCCAGATCGCGGACCTGGACGGCCGCTGAGCTCAGCGCAGCTCGCGCAGCAGCTCCAGCAGTGCGGCGGCGCCGCCTCCGCCGGCGTCCTTCTGCGGGTTGTAGCAGGCCAGGGATACCCCGGCCAGCGCCGGGCTGGCCAGCAGCGGACGCATCAGCTGGCCCAGCTCGGCCACCGTCAGCCCACCGGGCATCAGGTAGTCGGTGGCCGGGAAGGCCAGCTCATCCAGCACGTCCACGTCGAGGTGCACCCAGTACCGCCCGGCGGCCGCGCTGAGCTGGTCCCGGGTGGCCGCCCCGGCCTCGGCCAGCCCGCGGTCCCGAAGCTCGGCCGGGGTGAGCTCCCTGTCCAGCCCGGCTTCTTCCGGCACAACGCTCCCATAGCCGACTGCCTCAGCCCGGTCCCGGGGCCCAAGTAGCGCGAGTTCGGACCGGGTCACCAGCGGCGCGTCTATCGCGGCTGACCAGGCCGCCGGGCCGCGTCCGGTGATCACCGAGATCGGCATGTCAGCCGGCTCGCCGGTCTCCGAGGTCTGGCCGTCGTACAGGTCCAGGTGCCCGTCGAGGTAGCTGAGCCCGATCCGGCCGAGCGCGTCCCGGGCGCCGCTGAGCGCGCCGGGCAGCAGCGTGCAGCAGCCGCCGAGCAGGAACGGCAACTGCCCGGCCGCGACCTGGCCCCGGACCAGGTCGCGGATGGCCTGGGTGGTGGCCAGCACGGACGGCCAGCCGAGCACGCCGGTGGCCGGATCGCGGTCCCGGCCGACCAGCCGGACATCGAGGTCGCCGACGTCGGCTGCGCCGACCGCGGCCGGCAGCCCGGCGGCGCGCAGCGCGGCCGGCGACAGTTCGGTGCCGAACGGGGCGCTGTCCGCGGCCACCGCGTTGATGCAGTCGATCGGCACGCCGCTGGTCACGATAGGTCGCGGCATAGCTGGCCGCCTCCGGTCAGCTGAAGTGGGTCCGCGGCCGCGGCTGTAGCTCGCCGTCCAGGTACACATCGACCTTCTCGTCGTAGAAGCAGGCCAGCCCGGCGACCTTCTGGCTCTCCGGCAGCGGGGTGCGGTAGATCCACACGATGTCCTGGTGCGGGCCGCTGCCGGTGTCCACCGACCAGTAGGCGGCGGTGCCCTTGTACGGGCAGTGTGTCTGGGTGTCCGACGGCCGGAGCAGGTCCATCCGCACGTCGGTCAGCGGCAGGTAGTGGCGCGGCGGCAGGCCGGTCTCGAACAGGATGCGCGGCTGGTGCGAGTCGGCCACCGTCACCCCGTCCACCTCCACCCGGACATGCCGGGAGCTGGCCAGGATGTCCACCCGGGAGTACGGGTCCCGGGGGTGCGTGTAGACCGGCTCGTCCTCCTCGAACCACTCGGACATGCTGCCCCAGTCCAGCCGGACCAGGGTGCGCAGCTCCTCCAGTGGCGAATCCGGGTAGCGCTTCGCCGCACCCGGCGCGGTCGCGCCGGGCAGCACCACGTCACAGATCTCCGCCTCGCCCCGGCTGGGTGAGTGCTCGGTCTGGCCGGTGGGAGCCAGCTTGGCCCGGACGTCGCCAGCCGGGAAGTAGTACGACCGGGAAGTACGGCCATTCCCAGACCAGCACCGGCTGCCGGGTGTCCGCGACCAGTTCGCCGCCCAGGAACGCGCGGACTCGCTTATGTCCCGTTTCGACCCGGATCCGGCCCGCCGTCTTCGCCATCGCGCCTCCCGTTCCACCCCGGTCATGGTGCTTACAGTCGCACCGGCCCAGTAGCGTCAATGTATGCGACTCGGTGTCCTGGACGTGGGCTCCAATACGGTGCATTTCCTGGTCGTGGACGCGTACCGCGGTGCGCGGCCGACCCCGGTCTATTCGCACAAGGCCGAGCTGCGGCTCGGTGATCACCTGGAGGACGGCAGCCGGCTGTCCGACGACGGCGCCGAGCAGTTGCAGGCCTTCGTCCGCGAGGCGCTGGAGATCGCCGAGGACAAGGGCGTGGAGGACCTGCTGGCGTTCGCCACCTCCGCGGTCCGCGACGCGGCCAACGCCGATGAGGTGCTGAGCGAGATCCGGGACGACACGGGCACGCACATCGAGGTGCTGTCCGGCCGGGACGAGGCCCGGCTGACCTTTCTCGCCGTGCGCCGCTGGTTCGGCTGGTCCTCGGGCAAGGTGCTCATGCTGGACATCGGCGGCGGCTCGCTGGAGATCGCCGGTGGCGTGGACGAGGAACCGGACGTGGCCATCTCGCTCCCGCTCGGTGCGAGCCGGGCTCACCCGGGACTGGTTCACCAGTGACCCGCCGTCCCCGGACGAGGTGCGGAAGCTGCGCAAGCACGTGCGGGCCGAGATCGGCCGGCACGCGGGACAGGTGATGCGGGACGGCCAGCCGGACCGCGCGGTGGCCACCTCGAAGACGTTCCGCCAGCTGGCCCGGATCTCCGGCGCCGCGCCGTCCAGCGAGGGCTTCTACGTCCGGCGCCGGCTGAGCCACTCCGACCTGACCAAGCTGGCCGAGAAGCTGCCCGCGATGAGCGCGGCGGAGCGCGTGCAGCTGCCCGGTGTGTCCCGCGGGCGGGCGCCCCAGCTGGCCGCGGGGGCGATGGTCGCGGACGGGGCGATGGACCTGTTCGGGCTCGAGGAGCTGTTCATCTGCCCATGGGCGCTGCGCGAGGGAGTTATCCTGCGGCGCCTCGACGCGCTGGCCGGCGGCTAGGTCAGCAGCGTTCCGCTCGCCACCCCACCCCCAAAACTCCTCATCCCAGCCCCGAGACACGGCATCCCAGCCCCAAGAAGCGCCGCGCCAGCCCCGGAAACGCCGCCACCCCGAAACGCCGCCACCCCGGAAACGCCGTGCCGGTCCCTGAAAACTCCAGCTGATCTTGGGCGGGCGGGGTGGGTCGGTGCTTATTCGGCGGCGCGGTCGGCTTCGGTGCCCGGCCGTGCCGTGCTGGTGGTCGTCCGGACCGGCTTCGGCGCGGGCCGGGCTGGCTCGTCTGCCCGGCCCGCGGTGCCGGTGGCGGCGGGCTGCTCGCCAGGGACCGGGTTGCCGCGGTGGCTGGTGCTCCGGGCCGGGCCTGCGCCAGCCTGGGCCGGGCCCGGAGCCGCCGTTGGCCGGGGCGGGAGCCGGGCGGGCCGCCGGGGGCGGGGCCGGGGCGTGACGGCCTTCGGTCAGCGGTGCCTGGCGCGGCGCCGCAGCGGGTGTGCCGTTGCCGCCGCCGGACACGGCGCTGGCCACCGACCGGGCGACCTCTTCCTCCAGCGAGCCGCGGGCCGCTTCCCCGGCCACCAGGTTGGTGACCACGTCGCGCACCTCGGTGAGGCGGCGAACCGTTTCGGTGTGCCGGGCCACCAGCAGGTTCAGGCGGCGCTCCGCGCCGTCATGAATGGCGGTGGCCCGCGCGGTCGCCTCGTCCAGCATCTGCTTGGCCTGCGCCTGCGCGGCCGCGACCGCGTTCTCCGACTTCTTCTGCGCGTCGCTGACCGCGCGCTCGGCCTCGGCCCGCGCCGAGTTGCGTGCCTTCTCGGCCTCGGCCCGCGCGGTGGCGATGGTGTTCTCGGCCTGCTCCTGCGCGGCCGCGAGCATCCGCTCGGTCTGCTCCCGCGCCTCCGCCTTCAGCCGGTCGATTTCCTGCTTGGCGTCGCCCCGCTGCTTGGTGATGTCCTCCAGGGCGCGCGTCTTCTGCGACTTGGCCTCGTCATCGGCGAGCTTGAGGATCTGCCTCATCCGCTCGCTCAGTTCCTGGTGCGCGGGCTTGTCTTCCAGTTCCCGCTGCCGGGACGTGGCGACCTCGGCGCGGAGCCGCTCGACCTCATCGAGGGACCGGGACAGCCGCTCCTCGTAGTCACGTTTCTCGCTACGGGCGCGGGCCACGAATTCGTTGACCTGACGCCGACTGTAGCCGCGCATCTGGACTTCGAAGACGTCTTCGGAGTCGAGGTCAGGGATAAGGTCGCTGTGCTCAGTCATAAGGAGTCACCCGTCAGGTGGGTCAAGCCAGGCTACTACCCGACCGGGCGCCGCGGCACAGGCGGGCTTGCCTGAGTGGGGGAAGCAGGCAGGCGTGCAAGGCGGATCTGGAACAACAGGTGTGGACGGGCAAGACTCTTGTCCGTAAGTCCCTCGCGCGCAACCGAAACGAACGAGTATCCCGTTTTGCCCGGATTGCATTGCGCTACTGAGCCGGAGGAGGAGATGCTGATGGGCCGTGTCGGCGCGCTCGATGGCCGGGTCCCGGATATCCACCCGGAGGCGTGGATCGCGCCCGGAGCCGTAATTGTCGGACGGGTGACGCTGGGGCGGTCGGCCAGCGTCTGGTACGGGTCGGTGCTGCGCGCCGATGACGACGAGATCGTGGTTGGTGCGGAGTGCAACATCCAGGACCAGTGCTGCCTGCACGTGGACCCGGGCGAGCCGGTGCTGCTCGGCGACCGGGTCAGCCTGGGCCACCGGGCCACGGTGCACGGCGCGCAGGTGGATGACGGCGCGCTGATCGGCATCGGGGCGATCGTGCTCGGCCGGGCCCGGGTCGGCGCGGGCACGCTGGTGGCGGCGGGCGCCGTCATCCGGCCCGGCCAGCAGGTCCCGGCCGGTGTCCTGGTAGCCGGGGTGCCCGGCCGGGTGGTGCGGGAACTCACCGACGCGGACCGGGCCACGTTCGCCAGCACCGCGGCGCGCTATGTGACCCGGGCCGCGGTGCACCGGGCGGCCAGTTGGTCGGACTTTCCCGGCAATCCCGGGTGAACCGCCCGGGATTAGCCGCTGATCCTGCGGACATGACGCCTCATGAGTCACTCGTGAAACATCAGCCGGATGAGCCCTTTACCGTATCGAGAGACGCAGCGTCCTCAGCTTCTTGGAATTGTTACTGGGGTTATGGGTAAAATCCCACTTGAGGGTGGTCCAGAAATGACCCTGATGGGTCATGCGGGGGCATAGGGCCGCGTCGTAGCCTTGTGGCCAGGCTTCCGCGAATCGGCTTGGCGATGGAGGTGGGCGCGATGCGCGAGCATCTCGACTTTCGCGTCCCCGACCGCGTCGCGCTGGACGAGATCGAACTGTATGCCGAAGTGCTCAGTGCCGTGGCCGTGTGCGACCGGCCGCTGACCGCGCAGGAACTCGACGAGGTCCTCGGTATCGGGTCCGCGGTCGCCAGCAGCGCCGATTTATCGTGCTGCCGCGGCTGACCTAGGCGCCTGGATGGCGGTACATGACGTCCGTGTGCCAGTGCGTGAAGCCGAGCGACTCATAGAGCCGGATGGCCGGCGTGTTCGCCTCGTCCACGTACAGCATCACCTCAGGCAGCCCACGGGACTGCAGGTAGCGCAACCCGGCCAGGGTGAGCGCGCGGCCCAGCCCGGAGCCCTGCTCCCCGGGGTCCACCCCGACCACGTACACCTCGCCGATCGGCTCCGGACCGTTCGCCGGGCTGCCGGGCCGCGCCTGGTGGATCTTCGTCCAGTGGAAGCCGGCCAGCTTCCCCGACCGCTCGGCCAGGAAGAAGCCGGCCGGGTCGAACCAGGGTTCCCGCTCCCGCAGCGCCAGGTCGGCCATTGTCCAGGCACCCTGTTCCGGGTGGCTGGCGAACGCCTTCTGGTTGATCTCCAGCCAGGCCTGCTCGTCGCGGCCGACGGCGAACGTGCGCAGCGTGACGCCCGCGGGAAAGCGCGGCGTGCCCAGCGGCGTGCCCAGCGGGCGGCGCATCGTGCACAGCGCGCGGATCCGCTCGAAACCGGCCCGGCGGGCCAGTGCGGCGGCCGCGGGCAGATCGCCGTGCGCCCACAGGCGGAGCGGCCGCGGCGCCACCTCGGCCAGCGCCGCCCCGGCCAGCGCCAGGCCCAGACCATGGCGCCGGTGTGCCGGGTGGATGACCAGTTCACCGCTCGGCCCCTCGGCCGGGTCGGACGGGTCCAGGTGGGCATACCCGGCGAGTTCGCCGCCGCTGCGCAGCAGCAGGTCGCGGGCCTGCGGGTCACCGGCATAGCGCAGGTGCAGCAGGACGTGCTCGGACAGCGGGCTGACCGAGTCGGCACCGCTGGCCGCGCTGACCAGATCCAGCACCGCGGCGGCGGCAGGCTCGGGCAGCGGCCCGGTGATCTCGATATCGTGTGTCATCGCCGCCGCTCGGCAGGTACCGCCGCCGCCTTCTTGGGCCTGCTCGCGGTCTCGCCGCCCGCACCCGGGGCATCCGCCTCGCTGGCCGCGGTGCTGCCTGGGCCGCGGCCAGGCCGGGCGGGCCGCGGCTCGTCGCTGCCCTTGGCCGGGACGAAGCGGTACCCGACGTTGCGCACCGTGCCGATCAGCGCTTCGTGCTCGGCGCCCAGCTTGGCCCGCAGTCGCCGGACGTGCACGTCTACCGTGCGGGTACCGCCGAAGTAGTCGTATCCCCAGACCTCCTGGAGCAGGTGCGCCCGGGTGAACACCCGCCCGGGGTGCTGGGCCAGGAACTTGAGCAGCTCGAATTCCTTGAACGTCAGGTCGAGGGCGCGGGCGCGGAGTCGCGCCGTGTACGTGGCCTCGTCGATGGCCAGATCGCCGGACCGGATCTCGTCCGGGGCGGCCGGGGCCAGGCTGGCCTTCCGGCCGATGGCCAGCCGTAGCCTGGCCTCCACCTCGGCTGGCCCGGCGGTGTGCAGGATCACGTCGTCGGCGCCCCACTCGGCGGTGACCGCGGCCAGGCCGCCCTCGGTCAGCACGGCCAGCACGGGCGCGTCGAGGCCGGCCGCCCGGAGCAGCACGCACAGGCTCCTGGCCTGGGCCAGGTCACGCCGGGCATCGACCAGCACGGCATCTGCGGGCGGCGCGTCGGCCAGCACGGGCACCTCGGCCGGGGCTACGCGTACCGTATGCAGCAGCAGGCCGAGCGACGGAAGTATCTCGGCGGCTGGCTCCAGCGTCCCGGTGAGCAGCAACAGGTCACTCATGTGCTGCCACCTCCGCCCTGTGCTCTGCTGTGGGAGAAACTACCCATCGGTGGACACAAGGACCCCGCCGGCGGCATTGCCTGGATCCGATGTGAGTGAGGATAGCGGACATGCCGACAGTGACGATGCGCTACTGGGCCGCGGCGAACAGGCGGCCGGGGTGGCCGAGGAGACGATCAGCGCGGAAACCCTCGGTGACGCGCTGGCCGCCGCCCTGGCTGGCCGGGACGGCGCGGGCACCCTGGGCGCGGTGCTGGCCCGGTCCTCGTTCCTGGTTGACGGCTCTCCGGTGGGCACCCGGGCGCCCGACTCGGTGCCGCTCACCGAGTCGGCCGTGGTGGAGGTGCTGCCGCCGTTCGCCGGCGGCTGAGCACGTCCCGCGGGTAGCCTGGCGCCGATGCGGAAACTGCTGTTCGCCCTGTTAGCCGCGATCATCCTGCTCGTCGCCGCGGACCGGATCGCCGTCGCGGTCGCGAACGCAAGGTCAGTGACCGGGTGGCCAGCGCGTACGGCCTGCTGGCCGGCCAGGCTCCGGTTCACCGTCCCGCTTGGCGCGCTGCCGCTGCACCTGCGGATCTCTTCGGTCCGGGTCAGCCCGGCCGGGCTGCATATCTCGGCGACCGGGCGGGACGTTCATTTCGCCACGGACGGATGATCGATGCCGCCGCTACCGGACGATGTCCCGCCTTTCCCGGCAAAACCTGGCCCGGCTGATGAACCGGGAGCCGAGGCGAGCCGTTACCGAGATGTGGCACACCACCGGAGCATCCAGGGGCGCGAGCTCAAGGGAGGGGCTTGTGACGAAGACCTGGTCCGCGCGCTCTACGCAGAGCACGCGGCGCCGCTGCTGCGTTATGCGCTTCGGCTGACCAGCGGCGACCGGCAACGGGCGGAAGATATTGTGCAAGAGACACTGCTTCGGGCCTGGCTGCACCCTGAGGCTATCGCTGAGCGGCCAGCCCGTCCCTGGCTGTTCGCGGTGGCGAGAAACCTCGCGGTGGACTCGCACCGGGCGCGTAACGCCCGGCCGCGGGAGGTCGGCGAAGCAGCGCTCGAACTGGTACCCGTTGCCGACGAGGCGGATCGCGTGCTCGAATCGTGGGCGGTGGCCGACGCCCTGCGTGACCTTCGGCCAGAGCACCGGCAGGTGCTCGTGCAGACGTACTACCTCGGCCGCTCGGTCGCCGAAGCCGCTACCGAACTCGGTATCCCCGGCGGCACCGTGAAGTCACGCACTTTCTACGCTCTCAAGGCACTCAAACTGGCGCTCGAGGAACGGGGGCTCGCGCCATGACCGGCTCAGCGGACTGCCGCGACATCCGGCACGCGCTCGGCGTCTATGTGCTGGGTGCGATCGATCCTGCTGAGCGCGCCGCGGTGGACAGCCACCTGAGCATGTGCCCGGAGTGCCGCGAAGAACTGGCCGGCCTGGCCGGGCTGCCCGCGCTGCTCCGCCGGATCCCGGTCGGTGAGGCGCAGCAACTGGCCGACGAGCCGGATGACGAGCTGGCCGGCACCGACATGCCCTCCGGCCAGGTGCTGGACGGGCTGCTGACGCGCACCTCGCGGGCCCGTCAGGCGCGCCGGTGGCGCGGCCTGGCCGCCGCGGCTGCGGTGGTCCTGGTGGCGGGTGCGGCCGGGGCCGCGGGCTGGAGCGCGCTGAACCCGCCCGCCGGGGCGGTGGCTGGCGCGGACTGGGACAGCTCGTCGGCGAGCAAACGCCGCCGCGCATGTCTCGGCCACGGTCCGGTACACGGCCAGGAGCTGGGGCACCGCGGTGGACACCCAGGTGCACGGCCTGCCCGAGAACGTGCGGTGCAGCCTGGTGGTCACCGACGCAGCGGGCCAGAAGGTGGTGGCCGGCAGCTGGAAGACCAGCTACGACGAGGGCACCACCTGGTACCCGGGCGCGTCCTCGGTGATGCTGGACAGCGTGCGCAGCTTCCAGATCACCTCCGGCGGCCGGGTGCTGGTCAGCATCCCGGCGCACTAGCCGGGAATGGGACTGACCGCTGGCACGCTGTATTCGGCGTGCTAGCCGGAATCCTGGTCTGCGTGCTGGTGCTCGCGGCCGCCACGGCCTTCGGGCTGCGCCGCCGCCACCGGGACGGGAAGCTGACTGAGCCACGTCCCGCGCAGCTCACCGCGGCCCAGCTGGGCCAGCCGCTGGGTGCGCGGGCCACCCTGCTGCAGTTCTCCACCGAATTCTGTGCCCCGTGCCGGGCCACCCGGCAGATCCTGGGTGAGGTGGCCAGCGGCCAGCCCGGCATCCGGCACGTGGAGGTGGACGCCGCGGAGCGGCTGGACCTGGTCCGGCTGCTGGACGTGCGGCGCACGCCCACCGTGTTCGTGCTCGGGCCGGACGGCCGGGTCACCCGGCGCGGCAGCGGCCTGATGCGCCGGGACGACCTGCTGGCGGCGCTCGGCGATGCCGGATGAAGAGTCATACCCTACCGCCTTGGTGGGAAGTGACACATCAGCCGCCGAGGCATACCATCGGGGACGTGCTTTTCCAGGCCGTCCCGGATGAGCGGGCGGGTGGCGGCGGGTCACGGCCGCTGCTGACCCGGCGGCGGGTCGTCGATTACTGTCACGTCGCCGCTGCGTTGTGTCCGGGCACGCCGTGCCCGTAGCAGCTGGCTGAGCCCAGCATGACCGGTGACGCGCGCCATCACCCGGGCACGAGCTAGTCTCGTCGGTTCCCCCGTCCGAGGGAGAGGTACTGCTGGTGAACGTCGATCCCAGGGGTCAGCGCTGCAATGCCGCGCTGTCCGCGGTCGTGCTCGCGGTCGTCTTGATCACCGGCAGCGGCTGGCTGCTGGCCGCGCAGGCCGTCGTGTTCGGCATCGGCGCGGTATTCGGGCTGCGCTACTCGCCCTACGGGTTCATCTACCGGTGGCTGGTCCGGCCCAGGCTGGGACCACCGGCCGAGCTGGAGGCGGCGGCGCCGCCGCGGTTCGCGCAGGGGGTGGGCCTGGTCATCAGCGTCATCGGGGTGATCGGGTACGCGGTCGGGCTGGTCCCGCTCGGCATGGCCGCCGCGGCGGCGGCCCTCGCCGCCGCGTTCCTCAACGCAGCGTTCGGCTTCTGCCTGGGCTGCGAGATGTACGTGCTTATCAAACGAGTCTGGCCGGGCCGGCAGCAGATGGCCGAGCCAGACTCCGACAAGGAGGTTGCTGCATGAGCCGCTCCGCCGTCCTGGTGGACGCAGACTGGGTGGACGCCCACAAGAGCGATCCAGGCGTGGTGCTCGTCGAGGTGGACGAGGACACCAGCGCCTACGACACCGGGCACATCCCCGGTGCGATCAAAATTGACTGGAAGAAGGACCTGCAGGACCCGGTCCGCCGTGACTTCGTGGACCGGGCGGGTTTCGAGGCGCTGCTGTCCCAGCGCGGGATCTCCAACGACGACACGGTCATCCTGTACGGCGGGAACAACAACTGGTTCGCGGCCTATGCCTACTGGTACTTCCGGCTGTACGGGCACCAGAACGTGAAGCTGCTCGACGGCGGCCGGAAGAAGTGGGAGCTCGACTCCCGCGAGCTGGTGAAGGACGTTCCGGAGCGGCCCGCCACCCACTACGTGGCCAGCGAGCAGGATCCCCGCCATCCGCGCCATGCGGGACGAGGTGCTGGCCGCGATCGGCAAGCGCAACCTGGTCGACGTGCGGTCACCCGACGAGTTCGCCGGCCGGCTGCTGGCTCCCGGCGCACCTGCCGCAGGAGCAGGCCCAGCGGGCCGGGCACATCCCGACCGCGAAGAACGTGCCCTGGTCCAAGGCGGCCAACGACGACGGCACGTTCAAGTCGGACGACGACCTGCGCACGCTGTACCCGCGACGAGGCCGGGCGTGGATTTCAGCAAGGACACCATCGCGTACTGCCGGATCGGGGAGCGGTCCGCGCACACCTGGTTCGTCCTGCACGAACTGCTCGGGCAGCTGAACGTGAAGAACTACGACGGCTCCTGGACCGAGTACGGCTCGCTGGTCGGCGTGCCGATCGAGCTGGGTGATGGCCAGTGACCCCGGCGGACCAGGGCAGCGACGGCCTGCGGGGCCCCGGCGGGCGGGGCCGCGCCTGCCGACGGACGCGGGCAACCAGGCGAATCGTGCAGGTTCACGTGACCAGGGACGGCGCCGCCGTGCAGACCGGGTACGCCCGGCTGCTCAACGACGGCGGCGAGTTCGTCGCCGAGGTGCCGCT
>CAVWSA010000041.1:0-11593 GCA_963757545.1 uncultured Actinomycetes bacterium | reverse complement strand
CTACGCACAGGTGTTCCAGGACAGCCAGTTCCGGACCACCGCGCTGAACACGATCATCATGACGGTCGGCGTGGTGCTCATCGCGATGCTGCTCGGCGTGGCACTGGCCCTGCTGCTGGACCGGAAGTTCCTCGGCCGGGGCGTGGTGCGCACCCTGCTGATCACCCCGTTCCTGGTCATGCCGGTAGCGGGCGCGCTGGTGTGAAAGACGGTGATGCTCGACCCCACGTTCGGCATCGTCAACTTCATCCTCCGGCCGTTCGGCATCGGCCACTTCAACTGGATCGGCAGCTTCCCGCTGGGCTCGGTGATGATCGAGATGATCTGGCAGTGGACGCCGTTCATGATGCTGCTGGTGCTGGCCGGGCTGCAGAGCCAGCCCACCGACATCCTGGAGGCGGCCCGCACGGACGGCGCCCGGCCGCTGGACATCTTCCGTGAACTGACCCTGCCGCACCTGCGCCGGTACATCGAGCTGGGCATCGTGCTCGGCGCCATCTACGTGGTCAACGAGTTCGACGCGATCTACATGATGACCCAGGGCGGCCCCGGCATCTCCAGCGCCAACCTGCCTTTCTACATCTACCAGCGAGCCTTCCTCGGCTTCCAGGTCGGCCAGGCGGCGATGGGCGTGGTAGTGGTCATGGCCACCATCATCATCGCCACGTTCGCCCTCCGGCTGATCTTCACTTCGTTCTCCGGCACGGAACAGGCAGCATGATGACCAGCGCAGACATCACCACCGCCGACACCGGCGTGGCCACCGCGGCACCTCGCCGGGTAGTGGCCAGGAAGAAGAAGACCCGGAACAGCATCACCTGGGGCATCGTCGGCTGGGTGGTCGGCATCCTGTTCTTCTTCCCGGTGCTGTGGATGGTGCTCACCTCGTTCAAGACCGAGGCGCAGGCCTACACGAACACGCCGCACCTGTTCTTCAGCCCGACGCTGTCCCAGTACCGGACCGTGTTCCACAGCGGCCTCTGGCCCTACGTGGCCAACTCGGCGTTCGCCACCATCGTGTCCACCGCGCTGGTGCTGCTGCTGGCCACCCCGTGCGCGTTCGCGCTCTCGCTGCGCCCGGTGCGCAAGACCCGGGACGTGCTGTTCTTCTTCATCAGCACCAAGATGCTGCCGGTGGTCGCGGCGATCATCCCGATCTACATCGCGGCCCGCGACCTGCACATGCTGGACAACATCTTCACCCTGGTCATCCTGTACACCGCAATGAACCTGCCGATCGCGGTGTGGATGATGCGGTCGTTCTTCCTCGAGGTGCCGCACGAGCTGCTCGAGGCGGCCGAGATGGACGGCGCGCCGCTGCGCCGGACCATGCGCGAGGTGATCCTGCCAGTGGTCGCCCCCGGGATCGCGGCAACCGCGCTGATCTGCTGCATCTTCGCCTGGAACGAGTTCTTCTTCGCGGTGAACCTGACCGCGACGCAGGCCGCCACCGTGCCGGTGTTCCTGGTCGGCTTCATCTCGTCCGAGGGCCTGTACTTCGCCCAGCTGGCCGCGGCGGCCACGGTGGCCACGCTGCCGGTCATCCTGGCCGGGTGGGTGGCGCAGCGTTATCTCGTCCGCGGCCTGTCCTTCGGCGCCATCAAATGAACCACGGGCAAGTGAAAGCAGGAGTCGGTCATGGCTGAGGTCACCTACGACAGCGCGACGTGCATCTACCCGGGCGCGGACCGGCCCGCGGTGGACGCGCTCCAGCTGGCCATCAACGACGGCGAGTTCGTGGTCATGGTGGGCCCGTCCGGCTGCGGCAAGACGACCGCGCTGCGCATGCTGGCCGGCCTGGAGGAGATCGACGACGGGGCGATCAGGATCGACGGCCGGGACATGACCGGCGTGCCGTCCCGGGACCGGGACGTCGCGATGGTGTTCCAGAACTACGCCCCGTACCCGAGCAAGACCGTCGGGGAGAACATGGGCTTCGCGCTCAAGATGCAGGGCGTGGCCAAGGACGAGCGGGCCCGCCGGGTACGCGACGCGGCCAAGCTGCTCGACCTGGAAGCGCTGCTGGACCGCAAGCCGCGCAACCTGTCCGGCGGGCAGCGGCAGCGGGTGGCCATGGGCCGGGCCATCGTCCGCGAGCCCAAAGTGTTCTGCATGGACGAGCCGCTGTCCAACCTGGACGCCCAGCTCCGGGTGCAGACGCGGACCCAGATCGCGGAGCTGCAGCGGCGGCTCCAGGTGACCACCGTCTATGTCACCCACGACCAGGTCGAGGCGATGACCATGGGCGAGCGGGTGGCGGTGATGCGGGCCGGCCAGCTACAGCAGTTCGCGTCGCCGACCGAGCTGTACGACCGGCCGGCCAACGTGTTCGTGGCCGGGTTCATCGGCTCGCCGCAGATGAACCGGTTCGACGCCACCGCGGACCGCGACGGCATCCGGATCAGCGACGCGCTGCTCCCGGCATCCGACGTGCAGCGGCAGGCCATCCAGGGGCACAGCAAGCTGATCGCGGGCATCAGGCCGGAGCACCTGTCGATCGGCGACGGCCCGCTGACCATGGAGGTGTCCCTGGTCGAGGATCTGGGCAGCGACTCCTACGTGTACGGGCACCTGGCCGGGGAGAGCGGGAGCAGCATGATCGTCCGGTCCGGGCGGGTCCATCCGCGGCCCGGGGAGGTCGTCAAGGTCGCGGTGGACACCGCTCACCTGCACGTGTTCGACGCGGCCAGCGGCCTGCGGCTCGGCGACTGAGAGGACATCCATGCGCGCGGTCATCTGGGAGGAGCCCGGGAAGCTCAGCGTCACCGAGGCAGCCGACCCCGCACCGGGGCACGGTGAGCTGATCGTCCAGGTGGGCATGTGCGGCATCTGCGGGACCGACGTGCACATCGCCGACGGCGAGTTCCCGCCCACGCCGTACCCGATCATTCCCGGGCACGAGTTCGCCGGCCGGGTGGTGGCCCGCGGCGCCGGGGTGCCGCCAGGCTGGCGGGATGGCGAGCGGGTGGCCGTGGACCCGTCGCTGTTCTGCGGGTACTGCCCGGCGTGCCGCAGCGGGCGAGGCAACCTGTGCGCGAACTGGAACGCCATCGGCGACACCGTGAACGGCGCATTCGCCGAGTACGTGGCGGTGCCCGCGGCCAACGCCTACCGCATCCCGGACAGCGTGGACGACGCGCAGGGCGCGCTCATCGAGCCGCTGTCCTGCGCGGTGCACGGGCTGCGCCGCATCGGGCCGGTCACCGGCGCCGACGTCCTGCTCACCGGGGCGGGCACGATGGGCCTGCTGCTGCTGCAACTGCTGCGCAACGCGGGCGCGGCCACGGTCAGTGTGGTGGACCGGAACGCGTCCCGGCTGGCCGCGGCCAAGGCAGTCGGCGCGGACAATGTCGCGACCGGCGTGGCCGAACTGGACCGGGGCGCGTTCGGCGTGGTGGTGGACGCCACCGGGGCGCCGGCCGCGATCGAGGCCGGGTTCACCGTGCTGGACCGCGGCGGGCGGCTGCTGATCTTCGGGGTGACCAGCGGCGACGCCACCGTGTCGCTGTCCCCGTTCCGGATCTACAACGACGAGATCACCGTGCTCGGCTCGATGGCCGTGCTGAACAGCTTCGGCGCCGCGGCCGATCTGATGGCGGCGGGAGCCATCGACACCGCCCCGCTGCTCGGGCCGCCGCGGCGCCTGGCCGAGTTCCCGGAGGCGCTGGCCAGCGTGCGGGCCGGCCAGGGCATCAAGGTCCAGGTCGCACCGGCCGGCTGACCGGGCGCCGCGGCGGCTCAGCCGCGGGCTACGGTCGGCACCGGCCCGTAGTCGAGCGAGGCGTACCAGTCACCCCGGCCGGCCGGGGTCAGGTCGAGGATGTGCCAGACCGGGCTGAGCAGGTCGATCCCGCGCTCGCTGATGTCGTCGGCCAGGTCCGGGTGCGCGGTGTACACGTGCCGGGGCGACCCGTCCGGGTCCAGCGTGAAGACCGAGACGGTGGCGTGCTGCGCGCCGTCCGCCGATTCACTGCCCAGGTCGTACTTGAACGTGTTCCCGGCGCAGCTGAGCAGGCGCAGCCGGTACCAGCCCCGGGACCGGGCGTGTGCCCGCAACGGCCCGGGATCGGCCGCGGCCGCGATGACGAAGTCCACGTTGCGGGCCAGGTGGCTGGCCACGCCGTTGAACCCGTCGATCCACATCGTGCACATCGGGCACGGCGTGGTCTGCGCCTTCCCGTACATCAGCTGGTAGACGACCAGGGCCCGGCCCGGCGCGGTGAACAGCCCGGACAGCCGCACCTCGGACACCGCCGAATCCCCGCTGGCCAGGTCCCGTGGCCCTTCGGAGAACACATAGTCCTCGACCACGGCGCCGGGTGGCAGCGCCCGGCGCAGCGCCGCGACCCGCTCCCGCTGCCGCATCAGCTCGATCTCGGCCAGCCGGAGTTCCTCCCGGCGCGCGGTGTATTCCTGGGATTCAGTGAGCCGGGTCTGCTCCATGGCCCTCTCCCGCTCTGTCGCCACCTCAACGCGTTACCGGTGCCAGTGGAGCACAGCCACCCGAAGCTTTCCAGCACCGTTACCCCAGCGCTCGGGTGGGTAGGGGTGCAAGTTGTCAGCACCGAGGGGGTATCCAGATGGAGCCAGCCAGCACTCCGGTTGTCTTCGTGCACGGCCTGTGGCTGCACGCGAGCTCGTGGGATCCGTGGCAGGAGTTCTTCACGGAGGCTGGTTACGTGCCGGCCGCACCGGGCTGGCCGGGCGACGGGGACACCGCCGCGGACACCAGGAACAACCCCGAGCGGGTCGCCGGGGTAGGCATCGAAGACGTGGTCGAGCACTACGCGGGGATCATCCGCGCGCTGCAGGCCAAGCCGGTGGTCATCGGCCATTCGTTTGGTGGCCTCGTCGTGCAGCGGCTGCTCGGCCAGGACCTGGCCGCCGCCGCGGTGGCCATCGACCCGGCGCCCATCAAGGGCGTGCTCAACCTGCCGCCGTCATCGCTGAAGGTCGCCTCGATCGCGCTGCGCAAGCCGGCCAACCGGAAGGCCGCCGTGGCGCTGACCAAGGAGCAGTTCCGCTACGGCTTCGGCAACATGCTGCCCGCCCAGGAGAGCGACGACCTGTACGAGCGCTGGGCGATCCCGTCGCCGGGCAAGCCGCTGTTCGAAGCGGCGCTGGCCAACTTCACGCCCGGTTCGCCGGCCAAGGTCAACACGCGCAACAAGACCAGGGGACCGCTGCTGATCACCGCGGGCGGCCAGGACCACACCGTCCCCGCGGCCATCAGCTTGGCCACACGCCGCCTCTACCACCGCTCGCCGGCCATTACCGACCTGCGGGAGTTCCCGGACCGTGGGCACTCGCTGACCATCGACCACGGCTGGCGCGAGGTCGCCCAGACCGTCCTCGACTGGCTGCGGCAACGCCACCAGTAGCGGCCACAGACCGGGCCCTATCAAGCCAGGCGGGCCGGTAACCCGCCACCCCACCCTGGCCAGACCCGGGCGCACCCGCTTCTTGCTGTTATCAACGGACCGCATTTCCGCCCAGCCTTGAGCCAGCTAGCATGTAACATAGATACAAGATGGATACGGCACAGATCCCGGCCGGGCCAGGGCTCGTTACGCCGAGCGCGGCGGAACGTGCCTACGCCTATATCAAGGCCGAGATCCTGGCCCGGCGGTTCGCCGCGCACGACCTGCTCTCCGAAGGCCAGCTGGCCGACGCGGTCGGCGTATCCCGCACCCCGGTCCGCGAGGCGCTGCTCCGGCTGCAAGGCGAGGGGCTGGTCCGGCTGCTGCCCAAGCGGGGCGCGCTGGTGCTGCCGGTCACCGTGGACGAGGCGGCCGACGTGATGGAGACCCGGCGGCTGGTCGAGTCGTTCGCGGCCCGCAAGGTGCTGACCAGCCGGCCGCAGGCCGCCCTGGTCCCGGTGCTCGACGGCTACCTGCAGGACATGCGGGCCGCCATGCACGCCCACGGCGTGGCCGCCTACGTGCAGGCCGACCGGGACTTCCACCTGGCCATCGTGGCCGCCACCGGCAACGAGATCATCACCGCGCTGTACCGGTCGCTGCGCGAACGCCAGCTCCGGATGGGCACGGTGAACCTGCTCGACGACAGCGGCCACGCGGTGGACCCGGCCCGGATGCGCTCGACGCTGGCCGAGCATGAGCGCATCCGGGACGCGCTGCGCTCGGGCAGCGTCCGGGCGGTGGCCGAGGCGGTGACCGCCCATCTCGACCACGCGGAGCGCACCCTGGCCCGACGCTGACCGGCCACGGCCGCCGGTGCCGTACTCCCCATCCGCTGACACCCGCAACCACCGGAACTGACCCCCATGCCCTCCCCGGCCCCCGTTCCTGCTGCCCCCGTCCCTGCTGCCCCCGTCCCTGCCGCCACCCGGGCCGGCGCCGCTCCCCCGGCGCCCAGCTCAGCCACCCCCGCGTTCCGGCGCTGGGCGATCGCCGTCACCGTGTACATCACCGCGGTGTTCAGCCGCACCTCGCTCGGCGTCGCCGGGCTGCAGGCGGCCAGCCGGCTCGGCATCACCCCGGCCCAGCTCAGCGTGTTCGTCCTGGTCCAGCTCGGCGTGTACGCGGCCATGCAGGTGCCGACCGGGCTGCTGGTGGACCGGTACGGGCCGCGCCGCCTGCTGGTCGCCGCCGCGGTCACCATGGCCCTGGCCCAGCTGGCCTTCGCGCTGACCCGGTCCTATCCGGTGGCGCTGCTCGCCCGCGGCGTGCTGGGCTGCGGGGACGCGCTCACTTTCGTCAGCGTGGTCCGGGTCGCGGCGCAGGACTTCCCGCGGCACCGCTTCCCGCTCGCGGTGTCGGTCACCTCGATGCTCGGCATGGCCGGCAACCTGGCCGCCACGATCCCGCTCACGCTGCTGCTCCGCTCGGCCGGCTGGACCCTGTCGTTCGCCGGCACTGGCCTGGTCTCGCTGGTCACCGGGGTGGCGGTGTGGGTCCTGCTGCCCGCGGGCCGGCCCACCGCTGCGCCGCGGCACACGGAGCCGCGGCACACGGAGCCGCAGCGCACGGGCGCGGCCGGGCGGACGCTGCACCGGGTGCACGCGGCCTGGCGCACCCCGGGCACCCGGCTGGGCTTCTGGGTGCATTTCTCCTGCATGTCGCTGGCCACCATGTTCGCCGTGCTGTGGGGGCTGCCCTACCTGGTCCGGCAGGGCTTCACCGAAGCCGGGGCGAGCGCCGTGCTGCTGGTCTGCGTGCTGGCCGCCATCGTGGCCAGCCCAGCCATCGGCGCGGTCTTCGGCCGCTACCCGGCCGCCCGGGTGCCGTTCGCACTCGGCGTCTGCCTGGTCACCGTGGCCGGCTGGGCGATACTGCTGGGCGGCTTCGGCGGGCGGCCGCCGCACCCGCTGATCGTGGCCGTGGTGGCGGTGGCCGCGGTGGGCGGGCCCGCGTCCACCATCGGCTTCTCGCTGGCCCGGGACTATAACCCGCAGGCCATGGTGGGCACCGCCACCGGGGTGGTGAATGTGGGCGGATTCACCTCGACGATCATCGCGTCGCTGCTGGTCGGCGGCGTGCTCGAGGTGACCGGCCCGGGCAGCGGCTACCGGCTCGCGTTCTGCTGCGCGGTCGCGGTGCAGGTGTTCGGCATCGCGATGGCCGTCCGGTGGTGGCTGCGGGTGCGCGGGCACGTGCTCGGCGCGCAGTCCCGTGGCGAGCCGGTGCCGGTACCGGTGGTCCGGCGCCAGTTCGACCGGAGCCAGCCCGGCCGGATACCGCTCGGCCGGGCCGGCTAGCTGGCCCGGGCCTTCCGGCGGACCGGTACCGGCCGGCGGCGCCTGCACCCCGCCAAGCTCCCGCTCCACCCGCTCCGCCCAGCGCAGCAGCGCGTCGTGCAGCGCCTGCTCCCGGCCGTAGAAGCGCTGCGCGGGCATCGGCACGCTGACCGCCACGGACAGCCCGGTCAGCCCGCGGATGACGGTGCCCACCGCGCAGATGCCCTCGGAGTGCTCTTCCCGGTCGTAAGCGATCCCCTCGGCCCGGACCCGGGCCAGCTCGGCGGCCAGCACCTCGTGGTCGGTGATGGTGTGCTCGGTCAGCCGGGGCAGCGCGCCCGCGGTCGCCCGGGCCAGGTCATGCGGGGACATCGCGGCCAGGAACGCCTTGCCGTTGGCCGTGCAGTGCAGCAGGAACGACTCGCCGACCGCGCTGACCGCGCGCAGCCGGTGCGGCGCCACCACCTGGTCCACGAACGTGGCCCGGGCGCGGTCCAGCACGGACAGGTTGACGGTCTCGTTGACCTCCTGGGACAGCTCCTCGAGCTTCGGGTGCAGACTGGCCAGCAGGCCACGCCGGGCGGTGTCGGCCAGCCTGCTCACCTCGTGCCCCAGCCGGTACCGGCCACGTGGGCCGTCGGACTCCACGAGCCCCTCATCCTCGAGGGCGTTCAGCAGACGATGGATGGTGGAGCGGGCCAGGCCCACCTGTTCCGCGACCTCAGCCTGGGACAGCCCGGCCGGGGCCAGGCGCAGCGCGCGCAGGATATCGGCGGCCCGCGCGATCACCTGGATGCCGGCCTGGCAGGCCTCCGCTGTGGACCTCTCCATCGAGGGACCTCCGGCAGCGTCGTGGAGCAGAGGCCGCAGCCTCGCCGAACAGCGTAGGGCTGCGGAGCCCCTGCTCCGCCCCGATTGGCCCAGCGGGCGGCCGCCCGGCCGGCCCGGGACCGGCGTCAGCTGGCCGGCGGCAAGCTGAGCAGCGCCCCGGCCTCGGCTACCGGCAGACCTCCAGGTGGCCAGTGTCGTAGATCTGCCCGGCACGCCTGGCGCAACCGCGGTACCGAGCCGGTCACCCTGGCCGTGGTTCAGCTGGGTGTGCCGCGGTAGCGGGCCGCTCAGAGACCGGCCGACTTGATCGCCCGCTCGGCGATGTGCCGGCCGATGACCAGGGACGCGGTGGCCGCGGGCGACGGCGCGTTCAGCACGTGGATGACCCCGTCGCCCTCCTCGATGAGGAAGTCGTTAACCAGCGCGCCGGACCGGCTGAGGCACTGCGCCCGGATGCCGGACGGGCCGAACCTGATGTCCCGCGCCGCGATCTGCGGGATGTACCGGCGCATCTCGGCCAGGTAGGCCGGCTTGACCAGGTCCCGGTAGATCTCCAGCGCCCCGGTCCTTAGGTAGCTGCGGGCCAGCTTGCGCAGCCCGGGGAAGCGCAGGCTGTCCAGCATGTCCCGGCCGTTCACCGCCAGCCGCCGGTACCCTTCCCGGGCCAGCGCGGGCACCGCGTTCGGCCCGGCGTGCAGCGTCCCGTCGATGCCGCGGGTGAAGTGCACGCCGAGGAACGGGAAGGCCGGGTCGGGCACCGGGTAGACCAGCCCGCGGACCAGGCCGGCCGCCTCGGCGCGGAACGTGTAGTAGTCGCCGCGGAACGGGACGATCCGGTACCCGCCGCCGCCCTGGCCGGTCAGCGCGGCGATCCGGTCGGCCTGCAGCCCGGCGCAGGCGATCACCAGGCCGGCCCGCAGCGGCCCGTCGTCGGTGTCGGCCAGCCAGCCGCCGGCCGTGCGGGCCAGGCCACGCACGCCGTGCCCGCACAGCACCTGGCCGCCGCCCTGGCGGACCGTGTCCGCGTAGGCCGCCGAGACCAGCCGGTAGTCGATCACGCCGCTCTCCGGGATGTGCAGCGCCCGGATGCCGCGCACGGCCGGCTCGATCTCGGTTATCTCGGCCGCGCCGATCTCCCGGACGGCCAGCCCGTTGGCCCGGCCCCGCTCGGCCAGGCTGGCCAGCCGGGGCAGTTCGCTGTCCCGGGTGGCCACCACCAGTTTGCCGGTCTGCCGGTACGGGATCTGGTGCTGCTCGGCGAACTCCATCATGGCCAGCCGCCCGGCGGTGCAGAACCGCGCCTTCAGGCTGCCCGGCGGGTAGTACAGGCCGGCGTGGATGACGCCGGAGTTGTGCCCGCTCTGGTGGGTGCCAACGGCAACTTCCTTTTCCAGAACGGCCAGCTGCAACCCGGGCCGCTGGGCCAGCAGCGCCATTGCGGTGGCCAGCCCGACCAGCCCGGCGCCGATGACGATGACGTCGTAGCGGCCGTCGCCGTCCGCCATCTCAGGCCGCCCCGGCGATCGGCGGGCCGACCGTATTGCGCAGGATGCCGATGCCCTCGACTTCCATCTCGACCACGTCACCGGGCCGCAGCCAGCGGCCGTCGTCGTGTTCCAGGATGCAGCCGGTGCCCACCGTGCCGGAGCCGATGATGTCGCCGGGCCGCAGCACCGTGTTCCGCGCGGCCTGGGCCAGCAGCGCGGCCCACGGGTAGTACAGGTCGGCCAGCTGGCCGCGGGACCGCTCCTCGCCGTTGACCCGGGCCGTCATGACCGCCCGCGAGCCGTCGAACTCGTCCGCGGTGACCAGCACCGGGCCGAAGCTGGTGGCGAAGTCCTTGGCCTTGGCCGGGCCCAGCCCGACCCGCATCTCCTTGCGCTGGATGTCCCGCGCCGACCAGTCGTTCATCACGGTGAAGCCGCCGATCTCGCCGTCCGCGCCGATGACCGCGGCCACCTCCAGCTCGTAGTCCAGCTCGGCCGTCCCGGCCGGGTACGGGATCTCTGCGTCCGGGCCGGTGATCGCGGCCGGGTTGGTGAAGTAGAAGACCGGGAACTCGTACCATTCGGCCGGCACCGCGGCCCCGCGGTTGGCCCGTGCGGTGGCGATGTGCTGCTCGAACGCGAAGAAGTCACGGACCGACGGAGGCCGGGGCACCGGTGCGAGCAGCTCGACGCCGGCGGCTGGCCAGCTGGCCCCCGCGGGCACCTGGCCCCGCCGGGCCAGCACGGTGATCAGGTCGGGGGCGTCCAGCTGGACGATGTGCTCGCCGTCCACCCGGCCCGGCCAGCCCTCGGGGGGCCCGTCACCGGGCCGGAACGTGCACAGCCGCACCCCATACCTCCGTCGCTAAAGCAGCAGGCCAGAGCAATATTTCACAGTGCGGAACAGATATCCCTTGATGTGGGACATGTCATGCGGACGGGTGCAGCGTGGCCAGCGCCTCCTGGCGCACCTCCAGCAGCACCCGGGTCAGCTTCTCCTCCAGGTCCCAGTAGCGCTGCGTGGGCACCGGGACGGAGATGGCCATCAGCGCTCCGGAACTGGCCCGGATGGCGATGGCCGCGGTGCAGATCCCCCGGGTCGCTTCCTCGCGGTTGTAGGCCACCCCGGTCTGCCGCGCCGCGTCCAGCACCTCGAGGATCCCGGCCCGGTCGGTCACCGTCTTGCCGGTGAACCGCTCCAGCACGTCGGGCAGCATCCGGGCGGCCACCTCGGGCGGGTAGGCGGCCAGGATGGCCCGGCCCTTGGCCGAGCAGTGCAGCGGGAACGTGCTACCGATCTCCGCGGCCACCCGCAGGTGATGGTGCGCCTGGATGCCGTGGATGACCCGGACGTGGTCGCCGTCCAGCACCGAGCAGTCCACCGTCTCGCCGATCTCATCGAAGATGCGCCGCATGAACGGCTCGGCCTAGGTCCACAGGTCGGCCTGGCTGGACGAGGCCAGCCGGGCGAACTCGGGGCCGATCCGCACCCGGCCTGCCGGCGAGGCGGTGGCCACCAGGCCCTCGGCGGCCAGCGCGGTCACGATGCGGTGCACGGTGGATCGCGGCAGCCCGA
>CAVWSA010000040.1:0-79424 GCA_963757545.1 uncultured Actinomycetes bacterium | reverse complement strand
GCCTTGGTTTGCTCAATTGTTCGGCGGGTTTAGGGTGCCCACTGGTTCCGTCCGCGGAACCCGTGCCGTCGGAGCCTGGGGAGCACGGGTTGAGGACAACCCGTGGCACCCAGAACCGGGTGGGGTTGAGCGAGAAATCTCGATTTCTCCATCATCGCGGCCACCCGGAGGGCTCCTCGAGGGTGCGGCCCGGGTCGGTCTTGCACGGTGCAAGACGGTCTCATGGCGGCCACGGCGACGCACGGGAAGGGTCTTGCACGGTGCAAGACGGTCTCATGGCGGCCACGGCGACGCACGGGGAAGGGTCTTGCACGGTGCAAGACGACGGGCGGAACGCCGTCGGGACGGCACAGACGGTGGCACGCCGGGGATATTGACTCGCGGCGTCTTCCCGCCCGGCCCCTGTCGGCGAAACAAAGCCAGGGGAGCATCAACCGTGGACTGAAGTTCATGGGGAATCGGATGGTTTTCGTCGTCGTCGCCCGCTGGCGATAATCAAGGGAGCCAGATCCTCGGGCACCCTGACGCCACATTGTGCGGGGAGGCATGGGAGGTAAGCTCGGCTCGGGTGCCCACGATTGTCGTAGGAGGAAGGACGACAGCCCGATGGGTCTTTTCACAAGGGTATGCTTCTATTGCGGGCAGGAATTCACGGCGACTCACTCTCTCGCCAACATTTGTTCGCCCAACTGTCGAAAGACAACACCGAAGTCGAAGTCGGGAACCCACGAGTTTCGGTCCAGGCCCCTCAACTCCGAGGTCAGGTGCGTCAAGAGCGAGGTCAAGCTCGCCGAGGCGGACCGAGAGACTTGCAAGATCGCCCTGAAGTGCGTCCGATGTGGGGAGGCGATGCAGGACGCCACGAGCCTGAGGAAGTACTGCTCCTCGACCTGTCGCAGGGCAATGCATGCAGAGCTGGAGGGCGATGATCCGGCGCGCCTTCGTCGAGTCCGTGTCGATCGACGTGCTGAGGCAGCGTGACGAGGATACGTGCCGCATCTGCGGCAAGCCGGTCCATTCACGCATCCGCCCCATCCGTCGGCGGCGACGATTGATCACGTCATCGCTCTGGCAAGGGGTGGCGGCACAGTTACGAGAACACGCAACTGGCCCACCTGAAATGCAACATGGCGAAGGGGGCGAGCTAGAGACTATCCGGGAACGCCTCTTTCAGCCCCGGAGGGGCTACGCAAACCTTCCCGGATAGCCACTTAGATTGGCCGGTCTGGTTGGCGTCGGCTCGCGGAGCGGAAGGGCGGCGAACTCCCGGGTCAGGTCAAGCCAGGACGGCATCGGCCGCCGCGGTGGTGGCACGATCGTCGTGGTGCCACAGGTCGTCCATCGCCCGATCGAAGCGGCGTCCGGCCAGGCGGAGGTAGAGGTCGCTGGCCGTCCGTTCGGCGGTGGTGACGTGGCCTGCGCCGATCTCTTGATCGCTGCGCGCCAGGGTACAGGCCGAGGTGTAGAGGGCGATCGCGGCGTCGGCAACCCGCTCCTGGAGGTACTGGGCTTCAAGCACGGCCTCCCGGTGGCGAATGAGCAGCGCTCGACCGCCCAGCCGAAGTCGCCGGACTCGCCGCGCCAGGGCCTTCGCGGCGGGTCGCAGCGCGGGAGCGACGGGGACTTGGGGGCTGCTGACCAGCCGCGCGGCGTGCTCGCTCCCGGCGCGCCACAGCGTCGGCACGGCGCGGGCCGGCGACTTCAGACCGTCCCGGATGGCCTCGAGGCCCTGGGCGACGTCGCGCATCCCGACCAGACGCGATGAAGGCCTTGAGCACGTCGTTGGCCCCCTCGCCGATCATGTTGATCCGGGCGTCGCGCATCATGCGTTCGTACGGCTCGTCGGTGAAGTAGCCCTGGCCGCCGTAGATCTGCAGCGTGTCGTTGACGATCCTGCCACAGCGCATCGGTGGAGAAGACCTTGAGCATGGCCGTCTCGAGCATGTAATCCTCGGCGCCGCGGTCGATCAGCGCGGCGCGTCTGGTAGGTCGTCGCCTCCATGGCGAAGGCGTGGGCGGCCATGAACGCGATCTTCTTCTTGACCAGCTCGAAATCGGCCAGGGCCTGGCCGAACTGGACGCCGGTGCTGGCGTGTTGCGACCGCGGCCTGCAGGCAGGTCTTGGCGACGCCCCGGTGCAACTGGCGCCGAAGGTCGTGCGGCCGAAGTCGAGCACGGTCAGCGCCACGCGCAGCCCCTTGCCGAACGCGCCCAGGATGTTCTCCTTCGGGCACGGGCATGTCGTGGAAGGCCAGCCGGGCCGTGGCCGTGCCGCGGATGCCGCACTTGGCCATGCGGGCCTCGACGACCTCGAAGCCGGGCATGTCGGGCGTGACCAGAAAGGCCGTGACCTTGCGTCGCCGTCCAGTCGGGCGTCGGGCGTGCGGGCCATCACGGTCAGCACCCCGGCGATGGCGCCGTTGGTGATGTAGCGCTTTTCGCCGTTGAGGACGTAAGCCCGCCGTCGGGCGCTGGGCGTCGGCGCGTGGTCTGCACGTTGGCGGCGTCGGAGCCGGCCTCCGGCTCGGTCAGCGCGAAGGCCGCCAGCTTTCCGCCGCTCGACGAGCGTGGGGCAGCCAGCGCGCTTTTCTGCTCCTCGGTGCCGAACAGCAGCAGGGCCCGGATGCCGATCGAATGGTGCGCGTTGACGAAGACCGCCGTCGAGGCGCAGTGGCCGCCGATCACTTCCATGATGCGGCAATACTGCTGCTGCGAGAAGCCGCGGCCGCCGTACTCCGCGAGGCGCCGTCATGCCCAGCACGCCGAGTCCGCCGAGCCCGTGGACGACCGCCGGCGGGATGTCCGACTGGCGATCGATGGCGGCCGCGTCGATCGTCGTGTCCGCCAGTTCACGGACCGCCGCCACGGCCGCGTCCGTCGCGGCGCTGTTCCTCGGGGAGGGTCGGGTACGGGAAGACGGTCTCCCCGCGAAACTCCCCGCGGAAGAGCGCCTTGGCAAACCCCGGGCGTGGCGGCCCGGAGAAGAGGAGTTCCTCCGCCTGTTTCCGCTGCTGGTCTCGCAGCGCCTCGGCGGCCCGGTGATCCGTGGCCGAGATGGTCATTGCGACCTCTCCTGATGAGCCGTGGGTATCGACGAGAATCGGAACGGGCCGCCGGGGAACTGCGGAAAAGACGTTGCCGCCGAGCAATACGCGAACTGAAGCTTCAGGTGTTGCAGGGCGGCACGTATTGCTGGTGCCGTGTGCAGCGTGCAGAACGGCATCGGCAACGAGGAGATCATCGCCAGCTACGTGCCCCGGGTCATCCGGGGCACCACGATCGTGGCCCGCCACGTCCCCGAACCTGGCGTGGTGCACCTGGACGCCCCGGGCGACACCTGGCTCGGCCCGTTCGAGCCCCGGCCGGCCGGATGGATGAGGTCCGGCAGCTGCCGGCCTGCTGAACCGCGCCGGCCTGCCCACCGCCGCGCTGGCCGACTCGCGCGGGGCCCAGTGGACCAAACTCATCTTCAACTCGGCGACCAGCCCGGTGGCCGCCCTGACCGGGCTGACCATGGGCCAGCTGGAGGCCAGGGCCGAGGTACGCGAGCTGGTCGGCGAGCTGGTGGCCGAGGGCCGCGCGGTGGCCGGCGCGCTGGGCATCACGCTGGACGGCGACCCGATGGAGCTGATCGACGACGCGGCTCGGCACGCGGCCGGGCACCAGCCCAGCATGCTGCAGGACGTGCTGGCCCGGCGGCCCACCGAGATCGGCGTGCTCAACGAGGGCATCGTCCGGCATGCCCGGGAAACCGGCGTCCCGGTGCCGGCCCACCAGGCCGTCACCGCGCTCATCCACGGCCTGGAGAGCTCCTGGCGGTAAGCCGTGGCTCGGGCCGCAGACTGCTCTGGGCAGGTCAGCGGCGCAGGCTGGAGCAGTTGAACGTAGTGGCCAGCTCGGTCGGTCCCATTCCCCACCAGTCAGTGAACCTGACCGTGATCGTCCCCGCCGGCGTGTGCTTGCAGTAGTGAAGCCACCTGTCGGCCGTGTCTTCCCAGGCTGAGGCAGGTCCGGCGTAGCGGCGAACCGGGTAACGGAAGTCGGTGGCCCAGCCGGCGGCCAGGACCGCTACCAGCACGGCGACCGCGGCGACGGCCCGGGGCGGGGCCACCACCGGCGCGCGTAGGCGTCGACCGCCACGATCAGCGCCGCGTCGAGCAGCAGGATGGGCACCGTGGAATACCGGGCGCCGTGTTCCACCCGGACCGTCACCGGCTGGGCCGGACCGCCCCAGGCGAGCGCCGAGGTGACCGCCGTGAACACCAGGCCGGTCGCCACGGCGGTAAGCACGAACACCCGGCACCGCCCGGGCTGGGTGATCACCGCGGCGGCCAGCGCAACGACGATCAAGCCGCCCACCAGCGCGGTGGCCCCGTTCAGCCCCAGGATGTGCCGCAGATGCCAGGAAATATGCCAGCCCAGGGCAGGCAGCAGGACCTCGTGCCCGTAGTACAGCACCGCGTTGGCCGGATTATGCGGCCGCAACCGGGACAGGTGGCTGGTCAGGATGACCAGGAGCTGCAGCACGCAGCCGGGCGCCCAGCCTGCGGTGACGGCGTGCTCCCGGAGCCGCCGGGGCACCGCGATGGCCCGGGCCGCGAACAGCGGCGCGAAGACGAGACCGAGCGAGGTGGAGGCGGCCGCGGCGAACGCCACCACCGCGGCGATCGCCGCGCCGGTCCTGGTACGCGGTCGCCACAGCGCGGCCCAGAACAGGGCGACGAGCAGGTACCAGATGGTATTGACGCCGTTGTCGGCGATCTCGAGTTGCGCCACCGGCAGCAGCACCACGGACAGCCCGACCAGGCCGCGCAGCCAGCGCGAACTGACCTGGCCCGCGCTGGCGTGGTAAGCGAACAGCCCGCACCCGGACGCGACCACGGCGCCGCTGACCGCGAACGCGACCGAAGCGTCCCTGATCGGCACCAGGGCGGCGATCTGGCCGATCAGCCGGGGGAGCAACTGCAGGTACCCGCCATAGGACTGGAGCAGGTGCCACGGATGGGCGAGCGCCCAGGGCAGGTAGATGCCCGGGTCCTCAGCCCACACGCTGTCCCAGGCCGGCCTGCCGCTGTACCGGGTCAGCATGACCAGCGCGCCGAGGGCGACCACGGCCACCTGGACGAGGAGGAACGCCCAGCGCGGGAGGCCAGCGCGGGGAGCTGGCTCGGCCGGCGCCGGGAACAGGTCGGCGAGCACGGCGCGGACGCCCTGGTCTGCGGCCGGTGGTGGATGCGCCCCGGACCCGGCCTGCCCGGGCGCGCGGAGATCAGGCGCGGACACGAGTGGAACCTACCACCAGCCGGCCTCTGGGCGAGCGGTTCGAGCGCTAACGCCCGGAGTGCCCGGGCGGGAGGCGGCGCCGGGGGGCTGGCGCCTGAATACCTCCCGCCCGGGGTGGGAACTCTGGCTACCCGACCATAATAGCGAAATGCGCTGAGCCTGTCATGTTATTTCGAATACTTTCTCGAAGACGTGAGCGGCCCTGCCCAGCAGGCGCCGGCGGACGGCGGAGGCTGTGCCGCCGCACCCCCGCCGCACCCCCGCCGGGCGCCCGCCGGGCGCCCGCCGAGCCCGGCGGCCCCGGGCTGGGCCGAAACTGATCGGCGGTCCGTTGAACCGGCCGCCCAGCAGGCGCGTTAGGTAAGCGTAATGAGCTAACGATCAAGGAGGCCGCCGCGCATCGCGGCGGGCGCGCGCTGAGCCTGGGTGGCGAATCCGGCGGCCCGCCAGGTACGGCCGCCGGCATCAGTTGCCGTGCGGGAACTTCCGTGCCATTCTTGGAGGCTTGCCCAGAATGGTCACGGAGCGTTCTGCTATTGCGGCTACTTGCCCCCTTCAGGCGTTCATCACCCGGCCGGCCCGGCGATAACCTCGCCCGGTTACCCGGCCGCACTGGCTCGGCTGACCTGGTACGACGGCCGTTCGTAGTAATCCTCTCCCGGTTCGCTGCCCGGGCCGAACTATCCCTGAAAAATTCCTGACCGAAGTATGTCGATTCGGTCTCAAATGCCGCACGGCTAGGTCTACGGTGATCGACCGGGAGCGGAATCCGGGAAGGGGAAAGGGGGCCATACGTGGCCTACCGAGACAACTGGGGTTCCGGACGGTCGCGGCGAAGACTCGTCGCGGTCGTGGGCGTGGTGGCGGTGGTGATCGGGGTCGGCGTGGCCCTGGTGATCGCGCCACGACTCGGGACCGTGTTCGGCACCGCCAGCAACGCGGCCAACGTGGCCGGGGACTGTGCCACACCGGCCACGCGGCGGCGCGGCGCCCGCCGCGGCGCCCAGCACGAGTACGCAGGCCAGCACCGCGGCTGGTTCCTCGGCGCAGGCAGGCACCCAGGCCAACGCGGCCGCGCCACTGAGCACCGCACCGGCCACCGCGGCGGCGGGCAGCACCAGCCCGGCCACGCCAGCGCCGTCCGGGCCAGCTGCGGCCGCGCCGGCCACACCGGCCGCGACTGCGCCGGCCACGGCACCCGCCACGGCAGCTGGGACGGCGCCGACGGCATCGGCCACCGCGACGCCGGTCATCTGCCCGTCCGCGACGGCGTCAGCGACAGCCGCCCCAGCCGCGGCCGCGGCCAACGTGTCGTGTGACATCGTCGTGCCGGCCAACCCGCTCAGCGCTCAGGGCCTGGCCACGCCCTACCAGCTGACCGGGCCGGACGGGACGTCGCCGGGCGCCTCCGGCTGCACCATGGCCAACTTCGCCAACCTCGGCGCGTTCGTGCAGGCCACGATCCTGAACCCGAGGACCGGGCGGCTCAGTGTGTACGAGCCGCTGGTGATCACGCAGGGCAGCACGGCCGCGGCGGCCCCGGTGCTGCCCAGCTGCCCCGGGACGCCATCGTGACCATCGACTTCGGGTTCAACGGCACCAACCTGACCCAGGTCGGGGCCACGCCGGACGCGCTGGCCCAGGGCCGCTGCGTGGACGGGACGGCGGGCTCGATCTTCGGGCAGGTGTCGTTCTGCAACGGCACCGGCTTCTTCCGGGCCGCGTTCCGCGCCGACGCGGGAGGGCCGGCTGCAAATCCCGGCCACGGGTTTCTCGGCCAAGACCGGGCAGCCCTGCCCCACGACGCGCAGCTTCACCTGATCGACCAGGACCAGAGTGACAACGTGACCACGCAGTACCTGCTCACCGCCAACGGGCAGACCGCGCAGGACAACGCGGCCAACCAGGCGGCGCTGGCCGGGGCCACGACGATCAACAACGGCAGTGACAACGCGCTGCTGGATGCGTTCCTGGACCCGACCATCGGCTGCACGCCGTTCGAGGAGCCTGACCTGTCCAACGCGGGCACGCCGGGCACTTCGCAGGCCCTGGACGAACTGTCCGCGGCCCGCAGCCAGCGGAACCCGATCGCCCTGGTCCCGGAGAACGACGAGATGGTCCTGGTCAACAGCGCGTTCAGCGTGCCGAAGACCGACCTGTACCGGGCCGAGGTAGGCCAGCCGCCGGTCTCGCCGTTCAATGGCGCGGCAGCCCGGCGAACTACTGCCAGAACATGGTCAACATGCAGACCGCGTTCCTGGCCGGCAACCAGGCCCTGCTGGCCACCGGCACCTCGCCGGTGCCCGGGGTCGGGGAATAACCTGCTGACCTTCATGGCCAACCGGCTGAACATGTCGTTCACCAACCTGAATTGCCAGAACTTCGGGCTGACCGACTCGGTGACGGTCACCTTGGATGGGAACGGCGCGGCGACCGCGGCCACGTTCAACACCACCCCGCAGCGGGCCACCAACCGGGGCGCCACCGGGATGCCCGTCACCGGGCACCGGATGGGGCGCTGGCACCACCGGCTGATGGACCCGTCCGGGATGTAGCCACGGCGGTAACCGCGCAGCCAGGGAACGCCCGCAGGCCGCCCGGCCTGCGGGCGCTCTCCCGTCGGCGTATCGCCGGCCAGTTGGGCGGCCAGCCGCCGCAAGGCCGGTGCGGCCGCGGTGAGCTGTGCGCGGTCGGCGGCGGGCAGCCCGGCCAGCACCCCGGCGAGCTGCTCACCCCAGGACTGCTCGCGCCGGTCCCGCGCCGCGTAGGCCGCCGCGGTCGGGAACAACCGGGCCACCCGGGCGTCGGCGCTGTCCTGCCGCCGCTCCAGCGTGCCCCGGGCGATCAGCAGCCTGATCGCCGTGCTGGCGTTGCTCGGCTGCAGGCCCAGCTCGCGGGCCATGTCGTTGACGCTGAGCCCGGGGCGGCGCACCAGCAGCCGCATCACCTCGAGTTCCGACGCGGGCAGCGGTTCCTGGCGGGCGGCAGCCAGCCCGACCGTGCGGGGCAGCAGCCAGCCCAGGTCGTGCAGCACGACCGCCAGCTCGCGGGCGGCCGCCTGGCCCTCGGTGCCCGCCGCGACCGCGGTGGATCCCCGGTCCGTGACCACCCTGCTCCCTCCCTTGCCCGCCGCGAGTGGCCGTGACTCCCTCCTCGCCACCAGCAGCCATGATATCTCTATAGATATATATAAGTTTATAGATAGTGGGTCAGCGCGGCGGGGCGGCGCGGCGGCAGCCGGTGCTGCGGGAGGCGGTGTGGCGAGTGGTGACTGCGTGCGACCCTGACCATCCCGGGCTTCACCGGGCAGCTCATCTCCGCAGCCGACGACCGTTACGACGAACTGCGCGCGGACTGGAACGCCATGCACGACCGGCGCCCGGCCCTGATCGCCCGGTGCGGCACGGCCGCCGACGTGGCCGCGGCCATCGGCTACGCCCGGGCGCACAATCTGCTCATCGCGGTCCGCGGCGGCGGGCACAGCCTGCCCGGGTTCAGCACCTGCGATGGTGGGCTGGTCATCGACCTGCGCCCGATGAACCGAGGTGTCGGTGGACCCGGCCGCCCGCCGGGCCCGGGTCGCAAGGCGGGGCGCTGCTCGGTGACGTGGACCGCGGCCACCCAGCGGCACGGGCTGGCCGTCCCGGCCGGGGTGATCTCGCACACCGGGGTGGCCGGGCTTACCCTGGGCGGCGGCGTGGGCCGGCTGACTGGCGCCGGTTCGGGCTGACCATCGACAGCCTGCTGGCCGCCGAGGTGGTCACCGCGGACGGCCATGACCCGGCGGGCCGCCGCGGCGCAGCACCCCGACCTGTTCTGGGCCATCCGCGGCGGTGGCGGGAACTTCGGCGTGGTCACCGAGTTCGAGTTCGCGCTGCACGAGCTCAGCCAGCTCACCGTGCTGCGGATGTACCACGAGATGGCCGACGCACACCGGGTGCTCGGCCGGGCCGGGCCAGGTCATCGCGGGCGGCGCGCCCGATGCGCTGCTCTGGACAAGCTTCGCGCGCCGGGCGGCGCCGCTGCCCTGGATGCCGGACGGCACCGTCGGCCGCCCCGGAATCGTCACGGTCATCGAGTGGTGCCGGCCGAGCCGGCCGCGGGCCGCGAGCTGCTCACCGCGCTCCGGGACGACCTGGGCCCGGTGGCCAGTGAGCTCAGCGTGGTCCCGTTCGGCGCGATGCAGACCGACAGGCGACGAGTTCTTCGGCCCCGGCCTGCTCTCCTACGTGAAGGCCACGTTCGCCGCCGAACTCAGCCCGGACCTGATCGACGTCGTGCTGGCCCAGGGCCAGCGGCTGGGCTCCAGGAGGTATCCCAGATCGAGCTGCTCAGCATGGGCGGTGCCATTGGCCGGGTGGCCCCGGAGGCGACCGCGTTCCCGCACCGCGACGCCGGCTGGCTGATCAACATCCCGGCCAGCTGGCGATCCCCGCAGGACACCGAGCGGGAGATCCGCTGGGTCCGGGACACGTTCGCGGCGCTGCGGCCGGTGTGCTCGGGCGGCGCGTACGTCAATTTCATGGACCACGACGAGCAGGCCGGCGGCCAGGTCGCCTACGGCGGCACGCTGGGCCGGCTGCAACAGATCAAGGCCGCGTACGACCCGCAGAACGTGTTCCGGCTGAACCAGAACATCACCCCCCGGGACGCGGCATGACCGGCTGGCGCACGGCCGGCCCGCTCAGCGAGGCGGCCCAGGTGCAGCAGGGCCTGTGGGGCAGCGACCCGGACGGCTGGGCCCGGTTCGCCGAACCGCACAACCAGCCGCTGTTCGCAGCCATCCTGGACGCCACCAGCACCGGCCCCGGGACCCGGCTGCTCGACCTCGGCTGCGGCACCGGCCTGCTGCTGGCCCTGGCCCAGCAGCGCGGCGCCACGGTGACCGGCCTGGACGTCACCCCCGGCCTGCTCGCGGTGGCCCGGGACCGGCTGCCCACCGCCGAGCTGTGGCTAGCCGACATATGTAGGCTGCCGTTCGCCAGCGCCGCGTTCGACGTGGTCACCGGCGTGAACGCGGTCCAGTTCGCCGCGGACCCGCGCGGCGCTCTGGCCGAGGCGGCCCGGGTCGTCCGGCCCGGCGGGCTGGTCGCGGTCGGCACGTTCGCCGGGCCCGAGCGGGCCGAATCAACGGCCGTGCACGAGGCCATGGCCGCGCTCAGCCCGCCGCGACGGCAGGCCGACCACGCGCCCTACTCGCTGTCCGGCCCGCAGCGCCTGTCCGCCGCGCTGGCCGCGGCCGGGCTGCGCGAGGAGGCCACCGGCGAGGTCGAGTGCGTGTGGCGGTACGGCAGCCTGGCCGACGCGGTGCGCGGGCTGATCGGCTCGGCCGGCGGCACGCGGGCGGTACAGGACGCCGGCGGGGCTCCCGTCCGCGCCGCGATCGAGGGCGCGCTCGCACCGTTCACCGACCCGTTGACCGGCGAAATTTCTATGCATAACGCTATGCGCTGGGTGACTGCCCGCCGCCCGGTGGCGGGGTAGCGGGCAGACGGTTCGCTACCAATTACGATGGGGTGTAGTGGACGTTCCGGATCACCTCGAACTGGCCGTTGGCGACCAGTACGTAGTTGAGCTACCTGGGCTCGGCACGGCGGGATACGTGTGGGATGACGACGTCGCCGGGGCAGACGGTGTGGTCGAGGTGCGGTGGACCCGCGGGTTTCCCCCGGGGGCGGCGCCCCATCCCGTGGGGTTGAGCGCCCCGGAAGTGGCGACGATCCGTGCGCTACGGCCAGGAACGGTTGAGTTGCGGCTGTATCAGCACCGGCGATGGGAACCCTCCGACCGGGCACGGGCCGAGCATCGGCTGTCGGTGTCGGTCAGGCCGGCCCACGAGTAACCGGCCGCGCAGCTATCACCATAAAGTACTATGAATGTCACAAATCGGCTTTATGAGAACGGGTATTGCGTTGCCTGGGTAGCAGTGAAACATTGGGATATGTATCACTTTACCTACGCCAGGGGGGCGACCGACGGTGGATGTTACCCAGATAACCACGCTCATCCAGGAACAAGGGCTCCGCTGGGCGGCTGCCGATACGCCGCTCTCTCAGCTCTCTGACCTGCAAAAACAATCGCGGTTAGGGGCCACGCCGCACGCCGGCGCGCTCTCGCTGGCCGAACGCGAGGCTATATCGCGGGACCGTGCGGTACCCGCCGCCGACGCCATTGCGGCACAACTTGCGGCGTCCATCGATTGGCGCAGTGTGAATGGAACTGATTACGTTACGCCGATCGAAGACCAGGGCGGCTGCGGATCGTGCGTCACCTTTGGCACTGTTGCCGCATTCGAGGCCAACTTCCAGATCGCACGGAATAACCCGCAGCCTCCGGTGGACCTGTCCGAGGCCGATCTCTGGTTCTGCTGGGGTCCGGCGCATGGTGCCGGAGCATGTCCGGGCGGTGGCTGGTGGCCGGACAGCTGCTTTTCCCGGATGCGTGAACGGGATCGTCGATGCTGCGTGCTTCGCGTATACGGATGCCAATCAGTCGTGCAATCGCTGCTCGACGGCTGCTTCGCGGCTGACCAAGATCACTGCTTGGCACTCGGTATCAACGGTCGCTGACATGAAGACCTGGCTGGCCACGCACGGTCCGGTTACCACATGCTTCAGCGTCTATGACGATTTCTACAATTACACCAGCGGCGTATACTCGCCTGTCAGCAGCCCGACAAACAACTACGTGGGCGGTCACTGCGTTTGTGTTGTGGGGTACAACGACGCGAATTCGTGCTGGATCTGCAAAAACAGCTGGGGCACCGGGTGGGGCGAAAGCGGCTTTTTCCAGATCGCCTACGGCGCGTGCGGGATCGATGCCGAAATGTGGTGCGTCGATGGGATCGTGCCACAGTGGAATTTCGGTAACATCTCCGCCGACCCCAAGTGGATCGGCAACTTCACCGGCAGTGGCCGGGCCGAGGTGCTGTTCTACTCACCGGGTGACCAGAACTGGTGGCTGGGCACGTTCACCGGCACCAGCCTGGGCTGGGCCCTGGCCGGCAACACCACGGGATTCGGCAATACCCAGCACGACCCCACCTGGACCGGTAACTTCACCGGCGGCAGCCAGGGCGAGGTGCTGTTCTACAGCCCGGGCGACCAGAACTGGTGGCTGGGCAGATTCACCGGTACCAGCCTGGGCTGGACGCTGGCCGGCAACACCAAGGGATTTGGCAACACGCAGTCCGACCCGACGTGGATCGGTGACTTCACCGGCAGTGGCCAGGCAGAGGTGCTGTTCTACAGCCCGGGCGACCAGAACTGGTGGCTGGGCAGATTCAATGGCACCAGCCTGGGCTGGACGCTGGCCGGCAACACCAAGGGATTCGGCAACACGGCGTCCGACCCGACCTGGATCGGTGACTTCACCGGCAGTGGCCAGGCAGAGGTGCTGTTCTACTAGCCCGGGCGACCAGAACTGGTGGCTGGGCAGATTCAATGGCACCAGCCTGGGCTGGACGCTGGCCGGCAACACCAAGGGGTTCGGCAATACCCAGTACGATCCGACCTGGATCGGGAGCTTCACGGGTGGCGCCAAAGTAGACGTGCTGTTCTACAGCCCCGGTGACCAGAACTGGTGGCTGGGCACGTTCAATGGCACCAGCCTGGGCTGGACCCTGGCCGGCAACACCAAGGGATTCGGCAACACGGCGTCCGACCCGACCTGGATCGGTGACTTCACCGGCAGCGGCGACGTGCTGTTCTACTCGCCGGGTGACCAGAACTGGTGGCTGGGCAGATTCAATGGCACCAGCCTGGGCTGGACGCTGGCCGGCAACACCACGGGATTCGGCAACACGCAGTCCGACCCGACCTGGATCGGTGACTTCACCGGCAGCGGCGACAGTGAAGCTCTGTTCTACTCTCCCGGCGACTCGAACTGGTGGCTCGGCAGATTCACTGGAACGCAACTCAGCTGGACACTGGGCGGGACAACGTAGCCGTGTGTCAAGCAGTCATGTGCTGCCGGGCGGGTGGCCGAGGGACTGCCAGAAGGCGAGAACGCCGTCGGTGGGCTGGTGGACTTCCACTGGGTGGCCGAACAGCGCGCCGCCGGAGAACCAGTCGGCCACCGCCCCGCCCACCGACGTGGTCAGCAGCGGGCAGCCGGCCGTGGCCAGGTGCTGGCGTTCGGTAAGAAGGTCTTCGGTGGTCCAGGCGACGTGGCTGACCGCGCCGGGGCGGATGCCCAGCGCGTCACGCAGCGCGGCCGGCGCTGCAGAGTGCACCACGTTCAGTTCCAGCAGCACCGGTCCCCAGGCGGTGAACGCGGCGCTGTGGTCCAGCACGGCCGGGCGCACCGCGGAACCGGAAGTCGCCCAGATCGACGTGCGCCAGCACCTGGAACGGGCCCACCCCGAGCAGCCGCCCGGCCTGCGCCATGGCGGCGTCCAGGTCGTCGGTCCAGTAGCCGATGTGATGCAGCCCGCGCATCAGGTACCCCAGGTGCTGATCTCCGGCATCAGCTCGGCGGCGAACAGCCGCATGCTCGCCTCGACGGCCCGCGGGTCCATGCCGGGGTGGTGGAACTGGATGGCCATCTCGTCCATCGGCAGGTCCTGGGTAGCCGCGCAGCTTCTCGATGACCTGGTCCGGCGGGCCGACCGCGAACGGGACGCCGTAGATGGCCGCCTTGGGGTCGTTGCGCAGCTCACCTACCGGGGCCAGCGGCATCTGCATGCCGCGCCGCCGGTAGAACTCGACCCACCAGTGCAGCCCGCGCTCGGCCTCGTCCCAGGCCTGCTCCCGGGTCGGCGCGACGTGCACGGCGAGCGGGCCGGACAGCAGCCGGAAGTCGGCCCGGGTGCGGCCCGCCGCGGCCTGCGCCTCCAGGAACCGCGGGTAGAGCGGCGTGTGCACCATGGAGGCGAGGCTGTAACCGCGCTCCCCGGCCCTGGTCAGGCTCTGCGGGCCGAGCGCGGCCAGGTAGATGCGCGGGCCGGGCTGCTGCACCGGCTTGGTCGTCATCCGCACGTTCGCGGAGCGTGAAGTACTTGCCCTGGTGGCTGAACTCCTCCTCGGTGAAGCACTTCCCGATGACTTCGAGCGCCTCGTAGGTGCGGCCGAAAGACTCTTTCGGGTCCATGCCGAACACCGCGCATTCGCCGGGCATCGGACCGGCTCCGATGGCCAGTTCCAGCCGGCCGTTGGACAGGATGTCCACGGTGGCCGCGTCCTCGGCCACCCGGAGCGGGTTGTGCAGCGGGAGCAGCAGTACGTAGCTGCCGATCCGGATGGCGCTGGTCCGGGCGGCCGCCGCGGCCAGCAGCGGGAACTGCGACGGGTTGTGCTGATCCTCGGCGAAGTGATGTTCGGCCAGCCACCAGCTGCGGAAGCCCAGCTGCTCGCCGAGCACCGCCTCGTCCAGCACCTCCCGGTAGATCTCGGTGAGCGGCCGCGGGTAATCCGGGTGGTTCCGCGCCGTCATGGCCAGGCCGACGTCCATGCCGCTCCCTTGACCGCCGCACCTGGGATTCCTGCCGCAGCGCGGCTGCACGAAGCTCTCGGCTAATAAAATCATGTTCCGCCAGGCGAATGTCAAGGTTTGTCGACGTGTGGGGGTGCGGCCGCCGTTGGGTGAGTTCACCGGCTTGTTCGTCGAGCGTGGCCAGCCCGGATACGAGTCGGCCCGGGTCGGCCGGGTGTTCAATGCGCGGCGCCCGGACCGCTACCCGGCCGCGGTGCTGCTGGCCGCGGATGACGCCGACCTGGTGGCCGGGGTGCGCTGGGCCCGGGAGCGCGGGCTGCGCGTCTCGGTACGGGCCGGCGGGCACTCCTGGGCGGTGTGGAGCGTGCGCGACGACGCGCTGCTCATCGACCTGGGCGAGTTGCGGGACATGCACTACGACCCGGGGAGTGGGGTGGCCACGGTGCGGCCTGCGGTGCGCGGCGGCACCGAACTGGCCCCGTTCCTGGCCTCGCACGGCCGGGCCTTCCCGGGCGGCCACTGCGAATCCGTCGGCCTGGGCGGCTACCTGCTGCAGGGTGGCCAGGGCTGGAACGGCCGGGCCTGGGGCTGGGCCTGCGAGAACGTGCTGGCCATCGACGCGGTGACGGCCGATGGCCGGCTGGTGCACGCGGACGAGACCGAGCACGCCGACCTGTACTGGGCCGCGCGTGGCGCCGGGCCCGGCTTCCCGGCCCTGGTCACCCGGTTCTACCTGCGCAGCTACCCCAAGCCGCCGGTGATGATGCAGGACACCTGGACGTTCCCGCTGGACCAGGCCGGCGCGCTGCTGGCCTGGCTGCACGAGATCCTGCCCAACCTACATATGTCGGTTGAGCCGGTCGTGGCCGCCACCCGGCTGCCCGGGGTGCCGCTCGACGACGGGGTGCGCCGCCCGGACGGCACCGTGCTGCTGCTGCACACCACGGCGATGGGGGACTCGGCTGCGGAGGTGGAGCAGCGGCTGGCCGTGTTCGACGCGGGCCCGCTGGCTCGGCGCCGGCTCGGTCACGTCCGGGGGCTGACCTCGATCGCGGCGGAGAACGAGGCGCAGACGCTGCAGAACCCGGCCGGGCACCGGTACATCGTAGACTGCACCTGGAGCGACGCGCCCGCCGCCGAACTGGCCCCGGCGCTGCACCGGATCTGGTCCGAGCTGCCGACCGAGCACTCGTTCTCCATCTGGTACGGCTGGGCGCCAACCCGGCCGCTGCCGGACATGGCGTTCTCGGTGCAGGCCAACGTGTACCTGGCCACGTACGCGATCTTCACCGACCCGGCCGACGACGAGCGGTACGCCGACTGGGTGCACAGCCGGACCCGGGACCTGGCCGGGGCGGGCTGCGGTGTCTACCTGGGGGACACCGACTTCCAGCGGCGGCACGACCGCTTCCTCTCCGAGGCGTCGTTCCGGCGGCTGGCTCAGGTGCGCGCTCGCTGGGACCCGGACGGCGTGTTCTGCTCGTACCTGGCAGGCGCCCCCGGCGCCCTCAACCAGCGCGATATCTGACAGTGCGGTGACTTTGTGGTCGCCGGTGACCACTTTCGCACCGCGCTGATGCGATTGGCTGCGGCTAGCGGAGGATGAGGCCGCCGTCCAGGCACAGGGTCTGGCCAGTCAGGGCGGCGGCGGCGTCGGTGGCCAGGAACGCGACCGTGGCCGCCACGTCCTGCGGGACCAGCGTGCGGGGCAGCGCCTGGCGGGACCGGACGCCGTCGAACGCTTCGGCCGGCTGGCCAGCCCGGGCCGCCGGGGTGTCGGTCAGCCCGGGGGCGACGCACGTCACCGCGATGCCGTCCCGGCCGAGACCCACGGCCAGCGTCCGGGCCAGCGCGACCAGCGCGCCCTTGCTGGTCACGTACGGCAGCATGTCCCCGGCCGGCGGGGACCAGATGGTGTCGGACACCACGAGGATGATCCGGCCGAAGCCGCGGGCGGCCATGCCGGGCACGAACGCCTGGGCCAGCAGCAGCGCCGACTCCACGTTCACCGCCTGCACCCGGCGCCAGCTGGCCAGGTCCACGCAGCACAGGTCGGCCCGGTCGAACGCGGCGGCCGCGTGCACCAGCACGTCGCACCGGCCGTGCTGGTCCAGCACCGCGGCGGCGGCCGCCCGGACCTGCTGCTCGTCGGCCAGGTCCACCGGCGGCTCGGCGGCCTGGTCCAGGCTGAGCACGGTGTGCCCGGCGCTGGCCAGCGCGGTGGCGATGCTGCCGCCGATGGCGCCGGCCCCTCCGGTGACCACCGCGACCCGCGTCATCCAGGCACCGTCCCGGCCCGGGCGCCTCGCGTACCAGCCTGCGCAGCGGCCTGTGCGGCAGCCCGGGTCGCGGCCCGGGCGGCGGCGTGCGTGCCGGCCGTGTGGCCGAAGACGAGGGCGTCGGTCAGCCCGCCGCCGTGCTCGATCAGGTGTCCCCAGACCAGGCTGACCGCACCCGCCGCATACAGCCCGGGCACCGGCTGGCCGTCCGGCCGGAGCACCTGGGCGTGCTCGTCGTGCTGCGGCCCGCCGGTCGTGCCGGCGATGCCGGGCCAGGTCTCGATGGCGTACAGGCGGCCGGTGTCCAGCGGCACCAGCGTGTCCGCGGACCGGCCGAACCGGTCATCCCGGCCGGCCTGGGCAGCCGCGTTGTACTCGGCCAGGGTCTCGGTCAGCACGGTCGGGTCGGCGCCGATCTGCCTGGCCAGCTCCGCGGGGCCTGCCGCGGCCTTGATCCAGCCGCGGGCCACCTCGGCCGCGTTGTCCGCGCTCCAGGTATAGTCGTTCGGCGTGCCAAGCAGCCCGTTCAGCGGGCCGGCCAGCCGGGCCGCCTCGTCGAAGATGGCCCAGGCCGGGCAGCCGCGGCCGGTTCGGGTTGCGCGGCAGGTAGCTGAGCAGCGCACGGAGCCGGTCGTGCACCTCGTAGCCGGTTTCGTCGCCGAACCGCCGCCCGTCGGCGTCCAGTGTACAGGTGGCTGGCCGCCGAAGAAATCCACCGCGAACGGGGCCGGGAACTCCGGTGTGCGGAACGCGAACCAGCCAAAACACCCATACGTATGCCACAACGCCGCTCCGGCCTGCTGAGCCAGCCGCAGCCCGGTGCCGTCGTTACCGGGGTGGCCGACCGGCCAGGACGGGCCCAGCGGCAGGTACGCGGCGGCCAGCGAGGGGTCGGCCTCGAATCCGCCGCAGGCCAGCACCACGCCGCCCGGCGCGGGGAGCGTCGAGCGGTTCGGCGGCGCCGGGCGTGTCAGGCCCGGCGCCGGCCGGGCCGGACGGCCAGACCGGTCACGGTTCCGTCCGGGTCGCGGGCCAGCCGCTGCGCGGCGGTCTGCAAGCGCACCTCGATGCCGCGCTCGCGGACCGCGGTGTCCAGCAGATCCCAGAGCGCCTGGCCGCGGCGGCCGGTCCCGCCCGCCACCACCCGGTATGTGATGTCGTGGCCGCCGGGCAGGTAGGGCCAGGACGGGAACGGGGCGGGCAGCCGGGCCGGGGGCGGGTCGAACCGGTCGGTCGCGCCGCCCAGCGAACGCAGCCAGCCGTCCAGGCCGTGCAGCCCAGCCGCGTAAGCCTCCAGCACCGGCCGGGGCGTCCGGCCGAAACACAGCGCGTCCAGGTGCCCGGCCGCGGCCGGGCCGGGGATGTCGAACAGGAACCCGCCGCTGTACCGGGCGTTGCCGCCGCCCTGGGCCGCCGACTCCACCACGACGACGCGGGCCCCGGCGTCATGCGCGGCGATGGCGGCGGCCGCGCCGGCCGGGCCATAGCCGGCGACCACCACGTCGGCCGGGCCGTGGCTGGCGATCACCACGTCGGCCGGGCCATAGCCGGCGACCACCACGTCGGCCGGGCCGTGGCTGGCGATCACCACGTCGGCCGGGCCGCTCGGCTCCGGGCTCATCCCCGGCTCACCCGCGCTCGACCAGTTCGATCAGGTTGCCCTCCGGATCGGCCAGGAAGGACATCCGGACGCCGGGTTCCGGGGCCGGCTGCGGCGGCATCACCTCGCGGGCGCCGTGGCCGAGCAGCCGGCTGTGCGCGCCGTCCAGGTCGGGCACGTCGAACGCGATGTGCCCGTAGCCCTCGGTCAGCGCTGCCTCGGCCGGGTCGGCCGCGCGCAGCCCGGGGCCGGAGCCGGGCCGGTGCAGCAACTCGATCCGGTGCCCGTGCTCGGCGTTGCGCAGCATCACGACGTCCAGGTCCGCGCGGTCGATCCGCACCGCGATCTCACGTTCCAGACCGAACGCCGCGGAGTACCAGGCCTCCGCCTTGGCCAGCTCGGCCACGTTGACGCCGACGTGGTCAAGACGCATGCGCCACTCTCCTACTCGGACTTCGCGTCATTCAGAAACCTGCGCTGGTTCCGTCCTGCCGCTGGCTCCGGCCGCTCGCCCGGGCCGGCCGCAGGGTCGCTGGCCGGATCTGAATGACGCCCGGGCTTCACCTGGTCGAGCAGGAAGCGGACGGAGCGCTCGATGACCTCGGTGGTGGCGCCGTCGCCCAGCTCGGGGAACATGTGGCTGGCCCCCTCGACGAGGTCGGTGCTGACCGAGGTCCCGGCCGCGCTGAGCGCGTCGGCCAGCCGTTCGCTCTGCCGGGGCGGCACCATGTCGTCCGCGGTGCCGTGCACCAGCAGGAACGGCGGCGCCCCGGGGTGCGCGAAGCGCACCGGGCTGGCCGCCCCGGCCAGGTCCGGCCGCTCGTCCAGCGGTGCGCCGATCAGCTGCGCCTCGCGCGAGTCCGGTCCGCGGTCGCCGTGCCCACCGGCGTCGTCCACGTCCCGGGACAGCGCACCCAGGTCGGCCGGGGTGTACCAGCAGACCACGGCGTCCACCGGCGGTTCCGGCGCGGTCAGCGCGAGCATGGCGGCCAGGTGGCCGCCGGCCGACACGCCCCAGGCCACGGTGCGCGGCGTGGCCAGGCCGAAGCTGGCCCGCTCGCGGGCCAGAAAGCCGGCCGCCGCGGACACGTCCTCGAGCTGGGCCGGGAAGACCGCCTCGCCGCTCAGCCGGTAGTCCACGCTGGCCACGGCCAGGCCTATCACGGCCACCCGCTCGAAGAAGGACGGCGACCAGGACCGGGCCGCGCCCGGGCCGTCGGACCGGCTGCCCAGCCGCCAGCCACCGCCGTGCAGGTACAGGCAGAGCGCCTCAGCCGGCTCGGCCGGCACGTAGAGGTCCAGCGCGACCGGGCGGTAGCCGGGCGGCCGGGAGTAGACGACGTCCCGGTAGATCGAGACCGCGGCAGAGGTCATTGCCGGACCGGCTCGCCGGGCTCAGGCTGCTTATGGAACCGGCCACCCTGCACGATGTATGCCAGGTTGCCCGGGTCCTGCAGGATCTTCACGTCGCCGGCCGGGTCGCCGCGGACCACCAGCACGTCGGCCAGGTAGCCGGGGGCGAGCAGGCCAAGCTCGTCGCCCATGTCCATCAGCTGCCCGCCCAGCATGGTGGCGGCGCGCAGCGCCTCGAGTGGCGTGTAGCCCAGCACGTTGACGAACAGTTCCAGGTCACGGGCGTTGCGCCCGATGGGGTTGTTGGGGAAGCCGTAGTCGCCGCCGGGCAGCGCCCGGATGCCGCGCTTGCGGATCTCCGGGTACACCGCCGCCATCGCGTCCAGCGCGGCCACCGAGCCCATCTTTTCGGCTTGCGCCCGGTCGATGCCGTACTCCGCGCCCTCGTACACGTTGGCGTAGATGATGCCCGGGGCCGGGCGACACGAACACCGTGTCCTTCACCGACTCCAGCATGTCCAGCGCTTCCTCGTCGGCGTAGGTGCAGTGGTAGATGCTGCGGAACCCGGCCCGCACCGCCGACCTTGACCGACTCCGCGGCCTGCGCGTGGCAGTTCAGCCAGACCCCGGACTCGCGGGCCTGCTCACCCGCGGCGGTGGCCTCCTCCTGGGTGTACTGGGTGATCTGCGAGCCGCCGGGGATGAACACGTCGTCGTTGGACAGCAGGAACTTCACGCTGTCGAAGCCCAGCCCGGCCTGCTCGCGGACGAACGCGCGGCAGGCGTCCGGGCCCTGCCAGTCCGGCTCGACGTGGCCGTCCGGGCGGACCGGGTGGTTGTCCCGCTCCATGCTGGCCGCGCGCAGCCGCGGGCCGGGCACCGCGCCCGCCTTGATCTTGTCGCGCAGGATCACCTCGGTCGGCATGGGCAGCAGCGAGCCGGCCGAGTAGACCGAGGTGAACCCGGCGTCCAGCAGGATGCGCGGCGTTCCGCTCGGCCCGGGCCAGTTCGGCATCCATGCCCTTGATGTTGCGGAAGAAGCTCGACGTCCACCGGCGGGTTGAAGGACGGGTCGATGTGCCCGACCGCCGACGGGAAGGTGAGATGGCCATGCGATTCGATCAGGCCCGGCATGACCGTGCATCCGGTCACGTCGATGACCCGCTCGCCGCCGTGCTGATCGGACCTGTGCTCGCCGGACCTGTGCTCGCCGGACCTGTGCTCGCCGGACCTGTGCTCGCCGCGCCAGCCCGGGGTGACCGACACCACCCGGTCCGCCTCGATGATCACCTCTCCCGGCGCGGCCGGCGAGCCACTGCCGTCGAACACGAGGCCGTTGGTGAAGATGGTGCGTGCCACGGTCGCTCCTCAGCAGACTGCCCGGCAGCTGCTTTCATCAGTCGAGAACGACTTTCTATTATGTGTTTCCGTGAGTCTTGCCTGGCCGGCACCCGGGTGTCAACAGCTTCCGCGGACCAGGTAAACCGGACGGGTGCCCAGCCCTGTCGTTGACGCTCATGTCCACCTGCTGCCGCCCCGGCTGCAGGCCGCGATCCGCGATTTCTTCTACGCCCGCGGCTTCCCCAGCGACGGGTTCGCCTACCCGGCCGACCCGGCTGAAGCGTGTGACCGGCTGGCCGCCGAGGGGATCACCGAGGCGTGGTCGCTGCCCTACGCGCGGCGCCCCGGGCCGGCCGCCGAACTGAACGGCGCCATGGCCCGGCTGGCCGCCGCGCGCAGCAACGGCGCGCTGCGGGTGATCGGCGGCTGCACCGTGCACCCGGCCGACGACCATCCGGAGCGCCTGGTCCGGGTGGCGGTGGAGGATCTCGGCCTGCGGGTGCTGAAGCTGCACTGCTCGGTGGGTGACTTCACGCCCGACGACCGGCGCCTCGACCCGGTCTGGGAGTACGTGTCGGCGGTGGCGCTGCCGGTCGTGCTGCACGCCGGGCACGCACCGGACGGGCACACCGAAGCGGCCGAACTGGCACCGGTGGCTACCGTGGCCCGGCGCCACCCGGCGGCGCGCATCATCATCGCGCACTGCGGGCACACGGCCAGCTCTGTCGCGCTGCGGCTGGTGGCCGAGCATCCCGGGGTGCACGCCGACCTGACCCCGGTGCTGCACCAGCCGGTCCGCCCCGACCCGGCCGAGCTGGCCGCGGTGGCGGGCAAGGTGCTGTTCGGCTCGGACGCGCCCAATACCGGGCTGACCGCATCCGGCCTGCTCGGCGGCCTGGCTGGCCCAGCGGGCCTGGCTGGCCAGCGCGACGGCGGTCTCCCGGCCGAGGCCAGGGCGGCCATCTTCGGCGGTACCGCCCGGCGCCTCATCGCCGGCGTGCGGGCCTGAGGGCAGAAAGAGAGCCGCCGCCCGGTCCGGTGACCGGGCGGCGGCTCTCGGTTGAGACGAGCTAGCCTCAGGCGGCGATGGCCGCCTCAGACCTGGCTGGCTCCAGGGCCAGGCCGAGCACCTCGCGGACGTCGCTCACCGTGTGCACGGTCAGCTGGTTCCGCACGTCCTCGGGCACATCCTCCAGGTCGGGCTCGTTCCGCTTGGGGATCAGCACCGTGCTGATGCCCGCCCGGTGGGCGGCCAGCAGCTTCTGCTTCACCCCGCCGATCGGCAGCACCCGCCCGGTCAGCGAGACCTCACCGGTCATCGCCACGTCGGACCGGACCAGCCGGCCGGACAGCAGCGAGGCCAGCGCGGTGGTCATCGTGACCCCGGCGCTCGGCCCGTCCTTGGGCACCGCACCCGCGGGCACGTGCACGTGCACGCCGCGCTCCTTCAGGTCGCCGACCGGCAGTTCCAGCTCCGCGCCGTGTGAGCGCAGGTAGGACAGCGCGATCTGGGCCGACTCCTTCATCACGTCACCGAGCTGCCCGGTGAGCGTGACCCCGGTGGTGCCGGTCTCCGGATCGGCCAGCGACGCCTCGATGAACAGCACGTCGCCGCCGGTGCCGGTAACCGCCAGGCCGGTGGCCACCCCCGGGACCGCGGTCCGCTCGGCCGACTCCGGGGTGTGCCGGGGATGCCCCAGGTACCCGTGCAGGTCGGCCTCGTCCACGGTGACCGGCAGCTGCCTTCGCCGGTCGCCACCTGGGCCGCGATCTTCCGCAGCACCCGGGCGATGGTCCGCTCCAGCGACCGGACCCCCGCTTCCCGGGTGTACTCGCTGGCCAGCTTGTGCAGCGCGGCGTCGGTCAACGTCACGTCGGTCGCCTCCAGGCCGGCCCGCTCCAGCTGACGCGGCAGCAGGTGACCCTGCGCGATGTGACCTTCTCGGCCTCGGTGTAGCCGTCCAGCTGGATCAGCTCCATCCGGTCCAGCAGCGGGCTGGGGATGCCTCCAGCGCGTTCGCGGTCGCGATGAACAGCACGTCCGACAGGTCGAGCTCGACCTCCAGGTAGTGGTCGCGGAACGTGTGGTTCTGCGCCGGGTCCAGCACCTCGAGCAGCGCCGCGGTGGGGTCGCCGCGGTAGTCCGCGCCGAGCTTGTCCACCTCGTCCAGCAGGATGACCGGGTTCATCGAACCCGCCTCACGGACGGCCCGGACGATCCGGCCGGGCAGCGCGCCGACATAGGTGCGCCGGTGACCGCGGATCTCCGCCTCGTCCCGGACACCGCCCAGCGCGACCCGGGCGAACTTGCGGCCCATGGCCCGGGCCACCGACTCACCCAGCGAGGTCTTGCCCACGCCAGGCGGGCCGGCCAGCGCCAGCACCGCGCCGCTGCGGCGGCCGCCGACCAGGGTCAGGCCCTTGTCCGAGCGCCGCTTGCGCACCGCCAGGTACTCGATGATCCGGTCCTTGACGTCATCCAGGCCGGCGTGGTCCGCATCCAGGATGGCGCGGGCGCCGGTGATGTCATAGGCGTCGTCGGTCCGCTCGTTCCACGGGATCTCCAGCACCGTGTCCAGCCAGGTGCGGATCCAGCTGCCCTCCGGCGACTGGTCGCTGGACCGCTCCAGCTTGGCGGCTTCCTTCATCGCCGCCTCGTGCACCTTCTCGGGGAGGTTGGCCTTCTCGATGCGGGCCTTGTAGTCCTCTTCCTCGGTGCCCGGCTCGCCGTCCAGCTCGGCCAGCTCCTTGCGGATCGCGGCCAGCTGCTGGCGGAGCAGGAACTCGCGCTGCTGCTTCTCCATGCCCTCGCGGACATCGTTCTGGATGGTCTCCGCCACGTCCAGCTCGGCCAGCTGGTCCCGGGCCCACCCGGTGACCAGCTCGAGCCGCTGCTCCGGGTCGATCGTCTCGAGCAGCTCGGTGCGCTGCTCCATGGTCAGGTACCCGGCGTAGCCGGCGCTGTCCGCCAGCGCGGACGGGTCGGTGATCCGCTGCAGCACGTCGACCACCTGCCAGGCGCCGCGCTTCTGCAGGATGGTGCCGGCCATCCCGCGGTACTCACGGGCCAGTTCCTGAGCACGGCCGAGGCCGGCGGCTCGTCGATCACCGTGCCCTCGACCCACAGCGCCGCCCCCGGGCCGGTCGTGCCGACGCCGATGCGCACCCGGGACAGGCCACGGATCACCGCGGCGGGCTCACCGCTGGGCAGCCGCCCGGTCTGCTCGACCGCGCCCAGCGTGCCGATCGCGGGGTACTTGCCGTTCAGCCGCGGCACCAGCAGCACCTGCGGCGTCTTGTCTGACGCACCTGGCACCGCCGCGGACATCTGCGCGGCCTGGATCGCCGCGCGGGCCTCAGTAGCGGAGGTGTCCAGCGGCACCACCATCGTCGGCAGCACCACTGAATCGTCCAGCGGCAGCACCGGCAGGCGGAGTGTTTCGCTCATGGTCACTTCCTGATAATTGGGCTTGTCGTTTCCCCTTCAACAAGGGCTCGCGCGGTTTGTTTCCGGAATCCGTTCGCCCACAGCGGACGTGCGTCTGGGCAGGTCAGAGTGGGTGCCGAAGAGGCGGAGCGCGCAGGCCGGGCGCGAAGAGAGCCGCCATTACGCGCGGCCCATTAGCCCGGGGCCCGGTGGCGACGCTGGCAATAACCGCCGGCCGCCCTCAGCTATTCCCTGAGCCCCAGCCCAGCTCTCCTGGCCCGGGTCGGGGTCAGCGGCGGCGTGGGTGCCGGCCGCGGGCCGGGGTCAGCGGCGGGCGCGGGTGCCGGCCGCGGGCGCGGGTGTCGGCCGCGGGCGCGGGTGTCAGCGGCGGGCGCGGGTCGCCGGCGCGGTGTCGCGCGGGCGCGGTCGGCCGCGGGCGCGGGTGTCAGCGGCGGGCGCGGGTGTCAGCGGCGGGCCGGGGGTCGGCGGCGGACCGGGGTCAGCGGCGCGGCCAGGGCAGCGGCGGGCAGGCGAACGGCGTCCGCCCGTCGCGTCGCCACCCGTCCCGCCATTCGGCGTAGACCGGGGAGAACACGGCGCCGCCCAGCCAGATCAGCGCGACCACCTGGGCCCACGCGACGAGCGCGAGGACTACGCCGAAGGAACCGAACAGGCGCCCGTTGTCGGTGATCCAGTAACCGAGCACGAACTCCGAGGCGGTCGCCGCGATCAGGTAGGTCACCGCGACCAGCACGGCCCCGGGGAGCAGCCGCCGGTGGCCCACCTGGCCGTGCAGCAGCAGCCACGGTGTCCACAGCCAGAAGGCGACCAGCACCGCGAACCCGATCGGGATGGCCAGCAGCCAGCCGAGGAAGGAGACCAGCGCCTGCTCCGCCACTTGCAGGCCCAGCAGCAGGGTGCAGGCCACGAACCACAGGCCGAACCGCCAGCGGTCGGCGGACGAGCCGACGTCGATCCGCCAGGCTCGCGCGTAGACACGCTGCGCGATCCGGCCCAGGCCGAGGCCGAAGATCAGGAAGCCGGCCGAGGCCGAGGACTGTGGCCGCGGCGGCGTTACTGGCCTCGCTGCCGAACGCCGACGACACGAGCCGGGCGGCGGGCTCGTGGATGTGCAGGTGGTAGATGAGGTGCTGGGCGACGCCGTTGCCGGACCCGTAGGACAGGTCCGACAGGGCATAGATGGCCAGCAGGGCCGGCACCACCGACAGGAAGGTGCCCAGCACGAGCGCTTCGGCTGAGTTCTCGGTGCACTCCAGGTAGCGGAGCACGCAGCCCAGCACCAGGCTGCCGGGCCGTCCGCTCGTGCCGTGGGCCAGCCGCCGGTCGCCCCACTCCCGCAGACGGGTGCCCCACGCCAGGCCGGGGTGCACCGGCCTGTTCCCTGTCCTCACACAGAGTAAGAGTACTGCTACTCTTCGGTGATAAGTCAGCTACGGGGAGCACCATGTGCACGAGGATCTTCTGGTCTGGCAACCGGGTGGGCCCCGTGGTCGCACGCACCATGGACTGGATGGTGAGCGACGAGCCGGTGCTGTGGGCGGTGCCGCCGGGCACCCAGCGCGGCCGCGGCGAGCTGGCCTGGCGGTCGCGGCTCGGCGTGCTGGGGCTGAGCATGTGGGGCGCCGGGACGACTGACGGGCTGAACACCGCCGGCCTCGCCGCGCACCTGCTCTACCTGGGCTCGGCCAGCTTCGCCCCACCGGGCAGTCCAGGTGCCATCCCCAACCTGCTGTGGGCTCAGTGGGTCCTCGACCAGTTCGAGACTGTGACCGAGGCGGTCGCCGCGTTGCGCGATCGCTGCGTGACGTCAGTCCCGATGCGCGGCCAGGAACTCGGCTGCCACCTGGTCCTGGAGGACGCCAGCGGAGACAGCGCGATCGTGGAGCCGGCCGGGCAGACGCTCCGGATCTACCACTCCGCCGAATACCGGGTGGTGGCCAACGACCCGCTGTTCGCCGAGCAACTGGCCAACCTGCGCCGCTACCGGCCGTTCGGCGGGGACGCGCCGGTGCCGGGCACGATCGAATCCCCGGACCGCTTCGTCCGGGCTTCGTACTACCTGCACCACCTGCCCGAGCCTGCCGCGCAGCCGAGGCCGTGGCCGGCGTGGCCGCGGTCGCCGGCACGGTGTCGGTGCCGCCCGGCGCGCCCTATGCCGACTTCGGCGTGTATCCCACCTGGTGGGTGTCGGCCGCCGACCTCACCGGGCTGACCTACTACTTCTGGTCGCGCAGCAGCCCCGCCGCGATCTGGGTCGAGTTGCCCGGGGCGGGCCTGACCCCAGGTGCCCCGGTTCGCTCGGTGGACCCGGGCGAACCCGGCCTAGGCGGAGAGGTGTCCGGCCAGCTGCGGCCGGCTGGGCTGCGCTACTGAGCCGCTCCGGCTCCGGGCGAAGTGCGCCGGGCCGGCCGGCTGTTCCAGGCTGGCCCGCAGTAGCGTGTGAGGATGACTGAGCTGCCACCTGAACCACCGCGCGAGCCGTCCGAGTTCCACCGCAACCGGCGCGAGCACGGCGGCGAGATCGACCGCCTCAACGACGACCAGCTGGCCGAGCTGACCGAAGAGGAGCGGGTGGACGCCGGGCTGGATGCCTTCGACCCGGACGAGGTGCCGCCGGCCACCGACGACCCGGTGCCCACCGACGTGTCGGACAGCCCCCAGTACCAGGACGCGAGGGCCGAGATCGACAAGGAAGAGGCCGAGGGCGAGCTGCGGCTGGACCAGGACGGCTTCCCGCCCACCCGGTACGACGAGTCGTAACCCGGGCTCAGTTGGAGAAGTCCTGGGTCAGCCACACCGTGCCGGAGCTGTCCCGGTAGACGGCGATGCCGACGTGGCTGAAGGCCGAGCTCAGGATGTTCAGCCGGTGACCGTCGTCGGGTGGCTTCTCGTTCAGCATGCTCTGCGTCAGCCCCACCGCCATCTGCGCGATGGCCGCCTCGGTGCCGGCCACGGGGCCGCCCTCGCCGATGTTCTCCCCGGCCGCGGTCCAGTGCACGCCGGCCGCGGTCTCCCGCGCGCCGAGCGCCGGCTCGCCCGGGCACTGGTGGGACAGCCCGCAGCCCGCCGCCATCACCGCGTTATGCCGGCTCGCGCTGGTATCCAGGCCGGCGCTCACCGTATAGCCCGGCAGGCCAGCCTGCGCACGCGCTTGATTGATCAACGCCAGTACCTGCTGGGCCGCCGCATCCAGCGTCGCGGTCTGCGCGGACGACGGGCCCCCTGACGGGGTGGCGGCCGGGGTGGGCCGATGCGATGCGGCAGGCGATGGCGTTATGTGCTGATGGTGGGGGTGCCGGGCGCCAGGGGTGCGCGGCGCTACGGCGGGCTGGTGGTAGCTGGTGGCCAGCGGCCGGGCGCACGGGGTGGCCGCGGCCAGCCCGGGGCAGCCCGCCGCCGACGCGGTGAGATGGGCTGGCCCGGCCGCGTCGGTCATCTGCGCCGCGCGGTCCGGCTGGTGCGTGATGATCAGGACCGCCGCGGCGGCCGCGGCCACCGCGAACACTGCGCTAACCACGAGGGACCGGTCATGCCGTCTGGGTCCGTGCGCTGGCATCGCGCCACCTCCAACCGCCGATGATCGTAGCGGTGGCGTGGGCGCGAGAGGCCCGGTTTGCCCGGCCTGGTGGTCTGCCGCCACCCGGGCTCGGGTGATCATGGCAAATGGAGCGTGATCATGGCAGGGAGGGAGGAGGCACGGCCGATGGCGGACCGGATCGTGATCGACGGCGCGTCGCTGACCTGCGCGCAGGTCGCGCGGGTCGGCCGTGGCCAGGCTTGTGTCGAGGTGGCCCCGGCTGCCGTGGCCGCCGCGCGGACCGCCTGGCAGGTGGCCCGGGAGGTGGCCGCGCAGCGGCCGGTCTACGGCCGGACCACCGGGGTGGGCGCCAACCGCACGGTCCAGGTGGCCGCGGCCGAGGCCGCCCAGCACGGGCTGAACCTGCTGCGCAGCCACGCGGCCGGGGCCTGCCCGCTGCTCGCCCCGGACCTGGCCCGGGCCATGCTGGTCGTCCGGCTGAACCAGATCGGGGCGGGCGGCTCCGGGGTGGACCCCGGGGTGCTGGACGTGCTGGCCGACGCGATCAACCGGGGCTTCATCCCGCCGGTGCCGCGGTACGGGGCGATCGGCACCGGTGACCTGACCGCGCTGGCCGCCACCGGGCTGTGCCTGCTCGGCGAGCGGGCCTGGCTGCAGGGCAGCGGCCCGCCGCCGCGCTTCCCGCTGCGCCCGGCCGAGGTGCTCGGCTTCCAGAGCAGCAACGCCGCGACCGCTGGGCGAGGCCGCCCTGGCCTGCGCCGACCTGGACCGGCTGAACCGGGCCGCGGTGCTCATCGCGGCGCTGTCCCTGCTCGCGGTGCGCGGCTCGGCCGAGCCGTTCGCCGTCCCGGTGCAGCAGGCCCGGCCCCATCCCGGCCAGCAGTGGGTCGCCGCGGCCATCCGCGAACTGGCTGGCGACCAGCTGACAGTGTCTTTCCGGGGGGACGACCCCCCTGGACCCCCCGCCATTTCATCCCGTGGCGACGACCCCCCTGGACCCCCCGCCATTTCATCCCGTGGCGACGACCCCCCTGGACCCCCCGCCATTTCATCCCGTGGCGACGACCCCCCGGAACCCCCCGAAATGCCGGCCAGGCTGCAGGATCCGTACGGCTACCGGGCGTTCCCCCAGGTGCACGGCCCGGCGGTGGACGCGGTGGCGCACGCGACGCGACTGGTCACCGTGGACATCAACGCGGCCAGCGAGAACCCGCTGGTGGATCCGGCGGGGCACACGGTATGGCACAACGGCAACTTCCACGCTACATATGTCGGTTTGGCGCTGGACGCGGCCCGCGCGGCGCTGTTCCAGACCGCGGCGCTGGCCGCGGCCCGGCTCGGCACGCTGGTCGAGCCGGCCTTCACCGGCCTGGAGGCGTTCGCCGCGGACGCCCCGGCCAGCTCGGGGATCATGATCCTGGAGTACGTGTGCCAGTCGGCGGTGGCGGACATCCGCCGGCTGGCCAGCCCGGCCGCGCTGGGCAGCGCGGTGCTGTCCCGCGGCGTGGAGGAGCACGCCGGATTCTCCACCCAGTCGGCCCGCGCCAGCAGCGAGGCGATCACCGCCTACCGGGCCGTGCTGGCCTGCGAGCTGGTGGCCGCGGTGCGGGTGTTGCGGATGCAGCGCCGCGCCCCGGCGGCCGGGGCGCTGCGGGCCGCGTTCGAGGCGGCCGCCGCGGTGCTCGACCCGCGCACCGCGGACCGCCCGCTGGACGGTGACCTGGCCGCCGCCGACGAACTGCTCGACGGGTACGCCAGCCTGCTGCCCAGCTGACCGGCCGCGGCCCGCCGGCCAGGCACCCCAGCCGACCGGCCGGCGCGGCCCACCGGCCGGCACCCCAGCCGACCGGCCGGTGAGCAGCTCGCACGCGTGTTCTATCGTGGGCCGGTACCGACGACGGCAGTGAGGAGACCTGATGAGCATCCTGGGAACCCGGGTGGTGCGGACCGAGGACCCACGATTGCTCACCGCCGGAGGCACCTACACCGACGATCTCCGAGCTGCCGGAACTGGCCGGGGCGCTCCGGGTCACGTTCGTGCGCAGCCCGGTGGCGCAGCGCCGAGATCACCGGCATCGACGCCAAGGCGGCGCTGGACAGTCCCGGGGTGGTCGCGGTGCTGACCGCCGCGGACGCCGATGACCTGCCGCCCGCCGGGGACCGGCCGACTACGGAGCCGCTGCTGGCCACCGACCGGGTGCGCTTCGTCGGGGAGCCGGTCGCGATCGTGCTGACCGAGGACGGCTACCAGGGCGAGGACGCGGCCGAGCTGGTCAGCGTGGACTACCAGCCGCTGGACCCGGTGGTTGGCATGGACGCGGCGCTGGCCGGCGCGTCGCTGCTGTTCCCGGCGGCCGGCTCGAACGTGGTCCGGTCCGGCGGCGGCCCCGCCCCGGATGACGCGTTCGCCGGCTGCGACGTGCGTGGTGCGAGCGGACCTTCCCGAACCAGCGGGTGGCCCCGGTCCCGCTGGAGGTCCGGGCGGCCGCCGCACGCTGGGCGGACGGCCGGCTCACCCTGTGGGCCAGCACGCAGAACGCCCAGCAGGCCCGGGACCAGGTGGCCGGGGCGCTCGGCCTGGACGCAGCCCGCGGTGCGGGTCATCACCCCCGACGTCGGCGGCGGCTTCGGCGCCAAGATCGGCCACGACCGGGACACGATCGCGGTCGCCTGGGCGGCCCGGCAGCTCGGCCGGCCGGTGCGCTGGGTGGAGACCCGCAGCGAGAACATGCTGGCGCATGGTGCACGGCCGGGCTCAGCAGCAGACGTCCGGATCGGCGGCACCCGGGACGGCCGGATCCTCGCCTACCGCCTGGACATCGTCCAGGACTGCGGGCGCCTACCCGCGGTTCGGGCTGTTCCTGCCGTCCCTGACCCAGCTGATGGCGAGCGGCGTGTACGACCTGCGTACGTGCGGGTCCAGCTACCAGGTCGGTGGTCACCAACACGACGCCGATCTCCGCCTACCGCGGCGCCGGGCGGCCCGAGGCGACCGCGGCCATCGAGCGGGCCGTGGACCTGTTCGCCGCCGAGATCGGGATGGACCCGGCCGAGGTCCGCCGCCGGAACCTGGTGCCGCCGGACGCGTTCCCCTACACCACCGCCGGGCGGCGCGATCTACGACACCGGCGAGTACGCGGCGGCGCTGGACAAGGTGCTGGCCGGGCCGGGCTACGCGGGGCTGCGGGCCGAGCAGGCCCGCCGCCGCGAGCGCGGCGACGTGGTCCAGCTCGGCATCGGGGTGTCGTGCTACGTCGAGATCACCGCCGGCGACTACTCCGGCGGGCGAGACCGTCCCGGCTGGTGGTGCACGACGACGGCGCGGCCACCGTGTACACCGGCAGCTCGCCGCACGGCCAGGGGCACCAGACCGCGTGGTCGCCATGCTGGTCCCAGCCGAGCTGGGCATCCCGATGGACGGATCACCGTGCGGCACGGCGACACCGACGTGGTACCCCGGGGCGTCGGCACCTACGGCTCCCGGTCGCTGCAGCTCGGCGGCAGCGCGGTGCATCAGGCCGCGGTCGAGCGTCAAGGAGCAGGCCCGCGGGCTGGCCGCCGGACCTGCTCGAGGCCAGCGAAGCCGACCTCGAGCTGGACGTCGGCCGGGGCGCCTGGCAGGTGCGCGGCGACCCGGACCGGCGCTGAGCTGGGCCGCAGGTCGCCGGGCAGGCCGGCCCGGACGGGCTGGTGGCCGACGTGACTTCACCGCCGGCCAGCCCCACCTTCCCGTTCGGCGCCCATGTCGCCGTGGTGCAGGTGGACACCGAGACCGGGAAGGCCCCCTGGTCCGGCACGTCACGGTGGACGACGCGGGCCGGGTGCTGAACCCGGTGCTGGCCGAGGGGCAGCGGCACGGCGGCATCGCCCAGGGAGTGGCCCAGGCGCTGCTCGAAGAGATGCGCTACGACGCCGAGGGCAACCCGCTGACCGGCACGCTGGCCGACTACGCCGCGATCACCGCCACCGAGCTGCCATCTTCGAGCTGCTCGCCATGGAGACCCCGACCACCGTCAACCCGCTCGGGGTGAAAGGCATCGGCGAGGCCGGGACGATCGGCGCCACCCCAGCCGCGCAGAACGCGGTGGTGCGACGCGCGTCGCGCACCTCGGCGTCCGCCATATCGACATGCCGGCCACGCCGCTCCGGGTATGGACCGCGATCAGCGAGGCGAGGAGGCCCGTGAAGGTGACGATGACGGTGAACGGCGCCGAGGTCGCCGCCGAGGTCGAGGACCGGACGCTGCTGGTGCACTTCCTGCGCGAGGTGGCCGGCCTGACCGCGACCAACGTCGGCTGCGACACCACGTCCTGCGGCGCCTGCACGGTGCTGCTGACGGTGAATCGGTGAAGTCCTGCACCGTGCTCGCCGCCCAGGCCGACGGGCATGACTGGTCACCGTGGAAGGGCTGGCCGGGCCGGTCGGCGAGCTGCATCCGGTGCAGCGGGCGTTCCGCAGCGAGCACGGCCTGCAGTGCGGATTCTGCACCCCGGGCATGGTGATGGCCGCGGTGTCCCTGCTCGCGGGAGAACCCGCGCCCACCGAGGAGCGAGGTCCGGATGGGGCTGGAGGGCAACCTGTGCCGGTGCACCGGCTACCACAACATCGTCCGGGCGGTGCTGGCCGCGGCCGAGGAGATGGCCGGCGGAGTCCGCGGGTGACCTGGCCGCGGTGACCTGGCCGCTGGTGGCCTCCGGCCTGCCGGCGAGGTGGCCCGGTGATCCCGGCGCCGTTCCGCTACCAGCGCGCGTCCTCGGTGGACGAGGCGCTCGCCCTGGTCGCCGAGCACGGCGACGACGCGAAGTTCCTGGCCGGCGGCCATTCGCTGCTGCCGCTGATGAAGCTGCGGCTGGCCCAGCCCGAGGTGCTCGATCGACATCGGCCCCATCTGCGCGAGCTGAGCTACGTCCGCGACGACGGCGGCCACATCGCCATCGGCGCGCTGACCCGGCACGACGACCTGGAGCGATCCGAGCTGCTGGCCAGTCGACGTACCGCTGCTCGCGCACGCGGCGGGCCAGATCGGCGACCCGCAGATCCGGCACCGCGGCACGATCGGCGGCTCGCTGGCCCACGGCGACCCCGCGTCCGACCTGCCCGCCGTGGTCCTGGCCCTCGGACGCGACGCTGGTCGCCCGCGGGCCGTCCGGGGAGCGGGAGATCGCCGTCGGCCGACTTCTTCCTGGGCCTGTTCGAGACGGCCCTGGAACCGGACGAGCTGCTGATGGAGATCCGGGTGCCCGAAGCCGCCGCGGCGGGCTGGTCGTTCCAGAAGTTCACCAAGCGCGGCATCGACTGGGCCATCGTCGGGGTCGCGGTGCAGGGCAGCTCGGTGGCCCTGGTCAACATGGCCAGCTCCCCGGTCCGGGCGGCCGCGGTGGAGCGCGCCCTGGCCAGCGGCGCGGGCCCGCGCGACGCGGCGGCGCATGCGGCCGAAGGGACCAGCCCGGTCGAGGACATCAACGCCACCCCGGCCTACCGTGAGCACCTGGCCCGGATCCTGACCGGCCGGGCCCTCGAAGAAGCCGCCGGGCGCGCCGGATAACGGACATCGCACGTCAAGGAGAACCATGAGCCCTCGTACCAGCCCCCCGTTCCGCGCGGATCACGTGGGCAGCCTGCTCCGGCCGCCGGAACTGCTGGCGGCACGCGCCGACTTCGCGGCCGGCCGCATCCCCGCCGAGCAGCTCCGGGCGGCGGAGGACACGGCCATCGCCGCCGCGGTCAAAATGCAGGAGGCGGTCGGCCTGCAGTCGGCCACCGACGGCGAGTTCCGCCGCGCGTCCTGGCACATGGACTTCATCTACCAGCTGGGCGGGATCAGCAAGGCGCCCGGGAACCTGGCGGTGAAGTTCCACAACGCAGCCGGGGACATCGAGTTCACTCCGGCGTCGATCCTGGTGGACAGCAAGGTCCGGCTCGATCACACGATCTTCGCCGAGGACTTCCAGTACCTGCAGTCCGTGGTCACATCGGCGGTGGCCAAGCAGACGATCCCGTCGCCGAACATGGTGCATTACCGGGGTGGGCCGGCGTCGGTTGATCCGGGGGTGTACCCGGATATTGAGGAGTTCTGGGCGGATCTGGCGGCGGCGTATGCCGATGAGGTGGCCCGGCTGGCTGCGCTGGGGTGCAGCTACCTGCAGTTTGATGACACGTCGCTGGCGTACCTGAATGACCCGGGGCAGCGGGCGGAGATCGCGGCGCGGGGTGAGGATGCTGAGCGTCTGCATCTGCGGTACATCAGCCAGGTGAACGCGGCGCTGGCGGGCCGGCCGGCCGGGCTGGCGGTGACCACGCATCTGTGCCGGGGGAATTTCCGGTCGTCGTGGGCGGCGTCGGGGGGTTATGACTTTGTGGCTGAGGCGCTGTTCGGGGGGCTGGAGGTGGATGGGTTTTTCCTGGAGTTCGATGATGAGCGGTCCGGTGGGTTCGCGCCGTTGCGGTTCGTGCCGCCGGGCAAGATGGTGGTGCTGGGCCTGGTCACCACCAAGAGTGGTGTGCTGGAGGACCCTGATGACCTGAAGCGGCGGATCGGGGAGGCGTCGAGGTTCGTGCCGCTGGAGCAGCTTGCCCTGTCGGGGCAGTGCGGGTTTTCCTCCACGGTGGAGGGCAACGAGCTGACCTATGACCAGCAGGTCGCCAAGCTGGAGCTGATCGTCAAGGTCGCCCACGACGTCTGGGGATAGCTCCGCTGGGTGCCTGGTTCGTGATCAAACGTCTGGCGCTGCTCTGGCGGTGTTCTGGCGACACCAGACGTTTGATCATCTAGGCGATACCCGACAGGGGCCGGGTACCATGCGCCTCTTCCATCCCACTAGTCAAAGCGGCGGCACCCCTGGCCTGGGGCACCAGGGCGCCGTGGAGTGGTGGTCAGGTCATCACTGTCGCTCACGACATCTGGGGCTGACCATCAGGTCTGCTAATCGTCCATCCACGCAGGTGGCGGGTGATATGGGTGTGGTTGATGGGGTTTGACCTGCGGCAACTTGCCTGAGACGGACCGTGTTACGGATGGTTCGGCCTAGCGTGCCCTAAGCTAGACCGATCCAACTAAGTTCACGCCCTCTAAGCGCCGCCCTGATTCATACGTCACCAGACCTATATTTTGGGGAAAGATGGCGCGGCGAGAGTGCCAGGTATTACAGTTTCACCGCATCCAACCGAACGGCCTGCCGCTGGCAGGCCCTTTAAGGTTCTTCCAGCGTCCGCCGCTGGTGCATTGCCCCGTTCGCCTTTGTTTGACCCAATCCGATCTCTCCGTCGGCAGCGGCCGGCGGACTTAGGCCATCGCGAGGTAGCAGTGGTAACCGGATACCATGAAGCAGGCCAGCACCGTCCCGCCTGGGTTGACCATAACCGGGGGAATGATGTGCACCTTCCGCAGTCGCCCGATTTCGTCCAGTGGCGGAAGAGCTCGTACAGCGGGTACAACGGCAATTGCGTCGAGGTGGCAGACCTCGACGCGAGCCGGATTGGTGTCCGGGACTCGAAGGCGGGCGCCGGGAGCCCTGTCCTCGAGTTCGCCCGGGCGGACTGGGCCTCCTTCCTGGCCAGCGTCAAGGGCGGCCTGCGCTAGCCGGTTACCTGGCGAGCCCGGCTGCCACCAGGGGCCGGGCTGGCTAGGCCCATAGCTCGTCGGCGGTGTGGGAGATCAAATCCCGGGATTCGGACGGATCCAGGGATTTCTCCAGCAACCCCTCGAATGTCACCCGGAACCGGAACGTTTGCTCTTCGTCTTCCAGGTTGACACTACCTGTCAGGTGCTCGACACTTACGATGTCTCTTAGTGGCACATCGTGCACTTGCGGGAACTGCATGTAAGAAAATGCCCCAGTTGTGGTGGGATGCTCGCCGCCGAGCGGGAGCACTCTGATGTCCACATTTGGCATTTCGGAAACTTCGGTTACCCGGAGCAATTGCCTACGCATGACAGAGTTACTACCAAAACGCCGCCGTAGCGCCGATTCGTCGATGACGAAGGACAACTCCAGTGGCGGCTCCCGGGTGAGCAGTTGCTGGCGCATCCGGCGGAGCGTGATCCGCCTTTCCGCGTCGCCGGGAGGCAGCCGGAACATTGACTGGTAGCCGGCCATGACCGCCCGGGTATAGTCCTCGGTTTGCAGCAGCCCGGGCACGATCAGCGGTTCCCAGTTCCAGATGGAGCGGGCCTCGTCTTCGGCGGACACGTATTCGGCGTAGTTGGTGGCAGGCCGGCCACCACCGCCCGGAGCCGCCCGATCTTGCTCGACTCGCTGGCCAGGGCCTGGAGCTCTTCCCGGTACGGGCTCTCCACCTTGTACAGATCGAGGAGTTTGTCCAGGTCATCACGCTTTACGCCGATCCGGTTGAGTTCGATCCGGCTGATCTTGGACCCGCTCCAGTTCAGGGTGGCCGCCGCTTCATCGCCGGTCAGGCCAGCACGTTCCCGCAGTCGGCGCAACTCGGCGGCGAGCCGGCGGCGCCGGACGGTCTGACTGCCCTGATCAGGCATGCGATCCCGTCCCCCTCCGGCGTGCGGTTAAACGATGGCGGTCGGTGCCGGTGGCATGTGCGTCATAGTCCAGAGTAATGCCTGGTGAGCACAAACGTGAAGATTGCGTGACCAATGGTAGTGCAATCTGCACTGCATCTTGTCCACCGCTGAATGGTGCCGTTGAATTAAAAAGTGCAGGAGGCCTGCTCCCACTGAGCGGAGGAGGGCGCGCCGCAATGATCGGCAGGCGGATTCGGCCGGATGGTCTCCCGCCCTGTGCCTGTCCCCAGGGGGTCGGCAAAGTCCTCCGGGGGCGTGATGCGGCGGCGGGTGGCGTGCTGGTGATGGGCGGGTAGGAGTGCGGGCACGGCCCTTGTGGGTGATCATGGCGGTTGCCACACCTGCCAGGTCACTGCCGAGGAACCATGCCCGCCTGGTCATCATCACCGATTGACTCTGCCGTTGGCCATCTTGCCGGCCTTGCCAAAGACGCCGCCGGCGACCCGCCGGGCCTGCTGGCGGTGCTGGCCGGGGTTGCTGACCCGCGGTGCCGCCGGGGGGTGCGCCACCGGCTGGCGGTGATCTTGGGGCTGGCGGTGTGTGCCGTGCTGGCCGGGGCGCGTTCGTTCACTGCGATCGCCGAGTGGGCGCCGATGCCGATGCGGAGACTCTGGCCAGGCTGGGGGTGCCCGGGTCGGTGCCGTCGGAGTTGACGTTCCGGCGGACCTTGCAGCGCCTGGACGCGGACGCGTTCGATGACCTGGCCGGCCGGTGGGCAGCCCGGCGCACCACGCCCGGGCCGAAGCAGCGGCGGATGATCGCGGTGGACGGCAAGACCTTACGCGGCTCCGGCTATAGCGAGGAGAACGGCCGTCACCTGCTGGCGGCGCTCGACCATGCTCATGGGGTAGTGCTGGGCCAGGTGGAAGTGGGCGCCAAGACGAACGAGATTCCCCTGTTCACCACCCTGCTGGATCGCCTGGACATCCAGGACGCCGTCATCACGGCCGACGCGCTGCACGCCCAGCGCTCCCACGCCACCTACCTGACCGGACGCGGCGCGCACTACCTGCTGATCGTTAAGCGCAACCAGCCGAACCTCTATGCCCAGCTTGCCGCCCTGCCCTGGCGCGACGTGCCGGTGGCCTACGACAAGCGGGAACGCGGGCACGGCCGCACCGAGCGGCGCACCCTCAAGGTCACAACCGTCGCCCGCGGGCTGGCCTTCCCCTGCGCCGCCCAGGCGATCCAGATCACCCGCCGCCGGAAAATCAAAGGAAAGAGGTCCCGTGAGGCCTGCTACGCGGCCACCTCGCTGACCATTACCCAGGCCAGCCACGCCCAGCTCGCGGCCATCATCCGCGGCCACTGGGGCATCGAAGACCGCCTGCACTGGGTGCGCGACATGGACTTCGACGAAGACCGCTCCCAGGTCCGCACGGCCAGCGGGCCCGCATCATGGCCAGCCTGCGCAACCTGGCCATCACCATCCTGCGGCTGGCCGGGACGGCCAGCACCGCCGCCGCCCTCCGCTACCACGCCAGGCGGCCCGCCCGGCCACTCCGGACGATCATGAGGTGCTAATCCTGCAGCCGTACCTTGTTATGAGCCCGCCGGGTGGCGTCGCGGATGGCCGCGCACCTCAGCGGGTGGTCTGTGACCTGGCGGGGTGTTTGGTGCTGAGCGGTAACGTTGCCGGAACGATCCGGGCGTAGTGTCTGCCCTCGTGGGGGAGGCACCGCAAGCGGCGGCGCGGGCACCAGCGGCGGAGGGTGTTCGCCGCTTCCGCGTGGCATCTCCCGCGATCGCGGTCATCCTGGGCGCGCTGACACTCGCACTGACTGTCCTGTATGTGCCCCTGGCCTGGCCGGCCCGCGACGTTGGTGACGGGTGGCAGGTTCTCCTTGGCTTCCTGGCGTTCGCCGTGCCGGGAGTCGTGGTGGCCCGGCGCCAGCCGGGCAACCCCATCGGGTGGATCCTCATCGGCCTGGGAGTGTATGCCGGCGCCATCACCGACGTAGGGCGCTATGCGGTATTCGACTACCACTTCCACCACGGGGACCTGCCGTTCGGCCCAGCCGCGGTCCTGATAGCCACCGGACTGTGGACCGGGGAGTTCCTGGTGCTCCCGCTGGTCATCTTGCTGTTCCCGGATGGCCACCTGCCGCGGCGCTGGCGGCTGGTGCTGTGGGCCTACCTGGCCGACGTCGGCCTGGTGGCGGCGTACTTTCTCGGCGCCGCCGCGTGGGCGATGAGCAGTCAGCCGTTCGCCGTCGATGGGGCTGGCCAACTGGTCAAGCAGCCGAACCCGCCAGTCGTGCCCGCGATAGCAATCGCCCTCATAGTCGCCTTGCCGGTGTTCTGGGTCTTGTTCGTGGCCCGGCAGGTCCTCAGCTGGCGGCGGGCCAGCGGCGAGCGCAGGCAGCAGCTCAAATGGCTGATGAGCGGGGCTGCCGTCACCGTTGTTGGGCTTGCCGGGATTTTCGGGTTCAGCTCCAGCCCGTCCCTGCTCATCCTGGAGATCGCCTCGTTCTTCGCGAGCTTCGCCCTGCCGGCCGCCATCTGTGTCGGGATCTTGAAGTACCGGCTGTATGAGATCGACCGGATCATCTCCCGCACCCTGGCCTATGCGATCGTGACCGGGCTGCTGGTCGGGGTGTACGCGGGCCTGGTGCTGCTGGCCACCCGGGTGCTGTCGTTCCATACCCCGGTCGCAGTGGCCGCCTCCACGCTGACAGTGGCGGCGCTGTTCAGCCCGCTGCGGCGGCGGGTGCAGCGGGCGGTAGACCACCGGTTCAACCGGGCCCGCTACAACGCCGACACGACGGTGGCCGCGTTCGCGGCCCGGCTGAAGGACGCGGCCGAGCTGGACGCGGTCTGCGACGACCTGGCCCATGTCATCCAGCAGGCCCTCGAACCCGCCCACGTATCGGTGTGGATCAGCCACGGCGGCTGAGACCGGCCTCCACCAGCACCGCCACCTGCGCAGACCCGGGCCGATGTGACATCACCAGGCCAGCCCCGCCCGGCCAGGGCTCCAGCGCAGCAGCTGAGTTGCAAAGTGCGGCTGTAAGGCTAACTAACCGACCTTGCCGGAGCCCTGGTGCCTGTCCCGGTCACCCGGCCCGCGGCCCACCCGCAGCACAGCCAGCGCGCCAGGTCAGGGGCTGCGCGGGCGCGGACCCCCGGAGATGCAGCCGGGCCGGCGGTAGCCGCCACCGGCCCAGGCCCAACGACCAACCTCCACCAACGCGATGAGCTGGAGTAATGGCATGACCTACGGTACAAAGTCACCGCCGACCGGCTGGCCCAGGAGAAGGAGTCGTGGACGGCAGGCGTCCGGCAGGGCCGCGATGATGTGATCACGATCGTGCCGCTGCTCATCGGCGGCACAACAGCGGCTGACGGCCGAGGCCGCCGGCCTCGGCCGCGCAACCAGCGAGATCGACTAGCCCACCGGCGGCGGCACCAGCCGCTCACCGGTGCACGGCGGCCAGCAGGGCGGCGTAACAGCGGACCAGGGCCGCGTGCTCCAGGGCGAGCAGCGGGCTGTCCGGCAGGCAGCCCTCGGCCACCCACCGATCGGACAGGTCCATGGCGTGCGCGCGGTGCGCCGCGGCCGGCCGGACCGCACTGTGCGGGGCCTGGTACAGGAACGCGTACAGCCGGGCTAGCGCGTCCACCAGTGCGTCGGCGGGCCCCGGGCCATGCTGGGTCTCCCGGTGCACCCGCCACCACTCAACCTCGAGCCGGGCTGCCTCGGCGATGTCCCCGGGCAGCCCGTAGGCCGACCGGACCAGGCCGTAGAACCGCTGCATACAACGGCGCGCGCCGTCCGGATCGTTGTCCGCGGGCGCCCACAGCTGGTTGGCCCGCAGCACCAGCCAGGCGCCCCGCAGGGTGCGCGGCCAGCTCATCCCGAACCCGGCCCGGATCAGGCCCACCGAGGCGCGCAGCACCCCAGTCCAGTCCCGGCGGTAGTAGCCCACCCAGGCCCGGAACTCCAGGTCAGCCACCCGGGCTGGGTCGAACGACCGCGGCCCACCCGGGACCTGACCCCCCCGGACCCGGCCCTCCGGCAGCCCGGCCCCCCGGGACCCGGCCCCCCGGCAGCCCGGCTGTCCGGGACCCGCGCCCGGACCCGGCTGCGCCGGACCCGGCTGCGCCGGACCCGGCTGCGCCGGACCCGGCTACCCGGCGAAACCAGCCGGACGCCGAAGCCATACACGGCCAGCCGGAGCAGTACCTGGCCCGGCCGGACCAGCTCGGCGACCCGGGCGGCGCTCAGCGCCTCGAGATCGCCCAGCCGCTCCGCATAGGCGGCGGCGCCCAGCGACCGGGCGGCGTTCAGCTCAATGGTGTTGTCCCATACCTTGGCCCGCGCCTCGCGCAGGAAGCGCCGGCTGGCGGCCTGGTTGAGCGGGGCGAGCAGGGCATCGACCGCGGACCGCGGGCCCGCGTCGGCCAGTTCGGCGTCCTCGGCGCCGACCCGCTGGCTGAGCACCTCGTCGATGCGCTGGTGGTCGGCCCGGCGCTGGCCGAGCAGCGCCGGGTCGGCGAATTCCGGGCCGCTGATCACCGCGAGCAGCGCCTGCGGCAGGTCGTAGTTGATGTGCGCGTTCATGCCGAGCAGCACGTGCCGCAGCGCGGGCGCGGCCGGCTGCTGCCGTGCGGTGCGGAACGCGACCGCCCACGGCCCGGGTACCGGCTGCCCCGCCGAGTCGGCCTGCAACGCATCGAGGTACCGGGAAGCGAACGCGACATCCCACCGCTCCACCCAGTCCGGGTCGCCGAACCGCCCGGCGTTGAGCGCGTCCCGGACGGCGCGGGTGGTGCGCAGATACGTAGCGTGGAAGAAGCGCCGCGGGTCACCGGCCGCCTGCAGCGGGCCGAGCAGTGTTTCCATCCGCCCGATGAGCGCATCAATGCTCACCTACTGCCCCCTCCTGCTCTGCTGTCGCTGCGGCAGTTCCCTGACAGTTATCTCCATACACACCGGACTGCCCGGCTGAACCATCCACACAGAGTGATCCACCCGGCCCGGATACGTGCTCCGCGGGGCCCGCGATGCCCGCTTCACCCCTCCTGCTAGTAGTAAAGGAGATCATGTCGTAACAGGCGATTCTTGTGCAGCCGTCGCCGTTGGGTTACGTTCTGGCCACCTGACCACGGCGCGGGAAGGATCAGCTATGAGCGGCACCGAATCCCTTCCGTTCGGCGAGAGCAAGAGCCCCCTACTCGAGCGAGCCCGGCCAGGAGCTCCGGCTGCACCGCGGCGTCCTGGGCATCATGGACATCTCGGCGGCCACGATGGCCAACATCGGGCCCGCGATGTCCTTCTACTTCGGCTTCGGCTTCCTGGCCATCACCGCCGGGGTCGCCTCCCCGCTGACCATCGTGGCGGCGGGCATCGCGATCGCGCTGCTCGGCAACACGCTGGCCCAGTTCTCCCGGGCCCAGCCGTCCACCGGTGGCTTCATCACGTTCGTGGGCAAGACGTTCGGCGGCACCAGCGCGGTGACCACGGCGCTGCTCTGCGGGGTGGGCTACATCATCGCGATGGCCTCGGTCATCGCGATCTCCGGTGGTTTCCTGTCCATCACCCTGCAGCGCTACGTGCACGTGAACATCCCGTGGGGCTATCCTGACCGTGATCCTGACCGCGCTGGCGGTGCTCATGATGATCCGCGGCGTCGGCCTCTCCACCAAGATCGCCGGGTTCTTCTTCGGCTTCGAGATGCTGGTGCTCGTCGTCGTCTCGGTGGCGTGCTGATCAAGAACGGCGGCCACCTGTCGGCCGGCGCCGTTCGAGCCCAGCCACATCACCAACGGCTTCTCCGGGCCTGGCGGCCGGCTTCCCGCTCGCCATCTACCTGTTCATCGGCTGGGAGAACTCCGCCGCGCTGGCCGAGGAGACCGACAACCCGCGGCGCAACGTGCCGCGCGCCGTGTTCACCTCCATAGCGATCATGGCCGTCAGCTATGTCGTGTTCGCCTACGCGACGGTCACCGGGTTCGGCTACAACGTGACCAAGCTCGGCGCAGTCCGCGATCCCGTTCATCTCCGTGGCCGACAGCCACCATTGGCGTGCTGGCCTTCTTCGCCTACCTGGCCGGGCCTGACCTCCACCCTCGGCGCGCTCATCGCGGGCACCAACTCGCAGGCCCGGCTGGTGTTCAACGCGGGCCGCGAGGGCCTGCTGCCGCGCTTTATCGGGCAAGTCAACCAGTCCCGGCGCACCCCGATGAACGCCATCTTCACGTTCGTCGCCATCTCCCTGGCGATCATCGGCGGCTGGGCGCTGCTGCACGCCATCGGCGGCAGCACCGGCTCGCTCGACCCGATCGCGTTCTTCGCCGAGTCGTCCACCATGGGCACCATCCTGGTGCTGGTCGTCTACCTGCTGGCCAACCTGGCCCTGCCGTTCTACTACCGCAAGTTCCGGCCGGAGGAGTTCAACGTGGTCAAGCACGCGGTGCTGCCCGGGCTCGGCGCGCTGGCCATCATCGTGCCGCTGTACTACCTGGCCAAGCCGGGCCAGCCGACGCCGTACGACTGGTTCCCGTACGCGGCGCTGATCGTGGTCGTGGTGGCCGCGGTCTACGCCTTCTTCCTCAACCGCCGCGATCCGCGGACTCGCCGGCCGGGTCGGCTCCCTGGTCGCCGACGAGTAGCAATAAGGAAGCAAAGTCTGGTTTACCAGAACTTGGCCTAATGCCGCTCGTGCTAATCAGGGTTACCCAATTCACCCGGCGGATGGGGTAGCGAAAACCAGCCGAAGAAAGGAGGCATTCTGCCTGCTCCGCACCATACCCTGCGGTTATAGCGCAGGTGGGGGAGTGCGACTATGGAGCGGGTGATCCATGATGACCGGGCCACGGGGAATGGCCTGGCCACGCGGGGCATGCCGATGGTGCTGATGTACCACTCGGTGCAGCCGTACACCGAGGATCCGTATCTGGTGACGGTCGGGCCGCCGCGCTTCGAGCAGCAGATGCGCTGGCTGCGCCGGCGCGGGCTGCGCGGGGTGTCGATCGCCGAGCTGCTCGCGGCGCGGGCCGCGGGTGCCGGCAAGGGGCTGGTCGGGCTCACCTTCGACGATGGCTACGCCGACTTCGCCGAGTACGCGCTGCCGGTGCTGCGGCGCTACGGCTTCACCGCGACGGTGTTCGTGATCGCGGGCCGGATGGGCGGGGACAACGTCTGGGACCCGGCGGGCCCGCGCAAGCCGCTGCTGGACGCGGACCAGGTCAGGGCGCTGGCCGAGGCCGGCGTGGAGATCGGCTCACACGGGCTGATGCATGTCTCGCTGCCCGCCGCGCACCGGCGCGCTGGCCGCCGAGACCGGCGGCAGCCGGCGCATCCTGCAGGACGTCACCGGCCAGCCGGCCGGTGGATTCTGCTACCCGTACGGCCATCTCGACGCCGAGGTGGTCGGCGCGGTCCGCGACGCGGGTTACGACTACGGCTGCGCCATCTGGCCGTCGGAGCACGCCGGCCGGCACGCGCTGCCGCGAACCTACATCGGCGACGCCGACAGCTCGCCCCGGCTCTGGGCCAAGGCGATGCGGCACCGGCTGGCCCGGGCCCGGGCGGCCTGAATATCCCGCACTCTGCGTAGAGTGCCTACCCCTGTTGAGTGACCCGGAGGAGTAAGCGGCTGGCACAGTCGGAGTCCGGTGAAGGAACTCGCTAGGCGGTCGGGGGATTTCGCCTAGCCCGAGGTGCAAGGGGGCGTAGTGGCCGAGCACCGGCTTTCGCTAGCGGTCAACGGGCGGGAAAACCTGCTCTACGAGAAGCTGATCGTTTGCCGAACCGCGGACCGCGCGGAGGCCGGCCAGGAAAATGGCCGTCAGGTGGCCGCGGGCTCGGTCGCCATTGTCGGGCTGGGATACGTCGGGCTGCCGACCGCGGTGGCCCTGCACGGCCAGGCCCGGCGGATCATCGGCATCGACAGCAGCGAACGCCGGCTGCGCGACATCCTGGCCAACGACGCCGACCTGGGCGGCCCGGACCGGGAGCGGCTGGCCGCGGCGCTGGCCGACGGCAGCCTGGAACTGACCACCGACCCGGCCGCGGCCAAGGCGGCCGACGCCGTCATCATCTGCGTGCCGACCCCGGTGGACAGCCAGCAGTCCCCGGACCTGTCCGCGCTGCGCGCCGCCTGCGCCACCGTGGTGCGGCACACCCGGCCCGGCCAGGTCGTCATCCTGACCTCGACCAGCTACGTGGGCACCACCCGGGACCTGCTCACCGAGCCGCTGGCCGCCCGCGGGCTGGTGGCCGGCACCGACGTGCACGTGGCGTTCAGCCCGGAGCGGATCGACCCGGGCAACCCGGACCACGTGCAGCGGGAGACCCCGCGGGTGGTGGGCGGCGCCACCCAGGCGTGCACCAGCCGGGCCGCCGAGCTGATCGGGCGGCTGACCGACTCGGTGTACCTGGTCAGCTCGACCGACGCCGCCGAGGCCAGCAAGCTGTACGAGAACATCTTCCGCGCCGTGTCGCTGGCGCTGGCCAACGAGTTCGCCGACGCGTGCGGCGCGCTCAGCCTGGACCCGATCGAGGTAACCCTGGCCGCCAGCACCAAGCCGTACGGCTTCCTCGGCGCGTTCCCCGGCCCCGGGGTCGGCGGGCACTGCATCCCGTGTGACCCGCACTACCTGCTCTGGCAGCTGAACGCGGCCGGCCAGAGCGCGCCGCTGATCGAGCAGGCGATGAAGTCGATCGCGCTGCGCCCGGAGCGGGTGATCCAGCGGGCGGCCGAGGTGCTGGCCGCGGACCGGCGGCCGCTGGCCGGGTCACGGGTCATCGTTATCGGCGCCAGCTACAAGCCGGGCGTCCGGGACCTGCGCGAATCACCGGCCCTGGCCATCATGGCCGGGCTGCTCCGGGAAGGCGCCTCGGTCGGCTACTACGACCCGCTGCTGCCGCTCATCGAGCTGCCCGGCGGCCAGCAGCTGGCCAGCGAGGTGACGCCGGACGGCGCCGACTGGGACCTGGCCGTGGCGCACACGCTGCACCCGGGGACGGACTACTCCTGGGCCTGCACCTGCCCGCGGGTGCTGGACGGCACCTACCAGTTCTTCGGCGCGGCACACCGCGCGGTGGTGTGAGGCGGCCGCCATGATCACCGAGCTGCGCGAGGCGGACGTGACCACCCCGGCCGTGGTGCTCAAGCTCGACCCGAACCTGCTGCACCACGGCGGGCTCGGGGTGATCCGCAGCCTGGGCCGGCTGGGCGTGCCGGTGTACGGCGTGCACGAGGGCCGGTGGGCGCCCGCGGCCAGCTCCCGGTACCTGGCCGGCCGGGTGTTCTGGCAGCCGCCGCCGGAGGACGCGGACCGGATCATCGCCGGGCTGCTCGAGCTGGCCGGCCGGATCGGCCGCCCCGCGGTGCTGCTGCCCACCGACGACGCGGGCGCGATCTTCCTGGCCGAGCAGGGCGGGCCGCTGCGGGACAGTTTCCTGTTCCCCGACCCGCCCGCGGAGCTGCCCCGGCAGCTGGCCGGCAAGTACTCGCTGTTCCAGCTGTGCCGGGACCTCGGGGTGCCGAGCCCGAAGGCCATGCTGGCCTGGTCGGCCGGCGAGGCGGCGGACTTCGCGGCCATGGCCGGCTTCCCGGTCATCGGCAAGCTGACCACCCCGTGGCGGGCCGCCGGGTGGCACGACGGGCCGCCGCTGCGCAGCACCACGATCATCCGCGACCGGGCCGGGCTGGCCGAGGCCTGGCTGCGCTGCACCGAGGCCGGGCTGGGCCTGATGCTGCAGGAGTACCTGCCCGGCGGGCCCGGCCAGGACTGGTTCTTCCACGGTTACTGCGACCCGGCAGGCCGCTGCCAGCCCGCGTTCACCGGGGTGAAGGACCGGTCCTACCCGGCGTATGCCGGGCTGACCAGCCTGGGCCGCGCGGTGCCCAACACCGGGCTGCGGGACCAGGTCACCGGGCTGCTCGGCACGCTGGGCTTCCGCGGCATCGTCGACCTCGACCTGCGCTTCGACCCGCGGGACGGCCAGTACAAGCTGCTCGACTTCAACCCGCGGCTGGGTGCGCAGTTCCGGCTGTTCGAGGACACCGCGGGGGTAGACGTGGCCCGGGCCGCCTACCTCGACCTGACCGGCCAGCCGGTGGCCGGGCAGGCCATGGTGGCCGGCCGCCGGTTCCTGGTGGAGAACTACGACCCGCTGGGCGCGGCCGGCTACTGGCGGGCCGGGCAGCTGGGGCTGGCTTCCTGGGCCGCCTCGCTGCGCCGGGTCGACGAGCTGGCCTGGTTCGCCCGGGATGACCTGCGGCCGTTCGGGCTGATGTGCCTGCAGATGGGCTGGCGGGCGGTGCGCAGGCCACCGACCCGGGGCTCGCTCCGCGCAGCCACGCGCCGCGGGTGAGCCCCGGTACAGCCCGGGCCGGCGGCTGGTCCACCGGCCAGGAGAGCATCGCGCAGGCGAGGCGGGGCGCGCCGCAGGCGTGTTCCCGCCGAGCCGGCGTTCGGCGCGAAGCGGGCGATCGGGGGGATCCGGGGGGTCGCCCCCCCGGGCTAGCAGAGGGGGAGAAGGTATGACGACCGGTAGCACGGATGTGGCCATCGTGGGGGCGGGGCCGTACGGCCTGTCCGTCGCGGCGCACCTGCGCCGCTCGGGGCTGAGCGTCCGGCAGTTCGGGCTGCCGATGCACCTGTGGCGGGCGAACATGCCGCGCGGCATGTACCTCAAGTCGCAGGGCTTCGCGTCCAACCTGTCCGACCCGGACGCCGCGTTCACGCTGGCCGCGTTCTGCCGGTCGTCCGGCCGCCCCTACGCCGACTACGGCCTGCCGGTGCCGCTGGACACGTTCGTCGGCTACGGCGAGTGGTTCCAGCAGTCGGCCGGCCTGGCGGTGACCGAGGTGATGGTCACCCGGCTGGCCCAGCAGCCGGGCGGCTACCAGCTCAGCCTGGCCGACGGCGAGACGGTGACCGCCCGCCAGGTGGTGCTGGCCATCGGCGTGGAGCACTTCGCCCACGTGCCCGGGCGGCTCGCCCGAGCTGCCCGCGGACGCCTGCACGCACAGCTCGGCGCACACCGACCTGTCCGCGTTCCGCGGCCAGCGGGTGCTGGTCGTCGGGGCCGGCCAGTCCGCGCTGGAATCCGCGGCGCTGCTGCACGAGAGCGGCGCCGAGGTACGGATCGTGATGCGCGAGCAGCAGGTGGTGTGGAACGGTGCCCCGCTGGCCCTGGACCGGCCGCTGCGGCAGCGGCTGCGCGAGCCGGAAGCCGGGCTCGGCTCCGGCTGGAGCACCTGGTTCTACTCCCGGCAGCCGGCCATGTTCCGGCACCTGCCCAGGTCCACCCGGATCGACCGGGCCCGGACCGCGCTCGGCCCGGCCGGCGCCAGCTGGCTGCGCGGCCGGGTGGAAGGCGAGTTCCCGATCCTGACCGGCCACGCGCTCGCCGGGGCGGTGGCCGGGCCGGGCGGGGTCCGGCTGGCCGTGACCGACGGCGCCGGGCGGCGCACCGAGCTGACCGCCGACCATGTCATCGCGGCCACCGGCTACCGGCCGGACCTGGGCCGGCTGTCCTTCCTGGACCCGGAGCTGCGGGCCCGGCTGCGCACGGTCGCCGGCACCCCGGCGCTGGACCGTGACTACCAGACCAGCGTGGCCGGGCTGTACGCGGTCGGCCCGGGCGTGGCGCCGACGTTCGGCCCGGTGATGCGGTTCGTGTACGGCACGGATCACGCGGCGCGGACCGTGTCGCGGCGGGTGTCCGCCGCGGCCGGCCAGCGCACCGACCTGACAGTGGGGGCGCGGCAGTGAGCATGACGCAGCAGCTGGCCGGGCGCCGGCCGCCAGGACCACCCCGGCAGGCCGCCCGGAGCCGGGCCACATCGCGGCACGGGGCGGCGGCGCACGGCTGGCCGCGGCGGGCCTGCCGCTGGCCGACCTGCTGACGCTGGCCGCGGTGGCAGGCGCCGGGCTGCTGCTCGGCTGGCTGCCCGGCTGGCTGCTGGCCGGCTACGCCGCGGTCGTGTTCGCCGCGGCGGCCGGGATGGGGCTGCACCGGCTGCGGATCTGCCTGCGGGTGACCGACCAGGTGGGCCGCATCGTGGTGGCCGCGGCCCTGCCCGGTTTGCTGCTGCTGCCCTGGGCGGCGGACCCGGTCCAGGTGGCCCGGCTGGGGCTGGTCACCGCGGTGACCCTGATCGCCGTCCGGGCCGCCGGGTATGCCGCGCTGCGCGCGGCGCATCGCCGGGGCCGGCTGACCGAGCGGGCCGTGCTGGCCGGGGGCGGCCCGGCCCGCGAGCAGCTGGCCCGGCTGCTGCGCGAGCATCCCGAGCTGGGGCTGCGGGCCACCGGCTGCTCCGCAATAGCCGACCTGGCCGGCCTGGTCGGCCAGCAGCGGGTCAGCCGGGTCATCGTGGCCGGCCTGGACGGCGACGAACAGGCCGCGGCCGGGGCGCTGCGCGCCTGCCGTCGGCTCGGCGCGGACGTGTGCGTGCTGCCCCGGCTCGCCGGGCTGGGCATGGCGGTGCCCACCGGCTGCCTGGACGAGGTGTGGGGGATGCCGCTGATCCCGCTGCGCCGGGCCGGCCAGCTCAGCCCCGGCCGGGTGGCCAAGCGGGCGCTGGACATCGGGGCCGCGCTGGCCGCGCTGGCCGTTACCTGGCCGGTGCTCGCCCTGGCCGCGGCCGCGGTGCGTCTCCGGCTGCCCCGCCCGGTGCTGTTCCGCCAGGTGCGCGTCGTCGGCGGCGGAAAGCTGGCCGAGATCGTCAAGCTGCGCACGCTGGCTCCCCGTGGCGACCCGGACACGTGCTGGACGGTACCCGCCGGGCAGTGCGGCCCGCTGGGCCGGTTTCTCCGCATCACCCACATCGACGAGCTGCCGCAACTGATCAGCGTGCTGCGCGGGGACATGTCCCTGGTCGGCCCGCGGCCGGAGCGGCCGTACTTCACCCGCCAGTTCAGCCAGGACATCCCGGGCTACGCCGCCCGGCAGCGGATGCCCGCCGGGATGACCGGCTGGGCCCAGGTGCACCGGCTGAACGGCGACACCTCGATCTCCGACCGGGCCCGCTTCGACAACGGCTACATCGAGTACTGGTCGTTCTGGCTCGACCTGGTGATCCTGGCCCGCACCGTGATCAGCGTGGCCACTGAGGCGGCCGCTGACATTCTTGACCGGCCCCCGCACCGCAACCCATCCGGAGTCCGGCGCGAGGAGGCCGAGCATGAAAGTCCTGCACGTGATCACCGGCCTGGGGGTCGGCGGCGCGGAACATCAGCTCCGCTCGATCCTGCAGCACACCCGGCACGAGTCCGACGTGGTCACGCTGTACAACCCGGGGCCGGTGGCGGACATGATCCGGGCCGACGGCGGGTCGGTGCGCGACCTCGGGATGGCCAGCAACACACAGCTCTCCGCGCTGCTGCGGCTGCGCCGGCTGATCCGGGCCGGCCGCTACGACGTGGTGCACGCCCACCTGTACCGGTCCCAGATCTACGGGCGGCCCGCGGCCTGGCTGGCCGCCACCCCGGTGGTGCTGAGCACCGAGCATTCCATCGGCGAGACACACCTGGAGCGGAGGCGGATGACGCCGGGTGTCCAGGCGCTGTACCTGGGCACCGAGTTCCTGTCCGACATCACCATCGCGGTATCCCCGGCGGTACGCGGCCGGCTGCTCAAGTGGGGCGTGCGGGACCGCCGGGTGACGGTCATCCCGAACGGCGTGGACATGCAGCGGGTCGCGTTCGACGAGACCGCCCGGGACCGGGTCCGGGCCGAGTTCGGCATCGGCGCCGGCGTGTACCTCATCGGGGTGCTCGGCCGCCTCGACCCGAACAAGCAGTTCGACATGGTCATCGAGGCGGCGGCGCCGCTGCTCAGCGATACCGTCAAGCTGCTCATCGTGGGCAAGGGCAACGAGCAGGCCCACCTGGAGCAGGTCGCCCGCGAGCGCGGGGTGGCCGGGCAGGTGATCTTCACCGGGGAACGGCACGACGTCGCGGCCATGCTGTCCGCGATGGACCTGTTCGTGGCGTCCTCCAAGCAGGAGACGTTCGGCCTGTCCGTGCTGGAGGGCCTGGCCAACGGGCTGCCCGTGCTGTACACCACCTGCCCGGCGCTGGATGGCCTGGCGGTGACCCGGGCCTGCCAGGTGCCGCAGGCCGCGGACGGGATGCGCGCCGTCATGGCGGCCGAGCTGGCCGTGGGCCGGCGGCCGCGGATCGGGGAGCCCGCGGTGGAGAAGGAATACGGCATCGAGGCCGTCACCGCGCGGCTCGACGACCTGTACGAGCGGCTGGCCGCCCGCCGCCGGTGGCGCACCATTCTCCGGACCATGGGGACCCGGGCGGGGGGATCGCGATGAGGTGCCTGATCACTGGCGCGGCCGGCTTCATCGGCTCGCACCTGGCCGAGGAACTGCTGGCCGCCGGGCACGACGTGACCGGGCTGGACGACCTGAGCACGGGGCAGCGCCGCAACCTGCGTGCGGTGACCGGCCATCCCCGGTTCCGGCTGACCGAGGGCTCGATCCTGGATGCGGCGCTGGTCACCGACCTGGCCAGCGGCGCGGACTGGGTGTTCCACCTGGCCGCCGCGGTGGGCGCGTTCGTCATCCGGGACCGCACGCTGGACAGCCTGCGCACCAACATCCACGGCACGGAGAACGTGGTGGCCGCCGCGCAGGCCAGCGGGGCCCGCCTGCTGGCCGCCTCCACCAGCGAGATCTACGGGAAGAACACCAAGATCGGGCTGCGCGAGGACGACGACCGGCTGATCGGCTCGCCGCTCAAGTCACGGTGGAGCTACGCCGAAGCCAAGGCCATCGACGAGAGCCTGATCGACTGCTACGTCCGGGAGCGTGGCCTGCGCGCGGTGATCGTCCGGTTCTTCAACACGGTGGGCCCGCGGCAGACCGGCCGCTACGGGATGGTCATCCCCCGCTTCGTCCGGCAGGCGCTGGCCGGGCAGCCGCTCACCGTGTTCGGCTCCGGCCAGCAGGTGCGCTGCTTCTGCCACGTCCAGGACGTGGTGCCCGCGCTGCCCCGGCTGATCGCCGCCGACCAGGCCTGCGGCCGGGCGGTGAACCTGGGCAGCACCGAGCAGGTCAGCATCGAGGGGCTGGCCCGCCGGGTGATCGCCCGCACCGGGTCGGCCAGCGGTATTACCCGGGCCTCGTACCTGGATGTGTACGGCGCTGGCTACGAGGACCTGGAGCGCCGGGTACCGGACTGCACGCTAGCCGCTGACCTGGTCGGTTTCGCCGCGACGCGGGACCTCGACGAGATCATCCGGGCGGTCGCGGCGGAGCAGTCATCCGCCCGGCAGACCGCGGCGTAATCAGGACAGCGCCGGGCATGACGGCATAAAACGTGCCGATCTGGATAGGACGGCAGACAAGGTGGCGGGGGCAACGAAGTCGGCGTACAGCAATGCCAGCCGGGTGCCAGCAACGGTGCCCGGCCGGTCCCGGCGTTCCGGGGCCGGGGCGGCATGGCTGGCCGTCGCGCTGGTGGGGGCGGTCGCGGTGACGGTGACCATGTTCAGCCTGCGTGGCGCCGCGGCCCGGCATACCACGGTGGTGGCGTCCATGCCGTACTGGAACTTCCAGCACGGCACGGCCACCGTGCTGGCGCACCGGGACACGGTCACCGAGGTGTCGCCGTGGATGTACGGCCTGGCCGCGAACGGCCAGATCGACACGCAGTACCCGGCCGGCCAGGCCGCCGTGGTGGCCCGCGACATCCAGCGGCTGCGCGCGGCCGGCCTGCGGGTGGTGCCGTCCATCGCGAACATCACCGACGGCAAGTGGGCCTACCAGCCGGTGGGCCGGATGCTGCACTCGCCCGCCCTGATGGCCCAGCAGGTGGCGGCCATCGTCGCGCTGGTGCAGCGCCATGATTACGCCGGCGTGGACATCGATTACGAGAACTTGCACGCCGGGGACCGGCTGGCGTTCAGCACCTTCGTCCGCGACCTGGCGGCCGCGCTGCACGCGCACGGCAAGCTGCTGTCGGTCGCGGTATTCGCCAAGACCAGCAACGCGGGCACCGACCCGCGCAACCTGGCCCAGGACTACGCCGCTATCGGCCGGGTGGCCGATCAGGTACGGCTGATGGGCTACGACTACCACTGGGCCACCTCGCCGCCGGGGCCGGTCGCGCCGGTCGGCTGGATCCGCGCGGTGCTGCGTTACGCCAAGACGCAGATCCCGGCCAGCAAGATCATTCTCGGCATCCCGCTGTACGGCTACGACTGGTCCGGCGGGCACGGCACCGCGATCAGCTGGCTGCAGGCGCTCCGGCTGTCCCGGCAATACCACGCGCCGCCGCGGTACAACACGACCAGCCAGGCGCCGTGGTTCAGCTATACCGATGCGGCCGGCCACAAGCACACCGTCTGGTTCGAGAACGCGGCCAGTACGCGGGCCAAGTTCGAGGTAGCCCAGGGAGCCGGCATCGCCGGGGTCTACCTGTGGATGTACGGCTACGAGGACGCGGGCACCTGGTCCGCGCTGAGCCAGGTGCTGCCTACGTCCGGCCCGCACGCGCTGAGCACGTCGAAGGCCGGGCCATGATGCCCTGGTGGGCGCTGGCCGTCCTGATGCTCGGGGCCAACTTCGCGCTGTGGGGGGCGGTCGGCCTGATCCGGCTGGCCGAGTCGGCGCTAGCCGGGTGGTCCGCGGCCCGCGCGCCGCGGGCCGCCCCGGCCCCGGCCAGGATCGAGGCGGCCGGGCCAGGCCGTGCCGGGGGGATCGGCCGGCCGGGCCCCGGCCCGGCGGGCTGAACCCGGCCGGTCGCTGACCACCAGCGACGTGGCGGTGCTGATCCCCGCGCACAACGAGGCGCTGGTCATCGCGGAGAGCCTGCGCGCCATCATGGCCCTGGTGCCGGCCCGGAACGTGCACGTGGTCTCGGACGGGTCCACCGACGACACGGTGGCCATCGCCCGCCAGGCCGGGGCCCGGGTGATCGCCACCCGGGAGAATGTCGGCAAGGCCGGTGCACTCGAGGAGGCCATCGCCAGGTTCGGCCTGATCGAGCGGTTCCCGGTGGTCATGCTGCTGGACGCGGACACCCGGGTGCAGCCGGGGTATTTCACCTCGGCGCTGCCCATGTTCGACAACCCGCAGGTGGTCGCGGTGGCGGGCTGCGTCCGGACGGCCCGGGACCGCGAGCTGTCGCTGAGCGGCCAGGTGCTGGTCGGCCACCGCACCCGGATCTACGCGATCGGCCAGCGGGCGCTGAAATTCGGCCAGACCTGGCTCCGGTCCAACGCGACGCCGATCGTGCCCGGTTTCGCCAGCATGTACCGGACCCGGGTGCTGCCGCACCTGGAGCTGAACCCGCCCGGGCTGGTCATCGAGGACTTCAACATGACGTTCGAGGTCTACCAGAAGCGGCTGGGCAAGGTCGGCTTCACGCTGCGCGCGGTGGCCGTCACCCAGGATCCGGACAACCTGCGCGACTACATCCGGCAGACCAAGCGCTGGGCGGTCGGGCTCTGGCAGACGGTACGGCGGCACCCGCCCCGGGCCAACCTGTTCACCGCCATGCTGGCCCTGCTGCTGCTCGAGCTGATCACCTCCAGCGTGCTGTTCTTCCTGCTGCCGCTGGCCCTGCTGGTGCTGCTGGTGCCGGATCTGGCCGGCCAGGTGCTGTCCTGGCCGGCGTTCGGCGAACTGCACCTGGCCGTGTCCACGCACCTCACGCTGACCGCCGTGCTGCTCGGCGTGGTGCTGCCGGACTTCCTGATCACCTGCGTGGTGGCCGTGCTGGAACGCCAGCCGCGGCTGCTGCTGCTCGCCGTCTTCTTCCCGTTCATGCGCATGCTGGACGCCGCCATCTCGCTGTACTCGGTCCCGGCGGCCTGGTTGTCGGTGTCCAACGGCCGCTGGAAGAGCCCTGCCCGCCGTCCGGTGGGCCGGGCCCCGGCGGCACCGCTCCCCGCCGCTGGCGCGCTGGCCGGTGGCTCCTACCACGCCGGGACCAGGGACGAGCCGGGCACGCCGGCCCGGGTGGCGGAGGCTAGTCATGTATCTGGGTGAAGATGGGCCAGTGGCGACTGTGCACAGTGAGCTCATGGACCCGGTGCGGATACTTCTCGTAGATGATCATCTGATGGTCACCGAGGCACTGGCCTCGCGGCTATCCGCCGCCATGGACTTGTGGGTAGCCGGGCGGTGCACCACCGCCGACCCGAACCTGCTCGACATCGTGCGCGGGCTGCGCCCGGACGTCATCACCATCGAGGTGGAACCGCTCGGCCCGGCCGCGGGCCAGGTCCTGCAGGCGCTGGTGGCGGCGCGTCCGGAGGCCAAGGTGGTGGTGCTCAGCGCCGACCACAACATCGGGCACGCGGTCGAGGCGGCCCGGGCCGGGGTGTCTGCCTGGGTGGCCAAGGAGCAGGGCGCCGCCGAGCTGGAAACGGTGGTCCGCGGGGTGTGCCAGGGTTACTCCTGGTTTCCGCCGGACATGCTGGGTGCCATCCTGCGCGAGCTACGCGCCGATGTGAGCCGGGCCCGCGAGCACGACGACCTGCTGGACGTGCTCAGCCCACGGGAGCGCGACGTGCTGCTGTCCATGATGGACGGCAAACGGGGCCGGCAAATCGCCCAGGATCTGCTCATATCCACCGATACGGTGCGCACGCACACCCGGAACATCTTCGCCAAGCTGGACGTGCACAGCCGCCTGGAGGCCGTCCGGGTCGCCCGCGCGGCCGGCCTGCGCCGCCCGGAGGAGCAGGCGGAATGACCGACGGCCGGCCGCTCCGGGTGGCCACCGTCATCACCAGGCTGGACGGCGGGGCGGGCCAGCACGCGCTGCGCGGGGCGCGGGCCATGGACCCGGCCGCGTTCACCATGACGATCATCACCGGCAGTGGCGGCGAACTGGTGGCCGCGGCCGCGGCGGCCGGCCTGGAGGTCATCGTCGAGCCGTCGCTGCGCGCGCCTATCGCGCCGGCCAGCGACCTGCGCGCGCTGACCCGGCTGACCGCACTGCTGCGCCGCCGCCAGTTCGACGTGGTGCACACGCACTGCGCCAAGGCGGGCGCGGTTGGCCGGCTGGCCGCGCGCCGGGCCGGGGTGCCCCGGCTGGTGCACACCTACCACGGCTTCCCGTTCCACGAGTTCCAGGGACACCGCCCGGCGGCAGGGCTACATCCAGATAGAACGCCGCCTCGGCCGGATCACCGACCTGGCCTTGTGCGTCGGCACCGGGGTGGCCGTCGAGGCGGTCCGCCGCCGGCTGATCGCCCCGGAACGGGTGCGCACCATCGGGGTGGTCGCGGAGGGCGCCGACCAGGCCGGCCGCCCGGCCGCCGCCGGCCGCGGCCCGGCGCCGCCAGGCCCGGGCCGAGCTTGGCCTGCCGGCCGACGCGACGGTGGTCGGCGCGGTCGGCCGGCTGACCTACCAGAAGGCGCCGGACGACTTCCTGGCCGCACTGCGCGCGCTCGGGCGGCCCGGGGTGACCGGCGTCTGGGTCGGCGACGGGGAACTGGCCGGGCAGGTGGCGGCCCGGGCGGCCAGCCTGCCGGGCGGCCAGGTGCTGCTGGCCGGGCAGCGCAGCAACGTACCAGACCTGCTGCCCGCGTTCGACGTGTTCGCGCTGCCCAGCCGCTACGAGGGGCTGCCCACCGCGGTAGTGGAGGCGATGGTGTGCGGTGTCCCGGTGGTGGCCACCGCGGTGAACGCGGTCGGCGATGTCGTCATACCCGGCGAAACCGGACTGCTCGTCCCGCCGGGCCACCCGGAACTGCTGGCCGAAGCGGTTGGCTTCCTGCTCGACACGCCAGCCGCCGCGGCCCGGATGGCGGCTACCGCCCGGTCCCGGCTCGGCACCCGGTTCGGCGCGCAAGCGCTGCGATACGCGCTGGTAGCGGCCTACTCCGGTGGGTGTGCCGTTGCCTAGGCCGGGCATGGTTAACTGGTGGCTAATGCGGCATGCGGTAACGAATGCGCATCGGACGGTGATAAATCGGGGGCGGGGAGGCCCACGGGGTGACGGGCCCGTGACCTCTCCTTTCGGGGGGAAACGCTGTGGAACCGTCGTTGGACCGGCGACGGGGCCGCGGGCGCAGGCGGTCTGACGCTCAGGACGCGCTTGCCGTGCGGGGCCTGTTGCATGATCTTGGACATCAGATGACCACACTGTCCTATCTCGTCGAAGCAGTGCGCGGGGATGTGGACCTGCCGGAGGACGCGGGCTTCCGGCTGGAGCTGCTGTCCCTGGAGATGACCCGGCTGCTGGACGTCATCTCGCACGAGATTCCCGGCCGCGAGGACGCGGCCGCGGTTGGTCGAGCTGAGCCTGCGCTCGCTGGCTGGCCAGGTAACTCAGCTGGCCCGGGTGGCGCACGAGGCGGAGGTCACGCTGCGGCCCGGCCCGGAGGTCACGGTACTGGCCAGCCCGGTGCTGCTGTGGCGGGTGCTGACCAACGTGGTGGACAACGCGGCCCGCGCCGCCGGGCAGGCCGGCCGGGTGGAAATCACCGTGGCCATGCTGGCCGAGCCGCCACCGCGGGCCCTGCTCGAGGTGCTGGACAACGGTCCCGGTTTCGGTAACGGGCCTCCTGGAGCCGCCTCGCTCGGCCTGGGCGTGGTGACTACCCTGCTGGAGTCCTGCGGCGGCAGCATGGAGGTCGACGCGCCGTCCGGCGGCGGCGCGCTGGTCCGGATCGTGATCCCGGTAGCGGGCCCGCCATTGGCTGGCGACGCGGGGCGCGCCGCAGGCGTGTCCCCGCCGAGCCAGCGATCGCGGGGGGTTCCGGGGGGTTCGTCCCCCCGGGCCAGCACCGACTAGCCAGGTGAGCACATGACCGGCCTAGTCATCGGGGATGACCACAGCGTCTTTCTGGACGCCATGTCGGCCGTGCTGATCCAGCGTGGCTATCAGGTCACCGTGGCGCGCAGCGTCCGGGACACGATCGAGTCGGTGCGCCGCAAGCAGCCCGACGTGTGCCTGATCGACCGGCACTTCGCCGGGGACAGCGGGATCACCGCGATCGGCCCGATGCTGGCGGCCAGCGGCCGGACCAAGATCCTGGTGCTCAGCGCCGACCCGGACACCGAGGGCATCCGGCAGGCGCTGCAGGCCGGGGCGGCCGGCTACCTGCACAAGACCCGGGGGGTGGCCGCACTGACCCGGGCCATCGACCGGGTGCAGCGCGGCGAGGTCGTGGTGGACGTGCCCAAGCCGCGGCCAGCCCGGGAGCGGGCCCGGTCCGACGATGCCCGCCGGCTGGCCGCCTTCCTCACCGCCCGTGAGCGGGAGTGCCTCAATCTGCTGGTCGAGGGGCTGGACACGTCGGGCATCGCGACCAAGCTGGGTGTGTCCGCGGCCACGGTACGCACCCACGTGCAGTCGGTGCTGACCAAGCTGGGTGTGCACTCGCGGCTGGAGGCCGCCTCCTACGCGGTCCGCTACGGGCTGCTCGACGAGGCCCCCGGGCTGATGCCACGGGAAGGGACCGGGTTACCCCCGGAACCGGGATAACGAGCCAGAAGACGGCCGGGCCAGCCTCGTCCAGCCTGGGCGGGGACGGTGCGCCAGGCTGGCGATCCCCACCGGTTGCTGGCCCACCACCGTGGCCAGCGTCACCCGCGTTCCGGTACGGATGGCCCGGCGCCCCCCTTGGCCTGACCCTCCGCTGGACCGTCTTGCCTGGCGCCCGCCCCCCTCGGGGACTTTGCCCGTTCCCGGCCGTCTTCTGAGCATCAGGCTAGGCCCGGCCGGCCCCTCGTCACTCGGCCGCCGGGGTGAGCCGGCCTACCTCATCGGCATGGTTTCCGGCCACCGCGGCGGGCCGCAGCAGTTCGCCCCGCCACGCACCGCGGGCCGTGCGGACGCCGACCATCAGCCAGGCGGCCACCAGGCCCAGGTACAGCGCCACCGCGGCCCAGCGGAACGCGTCCGACCCGGTATGCGCGGCCAGCGCGATGGTGCCGGTCACGCACGTGCCGACCGGGAAAGTGAACGACCACCAGGTCAGGCTGAACGGGAGCCCCCGGCGCGCGGCCCGGACGGTCAGCGCGGCCGCCAGCGCCGCCCACAGCGCGGCGAAGCCCCACACCGGGACGCCGTAGACCACGCCGAACGCCGCGAACGCGGTGCTGTACGGGTGCGGCAGGGCCAGCCGCGCGACGCCGCCGAGCAGGTTGGCCGCGGTAATGGACTGGCCGAGCGGGCCAAGCACGATCCACAGCGTGGGCACCATGACCGCCGGGCCCACCGAGTGCCGGACCAGCCGCTGCCAGATCTGCGGGATGATCACCAGGCTGGCGATGAGGCTCAGGCCGAACATCGCATAGCAGGCCAGCAGCATGGTCAGCCGCAGCTGCCCGGCCGGCAGATGCGGCACGAGCAGCGCCCCGGTGGCCGCGCTGACCATCGGCGGCACCACCGGCATCAGCCAGCCGCCGAACGCCCCGTCCGGCGCGGATCCCAGCCGGCTGATCATCAGGTACGGCACGGCCAGGCTGCTGGCCAGGCCGGTGAGCGTGCCCAGCGGCCAGAGCACCGCGTCGATGGCCAGCGCGGCGTGCGCGCCGATCAGGGCCGGGCCGAGCAGCAGCGCCCCGGCGCCCACGGTCAGCAGGGCCATCGGCGGCGCGCCGTAGAACTGCACCATGACCGGATTGCGGGCATGGCCCAGGGCGGCCTGCCGGTGCCGGGTCCAGTGGATCACCTCGGCCACGGCCAGCACGGTCAGCCAGAGCGCGGCGAGCAGCCAGATCGCGGTGCCGAAGGCGCGCAGCCCGGGCCAGCTCACCGGGAGGGTCGCGGCGGCGGTGGCCACGATGCCGGTGCCCATCACCGAGGCGAACCAGTTCGGCCCGAGGCTGGCGAACGCGTCCGCGGGCCGGTCCAGGTCGCGCAGCGGGCCGCGCCGGGGGGCCGCGGCCGGGGCGGCAGGCGCAGCCGCGGGCCGGGCCCGGCGGGCCGGCCGGGATGTCGATGCTCATGACTCCAGCCTGCGGGCCGGGCGGCCCGGCCCGGTACGCCGGCTTGCCCCTGCCAACCCACAACCAGCTCTTGTGAGTGGTCTGACATTGGTTGCGGGGTGCCGTTGAGCCCGCATGTGCCCGATCTGGCTGCCCTGGAACTCTTCGCCGCGGTGGCCCGGCACGGCAGCATCGGGGCCGCGGCGCGGCATGCCGGGATCAGCCAGCAAGCCGCCTCGGCCCGGTTGCGGGCGATGGAAGCACAGGTCGGCACCGTGCTGCTGGACCGTGACCCGCGCGGCTCCCGGCTCACCCCGGCCGGCCGGCTGCTGGTGGACTGGGCCGCGCCGCTGCTCGCGCTGGCCAGCGAGCTGGACACCGGCATCGCCAGCCTGCGCCGGGCCCGGGACGCCCAGCTCCGGGTGGCGTCCAGCCTGACCGTGGCCGAGCATCTGCTGCCCACCTGGCTGGTCGCGCTGCGCGGCGAGTACGAGCAGGCGGGCCGGGCCCCGGCCGACGTGACCCTGGTGGCGGCCAACAGCGAGGCGGTGGTCACCCTGGTCAGCGAGCGCGACGCGGATCTCGGTTTCGTGGAAGGGCCGGCCGCACCGCACGGGCTGCGGTCCCGGGTGGTGGCCACCGACCGGCTGGCCGTGGTGGTCCGCCCCGATCACCCATGGGCCCGCCGGAGGTCGCCGGTACGCCCGGCCGAGCTGGCCGCCACCCCGCTGGTGGAACGAGAGGAAGGGTCCGGCACCCGGCAGGCGCTGCACGCCGCGCTGACCGGCTGCCTCGGCCCGGGCAGCGAGCTGGCCGCGCCCGCGCTGCGGCTGACCACCACCACGGCCGTCCGGCAGGCGGTGCGGGCCGGGGCCGGGCCGGCCGTGCTCAGCCTGCTCGCGGTGCGCGAGGCAGTCGCGGCCGGCCTGCTGACCGTGGTCATGGTGCCGGACCTCGACCTGAACCGGCGGCTGCGCGCGGTGTGGGCCGGCCCGGCCCAGCCGCCGGCAGGCCCGGCCCGGGACCTGGTCGCGGTGGCGGCCCGGCTCGGCGCACCCGCCGAGCCCGGCTGAACAGGTGCCTCGTCAGCTGCCCGGGACCATGGTTCACTCCTGGGTAAGGGATGGTGGTGACCATGGCCGAGCACAAGACGTCCACCGCCAAGCACGACGGTGCGGGCAAGATCAAGCCGGGCAAGCCGGGCAAACCCGTGCGGCTGCGGAAAAAGCCGTACGAGGCCGAGCTGTACCGGCTGCAGGCCGAGCTGGTCAAGGTCCAGGAGTGGGTCCGGGCCGAGCGGGCCCGGATCGTGATCATCTTCGAGGGCCGCGACGCGGCGGGCAAGGGCAGCACGATCAAGCGGGTCGCCCAGTACCTGAACCCGCGGATCGCCCGGATCGTCGCGCTGCCCGCGCCGACCGAGCGGGAACAGACCCAGTGGTACTTCCAGCGCTACGTGGACCACCTGCCGTCCGGCGGCCAGATCGTGCTGTTCGACCGGAGCTGGTACAACCGGGCCGGCGTCGAGCACGTGATGGGGTTCTGCAGCAAGCAGGAATACGCCCGGTTCCTGCACCAGTGCCCGATCTTCGAGCGGCTGCTGGTGGAGGACGGCATCCTGCTCCGCAAGTACTGGTTCTCGGTCAGCGACGCGGAACAGCAGGCGCGCTTCCGGTCCCGGCTGGCGGACCCGATGCGGCAGTGGAAGCTGTCCCCGATGGACCTGGAGTCGGTCACCCGCTGGGAGGACTACTCCCGGGCCAAGGACGAGATGCTGCTGCACACCGACATCCCGGAGGCGCCCTGGTACGTGGTGGAGAGCGACGACAAGCGGCGGGCCCGGATCAACATGATCGCCCACCTGCTGACCACGCTGCCTTACCATGACGTGCAGCGGCAGCAGCTGGAGCTGCCGCCGCGGCCGGCCGCCAAGGGCTACATCCGGGTGCCCCGGGACATGCAGACCTACGTGCCGGATCACGCCGCCAGGCTGGACGGCAGATCAGGCCGGGGCTGACCGCCCAGCGCAGGCCACCCGCCCGGGGGATGGCCGGCCGGGGCGCGGCCAGATAGCATCTCCCTCTGCCGCCTCCCGGCTTCCGCGCTGGAGGGACCTCGTGCCAGAACCCACTGACCAGGCGAGCCCGCCCGCGGCCGCCCCCGCAGGCGAGCCGCCCGCGCCGCGGCCGGTCGTCGCGGGATCCATCTGGGCCCTGGAGCACGCCCAGGACATCGTCACGGTGACGGTGGGCGTGGTGCTGATCGTGCTGGCCGCCACGCTGGCCGTGTCCGGCGTGGTCGGCTTCATCACCGACGTGCAGAAGCACCCGATCAACACGGCCGCCATCAACCTGCTGGACCGGGTGCTGCTGGTGCTGATCCTGGTCGAGATCGTGCACACGGTGGTGCTGTCGCTGCGCGCGCACCGGCTGGCCGCGCAGCCGTTCATCGTGGTCGGGCTGGTCGCCGTCATCCGGCGGATCCTGTTCCTGCTCAGCAACGAGCACACCATCCCGCCCACCGAACTTGGCCTGCTGCTCGGCATGGTGGTCGCGTTCGTGGCCGCCTACCTCGCGGTCGGCTACTTCGAGCGGCCCGAGCCGGGCGAGTTACCCGCGGACCGCCCGGACCAGGAGGATTCGGGCCAGGCCGGGAACACCAGCCCACTGGTAGGGTTGAGGTATAAGGCGGCGGACAGTGCCGCCACTCCCGCGGGCGAGTTGCCCGCGCGGTCGCGTGCGTGAGCAGTCTTCTCTTCCCGGTGGGCACGGGCTTCGCCGCTGCCCCGGATCCGTTCTCCGCGACGCGGCCCACGAAGCGTGGATGGAGATTCTTTGCCACACAGTCATGCCCGGCGGGGTCCCGCCCGGTCTACCCGGCCGCGGCGGCCGGCCCGGCCACCGCGCACCGCGCAGCCGGCCCGGGACCAGCGGTCCGAGCTGGACCGGGCGCTGGCCGCGGCGCTGGCCGAGCCTGCGCCGGAGCCGGTCACGTTCGGCGAGCTGGGGCTGCCGGCCCCGCTGGTCAGCGCGCTGGCCCGGGGCGGCATCGAGCAGCCGTTCGCCATCCAGGCCCGGGCGCTGCCAGACGCGCTGGCCGGCCGGGACGTGCTCGGCCGGGCGCAGACCGGATCCGGCAAGACGCTCGCGTTCGGCCTGGCCATGCTGGCCCGGCTGGCCGCCCCGGCGGGCCGCACCGCGCGCCGCCAGCCGACCGCGCCGCGCGCGCTCGTCCTGGTGCCGACCAGGGAACTGGCCCGGCAGGTGGCTGACGTGCTGCGGCCGCTGGGTACCCCGGTCGGGGTCAGCGTCACTACGGTGTACGGCGGTGCGCCGATCGGCCGCCAGATCGACCGGCTGCAGCGCGGCGTGGACATCGTGGTGGCCACCCCTGGCCGCCTGATCGACCTGATGGACCGGCACGCGTGCCGCCTGGGGTCGATCGAGATCACCGTGCTCGACGAGGCCGACCACATGGCCGACCTGGGCTTCCTGCCCGCGGTGACCCGGATCCTGGACGACACCCCGGCCGGCGGGCAGCGGATGCTGTTCTCCGCCACCCTGGACCGGGACGTGGAGCGGCTGGTCACCAGGTACCTGACCAGCCCGGCGCTGCACGCGGTGGCGCCGGCCAGCGAGCCCGGCCCGGCCGCCGACCACCAGGTGTTCGTGCTGCCCGCCCAGGACAAGCTGGCCATCGCGGCCGAGATCGCGGCCCGGCCGGGCCGCACCCTGTTCTTCGTCCGCACCAAGCACGGCGCGGCCCGGCTGGCCAAGCAGCTCAGCCGGACCGGGGCCGACGCGGCCGCGATCCACGGCAACCTCAACCAGAACCAGCGGCAGCGTGCGCTGGACGGGTTCGCCGCCGGGCAGCCGCGGGTGCTGGTCGCCACCGACGTGGCCGCCCGCGGGCTGGACATCGAGGACGTGGACCTGGTGGTGCACTTCGACCCGCCCAACGACCACAAGGACTACCTGCACCGCTCCGGCCGGACCGCGCGCGCCGGGGCGCCCGGCACGGTGGTCGCGTTCGTCGACCCGGCCCAGGTCAGGGACGTGGCCCGGCTGCACGACGCGGCCGGCATCACCCCGGTCCGGCATCGGGTGCAGCCCGGCCACCAGGCGGTCCGGGACATCGCCGAATCGGGCACGCCGATCCCGGCCCCGGCCCGCCCGGCGGCTGCGCCGCGGCTGGCCCCGGCACCCCGCACCGGGACGGCGGCCCGGGGCGGGCAGCGCCCCCGCCGGAGGCGGGGACAGCGGCCCCGTACCCCGCTGCGCGAAGCCAGCTGACCGGCCGGGTACTGGCGTTAAGCAAAGAAATCATTTGCGGGGACCGGTCACTGCCCTCAGCGGGGCGGTGACCGGCCCCCGCTGAGCTGTGCGGAGGCCCGCGGCCGGCCGCGGGGCCGGGGTTTACGGACGGTCACCCCGTGATAGCTGGGGTAGGTGTTTCTTGCCCGCGCGGGCCCCGCGTGCGACGATCCTTGGATAGCGACCGTGCAGCCCCCCCACAGGGAGCGTCCCGTTGGCTCTGCCCCGAACGCGGTGACCGCCGCACCGGCCCAGGATGCTCGCTTGCGCGGTGAGCGGGTCGCCCGTGACGTATTCACCGGCCTGCCTGCCCACTACGACCGGCTGGCCTACCTGCTGTCCTTCGGCCAGGACCGGCGCTGGCGGCGGGCCGTGGTCAGCCGGACCGCGGCCGGGCAGCCCGGGCTGGTACTCGACGTGGCCACCGGGCCGGCCGGGATCGCGCTGGCCATCGCCGACCGGACCGGCGCGGACGTGGTCGGGGTCGACCTCAACGAGCCGATGCTGCGGGCCGGCGCTGGCCCGGACCCGGCGGCCCGGCCAGCGTGGCCGGGTCCGGGTGGCGGTCGGCCGGGCCGACCAGCTCCCGTTCCCGGACGCCAGCTTCGACGCGGTCAGCTTCTCCTACCTGCTGCGCTACGTGGACGACCCGGCCGCGACGGTGGCCGAAATGGCCCGCGTCGTGCGCCCCGGCGGCACCCTGGCCAGCCTGGAGTTCATGGTGCCACCGCAGCCGGGCTGGCGGGCCGCCTGGTGGCTGTACACCCGGCTGGCGCTGCCGCTGCTCGGCGGGCTGACCGGCGGGCCGGCCTGGTACCGGGTCGGCCGCTTCCTCGGGCCGAGCATCTCCACCCACTACCGGCGGTACTCCCTGGACGACCACATCGCCATGTGGCAGGCCGCCGGGCTGACCGACGTCGGAACCGGGCTGATGAGCCTCGGTGGCGGGCTGATCATGTGGGGACGCAAGGCCGCGCCGCCCACGGGACCTGGTTCGTGAGCGCGCGGACGGACAAGACCAGCAAGACCGCGTTCTACGCGATGGGCCGCGGCAGCGGCGGGTTCCGCGACTGGCTCACCCTGCTGCACCCGCCGTACACCATGTGGCACCTGTCCTACGTGGCCATCGGGGCCGCGCTGGTGCCGCACCCGGTGCTGTGGCGGCTGGGCGGCACGCTGCTGGCGTTCTTCCTGGCGGTCGGCATCGGCGCGCATGCGCTGGATGAGCTGAACGGCCGGCCGCTGGGCACCGGCATCAGCAGCTGGCTGCTCGGCGGGGTCGCGCTGGTCTCGGTGGCCGCCGCGATGGCGCTCGGCCTGATCTACGGCGGCTGGCGGCTGCTCCCGTTCGTCATCCTCGGCGCCATCCTGGTCATCGGGTACAACCTGGAACTGCTCGGCGGGCTGATGCACAGCGACGTCTGGTTCGGCCTGGCCTGGGGCTCGTTCCCGCTCATCGTCGGCGCGTACGCGCAGCACTGGACGGTGCCGCCGGCCGCGCTGATCGGCGCGGTGTTCGCGTTCTTCCTGTCCATGGGGCAGCGCTCGCTGAGTACCCCGGCGCGGGCGTTGCGCCGCCGGGTCACCGCGGTGACGGTGCACGTCACCTGGCGCGATGGCCGCGAGCAGGAACTGGGCCGGGCCGAGCTGCTGGCTCCGCTGGAGCGGGCGCTGCGGTACTTCACCTGGGCGACCGGGACGCTGGCCGTGGCCCTGGTGGTCGCCCGGTGACGGCGCTAGCCCGCGGGGGCGACCCCCCGGAACCCCCGGCCGGCGCTCCGCGCCGAGTGAGCGGTACGACGTGGTGGTGGCCGGTGCCGGGCCGGCCGGCAGCGTGGCCGCGCTGGTGCTGGCCCGCGGCGGGGCCCGGGTGGCGCTGGTGGACAAGGCCACCTTCCCGCGCGACAAGGCGTGCGGCGACCTGGTCGGGCCGCGCGGCGTCGGGCTGCTCGACGACCTCGACGTCAAGGTGCCGGACGCCGGGCAGGGCGCCGACCTGCTAGCCGTCGGCCCGTCCGGGCACCGGTCCCGGCTGCCCGCGTTTCCTGGCCGCCGCTACCCCGGGCACGGCGTGGTGGTGCCCCGGGTGGTGCTGGACGACGCGCTGCGCACCGCCGCGGTGCAGGCCGGGGCGGAGCCGGTGCGGGGCCGGATCAGCGGCGTGGACGGCGAGCCGGGCGGCCCGGTCCGCGCGCTGCTCACCAGCGACGGCCAGCGGCTGGCCGCGGACAGCTTCATCGGGGCGGACGGCGCGCTCAGCCCGGTAGCCCGGCTGGCCGGCCTGCTCGACCCGGATGCCGCGCTGTGGGGCTTCGCGATCCGCGCCTACATCCCGGCCGAGGTGCCGCTGCCGCTGCTGGTCCTGCTCGACGCGGCGCCGTGGCACATCTACCCCGGGTACGGCTGGCTGTTCCCGGGTGAAGCCGGGCGGGCCAACGTCGGCATCGGGGTCGGCATGGGCACCCACCGCCAGGCCGCCAGCCTGCGCGCCGACCTGGCCCGGTTCTGCATGCTGCTGCGCGGCACCGGGGATCTGGCCGCCGGCGCGGAACCCGGTGCGGTCACCGGCGGCTGGCTGCGGATGGGCGGCACCGGCACACCCCCGGCGGCCGGCAACGTGCTGCTGGCCGGGGACGCGGCCGGGCTGATCAACCCGCTGCAGGGCGAGGGCATCGGGCCGGCCATGGTCAGCGCCCGGCTGGCCGCGGAATGCCTGCTGGCTGGTGCGCCTGATGCGGCGGTGGCCGCCTATACCGAGGCGGTGCGGGACACGTTCGGCCGGTATATGCCGGGTGCGGCCGCACTGCAGGCGGCGCTGCTCCGCCGGCCGCGGCTGGCGTCCGGCGCGGTCCGGCTGCTGACCGCGCCCGGGGTGCGCCGGCTGGTCGCCGGGACCTGGTCGCTGTACTGGAACGGGCTGGTGGACGGGGCCACGCCGCGGCCCGCCGCGTGGGCCGGAGCCGCCGTGCAGCAGGTGGCTTCGCGGCTGGCCCGGCGCTGGCCCGCCGTCCGCCAGCTGGCCCCGGGCGAGCCGGATGGGCCAGCTGGCCGGGTCGCGGCGCGGGACTTCACCCCCCGGGGGTGACGCGCGGCCCCGCTGAACTGGTTGGCTCGGGAGCAGGTGGCCAGGCAGTCAGGGGGAGGGGACCTTGGCCACAGCCGCCCGCCAGCCGGACCGGGCGCCGCTGGTGCTGACCGCCCTGATCCTGGTCGCCGCGGTAGCCAACCTGAACCTGACCGTGGCCAACGTCGTGCTGCCCGACATCGGCCGCGCGTTCGACGCCGGGCAGACCACGCTGGACGTGATCGCCATCGGGTACTCGCTGGGCCTGGCCGGCTCGGTGCTGTACCTGGGCGCGGTCGGTGACCGGTACGGCCGCAAGCTGCTGCTCGTGCTGGGCGTCCTGCTGTCGGTACCCGCCTGCCTGCTGGCCGCGTACGCCCCCAGCGCCGGGGTCCTGGTGGCCGGGCGGCTGCTCGGCGGGGTGTCCGCGGGCATGGCCTACCCGACCACGCTGGCCCTGATCACCGCGCTGTGGTCGGGCCCGGCCCGGACCCGGGCCATCGCGCTGTGGTCCGGCATCGGCGGCGCCGTCACCGCGCTGGGCCCGCTACTGGCCGGGCTGGCCCTGCAGTACTTCTGGTGGGGCTCGGCCTTCCTGCTCACCCTCCCGCTGGCGGTGGTTGCGCTGGTGCTGGCGGTCCGGTCGGTACCCGCGCACGTCAACGAGACCACCGGCCGGGTGGATCACCTGGGCGGCGTGCTGTCCATGTTCTTCGTCGCCGCCCTGGTGATCACCATCAACTTCGCGCCGGTGCCCGGGGCGGCTGGGCTGGCCCTCGGCACCGGGGCCCTGGCCCTGGCCGCCGGGGCCGGGTTCCTGCTCCGCCAGCGGCACGCCCACCCTCCGCTCTACGACCTGCACGTGGCCGGGCGGCGGATCTTCTGGGTGGCCGCGGTCGGCGGCATCATCGTGTTCGGCTCGCTGATGGGCGCGATCTTCGTCGGCCAGCAGTACCTGCAGGACGTGCTGGGCTACTCGGCGCTCGGCTCCGGGCTGGCGGTGCTGCCCGCGGCGGTGTGCCTGGTCGCGTTCGCCCCGCTGTCCGCCCGGCTGGTGCACACCCGGGGCTCCGGCTTCACCCTGCTCTGCGGCTACACCTGCTGCCTGGCCAGCTTCGTCGTCATGCTGGCCCTGTGGCGCGCCGGGAGCGGGTACTGGGTGGTCGGCCTGGCCTTCCTGTTCCTGGGCGCCGGGGTAGGACTGGCCGGCACCCCGGCGTCGCACGCGCTGACCGGCTCGGTGCCCACCCGCCGGGCCGGCATGGCATCCGGCACCGCTGACCTGCAACGCGACCTGGGCGGCGCGATCATGCAGTCGGTACTCGGCGCGCTGCTCACCGCCGGGTACGCGGCCGCGGTGGCCGGGTCGGTAGCGTCCGCACCGGACCGCCAGCAGATCACCAGCAGCGTGCAGAACCAGCTGGAGAAGTCCTTCGCGGGCGCGCAGGCGGTCGCCCAGCGCTACCCGCAGTACGCCAGCCAGATCACCACGGCGGCGAAGAGTGCCTTCCTGGCCGGGGACCAGTGGGCCTACACCGCCGCCATCGTCGCCGTGCTGCTCGGCGCGGGGCTGGTGTTCTTCCTGTTCCCACGCCAGGCGGCCGAGGACCGGCTGCTGGCCCGCTACCACGCCGAGGACGGCGCGGCCGCGGCCCGGGCCAGCACCGGCCCGGCCGGCCAGCCAGCCGTCCCCGGCCGCTAGCTTTCCGGGTCAGCTCTGCGCCGCGGAGTTGTCCGGCTTGGGGCCGGCCAGCCGGGAGGTCTGCGGCTGGCCGGTGACCGCCGAGGGGCTGACGAACGTGCTGCCGGACGGCCCGGCCTGCACCGCCATGCCCAGCGCGCTGCCCTTGAGCAACTGCTTCCAGGACAGGAACCACACCGTGAACCCGTCGTCCCACTTGCCCGCGGCCGGGCTGCCGATGACCGTCACCGGGTCGCCCGGGGTGGCCAGGTTGTAGTACATGGCCGCGTGCTCGGGGGACAGGTTCACGCAGCCGTGGCTCACGTTGATGTACCCCTGCTCACCCACCGACCACGGCGCGGAGTGCAGGTAGTCGCCGCTGTAGGTGAACCGGACCGCGTCGTTGACCAGCTCGTTGTAGCCGTTGCCGACCATCCGCACCGGGTTGCCCTTTTCCAGCGTGATGTACGTGCCGTCCACCGTGTCCAGGCCGGGCCGGCCGGTGCTGATCGGCCAGTGCCCCCACAGCTTGCCCCTGTAGTACACGTTCAGGTAGTGCGTCTTGGTGCTGGCCACCACGATCAGCGACGGCCCGATGTCGAACGTCTGGGTGAGGTCGGCGGTGAAGTAAACGCCCGGCGAGGCCTCCACCCCGGCCAGGTGCCCGTCGAAGGACACCGTGGTGTTGGCCGGCCAGTAGTTCATCGTGCGGAAGTACAGCGTCTGGTCGCCGTCCCAGTACCAGGAGCCGGTCACCGGCTTGGAGCTGGTCACCTCCAGCGACCGCTCCACCGCGGCCCGGTTGCTGACCGGCGTGCTGAACGTGATCCGGATCGGTATGCCCACCCCGTAGCTCTGCTTGTACCCCTCGAAGATCATCGCGGTGTCGGTCGCGGTGGGGGTCAGGGTGCGGAAGCTGCTCACCGAGCTGACCGTCTTGCCGGCCGAGTTCGTCGCGCTGGCGTGCACGGTGTAGTTCCGCGACGGCTGCAGCGCCCAGGTGCTCCGCCACACGGTGTGCGCCGTGTTCAGCGACCCGGTGACCGCGTCGTGCCCGGCGGTCACCGTGACGCTCTGGATCTTCCCCTCGCTGGCCTTGACCACGACGCCCTTGGCCGGGTTGGCCGTCCGCGCGCCGTTGCCCGGCGTGATGGACAGCGCGGCGCTGGCCGCCGTGACGGCGTGCCCGGACGACTTGCTGGACGGCCCGGCCGACCCGCTGGAGGTGGCTGAGCCGCCGCTCGAGCAGGCCGCGATGACCAGGCACCCCGCGGCCGGCAGGGCGGCGAGCATGGCCAGCCGGGGAGGACGCAGCCGGGGAGTGGGCAGCCGTCTGCGCGCGGTGCCGTCCTGGCGGCCTGTCCCCACCCTGCCGCCTGACCCCGCCGCGCGCTGGCCGTGCGTGTTATCGCTCTCCGGCACCCTGGATCCTCTCCTAAGCCGCTGAAATGCTGGTGCACCTCGCCTGCCGGGACGCGCTGGCCCGCTCGCGGAGAGCGGTGAGCAGGCCGCCCGGGGGGGTGCGGTCCGCTCAGGAGGTACCTGGGACGTCGTCGTCCGGTGCTTCCGGCCCCGGTCCGTCGCCGGACCCGGGGTGGCCGGCTGGCGCGCCCATTACTGAGACGTATCCGGCATGCCGGAAGTTGCCCTCCAAAGGTACCCGTCCCCGGCGATGCCCGAGGAAAACAATGAGCCAGCCAATGGCCGACCCGGCCACCACTATGGTGGCCGCCCAGGGCAGGTAGTCACCCAGCCGGTCGTAGGGGGTCCGCGCGCTGGCCGCGGGCAGCCCGATGCGCAGCACGGTCACCCCGCGGTGTGCGCTGGTCATCATGGCCAGCAGCCGTCCCCGCGGGTCGAACGCCACGGTGTCCCCGGTCAGCGCGGCCTGCACCACCGGGCGGCCGGTCTCTGCCGCGCGCACCGCGCTGAGTGAGGCGTGCTGGGCCGGCGCCCAGCTCGACTGGAACGTCGTGTCCGAGGTCTGGTAGATGATCAGCTGGGCGCCCAGGTCGGCATCCACCCGGGACATGTCCGGGAACGCGGATTCGAAGCAGATCAGCACGCCGAGCGGGAGTGGCCGCCCGGCCCGGTCCACCGCGTGGATCAGGTGCGCGCCGTCGCCCGGGACCATGTTGCTCGGCGCCGCCTGGCTGATGCTGGTCAGCCAGCCCAGCGCAGCGCGGAACGGGATGTACTCGCCGAATGGGACCAGCCGGGTCTTCACGTAAGCCCCGGCCACCCCGTGCGGGTTGATCAGCAGGGCCACCTTGGACTTCCCGCCGCCGGGCAGCGTCGAGTCCTGGTTGACCAGGATCTCCGCGCCGGTCCCGGCGGCCAGCGCGCGGATCCGGCCGAGCAGGCCGGTGTCGGCCCGTTCGATGTCGTAGCCGACGCTGCTCTCGCCCCACACGATCAGGTCGGGGCGGTCCGGGCCCAGCCCTTCGGACAGCCGCAGGCTCGCGTTCACCCGGCTGGCCCGGCTGGGCTGGCTGCCCTGCTGGACCAGGGCCACCGTGACGTGCCGGACCGCCGGGGTGGCCGGGGTCAGCGCGAACACCACCGGCCCGGCGGCCAGCGCCACCGCGACGCCGGCCGCGCCGGCCAGCCGGACCAGGTTCCGCCGGGCCAGCAGCAGGATCACGATGCCGGTGTTGACCGCGACCAGGGCGAAGCTGATCAGCCAGACGCCGCCCACCGAAGCCAGCGCGAGCACCACCGGATGCTGCCACTGGCTGGTGCCCAGCACCGCCCACGGCCCGCCGAAGCCCTGCCAGGACCGGGCCCACTCGGTGAACAGCCAGTAGCTGGGCAGCACGGCCAGCGCGGCCAGCGCGCGGCCCGGGCTGAGCGGCGCCCGGAGCAGCTTCCAGGTGGCCACCCCGAACCCGGTCCACAGCGCGCCGAACACGATGGCCACCAGCAGGAGGCCCGGCCCGATGTTCGGGGCCAGCCAGTACAGCGCGGCCAGCAGGAAGCCGGCCCCGAGCCACCAGCCGCGGACTGCCGCCTCCCACGCGGTGGCCGCGGTCCGGATGAGCAGCAGCCCGGGCACCAGCCCGCACCAGCCGAGGAGCTCCAGGTTCAGCGCGGGGAAGGCGAGGATGGGCAGCCCTCCCGCGGCCAGCGCCGCGTACCGGGATGGCTGGGTGAGGGCGCGCCACAGCCGGTGGCGCCTGGTGGCCATGACCTCAATTGTGGGCCGTGTTGCCGCCTGCTGGCGCCGCGGCAGGCCGGCCCGTGCGCCGCTCCCGCACCGCGCCGCCGATGGCCACGGCGAGTGCGGCGATGGCCAGCCCGGTGAGCACCGCTTCTGGCCAGCCACCCAGCCGGTCGGCCAGGGTGAGGCCGGTGCGCAGCGGCACCCTGGTGTCCAGTTCGGCCCGCTGCCACAGCCCGCTGCGGGCCAGCACGGCCCCGGCCGGGCTGATGATCGCGCTCTCCCCGGTGGTGGACGCGTACACCACCGCCCGGTTCGAGGTGATGGCCTGGATCCGCGCCATGGCCACCTGCTGGGTGGATTCGCCGGACTGGCCGTCCACCTCGAACGTGGCGTCGTTGGACTGCACCGCGAGCAGGTTGGCGCCTGCCGTCACCTCGGAGCGGACCAGCCCGTCGAAACCCACCTCGTAGCAGATCACGTCGCCGAGCCGGATCCGGCCGGTGTGGAACACGACCGCCTTGTCCCCGGCGGTGAAGTTCACCGGCTGCAGGTTGACCAGCGAGGTGATGTGCCGGAGCAGGCCGCGGAACGGGATGTACTCACCGAACGGCACGAGTTGCCGCTTCACGTACGTGGCCACCGGGCCGTGGCCGGGCAGCCACAGCTGGCCGGTGTTCCGCAGCGGGTTCTCCAGCAGCGCGCCGACCAGCACCGGCCGGTTGATGGCGCGGACCGCGGACGCGATCGTGGCGTAGATCGGCGGGTACAGCGAGGGATCCAGGTCGGTCGAGTTCTCCGGCCAGATGACCAGGTCCGGGGCGGGCCGGGCGGCCCGCGGCGACCTGGCCGGCCAGCGCCCTGGTGGCCGCCGCGTGGTTCTGCGTGACGGTGCTCGCGCGGAGCAGGTCCGGGATGCTCCTGGCGTGCGGCACGTCGCCCTGGATGGCCGCCACCGCGGCGCTCCGCTCACCGGCTAGCGCCTGGTCGACGGGGAGCAGCGTGCCGCCCAGGGCCAGGGTGAACGCTCCGGCCACGGCCAGCCCGGCCGGGATCAGCCGCCATCGCGGCCCGGCCCGCCAGCGCAGCACGGCCAGCACGGCCCAGGCCAGCGTCGCACCGGCCAGCGCGACCAGGAAGGACAGCAGCGGCGGCCCGCCGATGGCGGCCCAGTGCGCGGTGGGTGACCCGGCCTGGCTCATGGCCAGCCGCCCCCACGGGAACGCGTACGGCCAGCGGGCCCGCATCGCCTCGGCCGCCACCCACCAGCAGGCCACCGCGACCGGCCAGCCGGGCAGCCGGAGCAGCAGCCGCTGGCCGATGGCCAGCAGCCCGAAGATGACCGCCTCGGCGATGGCCAGCGCGGCCCACGCGTACCAGGCCACGTTGAGCAGCCAGGACAGCAGCGGCACGAAGAACGCGACGCCGAAAGCCAGCCCGATACCGAACGAGGCGCGCAGGCTCTGCCGGTACAGGGTGAGCACCAGCACCGCGGGCCCGAGAGCGGCCAGCGGCCACACCGCGACCGGCGGGAACGCCCCGGCCAGGGCCAGCCCGCCCGCCGCGGCGGCGGGCACCGCCCAGCGCAGCGGCAGCGCCGTCGGCCGCCCGGCCGCCTGGCCGGCCAGCCGCCCGCCCGGCGCTCCGGCCGCGGCCGGCCGCCTGACGTGGCCATCCGGGCGCTGCCCTCCGGGATGAGCTGCATAGGCCCGAGCGTAGCCGGATCTGCCCGCGCCCAGCATCCGGCCTTTCCTGCCTAACGCCCTTGCCGCGCTAATCTGCCCAGCGCCGCTGGTGTCGGCGCATCCCGGTAGCCTGCGGGAGACGGATGGGGAGGTGTGGCGTGAGCCGGCGCGGCTGGGTGCTGTTCACCGCGATGAGCCTGATCTGGGGTGTGCCGTACCTGCTCATCAAGGTCGTGGACGACGGCGGGGTTCCGGTACCCGTGCTGGTGCTGGCCCGGGTGGCGGGCGGCGCGGTGATCCTGCTGCCCATCGCGCTGCGCCGCGGTGAGCTCGGCCCGCTCCGCCCGCACTGGCGCTGGCTGGCCGTCTTCGCCTGCGTCGAGATCATCCTGCCCTGGCTGTTCCTGTCCCAGGCCGAGCGGCGGCTGTCCAGTTCGATGAGCGGGCTGCTCATCGCGGCGGTGCCGATCATCGGGGTGGTGCTGGCCCGGCTCACCGGTGGCGCGGAGCGGCTGACCCCGCTGCGCTGGGCCGGGCTGCTCGGCGGGCTGGCCGGGGTAGCCCTGCTGGCCGGGCCCGGCGCGCTGGGCGGTGACCTGGGTTCGGTCGTCCTGGTGCTGCTCACCGCGCTGGGCTACGCCACCGGCCCGCTGATCGCCAGCCGCAAGCTGGCCGGCCTGCCCGGGCTCGGCATGACCGCCGCCTGCCTCGGCTTCGCCGCCGTGGTCTACGCCCCGGCCGCTGCGCTGACCTGGCCGCGGACCGTCCCGTCGGCCAAGGTGCTGGCCAGCCTGGCCGCGCTGGCGGTGATCTGCACGGCGCTCGCCTTCGTGCTGTTCTTCCAGCTCATCGCCGAGGTTGGCCCGGCCCGGGCCACCGTGATCACCTACGTCAACCCGGCGGTGGCCGTCGCGCTCGGCGTGGGCGTGCTGGGTGAGCCGCTGACCCCGGAGATCATCGCCGCGTTCGGGCTCATCCTGGCCGGTTCGGTGCTGGCCACCCAGTCCGGACGGCGCGCCGTAGCCCAGCCCGGCGCCGACCCGGGCGGCCCGGCTGGTTCCGGGGACACGGGCGAGCTAGGCACCTTCACCCCGGCCCGTCCCAGCGAGCCGACCCGTCCGGCCGAGCCGGCTCGTTCCGGCGACCCGGCTCGGCCCGGCGAGGCGGCTCGTTCCGGTGAGACGGCCGGTCCCGGCGAGGCGGGCCCCTCGACCTCGGCCGCCGCCCGGTCGTGACCGCCACCGGATCATGACCCCGGCGGAGCGGCTGGCCGCGCTGCTGTCCGGCCCGGGCGCCGAACTGCTCGGCCGGCTGGGCGAGCAGCCGCTGTCCCCGGGCGACGCGCTGCGGCTGGGCACCGAACTGCGCGCCGACCACCCGGCCGAACTGGTCGCCGCCGCACTGGCCCAGCACGAGCTGCGGATCGCGGCCCGGGCCAAGTTCAGCCGGGCGATGCAGATGTTCTTCACCCGGGACGGGCTGGAGCAGGCGTCGGCCGAAGTGGTGGCCCGGCACCGCCGCGGCCGGTACCCGGCGGGCGGGCTGCTGGCCGACCTGTGCTGCGGCATCGGCGGCGACCTGATCGCGCTGGCCGGCGGGCACCAGGTCCGGGCGGTGGACGCCGACCCGGTGCACCTGCGGATGGCCGAGGCCAACGCGGCTGTCTACGGAGTGGCCGGTGGGGTGCGGTTCGAGCACCGGGACGTCCGCGACACCGGCCTGGGCGGCGTGACGGCGGCGTTCATCGACCCGGCCCGGCGGACCGGGCGAGGTCGGCTCCGTCCTGGCGCCAGCGAGCCGCCGCTGGCCTGGTGCCTGGACCTGGCCGGCCAGGTCAGCGCGCTGGGCATCAAGGCCGCGCCCGGGATTCCTCGGGAACTGGTGCCGCCAGGCTGGGAAGCGGAGTTCATCGCGGTCGGCCGCGAGCTGAAGGAAGCCACGCTGTGGTCGCCCGCGCTGGCCCGGTCGGCGACCCGGGCGACGATCCTGCCCGGCGGCCATACCCTGACCCCGCAGCCCGGCCCGGCGGTTCCGGTCGCCCCGCCCGGCCCGTACCTGCTCGACCCGAACCCGGCCGTCACCCGGGCCGGCCTGGTGGCCGAGCTGGCCCGGGCCGTCGGCGGCTGGCAGATCGACGAGCAGATCGCGTTCCTGTGCACCGCCGGGCCGGTACGTACCCCGTTCGCCCGCCCGCTCCAGGTGCTCGATTCCGGCCGGTGGCATCAGCGCGAGCTGTCCGCCCGGCTGCGCGCGCTGGGTATCGGCTCGGTGGACATCCGCCGCCGCGGCCTGGCCGGCGACGTCAGCCAGGTGCGGCGGCAGCTCAAGCTGTCCGGCCCGCACCGGGCCACCCTGATCATGACCCGCGCCGAAGACCGCCCCTGGGCCCTCATCTGCCAGGACCTCCCGGCCACCCATCCGGACAGCGTGCAGGAAACAGCCAGTGCTGACCCGACGCCGCTGGCTTAACGGACGCGGCCGTGATCACCCGTTGTTGATGTTGACCTGGCTGCCGTTCCAGCAACAGCTACGTCAACATCAACAACCGGGACTCACCCTCGGCCGCTGTCACTGGCCAGACCAGAACCACAGACTTCACAGCCACCGGCCACCTAGCGGCGCGTGCCGCCTATGTCAGCGGCGTTGGGTGGGTTCGGCGGCCTCGCGTGGGTGCGGGCAGGGGCGTGCGGGCCTGCGGTACGGGCGGTGCGCACTAGACTCGCGCAGGTGATTGACCTGAAGGCCGCGCGCCAGGAACCGGACCGGTACCGCACCGCACTTGCCCGGCGTGGCGCGGCCGGCGACTTCGACGCCCTGCTGACCGCCGACCAGCGGTGGCGTGAGCTGACCGAGCGGGCCGAGACGCTCCGCGCGGCCCAGAAGCGGTCCTCCAAGGGCGCCCCGCCCAGCCCGGAAGAGATCGCCAGCCTGCGCCAGCTGCGCAAGGAGCTGGACGAGGCCGAGGCTGAGCAGGGCGAGGCGGAGCAGGCCCGGCAAGCGCTGCTAGCCAAGATCCCCAACCTGCCCGACCCGACCGCCGCGGACGGGATGTCCGAGGAGGACTCGGTCGCCATCCGCACCTGGGGCGAGCAGCCGTCGCTGCGCTTCCCGGTCAAGGACGCCGCCGACCTGGGCTCGGCGCGCGGCTGGATCGACATGGCCCGGGGCGCCCGGCTGTCCGGGTCGCGGTTCGCCTACCGGATCGGCGACGTGGCCGTGACCGAGCAGGCGCTGTACCGGTTCGTGCTGGACCGGCTGGCCAGCCAGGGGTTCCTCACCGTGCTGCCGCCGGTGCTGGTCGGCGAGCGGGCCATGTACGGCACCGGGTTCCTGCCCACCGAGGAATCCAACCTGTACCACCTGGAACGCGACGACCTGTACCTGACCGGCACCTCGGAAGTGGCGCTGGCCGGCATCGACACCGACGAGCGGCTGGAGGAGAGCGAGCTGCCGGCCAAGTACGCCGCGTTCAGCACCAACTTCCGCCGCGAGGCCGGGGCCGCGGGCAAGGACACCAAGGGCATGTTCCGGGTGCACCAGTTCGACAAGGTGGAGATGTACGTCTACTGCGTGCCCGAGCAGTCAGCCGAGTTTCACGAGCAGTTGCTGGCCCACGAAGAGGAGATCGTCCAGGCGCTGGGCCTGCCCTACCGGGTGATGAACATCGCGGTCGGGGACCTGGGCGCGCCCGCGGCGAAGAAGTATGACATCGAGGCCTGGTTCCCGGCTCAGCAGCGGTACCGGGAGATCACCTCCTGCTCGAACACCACGGATTACCAGGCGCGGCGGCTGAATATCCGGTTCCGCCGGGACGGCAAGCTGGAGTTCGCGCACACCCTGAACGGGACCGGGGCCACCGCCCGGTCGCTGCTGTCCATCATGGAGAACTTCCAGGACGAGCGAGGCACCGTGGCCGTGCCCGAAGTGCTGCAGCGCTACGGCGCACCCGCCACCATCGGCACCCCGCCCGCCAGCTAAACCCTCCGGATCCGCCGTCGGCTGACCCTCCAGTAGCGCCTAGCGCGTGAGCGCGGTGAGTTTGTGGTCACCGGTGACTGTGTTGGCTTATTGATGCCGGCGCGCCGCGAGGGTCCGAGACGGTGGGCTGGGTGTGGTTGATGATCGTCTGCGCGGTCGCGTGTTCTGCCTTCCTTGTTCCCATCCGGGCCGCAGAATCGGGTTGTCATGTCGATGCAGCCGAAGCCGTGGCCGGAGATCCCGGCGGATACCGTCAGGGTGGCGAAGAAGGCGTTCCGGAAGGGCAGCCTGGCGATCCGGGCCCGTGATCAGCTGGGCGCCTGGTGCGCGGACGTGGATTTCGCGGGGGCGTATGGGGTGCGGGGGGCGCCGGGGATCTCCCCGGCGCAGCTGGCCATGGTCACGGTGTTGCAGTTTTGTGAGAACCTGACTGACCGGCAGGCCGCCGATGCGGTGCGGGGCCGGCTGGACTGGAAGTACGCCCTGGGCCTGCCGTTAGCCGACGAGGGGTTCGATTTCAGTGTGCTGAGCGAGTTCCGGGACCGGCTGGTGGCCGCAGGCGCAGAACGGGTGATCTTCGATCTGCTGCTGGCCCGGCTCAAGGACCTGGGCCTGGTCACGGCGGGCGGGACGGCGCGGACCGATTCCACTCATGTGCTGGCGCGGATCCGCAGCCTGAACCGGCTGGAGCTGGCCGGGGAGACCGTCCGGGCGGCGCTGGAGGCCCTTGCGGCTGCTGCGCCGGGCTGGCTGGCCGGCGTGATCGATGCGTCCTGGCAGGAGGTCTACGGGCAGCGGATCGACGGGTGGCGGCTGCCGGGCAGCGACGCCAAACGCACGCAGCTGGCCGTCCAGTATGGCCGCGACGGCTACCTGCTGCTGGAGGCGGTCCGCACGCCCGGCGCCCCGGGGTGGCTGCGGGACCTGCCCGCGGTGGAGACGCTGCGCCGGATCTGGGTGCAGCAGTACACCCGCAACGAGCAGGGGCGGGTGATACGGCGGGGGGCAGGCCCTGACGGGCAGGGCCTCCCGCCGGGCAGATTAAGGATCATCTCCCCCTACGACACCGATGCCCGGTATTCGCTCAAGCGCGGCATGGGCTGGGACGGGTACAAGATCCACCTCACCGAGACGTGCGCCGGGCCGGCCGGGAGCATGAACCTGATCACCAACGTGGCCACCACCGCGGCGCCCGTGCCGGACGCGGTCATGACCACCCCGGTGCACGACATGCTCACCGCCGCCGGGCTGGCCCCCCGCGAGCACGCCGCCGACGCCGGGTACATCTCCGCCCAGCTGCTGCTGGATGCAGCGGCCCGGGGCATCACCCTGACCGGCCCGCTGGCCGCCGGTACCTCACCCAGGCCCAGGCCAGCGGCTACACCACGGACATGTTCACCATCGACTGGGACCACCAGCAGGTCACCTGCCCCCAGGGCACCCTAAGCGCCCGCTGGAACCCGGCTCAGCAGCGCGGCACCGAGGTGATCGTGGTCCAGTTCCCCGCGGCCGCCTGCGGGCCTGCCCGGCCCGCGGCCAGTGCACCAGCTCAGCGCGGCGCGGGCGGCAACTATCTCTGCGGCCCCGGCAGATCCACGACGCGACCGTGGCCGCCCGCGCCGAACAGGCCACCAGGCAGTGGAAAGACCGCTACGCCATCCGCGCCGGCGTCGAGGGCACCATCCGCCAGGCGATCACGTCACCGGCCTCCGCACCGCCCGCTACCTGGGCCTGCGCAAGACCAGCCTGGAACACGCCGTCGCCGCCGCAGCCATCAACCTGATCCGGCTGGACGCCTGGTGGACCAGCAACCCGCTCAACCCTGCCCCCTTCCGTGCGACCCATCTCCATCGGCTCAACCTCACCA
>CAVWSA010000039.1:0-784527 GCA_963757545.1 uncultured Actinomycetes bacterium | reverse complement strand
TCCAGGTGCGCGGGTGGGTAGGGGAGCGTCGGGTGGCGAGAGAAGCGGCGGAGTGATCCAGCCGTGGACGCCACTCGAGTGAGAATGCAGGCATGAGTAGCGAAAGAGGGGTGAGAAACCCCTCCGCCGAATGACCAAGGGTTCCTGGGGCAGGCTAATCCGCCCAGGGTAAGTCGGGACCTAAGGCGAGGCCGACAGGCGTAGTCGATGGACAACGGGTTGATATTCCCGTACCCGCTTAAATGCGCCCATGCTGAGCCCAGCGATGCTAAGCGACCTATGCCGGCGATCCTTCGGGATGACCCGGCGGCGGAAGCGGCCCAGACTGGTAGTAGGCAAGCCGTAGGGGTGACGCAGGAGGGTAGCTCTACCGGGCGATGGTTGTCCCGGAGTAAGGGTGTAGGGCGGTGCGTAGGCAAATCCGCGCACCACATGCCTGAGACCTGATGCCGAGCCGATTTAGGCGAAGTGAGTAATCCCATGCTGCCAAGAAAAACCTCGCGGCGAGCATTTAGGCGGCCCGTACCCCAAACCGACTCAGGTGGTCAGGTAGAGAATACTAAGGCGATCGGGTGAACTGTGGTTAAGGAACTAGGCAAATTATCCCCGTAACTTTGGGAGAAGGGGAACCGTGTCCGGTGATGAGACTTGCTCTCTGAGCTAGGCGCGGTCGCAGATACCAGGGGAAAGCGACTGTTTACTAAAAACACAGGTCCGTGCTAAGTCGCAAGACGACGTATACGGACTGACGCCTGCCCGGTGCCGGAACGTTAAGGGGAAGGGTTAGTGGCTTCGGCCGCGAAGCTCTGAACTTAAGCGCCGGTAAACGGCGGTGGTAACTATAACCATCCTAAGGTAGCGAAATTCCTTGTCGGGTAAGTTCCGACCTGCACGAATGGCGTAACGACTTTCCCACTGTCTCAACCACAGACCCGGCGAAATTGCACTACGAGTAAAGATGCTCGTTACGCGCAGCAGGACGGAAAGACCCCGGGACCTTCACTGCAGCTTGACATTGGTGTTTGGGACGTCTTGTGTAGGATAGGTGGGAGACTTTGAAGCGGGGACGCCAGTTCTCGTGGAGTCATTGGTGAAATACCACTCTGGTCGTTCTGGATGTCTAACCTGGGTCCGTGATCCGGATCAGGGACAGTGTCTGGTGGGTAGTTTAACTGGGGCGGTTGCCTCCTAAAAGGTAACGGAGGCGCCCAAAGGTACCCTCAGCCTGGTTGGCAATCAGGTGTCGAGTGTAAGTGCACAAGGGTGCTTGACTGTGAGACAGACATGTCGAGCAGGAGCGAAAGCTGGGACTAGTGATCCGGCGGTGGCATGTGGAAGCGCCGTCGCTTAACGGCTAAAAGGTACCCCGGGGATAACAGGCTGATCTTCCCCAAGAGTCCATATCGACGGGATGGTTTGGCACCTCGATGTCGGCTCGTCGCATCCTGGGGCTGGAGCAGGTCCCAAGGGTTGGGCTGTTCGCCCATTAAAGCGGTACGCGAGCTGGGTTTAGAACGTCGTGAGACAGTTCGGTCCCTATCCGCTGCGCGCGCAGGAGACTTGAGATGGGCTGTCCCTAGTACGAGAGGACCGGGACGGACGAACCTCTGGTGTGCCAGTTGTTCTGCCAAGAGCACGGCTGGTTGGCTACGTTCGGAAGGGATAACCGCTGAAAGCATCTAAGCGGGAAGCTCGCATCAAGATGAGGTCTCCCTCGGGGTTAACCCGGTAAGGCCCCCAGCTAGACGACTGGGTTGATAGGCCGGAGGTGGAAGCGTGGCGACACGTGGAGCTGACCGGTACTAATAGGCCGAGTGGCTTGGCTTCTACTTTCATTGTGATATTGCGTCCACTGTGCGGTTCCCGAGGTGCGGTCGGTACCGCGCCCGGGACTGCAGCTCCGGCTGCAACCGGGCCGGGCCTCACATCTCCATAGTGTTTCGGTGGTCATAGCGAAGGGGAAACACCCGGCTCCATTCCGAACCCGGAAGTTAAGCCCTTCAGCGCCGATGGTACTGCGCGGGGGACCGCGTGGGAGAGTAGGACGCCGCCGGACATCTTCGTTGAGGCCGCTCCCGTCAGGGAGCGGCCTCAACTGTGTTGTGCGGGTGGCACGTGGCCGCGCCGACTTTTCCCGAGATGTGCGGCCGGGCGGGTGATTTGCCCGGTATGGGGGCACCGGCCGGGTGAAAAGTGGGCAGAGATGAACGTGGCTGGCGGGCACGAGCATGGAGGAGAACGTGGCAGGCGAAGAGGGCCGGGCCGGCGATCGCGGTAAGGCGCGGGCCGGGGCGGCACGGCGCGGTGCCCCAGCCGGGACGGGCCGCCGGGCTGCGTCCGGCACCGGCCGGGGCACGGCTGGAGCCGACCGGAACGCGCCCGGCACGGCCCGGGGCAGGGCTGGCGGTGCCAAGCGGGCTGCGTCCGGCACCAGCCGGAGCGCCACTGGCACCAGCCGGAACGCGTCCGGCACCGGCCGGGACACCGCTGGAGCCGACCGGAACGCGTCCGGCACCGGCCGGGGCACGGCCGGCGGCCCGAACCGGAGGCCGGCACCTGGACGAGACGGCCGGACCGGCACCGGCCGGGAAACCCCGCCGGGCGGTGCCCGGACCGCTCGCCCGGCCGGGACCGCCCGGCCTGACGGGACTGTCCGCGGGCGCGGGCCGGGCGCCGGCTCGCGGGCCGGGTCGCGAGAGGCTGATGGGGCCAGAGGGACTGGTGCGCCGCGGGGCGGCTCCCGCGTGACCGGCACGAGCACTCGGCGGAGCGGCTCCGGCGACAGCTACGGCACGGGTCAGGACCGGCCGGGGCGGCGGGCCGGGGCAGCCTCGGACAGCCCAGCTGGGCCGGGAGCGCGCCGCAGCCAGCCGGGAGCCCGGCAGCGGCCGCTAGGCGGTCCCCGGACCGGGCCGGGGCGGCCAGCCAGCCCCAGGTCCCGCCAGGCTCAGGACGGCAGCGACGCCCGGGTCCCGGAAAACCGCGCGAGCGGCCGCGCGCGGACCGCGCCGGACCGTCCGGCCTCGGCTGCTGCGGGCAGGCCCCGGGCCGGGCGCGCCGATAGCGGCTACCAGTCCCGGCCGGGCCGCGCCGATAGCGGCTACCAGTCCCGGGCCGGGCGCGCCGACGGCGGCTACCAGTCCCGGGCCGGCCGGCCAACGGGCGGCTCCGCGGCACGAGGGCGGCCGCCAGCCAGCGGCACCCGGGCCCGGCCGACCCGGACCGGGGCAGCGGCCGCGCCACGGTCCGCGCGGCCGGCCGATGAGGCCGGGACGCGGCTGGACATCCCGGCGGAGATCACCGCGGACCAGCTCGACCCGGCGGCCGCCGCGGAACTGCGCACGCTGCCCGCGGACCTGGCCACCGCGGTCGCCCGGCGGCTGGTAGCGGCGAGCCTGGCGGAGGATCCGGAGATCGGTTACCAGCTGGCCCAGGAGGCCAGGCGGCTGGCGGCCCGGGTCGGCATCGTCCGGGAGACGGCGGGCATCGCCGCCTACCGGGCCGGGCACTGGGCCGAGGCGCTCACCGAGCTGCGGGCCGCCCGCCGGCTGACCGGCCGGACCAGCTATCTGCCGATGATGGCCGACGCGGAGCGGGCGCTGGGCCGCCTGGACCGCGCGCTGGCCCTGCTGGCCGAGCCGCAGGCCGGGCAGGCGGACCGGGCCACCCAGATCGAGCTGCTGATCGTCGAGTCGGGGATCCGCCGCGACCAGGGGCTGGCCGAGGCGGCCGCGGTCACCTTGCAGGTGCCCGAGCTGACCGACGGGCGGCTGCGGCCCTGGTCGGCCCGGCTGTTCTACGCCTATGCGGACGCGCTGCTCGAGGCGGGGCGGACCGAGGAGGCCCGTGACTGGTTCGGCCGCGCCGCGCACGCCGACCGGGACGAGCAGACCGACGCCTCGGAACGCTACGACGACCTGGACGACGTGGTCATCGACGACCTGGCGGACGACGGCGACCTGGCGGACGACGACCTGGGCGGCGGCGACGGCCTCGAGGCTGACACCGGCGACCACAGCGAGGACAAGAGCTGACCCGCCCGGCGACGCCCCGCGGCACGGCGTGACCGGCCCGGCGCGGCGCCGCTGTCCACCCGGCCGAACAAGGCCGCGGCGCGCCCGGCGGTGGCCATGGCCCAGCGCCCGGTGCTGAGCAGGGCCAGCAGCACGATGCCGAGGCCGAGCCCGAGCACCATCCACCACACGCCGTGCGCCGCACCGGTGAACGCCACGCCGCCGCGGGCCACCGCCGGCCCGACGATCGTGCCCGCGATGGCCACACCCAGCGTGGTGCCGGTCTGCCGGCCAGCCGAGGCCAGCGAGGCGGCCACCCCGGTCATCGAGCCGGGCATGCCAGACACCGCCGTGTTGGTGACCGGCGGGTTGACGGTGCCCAGGAAGACGCCGAACAGCAGATAGACCGCGAGCACGGCCGGCAGCGGGGTCGGCCGGCCCGAGCCAGAGCGACGGCGCGCCGCCCAGGGCCAGCGCGGTGCCGGAGACCAGCAGCGGCCGCCGCGGGCCGTGCGCGCCGACCAGGCGGCCGGTGCGCGGCGAGAGCAGCACGACCAGCACTCCGACCGGGAGCAGGGCGAGCCCGGTGGCCAGCGCGGACAGGCCGCGCACGTCCTGCAGGTACTGGGTGGTCACGAACAGGAACGCGCCGAACGCACACAGGGCGCAGAGCGCCAGCACGATGGCCGCGCTGAACGGCACGCTGCGGAACAGGCGCAGTTCCAGCAGTGGGTCGGCGCGGCGCGGTTCGTAGCCGAGGATGCCCAGTGTGCCGAGCACGGCCACGGCGAGCAGGCCGAGGATGACCGGCGAGGTCCAGCCCAGCCGGCTGGACTCGATGATGGCGTAGACCACACTGCCCAGCACCAGGGCGACCAGGACCTGGCCCACCGGGTCGAACCGGCGGGCCCGGGCGGCGCGGGACTCGGGCACGAACAGCGCCGTGCACCCGATGGCCACGGCCACCACCGGCACGTTGACCCAGAAGATGGCCCGCCAGCCGAAGCCATCGACCAGGGCGCCGCCCAGGACCGGGCCCAGCGCCAGCGACAGGCCGGACACCGAGCCGAACACGCCGATCGCCCTGGCCCGCTCGGCCGGTTCCGGGAATGTGCTGGCGGTGATGGCCATGGCCACCGGGTTGAGCATGGTGCCGCCGGCCGCCTGCACCGCCCGTGCCGCGATCAGCCAGCCGATGCCCGGGGCCAGGCTGCACAGCAGCGAGCCGAGCCCGAAGGCGGCCAGGCCGACCTGGAAGACGCGGCGCCGGCCGACCCGGTCGGCCGTGGCGCCGGCCAGCACCAGGAAGCTGGCCAGCACCAGGGTGTACGCGTCCACCGTCCACTGCAGGCCGGACTCCGTGGCGTGCAGGTCACGGCCGATGGCCGGCAGCGCGACGTTCACGATGGAGATGTCCATCACCACGACGAAGATGCTGGTGCAGCAGATGGCCAGGACCAGCCATCGGCGGCGCCGGGGCAGGGCAGGAGAACTCATGGCTACGACGCTAGGATTTAGAGCGTGCTCGAAGTCAACGTGACCATCGCCGAGGCCGCCCGCCGGACCGGGGTCAGCGTGCACACGCTGCGCTACTACGAGCGGGCCGGCCTGGTCGTCACCGCCGTGGACCGGACGGCCAGCGGCAGGCGCCGTTACCACCAGCTCGATCTGGACTGGATCGTCATCTGCACCCGGCTGCGGGCCACCGGCATGCCGATCCGGAGCATCCGGCGCTATGCCCAGCTCGTCGCGGCCGGCCCGGGCAACGAGAAGGACCGGCTGGCCCTGCTGGAGGACCATCGGGCCGAGGTCCTGGCCAAGCTGGCTGAGGCGCAGGAAAGCCTCAAGCTCATCGACCACAAGATCGACGTCTACCGGGGCCGGCGGCGGCGGGCGATGCCGATCAGCTATGGGCGCCCAACCGGCTGGCCGGCACCGGCTGAGTCAGCCGCCGCCGCGGCCATCAGGACGGGTTCTCCCGGTCCAGCCAGTGCATGATGCCCGCGACGCTGCCCTCGGTGCCGCTGACCGCCTCGAACCGGGCGGCGACGTCCGGGTCGGCGCCCGGGGCCAGCACCGAGTACCGCTGCCGGGTCCGCTGCTGCACCATCGCTACCGCGTGATCGAGATCCAGCCCCGCGTCCCGGGCCCGCCGGGTCTCCTCGACCCAGACCTGGATCTCCTCGGCCGAGCGCTGCAGGGTCTCGGCCACGTCCGGCACCGGCCCGTAGTGGCTGAACAGCAGCCGCTCCGGGCGCAGCGCGGCGAACATGCGCAGTGAGCGGAGCGCGGTCTCCAGATCGAAATCGGGCGGCGGCGTCGCCAGCCGCAGGTCGCGGGTCTCCGGGATGTACACCCCGGCCGCGTCCCCGACGTACAGGTCGCCGCTCACCGAGTCGATCAGGCCGACGTGATGCTTGGCGTGCCCGGGCGAGTAGTGGCTGTCCAGCCAGCGGCCGCCGCCCAGGTCGATGCGGCCGCGCTCGGCCACGCTGACGATCCGTTCGGCCGGGGTCGGGTGCATGGTGCCGAACAGTGCGTCCAGCGCGTCCCCGTACACCTGCCGCGCGCTGGCCATCAGCCGCGCCGGGTCGGCCAGGTGCCGGGCGCCGCGCTCGTGCACGACGACGTCCGCGCCTGGGTACATGGCGGCGATGTCCCCGGTGCCGCCCGCGTGATCCAGGTGGATGTGCGTCACCACCACCGTGGCCAGGTCGGCCGGGCCGAGGCCGAGCGTGGCCAGCGCGTCACGGACCACCGGCGCCGACGGGGCGGTGCCTGTCTCCACCAGGCACGGCCGGTCGCTGCGGATCAGGTAGCCGGCCGTGATGCCCGGGTAGCCGGCCATCCGGGTATCGATCTCGTACACATCATGCCCGAGATCGGTAATCCCCGGGGTCTGCGGACTGCGCTCGGCCGTGTCCATGCCACCATGGTTCCAGACAGTGCCGGTGGCCGCCGTAATGCACCAGGGCGCGGGCCGGATGCCAGCTGGGCCGGGCGGGCCTGCCGGATGCGGCGGCGGTTGCGCTCCGGCTCCGAGTAATATCGGAGCGCGGTCGGATCGTGCCCTGGTGCGAAATGGCGGTCGCCGGCCGGGGGGATGATCTCGGTTGCTTGCGGCCTGCCGTTGCTGAACAGGCCACCGGCGCAGTACCGGGTCTGTGGGAGAGCGTTGCGGAGCAACCAACCTGTGAGTGGATTACCAGTGAGAATGCCTGCCGCTAAGTCGCAGACATCGCCAGCGCAGCCCGGCCCTGACCGTCGCTGGACCCGGTCCGGTCAGGTGAACGCGGCCATCGTGGTGATTACCGTGCTGGCCATCGGGCTGCGGCTGTACCAGCTGACCCGGCCGCAGTACCTGCTCGGCGTGACCGAGTACGACGACGGCACCGACTTCGGCAGCGCGGTCCTGCTCATCCACGGCTACCTGCCGTACCGCGACTTCATCATCGTGCAGCCGCCGGGGATCACCCTGCTGATGGCCCCGGTGGCGGCGGCGACCAAGACGCTGGGCACCGCGTGGGGGATGGGCGTGGGCCGGATCCTGACCGCGGTGGCCGGCGGTGCCGCGGCCGGGCTGACCGGCCTGCTGGTCCGGCAGCGCGGACTGCTCGCCGTCATCCTGGCCAGCGGCATCGTGGCCGTCTACCCGGCCAGCGTGCAGGCCGCGCACACCGTGCTGCTGGAGCCGTGGCTGGTGCTGTTCTGCCTGCTCGGCGCGCTGGCCGTGTTCGACGGCGACCAGCTGGCCGGCTCCTGGCGGCGGCTGGTCTGGGGCGGCCTCGCGTTCGGCTTCGCCGGCGCGGTCAAAGTCTGGGCCGTCCTGCCGGTCCTGGTCATCCTGGTGCTGGCCGCGCGGCGGCCGCGGCGGGCCCTCGGCTTCGCGGCCGGGGTGGCGGTCGGCTTCCTGGCCCCGGTGCTGCCGTTCGCGGCGCTCGCCCCGCGCACGTTCTACAACAGCGTGGTGCTGGCCCAGCTGGTCCGGGTGGACGTGGTCCGGGTCACGCTGTCCTACCGGCTGCACCAGATGACCGGGCTGACCGACTTCTCCAGCCTGGGCCCGGTCCCGCTGACCATCGTCACGGTGGCCATCATCGCGCGTGATCGTGGGCTGCGCCGTGGCCGCCACCCGGCGGTCCGGGCAGCGGCCGCGGCCGCTGGAGCAGTTCGGCTATGCCGCGACCGTGCTGACCATCATCGCGTTCCTCTGGCCGGCCGACTTCTACTACCACTACGCCGGCTTCCTGGCCCCGTTCCTGGCCCTGGCCATCGCGCTTCCGGTGGCCCGGCTGGTGGACACGTTCCAGCCCGCGACCCGGCCCGGCACTGCGCCCGGGGCCGCACCGGTGGCTGACCCGGCACGGCGCGGCCGCGGCGTCCGTCATCATCGCGATCCTGGCCGTCATCCAGGTCGGCTTCGAGACCAGCCTGCAGCCGCCGCTGGCGCCGACCACGCCCGGGCTGACCGGCAGCATCATCGACCAGGCCGAGCGGGTCATCCCGCCCGGCGCGTGCGTGCTGGCCGATCAGGCGTCCTATGCGATCGCGGCCAACCGGTTCGGCTCGTCGCGGCCCGGCTGCGTGCCGATGGTGGACGGGGTGGGCAGTGACTACTCACTGTCCCAGGGGCGGAACGCGGCCAGCGGGGCGCAGCGGGTGGCCGCGGTGCGGGCGCTGTGGCTGTCCGCGCTGCGCGGGGCGGACTACGTGTGGCTGTCACCGCTGTCCTACAAGCGGATCCCGTGGACGGCGCGGGACATCACGGTGTACTTCGACCAGCACTTCGTGCCCGCGCCCGGCGGCCCGTTCGGGCTGTACGTGCGCAAGAGCTGAGCCACGCCTGCCAGCCGCTAGCGGCCGCGAACGAGCGCAGCACCAGGCCGGTGCGCGGCTTGGGCGCGAACGACGTGGACTTGCGCGGCAGCCGCTCACCGGCCGCGGCCGCCTCGTACACGTCCGCCGTGGTCAGCGGGTTGACCAGCACGGCGGTGCCGCCCGCCTGGTCGGCCTGAGCCACCGCGCGGGCCGCGTCGTGGTGCACCACCTGCACGGTGCGGTCGTCGTCGCTGATCTGCCACAGCTCACCGATCAGCAGTTCCTGCAGCGCGGCGCTGGACAGCCGGCGCCAGGCCGCGGACTTGCCGGCCGGCATGGCCGCCTCCAGCCGGACCGGATCGGGGTCGGTCAGCAGGTACAGCTGGCCCTGGCCGGCCACCAGGAACGCGGTGCCGTCCCGGCCGGCCATGGCCAGTTCGTCCAGCGCGGCGGGCAGGCCCGCCGGGCCGCCGGGCAGCGGCCGGACGCGTGAACGCGGCCTTGGCCCGCTCCACCGCCTCGCCCGGGTCCAGCCCCGGGATCACCCGGTGGATGGCCCCGATGCTGGGCGGGAACGAGATGTGGTCCACCAGCAGGGCCAGGCCGTAGTCCCACGGCCCCGGGCCGTCCCCAGCCGCCCGCCGGTCGGCCTGCAGCTGCAGGTAGGCGGCATAACGGTGGTTGCCGTCGGCGATCAGGGCCTGCCGCGGGGCCAGGTCGGCCGCGATGGCCCGGTGCGCCGCCGGGTCGGTCAGCGCCCACAGCGTGTGCTCGATGCCGTCGCTGGTCCGGGCGCTGAGCACGGGCTGGCCCGCCGTGGCCGCCTGCGGCGGACAGCCGGGCGGTCACCGTGCCCGGGCCACCGTCGTAGAGCAGGAAGATCGGCTCCAGGTTGGCCTGGGTGGCCTCCATCAGCTGGCGCCGGCCGAGCACCGGCCCGGGCATCACGTCCTCGTGCGGCAGCACGATCCGCGCCTCGGGCGGGGCCAGCCGCACCGCCCCGATCAGCCCGCGCTGCAGCACGCCGTCGCCGTCCGGCCCGGGCCGGACCAGCCGCTGCTGGTACAGGTACAGCGCGGGCTGCTGCTCGGTGACCAGGATGCCCTCGGCCAGCCAGGCATCGAGCAGCCGGGCCGCCTCCTGGTACTCCGCGCCAGGCTGGCCGGGCACCGGCGGCGGCAGGATGAGCCGGACCACGTTGTGCGGGTCGGCGTCGCGCAGATGCTGGGCGCTGTCCTGACCGATGACGTCGTACGGTGGGGAGGTGACCTCGGCGAGTCCGGTCACCCTTTGCTGGGCATAACGGACACCACGGAAGGGCGCGAGCGCGAGCCCGGCTGGGCCCGGCACCGCTGGTTCCTCGCCGGACGGAAGGATCTGCACATATGTCAGAAGCACCGCTGGGCGGCCAGGATTCCCGCCCGGAGGAAAATCCGCCGCTCGCCCGGCGACAATCCGGCCCCGCATGGTGACGCGTACACGTGGTACCAGCGGGGCCTCGAACTGCTCGGCCGGGGCAGCGCGGCCGCCGCCGCGCAGCTGCTGGAGCGGGCGGCCGAGGCTGAGCCGGGGGCGCGCAGCGTGCTCGAGGCGCTCGGCCGGGCCCAGTTCGACACCCGGCGGTACGCGGACGCGCGCGCAGACATTCCGGCAGATCGTCGAGGCCAGCCCGAGCGACGACTATGCCCACTTCGGGCTCGGCCTGGCCCTGGCCCGGGCCGGTGACCCGGGCGCCGCGGCGGAGCATCTCGCACTGGCCGCGGCCATGCGGCCAGAGCTGCGGCACTACACCGACGCGCTGCAGGGCGTCCGGGCTACGCTGCGGGCCAGGTCGGAAGCGGCCGGCCGGACGCAGCGCGGCGGGCCGGACGAGACGAAGGGCATCCTGTGACTGCTGAGCCTGCCGGGGCTGATGTTCCCACTAAAGCTGCCGGGGCTGATGTTACGGATGAGGCCAGGAACCCGGCTGGGCCGGGCGCGGAGCTCACCGGGCTGGCCAGCCTGCGCCGCGGCTGCGCGCAGCCGCTGAGCCAGTCCTACGACGTGGCCCTGCTCGACCTGGACGGGGTGGTCTACATCGGCCCGCAGCGCGGTGCCCGGGGCACCGGAGGCGCTGGCCAAGGCGGCCGGGACCGGGATGCGGCTGGCCTTCGTGACGAACAACGCCTCCCGCACCCCGGCCGCCATCGCTGTGCAGCTGGCCGGGTTCGGGGTGCCCGCCGCGGCCGCGGACATCATCACGTCCGCGCAGGCCGCGGCCACCCTGCTGGCCAGCCGCCTGGCGCCCGGCTCCGCCGTCCTGGTGATCGGCAGCACCGCGCTGCGCATCGCCGTGCGCGAGCGGGGGCTGCGCCCGGTCAGCACCGCGCTGGACCGGCCCGCCGCGGTGGTGCAGGGATACGCGCCCGGGGTCGGCTACTCGCAGCTGCTCGAAGGCGGGCTGGCCGTCCGGGCTGGCGCCTGGTTCGTCGCCTCCAACGCGGACGCCACGCTGCCGACCGCCCGCGGTATCCAGCCCGGGAACGGGTCGCTCTGCCAGGTGATCGGGTACGCCACCGGGCAGCAGCCGGCCGTCGCGGGTAAGCCGGAGCCACCGCTGCACGCCGAGGCGGTGGCCCGGACCGGGGCGCACCGCCCGCTGGTGGTCGGCGACCGGCTGGACACCGACATCGAAGGGGCGGTCCGGGTCGGCGCGGCCAGCCTGCTGGTGCTCACCGGGATCAGCCGCCCGGCCGACGTCGTGGCGGCCCCGCCCGGCCAGCGGCCGAGTTACCTGGCGGCCGACCTGGCCGGCCTGCTCGAGCCGCATCCGGCGGTGACCAGCCAGGGGCCGGCGTTCTGCTGCGGAGGATGGCGGGCGCACGGCGGTCACGGATGGTACCGGAGCTGAGCCTCGACGGTGCGGGGGATCCGGTGGACGGGCTGCGCGCGCTGTGCGCCGCCGCCTGGTCGCTGGAGGCGGTCAGCGCGGAGCTGATCCGGCCCGCGCTGGCCCAGCTCGGCCCGCTGGCGCACTGACACCCGTTCACCACGGGGCCCCACACGGGGGCCCACCACGGGCAGCAGGGGCATCACCGGCCGGGAGTAGGCCCGGCATCCACCCACGGTCGCACGAAGATCGGCATAGCGGCCGATGTGCCGCACCCCTCCGGTCCGGAAGACTTGGCTGCGCAGAAGGCAGGCGGGCAGCGGGCCCGGGCCGACGAAGGGACACTCAATGATTGAGGCACGGGGCCTCACCAAACGTTACGGGGACAAGGTGGCCGTGGACCACCTCTCGTTCACCGTGGAGCCGGGCCGGATCACCGGCTTCCTCGGCCCCAACGGGGCGGGCAAGACCACCACGATGCGGCTCATCCTCGGGCTGGACTACCCGACCGGGGGCCGGGTCACCGTGCACGGCAAGGAGTTCCGGCGGCTGGCCCACCCGATGCGGGAAGTCGGCGCGCTGCTCGACGCCAAGGCCGTGCACGGCGGCCGGAGCGCGTACAACCACCTGCTGTGCCTGGCCCAGACCAACAACCTGCCCGCCCGGCGGGTGGGCGAGGTGCTCGAGCTGGTCGGGCTGAGCGAGGTGGCCAGAAAGCGGTCCAAGGGGTTCTCCCTCGGCATGGGCCAGCGCCTCGGCATCGCCGCCGCGCTGCTCGGCGACCCGGCCATCCTGATGTTCGACGAGCCGGTCAACGGGCTGGACCCGGAGGGCATCCTGTGGATCAGGAACCTGATGAAGACGCTGGCCTCCGAGGGCCGCACCGTCTTCGTGTCCAGCCACCTGATGTCGGAGATGGAGAACACCGCCGACCACCTGCTGGTCATCGGCCGCGGCAAGCTGATCGCCGACTGCACGGTGCACGAGTTCATCGCGCGCAACTCGGTGCAGACGGTGCGCGTGCGCACCCCGCAGCGGGAGGCGCTGGCCAGCGTGGTCGTCGCTGGCCGGCGGCACGACGCTGGACGGCGCGGACGGTGCGATCGTGGTGCAGGGCCTGGCCGCCGAGCAGATCGGTGACCTGGCCTATGACAAGGCGATCCGGCTGCACGAGCTGGCGCCCACCCAGGCCTCGCTGGAAGAGGCGTTCATGGAGCTGACCGCGTCCAGCGTGGAGTTCCGGGCCGGCGCCCCGGGAGGCCGGCCGCGAGCCGCCCGGCCGGAGAGCCGGTGGCTCGGGAGAGGTGGTCTGAGATGGCAGTGACGGCACAGGTCCCCGGCCGCCGGGCCGGCCCTGGACGGCCCGGCGCCCCGGCCGGCCTCGGCGGCGCGCTGCGCTCCGAGTTCACCAAGATCCGCTCGGTCCGGTCCACCTACTGGACGCTGTTCGCCATGGTCGTGGTCACCATCGGCATCGGCGCGCTGGCCTGCGTGGCCGCGGTATCCCGCCCGGACCACGGGCCGCGGCTTCGACCCGACCCAGCACAGCCTGATCGGCCTGGTCCTCGGCCAGCTGATCATCGTGGTGCTCGGCGCGCTGGCCATCACCTCCGAGTACTCCACCGGGATGATCCGCACCTCGCTGTCCGTGCAGCCCCGCCGGGGCACCGTGCTGGCTGCCAAGGGCATCGTGTTCACCCTGGTCAGCCTCGTCACCGGGCTGGTCGCGTCGTTCGCTCGTTCTTCATCGGGCAGGCCATCCTGTCCAGTCCAAGCACCTCAACACGAGCCTCGGTGACCCGAACGTGCTGCGTGCGGTGATCGGCGGCGGGCTGTTCCTGGCCGTGTGCGGGATGCTGGCGTTCGGCCTCGGCGCCCTGCTGCGGCACACGGCGGCGGCCATCACCGCCGTCCATCGGGCTGCTGTTCGTGCTGTTCGTGCTGGTCAACTTCCTGCCCTCGAACTGGCAGGTGCACGTGGACAAGTGGATCCCGTTCAACGCGGGCAGCCAGATCTGGACCACGGTCAACCAGCCGGGCACGCACTTGTTCTCCGCCGTGGAGCGGGTTCGCCGTGTTCCCTGGCTACGCGGTGATCGCGATCATCGCGGGCGCGGTGCTGTTCCTGCGCCGCGACGCGTAACGCTGGTGCGGCGGGGCCTGGTGGCGGCCGGGGCGGCCACCAGGCCCTTGCGCTGAGTCCGGGGTCAGCGCTGGCAGCTGGGGCACCAGAAGGTGACCCGGGCCTCCGGGTCCGGGCCCTGGCCGGCCCGGCTGATCATGGTCCCGCAGCGGCGGCACGGCGGCCGCCCCGGCCGTACACCCAGTGTTCCGCGCCGCGCTGCGGCATCCCGGTGGTGATGTGCCCGATCCGGTTCCGGTTCGCGGCCAGCAGCCGGTGCGCCAGGCCGACCAGCGCGGCCAGGTCGGGCACCTGGCCGACCTGCCGCCAGGGCTGGACGCCGCGCAGGAACAGCACCTCGGACTTGTAGACGTTGCCGATGCCGGCCAGGTTGCGCTGGTCCAGCAGTGCGTCGCCGATCGGCCGCTCCGGGCCGGCCCGCAGCCGGCGCACCGCCTCGGCCGGGTCCCAGTCCGGGCCGAGCAGGTCCGGCCCGAGATGCCCGACCACCTCGTCCTCCCGGGCGGTGCGCAGCACCTCGACGATGCCGAGCTGGTAGCCGATGGCCTGCCAGGTGTCGTTGCCCAGCACCAGCCGGATCCGGTGCCCGCCGGCCTGCCGCTCGCTGGCCGGGCGGACCCGCCACGAGCCGTCCATCTTCAGGTGGGTGTGCACGGTCACGCCGCCCTCGACCCGGGTCAGCAGGTGCTTGCCGCGGGACACCGACTCGGTCACCTGGCGCCCGGTCAGGTCGGTGGTGGCGTACCGGGGCACCCGGAAGTCGGTTGCGGGTGAGCTGACGGCCGGCCAGCGCCTGGCCGAGCCGCCGCGCCGCGTACCAGACCGTATCCCCCTCCGGCACCAGCCCTCCTTACTCCCCGCGGGGCCAGTAGCCGCCGCCCGGAGTGCGCACGCGGTGCCTGGCGCGCCTCGTGGCGCGGCCAGGCCAGGCGAACCCGCGACTCCCGATCCTCTGCCTAACGCCATGCTGGCGGTGATGGGCCTGCGACGATCAGGAGCAGTTTGCGGAGCCGGAGCAGGTCGCCCAGGCTGGCCTCGACCTTGATCCGGCCGGTGAGCCAGGCGCGGGCGAAGCGGTGCGGGTCGGCGGCGACGGCGACCAGCTCGTCGCTCTGGGTGCGGAACCGGACGTTGGCCCGTTCCGCGCCGTCCGCCGCCTCGGTGACCGCGCCTGCCCCGTCTTTGCCGAGCTGGGTGACGAAGGTGACGCCGAGGTCGGTGACCGTGACGCTCATCGACCGGTCGGCCAGGTGGGCGGCGCGTGCGTCCGCGTCCAGCTCGGAGATCCGCTCGGCCAGCGTCTCCAGCGCCGTACGGCATTCCTCCAGCTGTCGCCATCTCGCCTCGCCTCCCCAGGAGAGTCCATTGTGCAACTCCCATCCGTCTGTTACCTACGTGGCGTGGCGTGGCGGGTAGCTGACCCGGCTGGGCTTCTCCGGGCGGTAGCGTTCACTGGGGAAGTGCCAGCCGGCGGAACCCCCGCGCGCGCCGGCGAGAGGAGTGCTTTTGTGACACAGAACGAACCGGCGCCGCCGCATGTCCCGGAGGGGTCCGGGACGACTGGCGACCCGCAGGTGGACGCGGCCCTGGGCAAGCTGGCTGACCTGGCTGAGCTGCCGCTGAACGAGCACCCGGCGGTCTTCGAGCAGATCCACGGCGCGCTGGCCGGGGCGCTCGGCACGCTTGACTCGGGCTCAGGCACTAGCGACCCGGGCCACTGACCGGCCGGGCGGCATCCTGATGAGCACGCGGCGACGGCTGGACGCCGAACTGGTCCGGCGCGGCCTGGCCCGGTCCCGGGAGCACGCGGCCGAACTGGTCAGCGCCGGGCGGGTCGCGGTGGCCGGCCAGGCGGCCGGCAAGACCGCCACCCAGGTCGGCATGGACGCGCCGATCACGGTGGCGGAGGCCAGCGACGACCCGGGGTACGCGTCCCGGGGCGGCGGCAAGCTGGCGGGCGCGCTGGCCGCGTTCCCGGCGCTCCGGGTGGCCGGCCGGCGCTGCCTGGACGCGGGCGCGTCCACCGGCGGCTTCACCGACGTGCTGCTCCGCGCCGGGGCGGCGCACGTGGTGGCGGTGGACGTGGGGTACGGCCAGCTGGCCTGGGCGCTGCGCAGCGACGACCGGGTCACCGTGGTGGACCGGGTGAACGTGCGGCATCTGCGCCCGGAGCAGGTGGCGCCGCCACCCGGGCTGGTCACCGCGGACCTGTCGTTCATCTCGCTCGGCCTGGTGCTGCCCGCCCTGGCCGCCTGCGCCGCGCCGGACGCCGACTTCCTGCTGCTGGTCAAGCCGCAGTTCGAGGTGGGCAAGGGCCGGGTCGGCGCGGGTGGGGTGGTGCGCGACCCGGCGCTGCGCGCCGCGGCGGTGGCCGGCGTGGCGGCCGCCGCGGCCGAGCAGGGGCTTGGCGTGGCCGGCGTCACGGCCAGCCCGCTGCCCGGGCCGGCCGGCAACGTGGAGTACTTCCTCTGGCTGCGCCGCGGCGCGCCCGCCGCTGGAGACCGGGGCCCCGGTGCTGGGCCGCAGCCGTCGCTGCAGGGACCCGCAGTGACCGGCCGGCGCACTGGCGCCGCTGGTGATGGCGCCCGACACCGGGCTGGTGGCGCATACCGGCCGCGGCCGCGGCAGCGCCCGGCTGGTGGTGGGCATGCTGCTGTCCGCCGGGATTTCCGTCCGGATCGTGGACGCCGAGGCGGAGGAGCTGCGCTGCCCGGGCGCCGAGGTGGTCCGGGCCACGCCCGATGCGGCCCGGGACGCCGAGATGGCGATCGTGCTCGGCGGTGACGGCACACTGCTGCGGGTGGCCGAGATGACCAGGTCGGCCGGGGTGCCGCTGCTCGGGGTGAACCTCGGCCACGTCGGCTTCCTGGCCGAGGCGGAACACGACGACCTGCCCGACGTCATCGACCGGGTGATCAGCCGCCGGTACACGGTGGAGCACCGGATGACGGTTGACGTGACCGTGCGGCAAAATGGCACCGTCATCGCCACCACCTGGGCGCTGAACGAGGCCAGCGTGGAGAAGGTGGCCCGGGAGCGGATGATCGAGGTGGTGACGGAGATCGACGGCCGCCCGCTGTCCCGGTGGGGATGCGACGGCGTGGTGTGCGCGACTCCGACCGGGTCGACGGCCTACGCGTTTTCGGCCGGCGGCCCGGTGGTCTGGCCAGAGGTGGAGGCGCTGCTGATGGTGCCGATCAGTGCGCACGCCCTGTTCGCCGGGCCGCTGGTGATCTCGCCCGATGCGGTGCTCGCGGTGGAGGTCATCAGCGGCGCCAGCGTCGGCCAGTCGTTCGCCGGCGTGCTGTGGTGCGACGGCCGGCGCCGGGTCGACCTGCCACCTGGCGCGCGCGTCGAGATCCGCCGGGGCAGCCAGCCGGTGCTGCTGGCCCGGCTGCGCGGCGACGGCGAAGCCACCGCGGGCGGCGCGCCGTTCACCGACCGGCTGGTGGCCAAGTTCGGCCTGCCGGTGGCCGGCTGGCGTGGGCGGCAGCCGGGCCGGGACACCGAACCAGACGGCCGGTATACCGAACAGGAGCCGCGCGCCCATGCTTGAGGAAGTACGGATTACCGCGCTCGGCGTCATCGACGACGCCGTGCTGGAATTGTCCCCCGGGTTCACCGTGGTCACCGGGGAGACCGGGGCGGGCAAGACCATGGTGGTGACCGGCCTCGGACTGATGTTCGGCGGCCGGGCCGACCCGGCCCGGGTCCGGCCCGGCGCGGACCGGGCGACCGTGGAAGGCCGGCTGCGGGTTGACCCGCAGGGCCGGGTGGCCGGGCAGGTCACCGAGGCTGGCGGTGAGCTCGATGACGACGGGGCCACCCTGCTGCTGAGCCGGTCGGTGTCCGCCGAGGGACGGTCCCGGGCGTACGCGGGCGGCCACTCCGTCCCGGTCTCGCTGCTCACCTACCTGGCTGATGATCTGGTCGCGGTGCACGGCCAGGCGGACCAGCAGCAGCTGCTCCGGGCCGGCCGGCAGCGGGACGCGCTGGACCGCTTCGGCGGCCCGGCGCTGGCCGCGGCGGCCGCCGGCTACCTGCGCGTCTACCAGCGGCACCGGGAGGCCAGCGCGGAGCTGGCCGAGCTGACCAGCCTGGCCCGGGAGCGCGCCCAGGAAGCGGACGACCTGCGCCGTGGGCTGGCCGAGATCGAGCGGCTCGAGCCGGTGGAGGGTGAGGACGTGGAGCTGCGCACCGAAGAGGACCGGCTGGCCAACGCGGACGCGCTGCACAGCGCGGCCACCGTGGCGCACGACGCGCTGCTCGGCGACCCGGCCAGCGGGTCCTACGACCTGCCCGACGCGGTCAGCCTGCTCGGCACGGCCAGCCAGGCGCTGGACGCGGTGGCCAGCCACGACCCGGCGCTGGCCGGGCTGGCCGCCCGGCTCAACGAGGCCAGCTACCTGGTCTCCGACGCGGGCGCCGAGCTGGCCTCCTACCTCCAGTCGGTGGAGGCCGACCCGGCCCGGCTGGCCGCGGTGCAGGAGCGGCGGGCCGAGCTGACCCGGCTGATTCGCGGCTACGGGCAGGCCAGCCCGGCCCCGGCCGGCCCGGACGGCGGCCCCGCCGCGCCCGGCGCGGAGAGCCCGCCCGGGGGCGACCTGGCCGCGGTGCTGGCCTGGGCCAAGCAGGCCGCGGCCCGGCTGGCCGAGCTGGACGGGGACGACGACCGGGTCAGCGAGCTGGCCGCGGAGGCCGGCCGGCTGGCCGCCGAGGTGGCTGAGCTGGCCGGCCAGCTCACCGCGCTGCGCAAGGAGGCGGCGCAGCGGTTCGCGGCCGAGGTGACCACCGAGCTGGCCGCGCTGGCCATGCCGCACGCCCAGATCACGGTGCCGGTGATGGCTCAGGACGAGTTCGGCCCGCACGGCGCGGATGAGGTGGAGATCCGGCTGGCCGCCCACCCCGGGGCGCCCGCGCTGCCGCTGGCCAAGGGCGCCTCGGGCGGTGAGCTGTCCCGGGTGATGCTGGCCATCGAGGTGGTGTTCGCCGGGGCCGACCCGGTGCCCACGTTCGTCTTCGACGAGGTGGATGCCGGGGTGGGCGGGAAGGCCGCGGTCGAGATAGGCCGCCGGCTGGCCCAGCTGGCCCGGCTGGCCCAGGTGATCGTGGTCACCCACCTGCCCCAGGTGGCCGCGTACGCGGACACCCATCTGGTGGTGCGGAAGGCGGACGACGGCAGCGTCACCCGCAGCGGGGTGACCCGGCTGGACGACGCGGGCCGGGTCACCGAGCTGTCCCGGATGCTGGCCGGGCTGGAGGACTCCGCGTTCGGCCGGGCGCACGCCGGCGAACTGCTGTCCGCCGCGGCCGCGGACCGGGCCGCGGCGGTGGACCGCGGCGCACCGCCGCGCCGCCCGCCGGGGGCGCGGCGGCCCTGATCCGCAGGTGGCCCCGGCCGTCCCGGCGGTCTGGCAGGATGGACTGCGATGATGGCCCAGTTCCTGAAACTCCCCATAATCCACCGGAGCAGGCCAGATGACCTGCCGGGGATTACTGGGCGGGCGCGTCTGGACCGCAGGACGAAGAACCTCACCAAGCGGCTGGGCATGGGTGACATCGCCATCATCGACCACGTGGACCTGGACAAGGTGAGCGCGGACGCGCTGCTCCGGCTGCAGGTCGCCGCGGTGGTGAACGCCGCGCCGAGCATCAGCGGCCGGTACCCGAACCTCGGCCCGCAGGTCCTGGTCGAGGCCGGGGTACCGCTGGTGGACAACGTCGGCCCGGAGGTGTTCCGCACGGTCAACGAGGGCACCCAGGTCCGGCTGCACGAGGGCACCCTGTACATCGGGGACATCGCGGTGGCCAAGGGCCAGGTGCAGACCCCGGAGTCGGTGGCGGGCGCGATGGCCGCCACCAAGGACGGCCTGGCCGTCCAGTTGCAGGCGTTCGTGGCCAACACGCTGGAGTACGCCAAGGGCGAGGGCGGCCTGCTCATCGACGGCATCTCCGCGCCCGACCTGACCACCAAGATCGACGGGAGCACGTGCTGGTCGTGGTGCGCGGCCAGCACTACCGCGAGGACCTGGCCGCGCTGCGCGCCTACATCCGCGAGTTCAAGCCGGTCATGGTGGGCGTGGACGGCGGCGCGGACGCGCTGCTCGAGGCCGGGTACCGGCCCGACATCATCGTCGGCGACATGGACTCGGTCACCGACGAGGGACTGACCTGCGGCGCCGAGCTGGTGGTGCACGCCTACCCGGACGGGCGGGCCCCGGGACTGGCCCGGACCGAGCGGCTCGGGCTGTCCTCGGTGCTCTGCCCGGCGGGCGGCACCAGCGAGGACGTCGCGCTGCTGCTGGCCGACGAGAAGGGCGCCAGCCTCATCGTGGCCGTCGGCACGCACAACACGCTGGACGAGTTCCTGGACAAGGGCCGGTCCGGGTACGCGAGCACCTGGCTGACCCGGCTCCGGGTGGGCAGCAAGCTGGTGGACGCCGAAGGGCGTCAGCCGGCTCTACCGTAACCGCATCTCCGGCTGGGCGCTGTTCGGGCTGGTGCTGGCCGCGTGCTGCACCATCCTCGTGGTCATGCTGGCCTCGCCAGGCCAGTCGGCCGGCAAGATCTTCATCACCTACCTTGGGGCCCAATGGGACGGCGTGCGGTACTGGCTCAGCGGGCTGTTCTAGACCGGGACTCCTCGTGATCGACTTCCGATATCACCTCGTTTCCATCGTTGCCGTGTTCCTGGCCCTGGCCATCGGCATCGTGATCGGGTCCACCTCGGTGCTGAAAGGCGCGGTGCTCAGCGGGCTGCAGAAGACCTCGGCCGCGGAGAAGAGCCGGATCGACTCGCTGTACGCACAGAACGGCCAGCTCAAGCAGCAGCTGAACGCGGCGCAGTCGTTCGCCTCAGCCAGCGAGCACGTGCTGCTGGACGGCCTGCTCGCCGGGCAGCGCGTGGTCCTGGTCGAGGCGCCCGGCGCGCCCGGCTCGGTGGTCAACGGCGTGCAGAACGCGCTGACCACGGCGGGCGCCACGGTGACCGGCCAGGTCCAGTTCCAGACCCAGTTCTTCAGCACCGGCGCCGAGTCCGACCTGGACACGCTGAACCGCCAGCTCACCCCGCGCCGGGGTGACGCTGCGCGCCGGGTCCCCGCAGGCCGAGGCGGGTAGCTGATCGCCAGCGCGATCCTGGCCAAGAACAGCCCGACCGCGCCGCAGGCCGGCAACGGCACCAGCGCCGACAGCTGCCGACCAGACCATCATCAACGGCTACGCGGCCGGAGGTTACCTAAGTACCAGCCCACGGCCGGCCGAGCGTGCCACCCTGGCTGTCGTGATTATCCCGGCCACCCCGCGCCAGCCACGAGCGACGCCAACGTCGCCAGCCAGACCCTGGTGACGCTGGCCCAGCAGCTGAACCTGGCGGACAGCGGCACCGTGGTAGCCGGCCAGCTGTCCGGCTCCGGTCCGGGCAGCGCGATCGACGTGATGCGCGGCGGCGGCCGTGGCGGCCACCTGAGCAGCGTGGACAACGCGGACACGGCGAGCGGCCAGATCGTGGTGGCGCAGGCCCTGTACGAGCAGCTGGCCGAGGGTAAGTCGGGCAGCTACGGCAGCCTGCCCGGCGCCACCCAGCCCGGCCCCAGCCCGGCTCCGGTCCCGTCGGCCACCCCATCCACCACCGCGACGGCCAGCACCCGGGCGTCCGCCACCCACCAGCCGGCCGGGAAATGAGTGGCAAGACCGCGCTGACGGCCGGCGGGCTGGCCGCCGCGGCTGCCGGGGGCGGTTACCGGCTGCTCCGCCGCTGGCCGCCCGCGGGCCAGGACACCTGGACCCGGACCAATCACCGGGGCGAGCCGGTGACGCTGCTGGCGGGCCCGGCGGTGGCGTCGGGCGCCGCGCTGGCCGCCGTGGCCAGCCCCGGCCTCCCCGGCCGGGCCCGCGCCGCGCTGCTGGCCGCCGCGGCCGGGGCCGCCGTGTTCGGCGGTTACGACGACCTGGCGGGCAGCGGCGACCGCCGCGGATTCCGCGGGCACCTCGGCGCGCTGGCCCACGGCGAGCTGACCACCGGCGCGGCCAAGCTGGGCGGTATCGGTGCCACCGGGCTCGCCGCCAGCCTGCTGCTCGGCGGCGGCCCGCTGGACACGGCGCTGAACGCCGGCCTGATCGCCGGCGGCGCCGAACCTGGTCAACCTGTTCGACCTGCGGCCCGGCCGGGCCAGCAAGGTCACGGTGGCCAGCGCCGGGCTGCTGGCCGCCGCGGCGCGGCAGGCCGCGCCGCTGGCCGCGGTGCCGGCCGGCGCCGCGCTCGCGCTGCTCGGCGAGGACCTGGGGGAGCGGGCCATGCTGGGCGACGCCGGGGCGAACGCGCTCGGCGCGCTGCTCGGCACGGCCGCGGCGGCGGGCCTGCCGCGGCCGGCCCGGATCGCGCTGCTCACCGGGATCATCGGGCTGACCGCGGCCAGCGAGGTGGTCAGCTTCACCAAGGTGATCGAGCGCACCCCGCCGCTGCGCTGGCTGGACATGCTGGGCCGGCGGCCGGCGCCGGCCCCGCGGCGGCCGGCACCAGGCCGGGCCGGCGGCGGGCGGGCCGGCCTGGGCGGGCCACGCCCGCCGGGCCGGGCGCGGCGGCGCCCGCCAGCACGCAGTGACCCGCCCCCAGACGGCGGTGACCGAGCCCGGGGTGACCGCAGCGGCCGGCCGGGCCATCGGCCAGGCGGCGGTGCTCATCGGCGCGATCACCGTGCTGTCGAACATCGTCGGGTTCGGCCGCCAGCTCGTGTTCGCGCACACCGTGTCGGCCAACTGCCTGGGCACCGCGTACGCGACCGCCAACCAGGTGCCGAACATCGTCTACGACGTGGTCATCGGCGGCGCGCTGACCAGCGCGCTGGTGCCGGTGCTGGCCGCCCCGGCGGCCCGGCGGCTGGCGGCCGGCCCGGCCCGGAGCGTGCCGGGACGCGGCCGCCGCGGACGCGGAGACCAGCCAGATCGCCTCGGCCCTGCTCAGCTGGACGGTGCTGGTGCTCGCGCCGGCCAGCCTGCTCATCGCGGCGGCGTCCGGCCCGCTGGCCTCGCTGCTGCTGGCCGGCGCGCCGCGCTGCAAGCACCCGGCCATCTTCACCATCAGCGGGCACATGCTGGCCGTGTTCGCGCCGCAGATCCTGCTCTACGGGCTGGCCGTGGTGCTCTACGGCATCCTGCAGGCGCACCGCCGGTTCATCTCGCCCGCGCTGGCCCCGGTGCTGTCCAGCCTGGTGGTCATCGCCACCTACATAGCGTTCGTCCCGCTCAGCCACGGCTTCCGCAACCACCTGGACCGGATCCCCACCGACGCGCTGCTGGTGCTGTCCATCGGCACCACGATCGGGGTGGCCGCGCTGGCCCTCACCGCGCTCGGCCCGGCCCTCCGGCTGGGCCTGCGGCTGCGGCCCACGCTGCGCTTCCCGCCCGGCGTGGCCACCCGGATCCGCAGCCTGGCCGCGGTCGGGGTGGCCGCGCTGATCGCCCAGGACGCGTCGGTGGTCGCGGTGATCGTGCTGGCCAACAGCCACCAGGCCCGCGGCGCGCTGGTGCTGTACAACTTCGGCTGGCAGATGTTCTTCGTGCCGTACGCGGTGCTGGCCGTGCCGCTGGCCACCACCGCCTACCCGGTGCTGGCCGCGGCCGAGGGAGCCAGCTTCGACCGGACGGCCGCCGCCACCACCCGGGCCGTCATGCTGGTGTCCTGGCTCGGCGCCGCCCTGCTGGCCGGCGCGGCCATCCCGGCCGCCCGGCTGTTCACCCACCATCCGCACGACGCGCACCTGCTGGCGCTGACCTTCGCCGCGTTCGCGCCCGGCCTGGTCGGCTACGGGCTGGCCGCCTGCCTGTCCCGGGTGCTGTTCGCCGACGGCCGGGCCCGGCTGGCCGCGGTGGCGCTGGTCGCGGGCTGGCTGCTGGTCATCGTGGCGGACGTCATCGCGGTGGCGCTGGTCCCGGCGCACTGGGTGGTGCCGGTGCTCGGGCTGGGCAACACGGCCGGGCTGACCGCGTGCGGCCTGGCCCTGCTGGCCGTCGTCCGCGCCATGCGTGGCCGCAGCGCGCTGCGCGGCACCGCCCGGGCGGCCCTGGCGGGCCTGGCCGGCGCGGTGGCCGGGGTGGCCGCGGGCGCGGCCGTCTCCACCGGCCTGCCGGTACACGGATTTTTGCCTAACGCCGGCATCGCCGTACTGGCCTGCGGCTGCGTCGCGGTCGCTTTCGGGGCCGCCGTCCTGCTCCTCGACGGCGGCGACCTGCGCGCCGTCCTGGCTCGCGCCCGGGAACGCCTGCCCCGGGTCCGCCCGGCCCGATGAACGCCATCGGCTGGCGAGGGGGGGCGCGCCGCAGGCGTGTTCCCGCCGAGCCAGCGACCGCGGGGGCCGGGGGTTCCGGGGGTCGTCCCCCGGGGAAGCAGAGCGGGGGGTCGTCCCCCCGGGCTAACACCGCGGACCTGTCCGGGCTGGCCATCGGGTACCTGGTGGGCAGCACGGCCGGCGGCACCGGGCGGCATGTCGCCATGCTGGCCAGGGGCTGCACCGCCCGCGGCGCGACCGTGACGGTCTACGGCCCGGCCAGCCTGGAGGTGACTGGCCGGGCCAGTGCTGGCCCGGGGGGACGACCTCCCGGACCCGCCGATCGCCGCTCCGCGCCGGCCGGCGGCGAGCCGCCGCGCCCGGGGACCCTGCGCTTCCGCGAGCTGGATATCGGGGACCGGCCGCGGCCGGCCACCGATGCGCGCACCGTGGCGCGGCTGCGCCGCTGGCTCGGCCAGGACGCCCCGGCTGTGCTGCACGCGCACGGGCTGCGCGCGGGCGCGCTGGCCGCGCTGGCCCTGGCCGGGCGGCCCGGGCGGCGCACCGCGCTGGTGGTCACGGTGCACAACGCGGCACCGCCCAGCCAGCCGGCCGCCGCGGTCTACGCGGCGCTGGAACTGATCGTGGCCCGCCGGGCCGACGCGGTGCTCCCGGTGTCCGCGGACCTGGCCGGGCGGCTGCGCCGCCGGGGCGCCCGGATCGCCGGGCAGGCCGTGGTGGCCGCGCCGGGCACCCCAGCGGCCGACCCGGCGCAGGTCGCGGCGGTGCGCCGGGACCTCGGCGGTGACGGCCGGCCGGTGGTGCTGGCGGCCGGGCGGCTGGCCGCGCAGAAGGGCTTCGGCACGCTGCTCGAGGCGGCCGCCCGCTGGCAGCGGCGCGACCCGGTGCCGCTGCTGGTCATCGCGGGCGACGGGCCGCTCGGGCCGGCGCTGCGCGCGCAGGCGGCCGCGGCCGGCACCGAGGTACGGTTCCTCGGCCCGCGGTCCGATGTGCCGGTGCTGCTGGCCGCGGCGGACGTGGTGGTGGTGCCCAGTTCCTGGGAGGGCCAGCCGCTCATCGTGCAGGAGGCGCTGCGCGCGGGCCGCCCGCTGGTCGCCTCCCGGGCGGGCGGCATCGCCGACCTGACCGGCGCGGACGGCGCGCTGCTCGTCCCGCCCGGCGACCCGAAGGTGCTGGCCGCCGCGGTGACCCGGCTGGTCGATAACCCGGCGGAGGCCGCCGCGCTGGCCGCGGCGGCCCGGCGCCGGGCCGCGACGCTGCCGGACGAGGCCGCGGCGGTGGACCAGGCGGTGGCCGTTTACCTGCGGGTTCGGCCCGGCCGGTGAGTGCGGGCTGACTCTTACCGCACAGTACGAATTTCCTTAGTTACATCGTGCTATTCCGGTTGAAATGCCTGCCCGATGTGTGCTCGGCTGCTCACTGGGTCGGTAGGTCCCTCGGTTCCCATGGGCCAGCTGTCACGGACCGGACCCGCTGGGGGACTGCGTGCGATCACCAAGTCAGCCGCCGAGGCCGCCTGGGCCGCGGCGTTTCGCTGACGACGCCGCCCGGGACGCGGTGATCCTGTCCGCGCGGGACATCAGGGTGGCCCAGGAAGCGATCACGCTGGCCCGGGCGGACCGCGAAGCCGGCCCGGAGCCGTCCGGCCCGGACCGGCCGGGCCCCGTGCCCGGCCACCCCGCGGCCGGCCCCGGGCCGGACCAGGCCGGTGCCGGGCCGGACCAGGCCGGTGCCGGGCGGCAGGAGCGACCCCCGGCCCAGCCGGCCACCCCGGCCAGCACCACCCCGTCCTGGGGAACCGTGCTGGCCACCACCATCCGGCTGTGGTGGCAGCGCCAGGTGCGGTCCCGGACGGGCAGCTCACGCTGGCGGGTGCTCACCGTGGTGCTGCTGGCCGCCGTCCTGCTGGCCGCGGCCGCCCTCGGCGTGGCGCTGACCCAGGGCGGCGGGCGGACCAGGGCCAGCGGGTCCCCGGCGGCGGGCGGCCCCGGTGCGCACGGGCAGGCGGGCAGCACGGCCGCGCTCAAGGCGGCCGCGGCGTCCCGGGCCGCGGCCGCGGCCTGGCTGGTCCAGCAGGTCGCGCCGGATGCCATCGTGTCCTGCGACCCGCAGATGTGCGCGGTGCTGCAGCAGGCCGGCGTCCCGCAGGCCGGCTCCAGGTGCTGGGGACCGGCGCGTCCGGCCCGCTGGGCAGTGACGTGCTGGTGGCCACCGCGGCCGTGCGGCAGCAGTTCGGCGCCGGGCTGGGCCGGGTGTACGCGCCGGACGTGCTGGCCAGCTTCGGCACCGGCAGCGCCCAGGTGGCCATCCGGGTGGTCGCCCCGGACGGGGCGGCCGCCTACACCGCCGGCCTGCGCGCCGACCAGGCGGCCCGGCTGTCGGCCGGCAAGCAGCTGCTGCGCAACCCGCGGATCCACGTCGCGAACACGGCGCTCCCGGAGCTGGCCAACGGCCAGGTCGATGCCCGGCTGCTGACCGTGCTCGCCGCGCTGGCCACGCTGCATTCGGTGCGCGTGCTCGGCTTCGCCGCGCCGCCGGCCGGCGCCAGCCCGGGACTGCCGCTGCGCACCGCCTACCTCGCGCCGGACGGCCCGGGCACCGCGCAGCGGCCGAACGGCGTGCGGTCGCTGGCCAGCTTCCTGCGCGCGCAGCTGGCCGCCGTACCGCCCGGCCAGTCGTCACCGAGTTCCGGCTGCCCGGCGGCAGTGCCGCGCTGCGCGTCGAGTTCGCCGCACCGAGCCCGCTCGGGCTGCTCGGAAAGGGCTGACCCGGATACGCATCACTAGTTGATTACCGGTTGATCTACTGGTCGTCAGGACCGGATTGGGGAGGGCACGATGACAGGAAGTTCACGGTGTTCCGGCTGAGCCGGCCGGTTGCCCTGCTGGCGGGCAGCATGCTGCTCACCGCGGCCGCGCTGGCCGGGACAGCCAGCGCAGCCGCGGCCGCGCCCGCCTCGGCTGGGTACGGCTGGGTCAGGCTGGCCCATCTGTCCCCGAACACGCCCGCGGTGGACGTCTACCTGTACAGCTACGGCATGCCGAACGCCGAGATCGTGCTGCATCACGTCAGCTACGGCACGGTGTCGCCGTACGAGAAGGTGGTCCACGGGGAGTACACGGTGGCCATGCGGGCCGCCGGCGCCTCGCCGTCGTCCAAGCCGGTGCTGTCCAGCAACCTGATGGTGCATCCCGGGGCACGCCTACACGGTGGCCGGGATGGGCCCGGAGAAGGAGCTGCGGCTCCAGGTGCTCGACGACCGGCTGAGCACGCCGAAGGGCAAGTCGCTGGTCCGGGTGATCCAGGCGTCGCTCAGGGAGCACCGGGTGACGGTCCGGGCCGGGCACCGCCTGCTGGCCCGTGGCCTGGCCTTCGCCAGCGTCACGGGCTACACCGCGGACCGGCCGGGCGCTGGCCGGTGCACGCCCGCGGCGGCACCGAGTGCTGGTCGGGGACCGTGCAGCTGACCGCGGGCTCGATCCACACCCTGGTCGTGCTGGACTCGGCCAGCGGCCTGGAGGTGACCAGCCTGATGGACGCGGCGGGCAGCGGCGCGATGCCGGCCGGCGGCGCGGCCACCGGCCTGGGCGGCACCGCGCCCCGGCCGGCGCCCTCGCCGCTGCCCTGGCTGGCCGGGCTGGCCGGCCAGTCTGCTGGCCGCCGCGGCCGCGGCGGTCCGGTTGCGCCGCCACCGGGCGGTGGCGCGGCACGCGCGCTGATGGCGGGCGGCAGGCCGGCCCGGCACGGCCGGCCGGGCCCGCTGTGGCGCAAGGTGGCACGGCGGCCGGTCGCGGCCGCCGTGCTGCTGGCCAGCCTGGTCGTGGCCGCGGTGGCCGGGGCCGGGCTGCTGCTGCGCAGCAGCGGCCGGCCCGGCCACCCGCCCCGGCCGCTGCCGGCCGCCGCGACCCGGCTCGTCCCGCTCGGCAGGCCGGCCCCGCTGCCCCGGCCGGCCAGCCGCGGCCAGGTGCCGCTGCCGGTCGCGCTGCGCATCCCGGCCATCGGCGTGCGGACCAGGCTGATCCGGCTGGGCATCACCGCCCAGGGCACGCTGCAGGTGCCGGCCAGCACCTCGGTGGCCGGCTGGTACACCGGCAGCCCGCGGCCCGGCGCGATCGGCTCGTCGGTCATCGCCGGGCACATCGACTCCTACCTCGGCCCCGGCATCTTCTACCGGCTGCGGCTGCTCCGCCCGGGCAACAAGATCTTCGTCCGGCAGGCGGACGGCCGGCTGGCCACGTTCCGGGTGACCGCGGTGCGCCAGTACCCGAAGGCGCACTTTCCCACCGCCCGGGTGTACGGGCCCACCCCCGACGCCGAGCTGCACCTGATCACCTGCGGTGGCACGTTCGACGATGCCACCGGGACGTACCTCAGCAACGTCGTCGTGTTCAGCACCGAGATCCGCTGAGCCCGTGAGGTTACCCAGCAGTACGTAGTCGGCCGGAAACATCGCGCTATTCCGGTTGAAATCCATGCCTCAGCTGTGCTCCGCTAGGCTCCCTGGGATTGGGATGTCCTGGCTGCTCACCGACCCGTTTGCCGGGGGGACGCTCGGGTCCGGTGACAGTGCTTGCCGCGGGCGCAGTCCCGGCCACAACACCGCCCAGGATGCAGTGATCGTGTCAGTGCGGGACATGGGAGGCGAGGGCGCTGGCCGGGGAGCACAGCGAGGCCGGGCACAGTGTGGCCGGGCTGGACCAGCATGATCGCGAGCCGGAGCCGGCAGCTTGGCGACGGCGGAGCAGCCGGATGACGCTGCTCAGCCTGGCCCGGCCGGTGCGCAGCGGCCAGCCGGGCCCGCGGGCAGCCCGCCGGGGACGCAGCGCGGGCCGCGCCGCCCAGCTGGCCGCCCACCGTCCTGGGGCACGGTACTGGCCACCACCGTCCGGCTGTGGTGGCAGCGCCGGGTGCGGGCCCGGGCGGCCCGCCCGCGCTGGCGGCTGACCGCGCTGATCGCCGCGGCTGGCCGTGCTGGCCGCCGCCGCGGCGGTGGCCGTGGCGGTGAACCGCCGGAGCACCGGCTCGGGCCGGGCCACCGCGTCCCCGTCAGCCAGCAGCCGGGCCAGCCGCGGCCCGGCGCTCAGCCCAGCCGCGGCCCAGGCCGCCGCCGCGGCCCGGACGGCCGCCGCGACCTGGGTGGCTCAGCAGGTCACCCCGGGCACGATCGTGGCCTGCGATCCGCAGATGTGCACCGACCTGGAGCAGGCCGGGCTGCCCGCCGCCCAGCTGCTGTACCTGGGCGTGGGCACGGCCAGGCCGCTGGAAAGCACCGTACTGGTGGCCACCGCGGCGGTCCGCCAGGAGTACGGCGCCCGGCTGGGCAGCGTGTACGCGCCGGACGTGCTGGCCAGCTTCGGCACCGGCCGCGCCCAGGTGGCCATCCGGGTGGTCGCCCCGTCCGGGGCCGCGGCCTACGCCGCCAGCCTGCGGGCCGACCTGGCCGCCCGGCTGTCGGCCGCCCGCCAGCTGCTGCGCAACCCGCGGCTGCACCCGTCCGGCGCGGCCCGCCGGGCGCTGACCGCGGGGCAGGCCGACAGCAGGCTGCTGGCCGACTTCGCCGCGCTGGCCGCCGGGCACCCGCTGCGGATCATCGACTTCGGTGCCGCGCCAGCCGGGCCTGAGCCCCGGGCTGCCGTTGCGTACCGCCGACATCGCGCCGGCCGGCTTCGGCACCGTGCGCAGCCGGACAACCTGCGCCTGCTGGCCCGGCTGCTGCTGGCCGAGCCGGCCCGGTACCGCCCAGCCAGCCTGACCCGGCTGCGGCTGCCCGGCGGCACGGCGGTGCTCCGCGTCACGTTCACCGCACCGAGCCCGCTCGGGCTGGGCGTCAGGGGCTGATCCCGCCGCCGGCTACCAGCCGCGGGCGCGCCACTGCGCCAGGTGCGGGCGTTCGGCGCCGAGCGTGGTGTCCTTGCCGTGCCCCGGGTAGACCCAGGTGCCGTCGGGCAGCTCGCCGAACACCCGCGCTTCCAGGTCGTCCATCAGCTGGCCGAACCGCGCCGGGTCGCCCTGGGTGTTGCCCGGGCCGCCGGGGAACAGCGAGTCGCCGGTGAACAGGTGCGGTTCATCAGCCAGCTGGCCGCCCGCGTCGTAGAGCAGCGCGATGCTGCCCGGCGTGTGGCCGCGCAAGTGGATCACCGAGAGGGTGCAGGCGCCGACCGGCACCGTGCCGGCGTTCTGTACCAAAGTGGTGACTGGTACGGGCAGTTCGCCGGCATCGGCGGGATGTGCCACCGTGTCGGCGCCGGTGGCCGCCTGTACCTCGGGCAGCGCCTGCCAGTGGTCCCAGTGCTGGTGGGTGGTGATGATCCGGCGCAGCGGGCGGTCGCCGATCAGCGCCAGCAGCCGGTCCGCCTCGTTGGCCGCGTCGATGAGCACGGCGTCGCCGGTCTCGGTGCAGGTGAGCAGGTAGGCGTTGTTGTCCATCGGGCCGACGGACAGCTTGCTCACGGTCAGGCCGGGCAGTTCCCGGGTGTCCGGCGGGCCGCCGGCGGTCACGTTCCCGGTGTAGGCCACCAGTGTCTCCTTGGGGTCAGGGTGAGCAGGGTGTCGGGCTACCGCCACGGCGGCGGCACCGGCACGGCGGCCGCCCCGGTGACCTGCAGCCCGGTGCCGCCGGCCCGGCCGGACAGCCAGGCCAGCAGGCGTTCCGGCGCGCCATGCACGACGACGCCCGGGGGATCCTGGCCGGCCGGGCCGACCAGGAAGCTGTCCGGCCAGCCGTCCGGGGCGACGCGGCAGGCGGTCATGTCCGGGCGGCCCGCGAACGAGCCGGCCACCCGGGGCAGCGCGTCGGCGACGAACCCGGCGGGCCAGTCATCCGGCGGGTAGCCGGTGCCCAGGTCGAACGTGATGGAACTCCAGCTCGGACAGGCGGGTGCGGAGGATCTCCCGGGCCGGGAACGGCTGCCCGCGCCGCTCGACCTGGGCCGCCCAGGCCGCGGCGGGCAGCCCGGCGGCAGCCTCGGCGAACGCGGCTGCGCTGTGGCTCAGGTCCGCGGTGAGGTCCGCGGCGCTCCGCGCGGCGCCGGCCGCGATGGCCTCGTCCCGGGCCGCTTCGCTCGGGTACATCGGCGTCCTGGTGCCGGTGCGGGCCCAGTGCATGAGGTTGCGGAAGCCGTCCGCGTTGCGCGCCAGGTGGGTGAGCACGTGCCCGCGGGTCCAGCCGGGCAGCCGGGACGGCGCGGCGGCCTGCTCGTCGGTCAGCGCGCTGGCGCTGCTGAGCAGGCGGTCGGTCGACTCCTGGATCCCGGTCAGCCGCTCGGCGGTTTCGCTGTCCACGGGCCTCCTTTTGGCTGGGTTCGGGGCCATCCTCTCCCACGGGATGGCACCCTGGAAGAACCGGGGGTCTTCGGTGGTTGGGGGTCAGGTGGCCTGGGCCTGGGTGGGTGAGCGGAGCCGGGAAGCCTGGCGGCGGGTTCGGTGTTTTGTCAGTGGCCCCGAATAGCATGTCGTGTCTTTGGCCGACCGGGGGCTTCCCCCTCATGATCCGGAGAACTGAACGAAGTGGCTGATCGTCTCGTCGTCCGCGGCGCACGCGAGCACAACCTGAAGGATGTGTCGCTGGATCTGCCGCGGGATTCCATGATCGTGTTCACCGGGCTGTCCGGGTCGGGGAAGTCCAGCCTGGCCTTTGACACGATCTTCGCGGAGGGCCAGCGGCGGTATGTGGAGTCGCTGTCCGCGTATGCCCGGCAGTTCCTGGGCCAGATGGACAAGCCCGACGTGGACTTCATCGACGGGCTGTCGCCGGCGGTGTCCATCGACCAGAAGGCGGCCAGCCGCAACCCGCGGTCCACCGTGGGCACGATCACCGAGGTCTACGACTACCTGCGGCTGCTGTACGCCCGGGTGGGCAAGCCGCACTGCCCGATCTGCGGCCGGCCGATCGCCCGGCAGACCCCGCAGCAGATCGTGGACCGGGTGCTGGAGCTGGACGAGGGGGCCCGGTTCCAGGTGCTGGCGCCGGTCATCCGCGGGCGCAAGGGGGAGTACACCGAGCTGCTCCGTGAGCTGCAGGTCAAGGGGTACTCGCGGGCCCGGGTGGACGGCACGGTGATCCGGCTGGACAGCGTGGGCGCGGACGGCGGCGGGCTGCCCGCGCTGAAGAAGTATGAGAAGCACACCATCGAGGTGGTGGTGGACCGGCTGTCCGTCAAGGCGGACGCCCGGCGGCGGCTGACCGACTCGGTGGAGACGGCGCTGGCGCTGTCCGGCGGGGTGGTGCTGCTCGACTTCGTGGACCTGCCCGAGGACGACCCGCACCGGGAGCGGATGTATTCCGAGCACCTGGCCTGCCTGTATGACGACCTGTCCTTCGAGGAGCTGGAGCCGCGCTCGTTCTCGTTCAACTCCCCGTGGGGCGCCTGCCCGGACTGCACCGGGCTGGGCACCCGGATGGAGGTGGACCCGGAGCTGGTCGTGCCGGACCCGGACAAGACGCTGGCCGAGGGCGCGATCGGGCCGTGGAGCGGTGGTCACGTCAGCGACTACTTCATCCGGCTGATCGAGGCGCTCGGCACGGCCCATGGGGTTCAGCATCGACACGCCCTGGCACCGGCTGCCGGCCGCGGCCCGCAAGGCGCTGCTGAACGGGTACGACAAGCAGGTGCACGTCCGGTACAAGAACCGGTACGGCCGGGAGCGGTCCTACTACACCTCGTTCGAGGGCGCGATCCCGTACATCGAGCGGCGGCACTCCGAGGCCGAGTCCGACTCCAGCCGGGAGCGGTTCGCCGGGTACATGCGCGAGGTGCCCTGCCCGTCCTGCCACGGGTCCCGGCTCAAGCCGATCGCGCTGGCCGTCACCGTGGACGGCCGGTCCATCGCGGACCTCTGCGCGCTGCCCATCGGCGAGCTGGCCAAGCTGCTGCTCAGCCTGGAGCTGTCCGACCGGGACATGCAGATCGCCGGGCGGATCCTCAAGGAGGTCAACGCCCGGCTCGGCTTCCTGCTCGACGTGGGGCTGGACTACCTGTCCCTGGACCGGGCGTCGGCGACGCTGGCCGGCGGTGAGGCGCAGCGGATCCGGCTGGCCACCCAGATCGGCTCGGGCCTGGTGGGCGTGCTGTATGTGCTGGACGAGCCGTCCATCGGGCTGCACCAGCGGGACAACCACCGGCTGCTGGAGACCCTGATCCGGCTGCGCGACCTGGGCAACACGCTGATCGTGGTGGAGCACGACGAGGACACCATCCGGGCCGCCGACTGGGTGGTGGACATCGGCCCGGGCGCGGGCGAGCACGGCGGCAACATCGTGGTGTCCGGCCCGGTGTCCGAGCTGATGGCCAGCCCGGAGTCGCTGACCGGGGCGTACCTGACCGGGCGGATGAGCATCCCGGTGCCGGCCCAGCGCCGCAAGCGGTCCAGGTCCCGGGAAGTGGTGGTCAAGGGGGCCACCGAGCACAACCTGAAGAACGTGGACGTCGCGTTCCCGCTGGGCTGCCTGATCGCGGTCACCGGGGTGTCCGGATCGGGCAAGTCCACCCTGGTCAACGACATCCTGTACCAGTCGCTGGCCCGGGAACTGCACGGCGCGCGCACCGTGCCGGGCAGGCACGTCCGGGTCACCGGGATGAACCACCTGGACAAGGTGGTGCACGTGGACCAGGGGCCGATCGGCCGCACCCCGCGGTCCAACCCGGCCACCTACACCGGGGTGTTCGACCACATCCGGAAGCTGTTCGCGGCGACCACCGAGGCGAAGGTGCGCGGCTACCAGCCCGGCCGGTTCTCCTTCAACGTCAAGGGCGGCCGGTGCGAGGCGTGCCACGGGGACGGCACCATCAAGATCGAGATGCAGTTCCTGCCCGACGTGTACGTGCCCTGCGAGGTGTGCCACGGCGCCCGGTACAACACCGACACGCTGGCCGTGCACTACAAGGGCAAGACCATCGCCGAGGTGCTGGACATGCCGATCGAGGAGGCGGCCGGGTTCTTCGAGGCCATCCCGGCCATCCACCGGCACCTGAAGACCCTGGTCGACGTCGGGCCTGGGCTATGTCCGGCTGGGCCAGCCGGCCCCGACGCTGTCCGGCGGCGAGGCGCAGCGGGTGAAGCTGGCCTCGGAACTGCAGCGCCGGTCCACCGGCCGGACCATCTACGTGCTGGACGAGCCGACCACCGGGCTGCACTTCGAGGACATCCGCAAGCTGCTCGGCGTGCTGGGCCGGCTGGTGGACGGCGGCAACACGGTGATCGTCATCGAGCACAACCTCGACGTGATCAAGACGGCCGACTGGGTCATCGACCTCGGCCCGGACGGCGGGTCGCGGGGCGGCGAGGTGATCGCGACCGGCACCCCGGAGCAGGTGGCCCAGGTGGACGACAGCTACACCGGCCAGTTCCTGAAGAAACTGCTGGACGTATAGCCGCCGCCGGGCGGCGGCCGGGCCTACCATCGAGCCATGAGGTGGCGGCTGCCTGGGGGGCTGGCCGTGCTGGCCGCGGTCGCGGTGAGCGGGTGCGGTGGCGCGTCCCACCCGGCGGCGCCGGCCCACCCGGCTGTCCCGCCCGCGGCGTCCGGATTAGCCGCCCCGCCCGGCCTGACCGCCACCCCGCGTGGCCTGCCCGGCTGCACGGCCAGAACCACCCCGGCAGCCCGGCTCCGGGCCACCCGGGCCATGGTCCGGGTCGGCGGTTTTCCCTTCGGCGTTACCGAAACCCCGGACGGCCGGTACGTGTTCGTGTCCGGGGCCGGGTCCACGCTGCAGGTGTTCCGGGCCCGCCCCGGCCTTGCGCTCACCAGGGCCGGCACCGTGACCGCACCGGGCGCGCAAATGGCGGGGGAAACGCTGACCTCCGGCGGCCGGTACCTGCTGGCCGCCTCGGATCGCGGCGCGGTGGTCATCGACGTGGCCGCGGCCGAGCGGGGCCGCCCGCACGCGGTGCTCGGCACGCTGGCCGCGCCGCGCGGGCTGACCGCGATCGAGGTCGCGGTCAGCCACGACAGCAGGCTGGCCTTCGTCAGCCTGGAGCACTCGGACGACATCGCCGTGTTCAGCCTGCGCCGCGCGCTGGCCAGCGGCTTCGGCCCGGCTGACTATCTCGGTGCCATCCCGGCCGGCCAGGCCGTGGTCGGGCTGGCGCTGTCCCCGGACGGTCGGTGGCTCTACGCGACCAGCGAACTGGCCCGCGGCACGCGGCCGGGCCCGAATGCCCAGGGCAGCCTGTCCGTCATCAGCGTGCGCCGCGCGGCCACCGACCCGGCGCGCTCGGTGGTGTCCACGGTGGCCGCGGGCTGCCAGCCGGTCCGGGTGATCACGTCGGCCGACGGCACGGTGGCCTGGGTGACGGCCCGCGCCAGCGACGCGCTGCTCGGCTTTTCCACCGCGCTGCTGCGCAGCCACCCGGCGCGGGCGCTGATCGCCCGGGCCGGGGTGGGGGAGGCGCCGGTCGGCCTGGCCCTGGTCGATAACGGGAGGCAGATCGTGGTCGCCGACTCCAACCGGTTCCACGCCCCCGGCGCGACGTCCAGCCTGGCCGTGGTCCGGGTGGGCGACGCGCTGGCTGGCCGCCCGGCGCTGGCCGGGCTGCTGCCGGCCGGCCAGTTCCCGCGCGAGATGACGGTGGCACCCGGCGGCCGGACGCTGCTGGTGACCTGTTTCGGCTCCGGGCAGCTGGAGTTGGTGGACCTGACCGGACTGCCCTGACCGGACTGGCCTGACCGGGCCTGACCTGGCCGTCCTCGGCGGGAACCGGGTCCGGCCCGGCCACCCGGCACCGGCTACGATGCGCCGCGTGGAGATCATGACCGCGGAGGGGGCGGCGCTGGCCGAGCTGGCCGGCCCGCTGGCTGGCCGGGCCGGAACCGGCGTTCCTGCTGGCACTGACGCACGGCTCGGGCGGGAAAGTGGCTACCCCCGACGTGCTCGCGGTCCGCGATGCCGGGCTGCAGCTCGGTGGGCTGGTGGCCCTGGTCACCCAGCCCTACCGGGTCAAGGGGCAGCGGGCACCCGGCAACGCGGAGCGCCAGGATGCGGCGTGGGCCGAGGTGATCCGCGCGCTCCAGGAGAGCACCGGAACCGGCCGCCCGCTGATCCAGGGCGGCCGGAGCAACGGAGCCCGGGTGGCCTGCCGGTCCGCCCCCACCGTCGGGGCCCGCGCCGTGATCGCGCTGGCCTTCCCGCTGCATCCGCCCGGCCGCCCGGACCGTTCCCGCGCCGCTGAGCTGGCCATGGCGGGCACCGACGTGCTGGTGATCAACGGCCGGAATGACCCGTTCGGCATCCCACGGAGAGCGGCCGGGCGGCGGGTGGTGGTGCTGGACGGGGAGACGCACGCCCTGTCCAGGCATCCGGACGCGGTCGGCCGTGCGGCGAAATCCTGGCTCCGGAAACTGCTCGGCTAGCTGACCGGCCGGGTGGTAACGGGCTGGGCCCGGGGGCGGCGCCGTCGCTGCCAGACGAGCAGGCTGCCGAGGATCGCGCCGACCGCCAGCGCCGTGGCGTGGCCGACCGCGGCCACCTGCAGCGAGCTCAGGCCGCTGAAGATGCGGCCGAGGAAGACCAGGATGATGAGATCGGCCGCGGCCGCCACCCGGGCCCACCGGGACCCGTAGAGCAGCGCCACCGTGGCCGCGGACACGACCACGTAGGACGGGCCCACGTCGAGGATGCGGGCATCGGCCGCGGGCAGCAGCGCGTGCTGCACCCGGTAGTCCACGATGCCCTCACTGACCAGGGTGCCGATCACCTGCCCGGCCGCGCAGACCACCGCGGTGCGCCAGTTCCCGAGCACCTGGTTGGCGCCGAACAGGGCCAGCGCGATCAGCGCGGGCCAGGCGAACCAGCTGGCGTCGGTGACGAACGCCGACGCCACCAGGCAGCCGACCGGATGGTGGTGCAGGTTCACTACGTCGGTGCTGGACCACCACAGCACCGCGTGCCGCCCGGGGCCGGGCAGCGCGGCGTAGAGCAGCCCGGCGAGAAGGAATCCGCCCAGGTAGCCCCAGGCGACCGCGTACCGGGCCAGCAGGGTGCGGGCGCGGGTTCCGGTCACCTGACCCACGGTACGGGGTAACCGGCCCGGCCCGGCCGCGGCGGGCACGGCGACGCCGCAGCCCCGGTGGGCCAGCTTGCGGGAGTCTGGCTGGATTTTGCGCCCTGGGTCTGCGGCCTGGGTTGCGGCCCTGGGGCTGCCGTACGGGGCCGGGAGCGTGCGGCGCCACGCGGGGGGACTGGCGCCGTCCGGCGGCCGCTAGGCGGCGGGCTCGGCGGGGGCCGGCGCCGCGCTGGCCGGGGTCCCGGCCGCTGGGACGATATGGGTGTTTGCGCTCACATCTGTGGGCCGATGGGGACCAATGGTGTCCCCGCCAGGAAGGAGCTCGCCCGTGTCCTCGAACACGACGATGCCGTTGCAGAGCAGGCTCCAGCCCTGCTCGGGGTGGCTGACTACGGTCCTGGCTGCCTCACGGTCCAGCGCTCGCGCATCTGGACACGGTGGCGTATGCGGGCACATTCGTGTGCCTCCTGGTCAGTATCTGGCTGTGGTGCTGATCACATGTTAGTGTGCCGGCCGGGCACAGCGCGCGACATAGTCCGTTGTGACGATTTATCGAGTCACTCTTTGTTACTAGTAGCCAATAACCAGACGGGGCTAGACCGAAGCGACACGCCGGCCAGTGCAGTGAACAATCAGGCGGCGGGCTTGTGCGGCAGCCGCGGGATACCGGTCAGCCGGTGACTTTCCCGCAGCGTGAGCAGCCGCTCGGCCTCCATCGACCAGGCCCGGACCGGCGGGGTGGCCTTGGCCTTGCGCCGGTAGATGCGGTCCTCGTAGCCGCGCGGCCCGATGGCCACCCGCTCGGCCGCGTAAGCGGCGCGCATCGCGTCGGTCAGCGCCGCGTCCAGTGCCTTGGCCAGCCGGTACTGTTCCTCGACCGCGGCGCGGCAGCCGCCTGCGCGTCACGCAGTTCCTGTTCCGCGGCGCGGGCGTGTTCGAGCAGTTCGTCGAAGCGGGCGGCGAGCGCCTCATCGGCGGCCAGCATCTGATCGGCCTCCGGGCTGACCGGCTTGCGTCTCGCGATCACGGTTCTGCTCCTGCCTCACGCCACTGGCTGCCGGTGGCCTGCCGCGACCGGGCCGGGCCACCGGCAGACGAGCCTAGCGGATCGCCCGCACTCGTCTCCGGCCCGCTCCGGCCGGGGCGGGACATGCTTCGCCCGCCGGTGCACCCATGAGTATCTTTGCCGGGTGGTCCCCGCCAGCTATCACGACTTCTTCAGCGCCTGCGCCACTGTCGCCGGGGCGCTGATCGGCCTGCTCTTCGTGGCCATCTCGATTTCCCCGGGGAAGCTGTCCGGCCCCAGCGCTGATAATGATCATCAGCTCAAGGCGGCCATGGCATTCTCGGCCCTGGTCAATACGCTGGTCATCGCGCTGGTGACGCTGCTGCCCGGAGCCAGCCTGAGCCTGACGGTCATCATCCTGGCCGCTGCTGGGCTGTCCTCCACGGCCGGCTTGATCATCCTGCTGCTGCGGGACACCCGGCTGCGGGTCCGGCTGGATCAGCTGATCCTGCCTGCTGTCCTGCTCGTGCTGTACAGCCTTGAACTGGCGAACGGTATCGGGCTGGCCGGGCCTGCCTGAACCCGGGGCTCCTCGGCAGCCTGGGGGGACTGTGCATCGGCTTCTTTGGCTTCGCTATCGCGCGGGCCTGGGCGCTGGTGGGCGCGCGCGACTCCAGCCTGGTCGCAACCGTGGTCCGGATGGCGCACCGGCCGGGTGAGCCGGACACCATGTCTGCGCACGGCGGCAAGGCCGCGGAAGTGGCTGGCGCACCGCGCCGGGAGAACCCGGAGTAACCCGTGACCGGGGCCGGGTCAGCGGGCGAAGTAATGCCAGCCGAGCCACCACCAGCCAAGCAGGATGAGGGCCCGGCCGGCCCGGGACCGCATCAGGTAGCCGAGCCACTGGCCGGCCGTGGGGATGCGGCTGCTGCCGCGCCGGGCCATGAACTCCAGGGCGAACATGGCCGAGATCAGCGCGGCGAAGCCGGCGATGGTGATGCTGCGGGTGATCATCGGACGGTCACCGCCGGACCAGCGCCCAGCCGGCCAGCAGCCAGACCAGGAACGCCGCGCCGCGCACCGGGTGCGGCTGGATCAGCGGGTCAATGAGCCCGGTCAGCGACGGGTGCCAGGGCCGCGACCGGTCCCGGAACGCGGACGCCTCCCACTCCAGCAGCGCCGCCACGCAGATGGCCCAGTAGGAGAAGCCGGTGACGTCGATCCGCTCTGGGGCGGGGATGCGCTCCGGCGGGTGGCCGTAGGCGATCAGCCCGAGCGCCGCCCCGGGGATCAGGACGCCGGCCAGGGCCCGGCCGCTGAACGGCGGCAGGCCCGAGGCGACCCAGGCGTAGCCCGCCAGCCCCAGGACGGCCAGCGTGCCGAGCGCCGGCCGCGGGCTGCCGCCGGGCCAGCGGGCGGTCACCGGCCGGCTGGCCCGCTGGGCCGGCCGGCTTGTTTCTTCGGCTGTCATATCGGTACAAATCCTCCGCTGGAGAGGATCTCACAGGCCGGCGCCTCAGCAATCCTTACCTGTGACCTGCGGCCATCACCTAGGCCAGGCTGTCCCGCCAGTCCGCGTGCAGCGCAGAGTACGCGCCGTCGCCCGCCATGAGCAGGCCGGGCGGGCCGTCCTCGACGATCTGGCCCGCGCTGAGCACCAGCACCCGGTCCGCGATCTCCACCGTGGACAGCCGGTGCGCGATGATCATCGCGGTCCGGCCGGCCAGGATGGTGCGCAGCGCCGCCTGCACGGTCCGCTCGCTGGGGATGTCCAGCAGCGAGGTGGCCTCGTCCAGCACCAGGACGGCGGGCGAGGCGAGGAAGACCCGGGCGAACGAGATCAGCTGCCGCTGCCCGGCGGACAGCCGGCCGCCCCGCTTGCCCACGTCCGCGTCGAACCCGCCAGGCAGTGCGGTGATGAACCGGTCCGCGCCGGTGGCCCGCGCCGCCGCCTCGATCTCGGCCCGGCTGGCGCCCGGCCGGCCCAGCTCGATGTTGTCCGCCACCGACCCGGTGAACACGAAGTTCTCCTGGGTGACCAGGACGACTTCGCGGCGCAGTTCCCGGTCGGCGACGTCCCGCAGGTCCACCCCGTCGAGCAGCACCTGCCCGGCCCCGGGATCGTAGAACCGGGCCAGCAGCCGGGCGATGGTGGTCTTGCCCGCGCCGGTCGCGCCGACCAGGGCGACCGTCTGCCCGGCTGGGATGTCCAGGTCCAGGCCGGGCAGCACCAGCGAATCCCGGTAGCCGAACTGCACCCCGGCGAAGCGCACGCCGCGGCCCGCGCCGCGGCGGGCGGGCAGCCGGACCGGGGTCACCGGCTCGGGGACCGCGGGCGGCTCGTCCAGCACGCCGGAGATCTTCTCCAGCGCCGCCGCCGCCGACTGGAACGAGTTGTAGAACTGCGACAGGTCCTGCAGCGGGTCGAAGAACCGGCCCAGGTAGAGCAGGAACGTGGCCAGCACGCCGACCTTGATGTCGCCGTCCAGCACGCGCAGCCCGCCGTAGCACAGCACCACCCCGGTGGCCACGTTGCCGACCAGCGTGATACCTGGGGAGTACACCGCCAGCAGCCGTGAGGAGCGCTTGCTGGCCTGGGCGTACTGCGCGTTCAGGCCGGCGAAGATCTCCTCGTTGCGGCCCTCGCGGCGGAACGCCTGGACCGCGCGGATGCCGCCGAAGGTCTCCACGAAGTGCACGATGACCTGCGCGATGGTGTCCCGGGTGCGCCGGTAGGCGACCGCCGACTCGCGCCGGAACCAGATGGTCAGCCCGGCCAGCGGGCCGAACCCGGCCAGCACCACCAGGGCCAGCGGCCAGTCCAGCAGCAGCATGCCGATCCCGACCAGGACCAGCGAGAAGACCGCCGACACCAGGGCATCCAGGCCGTCGTTGAACAGGTCCGAGATCGAGTCGATGTCGGACACCTGCCGGGAGATCACCCGGCCGGAGGTGTAGTGCTCGTGGAAGGCCACCGGCAGCCGCTGGAAGTGGGCGAACAGCAGCCGCCGCAGCTCGATGACGACGGTCTCGCCGATCCGGCCCATCTCGAAGATGAACGCCCGGGTGGTGACCGCCTGGATCAGCACGGAGGCCACGAACCCGGCCACCGACAGGGCCAGCGGCCCGAGGTGCCCGCCGTGCAGCAGCGGTGGGATGCCGCGGTCGATGGCCACCCCGACCAGCCACGGGCCGGCCAGCGCGGCCAGGTTCGCGGCCACGATGAGCAGCAGCGTGCCGAGCACCCGGGCCCGCTGCGGCCGGAGCAGCCGGATCAGCAGCCGCCGGGCCCGGGTCCGGAGCAGTGCGGCCAGCCCGGCCGTCATCTGCTCCGCCTCTTCGGCGGCGATCCCGCGCCAGGCGTCGGTCTGCGTCATGACGCCTCCTGTTCGCCGGGTTCCGCATCGTCCGAGCCGCTCATCAAATCCCGGTACCGGGGCTGGGTGGCCAGCAGGTGGGCGTGCGTCCCGGTGGCCGTGATCACGCCGTCGCGGAGCAGCGCGACCCGGTCCGCCAGGCTGACGGTGGACGGGCGGTGCGCCACGACCAGCGCGGTGGTCTCGGCCAGCAGCCCGCGGAGCGCCTCGGTCACCCGGGCCTCGGTGTGCACGTCGAGCGCGGACAGCGGGTCGTCCAGGATGAGCAGCGACGGCCGGGCCAGGATGGCCCGGGCCAGCGCTACCCGCTGCCGCTGGCCGCCGGACAGCGCCATGCCCTGCTCGCCGATCCGGGTGTCCAGCCCCCAGGGCAGGTCGTGCACGAAGCCCGCCTGGGCCATGGCCAGCGCGGCCTCGATCGCCGCCTCGTCCGCGTCCGGGGCCCCGTAGCTGACGTTCTCCCGCACGCTCGCGGAGAACAGGGTCGGGTCCTCGAACGCGCAGCCGACCCGGGCCCGCAGCCCGGCCAGCGGCAGCCGCCGGACGTCGGTGCCGTCGAGCAGCACCGCGCCCGAGGTCACGTCGGCCAGCCGCGGCACCAGTTGCAGCAGCGTCGTCTTGCCGGCCCCGGTCGCGCCGACCAGCACCATGGTCTGGCCCGGCTGCACGGTCAGCGACACACCGCGCAGTAAGGCGTGCTCCGCCCCCGGGTAGCGGAAGCCAACGCAATCGAATCGGAGGGAAGCCGGGCGCCCGCGCGGGCGAGGCGGGGCCCGCCGGAGGCGGGTGCTCGCCGAGCCGGCGTTCGGGCGCGGAGCGGCGATCGGGGGGCTCCGGGGGGTCGCCCCCCGCGGCTTTTGATAGACGGCTCGGCGTCCAGGATCTCGTAGATGCGCTGCGCCGCGGTGGCCGCTTCCTGGCCGCCGGCCAGGATGTATCCCATCGACTCGATCGGCCAGAGCAGCATCAGGGTCAGCGTGATGAACGCGACCAGGCCGCCCAGGGTCAGCTCGTGCCGGCCGACGGCCAGGGCGCCGAGCAGCAGCAGCAGGCCGATCATGGCGTTGGGGATGAGGTCCAGGCCGGCCCAGAACGTGCTGCGCAGCCGCGCCTTGGCCAGTTCGGTGCCGAATACCTCGGTAGCCTGCCCGGCGTGCCGGGTGGCGGCCTCGCCGCCCCGGCCGAGCGCCTTCAGCACGCGGATCCCGGTGGCCGCCTCCTCCACGTAGGTGGCCAGGTCGCCCTGCTGGTCCTGGGATCGCCGGGAGAGCACCCGGTAGCCCCGCTGGAACCGGATGCTGGCCCACAGGACAGGCAGGAATACCGTGGCGGTAAGCAGGCCGAGCCACCAGTTCAGCCTGATCAGCAGCAAGACCACGGCAATGAAGGTGATCGTGTTGGTGACCAGGAAGATGGTGCCGAAGCCGGCGAACCGCCGGATCGCGGACAGGTCGGTGGTGGCCCGGGACAGCAACTGGCCGGACTGCCAGTCGTCGTGGAAGGCGGGCGGCAGCCGCTGCAGGTGGGCATAGATGTCGGCCCGGATGGCCTGGTCCAGCCCAGTGACCGCGCTGGCCTGTACCCAGCGGCGCAGGAAGTTGAGCAGCGCCTGCAACACGCCGAGGCCGACCGCGGCCGCGCCGATCGGCAGCAGCAGGTCGCGGCGGCCGTGGCTGATCGCCCCGTCGATCATCGACTTGGTGAGCAGCGGGATGGCGATCTCGCTGAGCACCGCGACTATCGCGGCGGCCAGCATGAAGGCTAGCTGCCAGCGGTACGGGCGCAGGTAGCTGCGGGCCCGCCAGAGCGCGGCGAGCGGTGTTCCCGCGGTGCCACCATTCCCGGTCCGGGCAGCCGGAAGCGGGCCGGGTTGTTGGGGGGGCATTATCCCGACGCTAGCTGTGCGCCGCTGCCGTGTCACCTGAATTTTCCCTGGCTGGCGGGCGGCCGGGCGGCCGGGCATGTCGGCCGGGCCGGCCGGACCGGGATGAGTGGCGAAGTAACGGGAGTGTCACCCCATCGCCTCTATGCGGTGGGCGGGTGGCGGCGGCACGTCAACTCTGGCACGCTGGCTAGCCCGGGGGACTCGCGCGCCGGTGCCCGGAGGCCGGCAGGGAGGGACCGTGGAGGGCACGGATTCTGGGGGCAGGCCGGCCACGTCGAGCTGGTCGCCCGGCCCGGCGCTAGCCGCTTACCACGACGGCGTGACCGTGATTTGCCAGGTCTCAGCCCTGTTCACCGACGCTGACTGGGCGGCCCCGTCGCCCTGCCCGGAATGGCGGGTGGCCGACCTGGCTGGTCACCTGCGCTGCGTGGCCGATGACTTCCACGAGTACCTGGACGACGCCCCGGCCAGCCGGCTGGCCCGGCTGATGGCCACCGGCGCCCACCGGGAGACGCTGGCCCGGAAGCTGGCCCGGCAGAACGCGGCCGAACTGGCCGCGCTGCCGGACGCATCCGGGCCTGAGCACATCGCAGCGTTCGCCAGTTCCGCCCGGTCGTACGCGCAGCGCCTGCTGCCGATCTGGGACCTGCCGCATCATCAGTACCGGGACACGCTGGTCACGGTGGGCGGGATGGCCGGGGCGGCCTGCGCCGAGTGGCACCTGCATGCCTGGGACCTGGCCCGGGCCCAGGGCAAGGACTACCGGCCGGCCAACCCGGACATCCTGCTCAGCGGCTGGCTGGCCGGGAAGCCACACCTGCCGCTGCCGGGCCCGGGGCTGCCGGTGCCGGTCGGCGGGACAGCGGCGGCTCACGCCGGTGACGGCCTGGCCCAGCCCGGCCGGGCGGCCAGGCCCAGGGGCAGCCGGGACCGGGGATCCGTGGCATGCCATGCTGCGTGCGTCAGGGCGCATCCCGCCCGGCAGCAGTCCCGCGGACCTGGGGCTGTTCTCCTGAGCTGGAAGGAATCGCCCTGATGGCCTTCGACGTGGCTTCCGTGCGGGCCAGCTACCCAGCCCTGGCCGACGGCTTCGCCTACCTGGACGGCGCGGCGGGCACCCAGGTCCCGGTGGCCGTGCTGGACGCGATCGGCGCCGCGTACCGGTCCGGGCTGGGCAACGCCGGGGGCCGGTTCCCGGCCAGCCTGCGCTCCACCGCGCTGACCGCCGGGTGCCGCCGGGCCGTGGCCGACCTGACCGGCGGCGACCCGGCCGGGGTCATCCTCGGGCCGAACATGACCACGCTCACCTACCGGCTGGCCGGCACCCTGGCCCGCGGCTGGCGCCCGGGCGACGAGGTGGTGCTGTCCCGGCTGGACCACGACGCCAACGTGCGGCCGTGGCTACAGGCCGCGGAACGGGCCGGGGCCACGGTGCGCTGGGCCGAGGTGGACACCTCGACCGGGGAGTTGCCGGCCGGCCAGTACGCCGCGCTGCTGTCGGAGCGGACCCGGCTGGTCGCGGTGACCGCGGCCAGCAACGTGCTGGGCACCCGGCCGGACCTGCCGGCGATCACTGCCGCGGCCCGGGCGGCCGGCGCGCTCAGCTACGTGGATGGCGTGCACGCCACCCCGCACATGCCGGTCGACGTGGCCGCGCTGGGCGCGGACTTCTACGCCACCAGCGCCTACAAGTGGTCCGGCCCGCATGTCGGCGCGGTGATCGCCGACCCGGCGCTGCTCGAGTCGCTGCGCCCGGACAAGCTGATGCCCGCGCCGGACACGGTGCCGGAACGGTTCGAGCAGGGCACCCCGCCGTTCGCCGACCTGGCCGGGGTCACCGCGGCCGTGGACCACCTGGCCCAGCTGGGCGGGGCCGGCCCCGGCCCGCGCCGCCAGCGGCTGCTCGCCTCGATGGCCGCGGTGGAAGCGTACGAGCAGGACCTGTTCGGGGTGCTGCAGGACGGGCTGGCTGCGATGAGCCACGTGACCAGCTACGGCAAGGCGGCCAGCCGCGCCCCGACGGCCTACTTCACCGTGGCCGGGCACACCCCCGACCAGGTCGCCCAGTACCTGGCCGGGCGCCGGGTGAACGTGTGGGCCGGGCACAATTACGCCTGGGAGCTGACCGGCGCGCTCGGCCTGCGCGATCAGGGCGGCGCGGTGCGGGCCGGGCTGGTGCACTACAACGACCGATCCGACGTGGACCGGCTGCTGGCGGCGCTGGCCGAGCTAGCGGGATGAGCTAGCGGCTCAGCCGGCCTCCGGGCGCGCCGCCGCGGCCTCGGCGAAGGCATAGCGGTAGGCCCGGGTCTCCCGGGCCTGGAAGCCGACCCGCTCATACAGCCGGCCTGCCGCCTCCCGGGACGGCCGCGAGGTCAGGTCCACGGTCCGGGCGCCGGCCGTCTCGGCCAGCCGCAGCGCGGCCATGGTCAGCGCTTCGCCGATGCCCTGCCCGCGGGCGGCCTGATCGACGATGACGTCCTCGATCCAGGCCCGCAGCCCGGTGGGGATCGGGAACATGACCAGGGACAGCGTGCCGACCATCCGGCCGTCGGACCGCGCGATGAGCACCGTGGTCGCGTCCGAGCCGACCAGCCGGTCCAGCGCGGCCCGGTCGAGGGGCGGCGCAGTGCGGGACAGCTGGGGCAGCAGCCGGTTGAACGCCCCGACCACCTCGTCGGTCACTTCACGCAACACTTCGACGCGCACAGTCACCCGGCGACCCTATCGCGCTCTATTTCCTTGCGCCTCCGGGGGGCTTTACCCGCCGCCTTCCCTCGTCGCTCGGGCGCTCGTGCTCTGTTCTCTTGCGCCTCCGGGGGCGCTTTACCCGCCGCCTTCCCTCGTCGCTCGGGCGCTCGTTCCTCGCTTCCTCGCTCCTCAGTCCAGTCGGCGGCGCGCCCCCTTCGGCGCGGGCGCGGGAGCGGGAGCGGGAGCGCTGGTACGCGCCGGGTGGGACGCCGACGACGCGCTTGAAGTGCCGGGTCAGGTGGGCCTGGTCGGCGAACCCGGTGCTGGCCGCTGCCTCGGCGGGCGGCACGCCCTGGTCCAGCAGGCTGCGGGCCAGCCGGACCCGGACCTGGTTGAGATAGGCGTGCGGGGGCAGCCCGGTCTCCGCACGGAACGCCCGGAGCAGGGCGTACTGGCCCAGCCCGGTGGCCCGGGCCAGCTCGGCCAGGGACGGCGGGTCGGTCACTCTGGTGTGCAGCAGGTCGACCGCGGTCCGGACGGCCGGCCGGGCCCGCGGCGCCCCGGCCGGGTGGCCGCCGCCCCGGGCGTGCGCCTGGAGCACCGCGGCCAGCGCGGCCTGCAGCAGCGCCGAGGAGGCCAGCCGGTCACCGTGCTCGGCGGCCAGGTGCGCGGCCCGGACCAGTCCGGCACTGCGGCCATCGCGTACCACGGTCTGCGGGAAATAGGGCAGGCCACGGCCCGCGCCGAGTTCCGCGGCGGCCGCCTGGACCACGCCGACCGCCGGGTAGAGCACGCGGTAGGACCAGCCGGCTGGCACACCGGCCTGCCCGGTGTGCACCACCTCGGGATTCAGCAGCGCCACCTCGCCGCGGCCGGCCCGGAGCAGGGTGCCGCCGTAGCGGAACTCCTCGACGCCGTCCTCGATCAGCCCGAGCGTGTAGGTCTCGTGCGCGTGCGCGGTGTACCGGTGCGTCACGTACCGGGCCCGGAGCAGGTCCACTCCGTCCACCGCGCCGTGCCGCCAGTACTGGGCCGCCTCGCCGGCCGCGATACCGCCGCCGCCATGCTCCCGCTGCGCGGTGCTCCCGGGCGGGCGACTGGGGGACCGGTCCACGGTGCCCAGTACAGCACGCGCGCCCGCGGCCCGGCCCGCACCGCTGCGGCTCAGCTGCCGGCCAGCTCGGCCGTGACGGTGCGGCCAGCGTCCGCGGTGCGGCGCAGGAACCCGGCCAGCAGCTCCAGCTCGCGGTCCGGGTAGCCAGGCGCAGATCTGGTCCATCGCCGTGTTCATCCCGGCGTACAGGCCGAGCACCTCGGCGGCCCGGCCGCCGTGCACCCGGATGAGCACGCCGCGCCGGTCGGCGGGGTCACGGTCCCGGCTGACCCAGCCACCACGCTCCAGCCGGTCCAGCACGCCGGTCATGGTGGCCGGGTGCAGTCCAGCCTGCCGGGCCAGCGCGCTCGGGCTCAGCGGGCCCTCGCGGCTGATCAGGTCCAGGCACTCCAGGTCGCTGCCGCGCAGCTCGAGATGGTCGCTGACCTGGTGGTTGAGCAGGGTCAGCTGGAGGTTCACGTCGCGCAGCGCGTCCTTCACCGCGTACAGCAGCCGCCTGCGGCGGCGCGCCGCGTCTGGCCCGCTATCTTGTATCGAATTCATATAATATGGTCTCCGTATAATATGAGTTACGAGATAACTGTACCGAGTATCGCCTGCGGGCGGGAAGGGCGGACGTCATGCGGCTCACCATCTTCGGCGCCACCGGCGGCACGGGAACGTGCCTGGTGCAGCAGGCGCTCGCGGCCGGGCACGAGGTGACGGCGGTGGTCCGTGACCCGGGCCGGCTGGCGGTGCCGGCCAGCCCTCGGCTGCACGCCGTCACCGCGGACGTGCTGGACCCGGCGCCGATCGTGACCAGCCTGGCCGGTGCGGACGCGGTGCTGTCGGCGATCGGGCCCCGGGGCACCGGCCGCACCAGCATCAGCCGGGACAGTGCCGGGAGCATCGTCCAGGCCATGCGCAAGGCCGGCACCCGGCGGCTGATTACGGTCAGCGGCTCCATCGTCGCCGACGAGGGCGACGGGCCAGTGCTGCGGTACCTCCTGAAGCCCCTGGTCCGGGCCACCCAGCTCCGGCATGTCTGCGCCGACATGCGCCAGGCCGAGGCGGAGGTGCAGGACAGCCAGCTGGACTGGACGATCATGCGGCCGCCCCGGCTGACCGACCGCCCGGCCACCGGGCGCTACCGCACCGCGATCGACCGCAACCCGCCGCGCGCGTTCTCGCTGCCCCGCGCCGACCTGGCCGCCTGCATCCTGGGCCTGCTCAGCGACCAGTTGACCGTCCACCGGCACATCGGCATCGCCAGCTGAGCAGTATTTCTTGGCGCCTCCGGGGGCGCTTTACCCGCCGGCTTCCCTCGTCGCCCGGTCGCTCGTGCTCTGCTTCTTGGCGCCTCCGGGGGCGCTTTTACCCGCCGGCTTCCCCTCGTCGCCCGGTCGCTCGTGCTCTGCTTCTTGGCGCCTCCGGGGGCGCTTTACCCGCCGGCTTCCCTCGTCGCCCGGTCGCTCGTTCCTCGCTCCTTCGCTCCTCAGTCCAGTCGGCGGCGCGCCCCCTTCGGCGCGTGAGATCATGGGCCGGGCTTATGAGTGTCCTGTCCCAGCTTTCCGTTTCCTCGCCAGTGTCCTACCTGGCGGCGTTTCTGGTGCCGGCGCTGGACGCGGTGCTGCCGGTGCTGCCCAGCGAGACGGTCGTGATCGCGCTCGGGGTAGCGACGGCCGGCCACGCCGACCCGAGGATCGCGGTGCTGGTCGCGCTGGCCGCGTGCGGCGCGTTCGCCGGAGACAACCTCTGTTACGTCCTGGGCCTGCGGTTCGGCCCGTTCGCGCGGCGGCGGCTGTTCTCCGGCCCGCGCGGGCAGCGCAGCCTGGCCTGGGCGGACCAGGCGTTGCAGCGGTTCGGCGCCCGGCTCATCGTGGTCTGCCGGTTCATCCCCGGCGGGCGCACCGCGGTGACCTTCAGCTGCGGCGTGGTGCGGTATCCGTGGCCCAGGTTCGCGGTGGCCACGGTATGCGCCGGGATCATCTGGGCCAGTTACGCCTTCTTCCTCGGGCGGCTGGGCGGGAAGGCCTTCGAAGACCGTCCATGGCTGGGCTTCCTGCTCGCGTTCGGGGTGGCCCTGGCGGCCAGCGCCGTGGTGGAGATCCTGCGCCGGACCCGGCCGTGGCGGGTGCTGCGCAGGCTGCGCCGGGACCGCGGTCAGCGAGAGGACCAGGACCTGCCCGCCCGCTGACTGCCGGTCACCGGGCCTGCGGCTCCGGCTGCGCCGGCCGCGGTGAGCTGGCCAGCCAGTCGGCGAACGTGTGCCTGCCGCGCAGCCCGGGGCCACCGGGCAGCATCGCCCCGCTGGCCATGGCCCGGCCCGCCGCGCCGGGGACCCGCACCGGCAGCACCGGGCGCCGGCTGCCGCGGGCCCGGCTCAGCTGCCGGGCCAGGTCGGCCAGCTCGGCCGGCTCCGGCCCGGCGATCTCCGGCGCCAGCCCGGCGGGCGGCCCGGCGGCCAGCGCGGCCAGCGCCGCGGCCACCTCACAGGCCGCCACGGGCTGGATCCGCATCCGGGGCACCAGCAGCACCGGGCCGGGGATCCGGTCCAGGAGTTCCGGGATGAACTGGTGAAACTGGGTGGCCCGCATGATGCTGGCCGGCACCCCGCTGGCCCGCACCAGCGATTCCTGCGCCACCTTGCCCGCGTTGTAACCGCTGCTCATCCCGGGACGGCCGACCCCGACGATGGACAGCACAACATGATGCTTAACGCCCACGCGGCGGCCTGCCGCCAGCAGGTTCCGGGTGCCCGCGGTGAAGAACGTCACCGATTTCCGGCCACTCATCGCGGCCGTGTTGGTCACGTCGATCAGCGCCGCCGCGCCGTCCAGCGCGGCGTCCAGCCCGGCGCCGGTGAGCACGTCGGCGCCCGCCGACCGGGTGATCACCACCGGCTCGTGCCCGGCCGCGCGCAGTTCAGCCACCACGTAGCGGCCCACCAGGCCGGTCCCGCCCGCCACTGCAATCCGCATCTGCCTGCCTCCTCCATCTCGACGTACGTTCAGACGAGCTGGCCCACTCTCTTGTGACAGTTCATTCCGGGGGGACGCCCCCCCTGGACCCCCCGCCATTTCCATCCGTGGCGACGACCCCCCTGGACCCCCCGCCATTTCCATCCGTGGCGACGACCCCCCTGGACCCCCCGATCGCCGCTGCGCGCCGAACGCCGGCTCGGCGAGCACCCGCCTGCGGCGGGCCCCGCCTCGCCCGCGAAGTCTGTGGGGAGCGGAACGTAGGGGCTGGGTCCTTCGTGCTTGGTAGGCGAAAGGAGGACAGCCAATGGCAGATGACCGGGTGGTCGCGGAGCTGGAGCGCTTCCTCACCGACCGGGCCGACCAGTTGCTGCGAACTGCGATGCTGCTGACCGGCAGCCGCGAGGCTGGCCAGGACCTGCTGCAGAGCGCGCTGGAACGGCTGCTGCGGCACTGGGCCACGCTGGACGGTGACCCCGAGGCCTACCTGCGGCGCACGCTGTACAACCTGGCCACCGACGGCTTCCGGCGGCAGGGTCTGCTGCAGCGCAAGCTGCTCCTGCTCCGGGCCGAAGCCCGGCCCACCGCCGACCCGGCCGCCCAGGTGGACCTGCGCGACGCGCTGATCCGGCTGCTGCTGCAGCTTCCGCCGCGGCAGCGCGCCGTGCTGGTCTGCCGGTACTGGGAGCAGCTCACCGAGGCGGAGACCGCGGAACTGCTCGGCTGGCCGGAGGGCACGGTCAAATCCGCCGCCTCCCGGGGGCTGCGGCGGCTGCGTGACCTGGCCGGCGGCTGGCCGCAGGCCGAACTACACGAGACCGGATTGAGGGGACCAGGCAGATGAGCACCGACGTGGAGGACCTGCTCCGGGAGAGCATGCAGCGGTTCACCGAGGGGGTCCGGGCCCCGGCCGGGCTGGCCTGCCGGGCCAGCAGGCTGCGCAGGCGGCGGCGGATCATCCGCGGCGCGGTGGCCTGCGCGGCCGCGGCGACGGCCGCGGCCGGGGTGGCGGTGGCGATGACCGCGGCGGGCACCGTGGCCCAGCCGGGCAGCAGCCTGGCCCAGGCGCGGGCCGCCGCCTACGTGGTCAGCCGGGTCAAGCAGGCGCTGGCCAGCGAGCACCAGGTATTCCGTGGTGACACGGTCAGTCATATGTTCATCGGTGACAAGCTGGCCCAGGGCGACCAGCCCAGCGTCAGCTGGGCGTACCAGGCCCATAACCGGTTCGAGGAATTCACCGGGGCGAGCTGCGGGCAGGTCACACCCGGCGGCGACTGCACCCACCAGGGTGGCTCGCAGCGCTACCTGGCCGACGGGACCGCGCTGGTCAACGGCAAGCTGACCGGCGCGTACGTCACCTACTACGACCACAGGTACAGTCTGTCGCCGGTCTACGCCGCGCCGCCCAGCGCATGCGGCCGGGCCGCGATCGGGATGGGCGGCCCGCCGGTGCCGACGTCGCACTGGTCATCGTTCATCCGGGCCACCCTGGACTGCGGCGCGGCCAAGGTCACCGGGCACGTCCAGATCAACGGCCAGGAAACCATCCAGATCACCGGGAAGCCGATCACCGTCCGGCTGTCCCGGGGCGCGGGAAATGCCGTGCATGAGCATTACGCACGCGCACTGTGGACGCTCTATGTGAATCCCTCGACCTATCTCCCGGTCCGCATGATCGGCGTGACGGAGACATCCGGCGGCTCCGGGGGGCACACCCGCTTCGAGTCGGTGACCAACGTGCGCTGGCTGCCGCCCACCCCGGCCAACGTGGCCCGGGCCCTGGTCACCATCCCGCCCGGCTACCACCAGGTGAGCTCGGCGGCCGACCAATAAGGTCGCGAATGGGTAACACCGCGGGCGGCCCGGCATAAACCGGGCCGCCCGTTTCCATCCCGCGGAATCCGCCGTGTCATACCCCGGCAAACAGTTCGCCGGAAATCGATTCCCCGATAAACCGCACGGGAAGTCGCGCGTTGTCAAGACGTGGATGGATCCGGAACAATGCGCCATGAATTCCGCCCTGCCCCGGCGGTCGCGCGACCTGAGCCAGCGACCGCCCCGCCCACCGCCCGGCCGCCCCGGCGGACGCCAGCCTGGCTGTGGCACCTGGCCGGCGGGGCGACAGCGGTGTGGCTGTACACAAAAGCCCGGCCGGGGGGAGTGCCCCCGGCCGGGCTTAAGGTCCGCTAGCTGGTCAGCTGGCCCGGTGGTCAGCTGGCCCGGTGGTCAGCTGGCATAGTCGAGCAGCGGCTGGGCGCGGCTCGGGTGGCGCAGCTTGGACAGCGACTGCTTCTCCAGCTGCCTGATCCGCTCCCGGGTCAGCCCGAGCGCGCGGCCGATCTCGTCCAGCGTGTGCGGGTTGCCGTCGTACAGGCCGAACCGCATGGCCATGATGGTGGCCTCGCGCTGGGTCAGCCCGTCCAGCGCGTGCCGCAGCTGGTCGGCCATCAGCTGCCGGTCCACCAGCTCGGACGCCTCCGGGGCGTCCACGTCCTCGATCAGGTCGCCGATGCTGGTCTCGCCGTCCTCGCCGATGGTGGAGTCCAGGCTGATCGGCTGACGGCTGGTGCGCAGCAGCTCCTCGATCTGGTCCGGCGTGCGGTCCAGCTCGACGGCCAGCTCCTCCGGGGTGGGCTCGCGGCCGAGCCGCTGGTGCATGTCCCGCTCGACCCGGCTCAGCTTGCTGAGCATCTCCAGCACGTGCACCGGCAGCCGGATGGTCCGGGCCGAGTCAGCGAAGCCACGCTGGATCGCCTGCCGGATCCACCACATGGCGTAGGTGGAGAACTTGTACCCCTTGGTGTAGTCGAACTTCTCCACCGCGCGGATCAGCCCGAGGTTGCCCTCCTGCACCACGTCGAGCAGGGACAGCCCGCGGTCGCTGTACTTCTTGGCCACCGAGACCACCAGCCGCAGGTTGGCCTCCAGCATGTGCGCCTTGGCCCGCCTGCCGTCCTCGGCGACCTCTTCCAGGTCACGACGGTAGGCCTTGTCCAGGTCAGGCTCGGTCTCCAGCTTGTGCTCGGCGAACAGGCCAGCCTCGATCCGCTTGGCCAGGTTCACCTCCTGCTCCGCGGTGAGCAGGCTGGTGCGCCCGATGGACTTGAGGTAGGTGTGCACCGAGTCGCCCATGGCCGACGTCTGGTCGTCCAGGTCCACTTCCACCGCTATCGGCTGAGCGATGTCCGGCGGGCTGGGCTCAGTCGGTTCGGCGGTCGCGGCCGCAGCCGCGTCCAGGGCGTCCGGCCCAGGCTCGTCGGTGGCTTCCGGCGATTCGGTGCGCTGTGCAGTCTTCATGTCCTCCGTGCCCGTCCGTGCTCCCTGCGGGCCCGTGGTCCCTTGTAGACCAGTGCCCCCACCCGGCTCGTCACCCAGCCGCACCCCGGCTTCCGCCAGCTCACGGATGATGGACCGGCCTTCCGCCGGCGTAACGCCTGCGTCCCCGAACGCCGCGCGCAGCTCAGTCAGTGACAGGAATCCCTGCCCGCGGCCAAGCTGGATCAGCTCGTCCACGCGCCTGGTCGCCTCGTCGGCCACCTCGGGAACCCGCCTGGCGGTCGCGCTCCTCGGCATCGAGGCACCTCCTTCGTGGGCGTGCGTTACGCACGTTCGGTCAGCACGTTTCCGTGGTATCGATGTGCCCTAGCGGTTCGCGGTTCTTGCTACTGTGAAGCGCGGGCATTATCTAATAACGCTCGGTGGAGCCGATTGTTCCCGGCCGCGGCGTGTTGTCTGCATGCGCCAGGCGGCTGCACGCCAGCAAACCCTCGCTTCTGCTTAACGCCAGCGCCTGCTCAGTCACTTCCCGGCGGCCAGCCGCCGCAGCGCCTGCAAGTCCGGCTTGCCGGACCGGAGCAGCGGAATCGCGGGTACCAGGACCAGCGCCCGGGGCGCGGCGAAATCCGGCAGCTTCCCGTGCGCCGCCGCACGGAGCGCGGCCAGCCCGGGCGGGTCCGCCGGGTCGGCCGGCACCACGATGGCGGTGACCAGTTCGCCCCACTCCGGGTCAGGCTGGCCGGTCACCGCGACATCCCGCACCCCCGGGCAGCCGGCCAGCACCGCCACCACCTCGTCGGCGGGCACTTTCTCGCCGCCCGTGTTGATCATCCCGTCGGCCCGGCCGCGCACCGCCAGCCGCCCGGACTCGTCCAGGCTGCCCAGGTCTGCGGTAACGAACCATTGGCCGTCCATGGCCGCCGCGCTGAGCTCGGGCCGGCCCCGGTAGCCGGAGAACAGCACCGGTCCGGCCAGCTGGATCCGGCCGCCGGCCGCGATCCGCACCGATACCCCGTCCAGCGGCCGCCCGTCGTAGACGCACCCGCCGCAGGTCTCGGTCATGCCGTAGGTGGTGATCACCCGGGCGCCCGCCGCGCGGGCCTGGTCCAGCAGGCCGTCCGGCACCGCGGCCCCGCCGAGCAGGATGGCGCGGAACGAGGCCAGCGCGTCCGGCCCACCCGGCTCGTCCAGCAGGTGCCGCACCTGGGTGGGCACCAGGGATACGTACTGACCGCCCAGCCCACCCGCCGCGCTGTCCAGCCGGGGCGCCGTGACCGGGTCGGCGCCGGCCAGCAGGGACCGGACGAACACCTGCAGCCCGGAGATATGGCTGGGCGGCAGGCAGGACAGCCACCGCTCACCCGGCCGGGCACCCAGCCGGGCCAGGCTGGCACCGGCCGAATGGCGCAGCGCCGCGGCGCTCAGCTCGGCGCCTTTCGGCTCGCCGGTGGACCCCGAGGTGGCGATGACCACCGCCGTTCCCGGGGCCAGCGCGGCGGAGTCCGCCGGGGTGAGCCGCTCGGTGCCGGCCTCGGTCTCCAGCGTGTCCGGGCCGAGCGCACGGAGCAGCGCGGCCACCTTGCCCGGCGGCAGCCGGGGGTCCACCGGCAGCACCGCCGGGCCGGAGCCATCCAGCGCCGCGGCCAGCACCTCGAGCAGCCGCCCGGCCTGCGCCACCGCGGGCAGCAGCACTGCGTGCAGGGGGCGGTGGCTCACCGACGTAAGGTTATCCGGCAGATCAGGCGGCGCACCGGGAGGGCGGCCAGTGGCAGTATCAGCCCGGGGGGACAACCCCCCGGAACCCCCCGATCGCCGCTCCGCGCCGAGCGGCGGCAAGCCGCCGCGGCAGAGGGGGGACAACCCCCCGGAACCCCCCGATCGCCGCTCCGCGCCGAGCGGCGGCAAGCCGCCGCGGCAGAGGGGACAACCCCCCGGAACCCCCCGGGAGCGCCGGCCCGGCGGGTCCACGGCTTCGCCGCGCCCCGGCTCGCCAGACGCTGACCCGGGTGGACGCGGCGCTGCGCGGGCTGCGCGCGTTCGCCATCCCGATGCGCACCCGCTTCCGCGGCATCACGGTACGCGAGGGTGCGCTGATCGAAGGGCCGGCCTGGGCCGAGTTCTCCCCGTTCGCCGAGTACGGGCCGCGGGAATGCGCCCGCTGGCTGGCCTGCGCGCTGGAAGCCGCCTGGGACGGCTGGCCCGCGCCGCGCCGCGATCAGGTGCCGGTCAACGTGACCGTGCCCGCGGTCGGGCCGGAGCAGGCACACCGCATCGTGGCCGCCTCGGGCTGCCGCGACGGCCAAGGTCAAGGTGGCCGAGCCGGGCCAGCCGGCCAGCGCGGACATCGAGCGGGTGGCCGCGGTCCGCGACGCGCTGGGCCCCGGCGGCCGGATCCGGGTGGACGCCAACGGCGGCTGGGACGTGGACACGGCGGCCCGGATGCTCGGCCAGCTGTCCCGGTCCGGGCTGGAATACGCGGAGCAGCCCTGCCCGACCCTGGACGAGCTGGCCGCGCTGCGTAAGCGGGTCGATGTGCTGGTCGCCGCGGACGAGTCGATCCGCCGGGCCGAGGACCCGCTGGCGGTGCGCGCCGCGGGCGCGGCGGACATCGTGGTGCTCAAGGCGCAGCCGCTGGGTGGGGTACGCGGCGCGCTGCGCATCGCCGACGCCTGCGGGCTGCCGGTGGTGGTGTCCAGCGCGGTGGAATCCTCGGTCGGCCTGGCCGCCGGGGTGGCGCTGGCCGCGGCCCTGCCCGAGCTGCCGTACGCCTGCGGGCTGGCCACCATGAGCCTGCTCACCGGCGACGTGACCGGGCAGCCGCTGGCCGAGCAGGATGGCGTGCTGCCGGTCCGCCGCGCCGCGGTGGACGAGAACCGGCTGGCCGAGTGGCAGGCTGACCCGGCCCCGTGGCGGGCCCGGCTGGCCGCCGCCGCCGAGTATCTCGACGGCTGCGCATGAACCCGTCAACCGCGTTCGCCACCGTGTTTGCTGACGAGCTGATCCGCTGCGGGCTGCGCGAGGTGGTGCTGGCGCCCGGCTCACGCAGCGCGCCGCTGGCCATCGCGCTGCACGGCCGGTGCGGCCCGGGCAGCCCGCTCCGGCTGCATGTGCGGATCGACGAGCGCGCCGCGGCGTTCCTGGCCCTTGGCCTGGCCAAGGCGTCCGGGCGGCCGGCCGCGGTGCTGTGCACCTCGGGAACCGCGGCGGCCAACTTCCACCCCGCGGTGATCGAGGCGGACGAGTCCGGTGTCCCGTTGCTGCTGCTTACCGCGGACCGGCCGCCCGAGCTGCGCGGCACCGGTGCGAACCAGACCATCGACCAGCTCCAGCTGTACGGCAGCGCGGTCCGCTGGTTCACCGACGTGGGCGTGCCGGAGGCCCGCCCGGGGATGAACGCCTACTGGCGGTCGCTGGCCTGCCGCGGCTGGGCGGCCGCGTCCGGGGCGGCCGGCGGCTTCCCCGGGCCGGTGCAGGTCAATATCCCGCTGCGCGACCCGCTGGTGCCCGGCCTGCCTGATGTGGCGGCTGGCCCGGACTGGCCCGAGCCGCTGGCCGGGCGGCCCGATGGCACCGCGTGGACCCGGCCAGCCCGGGACACCGGCCCCAGCACACTGGGCACGCTGGAGCTGCCGTGGACCGCACATGGCGTTGTGCTGGCTGGTGATGGGGCCGCGGAGCCCGGCCGCGCTGGCCGAGCTGGCCGAACGGGCGGGCTGGCCGGTGCTGGCCGAGCCCTCGTCCGGGGCCCGGCACGGCCGCGCCGCGCTGACCGCCTACCAGTACCTGCTGGATGACCCGAAGTTCCTCGCCGCGCACCCACCGGACCTGGTCATCTCGGCGGGCCGGCCGGGGCTGTCCCGGGGCCAGCTCGGCTTCCTGCGGCAGGCGGCCACCCGCGGCGCCCGGCAGGTGGTGCTGGCCCAGGGGCCGGGCCGGTGGGCCGATCCGGCCCGGACGGCCACCGACCTGGCGGCCCGGGTCCGGCTGCGCGGCGGCCCGTCAGCTGGCCCGCCGGGCGGCCCGGCCACGGACTGGCTGCGCGGCTGGCAGCAGGCGGACGCGGCGGCCCGCGGCGCGCTGGACGCCATCCTGGCCGAGGGCGACCAGCTGACCGAGCCGCGGCTGGCCCGCGACCTGGCCGCGGCACTGCCGGACGGCGCGCTGCTCTGGGCCGCGTCCAGCCTGCCCATCCGGGACCTGGACCGGCACATGGCCGCCCGGGCCGGGCTGCGCGTGCTGGCCAGCCGGGGCGCCAGCGGCATCGACGGGCTGATCTCCGCCGCGTCCGGCGCGGCCCTGGCCCACCAGGCCGCGGGCGGCGGGCCCGCGGTGGCGCTGCTCGGTGACCTGGCCGTGCTGCACGACGCGCCCGGCCTGTTCGCCGGGCCCGGGGAGCCCCGCCCCGACCTGGTCATCGTGGTGGCCAGCAATGACGGGGGCGGGATCTTCTCCACCCTGGAGCCGGCCGCCTACCCGGACAGCTTCGAGCGCGTTTTCGGCACCCCGCACGGCGCCCGGTTCAGCGCGCTGGCCGCGGCGGCCGGGCTGCCCTACCTGAGCCTGCGCGAGCCCGCGGCGCTGCCCGCCGCGCTGCGCGGCAGCGGGCTGCGCATCGTCGAGGTGCCAGCCGGCCGGGCCGACGGCGCGGCGCTGCGGCACCGGCTGCACGAGGCCGCGCTGGCCGCGCTCCGCGAGCTCAGCTGACCCGGGCCGTTGTTCCTACCCCCAGCTGCGCCTGGTCAACAGGCAGATTTGCTATACAAGGGCGAACTATGTGTAACTTATCCGCAGAGTAGGGCGTGCTGGCGGAAGAGTACGTGCCTGTCACGCTCAAGTCACGAAAGTGTCCCAAGCTGGTGCTGTCCCTGGACTGTGCGACCTGGGTCGTGCTGATCTAGCCAATAGCCGGTCTTCCGGCTTTACAACCATGTCTGTCGGACCGGTCGGCGCTACCCGTGCCCCGGCCGTTCCCTGTGCGTGAAGGAGCCGTGGTAATGGGGCAAGCCCCTAAGCAGCTAGCACAACCAAGATCCAGGCTCCGCAGCAAGTTTGCCCTCGTGGTTGTCGGCGCCGCCGCGCTGGCCCTCGTCGCGGCAGGCTGCGGGGGCAGCGGTTCGTCGTCCTCCTCGAGCACCGGTGGCACCAAGGTGAAGGGCGGCACCGCCGTCTACGCGCTGCCCCCGTCGACGACACCGAACTACATCTTCCCGTACTCCAGCAGCGCTGACTTCAGCGTGTCCAACATCAGCTACCTGCAGAACCTGCTGTACCGGCCGCTGTACTGGTTCGGCCAGGGCAGCACCCCGGACGTACAACTCGTCGCTGAGCGTCGCCAACGCCGCCGCACGTTCAGCGGCAACAACGTGACGATCACGCTCAAGCACTACATGTGGTCCAACGGCCAGCCGGTGACCGCGTCCAACGTGATGTTCTGGATCAACATGGAGACCGCGGAGCCGGCCAACTACGGTGGCTACACCGGGTTCCCGGCCAGCATCGTGAAGAACGTCAAGGTGGTCAGCCCGACCGAGCTGACCATGACGATGGACAAGAGCTACTCGCACAGCTGGTTCCTGTACAACGAGCTGGCGCAGATCTACCCGATGCCGGAGGCCTGGGACAAGACCGCGTCCGGGCCGAGCCACTGCACCACCACGGTCAGCGACTGCAAGGCCGTCTACACCTACCTGGATGGCCAGTCGAAGACGCTGAACAGCTACGCGTCCTCGCCGATCTGGTCGGTCGTGGACGGGCCGTGGAAGCTGAGCTCGTTCAACGCGGACGGGCACATCACGTTCGTGCCGAACAAGTCCTACTCCGGCCCGGTCAAGCCGACCCTGTCGCAGTTCCAGGAAGTGCCGTTCACCACGGACTCGGCCGAGTACAGCGTGCTCCAGGCGCCGAACTCCAGCGTCGACGTCGGCTACCTGCCGGAGCAGGACGCCCCGGCCAAGCCGGTGAACGCCACGGTCGGGACCAACCCGCTGCACGGCTACACGCTGGCCCCGCTGTACTCCTGGGGCATCAACTACTACGTGACGAACTTCCAGAGCACGACCGGCAACGGGCCGATCATCAAGCAGCTGTACTTCCGGCAGGCGCTGGCCTACCTGATGAACCAGAAGTCCGTCATCCAGGGCCCGCTGCGCGGCTACGGCCTGCCCACGTGGGGCCGGTACCGAACACGCCGAAGACGCCAGTTCCTGTCGCCGAGCGCGCCGACCGGTGACCCGTTCCCGTTCAGCGAGTCCAAGGCCAAGAGCCTGCTGACCAGCCACGGCTGGAAGGTCACCCCGAACGGCGTCGACCACCTGCACCGACCCGAGCAAGTGCGGGCCGGGCGTCAAGCAGGGCCAGGCGCTGACCTTCACACCTGCCGTTCGCGAACGGCACCGCGTGGATCACCTCGGAGATGACCCAGCTGCAGTCCAACGCGGCCGCGGTCGGCATCAAGCTGAACCTCAAGCCGGAGCCGTTCAACACGGTCATCGCCCTGGCCGGCGGCAACTGCGTGGTCACCAAGAGCTCCTGCAACTGGGACTTGCGAACTGGGGCGGCGGCTGGAACTTCGCGCCGGACTACCAGCCCGACCGGCGAGGAGCTGTTCATGTGCGGCGTGCCGGCCAACTCGGGCGGCTACTGCAGCAAGCAGAACGACTCGCTGATCAACGCACACGCTGACCAACAGCGACCCGCAGGCCATGTACAACGTGGCAGAACTACCTGCAGCCGCAGCTGCCCGTGGAGTACCAGCCGAACGGCGTCTACGAGCTGACGGAGATCAAGAACACCCTGCACGGCGTCACTCCGCAGCCGCCGACGCTTGGCATTAACCCGGAGAACTGGTATTTCGTGAAGTAACCGGCAGCCGGTGACCGCAATCAGGTCACCGCTGCCAGACGCGGGGGTGCCGGGTCACACCCGGCACCCCCGCGCCATACCGCCCGCGAGGGGGAGTTGGAGTTAGTGACAATATTTCTGCTCCGCAGGGTGTTTCAGTCGGTCATCGTCATCCTGCTAGTGACGGTGATCACGTTCGCCCTGCTCCGGGCGATCCCGGGTAACCCGGCGATCGCCATCCTGGGCCCGAACTCGTTCCGCAATCCGGGCGCGATCCGCGCAGTTCGATCGGCAGTACGGGTTCGACCTGCCGTGGTACAGCCAGTACTGGCTGTGGCTGCGCCACCTGCTGGCCGGGAACCTCGGCTTCTCCTGGAAGCTGAACCAGAGCGTCGCCTCGCTGCTCGAGCACGCACCTGCCCAAGACCATCTTCCTGGTCGGCATCTCGACCATCCTGGCCCTGGTGCTGGCCGTGCCGGTCGGGGTGATCCAGGCGGTGCGCCGGAACAAGTTCGTGGATCACTTCTTCAACGGGTTCTCCACCGTGTTCTACGCGATGCCCGCGTTCCTGCTGGGGATCCTGCTGATCCTGGTCTTCGCGATCAAGATCCCGATCTTCCCGCCCGGAAGGCCCGCAGGGCGAGGGCCTGGGCGCGGTGTTCACCAACTTCAACGCGCTGGTCCTGCCGATCATCTCGCTGACCCTGATCACGCTCGCGCTGTTCAGCCGGTACATGCGCTCCTCCGTGCTGGACAACCTGACCGAGGACTACGTGCGCACGGCCAAGGCCAAGGGCGCCAGCGAGCGGCGGGTGCTGATCCGGCACGTGCTGCGCAACTCGCTGATCCCGATCGCCACGCTGCTCGGGCTGAGCCTGCCCGGCATCATCGCGGGCGCGCTGATCACCGAGTCGGTGTTCAACTACCCGGGCATGGGCTACCTGTTCTACCAGGCCGCGCTGAACTCGGACTACCCGATCTTGCTCGGAATCACTATCGTCGTAGCTGTGGCAACAGTCGTGGGGTCGTTGCTCGCCGACATCGCGTACGCGGTGCTCGACCCGCGCGTTAGGTACGTGAGCCAATGAGCCTCGCCAGCGTCCCACCGGAACTTCCCGACCCGGAAAACCCGTCGGCCACCACCGGTCTGGTCACCACGTACGACACCGAGATCGCCGAGCCCGACCAGGCCATCGCCGTCGCGGCTGGCGTGCTGCCGGCTGGTAAGCCGCGCAGCACGTTCCGCCGTGGTCTCGAGGTGTTCCTCGAGAACAAGCTGGCCGTGACCGGGGTCGGCATCTTCGCGTTCATGGTGCTGTTCTGCTTCGTCGGCCCGCTGATCTACAAGACTAATCAGCTCACGGTCGATTTCGCGAATGAATTTATCAAGCCTGGCAGCGCACACTGGCTGGGCACCGACGCCAGCGGATTCGACGTGCTGGGCCGGCTCATGGTCGCCGGGCAGATCTCGCTGGAGGTCGGCATCGCCGCCGCCGCGCTGGCCACGGTCATGGGCGTGCTGTGGGGCGCGATAGCCGGCTACTTCGGCGGCGTGCTCGACTCGGCCATGATGCGCATCGTGGACGCACTGCTGTCCATCCCGGTGCTGTTCCTGGCCATCGTCGTGGTGACCCTGGTCACCCCGACCAAGCCGGTCCTCATCCTGGTCATCGCGCTGACCTCATGGCTGACCACCTCCCGGCTGGTCCGCGGCGAGGCGCTATCCCTGCGCACACGCGATTACGTCCAGGCGATGAAGGTGATGGGCGGCGGCAGCCGGCGGGCCGTGCTGCGGCACATCGCGCCGAACGCGATCGGCACCATCATGGTGAACGCCACCTTCCAGGTGGCCGACGCCATCGCGCTCATCGTCGCGCTCAGTTACCTCGGCCTGGGCATCCGGCCGCCGCAGCAGGACTGGGGCGGCATGCTCAGCGACGGCATCCAGTACGTCAACGACGGGCTACTGGTGGCTGATCTTCCCGGCTGGCCTGTGCATCGTGCTGGTCATCGCCGCACCGATCTTCATCGGCGAGGGGCTGCGGGACGCCGTCGAGGTCCGCCTGCAGCGCCGATAGCCTGGTTACGTACCGCCACGACCTGGCCGGTACCCCATCCAGCCATTTGATGAGGACAAATTGGCACCACTGCTGCAGCTAGAGGACCTGCGCACCGAAATCCGGCTGCGCAGCGCGACCGTGCACGCCTTGGAGGGCGTCAGCCTGAGCCTGGAGGCCGGGGAATGCCTCGGCATCGTCGGCGAGTCCGGCTGCGGTAAGACGATGACCGCGCTGTCCATCATGCAACTGCTGCCGCCCGGCGGGCACATCACCGGCGGCAAGATCCTGCTGGACGGCCGGGAGATCTCCGCGCTCAGCGACGACCAGATGCGGCACGTCCGGGGCAACGAGATCGGCATGATCTTCCAGGACCCGATGACGTCGCTCAACCCGACGATGACGATCGGCGACCAGATCTCGGAGACGGTCGTGCTGCACCGCGGGGCGGACGCCAAGACGGCCCGGGAACGGGCCATCGAGGTGCTCCGCCTGGTCGGCATGCCGCGCGCCGGCCGAGCGGGTCGGCAACTACCCGCACCAGCTGTCCGGCGGCATGCGGCAGCGCGTGATGATCGCGATGGCGCTGGCCTGCGAGCCCAAGCTGCTCATCGCGGACGAGCCGACCACCGCGCTGGACGTGACCATCCAGAAGCAGATCCTCGAGCTCATCGACGACCTGCGCAAGCGGCTGGGCATGGCGGTGATCCTGGTCACCCACGACCTCGGCGTCATCGCCGGGCGGGCCGACCGGGCCGCGGTCATGTACGCCGGCCGGGTGGTCGAGACGACCAGCACGATCCGGCTGTTCGCCAACCCGCGGCACCCGTACACCGAGGCGCTGTTCGGCGCGCTGCCGGAGAAGGCGGTGGAGGGCTCGACCCGGCTGTACAACATCCCGGGCCAGCCGCCGGACCTGACCGCGCCGCCGCCCGGCTGCAAGTTCGCCGCCCGGTGCCGGTACGCGACGGACACCTGCCGCCAGGAGGAGCCGGCTGCTCGAGGGGACACCCCGCGCATCACGAGTACCGCTGCTTCTACCCGGTCGGCGAGGTGTCCGACGAGCCCGGGGTCGCCGAGCTCGCGGTGACCGAGCACGGTGACCGCTGGACCAGGTGGCCGCGGCCGGCTGAACGGCGGCGGGCTACCTGCTCCAGGCCGACCACCTGGTGAAGAACTTCGCGGTGACGGCCGGCGCGGTGCTGCAGCGCAAGGTGGGCGAGGTCAGCGCGGTCGCCGACGTCAGCTTCGGCATCCACCCGGGCAAGACGTTCGGCATGGTCGGCGAGTCCGGCTGCGGCAAGACCACCGTCGGCCGGCTGATCGTCGGCCTGGAGAAGGCGAACGCCGGCGTCGATCGTGCTGGACGGCGAGGACCTGCTCAAGCTGAACCACCGGGACCGGCGCAAGCGCGCCGCGACGTCCAGCTGCATGTTCCAGGACTCCTACGCCTCGATGGACCCGCGGATGCGGGTGGCCACCATCCTGCGCGAGCCGCTGGCCATCCAGGGCATCGGCAGCCGGCGCGACCAGCAGCAGAAGATCGCCGAGATCCTGGACAAGGTGGGCCTGCCCGCGGGCGCGATCGAGCGGTACCCGCACGAGTTCTCCGGTGGGCAGCGGCAGCGGCTCGGCCTGGCCCGGGCGCTGATCCTGAACCCGAAGCTGCTGGTCGCCGACGAGCCGGTGTCCGCGCTGGACGTGTCGATCCAGGCGCAGATCCTGAACCTGATGCGGGACCTGCAGCGCGACCTGGGGCTGACCTACCTGTTCATCTCGCACGACCTGTCCGTGGTGCGCTACCTGTCGGAAACGATCGGCGTGATGTACCTGGGCAAGATGGTCGAGGTCGGCCCGTCCGGAAGAGGTGTACTACTTCCCGGTGCACCCGTACACCAAGGGCCTCATCGACACCGTCCCGGTGGCCGACCCGATCAAGGCCCGGACCAAGGCGGAGCAGGGCGTGCGCCGGCGAGCTGCCGTCCGCCATCGACCCGCCGTCCGGCTGCCGGTTCCGCACCCGGTGCCCGCGGGCCCAGGAGCTCTGCGCCCAGCAGGAGCCGCCGCTGCGCCCGTTCAGCACCGGCGGCCACCTCGCGGCCTGCCACTTCCCGCTCCGCGACCCGGTCGGCAACGCCGCCGCAGCCGGCCGCCGCGAGCCAGCTAGCAGGCCAGCCGGGGGCAGGCCCGCCGCAGGCGGGGCCCGCCGCACCCGGGTCCCCGAGCCGCTGCGCGGGCGGCGGGGTCGACGTGTCGGCTGACCCACAGGCTTCCAGGGCGAAGCGCATGGTGCGGAACTTGGTGACTGTCTCGGCCAGTTCGGCGGCCGGGTCGGAGTCGGCCACGATGCCGCCACCGGCGAACAGCCGGGCCCGCGGGCCGTCGATCTCGGCGCAGCGCAGCGCGATGCCCCATTCCCCGTTCCCGGCGCTGTCCACCCAGCCCACCGGGCCCGCGTAGCGGCCGCGGTCCATCCCCTCCAGCTCCCGGATCAGCTCCATGGCCGCCTCGGTCGGCGTGCCGCAGACGGCGGCCGACGGGTGCAGGGCGTTCAGCAGCGTGAGCACGGAATGGCTCGCCCCGCTGGCGTCCGGGCGGACAGCGTGCCGTGCACGGTGGTGGCCAGGTGCTGCAGGTTGGCGAACTTGAGCAGCACCGGGCGCTCGGCCACGGTGAGCTGGTCGCACAGCGGGGCCAGCGAATCCCGCACGCTGGCCGCCGCGTACTCGTGCTCCTCGGTCTCCTTGGCCGAGGCCAGCAGCGCGGCGCCCAGCGCCGCGTCCTCCGCCGCGTCCTGGCCGCGCGGCGCCGTCCCGGCCAGCACCAGCGAGCTCACCTCCCGGCCCTGCCGCTTGATCAGCAGTTCCGGGGTGGCCCCGGCCAGCCCGGCGCAGGCGAACGTGTAGCACTCGGGGTAGCGGGCGGCCAGCCGGCCGAGCAGCAGCCGCTCATCGATCGGCGCGGCCGCGGACGCGTACAGGTCCCGGGCCAGCACCACCTTGCGCAGCCCGCCCGCCCGGATCCGGCCGACCGCCGCGGCCACCGCGCGCTCCCACTCCGGCGCGGTGAGGCTGCCGTCGTGCCAGCGGATCTCGCCCGGAGCCGGCTGGCGGTGCCCAGCCCGGCCGGCCAGGTCCGCTCCGCGCCGAGCGGCGGCCAGCCGCCCGCGTCCGGGCTCGGCACCGATGCTGGTCAACCCAGGCCTGGCCGGCCCGCCGGCCAGCACCAGCCGGGGCAGCACCAGCACGGACCCGTCCGAGGCGGGATCGAAGGTGAAGCTGCCGAACGCCACCGGCCCGCAGCCCGGCGCGCCCACCTGGTCGTCGATCCGGGCCCCGTCGAGCGCTTCGCGCAGCCACTTGTCGGCCGCGGTGAACCGGTCCTGCCCGGCCGGCAGGGTGACCCGGGCCACCTCACCCCAGCCGATCAGTCCTTCGCCGCCGTGAATCCAGGCCAGCGCGCCCGGGCCGGGCACCTGGCCGGCCAGATCACCTGGGTCGGCGATAGGGACGGTCCGGACCGTGAGCCCCGCCGTCTCCAGGTCTGCTGCGCTCCCTGATCCAGATCCCACGGGACTCAACTGTACGAGGAAGCAGCACCAGGCCTGGCCGCGGGGGGAGTGGCTGTCACTGGGCGCGGGTCAGCTGGATGGGTGGCGTGGCCGCCTCTTCGGCGCGCGGCCGGGCCAGGCTGCTCGGCCACCACATGTGCCGTCCGACGTCCAGGGTCAGCGCGGTGACCAGCACCGACCGGACCACCAGGGTGTCCAGCAGCACGCCCAGCGCGACCGTGAAGCCGATCTCGGTGAGGATGACCAGCGGCAGCGTGCCCAGCGTGGCGAACGTGCCGGCCAGGATCAGTCCCGCCGAGGTGATCACGCCGCCGGTGGCGGCCAGGCCGGCCAGCATGCCGCGGTGCGTCCCGGCCCTGATGGTCTCCTCGCGGACCCGGGTCATCAGGAAGATGTTGTAGTCGATGCCCAGCGCGACCAGGAACACGAAGGCGAACAGCGGCATCGAGTTGTCCGCCCCGGCGAACCCGAACACGTACTTGAAGAACACCGCGGAGATGCCGAGCGACCCGAAGTAGGACAGGATCACGGTGCCGATCAGCAGCAGCGGCACGACCACCGCGCGGAGCAGCAGGGCCAGGATGATCAGCACGACGACCAGCACCAGCGGGATGATCACGTTGCGGTCCCGGATGGCGTAGTGCTCCACGTCGAGGTTGATCGCGGTGGCCCCGCCGACCTTGGCGTCCGCGCCGGGCACCGCGTGCACCGCGGCACGCACCTGGGTAACCGTGTCATACGCGGCCTGGCTGTCCGGCGGCGCGGACAGGGTGCCCTGCAGCAGCACCAGGCCGTCCCGCACCTGCGGCGGGCTGACCGACGAGATCCCCGTGCTGCTGGCCAGCGCGGCACGCAGCGGCGCGGCGGCCGAGGCCTTGCCGATCACCTGGACCGGCTCACCGGAGCCGGCCGGGAAGTGCGCGGCCAGCACCTTCTCGCCGGCCACCGCACTGGGCGTGCCGCGGTAGGACTGGGCCTGGGTGAGCGTGCCGAACCGGAAGCCGATCAGGCCGAGGGAGAACACCGCCAGGATCACCGCGGTGAGGACCCAGATGGACCGGGGACGGCCCGCGATCCGCTGGCCGATCCGGGCCCACGGGCCACGCGAGGTGGGGTCGGACGAGCCGTACCTGGGCTTGTACGGCCAGAACACCCAGCGGCCAGTGATCACGAGCAGCGCGGGCAGCAGCGTCACCATGGCCAGCAGCCCGACCGCGATGCCGATCGCGGCCACCGGGCCCAGCCCGGAGATGTCCGCCGAGTCCGCGGCCAGCAGGCAGAGCATGCCGGCGATGACGGTCAGCCCGCTGGCGATGATGGCCGGCCCGGCCCGGCGCATGGCGATGGCCATGGCCTCGTGCCGGTCCTCATGCCGGCGCAGTTCCTCCCGGTAGCGCGCCACCAGCAGCAGCGCGTAGTCGGTGACGCGCCCAGGACCAGGACGACCAGGATGCCCGCGCTCTGCCCGTTCACCACCAGGCCGGCGTGCTGGATGAGCAGGTAGATGAACGCTTCCGCGGTGATCAGGGCCACCCCGGCCGAGACGATCGGCAGCAGCCAGAGGATCGGGCTGCGGTAGGTGAGCAGCAGCAGCACGATGACCACGGCCAGCGTGGCGTACAGCAGCGTGGAGTCGATGCCCTTGAAGATCTTGACCGAGTCGGCCGCGCTGGCCGCCGGGCCGGTCACGTAGGCGGACAGCCCGGGGTCACCCGATCCGGCCACGCTGTGCAGCTTGCTCACGAAGTTGGTGATCGCGTTGCTGTAGCCCAGGTGGGCGTTGATGAGGATCTCCGCCGCCTTGCCGTCCTTGGCCGGCACCGGGCCGATGACCTGGCCAGCGTGCGGCAGCGCGGCGAACGTGCGGGCGTCCCGGGCCGCCTTGGCCAGGTCAGCCTGGGTCAGGCCGGACGGCCGCAGGTAGACCACCACGGCCGGGTTCAGGTTCTTGGCGGTGAAATGGTCCTGCAGGTTGAGCGCCTGGGTGGACTCGGCCGAGGCGGGCAGGTAGGCGGATGCGTCGTTCTTCTCCGCGCCCATCAGCTTCCCGGCCAGTGAGCCGGTCAGCACGATCACGATGAGCCAGAAGGCCAGTACGGCCCATTTCGTTCGCCGCCCGCTGGGTAGCGCCGCTATCCGGCGGCCCCAGCTGCGTTTCCCCGTGCTGCTCTGTCCTGTGCTGGTTGCCCCCGTGGCCACGAAATCCTCCCGAGAGGTGCCGCCGGCCCGTCCGGCCGGCACCGACGTACACGATGTATCGCGTTTGACGGCGATGTCAAGTCATATCGCGAGTGTTGCGTGAATGTGGCTGTCATCGCGCCAGGTGTGACGGAGCCGCCTGGTGCCGGCGAACTTCCCCCAGATCTAGCCGAGCCGGTGCCGCAGGCCAGCGGCGCCACCCTGGGACCGGGCCGCCGCGGCGGCCGGTCCGGCCGGGCCGGCCAGCCTGGCGGGCGGACGGCCCTGGGCGCCAGTCCCCGTGCGCCCTGCCCTCAGTCTGGCAGCCGGGCGCGGTCAGCGGCAAACGCGTTTGATGGCCTGGGGCTGACGTCGTGGTGTGTTCAGGCCGGCCGCTGGCCAGGGCGTGCTAGCCTCTGCGTAAGCTGATTACCTATTATAACGATAGGATAAATAGGATGCTTCTCGCGAACAACGGAGTCCGCCAGCGGCTGACCCCACCCCGGCTGACCTCACCCCGGCTGGCCGCACTGGCCCGGGCCGCCGCGACCGGGCACGACTGGGCCGCGCTGGTTCAGTACCGGCCGGACGAGCGCTGGTACCACCGCCTGGAACAGGGCGACGACCATGAGGTCTGGCTGCTCAGCTGGCTGCCCGGGCAGCGCACCGGGTTCCACGACCACTGTGGGTCCGCGGGGGCATTCGCGGTGGTGCATGGCGAACTGCGCGAGTACACCACGGCCAGGAGCCGGGGGACCGGGATGCCGTCCGGGGCCGACTTCGCGGCCGGGCGGGTACGGTCGTTCGGGTCGGCCCACGTGCACGAGGTGGTGAACGCATCCACCGGGCCGGCCGTGAGCATCCACGCCTACTCCCCGCCGCTGGCCGGGATGCGGCGCTACGAACTGACCAGCGGCCGCCTGGTGCTGGCCGCGGTGGAGACCGCAGGGGAGCGATGGTGAGCGACGGCAGGCCAGCGGGCGCACGCACGATTGACGACCTGCTCGGTGCGGCCCGGGCCAGGCTGCACCGGCTGAACCCGGGCCAGGCCCGGGCCGCGATGCGGGCGGGGGCGCTGCTGGTGGATATCCGGCCCGCCGCGCAGCGCGCCGCCGAGGGTGAGGTCCCGGGGGCCCTGATCATCGAGCGCAACGTGCTGGAATGGCGGCTCGACCCGGCCTCGGACGCGCGGCTGCCCCAGGCCGGCGCCTACGATCTGCCGGTCATCGTGATGTGCTCACAGGGCTACACGTCCAGCCTGGCCGCGGCCTCGCTGCAGGACCTCGGCCTGGCCGCGGCCACCGACCTGGACGGCGGCTTCCACGCCTGGGCCGCGGCCGGGCTGCCGGTGACCGGGCCGCAACTGGCCGTCTAGCCCGCGGGGCAGCGCCGGCCGGCCATGACATCTGTCATGGCCGGCCGGTGACGCACGGCAGCGGCCAGCCAGCGGTTCACCCGGCAGGATCGGGAGCATGTCCGACGCGATGCTGACCGCGGGGGCGCCGGTACGCGCCGGTACCGAGGACCGGCCAGGTGGCCCAGACCGCCCGGATCGAGCAGACTCGTCCTATGAGCTGCATCCCGACCCGGCTGGGCTGGGCCGCCGCGCCAGGCCGGTGGCTGGCCCGGTTCCGGGCTATGACCCAGGCCCCGGCCCGGCTGCCCGCCGCGGCCAAGGAACGCCCCGGCCCGGCCGTGCAGGACCCGGCGCTGGATGGCCTGCTGCCCAGCTCCCGGTGGCGCCGGTACGGCTGGATGTTCGCCGCGATCTGGCTGGTCTACCTGTCCCAGCCGGCCAGCACTGCCTGGGCCCAGCATGACCTGGTACGCCGCTGCCTGGGGCTGGGCACGCTGATCGCGTTCAGCGCGGTGTTTATCGCGGTCTTCGTGGTATCCCGGCGCCGGGCGGACCGCCAGGTGCCGCGGGGCATCGCCGTGGCTGGGCTGGCTACCGAGGGCGCGCTCATCGGGTTCGGGTACTACAGCCTCGGCCCGGACGCCTCGCTGCTGCTCATCTACCTGAGCGTGATGGCGGTGTTCCTGCTGCCCGCCCGGGTCGGCTGGCTGGTTGTCGTGGCGGCCGTCGGGACCTCGCTGGCCGTGCCGGCCATGGTCGGCGGCTGGCAGCCGGATGGGACACTCGCCTTCCAGATCTTCGTCTCGGCGCTGGCCGCGTTCGGGGTGGCGCAGCTCATCCTGCGCAACATGCAGCTGGCCGAGGCCCGGAACGAGATCACCAGGCTGGCGCTGGCCGAGGAGCGGAACCGGTTCGCCCGGGACCTGCACGACATCCTGGGCCATTCGCTGACCGTGGTGGCGGTCAAGGCCGAGCTGGCCGGGCGGCTGACCGGCCTGGACCCGGCGCGGGCCGGCACCGAGATCGCCGACGTGGAGCGGATCGCCCGGCAGGCGCTGGCCGACGTGCGGGCCGCGGCGGGTGGCTATCGCGCGGCGACCCTGGACGGGGAGCTGGCCAGCGCCCGGACCGCGCTGGCCGCCGCGGGCATCGACGCCGACCTGCCGGACCACGAGATCAGCGGGATGCCGCGGCTCCGCCAGGAGCTGTTCGGCTGGGCCATCCGGGAGGGGGTGACCAACGTGATCCGGCACAGCGGCGCCACCCGCTGCGTCATCCGGGTCACCCCCGATGAGGTGGAGATCATTGACGACGGGACCGGCCCGGGCCAGTGTCCCCGCGTGCAGGCCGCACCGGCCAGGGACCCGGACGCCTGGCCGGACAGGCCCGCGGCCGGTCACGGGCTGACCGGGCTGCGTGAGCGGGCGGACGCCGGGGGCGCCGTGGTCAGCGTCGGCCGGTCCGCGCTCGGCGGCTTCGCGCTGCGGGTGCGGGTGCCATGATCGGGCCGTGACGACACCTATCCGGCTGCTCCTCGCGGACGACCAGGCCCTGGTCCGCGGCGCGCTGGCCGCCCTGCTCGCGCTGGAACCCGACCTCGAGGTGGTGGCCGAAGTAGGCCGGGGTGACGAGGTGCTGCCCGAGGCCCGCCGCACCCGGCCCGACGTCGCCCTGCTTGACGTGGAGATGCCCGGCCTGGACGGCATCACCGCGACCAGCGAGCTGCGCGCGGCGCTGCCGGCCTGCCGGGTGCTGGTGGTGACCACGTTCGGCCGTCCCGGCTACCTGCGCCGGGCGATGGCCGCCGGGGCCAGCGGCTTCGTGGTCAAGGACACCCCGGCCCGGCAGCTGGCCGACGCGGTCCGCCGGGTGGCGTCCGGGCTGCGCGTGGTGGACCCGAGCCTGGCCGCGGAGACGCTGGCCGCCGGGGACAGCCCGCTCACCCAGCGGGAGACCGAGGTGCTGCGGACGGCCCGGGACGGCGGCACCGTGGCGGACATCGCCGCCGCGCTGCACCTGTCCGAGGGCACGGTGCGCAACCACTTGTCCGCGGCCATCGGCAAGACCGGCGCGCGCACCCGTGCCGAGGCGGTGCGCCTGGCCAGTGCGAATGGCTGGCTGCTGGGCAGCTGAGCCCGGCCGCCGGGACGATAACAGCAACAAGGCACCGGGTGGGGAGATGATGAGCGAGAACACGGCAGGCAAGCAGCGGGCCCAGCTCGGCGCGGTGCAGCAGACGCTGTTCATCCCGCTGGCCGCGCGGGCCCGGGAAACGGCGAAGAAACGGCCAGTGCTGCGCGATCCCAGGGCGGCCGAGCTGGTCGCCTCGATCGACTTCGACGCCGACCGGTTCGAGCGCGGCTTCGGCGGGATCATCATGGTGCTGCGCACCGCGATCTACGACTTCTGGGTGCGCCAGTTCCTGGCCGAGCACCCGGCGGGCACGGTAGTCGAGCTGGGCACCGGGCTGAACACCCGGTTCGACCGGGTGGACAACGGCCAGGTGCACTGGATCGACCTGGACCTGCCGGACGCGATCGAGCTGCGCGGCCGGTTCTTCGCCGACACCAGCCGCCGCCGGATGGTCCCGGCGTCGGTGCTCAGCGAGGAGTGGCTGCCGATCGTGGCGGACAGCCCCGGGCCGTACTTCTTCGTCACCGAGGGGGTGCTGGTCTACCTGCCAGAACACGAGGTGACGGCGACGCTGGCCCGGATCGCGGCGCGGTTCCCCGGCGCGCGTCTGGCGCTGGACAGCTACCCGCAGCGGATGTTCCAGCGCCAGCACCAGCTGGCCGAACGCCGGGGCATCGCGCCCTGGCAGTGGCCGTGCGACGACCCGCGCTCGCTGCAGCGTCTCGGCCTGCGGCTGGACGAGTCGGCCACGGTCACCCGGCCGCCGCGTGCCATGCGCCGCGAGCTGCCACCGGGATACCGGTACCTGCTGCTGCCGCTGGCCGACCCGCTGCTGGGCCGAGGCTTCGCCACGCTCAGCCTGTTCACCGCCACCGGCCCGGCCTGAGCGTCACAGCAGGGTGAGCTGCTCCGGTGCGGGCGCCGGGGCCGGCGCCGCGGCGGGCCCGCGCCAGCGCCGGATCGGCGGCGGGCTGCCCCGGCCGACCTGGTACCGCTCGGCCAGCTCGCGCACCTGCCCGGCGATCCGCTCCTGGTAGTCCCGCGGCGCGTAGGCGCGTGACCCGTACAGCCCGCGGTAGCGCGGGACCAGCGCCGGATGGTGCTCGGCCAGCCAGGCCAGGAACCACTCCCGCGCACCCGGCCGCAGGTGCAGCACGATCGGGCTGACATGGGTGGCGCCGGCCTCGGCCACCTGCCGCACGGTGGCTTCCAGCTGGGCGGGGGAGTCGGACAGGAACGGCACCACCGGCCCCATCAGCACGCCGCAGCGCAGCCCATGCTCGCTCAGCGTGGCGCACACGCCGAGCCGCCGCTGCGGGCTGGGTGTGCCCGGCTCCAGGGTGCTCCACAGCGCCTCGCCGGTGCAGCCCACCGACACGCTGAGCCCGACGTCGGTGACTTCCGCTGACGCGGTGAGCAGGTCGAGGTCGCGCAGGATCAGCGTGCCCTTGGTCAGGATCGAGTACGGGTTGCGCGCGTCCAGCAGGGCTTGCAGAATGCCGGGCATCAGCCGGTACCGGCCCTCAGCCCGCTGGTAGACGTCCACGTTGGTACCCATCGCGATGTGCTCACCGGGCCACTTGGGGGCGGCCAGTTCCTTGCGCACCAGCTCTGGCGCGTTCACCTTGACCACGATCTTGGAGTCGAAGTCGTGCCCGGCGTCCAGGTCCAGGTAGGTATGCGTGTTCCGGGCAAAGCAGTAACGGCAGGCATGACTGCATCCCCGGTAGGGATTGATAGTCCAGCGGAACGGGACGCGGGAGGCGTCCGGCACCCGGTTGATCGCGCTCTTCGCGTGCACCTCGAAGAACGTCATGCCGCGGAAGGCGGGGGTGTCGAACGTCCGGGCCACCGCGCCGCGCTCGAACAGGGCAGGCGCCGCAGCCGGGTCGCCGCGCAGTGTCCCGTCCGGCTCGATCCGCATGCCATCCCAGCGCATGCTGGCCACTATAGAATGTCTGTTCGACCGCTGGCAAACACCGGCTGCCCGTACCGGCACCCTGATCGACTCGCGGTAGCCACGCTGTGCGGTGGGTTCGATCCGGCCCGCAACGGCGCAAATCACAGCACAGCAACGGGATCTAAGGCTAACGATCTTGCTGTGGGGGATAGTAAGAGAAAGTCCGCTCCGGCCCGGCGGTGGAGGTAGCCCTCATGGCGCTATCCATGGATGAGCAGCGCATCCTGGATGAGATCGAGCGTGGCCTGGCCAGCAGTGACCCGATGCTGGCTTCCCGGATGGCCTCCTTCGGCGCGCCCCGCGGGCCGCTGACGGCGCGGATGCGCCGGATCCGGCTGCTCGCCTCGTTCAGCACCCTGCTGGTGGTAGCGGTGATATCGCTCGTGGTCTACGCGGTAGTCCCATTCCGCGCCTCGGCAGACCGGCCCGACGGGCAGCAAGGCCAGTGCGTCCCCGGCCCACCCGGCCCTGATGGCGCCGTCCGCCGCGACCGGCAAGCCAGCCACCCCGGCCACCTCGTCCGACGTGGCGGCCAGCCCGGTGCCGCACGCGGTCCGCTCGCAGTAGCCAGCCCGGTCAGTATTCGCGCCAGAGCTGCAGCAGGTACTGCTCCAGGCCCTCCAGATCCTGCCGCGCCCGCTGGAACTCGTCACTCAGCGGGTCCACGCCCCGGTCGAACAGTTCCTCGTACAGCCGCATGACCTCGCGCCGGTTTCGCGCATATACCCGGACCACGTAGTCGCCCACCCCGCCGGCCATGGTCAGCCGGTCCACCGCCCGGTCCACGGTGAGCTGCCCGCGCAGGTACAGCGTGGCCTTGGCCTCGTCCTCCCAGGCGTCGCCGAACAGCGGCGGTGCAGCGTCCCACTCCTCGATGGTGAGCCGGACCCCGATGTGCTCCTGCAAGCTGCCCACCCACAGCTGGTCGCGGTTCACGCTGACCAGCGTGCCGACCGGGGCCAGCGGGCCGCCCGGCGCATCCGGGTCCACCGTCGAGTCGTGCACCCGGAACATCCGGCGGTCGGGGAACACAGGCATTTCCAGCCGGATCAGCCGACGGCTCATGTGTTCCCCCCTAGGCCCGTATGTATCTCAAATTACTAGCATGCTCCGGCCTCAAGCGGGAGTGGCGGGCATTCTGCGACAAAGACCCGCGCGGTTACGGTACGCAGCTAAATGGCCACACAGGAGTGGCTGGTGGGATGCGGCGGTATCAGAGTTCCCGTTCCCTGACTTCCGCCCAGAGCCGGCGGTAGCACTCCGCGGCCCGGCTGCGTGGCGCGAACGCGGCTACCGGCGCCCGCTCCAGCGACATCCGCTCGATCAGCGACAGCGACGGAATGGCGGTGGCCGCGACGTCGTCCCGCTCGGTGGGCAGCTGGCTGGCGATATCCAGGTGCAGCCGCTTGCGCCGGTCGATCATGGAGAAGAACGCCAGCACATCGGGCCGGTCGCCGTTCATCCCGCCGATGAACTCGGTCAGCTGGTCCAGGGTGCGCAGCGACAGCACGGTCGGGATGAGCGGGACGAGCAGGCCGTCCGCCGCCTGCAGCACGCTCTCGGACAGCAGCGAGATGCCGGGTGGGCAGTCCAGGAAGATCACGTCGTAGTCGGCGGCCAGCGGGGCGAGCAGCCTGGCGATCCGCCGGGTCGGCTTCTTGGTCGCGCCGAGCACCAGGTCGAGGTTGCGGTAGGTGAAGTCGGCGGGCAGCAGATCCAGCCGGTCGAAGTCGGTGCCCTTGATCGCCCGGTCGATCTCCCGGCTGCCGCGGATCAGCGCCTTGCCGCCGCCCTTGACCCGGGGCCGGATCCGGAACAGGAAGCTGGCCGCCGCCTGCGGGTCCAGATCCCAGAGCAGCACCCGCAGCCCGTCCGCGGCGGCCAGGTAGCTGAGGTTGACCGCGGTGGCCGTCTTGCCCACGCCGCCCTTGATGTTGTATGTGGCCAGGATCCTCATTGGCTGGGCCCACCGGTCAGCACGCGGAAGCGGCGCTCGCTGGCCGGGCTGGCGAAGTCGCGGAACCGCGCGCCGAATTCGTCGCGCGCCTGGTGCTGGCGCAGCCCGAGCTGCCCGGCCAGCTCGCCCATGGCCAGCAGCGCGGTGACCGGGGTGTCCCGGTCCGTCATCATCTGGCTGGCGAACTCGCGCAGTTCCTGCTGCTGGACCTGGCGGTCCTGGAACTCACCCAGGCAGTCCTGCAGGCCCTTCAGGTCCTTGACCGCGCGCTGGTGCGCCTGCGGGTCGAACAGCGAGGCGAAGAACTCCAGCAGGTAACGCAGTTCCTTGCACCGCTTGCGCAGGTCGTGCAGCCGCTCGGCGGGGGAGTCCGGGGTAATCGCCTGGCCCTGGCGGAGCACCTTCGTGTGTGCCCGGCGCAGCCGCGCGGTGGCCAGGTCGACCGCCCGCGGGCCGCCCTGGGCCGGGCCCAGGCCGCCGAGCGCGGCACGCCAGTCGCTGATCAGCCGGGTGAACCGGGCGGAGCGCAGCCCGCGGGCCAGCCGCCGGTACTCGATGCCGCGCTGGCCGACCAGGTGATCGTGGAACGGGGCCAGCTCGGCCGGCTTGGCCGACACCAGGCCGTCCGCCATGTCCTGGTAGCCCAGCAGGTAGACGTCCAGGTCACGGGTGGGCGTGGTGAGGTCGCCGAGCCACTTGAACTCGGGGGCGAACCGGGCCGCCAGCCCGGCGGGCAGCACGCCCCCGGCCAGCTTGAGCGCGGACCGGGTGCGGCGCACCGCCACCCGCAGGTCGTGCAGGAACTCGGTGTCGATATCGCGCAGCGTGCCGGGCACGTTGGCCTGGATCGTGTCCAGCAGGTCCAGCAGGATGGTGCGCAGGGCCAGCCGGCCCGGCATGTCCCGGGACAGCTGGATGTTCAGCTTGTTGCTGTAGTCCTCGGCGTGCCGCCCGGCCGCCGCCAGGGCCGCGTCCAGCGGGCAGCCGGCCGCGCCATCCGGCCCGGCCGCGTCGGCCAGCAGCTGGGCCACCCGCTCGGCCTCCGGCTGGTAGCCACGCACCGCGGTGACCCGGAGCCGGGCCGGGAGCTGGTCCGCTCCCGGGTAGCTCACCGTGGTGCGGTCCACGGTGAGCCAGGCGATCGTCTTGGCGTCCTCGTTGAGCACCCGCAGTTCCTGCACCGTGCTCACCGCGCGGGCAGCGGGCAGCAGGGCACGGATGCCAGCCGCGGCCGACAGCCCGTCCCGGACCGGCCCGGTCGGCAGGTCCCCGGCCAGCGCCGGCCAGCTCAGCCGGCTGGCCTGCTGGGTGACCAGATCGCCCGCCGGGCCGGTGAGCACCAGCTCGGCCGGCCGCCGGCCGGTGACGTACTCCAGGGTGAGCCCGGCCCGGTGCAGCCGCCAGTCGAACGTGTCCAGCCAGGCCCGGCGCACGGTGCGCGACCGCCCGGTGCTCTGCACGGAGAACCGCGGCGCCAGCGTGGGCAGCACGCCAGCTTCCCACGGCCGCCCGCTTTCGCTGGCCGCCAGGACGACAACCTGGGAAAACGCCTGCACCGGTGCGGGACCTCGGCTCGGGTCAGCGAAGCAAGGACAGATTAACGGAAGATTAACAAAGGGCAACCGACAGATGTTACCCCACCTACGAGTGTAGCTAGTGCGGGGTCGCCCGTCTCTGTCCGCTATGAGGTATTTTCCGGCCGTGCCGCGGCCAGCCGAATGGCCTGCCGGTTAGCTCCCGTGCCGCTCGCTGGCCCGGACTCCGTGATCGCCGGAGGGGGAGCGGTCACCGGTGCGGCCGCCGCGCCGGGCCGGCTGCTCGCAGGACGGCTTGGGCCGGGCCGGGCCGTGCGGCGGCATCCCAGGCAGGCTCAGCGGCGGCCGGTTGATGGCCGGCATGATGTTGGTCAGCTCCGCGCTGGCCCGGGTTTCCGCCCGTTTCTCCGCCTGCTGCTCGTCGACCCTGGCGGTCGCCGCGGACAGCCGGTCATCCATCTCCCGCAGCCGCCGGGCCTGGGCCCGGGCCTTGATGAACCGGTCGGCCAGGTAGAGGGCGATTACCGCGACAACGACACCGACAATGAGCAGGCCAGCCATGAATAAATTTCCGCCATCAGCTCGGGGTTTTCCGGGGATGCTTCCAGACTATGCGACGCCCGCGCCGCGCCGGTGAATCGGCGCCCTGGTGTCGCCAAGGATCGGGTAAAGAACCGGAATGGCTCAGGCCAGCCAGGTGAGTTCCGCTGTGTTCCGGGGTCCGGGTTCCGGGTCCGGCGCCGGGCAGGCTTCCGCGCGCTGGCGCAGCTGCCGCAGACTGGGCATACCGGCGGACGGCCCGGGCCGGGTGCTGGCGTTAGGTAAAGGAGGGCGGTTTGGTGTTGTACGTCTTCGGTTTCGAGCGGACCGCGGTCGTGCTGAGCGACCTGTACTTCGTGGACCCGCACCCGAGGCCAGGGCAGGAGAGCCCGGAGCACGGCGTGCGGCTGGAGGTCAGGCTGCTGTCACCCGGGGAGCTGAAGGGGTCCATCTACTCCGCCCAGCCGATCGAGATCGGCGAGCTGATCTGGCGGGCTGACCTGCTGGAATCGGTGGACGGCCCGGCCGGCAGCTTCGACCGGACGCACCATCACCCGGTGGCCGAGCACGGCTGGGAGCCCGGGCACCGGGTGTTCGAGCGGGAGCTGTCCGCGTTCCCGGTGGAGTGGGTCGGCGCCAAGCTGGCCGACCTGGAAGGGCTGCTGGCCGGGGCCGGCGCGGGCGGCCAGCCGGCCGACCCGAGGGACGCGCAGGCGCTGCGCAACTGCCTGCCCGAAGTGCTTAACGCCCTTACCCGGCTGCTCGACCAGGTCCGTGCGGGCGAACTTGGCCGGCCTCCGGGCGAAGAGCCCGTAAACAGCGCCCGCGTGGGCTGGCTGTAGCCCCGGTGCGGATTGCAGACTGAGATCGTGCACGACTACGACCTGGTAGTTATCGGTTCTGGTCCCGGCGGGCAGAAGGCGGCCATCGCGGCGGCCAAGCTGGACCGGCGGGTGGCCATCGTGGAACGGCCCGAGATGATCGGCGGGGTGTGCCTGAACACCGGGACGATCCCGTCCAAGACCATGCGCGAGGCGGTGCTCTACCTGACCGGCCTGGACCAGCGGGAGATGTACGGGCAGAGCTACCGGGTCAAGGACGAGATCACCATCGCCGACCTGGCCAACCGCACCAGGCACGTGGTCAGCCGGGAGAACGACGTGGTGCGCAGCCAGCTCACCCGCAACCGGGTGACGATCCTGCCCGGCACCGCCCGGTTCGCCGACCCGCACACGGTCGAGGTGGACGACGGGCACGGCCGGCTGCGCACGGTCACCGCGGACAGTATCGTGATCGCGGTCGGCACCCGGCCCGCCCGGCCGCCCAGCGTCGCGTTCGACGAGCGCACCATCATCGACTCGGACGGCTGCGTGCACCTGGAGCGGGTGCCGCGGACCATGGTGGTGGCCGGCGCCGGGGTGATCGGCATCGAGTACGCGTCCATGTTCGCCGCGCTGGGCTGCAAGGTGACCGTGGTCGAGCAGCGCGACCGGATGCTGGAATTCTGCGACCTGGAAGTGGTCGAGGCGCTCAAGTTCCACCTCCGCGACCTGGCCGTGACGTTCCGCTTCGGCGAGACGGTGACCTCGGTGGACGCCCGGGAAGACGGGGCGATCGCCACGCTGGCCAGCGGGAAGAAGATCCCGGCCGACACCGTGCTGTACTCCGCCGGGCCGGCAGGGTGCGACCGACGGGCTCCACCTCGAGGCGGCCGGGCTGACGGCCGACAAGCGCGGCCGGATCGAGGTGGACGAGTTTTACCGGACCAAGGTGCCGCACGTCTACGCGGTGGGCGACGTCATCGGGTTCCCCGCGCTGGCCGCCACCTCGATGGAGCAGGGCCGGCTGGCCGCGCACCACGCCTGCGGTGAACCGGTGCACACCGCGCACCAGTTGCAGCCGATCGGCATCTACAGCATCCCGGAGATCAGCTTCATCGGCCGGACCGAGGACCAGCTCACCGCGGACTGCGTGCCGTTCGAGGTCGGCGTGTCCCGGTACCGCGAGCTGGCCCGCGGGCAGATCATCGGTGACTCCTACGGTGTGCTCAAGCTGCTCGTCTCCCCGGAGGACCGCACGCTGCTCGGGGTGCACGTGTTCGGCACCCAGGCCACCGAGCTGGTGCATATCGGCCAGGCCGTGATGGGCTGCGGCGGGTCGATCGACTACCTGGTCGATGCCGTGTTCAACTACCCGACGCTGGCCGAGTCGTACAAGGTCGCGGCGCTGGACGCGACCAACAAGATGCGCCTGGTCGAGCGCTTCGCAGACTAAGGCCCTGCTAGCCCGGGGGACGACCCCCGGACCCCCGATCGCCGCTCCGCGCCGAACGTCGGCTCGGCGAGCACCCGCCTCCGGCGGGCCTCGCCTCGTCGGCGAGAGCGGGCCGCATGGCTGGGCGCCATAGACTGGCCGGGTGCCTGAACTCGATGACCCCTTTGCCCAGCTGACCGGGCCGCTGGCCGGGACCGTCCGGATGCGTCTGGAAGTCGTGGCCAACGATCAGCTGACCCCGCACCTGCAGCGGCTCGTGCTGACCGCCCCGGAGCTGGCTTCCTTCAGCTACCAGCCCGGCCAGGACGTCATGCTGATGGTCGCGGTGGACGGCAACCGGCCGCTGCGCCGCCGGTACACCATCCGGGACCTGGACCCGGCCCGGCAGCGGCTGACCATGGACATCGTCCGGCACGGCGCCGGGCCCGGGGAGAGCTGGCTGCGCGCGGCGCGGCCGGGCGACACGATCGAGGGCATCGGGCCGCGGGGCAAGATCTTCCCGGCGGCGGACGCGGACTGGCACCTGTTCGCCGCGGACGAGTCCGGGCTGGCCGCCGTGTTCGCGATGGTGAGCTCGCTGCCCGCCGGGACCCGCGCCATTGCGGCGCTGGAGATCCCGGAGCCCGCCGACGAGCAGCCGCTGGACGCCAAGGCGGACGTGACGCTGCGCTGGCTGCCCCGCTCGGCCGGGAACGGGACGATCGCACCGGCCGGTGACCCGGAGCGGCTGGCCGCCGCGCTGACCGGGATCCGGCTGCCGGACGGCCACGGCCACGCATACCTGTTCGGCGAGGCCAAGGTGGTGCTGGCGCTGCGCGAGATGCTGGCCAACCGGGGGCTGACACCGGAGCAGGTTTCGCCCAAGGCCTACTGGGGCCGGGGCAAGGCGAACGCCTCACATGGCGAGCCCGCCCGGGAGGGTTAGCACGGGGTGCCCGGGAGGGTCAGAACGGGGTAGCGGCCAGCCAGCCGCGGAACACGCCCGCTTCGCCGAGCACCTCGACGCCGGCCTGCTCCGGGGTGAGCCGCCGGGTCAGCACCAGCAGCAGGCCGCACGCCGGGCCCCGCAGCGCGGCGTCACCCTTGCTGTGCTCCCGGCGCACCTGGATGCCGCCGGCGTCCCGGCTGACCAGCCATTCGCCCTGGCCGCTGGGTGCGTCGCCGGCGTGCACGTGCAGTGATTGGCCGGGCTGCAGCCCGGCCAGCCGGCTGTCCTCCCGCCCGGGATCCGGGACGGTCACGAACGTGAGCCACTCGTCGATGCCGTCAGCCGCGATGTCCGGCTCGATGACCGGCGCGGCGCCGGTGGCCAGCTGGCCATCGGCCCGGTGCACCGCGGTCTCGTGCGTCATCCGGCGGGCCCAGAAGCCCGCGGGCCGCATTGCGCCGAACGCCCACACCTGGCCGGCGCCGGCCTGGCTGATTTCGCCGATGAGCCGCTCCGCGCCCGCCGTCAGCCAGCCCGGCTGCCCGGCCGGGTCGTCCGGGAACCGGCCGTCGGGCACGCTGCGGAACGGGATGAACTCGGTGGACCGGGTGCGCACGATCTCCGCTGCCCAGCGGTGCGCCCGGCCGACGTGCGTGGCCAGCTGGCGCAGCGTCCAGCCCGGGCAGCTCGGCACCGGCTGGGTCAGGTCGGCCGTGCCGGTCAGCGCGGCCAGCGTCGCGGTGCTGGCGGTGATCTCCGCGTAGTAGCGGCCTGGTTCGAGCGGGGACACCGGACTGGGCGGCACGGGGCTGGGCGGGTTCAGCCGCAGCCGCAGGCGCCACCGCAGCAGCCGCCTCCGCCACCGCCGGAGCGGGGAGCCGCCGAGCTGGCCCGGCCGCCGACGGAGACCGTGGACAGCAGCTTGACCGTGTCGCCGTGCCCCTGCGGGCACGGGCACGGCTCGGACGACTCACTCATCGGCCGGGTCCGCTCGAACGTGTCCCCGCAGGCCCGGCACCGGTACTCATAACGTGGCACGCGCAAATCCTACGCTGTGTCTCCCGGGGGGACGACCCCCCGGACCCCCCGCTCGCCGCTTCGCGCCGAACGCCGGCTCGGCGGGCACACGCCTGCGGCGCGCCCCGCCTCCCCGGCGAGATAGACCGGGGGGACGCCCCCTGGACCCCCCGGCGAGATACACCGGCGGGACGCCAAGGGGGCGGCGGCGGTAAGGTCAGCGAGGCTAATGTGACACCGGCGGCCAGGGGGAGGGACCGCGATGCCTGCGATGACGGCGTATCCACCAGGCACGCCGTGCTGGGTTGACCTGTCCACCAGCGACCCGGCGGCGTCGGCCGCGTTTTACACCGGGCTGTTCGGCTGGGAGGCACAGGCCGCCCCGCCGGGCGCGGACGGGGCGTACACGTTCTTCGCCCCGGCCGGCACGCCGCCCGGCGAGTTCCACGGCCAGGTGGTAGCCGGCCTGATGCCCAGCCCAGGCAGCCGCCGGGCGGCCTGGAACAGCTACGTCAGCGTGACCGACGCGGACGCCGTGGCCGCCCGGGTGACCGCGGCCGGCGGCCAGGCGGTGGCCCCGCCCGCCGAGGTGCCCGGGCAGGGCACGATGGCCATGTTCGCCGACGACCAGGGTGCGCTGTTCGCGGTGTGGCAGCCCGCCGCATTCTACGGCGCCCGGCTGGTCAACGACCCGGGGTGCTTCTGCTGGAGCGAGCTGGCCTGCCGGGACACCAAGGCGGCCGGCGCGTTCTACGGCAGCGTGTTCGGCTGGACCCCGGACACCAGCGAGATGGGCCCGATGACCTATACCGAGTGGCGGCTGGCCGGCCGCACGGTCGGCGGCATGGTGCACATGGACGAGGAGTGGCCGGCCGGCGTCCCACCGCGCTGGGTGGTCTACTTCGCGGTCACCGACTGCGACGCCATCGCGGCCCGGGCCACCGAGCTGGGTGGGCAGGTGACAGTCCCGCCGGCCGACGCGCCGCCGGGCCGTCTGGCCATCCTCACCGACCCGCAGGGCGCGGCGTTCACCATCATCCGGCTGGCCGCCAGGGGCGCCGCCGGCTGAGCCACGGCTGGCTGGGTCATGGCCGGCTGGGCAACGGCCGGCTGAGGGGTACGGCTGGCTGGACCGGTCAGGCGACCGTATGCCGCTGCTGGGCGGCGGACAGCACCTGGGCCATCGGCGGGCGCTCCAGCAGTTCGCTGGCATGCTCATCGAGCCGCAGCCCAGCCTCGGTGGCCACGGCGTGCAGGTACACCTCGGGCCGCCGCAGGGCCAGCACCCCCGACGCGGCCGGGGAGCACATCCCGCGCTGCGCCAGCGGCACCCGGCTGGCCATGGCCCGCAGCACAGCGGAACTCATCCGGCTCAGGTCCCATAGCGGCTGGTGCCGGTTCTGCCGGGCGCCGAGATCGACCTGGGCCATGGCGGCCAGGCCCGCGTCCTGCAGTACATCCACCAGGATGCCCAGTTCCACGCCGTAGCCGGTGAGGAACGGGATGCTGCAGAAGAGCTCGCGGTAGGCCGCGAATTCGCCCGCCAGCGGCTGCACGAATCCGGTGAGTTCAGGGCAGCAGAAATTGAACAGTGGCTTAGCCATGAGTTCGGTCACGCGGCCGCCACCATCAATCACCGACTGGCTGGAATCGGTGAACGGCCGCCGGTAGGCGGCCTTGCTGAACTGCACATCCGGCAGCATGAGCAGCGGCCCGAGCGTGCCGTAGATGAAATGCTCGGCGAAATTGCTGGTGTCGGCGTCGGCGAACATGACGATGTCGCCGCGGGCCACCGACAGGCTGCGCCACATGGCATCGCCCTTGCCGCGCAGGCCCGTACCCGGGCAGCAGCTCGTTCTCCGAGTAGACCTCGGCGCCGCAGGCCCGGGCGATGTCCGCGGTGCCGTCCGCGGAGTCCGCGTCTACCACGACGACCTGGTCGACCAGCCCGCTGCGCTCGTTCAGCCGGGCCACCGTGGCCAGGATCGGGCCGATGGTCGCGGCCACGTTGCGGGTCGGGAAGATGACCGTGGTGCTCAGATCACGGGCCCGCCCGGCCGCGGCCAGGCCAGCGAAATCCTGGTGGCGCAGCGACCGCTCGGCAAACCATTCCCGGACGCTCATGCTCATTTACGCGTGCCTTTCCCTCCGGTCCGGCCAGCACATCCGCCCAGGGCACGGGCGCAGAATTCCGCCACGACGCAGGCCGGCCCGCCGTCGGCCGGGCGCGGAGAGAACAGATTAGCGGCGCCGTATTGATCGCAGGTAACAATGTGTTGCGCCAGCGTTAAACGGCAGGGCGCTCAGTTCCTGGCCGGCGCTGGCCGGGCGAAGGCAGCCCGGGTCAGCGTCTCCGCGGCGGGCACGGCGGCCGCGATCGCGTCCGCCACCGGCAGGCCGCACAGGTCGGTCAGCACGAACAGTGCCTCGGCGCTGACCACGACGGCGAGTTCCTGCTTCAGCCGGGCCATCTCCGGCGGCGGCAGGAAGGCGGGCCCGTCCGGGTCGGTGAACGGCGCCAGGGCGTAGTCCAGCAGGTCGAACCGGATCCCGGGCCGGGCCTGCGACCGTGCCGGGTCCGTGATCGTGTGCGAGATCATGGCGCGCACCGAGCCCTGGTAGGCGTGCACGCCGCGCATCAGGTAGGCACACGCGAAGCCGACCCGTTCGGCCGGGTCGGCCGACCCGGCCACCGGGGCCAGTGCCTCCGCGGGCTCCGGCCACAGCCCGGCCAGTACCTCCTGCAGCAGCGTGACCAGGTCGGGGAAGTAGCGGTACGCGGTGGCCTCAGAGACCATGGCCGCCCGGGCCACGGCGGGCATGGTGATCTCGGCGCCGGACCGGGTCAGCTCACGGCAGGCGTCCACGATGGCCTTGCGCGTCCTGGCCTTCTGGTTCGCGCGCCCGGTAGCGCCTTCACCGGCGCGCCCGGCGGCGCTGTGGACTGCGGCCGTCATCGGCCCTCCATCGTGAGTGTCATCTCTCTTCGTGAGAGTACTCTTGCACATCGGATGCGGGCAAGATATCTTCGTGAGAGTTAACTCTCACGAAGACCTGAAGCGAACAGGAAGAGTTCACCATGACGAAGGCTTCCATCACCGGCCCCGGCGGCGGCGAGGTCATCCACCTGGGACCGGCCACCATGCGCATCCTGGAGGACGGCAGCACCACCGGTCATCGCCTCGGCATGGGCGAGATCACCGTGGCACCGCATTCCGACGGCCCGCCGCAGCACCGGCACGCCCGGCACGACGAAGGCTTCTACGTGGTGTCCGGGACCGCCCGGTTCACCGTCGGTGCCGAGAGCTACGACGTCCAGGCCGGCGGCCTGGCCATGATCCCGCCTGGTGCCCCGCACACCTTCGCCAACCCGGGTGACGAGCCACTGGTGCTGCTCAACACGTTCACCCCGGACCTGTATGTGCGGTACTTCCGCGACCTGCGCGCGCTGATCGAGCAGGGCGCGGCGCTGACCCCGGAGACGACCGGGCAGGTGATGAGCCGGTACGCGACCGAGCCCGCCACCAGCTACGCGGACGACCCCAGCACCGCCACCTACCAGGTGGGCACCTCGTTCGGGGACATCCCGGTCACCGTCACCCAGCGCGGCCAGGGCCGTCCGGTCCTGCTGCTGCACGGCGGCGCTGGCCTGGACTCGGTGGCCGGCTTCGCTGCCCTGCTGGCCGAGCGCTACCCGGTCCAGGTGCTGACCCCGGTGCACCCCGGTTTCGGCGGCACGCCCCGTCCGGCTGGCCTCGATTCAGCCGGCCAGCTGGGCGAGCTGTACCGCAACCTGCTCGGCCAGCTCAGCCTGACCGGGGTCACCGTGGTGGGCAGCTCGATCGGCGGCTGGATCGCCGCGGAACTCGCACTGGCCGCGCCGGATCGCGTCAGCCAGCTGGTGCTGCTGGACGCGGCCGGCCTGGACTCGGCCGACCACCCGGTGGCCGACTACTTCTCGATGACCCTGGACCAGGTCTTCGACATCAGCTACGCGCACCCGGACCAGTACCGGATCGACGTGACCAAGCTGACTGATGAGCAACAAGCCATCGCAGCCGGCAACCGGGCCGCGCTGGAGGTCTACGGCGGCCGGTCGATGGCCGATCCCGGCCTGGCCGCGCGGCTGGCCGGCCTGGCCGTGCCCACGCTGGTGATATGGGGTGAGGCGGACCGGATGGTGACCCCGGCCTACGGCGAGGAGTACGCGGCGGCCATCCCCGGCGCCACCTTCCGGGTGCTGCCGGACGCCGGCCACCTGCCCCAGATCGAGGCCCCCGAGGCAGTGCTGTCCGTGCTCACCGGGTTCATCGCCTCGCCGGCGTGGCCGGACCTGGCATCAGCCCCCCGCAGCTTGATGTTGATGCAGCCCCCACTGGGGAGCCAGCTGACGTCCCGGCGGGCGACAAGCTATCCTCTCCGAGCCTGAGCGACTGAAAGTGGAACGGGTGACCTGCGATGGCCGGAGGTGCGATCTTCAGCGTCCTCGTGGCCGCGTTTTTGTCGTATGTCCTGATCCGCACCTCGGTGCGCCAACGCAGGAACCGCGAGTTGAATGCCTGGGTCCAGAGCCGGCCGGTGATCTATGAGTGTGCTGTCCTGGTACGCCAGTGCATGCATCCAGGCGGGAACTGGGCCGACTGGAGTCGGAGCCTCGGCCGCGGGCCCCGCCTTCTTGTCCGGGCCGGAGCGATAGAGGTTCGGGCGCCCCAGGGAATGATGTTGGACAGCCGGGACATCTGCCTGCGCGCCGACACGGCCAGGATGTGGCGGGACGAGGTCGGCTGGGCTGGGAGTGCCCTTGGCCGCCGCGAGTGCATCCACCTGGTCGGTCGCGACGAGACCGCCGAGGTCGAGCTCGCGCTCAGCCCGCTCGCCAACTTCGCGGAGGCATGGGCCGCTCTGCGCCAGGCCGGGATAGTCGCGGCTAGTCCGGAGTGGGTTCCAGCTCGGGATCTGCCGCCCGGAGCTGCTGAGCCGGCGGATGCGCTGTGGCCCGATCATCGCGGCGTCCCGACGGCACCACGGCGACGCTTTGACATCTGGCTGATCCTGCCGCTGGCCTGCTTCGTCGTCGTTGGACTGTATGTATTGCTCACGCCCTTCTCAGCAGCCTGGAACGTCGGGCGCGTGGCCGGGCTAGCGCTCTTCGCAGCCGTGGGACTGATGCGGGCAAGGCACGACCGCAGGGGACGACCCAGGTAACGCGGACTGCCATCATCCGAGGTCTCGGCGATGCTGTCCGGGCTCGCGGGACCGCCCGTCCGGTATGGGCCCTGGAACGGGTAATCGGCGCCCGCTGCGCCACCCCCGGTCAGGCACTGACGGCGGTCAGCACGTAAACGGCCCGGGAAGGGTACGTGGTCCGAGCGCCAGCCGGCTACCTCAACATCAAGAACTGCTGATCATGCTTCGGGGGCCGGGTCGGGGCGCATGCCGCGCAGGATACCTGGGGGAGTAGCCGGTCAGTCCGGCCCGCTGGCCCCGGCCACCGGGGCCGACTGGCCGGGCGGCAGGCCGTTCGCCGCGGCGGCGTTAGGCGGCGAAATTTCCTGGCCGGCCGGGGACGGGTGCGGCACCTGCGGCGGGACCGCGGTGGGGCCGGGCTGATCCTCGTAGTAGAACTGCTTGCCGCGCAGCAGCGAGACCAGCGCCCCGACCAGGGACATGCAGGCCGCCGCGGTGAACACGATGACCAGCCCGTGGTGGAACGCGCCGCCGATCAGGGTGGGGAAGAAGTGCCGCCCGGTCAGCGCGGCGACATTATGGGCCGGCAGCCTGCTGAGCACCCCCGACGACTTTAGCAGGTGCTGCACCGGGTTGTAGCCGAGCAGGGCGGCGAACACGGTGCTCACCGGGGGCAGGTGGCTGACCTGGGTGGCGACGCGTAGCGGCACGCCCTGGGCGGTCAGCCCGTGGATCAGCGCCGGCGGCAGCCTGCTGGCCAGCCCGGCGATCATCAGCGAGAAGAAGATGCCGATGGACAGCGACATGCCGGCGTTCTGGAACGTGGACCGCATGCCGGACGCGCTGCCCCGGTGCCGGGCCGGCACGCTGCTCATGATGGCCGACGTGTTCGGCGAGGCGAACAGGCCGGAACCCACCCCGTTGAAGAAGATGATCGTCGCGAACAGCCAGTACGGGAAGTCCAGCGGCAGCGCGATCAGGCCGATGAACGCGCAGGTGGCCACCAGCAGGCCTGCGGTGGCGAACGGGCGCGGGCCGTACTTGTCCGACAGCGTCCCGGAGATCGGCCCGGCGATCAGGAACCCGGCGGTCAGCGGGAGCATGTAGATGCCCGCCCACAGGGGTGTGTCCACGAAGTTGTAGCCGTGCAACGGCAGCCAGATGCCGGCCAGCCAGAGCACCAGCATGAACTGCAGCCCGCCGCGGGCGATCGAGCCGAGCAGGCTGGCCGTGTTGCCCGCCGCGAACGCCCGGATCCGGAACAGCCGGAGCTGGAACATGGGCTCGTCGATATGCAGCTCGATCAGGCAGAACACGACCAGCATGGCGGCCCCGCCGAACAGGCCGGTGAGCACCCATGGGTTGGTCCAGCCGGTGGGGTGCCCGCCGTAGGGCTGGATGCCGTAGGTGATCGCGACCAGCAGCGCGGTGGCGCCCAGGCCGAACGTGACGTTGCCCAGCCAGTCGATCCGGGCCCGCTTGGTGGTGGCGATCTCGCGCAGGCTGACGTAGGACCAGATCGTGCCGACGATGCCGATCGGCACGTTGATCCAGAACACCAGCCGCCAGTCCACCGCGGCCAGCAGCCCGCCCAGCAGCAGCCCGACGAACTGCCCGGAGATGCCGGCGATCTGGTTCACGCCGAGCGCCATGCCGCGCTTGCCGGCCGGGAACGCGTCGGTCAGGATGGCGGCCGCGTTGGCCATCAGCATCGACCCGCCGAGCGCCTGGATCAGCCGCCAGCCGATCAGCCACATCGCGCCGCTGCTGCCGTAGAACGGGTCCAGCGACAGCGCGATCGAGGCCAGCGTGAACACCACGAAGCCCAGGTTGTAGATGCGCACCCGGCCGTACATGTCGCCCAGCCGGCCCAGGGTAACCACGGCCACCGCGGTGACCAGCAGGTAGCCGATGATCATCCACAGCAGGTAGCTGACGTTGCCCGGGGCCAGCGGGTCCAGGTGGATGCCGCGGAAGATGGCCGGCATCGCGATGATCACGATGGACGCGTCGATGGTGGCCATCGTCATGCTGAGCGTGGTGTTGGACAGCGCGATCCACTTGTACCGGCCGCCGTCAGCGCCCCCTGCGGCCAGACGGCCGTGCCCGTTCAGTGTTGGCTCAGCGCCTGCGGCGCCGCTGCGATCAGCGAGTCTCGACACGTTAATCCATGTTAGCGCGAACCAGTTGCTTGATCGCAACTACTTACCCGGCTCAAGTTAGCCAGGCTAACTAGCCGGGCTAAGCGGCCCCGCGGGCCAGCGCGATGAGCCGGTCCAGCACCGCGCCGTCGCTCACCCGCAGCCCGTCGTGCTGGTACTCGTTGGTGACCCAGGGCCGCAGCCCGCGGATGGCCCGGGCGGTGGGCAGCGACAGCCCGGCGGGCACGTACATGTCCTCGAAATAGACCGCCGCCGCGGCTGGCACCTCGGTGGCGGCGAGCCAGGCCCGGGTCGTACAGCGGTGGCCAGTCCTCGCGCGCGGCAAGTTCCTCGGCCGCGTCCCGCAGCGGGCGCAGCACCGGGTCGGTGCGGAACATCCACGGGTAGATCATCTCGCCGGTGAACAGCAGCGGGATGTCACCGTCCACCGCGGCGGCCGGGCCGAACTCGGGGAACTCGGCCTGGACCCGGTCCGCCGCCCAGCGGGTGGCCTGCCCCTGCGCGTAGCACGCCTCGTGCACCAGGGCGTACAGCGGCGCCTGGGCGAAGGACAGCTCGGCGGCCACCCGGGCCAGGAAGCTGTCCGCCAGCACCCCGCCGGTGAACGCGTCCTCCAGCAGGTAGTGCAGGGTGTCGCTGCCCGTGCTCATGCCGAGCTCACGGCCCAGGCACTGGAAGGCAGGCACGGTGAGCTGCCCGCCGTCCGGCATGATCACCTGGTGGCTGGCCAGGTAGCGGGCGATGGCCCGGGCCCGGTCCGCGTCCTGCGGGTACCGCTCGTAGTGCCGCTGGTTCCGCTCGGCCACGATCGGATAGGTGAGCCGGTACACGTCGTCGGCGGTGGCGGTCAGCCCGGGCAGCCCGCCGGTGATGAACGCCTCGCGGACGCCGTCCGGGGCCAGCGACAGGTAGCTGACCGTGCAGAACCCGCCGAAGCTCTGCCCGAGCACGCTCCATGGCTCATCCCCGGCCAGCTGGTGGCGGATCAGCTCGGCGTCCGCCGCGATCGAGTCGGCGCGGAAGTGCGCCAGGTAGTCAGCCTGCGCCCGCGGGGTGGCCAGCCGGGCCAGGGTGTGCCGGCTGACCGGGCTGGACCGGCCGGTGCCCCGCTGGTCCAGCAGCAGCACCCGGAAGTCCGCCAGCGCCCGGTCCAGCCAGGACTCCCGGCCCGAGGGACGCAGCGCGCCGAACCCGGGCCCACCTTGCAGGAACAGCAGCCAGGGCCGGGCGGCCGGCGCGGCGCCCGGGGGCGGCCCCGGCCGCGCTCACCTCCCGGGCGAACACCTCGATCTGCTCGCCGTCCGGCTGGCGGTGATCCAGCGGCACGGTGAACGTGTGCTCGGTGAGGATGGTTCCGGCCTGCCGGTACACCGGGCCGGCCGGCTGGTAAGCGGACATGCCCGGTAACGTACGCGCTCCGGGCCAGGTCAATGCCAGCGGGTGCCGCGGCGGAAGTCCCCGCTGAACGTCCTGGCGATCGAGGCCAGCACGGCGGGATCCGCGGTGACCAGCCCCAGCTCGCGGTTGCGGTGCAGTGAGGTGCTGGAAAAATTCTCCGAGCCGATGAACGCCCGTGCGTGGTGTGTGCCGTAATCTGCCTCGACGACTTTGCCGTGGATGTAGAACCCGCTGGGCGAGCTGTAGTAGCTGATCTTCACGCCGGCCTTGGCCAGCCCGGAGAACGCGCTGTTGTACTCACCGTCCTCGTTCTCGCGCGCAGATTTGACGCTCACCCCGCGGTGCGCCGCCTTGATCAGCGCGTCCTCGATCGTGCTGTCGCCCATCTCCTCGCTGTAGATGCGCAGGCTCCTGGTCGCCCCGTTGATCAGCCTGAGCAGTGTCGCCTGGCTGTTGGCCGGCGACCAGACCAGGTCGCGGCCGTCGCTGGGCTGGATGGGCCGGTGCGCGAAGTCGGCGTTGAACACCGCGGTGATCGCTTTCAGGTCGGCTTGCCTGGTGTCCTCGATCAGGAAGTCCCGGCTGGTCGCGTAGTACCGGCTGGTCAGGTTGGCCGTCATGATCAGCGGCTCTTGCCGTCGATGACGATCGTCTTCTGGTGGGTGTACTCGAAGGCCGGCGAGGACCAGGTGACCTGCACCCCATGGCCGGCCAGGTAGTGGTACGCGTCGTCGTTGGTGCTGCGCTGCTGCCGGTCCAGGATGACCTTGACCTTCACCCCGCGCCGGGCCGCCGCGGCCAGGTCATGCTCGGCCGACGGCGTCGCTGAACTCGTACATGGTCATGTCGATGTAGTGCCGGGCGTGGCCGAGCAGCCGGTAGACGGGGGAGAACCCGGCGCCTGGTTCGGTGAACAGTGGCCCGGACTGGGCGGCGGCCCGCGCCGGGGCACTGTTGCCTGAACCAGGCGCCGTGGATCCGGGCGCGTTCAGGTTCAGCCTGCAGCCGGCCAGTGCGAACGCCGCGGCGGCCAGGGCGGCCAGCCGCGGCGAGCCGGGCGGGGGGACGGGGGCGGAACACGGCACTACCTCCCTGGCGGCCGGGCGCAGGTCCAGGCGCGGCCGCCAGTGCAGTACCCGCACGGCGGGATCTAAGCGTGCTCGGCGCGGTCCGGGTGCGGGGTCAGCGTTCCGAGGAGGAGAAGATGCGCAGGAAGAACAGGAACACGTTGAGCGCGTCGAGGAAGATCGATGCGGCGATGAGCGGCGCCGAGTCGAGCCCGCGGGAGCGGCGCAGCCGCTGGAAGTCGAACATGGTCAGCCCGGCGAAGATGATCAGGCCGAGCACCGAGTAGATCAGGTCGCCGTGCGGGATGTGCACGAAGATCAGCACGATGCCGAACACGATGAGCACGATCAGCGCGAAGAAGCTGATCCGGCCGACCACGGCGAGATCGCGCCGGGTGGCGTAGCCGGCCGCGCCGAAGCCCGCGATGAACAGCGCGGTGGCCCCGCCCGCCTGCCACAGCGCCTGCGGGTCGGCGGCCGCGTAGTAGGCGATCGTGGGGGCCAGGCCCAGGCCGAGCAGGATGCCCACCGCGAGCAGCAGCCCCACGGTCAGCCCGGCGGAGCGGCGCACGGTGAAGTTCATCGTGATCAGGCACACGAAGGCGACGATGTAGCTGATGATGGCCCAGCCGCCGGACAGGTTGCGCCCGAGGTAGGCGCCGAGCGCGAACATGCCCGTGGTGGCGGCGACGTACCCCATGGTCTGGCCGAACAGGGTGCGGGTCTGGTCCGGGCTGGCCGCCGCGGCGCCGGGGTAGGCGTAGGTCTCCGACATCCGTGCCGCTCCGTTCCGGTCGATGCCCTGATCGTAGGGTTCCGGGCGGCCGCCCGCCCATCCAGATGGATGATGCCCGGCAATCTCGACCTTTCGGTAAAAACCCCATAAAATATGGGGTGAGCGAACGTTCGCTCACGTGCTGAACTGGGGCGCCGCCCCACCGGATTCCTGCCTGGAGGTCTGATGAGAGTCCCCGCCCACCGGGCCCTGCTGGCCGCCGTGTCGGCCGTGGCCGCCACCATCTTCGTCAGCGGGGCGGCGGCCGCGTCGTTAACCCCGGCGGCCGGTACCGCCGGCGCCGGCCGCCCGCGGCCGGCGCGGCGCGCCAGCCGACTACGTGTTCGTGCACGACCCGAGCATGGCTAAGGAAGGCGGCACCTACTACCTGTTCTCCACCGGCGACCCGGCCGGGACGATCGGGAACGGCAACATCCAGATCCGGACCTCGACCGACCTGCGGCACTGGACGTATGCCGGCACGGTGTTCGCGGACAAGCCGGCCTGGATCACCGCGGCGCTGGGCAGCATCCCGAACCTGTGGGCGCCGGACATCTCCTACTTCGGCGGGCGGTGGCACCTGTACTACGCGGGCTCCAGCTTCGGCTCGAACAACTCGGTGATCGGCCTGGCCACCACGCCTACGCTCGATCCGCGCAGCCCGCGCTACCACTGGACCGACGACGGCCAGGTGTTCCGGTCCAGCACCGCCGATGACTACAACGCGATCGACCCGTCCCTGGTCAGCACGCCGTCCGGGGCGCAAGTACCTGGTCTTCGGGTCGTACTGGAGCGGGATCAAGCTGTTCCAGATCGACCCGGCCACCGGCAAGCCGGCCAGCGCCACCCCGGCGATCTACTCGCTGGCCCAGCGGCCCGCGCCGGACGCGCTGGAAGGCGCCGGGATCACCTACCACGACGGCTACTACTACCTGTTCGTGTCGTTCGACCAGTGCTGCGCCGGGATCAGCAGCACCTACCGGATCATGGTGGGGCGGTCCCAGTCGGTCACCGGCCCGTACACCGACCCGGCCGGCACGCCGATGATGAACAGCGGCGGGATGGAGGTGCAGGGCAGCGACGAGGGGATGATCGGCCCCGGCTCGTCGTCCATCTTCACCGACGGCGGGCAGTCCTACCTCGTGTACCACTACTACGACGCGTTCGACAACGGCGACCCGTGGGTTCAGGTGCGCCCGCTGATCTGGACCTCGTCCGGCTGGCCGGTCACCGGCGCGCCGCTGGTCCCGGTGCCGGACAGCCCGGTCCCGCTGCGCTGACCGCCGGACAGCGCGGCGAGCGTGTCCCCGGTGAGGTCGTGCTCGGCCGCGTCGACCACGCCCAGGTCGGCGCGGGCGTGCAGTTCGGCCGCGGTGACGAGCAGCGCGACAACGGGTGATGGTGCGGCCGCCCTGGCCTCGGCCAGGCTGCGCAGTTCGGTCAGCAGGTGGGCCCGCTGGCGCCGGAGCACGGCGGCCAGCAGCACCGGGTCGCCGGCCTGGGCGGCCGCCATCACCTTGAGGAAGAAGTCGTCCCGGTAGCCGCGGCTGCGCGGGGTGGGCTCGGTCAGCCACCGGCCGAGTTCGTCGCGGCCAGGCTGGGTGATCTGGTAGACGAGCCGGTCCGGCTTGACCGGCTGCGGCTGGCGCTCGGACTCGACCAGGCCGTCCCGGGCCAGCCGGTCCAGGATCTGGTAGAGGTGGCCGATGTTCAGCCCGCCCCACTGATCGCCGACCGCCTGCTCGAAGCTGCCCTTCAGCTCGTAGCCGTGTGCGGGCTTGGCCTCGAGGAGCGCCAGCACAGCGTGGTGCAGAGGCATGGCACCGTTCTCCTTCCCGCAGGTGGCGTAACAATGTGATCTCAGCTTACATTGTCACTATGTAAGGCTCTTGCATTGCCGCTAGGTAAGGATCACAGTAGTGACGTGCCCGGCCCGCGTCACGCGACCGGGGAAACGGCCGTCGGAGGGTGCCAGCAGTGCGCAGACTCGCCTGGTCGCAGCTCCGGTTCCGGGCTGGCCGCGCGCTCGCGCTGCTGGCCGGGATACTGGTCGCGGCCACCGCGTTCACCGTGCTGACGGCGGCCGCCCGGACGGCCCAGATCCGCACCATCGGCACCGTGACCGCGCACTTCCGGCCCGCCTACGACATCCTGGTCCGCCCTGCGGGGGCGCGGAGCAAGCTGGAGTCGGCCACCGGCACCGTCCAGCCGGACTTCCTGTCCGGCATCTACGGCGGCATCACCATGGCCCAGTACCACCAGATCCAGAAGATCTCCGGCGTGTCGGTAGCGGCGCCGATCGCCATGGTGGGCTACGGGTTCATGAACGCGATCTTCCCGGTATGGCTGCCCACCGCCGACGTCTCCCGGCCGGGCCGCCAGCTGTACCGGGTGAACACGACCTGGGTCAGCGCGGGCGGCGCCAGCCGGATCAGGCAGCCGCCCGGGTACGTCTACGTCACGCCGGACCGGGTCCAGTACCGCAACCGGACCCAGGCCACCAGCGAGATCATGCCGGGCGGCTCGACGGCTGTCCCGTGCCCCGCGCCGCAGCAGGCGAGCGGCCCGTTCGCGTTCGGCACGCTGGCCAGCGCGTCATGCTTCTCAAAAATCGACGGCCAGGGCGCCCCGCCGGGCACGTTCTTCCTGCCGAACTTTCACGGCCGCCCCGGGTTCGCCGTCGACTGGCAGTTCCCGATGCTGCTGGCCGCGGTCGACCCGGTGGCCGAGGCCAGGCTGGACGGCCTCAACCACGCGGTGATCTCGGGGCATTACCTGCCGGAGAACTACGGCAACCTGCCCCCGGGCAACTCGTACCGGCAAGGGTACGGGTACCCGGTGCTGGCCGCGACGGACAGCGGCATCGGCGAGTACGCGCGAGAACCAGGTCCAGGAACTGGCCGCCCCGCCGGCGCCGCCCGCGCTGAACACGGCGGCCATGCGCCGGGACGCCGCGCTGCCCGGCCACCCGGTGCTCAGCAGCACGACCACCGCCCGGCAGGCCTACGACTACCTGCTCGGCAACATGCGGGCCGGCGGCCGCGCGAGCGTCGGCATTGCGCTGTGGACGTACTGGTCGGCCGGCCCGGTGCGTTACCGGCGCGGCAGCCACGGCGACCTCATCCCCGAAACGGTGCGCAACCCGGTCTCGGTGTGGGGGACCGGGCCCAGCAACTTGTTCTACCCGCCGCTGGACAACGCCGGCACCCAGTACCGGGCGCTGCGGCAGCACGCCATCACCGCCCAGCACACCATCTCCCCGTCGCCGCGGCTGACCGGAACGTTCGAGCCAGGGCAAGATCGCGGCCTTCGACCCGCTGTCCCGGGTGCCGCTGGGCCCGTACAGGCCGACGGTGGCCGCGCCGGCCAGCGCGGCCAGCCGGAAGGCGCTGGGTGGCGGGGACCTGCTGCCCAACCTGAACCTGGGCGGCTACGTCAGCCAGCCGGTGCAGCTGATCACCACGCTGGCCGCGCTGCCGACGGTGGAGTCGCGCAAGTACACCGGCGACGCCCAGCTCCGCCGCGCCCCGATCAGCGTGATCCGGGTCCGCGTCGCCGGGGTCACCGGCCCGGACCCGGCCTCGCTCAACCGGATCAAAACGGTCGCCGAGCAGATCGAGCTGCGCACCCACCTGACCGTGGACATCGTCGCCGGGTCCTCCCCGGCGCCCGCCACGGTCGCGCTGCCGGCCTGCCGGTTCGGCTACCCGGCGCTGCTGCTCAGCGAAGACTGGGTGAAGAAGGGCGTCGCGATCTCGATCCTGAACGCGGTGGACCGCAGCAGCGTGCTGCTGTTCGGGCTGATCCTCGTGGTCTGCGCGCTGTTCGTCGCCAACTCCGCGACCGCCGCGGTGCGGGCCCGCCGGCAGGAACTGGGCGTGCTGGCCGCGCTGGGCTGGACCCGGCCGCGGTTGTTCGCCGCGGTGCTCGGCGAAGTGGCGCTGATCGGGCTGATCGCGGGGGTGGTGGCCGCGCTGCTGTCGCCGCCGCTGGCCGCGGCACTGGGGCTGCACGCCTCGCCGGCCCGCGCGGCCCTGGCCATCCCGGTCGCGATAGCGCGTGGCGATGGTGGCCGGCGCGGTGCCGGCCTGGCTGGCCGCCCGGGCCGACCCGGTCGCCTCGGTCCGGCCACCGGTGCTGGCCGTGCGGCGGGCCCGCCAGCCGTCCGGGATCACCGGCCTGGCCGTGGTGAACGTGCTGCGCACGCCCGGGCGGACGCTCATCGGCGCGCTCAGCCTGGCCATCGGGGTCATGGCGCTGACCCTGCTGGTGGCGGTCACGCTGGCGTTCCGCGGCGCAGTGGTCGGCACGCTGCTCGGCACCGTGGTGACGGTCCAGGTCCGCGGGGTGGACTACGTCGCGGTGGCGGCCACCGTCACGCTGGGCGTGCTGGCCGTGGCCGATGCCGTGGTGATCAGCATCACCGAGCGGGCGCCGGAACTGGCCACGATCCGGGCGTTCGGCTGGCCCGAGCGGACGCTGCATCGCCTGGTGATCACCGAAGGCGCGCTGACCGGGGTCGCCGGCTCGGTCGCCGGCGCCGCGCTCGGCCTGGTGGCGCGCGGCCGTGTTCGCCGGGCAGCTGTCACCGCTGCTGTTCGCCGCCGCGGCCGCGGCGGTCGTGGCCGGCGTCCTGGTGACCTGCGCGGCCGCGCTGCTGCCCGCCCAGCTACTGCGCCGGCTGCCCGCCGCCCAGCTACTCGCCGAGGAATAACCATGACCCAGCCAGACCCAGTCACCCACGGCGCCATCGAGCTGCGCGGCGTCAGCAAGCGCTACGGCACCGGCGATGCCCAGCCGGTCACCGCGGCCGACGACGTGACCGTGCAGATCGAGCCAGGCGCGTTCCTCGCCCTGACCGGCGCGTCCGGCTCCGGCAAATCCACGCTGCTGCACCTGATCGGCGCGCTGGAACGCCCCGACTCGGGAACCATCACCAGCGGCGGCACCGAGGTCACCGCGCTGCGCGGCGCGGCGCTGGCCGCCTACCGCCGCACCGTGGGTTTCGTCTTCCAGCGCTACAACCTGCTGCCCGCGCTCACCGCGGCGGACAACGTGATCGCCCCGGTGCTGCCCGTACCGGACCAGCTGGGACAAGTCCGCCCGCGCCCGCCAGCTCCTCGAGGCCGTCGGCCTGGCCGGGCGGGAACGCTCCCTGCCGTCCCGGATGTCCGGCGGCGAGCAGCAGCGGGTGGCCATCGCCCGGGCGCTGATCAACACCCCGCACCTGCTGCTGGCCGACGAGCCCACCGGCAACCTGGACTCCCGCACCGCTACCGGGATCCTTGACCTGCTGGCCGAGCTGCGCCGGGAGAACCCGATGACGGTCATCATCGCCACCCACGACCCGCAGATCGCCGCCCGCTGCGACCGGCTGATCAGGCTCCGGGACGGCGCCGTCATCGACGACATCGAGATCACCGGCGGCCGTCCCGCCGAGGAGACCATCCGCCGGGTCGGCCAGCTCGGCTGACCCGGCTGGCCGCCAGCGCCGCGCTACCCGGGTGGCGCGGCCAGGAACCCGCTCATCATCTGCCGGAACGTGACGCCGACCGCGTCCCTGGTCGCCTCCGGGTCCGGTGAGCTCGCGATGAGCAGGCCGGCCCTGGTCATCGCGCCGAACAGCAGCCGGACCAGCGTTGGCGGATCCGCCACCCGGAGCAGGCCGGCCGCGTTGGCCGCCTCGATCGCCTGCACCGCGGGCTCGAGCGCGTAGCGCTCGTCCAGCTCGACGAACCGCGCCAGGCCGAGCACGGCCGGGGCGTCGGTGACCAGGATCCGCTGCACCTCGGGCTCGAGCACCTGGTCGAGGAAGACGCCGAAGCCGGCCGTCATCTGCTCCAGCGCCCCGCCGGCCGCCGCGGAGGCCGCTGCCGAGGCGACCAGCATCTCGGCGTGCACCTGCTCGAAGACCGCCTCGAACACCGCGGCCTTGGTCGGGAAGTGGTGGTAGAGGGCACCGGTCGTCACCCGGGCCGCCCGGGCGATGTCCTCCACGGACGTGGCGGCGAACCCCTTGGTCCCGAACAGCAGCCGGCCCGCGGTGACCAGCGCGGCCCTGGTCTGCGCCACCTGCTCGGCGCGCAGCGAGGCTGGTGTGTCATCCCTGGGTCCCGGCACCGGACTGTCAGCCATCCCCACTGTGTAGCTCACCTCGCCCTCTTGTGCACATCGGCACACGGTGACATAGTGTCACTATCTTACAGATTTAGATTATCCAACGGAGGAGCAAAATGTCTGACTCCATCGCCGTCCGCCCCCGGCCCCGGTTCAGCGTCCCGCGCGGCCTGATCACCGGAACGCTCGCCGCCGTCGGCCTGGTCTGGGGGCTGTACGTGATCAGCCCGGGGGCCAGCCTGCTGTCCGCGCAGTTGCAGACCGGCATCTACCTGGGCCTGCTGCTGCTCACCACGGTCAGCCGCCGGGCCAAGGTGCTGATCTTCCAGACGGTGCAGCGATACACGCTCAACCCGCTGATGCGGCTGCTGCTCGCGGCCGGCCTCAACCCGCTCGGGCTGGCCATCCTGGAAACCCGGGGGCACGCGTCCGGCAGGGTCCGCCGGGTCCCGGTCGGCAACGGCCGCAAGGGCGACTCGTTCTGGATCATCGCCGAACACGGCACCCGGGCCGGCTACGTGCATAACATCCAGCACGACCCGCATGTCCGGGTGCGGCTGCGCATCGGGCTGCGCTACCGCTGGGTGCCCGGCATCGCCACTGTCTGCCCCGGCGATGACCCGCTCGCCCGGCAGCGGAAGATCATCGCCTGGCACCCACTGCGCGCACTGAACGCGATCAACGTGCGGGTGTTCGGCGCCGACCTGCTCACTGTGCACGTGCGGCTCAACCCCGCCCAGGCCGCCGCCCGGTGACCTCGGCTAGCTGGTCAGCCGCGTGGCCAGGCGGCGAACTGCTCGCGCAGCCGGGCTACGTCGGCCGGGCTGAGCCCGTAGCGGGCGAACACCCCGTCCGGCATCCGGTCCAGCTGGCGGCCCGCGTCGGCGAAGTCGCGGTCCTCCAGGCCGGGATCCAGCCGTTTGGCGAAGCCGATCAGCTGGTCCACCGGGTAGCGGCGCATCGCGGCGGCGGTGTCGATGTAGTCGCGCGGCTCGACCCGGCTGGCCAGCGCGCAGACCTTCGAGCCGGCCAGGTCTTCCAGCGCGAGCACCGGGCCGACGTCCATGGTCACCGGCCGGTGGCTGCGGTCGAAGTAGGCCAGCTGCAGCATGGTCTGCTGCCCGCCGGGCGCGGTGACGATCCACTCGGCCATCCCGTCGCCCATCCCGTAGAAGACGTCGGCCAGCCCATCCGCGCTGTCCCGCCGGTCAGCCTGGAAGCCGGCCGCGCGCAGCGCGGTCTCCACCACCTCGGTGGCGGCGGTCACCCCGGCTTCCTGGTTGCTGAACAGGTTGACGTCGTCGGTCGGCCGGTCCACGATGCCGTGGGCGATCAGCGCGTTGCCGCCGGCCAGCGCGAACCCGTGCCGGGCCGCGGCGCGGAGCGCGACGGTGGCCACCTCGCGCTGCAGTTCGTCGATCGGCATCAGGTGGCGGCGGGGACCGGGGCGGCGCGCAGCACCGGGTGCTCGTCCTCCCAGGCCTGGCGGACGCCGCGGGGCAGGTGCAGGTCCGGCCACAGGCTGACCAGCCGGTCGCCGTTCAGGTAGCGGAGATCCTCGGGGCGGCGGGCTTCCCGGAGCACGATCTGGTACATCCACGGCAGCATGCCCGGCTCGTCCAGGTCGAACGTGCGGTCCGGGAACCAGAACAGCCAGATCGGCAGCTCGACCGTGCCGTGCTCGGGGCCGTGCAGGTCGGCCAGGTCGGCAGCGACCAGCACCTCGCGGCGGCCCAGCCAGGAATGCGGCCGGGCCCGCGGCATGACAGCATGCACGCTGGCCATACTCCGCATAGTAGCGGGTGGGCGCGCAGCGTGCCGGGCCTCAAACGTAGTTGTCATGCACAGTCCAGACCAGTGCGTCTTGCCGCAACTTTGTTCTAATGCTAACACGCCTCTGTGTGGCTCACCGAACTGCAGGAGCCGATCGCCCCGGCGGGCTGACGGCTAGACCCGCAGGTGGTTAGGCCCGTCGAGCGGGAGCGCAGGTACCCGGCCGGGGTGACGCCGGCCAGGTCGCGGAACTCATCGATGAGATGAGACTGGTCGCTGTAGCCGTGCCCGGCGGCGACGGCCGCCCAGTCGGCCGCGGCCTGGCCGGCCAGCGCCCGGGTCACCCGGCGCAGCCGGTGCACCCGGGCGAACCGCTTGGGCGGGAGCCCCACCTGGGCGGTGAAGCGGCGGCGCAGCGTGCGGGGGAGCAGCCCGAGGTCGTCGGCCACCTGGCCGACCGGCACACCGCGCCGCAGGGCCCGGGCCGCGGCACTGACCGCGGGGTCGGCGCTGGCCGGGCCGGCCAGCTGCGCGAGCAGGACCTGCTCCATCACCTGCAGCGCGTGCTGCGGGGTCGCGGCGGCCAGCAGCCGGTCCCGCAGCACGCCGCCGGGCCGGCCCCACAGGTCCCCGAGCGGCACCAGCTCATCGGCGGACCCGGCCAGCGGCGCGGCGAAGAAGGCCGGGGCGGCGCCCAGGCCGAAGGACACCCAGATGTGCGCCCGTCCCGCCTCGAACTCGGTCACCAGGGCGCGGCTCGCGCGGCCCGGCCAGCATGGCGCCCGGCACCCGGTCGATCCGGCCGGGCCCCGGGCCGCGCAGCGAGCGGAACTCGTCCCGGTTGAGGTTGACCCACACGCTGGGCTCCGGGTCGGGCAGGATCTTCTGCACCGAGGTCAGCGGCTGCTCACCGGCCTGGTAGACGATGGCCTGGACCAGCCCGGCCAGCGGGGGAGCGGGGCGGCGGACGATGATGGTCATCGGGCTGGTGTCCGTTTTCGCCAAGACCCGGGCCATGGCCCGCTGGCATGATCGACGCCGAACCTGGAAGGGGGCACATCACGATGGTAGACAGCAGCGGGCCGGGGTACCGCACCGGGAAGTTGTGTTACATCGAGATCCCGGCGGCCGATGCCGCGGCGTCCGCCGAGTTCTACCAGCTGGCGTTCGGCTGGAAGATCCGCCGCCGTGGCGACGGTGCGGTCGCGTTTGATGACACGGTGGGGGAGGTGAGCGGCACCTTCGTGACGGGCCGGCCGGTGGCGGGGGAGCCGCGGGTTTGTCATCTACGTGATGGTGGCGCGGGCCGATGTGGCGCTGGATGCGGTGCTGGCCGCGGGCGGGGAGGTGGTCCGGCCGGTGGATCCGGCCGCCGCCGAGGTGTTCGCCTGGTTCCGGGACCCGGCCGGCAACGTCCTCGGCGTGTACCAGCAGCCCGGGCTGGCCGAGGCGGAGACGTCCGGCGGCGCGGAGCCCGGCATGGCTGAGCCAGCCAGCCCGGTGCCGGGGCAGCGGCACACGGTCACGCCGCGGCTGGTGTTCCAGGATGCGCGGGCGGCGATCGAGTTCTACCGGGACGCGTTCGGCGCCGAGCCGCGGGGGGAGCCGTTCGCCGGGCCGGGCGGGATGGTGGTGCACGCCGAGATCCAGATCGGCGACTCGGTCGTCTACCTGACCGACCAGGGTGACAACGGGGGCGAGGCGATCGCCCCGGCATCGGCCGGCGGCCGGGTGACCGCGATCATGGTGATCACCGTGCCGGACGTGGACCGGCTCTGGGCGCGCGCCGTCGCCGCGGGCTGCGAGGTGATCCACCCGCTGGCCGACCAGTTCTACGGCGAGCGGGAAGGCCGGCTGCGCGACCCGTTCGGGCACCAGTGGATGCTCGGCAGCCACATCGAGGATGTGGACCGGGCCGAACTGGACCGCAGGATGCGGTCCTGGGCGCAGGAATAGGGCGCACGAATATTATCGAACATACATTTGAATACTGGCCCGCGGGGCGATAGCATCACCGCCACCATGACAAGCGCACGATGTGAGCGAGGTGGAGGCTGATCATGCCGAGTGCAGCGGCGCGCACCGTGGACGGCCTCACCCCGGTCCAGGCCCGGGTCCGGCAGTTCATCGAGGATTTCACCGAACAGTCCGGCCATCCGCCCAGCTACCGGGAGATCGCCGAGGCGGTCGGGCTGGCCAGCCTGTCCAGCGTCGCACTGCACGTGCGCACGCTGCAGAAGAAGGGTTACCTGGCCCACGAGCCAGGACGGCCGCGCACCGCGGTGGTGCGGGCGGGCCGGGCGGTGCCGGTCCGGCCGGTGCGCAGCGAGGCGGCCGGCCCGGGGTGGCCGCCGACCTGCGGAACGCGGCGTATGTTCCGCTGGTGGGCCGGATCGCGGCCGGGGAGCCGATCCTGTCCGGCGAGCAGGTGCTCCCGGCCGATTCGGCCGAAGACGCGTTCGTGCTGCCCAGGCAGCTGGTCGGCGAGGGGGAGCTGTTCATGCTCCGGGTGTCCGGTGATTCGATGATCGGGGCCGGGATCACCGATGGCGACCTGGTGGTCATCCGCGAGCAGCCGGACGCCGAGAACGGCGACATCGTGGCCGCGCTCATCGACGGCGTGGAAGTCGAGGGCACGGTCAAGACGCTCAAGCGGTCGGACGGGCACACCTGGCTGATGCCGCAGAACCCGGCGTACACCCCGATCCCCGGCGACAAGGCCACCATCGTCGGCAAGCTCGTCGCCGTGCTGCGCCGGGTGTGACGCGATGAGCAGCGCGGACAGCAGCCAGCACAGCCTGGTCATCGCGGCCGCCCAGGCCGCCGGGCCGTGTCCGCCCGGCCAGGAGGCGGCCTGGGGCCGCCGGGTGCACGGGCTGGCCGTGGACCTCTACCTGATCGCCCAGCAGGCCAGCCAGGACATCGAGCGGCTGGAGTCGGCGCGGACCTTCGTCGCGTTCCTGGAGCAGGTCGAGATCGAGGAGTCGAGCCGCCGCGGGCTGGTCACGTTGCGGCTGCCGTCCGGCGAGAGCGAGCCGATCCGGACGGAGCACGCGGACACTGACCGCGGCCGCGCGCTGATCGAGCGGGCCCGGTCGCTGCAAGGCCGCTGGGTGCTGGTGTACCGGTACAACGAGCGGAAAACCGGGCAGCGGAACCAGTCGGTCCGGATGCTGGCCCACCTGATGGATCTCGGCGGTGATGGCACCGTGCCCGGCGCCACGGCGAAGAAGATGGTGCTGCACGAGGCGGGCGGGGACGTGGCGCGTGCGCAGCAGGCGTGGCAGGCCGCGGGACTGCCAGGGACCGGCCCGGTCAGCGTCGATCAGCTGGAGCAGGCGCGCGGCGCAGCGCGGGACGCCCGCTAAGCGCCGGGCGGACGCAGCCCGGCAGTCCCGGCCGTGGCCCGGGAGTCTTGATAACAGCAAGAAGCAGGGCTCCATGCCCACTCGCCCAGCTTGCCGGTGGGGGAGGGGTCCGGGACGAACCGCATCGCTCCGCACCGTGCCGAACCGATCCGTCCCGGACCAAGCAGGACCAGCAGTTGGGGACGCGGAGCCGCGGCCGGCTTCTTGCTGTTATCATCAGAACGGGTACGCTCCGGGCATGTGCAGCCCTGCATGACCGCACCCCGGCGGGGGAGGCGTTAGCCGCCTTCAGCAGCCATCTGGCCAGCCCCGCTTCGCAGCCACCACGCAGCGGATCCGCAGGCATTTCCTGGACGAATTCCTGGAGCACGCCCGGCAGGCCAGCGGCGAGACCGAGATAACGGTCGGCGAACTGCTGGACCCGGCGCGGGCCGACGCGTGGCTGGCCGACGCCGCGGCCGGCAAGACCCGCACCCGCAACACATTCCGCGGCCCGGAAGCCGCGGCCGGTGTCAACTCGATGCGGGTGCGCGTTGACTCCTACAACGCGTTCGCCGAGTTCCTCGGCCTGGCGGACCGGCGGGACAGCCAGCCGCCCGCCGACGCTGACCGGCTGACCCCGGCCCAGGCCCAGCGTCTGCTGCACGACCTGGCGGGACGCAAGCCCGGCTTCGCCAACGCCGCGGGCACACTGCGCACCGCGGCCGTGGCCGCGCTGGTGGCCGACACCGACCGGTCCGTGCCCGATCTCGCTGGCCTCAGCATCAAGGCCCTGCACCTGGACGGCGCGGCGCGGATCGAGCTGGCCGACGGCCCTTGCCCGCTCGGCGCCCAGACCGTGCTGATCCTGAACCGGTGGCTCGAGGCCAGGGCGGCCATCATCGCCGAGCTGGAGGGCAGCGACCCTGGCCATTTGTGGATCCCGGTCAAGCCCGGGCGGCCCCGCGGGCGGCCGCCCGCCGGTGAAGCCGGGCCTGAAGCCAGCCGCCGTCCGCACCCTGCACGCCGCCCACCGCAGGCTCATCAGCCACGTGCTGGGTACACCGCTGCGTCCCGGCGCCTTCCGCAGCCGGTCCAGCCTGGCCGGAAACCCGATCGACACGGCAGCGGGCGCTCCGCACACTTAGGGATCATGACCAGCAGCGAGGTGTGGGGCCAGCAGGCCGCGGCGCGCTACGACGCCGATATCACCGAGCGGTTCGGACCAGACGTGCTCGACCCGGCAGTCGACTTCCTGGCCCGGCAGAGCACGACGGCAGCCAGCGGCACACGCTGGCCACGGGACCCGTCACCAGGCCCGCCGCAGTCAGGAGCTGGTGAGGATGACGAGTTGCTGGGTCGCCCGGGTCATCGCGACATAGCGGTCGACTGCTCCTTCGATACCCTCGCCGAACGCCTCCGGGTCGATGAGGACGACCAGGTCGAACTCGAGCCCCTTGGCCAGTTCCGGGGTCAGTGACCGGACGCGGGACGGCGCCCGGACCTGGGATCGCCGATGACGCAGGCGATCCCCTGGCATGCGCGGCGAGCCAGCCGTCGAGAATCGAACCCAGATCAGCAGCGGACCCGTGTCTGACGGGGACGCCAGTGCTGCGGATGGAGGCCGGCACGTTGGCGTCCGGGAGGACGGCCCGGATGACCGGCTCGGCTTCCGCCATGACCTCCTCCGGCGTCCGGTAGTTGATGCTCAGCGAAGCCAGGCTGATCTGGTCGAACCCGACCCGCTTGAGCCGCTCCGGCCACGACTCCGTGAACCCGTGCCGGGCCTGGGCACGGTCCCCGACGATGGTGAAGCTCCGGGACGGGCAGCGGAGCAGCAGCATCTGCCACTGCGCGCCGGTCAGTTCCTGAGCCTCGTCCACGACGATGTGCGCGAACGGCCCGGCGAGCAGGTCCGGGTCGGCGCCCGGCAGCGCGGACTCGTCGACCAGCGCGTCCTCGAAGTCCTCGCCGCGCAGCATCGTCACCAGGCCTACGCCGTATTCGTCATCGGCGGCCTCAATCAGGTTGTTGACGACCCAGGCCATGCGCTCACGTTCGGCGGCGGCAGCCGCGTCACGCTGGCGCTTGCGCCGCGGCGCCTGCGGGTCGCCGAGCCGCTGCCGTGCCGCGTCCAGAAGCGGCAGATCGGACACCGTCCAGGCGTGGGCGTCGCCACGCTGCAGCTGCTGAACCTCATCGGGGCTGAGCCAGGGAGCGCACAGGCGCAGGTAGGCGGGTACCGACCACAGGTCCCCGACGAGGTCAGCCGCTTCGATCAGCGGCCATGCCCGGCTGACGGCGGTGAGCAGCTCCCTGTTCCGCAGCAGAGACCTCCGGAGCAGGTCGGCCGGGACGTCGCCGTCGTGCTTGTCCATCAGGATGGCAAGCAGTTCCGCCCAGATCTCGTCGCGCGCCTCGTTGTGCGGAGTTCCGGGTTCTGCTGCCTCGAACGCCTCGGCCCAATCGCCCGGGCCCAGCCAGATGTCAGACCAGGGAGTCTCGACCGTCATCCCTCTGGTGGGCGGCTTCTCGTAGAACCGGACAGCCGGCTCGATCGCCTTCACCAGGTCCGCGGATGCCTTCAGGCGGGCCACGTCCGGGTCGGCCTCGGCCGCTGCCGCGGCTCCCTCGGCGACGAGGTCCCGCAGGGTGCAGGTCTGCACGCCCTTCCTCGCCGAGACTGGGCAGCACGTCGGCGACGTAGGCCAGGTAGGGCTGGTGCGGGCCGACGAACAGCACGCCGCCCCGGTGGTGACCGAGGCGCGGGTCGGAGTAGAGAAGGTAGGCGGAGCGGTGCAGGGCGACGACGGTTTTCCCGGTACCCGGACCGCCGTCGACGACCAGCGCACCACGGGAACCCGCGCGGATGATGGCGTCCTGGTCGGCCGCGATCGTGCCGAGCACGTCGCGCATCCGGGCTGACCGGCTGCTGCCCAGGCTGGCGATGAAGGCGGACTGGTCGTCGAGCGCCGCGTGCCCTTCAATCTCGTCCGGGCTGAACACCTCGTCCCAGTAGTCGCTGATCCGGCCGTGGGTCCAGCGGTACCTGCGGCGGCTGGCCAGACCCATCGGGTTGGCGTGGGTCGCTCCGAAGAACGGCTCAGCCGCGGGGGAGCGCCAGTCGAGCAGCAGCCGGCGGCCCGTGCTGTCGGTGAGGCCAAGCCGCCCGACGTACACGGGCTCGGGATTGTCTGCACCGACCATGCGCCCGAGGCACAGGTCCAGGCCGAAGCGCCGCAGGACGCGCAGGCGGGCGGCCAGCCGGTGGACCTGCATGTCCCGGTCCATCGCCGCCTGGCCTATGCCGCCGGCCGCCTTGCGCTCGGCATCGAGGCGGCCGGACAGGTCGGCGACCGTCTGCTCGAGGCTCTCGGCGATGGCCGCGAAGTGCTGCTCGTCGCCGGCGATCAGCGCCGGGTCGGCCTTGGCAGCGAGACGGTCGGGAAGGTCAAACGCGCTAGTGGTCAGCGAATTCACGCATCAGCTCCGATGGGCACGGTCGTTTTCAGGGGTGTGCCGAACCAGCTGGAGATGCGCTTCTCGCAGCGCGGGCGCGGCGGTGCCGGCGGGTTCGCCGGTGGCCGCGGCCCAGGCGATGTGGGCGTCCGGGCGGATCAGCAGGGCGTCGGCTGGCCGCTGATCGGTCCTGGCGGTGCGGATGTCGATGCGGTGCTGCCAGTCCCGGGCGGTCTCGCGGAGGTCCGGGCGGCCGGCGAGGTCGAGGAGGACGGGCCGCGCGGTGTGCATGAGTTCGGCGACGCTGGTTGTGCCCTGGTCGGTGTGCAGGGTGAGGTCGGATACGAAGGTGCCAGCCAGGGCGTGCTGGCTGGGGCCGGGCATCGGGTAGCGGATGTCGGTGCCGGCGATCAGGGCTCCGAGGCGGCGCAGTGGCTGCTCGTCGGCGAGCAGTTCACCGAAGAGTTCCCGTAGCGCTTCGGCGGCTGGGTCCTGGCCGCGCCGCAGTGCCACCTGTGCCTGGGTCTGCAGCAGTGCGCGTGCGCCGGCGAGGTGGCGTTCGTCGTGGTAGGTGTCCAGCAGGCCGGTCGGCGCCCAGCCGCTGATGACGGCGGCCAGCTTCCAGGCCAGGTTGACCGCGTCGATCATGCCGCAATTGATGCCTATGCCCGTGGCGGGAAACTGTGAGCCGCATCGCCGGCCAGCAGGATCCGCCTGTCGCGGTACCGCTCGGCCTGCCGGGCCTGGAACCCGTAGCGCGACAGCCGGGTCACTTCTCCCAGCGGAAGATCCGCGCCGAGCACGCGGCGGATGCTGTCCTGGAACTCGGTCAGGGTCATCGGCGCGTCATCGTCTGATTCGCCGGCTCGTCTTCGGTGGTCTGAATGAGCAGGCCCCCGTGCGTGAGCGACCCGAACCCGAACACGCCGCGGTCTGTCCGGGTGAAACCCGCACGGATCCTGCCCAGCCCGGGGACGTCGAGTCGCCGTTGTCCAGCCGGGTCACCGAATCGGGCAAAGTGACCTGGCCCAGCCGGTTGACCTCGGGATAGGTGGTGCCGGGGAACGGGATCCCGGCCGTGTCGCGGACCTGCTGTGCGCGCCGTCGCAGCCCACCAGGTAGCGGGCGGTCACCTGGTAGCGGCCGTCCGGGCCGCGCACGTCCGCGGTCACCGTCGCGTCGTCCTGGCTGACCCCGGCCACCTCGTGCCCGCGGCGCATCCCGGCGCCGAGTTCGCGGGCGTGTTCGCCGAGCAGGCGCTCGAGCCGCGGTTGCGGGAGCATGCACCGCCCACATCGGGGGATCCGCCAGCTGGGCGAAGTCCAGCTGCACACCGCCGAACGGGGCCGCAGGAGCCGGGCGGACAGGGCGGCCGCTGGCCGCTTCGACCCGGTCCAGCAGGCCCCGGTAGCGCAGCAGTTCCACGATCTGCCCGTTGAAACCGTTGGCCTTCGGAGTCTCCCGCAGCCGCGGCTGCCGCTCCAGTACCAGCGGCCGCACGCCGGCCAGGCACAGCTCACCGGCCAGCATCAGGCCGGCCGGGCCGGCGCCCACAATGATCACGTCGGTGTCCATCACTGGCCGCAGCACCCGCAAAGTAGCGTCCCCCATTTCGTAGATTTCTGGCCTCGGCCTGCGATTATGCGGCACGACCCGGGTCTTGCGGCAAGCCCCCCGGTGTGCTATAGATTGAAAATGGAGGGAAGTGCGTACTCTCCATTCTTAGTTGATCGTCCGCTGTCGGCGGACGATCTCCTCGCCAAAACTCCGCCCCCGGCAGGGTTCTATGAGCGAGCCGCCTCGTAGCCGGGGAGCGCGGCCCGGCGGGCCCGGGTTGCCGGGCGCATGGTCAGGATCAGTACGGCCAGCCCGGCGAAGATGACCGCGGCTACGACGCCGGTGACGTGCAGGCTGGCGGTGAACGCCTCCCGCGCGGCGCGCAAGCTGCCTAGCGCCGACCCCACCAGCCCGCCGGCGAGCACGGCCGTGAACCGGCGGCTGTGCAACAGCCGCAGGTCCAGCAGCGGCGTCTCCAGCCGCAGTTGCCGGCGTACGAACAGGGATCCGATGGCTGCGCGGCGACGAGGGCCACCGCAGGCCCGACTGGCATGCTCTCGACGCTCAGCTGCTTGATGCCGTAGACCATCAACAGCACCGCCACGAGCGACAGCCCGGCGCTGGCCAGGTCTCGCCGGCCGGCCTGGTCGCTGCGGAACTCCGGCAGCAGAGCCAGGCCCGGCGGGCAGCAGCAACGCCATCGCCGGCACGGAGATCAGGAACACCGATCCCCACCAGAAAGTGCTGGAGCAGGAATCCGGCGAGTACGGGCCCGAGCGCGCCGCCGGTGAACTGGCAGGTCGCCCAGACCGCGATGGCCTGCCCGCGCTGCCGTCTGACATCGGTACGGCCTCACCTGCCCGGGCGGCACGACGGCGGGAAACTCGTGCCAGATTTCTGGCGGGGGTATGTCAAGACGGCGGCGGCGGCTCCGACCAACCGGTCGAAGGGCCCAGCCGGGGCTCGCGAACCACGAGGAGTACGAGATGAAGTTCCTGATCAGCCTGCATATCAACCCGGCCGTGCTGGACGCGCTGACCGACGAGGAGAAGGCGGCGCATCGGCGACGGCCACGGCAAGTTCATCGAGGCGGTGAAGGAGTCCGGCGAGCTGATCACCACGCAGGCGCTGGCCGACCCGTCGCAGGCCGCTGTGGTGTCCGTACGCAACGGCCAGCCGGTGGTGACCGACGGACCTTTCCTGGAGGCCAAGGAGTACCTGGGCGGCTTCTACCTGATCGACTGCGAGAGCAAGGAGCGGGCGATCGAGCTGGCAGCGCAGATCCCGGACTCCGCGATCGAAGGTCTGGGGGTCGAGGTACGGCAGGTGATGTTCGCTGACGGACAATTGGAGGCATGACGGCACCAGCCACCGAGGACCTGCTGCGTGAGCTCACGCCGCAGGTCCTCGGCGCGCTGGTACGCCGGCATGGCCAGTTCGAAGGGTGTGCGGACGCCGTACAGGAGGCCGTCCTCGCCGCCACCGTGCAGTGGCCGGCCGAGGGAGTGCCGGACAACCCGCGCGGCTGGCTGATGACTGTCGCGTCCCGGCGGCTCATCGACCAGATGCGCAGTGACCACGCGCGCCGCGAGCGGAGTCGGCGACGGCCACCGAGGTGGCGCCCGAGGACGTACCGGACACCGACGACACGCTCGTCCTGCTGTTCCTGTGCTGCCATCCGACGCTGACCGCGGCCTCCCAGACCGCCCTGACGCTGCGGGCGGTCGGCGGCCTGACCACTGCCGAGATCGCCCGCGCGTTCCTGGTGCCGGAGGCCACGATGGCGGCCAGGATCAGCCGGGCCAAGCAGCGCATCAAGGCTGCCGGCAGCTCGTTCAGCCTGCCGGACGGCGCGGAGCGCGAGGAGCGGCTACGGGTCGTCCTGCACGTGCTCTACCTGATCTTCAACGAGGGCTACACCGCCTCCTCGGGCAGCGAGTTGCACCGCGCCGACCTCGCGCACGAGGCGATCCGGCTGGCCAGGATGGTGCACGCGCAGCTGCCTGAGGACGGCGAGGTGACCGGGCTGCTCGCGCTGATGCTGCTGACCCACGCCCGCCGGGAGGCACGTACGACGGCGGCCGGCGACCTGGTGCCGCTGGACGAGCAGGACCGTACGACGTGGAACCGTGGGCTGATCGACGAGGGCATCGAGCTGGTCAAGGCGTCGCTGGCCGCCCCGGCGCTGGGGCCTTACCAGTTGCAGGCCGCCATCGCCGCCACGCACGCCGACGCGGCCACGGCTGGGGAGACCAACTGGCCGCAGGTGCACGCCCTCTACCTGATCCTGGAACGGATCGCGCCCAACCCGATGGTCACCCTCAACCGGGCGATCGCGCTCGCCGAGACCGAGGGCCCGCTGGCCGGGCTGGCCCTGCTGTCCACCTTGGACAGTGACGAGCGGATGGCCGGGCATCACCGGCTGCTGTCCGTTCGGGCACATCTGCTGGAGAAGACCGGCGACACGGCCGCGGCGTACGAGCACTACCGGCGCGCCGCAAAGGCCACCGCCAGCATCGCCGAGCAACGCTACCTGGAGTCCCGGGCCAGCCGGATGAGACCAGGAGCCATGAGACCCGTGACAACATAGATTGCTCGATCTAGGTCTTTGGCCCGTGCTCAGACAGGAGGCAGGATGAACCGGATCGGACGCCGCGTAAGAGCAGCTGTCAATCCGGTCTCGACTGCGGCTGCCAGGTGGTGGTGCCATTCGGCGGCGCGTCACATGCTGACCGGGCACGGGCCGTCGGCCAGGCAGCGGCGGTTGATCCGCAGTCGGACGCGAGGCGCCGGCTTCACACCGTCCCCCGAGCGGATGAATGCGCGCGCGGAAGCGATCGACGAGTTGCTTCGCCCAGACCATCGCTGAGCCAGAGCCAATCTTTATTGGCAGATCATGACAGCAAGAATGCCTGTCCTGGCGGTTGGCGGATGGACGCCGGGAGATGTGGCTCGTCACTCAGAAGGTGACGTCGCCGACGTCGAGGATCCGTGCTCCTGCCTGTGCGAGTTCGGCCTCGGTCGCCGCGGCTATCTCCGCCGCGGTGCGCTTCCCGTCGCCGTAGGTTGCGTGCGCTCCCCGCACCAGCAGGACGGCGAGGCCCCGCTGCAGGGCGGCGAGCGATGTCTCGCGGACGCAGTACTCACTCTGCATGCCGGCGATGACGACGTCGTGAGCGTCCGCGAGCAGGCTCCCGAGTTCCGTGCCGGCAAAGCCGTTGGGCGTGCGCTTGTCAACGACCACCTCGTGCTCGGCGACATCGTGGATCAGCTCCCAGCCCATGGTTCCGGGCGCGTCGGGATCGTCCTGGCCGCCGTTGTTGCGCAGATGGATCACCATCGCGCCGGAGCGGCGCGCCCGGTCCAGGATCTCGGCGATCTTGGGACCGGCGGCTGGTGCGTCAGGGACCGGCTGAGGCGGGAGCAGCATGTTGCGCTGCACGTCAATCAGCAGCAGCGTCCTGTTGCTCATGAACGGGCTCCTTCGCTGGTCAACCAGCCGTGTCCAGATCAGCGGATCGGATCACCGGCTGGATCGCTACGGGTGCAGTGCGTATCGGGGGAGTGCGAATTCCTGGACCGGCCGCTGCGTCCGTGCGGCGCGTCCCTGATGATCCTGCTACGTGTTGGCGGCCGGCCAGCAGCCCGGCGCCTCAGGCAGGTGCGCCGGCGCGTATGGGCAGCAGCCCGCGGGCCAGGTCGAGGTGCGCCCTGGTACGGGAGTCAACCCCGCAGCGGTGGGGCCGGGCACGGCAGGCCCAGTCACGTCGTGTTACTCAACGTAGTGAACTAACTACGTTCTGCATAGAGAGCGCGACCAGCGGGCCGCGGCTGACCCGCGTGCCGGTTACGTCACGTCGCAGGTTCCGGGGGCTTACGCGGCAGTGCACTGCGCGGGACATGCGCGGCCGGGGATTCGTCGAGGATCAGTGCGGGAGCCCGGCAGATGACATCCACCCTGCTTTACTTAACATAATGCCCATTATCGGCACTTCACTGGTGGGGGTGCGTACGCCGACCGGCCTGCCGTGCGAAGCCGGCGCTTTGCGATGATCCAATCGAGAAGGCGAGGCCCCCGGACGCGACGGCACCCCCGTGGAAAGGGCTCGGCGATGGCCTGGCAAACAGTGCGGCAACAGCGGATCTACTACGAGAGTGTCGGCCACGGCGACGCCGTTCTGCTGCTGCCCGGCTGGGCGGGCAGCATTATCGAGTTCGACCGGCTTCGCCACGAACTCAGCGACGGCTTTCGGGTCATCGCCGCCGACCTGCCGGGCTCTGGCCGGTCCCAGCCCCAGCCTCGCGATTACACGCCGGCGTTCTATGCCGAGGACGCGCACACGTTCCGCACATTTCTCGACGACCTCGACGTTCAGGCGGCTCATCTGGTCGGCTTCAGCGACGGTGGTGAGGTCGCCTTGCTGATGGCCGCACTCGAACCACGACGCGCGCTGTCGGTGGTCACCTGGGGTGCGGCCGGTCAGGTCACCGCACCGGCCGCGGGTCAGCTGGACGGGATCGAGAACGTGGTCGACGACCCGATCGAACCGCTCCAGGATCTGGCCGCGTATCTTGCCGACGCCTACGGCGCGGGCAACGCCAGGGCGATGGCCAAGAGCTGGGGTGCGGCGCTTCGTGCGGTCATTGACTCCGGTGGTGATATCAGCCTGTCCCGCGCTGCGGATATCCGGTGTGCATCTCTGCTGCTGACCGGAACCGGCGATCCGGTCTGCCCACCGAGCCTGGTCGCTGCGATGGCTGACGCCATGCCGCGCGGCACCTTCCGTGAAGTGCCTGGAGCCGCGCACGATGTGCACCGATCGCACGGACCCTGGCTGGCCTCGACGATCGCCGAGTGGACAGGCGGTCACTGACGTCCTGTTGCGGCGGAAGTGGCCTGCTCCCGGCTCATGAACTCCCGTTCCTGCCAGTTCACTGGTGCTGTTCCTGCGGTTCAGGTCAGCTGGTTGATGCGGATCAGGTTGCCCGCCGGATCGCGGACGGCGCAGTCGCGAATGCCGTAGGGCTGGTCGGTCGGTTCCTGGACGACCTCGACGCCGCTGGCCTGCAGCTGGTCGAACGTGCCCGCGAGGTCCTTGGTGGCGAAGGTGATGATGGCGTAGGTGCCCTTGGCCATCATCTCCAGGACCGTGTGGCGCTCATCATCGGTGATGCCGGGGTGAAGGCCGGCGGGTGCAGGACGATGGACATGCCGGGCTGGCTAGGCGGGCCGACCGTGATCCAGCGCTTCTCGCCGTACCCGACGTTGTTGCGGACCTCGAAGCCCAGGGTGTCGCGATAGAAGGCCAGCGAGGCCTCCGGGTCGTTGTGCGGGAGGAACGTCGAGTTAATGGTGATGTCCATAGCGATCACGCTAGTTGCACTCGGTGAGCGGCGCTTCTCGATTCCTGATCGGTCTGGTCAGCTGTGCGGGCGATGCACCGGTAGCTGAGCGCCCAGTTTCGGCCCGTCCGGGCGTCTGCATCAGCGGCGGACCATCCGGACACGGAAAGGAACCAGCGATGATGCTGCAGGACAAGGTTGCGGTGATCTACGGCGCCGGAGGCGCGATCGGCGGAGCTGTCGCACGCGCCTTCGCGGCTGAGGGCGCCAGCCTGTTTCTCACCGGGCGCAACCTGGCCCCGGTCGAAGCGGTCGCCAAGGAGATCGTCTCGGCGGGCGGATCCGCCGAGGCGGCCGACGTTGACGCGCTCGATGAGCAGGCTATAGACCAGCATCTGCAGTCCGTGAGCGATAGGGCGGGCCGCATCGACATCTCGTTCAACGCGGTCGGCGTACCGAATACCAGCATTCTGGGGGTTCCGCTGGCCGACCTGGACGCCGCGGAGTTCGCCCGGCCGATCAGGGACTACACGACGTCGTACTTCCTGACCGCACGCCTGGCCGCACGGCGCATGATCCCGGAAAAGATCGGGGGTGATCATGACCGTCAGCGCGCTCCCCGCGCGGAAGGGCACCCCATTGAACGGGGGCTATGGTGCGGCGCAGGCCGCCAAGGAGGCACTCACCCGGGATCTGTCGGCCGAGCTCGCGCCGCAGGGCATCCGGGTGGTCGCGCTGCGGCCGCACGGCATGCCGGAGACTCGGTCGATGCTGGACGCCTTCGAGGCGCACGCCAAGCCATCCGGCCTGACCTGGGAGCAATTCCAGGAGTACCTGGCCCGCGACACCCACCCGCGCCGGGTCATGACGCTCGGCGAGCTGGCCAACGTAGCCGTCTTCATGGCGTCCGACAAGGCGAGCGGGATGACCGGGACCACCGTCAACCTGACCATGGGCAGCCTGGACGACTAGTGGCTTACCCCGCTGGCCTCAGCGCCGGGCGGCGCCGAGGCCATGAAATGGTCACTCCCCCGGCTCCGCCTGCTCCCCCGGCGACGCCTTGGCCGCGCCGTATTCGTCGTGCCAGTTCCACCACGAGTACGGCGCGGTCTGCGGATAGCCCTCCGGCGAGTCCTCCCACTCCTCCTGCCGCCCCAGTGCGGTGATGTCCAGGTACGCCCAGGTGCCGCCCATCGGCTCGTCGCCGCGGTTGTTGAGGAAGTAGGTGCGGAACACCCGGTCGCCGTCGCGGATGAACGCGTTCGTGCCGTGCCAGTCCGCCACGCCGAAATCGGCGGCGAACCCGTCGGTCATCGTGTACCAGGGGTGCGTCCAGCCCATCCGCGCCTTGACCCGGGCGATGTCCGGCTGCGGTGCGGGCGAGACGAAGGCCAGCGTGGTGTCCCGGGCGTTCAGGTGGGCGACGTGCGCGACCTGATCGGCCACCAGGGAACAGCCGATGCACGCGTGGCCGGGCCAGCCGTACACGCCGGGCTCGAAGAACGCCCGGTAGACGATCAGCTGGCGGCGGCCCTCGAACAGGCCGAGCAGGCTCACCCGGCCGTCCGGCCCGTCGAACGCATAGTCCTTTTCCACCAGCAGCCACGGCATCCGGCGGCGCTGGGCGGCGAGCGCGTCCCGGGCCCGGCTCACCTCTTTCTCCTTGACCAGCAACTGCTGGCGCGCCGCCTCCCACTCCTGCGCCGTGACGACCGGCGGGGTCTGCATGGTCAGCTCAGTCATGACGTCCTCCCGTTTCCTGTAGTGCGGCTGTGCTGGGCCCCCCAGCACTCCGGTCAAGATGGTCCTGCAGGGCGCTGAGCGGGCTGTCCCAGTCGCGGGCCAGCGCGGCCAGGAACTGCTGCGCCACCTGCATCGGCGCGGAGTGCAGCCGGTACCGCACCCGGCGCCGCTCCCCCGGTTCGGCGGTGACCAGGCCGGCCTCGGCCAGCAGGGCCAGGTGCTTGGCGATGGCCTGCCGGGTGATCGGCAGCAGCCCGGCCAGGTCGGTGGCGGTGGCCGGGCCGCCGGACGCCAGCGTGGCCAGGATGGCGCGCCGGGTCGGGTCGGCCAGCGCCATGAAGACCTGCTCGGCGATGGCCTCGATGTCAGGCGGCATCGAGATATTCGGCCAGCTCGCCCAGCTCGCGCAGCCAGCCCTCGGTGTTGCCGTCATATGCCTTCCGGTAGGCGTCCTCAGGCAGCTGGGCGAAACCGGACTCGACCACCGTGAGCCGCGTGCCCCCACCGGTCGGCTGGAGCGTGAACTCGACATAGGTCCGGCGTGGATCGTCCTCGGGGAGCCCGAAGATGTGCCAGGTGAACCCGAATACCGCCGGCTCCTCCACCCGTTCCACCCGCAGCTGCGCCGTTTCCCCGCCGGGCCACCTCAGCCAGGCCGACCCGCCGGGGCGCAGGTCGATCGTCGCCTCGCTGCCGAACCAGGCGGCCAGGCCCGCGGCCGTGGTGAGCGCCGCCCACACTTTGGCCGGCGGGTGAGCGACTTCCACCGTCCGCTCGATGCGATCAGGAAAGCTCATCGACCGTCTCCCAGCATGTAGCAACCCGTTGGTTGCCACATTATGGCAACCAACGGGTTGCGTCAAAGCCGGTCGCCCCGCCACCGGGCGGCCTGAACCGCAACCCCCCGCTTCTTGCTGTTATCGGATTGGTGGCACTGAGCGGCCAGCCGGTGCTGACCGATGCCAGCACCACGCGGCCCGGGCACTGGGCGGTCGCGCTAGTTAGCCATGGCCCTGGCTATCCGGCCCCGGCGGCCGGGTAACCGCGTTGACCACGCCGGGGGGCCCGCCTACTGTGACCCGGTGCCCCCGCGACCAGAGACAGCATGATCATCCGGCCCAGCACCGAGGCTGACCTGGGCCGGGTGCTCGGCCTGCCGGGCCGCCGACCCGGTCGGCCTGGTGCCGCCCGACCGGTACCGGGCCGATCTGGCCAGCCGGAACTACCGGCCGGAATGGACCTGGCTGGCCGAGCAGGACGGCGCGATCGTGGCCCGCGCGGTCTGGTGGGGCCCCGCGTCCGGCCGCTACCCGCAGGTGCTGGACTGCCTGCACGTCAGCGACGCCGTGCCGCACTGGGCCGACCTGGCGGCGGCCCTGATCCAGGCTGGGCACCAGGCGTTCCGCCGCGCTGGGGCGCCGGACCCGCCGCGTTACGAGCTTCGCCTGCCCAACGCCTGGCGCGCCAGCCCGGACGTCAGCCAGGCATTCCGGTGGCGGCGTGAGGCGGCCGCCCGGGCTGGGCTGACTGAGGAACTGGAGCGGATCCGCTTCGAATGGACCCCGGCCGCGGGCCTCCCCCGGCCCGCCACCCGGCTGGTGTTCCGGCCCGAGCCCGACGACGAGGCGTTCATCAGCGTGTTCCGCCAGGTGGCGATGGGCAGCCTGGACGTGATCACCCGCCGGGATGTCGCCGCCCGGGGCGCGGACCGGCAGGCCCGCGAAGACTTCGCGCTGTACCGGGACATGCCCGGGGACCGGGACTGGTGGCGGCTGGCCTATACCGCCGATGGCCAGCTGGCCGGGATGATCCTGCCCAACCGGAACCCGTACGGGGCGGTGGTCGGCTATCTGGGCGTGCTGCCCGGCCTGCGCGGCCACGGCTACATCGATGACCTGCTGGCCGAGACCACCCGGTTCCACGCCGCGCGCGGCGAGCCGCGGATCACCGCCACCACCGACACCACCAACCAGCCGATGGCCGCCGCGTTCCGGCGGGCCGCTACCAGGAAACCGGGATCCGGTACGTGTTCTCCGCACCGGCCGGCCAGCCCGGCTAGCCGCACCCGCCGGAGGACGGGGAGATGACCGACGCGCAGCTGGCGGGCCCGGCCGCGCCGCACCCGCGCACTGGCCGGAGCCGCGGCCCGCCCGGGCGCGCCGGGCGGCTCCGGTTCGCCGGGCTGGGCTACGCGCTGGTCGTGCTGCTCACCGGGACCAACCTGGCCACCCCGCTGTACGCGGCCTACGAGCACGTGTTCCACCTCTCCCCGCTGGACGTCACGCTGCTGGTCGCGGTCTACGCGGCGGCGGTGATGGTGGCCCTGCTGGCCTGCGGCCCGCTCAGTGACACGGCTGGCTACCGGCCGGTGCTGGCCGCCGGGCTGGTCACCGCGGCCGGCGGCGCCGCCCTGCTGGCCGCGGCGTCCGGGCCGGCCTGGCTGTATGCCGGCCGGGCGGTGCAGGGACTGGCCGTCGGCACCTGCTCCGGGGCGCTGACCGCGGGCCTGGTGCTGACCGAGCCACGCGGCCGGCCGGCCCGCGCGTCGTTCCTGGCCGCCACCGCGACCACGGCCGCCTGCGGGGCCGGGCCGGTGCTGGCCGGCGCGCTGGCCCAGTACGCGCCGGCACCCGCGCAGCCTCAGCTATCTGGTGGAGATCGGCCTGCTGGTACCGGCGCTGGCCGCGGTGGCCGCGCTGCCCGCCGTCGCTGGGCCGGACCGGCGGCCGGTGGCGGCCGCGCTGGCCGCGGCTGCCCGGCGCGCACCGCGGCGTGTTCCTGCGGGCCGCCCTGGTCAGCCTGCTGGCCTGGGCGGTCGCCTACGTGGTGCTGGCCCTGGTGCCGTCGTACACAGCGGCCGCGCTGGGCGGCAGCAACCTGCTGGTGGACGGCACCGCGGCCGGGTCGCTGCTGCTGGTGGCCGCGGCGGCGCAGGCCGCCTGCCGGTCCTGGGGCCCGGCCCGGGCCCAGGCCACCGGCCTGGCCGGCCTGATCACTGGCCTGGCCGGGCTGATCGCGGCCGGGGCGGCCGGCAGCGCAGCGCTGCTGTTCGGCGCGATCGCGGTGGCCGGCGCCGGGCAGGGACTGGCCTTCATGGGCGGCATCCGCCAGGTCAACGAGATCGCGCCGGCGCAGCCAGCGGGCTGGCACGGTGGCCATGTTCTACCTGCTGACCTACGGCGGCAGCGGTCCGGTCACCGCGGCCGTCGGGCTGCTCGCCACCCACCTCGGCCTGACCCGCGCGGTGCAGGTGTCCGCCGCCGTGCTGGCCGCCGCCTGCCTGCTCACCCTGGTCACCGCCCGCCGCGCCGGGACGCCTGCCGCCGGAGCTAGCCGCGGGCGCGGACGCCGGCCAGGGCGGCCCGGGCGGCGGCGGCGATCTCCGCCGGGTCCAGCGTGACCAGGGCGCCGTCCCGCTTCAGGAACCGGCCGCCGCACAGCACGGTGTGCACGTTGGCCGGCTGGGCGCGCGGCCACCAGCATCTGCGCCGGGTCGGTGAACACGGCCAGGTTGGGCGCCGCCGGTGTCGACCAGGATGAGGTCGGCCTGCTTGCCGGGGGTGAGCGACCCGGTCACCGCGCCGAGGCCCAGCGACCGGGCTCCCCCGATCGTGCCCAACGCCAGTGCCTGCCGGGCGGTCATCGCGAACTCATCCGCGGCGCCCGCGTTGACCAGGCCCTGGGTCAGCTTCATGATCGCGAACATGTCGGCGTTGCCGGTCAGCGCGGTGGTATCGACGGACAGGCCGACCGGCAGCCCGGCGGCCAGCAGGTCAGCCGTGCGGGGCAGCCCGTAACCGATGAGCAGCTCGCTGAACGGGGACAGGCTCACCGGGCAGCCCGCCGCGGCCAGCGCCGCGATCTCGGCGCCGGACGCGCAGTTGGCGTGCACCACCTGCAGGTCCGGCCCGAGCAGGCCGGCCCGGGCCAGCGTGTCGATCTGGCCGCAGGCGGTGCGCGGGCCGCAGGCGTGCACGGTCACCGGCAGGCCGAGGTCCCGGGCGGTGGCGATCTCCGGCTGGTAGATGGCGGGCGGCACGCGCACCGCCGGGTTGCTGCCGCCCGGCCCGCGCCAGGCCATGCCCAGGCTGAGCCGGCCGTCCGCCGACCAGGTGGCCCAGTCCTGGTGCAGCGCGGCCAGCCCGGCCAGGTCCATCGGCTGGTCGTTGCCGTGCCCGGCCGGATAGCCGTAGGAGAACCGGGCGCGCAGCCCGGACGCCGGCCAGCGCGCGCAGCGCGGCCTCGGCGTGCGCCGGGCTGCGCAGGTTGTGGCACCAGTCGTGCACCGTGGTGATGCCGGAATTGATCGCCTCGGCGCAGCCCAGCCGGGTGCCCTGGTAGACGTCGTCCGGGCCGAACAGCCGGCCCAGCGCCACCGTCACCCGGAAGTACCCGGAGCCGCCGTCCGACATGCTGCGCAGCAGCGTGTTCCACAGATGCCAGTGCGTGTCCACTAACCCGGGGGCGACGATCATCCCGCGGGCGTCGATCTCGGCTGCCCCCGGCGCGGCCAGCCCTGGCCCGACCGCGGCGATCTGGCTGCCCTGCACCAGCACGTCGCCGTCGGCGATATCGCCGAGTTCCGGGTCCATGGTGAGCAGATAGCCGTGCCGGATGACGATGCCGCTGTCCGGCAAAAGTTTCCGCACGCCGCAGATGGTATTCGCAGGCCGCGCCGCATGGTAGGCATGGCCCATGGCAGAACTCATCCCCCGCCGGGTCCTGTTCGGCAACCCGGAACGCGTCCTCCCGCAGATCTCCCCCGACGGGACCAGGCTGGCCTGGATCGCCCCGCATGGGGGGTGCTGAACGTGTGGGTGGCCCCGGTGGGTGATGACGGCGTGGACTGGTCCGCGGCCCAGGTGGTTACCGACGACACCGACCGCGGCATCCGCAGCTACGAGTGGGCGCACGACGGCCGGCACGTGCTCTACCTGCAGGACACCGGCGGCGATGAGAACTGGCGGCTGCATGATGTCGACTTGTTGACCATGCAGCGCCGGGACCTGACGCCATTCGAGGGCGTGCGCACCGAGCTGATCGCGGTGGAGAAGAAGTTCCCGACCGAGATCCTGGTCGGGCTGAACCGGGACAACCCGGAGCTGCACGACGTGTACCGGCTCAACCTGATCGACGGCGAGCTGGTGAAAGAGGAGCAGAACCCGGGTTTCATCGACTGGGTCGCGGATAGCCAGCTGGTGGTGCGGGCCTGCCTCGCGCCGCAGCCGGACGGCGGCATCGTGCTGATGGTGCGCGATGGCCACGGCGAGGACTGGCGCCCGCTGCTGACGGCCCCGGCTGAGGATGCGCTGACCAGCGGGCCGATAGCGTTCAGTGAAGATGGGCGGTCGATGCTGGCGCTCAGCTCGGTGGGCGCGGACACCGGCGGCCTGGTCCGGATCGACGTGGCCACCGGGGACAGCCACGTGCTGGCCCGCGACCCGGAAACCGACGTCGCCGGGGTGCGGCTGGACCCGGACACCCGCGAGCCGCAGATCGTCATGTTCGAGAAGGACCGCGTCGAGTACCGGGTGCTGGACCACACGCTGGACGCCGACCTGGCCGCCATCCGCGCGCTGAACCCGGGCGACCCGGTGTTCGTCGATGCCGATGACTCGGACGAGACATGGCTGGTCGCGTTCAACAACGACACCAGCCCGGGGTCCTACTACAGCTACGACCGGCAGACCCGGCGCGGCAGCTTCCTGTTCGAGTCGCGGCCGGAACTGGCCCGGTACGAGCTGGCCCCGATGGAGCCGTTCACGTTCAGCACGCGGGACGGGCTGACCATCCACGGCTACGCGACGTTCCCGCCCGGCGCGCCGCGCACCGGGCTGCCCATGGTGCTCGACGTGCACGGCGGCCCGTGGGCCCGGGACTCCTGGGCCTTCGACCCGGAGGCGCAGTGGCTGGCCAACCGCGGCTACCTGTGCGTGCAGGTCAACTTCCGCGGCTCGACCGGGTACGGCAAGGCGTTCGTCAACGCCGGCAACCGGGAGTGGGGCGGCAAGATGCAGGACGACCTGACCGACGCGGTGGGCTACGTCATCGGCCAGGGCTGGGCCGACCCGGCCCGGGTGGCCATCTTCGGCGGGTCCTACGGCGGCTACGCCGCGCTGGCCGGGGCGGCGTTCACCCCGGACCTGTTCTGCTGCGCGGTGGACATCGTCGGCCCGTCCAACCTGAAGACGCTGATCGAGACGATCCCGCCGTACTGGGCCCCGATGATCGCCCAGTTCCACACCCGGGTCGGCGACCCGGACAAGGACGCCGCGTTCCTCTGGTCCCGGTCCCCGCTGTCCCGGGCGCATGACATCCGCATCCCGCTGCTCATCGCCCAGGGCGCCAACGACCCGCGGGTGAAACAGGCCGAATCGGAGCAGATCGTCGCGGCGCTGACCGAAGCGGGAATCGAACACGAGTACATGCTGTTCCCCGACGAGGGCCACGGTTTCGCGAAGCCGGAGAACCGGCTGCGCTTCTACGCGGCCGCCGAGCGCTTCCTGGCCCGATATCTTGGGGGCCGCGCCGAGGACTAGCGGCGGCCCGGGACGCACAGGAGCACAGCGGAACATGGTGGAGATCAAGAATCAGGCGGCGCTGGACGCGATGCGCGAGGCCGGGCGGGTGGTGGCCCGCGCGCTGGCCGCGTCCCGCGACGTGGCCGCGACCGGCGTCACCCTGCTCGAACTGGACGAGGCGGCGCACACGGTCATCCGCGAGGCCGGCGCCAGCTCGCCGTTCCTGAACTATCACCCGTCGTTCGCGCCGTCGCCGTTCCCGGCCGTGATCTGCGCGTCGGTGAACGACACGATCGTGCACGGGATCCCGGACGGCTACCGGCTCCGGGACGGCGACCTGGTCAGCATCGACTGCGGGGCCACCCTGGACGGGTGGACCGGTGACGCGGCGATCAGCTTCATCGTCGGCCCGCCCCGGCCCGCTGACCTGCTGCTCATCGAGACGGCCGAGAAGGCACTGGCGGCCGGCATCGCGACGGCGGTGGCCGGGGCCCGGATCGGCGACATCTCGAACGCGGTGGGCCTGGTGGGCCGGGGCGCGCACTACGGCATCCCGGCCGGGTTCGGCGGGCACGGCATCGGCCGGCACATGCACGAGGACCCGCACGTGCCGAACGAGGGCCGGCCGGGCCGCGGCATGCGGCTGCGGCACGGCCTGGCCCTGGCCATCGAGCCGATGCTGATGGCCGGGGGCAGTGACGAGTTCGTGGTGGCGCCGGACGGCTGGGCGCTGCGCACCGCGGACGGCAGCCGGGCCGCGCACGTCGAGCACACGGTGGCTATCACCGACGCCGGGCCGCGAATCCTCACCCTGCCCTGATCCGGGCCTTGACAGCGCCTGCCGCCCGTAGTTACGTCGCAGGCAAGGTCACGGGGGTAAGCGCTTGGGGGCGGGCCGATGAACGGGGCAGCATTAGACAGCGGCCAGCAGGCGGCCCCGCCGCCGCAGCTGCGGCTGGCCGTGGCCTTCACCGGGGGCGTCAGCCTGGCCGTCTGGATGGGCGGCATGGCCCGGGAGATGAACCTGCTGCTGGCGGCCAGCCGGATCCGCCGCGGCGAAACGGTGGCCGACACCACCGGGCCGGGCCGCCGGGTCCGTGACGGCTACGCCGCGCTACTCGACGTGCTCGACGTGGACGTCAGCATGGACGTGCTGTCCGGCAGCAGCGCGGGCGGCATCAACGCGGTCATCCTCGGGCTGGCCAACGTGCAGCGGTTCGACCTGGACGGGCTGCGCGAGCTGTGGTTCGCCGAGGGCTCCCTGGGCGGCCTGCTCCGCGACCCCTCGGACAAGCAGGCGCCGTCCCTGCTGTACGGGGACAAGAGCCTGCTCGCCGGGCTGCGCACCGGCCTGGCCAAGCTGGCCCACCAGGGGCCGGAGAACCCGGCCGCGGCCCAGGACCCGACCCGGGTGTTCATCACCACCACGCTGCTGGCCGGCGAGGCCAGCCGGTTCACCGACGAGTACGGCACGCTGGTCCACGACATCGACCATCACGGGCTGTTCAGCTTCACCAGCGCCGAGCTGACCGCGGGGAACGTGCCCGCGCTGGCGCTGGCCGCGCGGTGCAGCGCGTCGTTCCCGGTGGCCTTCGAGCCGGGCCTGATCCCGATCGGCACCGATGGCGGGGACGGCCACCCCGACATGGCCGCGTTCAGCAACGCGCAGGCCACCCAGTTCGCCGCGGACGGCGGGCTGCTGGCCAACCGGCCGCTCGGCCCGGCGCTGCAGGCCGTGTTCGACCGGCCCGCCGACCGCGAGGTGCGCCGGGTGCTCGCGTTCGTAGTGCCGCTGGTCGGCGGGCCCGGGGTGGCCACGGGCCAAGCTGACCCTGGCCGACACGCCGGACCTGCCCGCACGCGCTGACCGCGGACATGACCGCGATGACCGCGCAGACCATCTCGGCTGACCTGGCCGCGATCACCGCGCACAACCAGCAGGTGCGGTCCAGGAACGACGCCCGGCAGCAGCTGGCCGTGCTGGGCGCGCAGATGGACCGGCTCGGCGCGCCGTTCTACGCCAGCTACCGGGCGCGGCGCGCGGGCAGCATCGCGCAGTTCGCGTCCGACAAAGTCTCACGCGGGCCACGGCTGGCCGCCGGGCCGCCGATGGCCGCCCGGCCGGGTTCGGCGCCGACGCCGAGCATGCCCGGGAAGCGGCGGCCAGCGCCGCGCTCGGCTACGCTGCCCGCGCGCTGCCGCCGATCGGCGACTACGGCGCGATGAACGCGGCGGGCCGGGAAGCGCTCGATGACGGCCGGGCCACCGTGCTGGCCGTGCTGAGCCGGGCCTACCCGCTGGTGCCGGCCGCGGGCCAGCGCACCCTGGGCAAGCTCCGGCTGTCGGTCAGCCAGGCCATGCCGGCCCGGCCGGAGCCGGTGCCGGCCGACACCGTCGCCCGCACGCTCGGCCGCCCCGGCGCCCGCCGGGGCCGCTGGCTGGCGCGCCACGCCCGCCGCCGGCCAGGCGGCCACCGCGGCGCGGGCGCTGCTCGGCGCGAACATGGCGGACAGCGGCTCCGGCCAGCCGTGGCGGGACCTGGCCGCGGTGCTGCTCGGCCTGCGCAGCCTGCTGCCCGGCCTGGACCAGGCGGCTGGCGACGGGGCCACCCCGGACGCCGCGTTCGTGGCCGACCTGCTCCGCTACCTGACCGGCCTGGCCGGCGGCGACTGGGTGGACACCGTGGCCGCCCGGCTGTTCGACCTGTACGTGGCGCGGTACGTCATGCAGCCCGACGGGCTCGCTGGCCGACCAGGCGCTGGAGCTGATCCAGATGAGCTCGGACACCCGGACCAGCCTGGATCCGCGGACCCTGGCCGCGGAGAAGCTCACCGGCTTGCAGCTGCACCACTTCGGCGCGTTCTGCAAGGCGTCCTGGCGGGCCAACGACTGGATGTGGGGCCGGCTCGACGGGGCCGGCTGGCTGGTGCACATGCTGCTCGACCCGCGCCGGCTGCACGACCTGGCCAGCCATGGCCGGCGACCCGGACAGTTTCCGCGCCGGGCTGCGGGACAAGCTGGAGCAGATCGCGGGCAGCCCGGCGCCGCCCGGCGTATGGACCCCGTTCCCGGCCCAGCCCGGCCACCCGGCCGCCCCAGCTGAGCTGGACTTCCTCAGCGCCGCGCAGCCACCCCCGCCGCCGGTCAGCCTGCCGGTGACGGCCATGTGGGTGGCCAGCGGCCTGCAGCGGATCATCGCCGGCGAGGAACTGCCGCACGTGGCCGAGCAGATCGGGGTGGATGCCGCGCAGGGCGCGGATGAGGGACCCGCCCGCTCGTTCCTGGCCGCCTACCACGGCGCGGCCAGCGCCGGGCCGGCCAGCCTGGCGGCGGCGGACCGGCGGGCCGCGCGCGGCGGGCGGCCACTATCCGGTGGTGCCCGACGCCGAGGCGGCCGCGGTGCTGCACGCCTGCCGGATCCCGGCGGAGACGATCTCCGGTCAGGTGGGCAGCCAGCTGTTCACCCAGACGGTGACCCGGGCCGCGGCGGTCGCGGTCAAGACCGTCAACCTGGGCCGGGGCACGCCGCACTTCCTCCGGCCGGTGCTGACCGGCGCGCGCACCGTGACCACGCTCGCCTGGCGGGTGACCAGCGTCGGCCCGGCGGCGCGCTACCCGCTGTTCGCCGGGCTCGGCCTGATCCTGCTCGGCGCGCTGGCCAGCACCAGCACGGTCAATGTGCTCAGCGCGGCCGGGCTGGCCGCCGTGCTGGCCGGGCTGCTGCTGGTCGCGGTGGGCGCGGCCCGGCGCATCGTGCTGGCGCTGGCCATCGTGACCGTGGCCGCCGGGGCCGCGCTGGCCGCCGCCGCGTACATCCCGGTGCTGCGCAGCCACCTGTTCCCGTGGCTGGAGAAGACCGTCCTGCCCAGCCTGGCCAAGCACCCCGCGCAGTGGGCCATCCTGGTGCGTGTTCGTGCTGCTGCCGCCGCTGTGGACCATCGCCGCGATCGTCCAGCGGCTGACCCGCAGGCGCCCGGCCGCCGGACCGGCCACGGCCGCGCCCGCCCCGGCGGCGGGCCCGGCCGACGCCGGCCTGGACGCGGCCGCCCCGGTGACGCCGCCGGCGCCGCGCGGCCGGCCAGCGGTCTGACCGGGGGGCGGCCTGCTTACTCGCGCGCCAGCATGCCCTGGGCCTCACGCTCGAGGTCCACGTATGGATCGCCGCTGACATCGACGGCCACGCGCTTGATCGTGCCGCCGGTGAACCGGTGCGGGTGCGGGCCCGGGTAGTCCGACGTCACCGGCTCGCCGCTGTCGCGCCCAACGCACAGGCCCTCACCCGCGAGCGAGAACGTTCCCGGCTGGGTCTTGATCCGGCCCTCGCCGACCTTCTTGTCGCCGTGGTAGAGGGACAGGATCCCGGTGGCCACCCCGGGCGCGTCCTCGCCGTCCTTGTCGAAGGAAGCCGACAGGATCAGGTTCTCGCCGGTCGGGACGTCCTGGTCCGCGTCGATCTTCTGCTCCATGAGGCCGACGAAGTTGTTGACGTAGTGCAGCCGGTTGTCCTTGACGTACAGGGCGTGGCCGCCGAACCGGGCGCCCTGGGCGAACAGGACGCCCTCCGCTCCGGCCCCGGGGATGTCCACCAGGGCACCGATCGAGAAGGACCGGTTCCGGATGTTGACGGCCTGGGTTTCCGGCACCTCCGCGGTGTCGGGGAAATAGGCGTAGCGGTTGCGGGGCGAGGCCAGCGTGGGCCGGGGCGTGGTGATGATCTCAATCGGGGACCGGTCGTCGAGCGGGAACGCGCCGTTCGCGCCAGCCTCCGCGAACCACAGGTTGATCAGCTCCCTGAGCTTGTCCGGGTGCTCGGCGGCCAGATCGTGGATTTCGGAACGGTCGGTGTCGGTGTGGTACAGCTCCCAGGTGTCGTCGTTGAAATGGCTCCAGCCGCTGACCGTGGGGTGCGTGGTGACGGCCTTCCAGCCGTCGTGCCAGATCCCGCGTGAGCCGAGCATCGAGTAGAACTGGGTCGGGCGGGCCGATGGCGCCGAGGGCATGTCGACGCTGTAGCGCATGCTCACCCCGTCGAACGGGGTCTGCACGTGGCCCTTGATGGTGCTGGGAGCGTCGACACCGAGGGCCTCCAGGATGGTCGGCACGATGTCGATGGCGTGGTGGTACTGGTGCCGCAGCTCACCGTGGCCGGCGGCGCCAGCCGCTGACGACGGCCAGGAGATGATGCACGGGTCCGAGGTCCCGCCGTTGAACTCGTACCGCTTCCACATCTTGAACGGCGTGTTGAAGGCCATCGCCCAGCCGTTGGGATAGTGGTTGTAGGTCTTGGTCCCGCCCAGCTCGTCGATCATCGCCAGGTTCGTCGCCATGTCGTCCGGGACGCCGTTGATGAACTTGTTCTCGTTCAGCGACCCGTTCGGGCCGCCCTCCCCGCTCGCCCCGTTGTCCGACACCAGAATGACCATGGTGTTCTCGCGGAGCCCGAATTCCTCCAGGTAGTCCAGCAGTTGCCCGATGTAGTGGTCGGCGTGGGCCAGGAACCCCGCATACACCTCGGCCATCCGGCAGAACAGGCGCTTCTCCTCGGCGCTCAGCGAGTCCCAGGGCCGGGTGACGTCCAGCACCGGGAACGGCTTGCCGTCCGGGCCCTTCCGGGTCTCGGGCGTGCCGATCGGGTTGACCGGCGGCAGTTCGGTGTTCGCCGGGACGATGCCCATGTCCTTCTGCCGGGCCAGGGTCTGCTCGCGCATCGCCTCGTAACCCATGTCGAACCGGCCCTTGAACTTGTCCGCCCATTCCTTCGGGACCTGGTGCGGCGCGTGGGCGGCACCCGGGGCGTAGTACAGGAAGAACGGCTTGTCCGGCGCGATCACCTTCGAGTCCTTGATGAACTCCAGCGCCTTGCCGGTGATGTCCGGGGTGAGGTGGTATCCCTCCTGCGGTGACTTGGGCTGGTCGACCGGGTGGTTGTCGTAGACCAGGTCCGGGTACCACTGGTTGGTCTCGGCGCCCAGGAACCCGTACCAGCGCTCGAACCCCCGGCCGGACGGCCAGTTCCGCCGCGTCGACGCGACGTTCATCTCCACGGTCGGGCACAGGTGCCACTTGCCGACCATGTAGGTGTTCCAGCCGCGCTCGGCCAGGATCTCCGGACAGCATGCCGTTCTCCGGCGGGATCGTCCCGCTGGCGTTGGGGAACCCGACCGCGGCCTCGGTGATGCAGGCCATCGAGTTGCGGGTGTGGTTGCGGCCGGTCAGCAGGCAGGACCGGGTCGGCGAGCACAGCGCCGTCGTGTGCCACTGCGTATACCGGATCCCGCCCGCCGCGATCCGGTCGATGTTCGGCGTCTCGATCGGGCCGCCGTAACACGACATCGCCGAGAATCCGACATCATCCAGCACGATATACACGACGTTCGGCGCCCCGTCCGGGGCCGTCGGCGGCTCGAACGGCGACCAGTCCGGGACCGAGTCACGGATGTCAATGTTGATCGTTCCCTTGAACGGTTCGCTCACCGTGCACTCCCCCAATTGGCCCTGGCTCCGGGCGTTAAGGACCGGCCGGCATCCCGTAGTCAAGGGTGGACGCTCGGCGATCACCGACAAGATGACGGTAACCACCCGATCGGGCCACAGCCTCACCCAAGAGGGGTGAGCCCGGCCGCGGCCGGGGCGGTCATCCCGGGCTTCCGCCATCAGCGCCGCCAGGTCCGGCTCCGGCTGCAGCACGTACAGCCCGCCGCTGATCCGGTCGGTGACCCAGATCAGCCCGCCGTCGTCCACGAACAGGTCATTGATCTGGGCGACCGGCTGGCCGGGCGGTGGCTCCGGCACCCAGTGCGCGACTTCCCGCGGGTGCGCCGGGTCGGCCAGGTCGTAGACGCGGACGCCGGCGCTGAAGTAGGTGGCGAAGACCAGCCGCTCGCTGCGGTAGGCGCCGGGCTGGTTCTCGTGCAGGTTGTGCGCGCCGAAGCGGAGCGGCAGCTGGTCGTAGCGGTCATCCGGCGGCGGGCACAGCGCGGCCACCCGCGGGGCGGCCGAGACGTCGATCACCCGGATGGCCCGCTGCGGCGCGTGCGGCCCGTTCCTGACCTGCTCGTCGGTGACCACCACCAGCTGCCGCCCGGGCAGTGGCAGGCAGGTGTGCGTCGAGCCGCCGTCCCAGCGCAGCTGGCCGGCCTGCTGTGGCCGGGCCATGTCCGACACGTCCAGGATGACCAGGCCCGCGTCGTCGTAGCCGAGGTAGGCGCGGTGCGCCGGCCAGCAGCGCGTGGTGTGCCGCGTACCGCTCGCCCGGCCGCCAGGTGGGCTGCTCACCGGCCCGCTGGCCGGGCCACCACCAGCGGGCCGCCTCGGCCGGGCGGGCCGGGTCGGCCAGGTCCAGCACCACCCAGATCCGGTCGCTGAACCGGTCCGGGATGGCCGACATGTGCGCGTAGCGGCCCCCGGTCCACACCACCCGGTGCACCCCCCGGCCGCCACTGGGCCAGAACCCGATCCGCTCCGGGCGGAGCGGGTCGCCGAGCCGGTACACGGCCAGGCCCGCGGAGAACGGGTCGGCCATGGCCGCCTGGTAGGGGAACTTCTCGTGGTTGACCAGCAGCAGCCCGCCCGCCACCTGGACCTTGTGGGTATGCGTGCCAGCCGGCGCTGGCCACTGGGTTACCAGCGCCGGCCGGGCTGGGTCGGCCACGTCCAGGATGGAGGTGCCCATCCCGGACGTGCCGAGGTGGCCGACGTACAGCGCGTCGCCGGCCCGGATCACCTGCATGCCGTCGCCGTGCCCGCCCAGGTCGTGCTGGGCGAGCAGGCGCAGCCCGGAGCGCACTCCGGGCCGTTGATCATCCCGACCCGCGCCCCCAGTTGCTCGGCTACCCAGTCGGCGGTCCGGTACCGGTGGAACGGGGCCAGGTTGGCGCAGCCGTGGTTGCCCTGCTCCAGCAGCAGCAGCTCGCTCGGGCCGCTGGCCTCCTCGACCAGCCGGGCCGCGTCCTGCCACGGGATGAGCCGGTCCAGCTTGCCCATCACGGCCAGCAGCGGGCAGCGGATCTTCTCCGCCCGCCCGGCCAGGCTGAGCTGGCCGGCCACCTGCCCGGGCCGCGTCCATGTCCGGGGACTTGGACCGGACCCGGAACGCCTCCCTGGTCAGGCTGGGCCGCTGGTCCCAGTGGTCGGCGAAGTTGAACGGGCCGGCCAGCGCCACGCAGGCGCGCACCCGGTCGTCCCCGCTGGCCACCCGGGGCGCGTAGTAGCCGCCCAGGCTGACCCCCCAGACCCCGATCCGCTCCGCGTCCAGCCCGGGCTCGGCGGCCAGCCGGTCGATGATGGCCGCCCCGGGCACCTCCCAGTCGCCCCGGATGGCCAGGTCGTACTCGGCCTCGCCCTGGCCCGGGCCGTCCACGCTGAACGTGGCGATGCCGCGGGCCAGGAACAGCTCCTCGGTGCTGCGCAGCTCCTCCTTGGCCGAGTCCAGCCCGGGGATCATGATCATGACCGGGTGCGGCCGCTCCCCCGGCGGCTGGCGGAGCACCCCGACCAGGCGGGCGCCGTCGAACGGGATCTCGATCCGGCGGCCCGGCGGGTCCAGGTAGGGCAGCGCGTCATCCAGGCAGCGCACCGCGGCCTGGTGCGCGGCGCGCATCTGGTCCAGGTCGTTGACGAACAGGAACTTGGCGAAGTGGTAGTACACCGCCGCCTGGGCCAGGTGGGCGCCCGCGGACATCTGGTGGCCCGCGGCCAGCGCGGTGCGGCCGAGTTCCTCGTGCTCGGCGCCGACCGCGCTCCACGCGGCGCACCAGTCTTCCCAGCGCTGCAGGCCGCTGGTGATCCGCTCGAAATCCCCGGCGGTCACGCCGTTCATCGTGAACCGCGGCGCCCAGTGCGAAATCGCCATCGCCACCCGCTCGTCCACCCTGCGACCTCCCTTCCTGCCGTCTGCTCCGGCGCTCTGCTGGCCAAACCTGCAAACGAATGCATACTCTGTGCGGATGGGCAGCGTCAACATCCAGCTCACCCTGAACGGGACCAAGCAGACAGTCAGCAGCGAGCCTGACACGCCGCTGCTCGACGTGCTCCGGCATGATCTCGGCCTGGCCGGGCCGCGGTTCGGCTGCGGCATCGGGCTGTGCGGCGCGTGCTTCGTGCTCATCGACGGCCAGGCCAGATCGTCCTGTGACTTCCCGGCCTGGGCGGCCGAGGGCCGGGAGGTGACCACGGTCGAAGGGCTGGCCAGCGGCGGCGCGCTGCACGCGGTGCAGCAGGCGGTGATCGATGAGCAGGCCGCGCAGTGCGGCTACTGCACGTCCGGGATGATCATCAGCGCGGTGGCGCTGCTGCGCGCGCAACCCGGCGCCGAGCGAGAGCGAGGTGCGCACCGCGCTGGACGGCAACCTGTGCCGGTGCGGGACGCACCAGCGGATCGTCCGGGCCGTGCTGCGCGCCGGCCGGCGCAGCGCGGCCGCGACAGCGCCAGCCGGGACAGGGCTGGCCGGGACAGCGGAATGACGCCGTCGCCGAGCCTGCAGGCCAACCCGGCACTGGGCCGCTGGCTCGACTTCGCCGTCCCCGGCCGGGTGACCATCCGCCCCGGCAAGGTCGAGTACGGCCAGGGGGTGTGGACCGCGCTGGCCCAGATCGCGGCGGAGGAACTCGACGTGTCGCTGGACCGCGTCCAGGTGGCCCCGGTCAGCACGGACACCAGCCCGGACGAGGGCGTGACGTCGGGCAGCCGGTCCATCGAGGATTCCGGCGGCGCGCTGCGCCAGGCCTGCGCGCAGGCCCGGGCCGCGTTCCTGGCCGCGGCCGCGGCCAAGCTGGACACCGACCCGGCCACGCTGACCGTCCGGGACGGCGAGATCTGCAGCGGCCGGCCAGCGCCGGCACTGGGCTCAGCTACTGGTCGCTGGACGAGCCGGGCCTGCTGGACCGGGCCGCGGCCGAGGTGGCCGCGGCCAAGCCGGCCAGCCAGTGGTCGGTGGCGGGCCGCAGCGCGCCGCGGATCGACCTGCCGGACAAGGCGACCGGCCGTCCCCGGTTCCTGCACGACCTGGTGCTGCCGGGGATGGCGTTCGGCCGGGTGATCCGGCCGCCCGGGCCGGCCGCCACGCTGGACGACGTCGCGGCGGCCGGACCTGCCGGACGGCGTGCTGGCCGTCGTGCGCGACGGCTCGTTCCTCGGCGTGCTGGCCAGCCAGGACCGGACCGCGGTGACCGCGGCGGCCCGGCTGGCCCGGGCGGCCCGGTGGACGGTCCGCCCGGCGCTGCCCGACGAGCGCGACCTGAAGGGCTTCCTGCTCAGCCAGCCCACCGAGGACCAGCCGGTGCTGCGGCAGCCCGACCCGGCCGCGGCGGCGCGGGTGCGCAGCACCCACCAGGCCGAGTTCACCCGGCCGTTCATCGCGCACGCGTCGATGGCGCCGAGCTGCGCGATCGCCCGCTGGGACAGCGATCCCGGCGGCGCGCCGCGGATCACGCGTGTGGACGCACAGCCAGGGGCCGTTCCCGCTGCGCCGGGCGCTGGCCGCCGGGCTGGGCCTGGACCCGGCCCAGCTGACCGTGCACCACGTGGAGGGCGCGGGCGTGTACGGGCACAACGCCTCGGACGACGCGGCGGCCGACGCGGTGCTGCTGGCCCGGCAGCTGCCCGGCCGCCCGGTGCGGGTGCTCTGGTCCCGCGAGGACGAGCTCGGCTGGGGACCGGTGGGCCCGGCCATGCTGGCCCGGCTGTCGGCCGGCCTGGACGCGTCGGGCCGGATCCAGGCCTGGCGGCAGGACGTGTGGAGCAACGGCTTCCTGGGCCGGCCGGGCATCGGCGGCGAGCCGCGGCTGCTCGGCCTGTCCCAGCTGGCTGGCGGGGCGCCGATCCCGGCCGCACCGGATGGGGTGCCCAGCGGGGCGATGGGCGCCACCCGCAACGCGGTGCCCGGCCTACGACATCCCGGACCTGGAGGTGACCCGGCACCGGCTGCTCACCATGCCGATCAGGACCTCGTCGCTGCGCTCGCTGGGCGCGTTCCTGAACGTGTTCGCGATCGAGTCGTTCCTCGACGAGCTGGCCGCGGCGGCGGGCGCTGACCCGGCCGCGTTCCGGCTGGCCCACCTGACCGACCCGCGGGCCCGCCGGGTCATCGAGGAGGTGACCGGCTTCGCGGGCTGGGCGGGCCGGGCCCGGGCCGAGGGCACCGGCTTCGGGCTGGCCTTCGCCCGGTACAAGGGCACCTCCGGCTACTGCGCGGCGGTGGCCGAGGTGGCCGCGGACACCAGCCTCGCGCTGCGCCGGCTGTGGCTGGCCGTGGACGTGGGCCGGGTGATCAATCCCGACGGCGTGCGGAACCAGGTGGAGGGCGGTGCGCTGCAGAGCGCCAGCTGGGCGCTGCGCGAGCGGGTGCGCTTCGACCGGACCAGGATCACGTCGGTCAGCTGGGACAGCTACCCGATCCTGCGGTTCACCGAGATGCCTGAGGTGGCGGTGCGCATCGTCGGCCTCGGACGAGCCAGCCACCGGCGCCGGTGAGCTGGCCCAGGGCCCGGTGGCGGGCGCGATCGGCAACGCGGTGGCCGACGCGGTCGGCGTCCGCGTCCGCGACCTGCCGCTCACCACGGAACAAGTGAGCCGAGCGATCGAAGAGAGCTGAGCTTGGCGAGCGTTCGCCGGTGAGGCGGGGCCCGCCGCAGGCGGGTGCTCGCCGAGCCGGCGTTCGCGCGCGGAGCGGCGACGCGGCTAGGGTCGCGCAGCGGGAGCGTCCAGGGTCGCCCCCCGGAATTACATCGCGAACAGGACGCTGACCGCTCTCGCCCTCGTGGATCCGGCGGATGGCCTCGGCCAGGGCCGGCGCCAGCGAGATCACGGTCAGCTTGCCGCCGAGCAGCTTCTCCGGGATCGGCACGGTGTTGGTGCAGACCACCTCGGTGACCTCCGGCGCGGCCTCGATCCGCTGCAGCGCGCCGTCGGCGAACAGCCCGTGCGTGCAGGCCACCCGGACCGACCGGACGTTCCGCTCGCGCAGCCCGCCGAGCAGCGCGATGATCGTGGTGCCGCGGGCGATCTCGTCGTCCAGCACGATCACGTCCCGGCCGGTGACGTCGCCGATGATCGAGGTGATGATGACCTGCTCGTCGCTCAGCCGCTGCTTGGCGCCGGCCGCCACCGGCAGGTCGAGCCGCCGGGCGAACGCGGCGGCCGCCTTGGCGTTGCCCAGGTCCGGGGAGACGACCACGGTGTTCGACAGGTCCTGGGTCCGGAAGTGGCCGGCCAGCTCGCGCAGCGCGTGCAGGTGGTCCACCGGGACCGAGAAGAACCCGTGCACCTGCGGTGAGTGCAGGGTCATCGTGAGCACCCGGTTGGCGCCCGCGGTGACCAGCAGGTCGGCGACCAGGCGGCCGCCGATGGACACCCGCGGCATGTTCTTCTTGTCCGAGCGGGCGTACGCGTAGTGCGGTATCACCGCGGTGACCCGGGCGGCCGACGCGCCGCGCGCCGCGTCCAGCATCAGCAGCAGCTCGACCAGGTGCTCCTGGACCGGCGCGGACAGCGGCTGGATGAGGAACACGTCGCGTTCCCGGCAGTTCGACTGGAGCTGGACCTCCAGGCAGTCGTTGGCGAACCGGATCAGCCGCACCGGGCGCAGCCGTTCGCCCAGCTGGGTGCAGATCTCGGCGGCCAGTTCCGGATGGGCGCTGCCACTGAATACCGCGATCTCCCGCACCCGCCCAGGGTAGTAGGTGCTCATCCCGGCGCTGTCCGGCGTGTCCGGCCCTCCACCTGCCAGCCGCGCCGAGCCGCGCTGCCCGGCCAGCGCGCAGGTACCGGCGCCGGGTCGGCCAGCGCCTGCGGCACGCCCCCGGCCAGCTCGGCCAGCGAGATAACCTGCCGTACGGCGGCCGGCGGCCGGGCGGCGACCTGGCCGGCCACCAGTGCGGCCGGCACCCCGGCCGCGGCCGCGGCGGCGAACACCGTGCCCGCCACCTTGCCGGTGCCCGACGTCCCGTCGTACCGTCCCTCGCCGGTGATCACCAGGGCGGCCCCGGCCAGCGCCTGATCCAGGCCGGCCAGCAGGCACAGCCGCGGCGCACCGGGGGCGATCAGCGCGCCCCACCCGGCGGCCAGCCCGTAGCCGGTCCCCCCGGCGGCGCCCGCGCCGGGCGCCCCGGGGTCGCCGCCGAGCAGCCCGGCCAGCCGGGCCAGGCCCGTCATCGAGCAGGGCGACCTGGGCCGGGCTGGCGCCCTTCTGCGGGCCGAACACCGCGGCCGCGCCGGCCGGGCCGAGCAGCGGCGCGCGGACATCGGACAGGCAGCTCACCCCGCCGGGCGGCGGCGGGCGCAGCCCGGTCAGGTCCACCGCGGCCAGGTCGCGCAGCGCGCCGCCGCCCGCGGGCAGCGGGCGGCGGCCGGCGTCCAGGAACCGGGCGCCGAGGGCGGCCAGCGCGCCCGTGCCGCCGTCGGTGGACGCGGAGCCGCCGAGCGCGATCGTCACCTGCCGGGCCCCGGCGGCCAGCGCGGCGCCGATCACCTCGCCCAGCCCGATGGTGTGCGCGCCCAGCGGGTCCGGCCGGCTGAGCAGCGGCAGGCCGCTGGCCGCGGCCAGTTCCACCGCGGCGGTGCCATCGGGCAGTTCCAGCCACGGGCAGTCCACCGGCTGGCCGGCCGGCCCGGTGACCTGGGCCTGCCGCCAGCGGGCGGCGGGGACCGCGGCGGCCAGCACGGCCAGCGTGCCCTCGCCGCCGTCGGCCAGCGGGACGGTGCGCACCTCGTCCCCGGGCCGGGCGGCCTGCCATCCGGCGGCCAGGGCGGCGGCCGCCCCGGCCGCGGCCAGGCTGCCCTTGAACGAGTCCGGGGCGATCACCACCCTCACGGCTGTGCGGCGCCTGCCCCGGCGGTCCTGCCCGCCGTGCCTGCCCCGGCCGTGCCTGCCCGGCTCTCCGCCGGGCTGGCCGCGGGCAGCCCGAGCGCGTCCCGGATCGACTGCTGCACCCCGTCCCGGTCCTGGGTGGCGTCGATGGCCAGCACGTACTCTTTGCGGGCGAAGATGGCCAGCACCGGGTCGGTCTTGTCGTGGTACTCGCGCAGCCGGACGGCCAGCGCCTCTTCGGTGTCGTCCTCGCGGGTGACCAGGGTGCCGCCGCAGACGTCACACTTGCCCTCTTCCCGGGGCCGTCCCTGGATCAGGTTGTAGTCCAGCCCGCAGCCCGAGCACAGCCGCCGGGCCAGCACCCGCTTGCGCACCTCGGCATCGGGCATGTCCAGGTGGATCACCGCGTCGATGTCGTAGGACTCCAGGAAGAATTCGGCCTGCCGGGCGTTGCGCGGGAACCCGTCGATGATGAACCCGTAGTTCCAGTCGTGCTCGGCCAGCCGCTGCGCGGTCACCGCCTCGGCCAGGTCGTCGCCGACCAGCTCGCCCGCCGGCCATGATCCGGCGTACCTGGGCGCCCATCTTGGTGTGGTTCTGCACGTTCCAGCGGAAGATGTCGCCCACGCTGATGTGCACCAGGTCGAGGTCCCGGGCCAGCCACCCGGCCTGGGTGCTCTTGCCGCTGCCCGGGACGCCGATGATCACGTACTTGCGCATGGGGCTACCCTCGCATACCTGCGCCCCGGGCTAACCCACCTGCTCCGGCACACATCGGTTTACGCACTCGCCGAGGCCCTCGATCACGCTGCGCATGGTCTGGCCCGGCTGCAGGTAGACCGGCGGCTGGCGGGCGTTGCCCACCCCGCCCGGGGTGCCGGTGAGCAGCAGGTCACCCGGCTGCAGGGTGATCACCTGGCTGGCGTAGGCGGCGATGTCGGCCGGGCTGAACAGCAGGTCCGAGGTCCGCGACTGCTGCATCACCACGCCGTCCACCTCGCAGCGGATGTCCAGGTCGGCCGCGTCGCCCACCTCGTCCCCGGTGACCAGGTACGGGCCGACCGGGGTGGTGTGCTGGAACGCCTTGCCCTGCAGCCACTGCACGGTGCGGCGCTGCCAGTCGCGCACGCTCACGTCGTTGCTGACCGTGTAGCCCGCGATGGCCGCCGCGGCCTCGTCCCGGCTGGCCCGGTACACCGGCCGGCCGATGATCACCGCGAGCTCGACTTCCCAGTCGATCCGGTCGCTCAGCGCGGGCAGCCTGAGCTCGTCCCGCGCGCCCAGCAGGGTGTCCGCGAACTTGGCGAACAGCGTCGGGTATTCGGGCAGCTCGCGCCCGGTCTCCAGGATGTGCTCGCGGTAGTTCAGCCCGACGCAGATCACCTTGGACGGCCGCGGCACCACCGGGGCGAAGCTGGCCTGGCCGGCCGGCACCGGGCTGGCGCCGGGCCGCTCGGGAGCCGCGCCGCCCGCGGCCAGCAGGTCGCCGACGTCCGCGGCGGCCAGCGGGACCAGCATGTCGCCGTCGAGCCGCGCCGCGGTGGTGCTGCCGTCAGCGGTCCGGATGGTGGCAAATCGCATGCGCTGACGGTACGCGATGCCGCGCCGGCCCGGTCTCAGCGGCCCCACCGGGTGAACACGTCGTTGAACGGGGCCGCGTACTCGTCGTTCGCGGTGAACGGGGCCAGGCCGAGGGCTTCCTCGATGGTGCGGGCGGTCGAGTAGTGGTCGTAGCGGACCTGGCTGACGTAGCCGGCCCGCACCGTGCCCGGGGAGCCGACCACGATCGTCGCCACCCGGTTGCCCGCTTCCGCGGTCCGCCGGGTCACCCCGGCCTCGTCCCAGGTGATGATCAGCAGCGACTTCTGGGTCCGCCAGGCCGGCGAGTCCAGGATCGGCGTGATGGTCCGCTGCAGCCAGCCGTCCTGCACCTCCCGGCTGTGCCGGTCACCGTTGCCCGCTGACTCGCCGTCGTAGTAGTCGTCGGCCGCGATCCAGGAGAACACCGGCGTGGTACTGGCGTTAAGCAAAGCTGGTCTGAGCAGTCTGGTGTCCACCAGGTGCGCCTTGCACCGGGCCCGGCTGGCGCTGACGTCGGTGTAGTTGATGAACGGCGCGTCGTCCGGGTAGTAGTACTTGTCGTACCGGAACTCGGTGGCGGCGCGGTCGTTGCACCGGTAGCCCATGCCCTGCTCGTAGGCCATCCAGCTCATCGACCTGGCCTGCAGTTCGTCGCCGAGGTTGCGGTGCGGGTCGTTGATGTCCGGCCAGTAGATGGCGCCCCTGGCGTACGTGTCGCCGCCCGCGATGGCCAGGTAGTTCTCGTCGCTCGGGTGGTACACGGCGTGGTAGTTGGCCAGCGTGGCGCCCTGGGCCATCAGCCGGTGCAGGAACGGCATGTGGCTGTAGCTGCGCCAGCACCGCGCTGCCGTTGGTGTTCTCCATCATGATCATGAAGACGTGGCGGAACCGCGGCACCGCCGATGGCGGTGCCGCCAGCCGGGCCGCGGGCAGCGGCACGGACACGGTGAGGGCCAGGTTGTCCGCCAGCCCGCCGGCCGGGCCGGACGGCTCCGGCTCACCGCCAGGCGGCGTCGAGCTGTCCAGGAAGGCCACGGTGACCCGGGCGGACCGGGCGCCGGCGGCACCGTCCCGCTGGTGGACCGGCCGAGGAAGCCGGACTGGCGGCCCCGCTCGGCCGCGGTTACCGTGCGCAGCCGGACCAGCCCGCCGAGCCGCTGCCCGGAACGGCCGAGGAACGCCAGCGTGACCCGGACGTGACCGGGCTCGGCCCGCCAGCCGCCGAGCCAGCCGGACAGCCGGAACCGGACCGGGCCGGCGTCGATCCGCCCGGCGGCGCGGCGCAGGCTGGCCGTCTGGGTCATCGCCGAGTCGCCGTACGGGCCGCCGCTGAAGAACCCGCGGCCGGGCGCGCCGCCCGGGTGCCGCAGCGGGTGCGCCGGGTAGCACATCACGTTGGGGCTGCCCTGGGTGACCGTCCAGCCCGGGATGGTGCTGGCCGCGTTCCAGTCATGGGTGCAGTACCCCGCGCCGGCGTCGCCGTCGGCCAGCAGGTTGCCGCTGGCCCCGGGCGCGCCCCCGGGCTTTCCGCCCGGGGCCAGCACGCTGGCTGCCACCCCGGACGGGGCGGCAGCCAGCAGCGTGGCCAGCGCCACACCAGTGGCGGTGACCCGGCCCGCCCGCGATCGCCCCATCGACCTCAGCCGCCTTGACCGCATGGCACCTCTCCGTGGCCCGGGCCGGTCCGCTCTCCGGACCAGCCAACCGTCGCCCAGGTCTCGCCGCCGTGAACGCCGCCTGTCGCGCCGGTGAAGCCTGCCCGGGCGGCTGGCATGATGACCGGATGACGGTGTCCGCTGACTTCGCCGCCATCCCGGACGGCGAGCGGGCGGCCGAGATCACCCGGCTGTGCGACGCGATGGAGGCGGCGGCCAGCGCCGGGCGGTACCCGCTGCTGACCGTCGGCCGGCCCTGGTCGGCGCACAATCCGGTGCTGCAGGGGGAATTCGCCGCGCCCGGCGCGATCCGCTGGTACCTGGAACGCGAGCTGGCCCGGCTGGCCGCCGCGCGGCGCCGGGATCTCGGTCAGCCCGGGGCGGGAAGCGCTGGACCTGCACGACCCCCGGATCGGCCCGGCCGTCGACGAGACCCGCTGGGACCTGCGGCGCAAGAAGCTGTTCCTGTTCGCCCCGGAGCGGATGGCGCTGTCCATCGACCGGCTGGAGCACTACACCGGGACGCCGGCCACCGCGTTCCAGCGGTACGTGCTGCTGACCAACTACGCCTGGCACGTCGAGGAGTTCCGCGCCGCGCTGCCCGGCTGCACCGGGCCGGACGATGACGGCCGCCAGATGCCCGCCTGGCACCACCAGCTGCCCGGCCGGGCCGGGGTGACCATGGTGAACATCGGGGTCGGCCCGTCCAACGCCAAGACCATCACCGACCACCTCGCGGTGCTCCGCCCGGATCTGCTGCTGATGATCGGGCACTGCGCCGGGCTGCGCAATCACCAGGACATCGGGGACCTGGTGCTGGCCACCGGCTACCTGCGCGACGACCATGTGCTGGACGAGATCCTGCCGCTGCCCGTGCCGGTCATCTCGAACCACACGCTGAACACGCTGCTGCTCGGCGAGCTGACCGAGCGTGGCCTGCCGAGCCGGATGGGCACCGTGTTCACCACCGCGAACCGGAACTGGGAATTCAACCTGACCCTGGTGGCGGACCGGCTGCGGCTGTCCCGCGCGCTGGCCGTGGACATGGAATCGGCCACCGTGGCCGCGAACGGGTTCCGCTACCGGATCCCCACCGCCACGCTGCTCGCGGTGAGCGACAAGCCGCTGCACGCCAGCCCCAAGCTGAGCGCGGACGCGCAGCGCTTCTACGCGGCCAGCCGCCGCCAGCACGTGCAGATCGCCATCTCGGTGGCCGCCCTGGTCCGGCAGCTGTACCCCGGCGGCCTGCCCGCCGCCGACCTGCGCTCCGCCGACGAGCCGCTGCTCGGTACGGCTGACCCCGGCTAGACAGGCGAAGTTAGGCTGCTAACCTTACGTGCCGTGGCCGGCTGTGCCGTCAGGCGTAGTAGCGGTAGATGGCCTGGGCCACGCAGGCCGGCTTGGCCGCGCCGTCCAGCTCGACCGTGAAGTCCGCGGTGAGCTGCACCGCGCCTTCGCCGGCTGGCGTCACCGAGGCGACCCGGCCGGCCAGCCTGATCTTCGCGCCGACCGGGACCGGGGTCAGGAACCGGACCTTGTTCAGCCCGTAGTTGATGCCCATGCTGATCCCGGTCACCTCGAGCAGCTCACCGAACAGCGGGATGACCAGCGACAGGGTCAGGTACCCGTGCGCGATCGTGCCGCCGAACGGCCCGGCCGCGGCGCGCGCCGGCGTCCACGTGGATCCACTGGTGATCGCCGGTCGCGTCGGCGAACATGTCCACCCGCTGCTGCGTTATCTCCAGCCAGCCGGTGTGCCCCAGGTCTGCGCCGGCCAGCGCGGTGAGCTCGTCCAGGCCGTTGGCGGTGGTGGTCATGCCGGGTTCCCTCCGTGCGTCGGCGAAGCTGCTGGCCTACTCGGGCGGGGTCACGTCCTGCGGCACTGCACCGCGGCCCCGGCGCCTGGGTGGCCAGGCTGCGCAGCGCCAGCCGTCGCTCGCACCAGCGGCGCAGTTTCGGGTCGAGGGAGGCCCGCAGCAGCGGCCAGTCCTGCCGGAGCAGCCGGGCGTTGACGAAGCGGGCCAGGTCGTTGCGGCGGCCCTGGGTCAGCACGATCCCGTACAGGCTGCGCCGGAGCCGGTCGTCGGTCACATCGAACTCGCGCATCCCCGGCCAGGCCAGGTGCCGGGGCAGCACGATGACGCCCCGCTCCGGCCCGTGCAGGTCTTCCAGCCGGGCCGGCAGCCGCCCGGCCAGCCCGGCCCGGCCGCGCAGTAGATCCGTGAAGGACATGCTCCGATTATCACTGAGCGGCCCGGATGCCCCCGCATTGACTCGCGGTAATCGGCTCCGGCCTGGCCGGGAGCGGGGCCCGCGGTTCGGACTACACTTCTGGGCATGTCCGGCGATCCCCCGGTCCCGAGCTGGCGTTTCCTGATCAAGCCGCGGTGGCTTGGCTGGCATGCGCTGATGGTCGCGTCCGTGCTCGGCATGCTCGCGCTAGGCGACTGGCAGCTGCGCCGCGCCGAGGCTGGGAACGCGCTGAGCTGGGCTTACACGTTCGAATGGCCGATCTTCGCCGGCTTCGCGATCGTCTTCTGGGCCAAGACGATCCGGGACGAGTTCCACCCGCCCGTGCCCAGCGGCGCCCCGGCCGGGGATCTCGAGCTGCCTGCGGCAGCCGGGCAGCTGGCGCAGCCGCGGCGGCGGCGGGCGGCGAGCCCGCGGCGAGGAGCGGAGCCGGAGGACGAGGAACTGGCCGCCTACAACGCCTACCTGGCCCGGCTGACCAACGAAGCCAGGGGGCACGGCCGGTGGCACGGGTTCCGCTGAGGGTCCGGCGGGCAAGCTGAGGGTCCGGCCACCAGGTCCGGCGACAAACTGAGGAGGCAAGACCGGTGCGCGCAGCCGTGCTCCGCTACCGGGTGATGGCCTACATCACCGGCGTTGTGCTGATCATCCTGTGCTTCGTCGGCATCCCGCTCCAGGTGATCGACGGCAACACCGTCGTGGTCAACGACGTGGGCACCCTGCACGGGATCCTGTACATCATCTACATCATCTTCGCGTACCTGCTGACCCGCCGGCTGCGGCTGGCCATCGGCCCGACCGTGCTGGTCCTGCTGGCCGGCACCATCCCGGTGCTCACCTTCGTGGTCGAGCGCTGGCTCAGCCACCGGTACATCGACCCGGCGCTGGCCGCGGCGGACCAGCCGGCCGCACCCGGGCCGGTCGCCACGCCCCCCTCGCCGCCGCCCCGGTAGGCCCTGGATAGCAGAGTGGGACAGCATTACTTCACCGAGGACCCGGCGGCCGCGCACCGGCCGGGCACGGTCCAGGTGGTACTGGGCGACCTGCACTTCGAGTGCGCCACCGATTCCGGCGTGTTCTCGGCCAGCCGGCTGGACCCCGGCACCCGGGTGCTGCTGGACACCGTGCCGCCCCCGCCGCCCGCCGGTGACCTGCTCGATCTGGGCACCGGGTACGGCCCGGTCGCGCTGGCCATGGCGGCCCGCGCGCCCGGCGCCACGGTCTGGGCGGTGGACATCAATAGCCGGGCGCTGGACCTGTGCGCCGGCAACGCGGCCCGGGCCGGCCTGGCCAACGTGCGCTGCGTGCCGCCGGACGACCCCGCGCTGCCCGCCGGGTTCGCCGGCCTCTGGTCGAACCCGCCGATCCGGATCGGCAAGGACGCGCTGCACCAGATGCTGGCCGGCTGGCTCGGCCGGCTGGCCCCGGGCGGCCGCGGCTACCTCGTGGTGCAGCGCAACCTGGGCGCCGACTCGCTGCACCGCTGGCTGCGGGAGCAGGGCTGGCCGACCGCGCGGATCGCGTCCCGGGCCGGCTGACCGGGTGCTGGAGGTGACCGCGGAATGACCGGGCCGGAGGCGCCTCCGCCGCGCAAGCAGCTGCGGCCCACCGACGTCAAGCGGCTGAACCGGTCCTGGCGCCGGGCCACCGAGGGCCGGCTGGCCGTGCTGCTCGACTCGGTGACCCAGCCGTACAACGTGGGCATGATCGTGCGCTCGGCGGCCGCGTTCGGCGTGCAGCACATCTGGCTGTGCGGGAACTCGGCGCCGCTGGACCACCCGTCGGCGGGCAAGACCGCGCTCGGCACCCAGCGGCTGCTCAGCTGGGAGCGGGAGCCCGACCCGGTGGCGGCGGCCAAGGCGGCCGGCCAGGCGGGCCTGCGGGTGGTCGCGATCGAGCTGGCCACGGGGGCCGACCCGCTGCATGAGGCCCCGCTGGCAGGTGATGTCTGCCTGGCCCTGGGCAACGAGGACCACGGCTGCTCGCCCGCGCTGCTGGCGGTGGCCGACGCGGTGGCCTACATCCCGCTGGTCGGCCGGGTCGGCTCACTCAATGTAGCCGCGGCGGCGGCCATCGCCCTGGCCGAAGCCCGCCGCCGCGAGTGGTCCCCCTGACCGGGCCCTGACCAGGCGAAACGGCGCGCCGCGCGGGAGGCCTTGGCGGCACGGGGGTTTCAGCACTGCGCCATCCTCCGTTTACAGACTGCTCCCGCGGATAGCGCATACTCACATACATGCCGACCGCGTTTCTTGACCACCCCAGGCCGATGGCCTTCGCGCACCGTGGCGGGGCCGCGCACGCGCCGGAGAACTCGTGGCAGGCCTTCGAGCACGCCATCGGGCTGGGCTACTGGTACCTGGAGACGGATCTGCAGGCCACCGCGGACGGGGTGCTGATCGCGTTCCACGACCGGACGCTGGACCGGCTGACCGACCGCGGCGGGCGGATCGCCCGGCTGCCCTACCGGGACGTGGCCCAGGCCCGGATCGGCGGCACCGAGCCCATCCCGCGGCTGGATGACCTGCTGGCCGCCTGGCCGGACGTGCGGTTCAATATCGACCTGAAGGACGCCCCGGTCATCGAGCCGCTGGCCGACGTGCTGCGCCGGACCGGGTCCTGGGACCGGGTGTGCGTGACCTCGTTCTCGGCCAGCCGGCTGCGCACCGCGCGGCGGGTGCTGGACCGCCCGGTCTGCATGGCCGCCTCCCCGCTGGGCATCTCCATGGTCCGGTTCGGCGGCCCGCGCGGGCGCCGCGACCAGCGCCGCCCGGCCCAGCCCCCAGCGCCCGTCCCCGGTCACCGGGCGTAGCGCGCACCTGGCGCTGGCCGACCGGCTGGCCCGCACCGGGGTGCGCTGCGCTCAGGTGCCGGCCGCGGTGGCCACCCCGGCCTTCGTCGCCCGGGCACACGCGCTGGGCCTGCAGGTGCACGCCTGGACGGTCAACTCGCCCGCGGTGATGCGCAGCCTGCTGGACATCGGGGTGGACGGGATTATGACCGACCAGACGGTCGCGCTGCGTGACGTGCTGATCAGCCGCGGTGAGTGGCACCCCCGGCCGGGTTAGCCGGGGGGCGACCCCCCGGGCCCCCCGATCGCCGCTTCGCGCCGAACGCTGTGCTAGTCGGGGGGCGACCCCCCGGACCCCCCGATCGCCGCTTCGCGCCGAACGCCGACTCGGCGAGCACACGCCTGCGGCGCGCCTCGCCTCACCGACGAGGGGGTTGGAATCGGGCACAGCGGGAATCTTGACCGGGTACTCGGCGTTATTCACAACAGCTGGCAGAGCGCCTGGGAGGCAGCGACTAATGGCCGAACGCGCACTACGCGGTACCCGGCTCGGGGCAACGAGCTACGAGAACGACCGTAACACCGATCTGGCACCACGCCAGGAGATCGCTTTCGACTGCCCCAAGGGTCACCACTTTACCGTCCCGTTCGCGGCGGAGGCGGAAGTTCCGGCTACTTGGGAGTGCCGGGTGTGCGGGGTGACCGCGTTCACGAGCACCGGGGATCTGGCCACGCCACGCAAGGCCAAGCCGCCGCGCAGCCACTGGGACATGCTGCGCGAGCGCCGGTCCATTGCCGACCTGGAGGAAGTGCTGGCCGAACGGCTCGCGCTGATCCGCAGCCAGCGCGGCGAGGACACGCCGGGCAAGGTCACCCGGCAGCGGAAGAGCGCCTAGCCAGCCAGCAGGGCTTCGCGCAGCGCCCGGCAGAGCGTCAGCCTGCCGGGCGCTCGCCGTGCCCGCTCAGCTGCGCCCACCGCTCGGCCAGGCCCCACCAGCCGACCCGCCAGAACGCCTCGAACACGATCGACTTGCTCATCTTGCTGGTGCCGTGCTCGCGCTCGACGAACGTGATGGGCACTTCCACCACGCGCAGCCCGGCACCGAGCGTGCGCCGGGCCAGGTCGATCTGGAAGCAGTAGCCCTGGGAGTGGATCTCATCCAGCCCGATGGTCCGCAGCGTGTCCGCCCGGTAGGCCCGGTAGCCGGCCGTCGCGTCACGGAGCGGGATGCGCAGCATCAGCCGCGAGTAGAAGCTGCCGCCGCGCGAGATGAGCTCGCGCGATTTCGGCCAGTTCACCGTCCGCCCGCCGGGCACCCAGCGGGACCCGATCACCAGGTCGGCGTCGGCCAGCGCGGCCAGCAGCTCGGGCAGCTGCTCGGGCTGGTGTGAGCCGTCCGCGTCCATCTCGACCGCGGCGCCGTAGCCCTGGTCCAGCGCCCAGCCGAAGCCGGCGATGTACGCGGCGCCCAGCCCGCCCTTGCCCGGCCGGTGCAGCACCCGGACGTGGCTGTCTTCGGCGGCCAGCTTGTCAGCCAGCTCGCCGGTGCCGTCCGGGCTGTTGTCATCGACCACCAGCAGGTCGGCGTCCGGGACCGCGGCCCGGACCCGGCCCGCCATGGCCTCGAGGTTCTCCCGCTCGTTGTACGTGGGCATGATGACAGCCACCCGGCCGACAGGAGTCCTGGTCGCGTCCTTACCAGCCAACTTCTGCCTGCCTTCCCCTGTCTGCCGCCGCGGGGCGGCCTCTTGGGCCGGTGATCCCATGAAGGCTACCCTGGCCCGCCGGTTGCGGCACCCGTGCGCAGGTTGCACAACACAAATTTGGACCGCCGTTGGGAAAAGGCGCGGAGCTTTCCGGCCCACCGTGGCCGGAAAGCTCCGGCTGCCGCGGTGACGGAAGCGGGCCCGGGCCATCCCTTCGGACCGGAGTACGTCCCGCTGGCCGCGAGATCGTGCACCGTTGTCTACTGGGCGCCCAGGCCCCTCCCGTGCCAACTCCCCCGCTGGATCGCCTGGCCACCCCGACGGCCAGCCGGTGCTGGACTGCGCAGCAAGATACCGCTGCGCCGCGTGGTGTCAACCGGCGGCATCGGCCCGCCGGTGGCGAAGCCGCGACCGATGTGCCCTAGTCCGCGCCGTCCGCTTGGCGTTAGCATTAAACCGTTTCCCCAGCGTGTGAGGACGTCATGACATGTGGTCAGCGGGCGGTCCGAGGAGGGGGCGGCGGCGGGGACCGCAACTGCCCCCCTGGCGCGCTGCTGGCTGGCCTCCGCCGCAGGGGCGGGCAGCCGGACGGGGAGGATGATCCGGCGAATCCTGACGGGGCAGGTCGACGGCGCTGCCCGCCGTTCCGCGCCGGGCTGGCCTGGCGTTATACGGCAGTCCCGGGGCCTGGCTGAATCCAGATCATCCACTTCATGGGAGGACCGAGTACATGTCGGAAAGTCAGCAAGGACAGGTTTCCGAGTCGCAGATCGCCGTGCACTGGCGTGAGGAAGAGTACATTTACCCGCCGGAGTCGTTCGTCCAGCAGGCCAACGCGGACGACCCGGCGATCGTCGACCGGTTCAGCGAGAAGGACTTCCCGGACTGCTTCACCGAATACGCGGACCTGCTGAGCTGGGACAAGAAATGGGACACGATCCTGGACACCAGTAACGCGCCATTCTGGAAGTGGTTCACCGGCGGCCGCCTGAACGCGTCCTACAACTGCGTCGACCGGCATGCCGCGGCCAATCCCGGCAAGACCGCGATCGTCTTCGTCCCCGAACTCGAGTCTGACGAGCCCGTCCACGTCAGCTATGCCGACCTGCTGCGGCAGGTGAACGAGTTCGCCGCCCTGCTCCGCGACTTCGCCGGGCTCAAGGCCGGCGACCGGGTGACGCTGCACATGCCCATGGTCGCCGAGCTGCCGGTGACGATGCTCGCCTGCGCCCGGCTCGGCGTGATCCATTCCGAGGTGTTCGGTGGGTTCAGCGGGCACGCATGCGGCACCAGGATCGCCGACTCGGGCAGCCACGTCCTGATCACGATGGACGGCTACTACCGGGCCGGCGCAGCTATCGGACCACAAGGTCAAGGCCGATCAGGCGCTCGAAGAGGCGGCGAAGGAGGGCCAGGAAGTCGAAAAGGTGCTCGTCTGGCGGCGGCACCCGGGCCAGTACGCCTCGGCTACCCCCATGGTCGAGGGCAGGGACTTCTTCGTCAACGACCTGCTGGCCGAGCACCGCGGGAAGACCGTCGCGCCGGTGTCCATGCCGGCCGAGGCGCCACTGTTCCTCATGTACACCAGCGGCACCACCGGCCGCCCGAAGGGCTGCGAGCACAGCACCGGCGGCTACCTGTCGTATGTGGCCGGCACGTCCAAGTACTACCAGGACATCCACCCGGACGACGTGTACTGGTGCATGGCCGACATCGGCTGGATCACCGGCCATTCCTACATCGTCTACGGGCCGCTGGCGCTCGGCACGACAACCGTGATCTACGAGGGCGTGCCCAACTACCCCGACGGCGGCAGGCCGTGGCGGATCGCGGAGAAGCTCGGCGTGAACATATTCCATACCTCGCCGACCGCGATCCGGATGCTGCGCAAGGTCGGCCCGGAGGAGCCGAGGAAGTACAACTACCGCTTCAAGTCGATGACGACGGTCGGAGAGCCGATCGAGCCCGAGGTCTGGCGCTGGTACTACTCCGAGGTCGGCAAGGGCCAGGCGGCAATCACCGACACCTGGTGGCAGACCGAGAATGGCGGCTTCCTGGGCAGCACGCTGCCCGGGCTGCAGCCCATGAAGCCCGGCAGCTGCGGGCCTGGCGTTCTCGGCATATACCCCATCATCTACGACGAGGACGGCAACGAGGTGTCGGCCGGTAGCGGGACGGCGGGCAACATCTGCATCCGCAACCCGTGGCCGGGCATCTTCCAGGGGGTCTGGGGCGACCCCGAACGCTACCTCAGCACCTATTACCGGAAGTACAACAAGAACCCGGACAGCAAGGACTGGCACGACTGGCCGTATTTCTGCAACGACGGCGCGGTGCAGGCAGCCGACGGCTACTACCGGATCCTCGGCCGGGTGGACGACGTGATCAACGTGGCCGGGCACCGGCTGGGCACCAAGGAGATCGAGTCGGCCGCGCTCACCGTGCCCGAGGTGGCCGAGGCGGCCGCGGTGCCGGTGATCGACGACATCCGCGGCCGGATGGTCGAGGTGTACGTCTCGCTCAAGCCCGGCGTCGAGGCCAGCCCGGAGATGAGCGGCAAGGTCACCACCGCGGTAGAGGTCGAGATCGGCAAGATCGCCCGGCCGAAGCACGTGTGGATCGTGCCGGACATGCCGAAGACCCGGTCCGGCAAGATCATGCGCCGGGTGATCGCCGCGGTGTCCAACTTCGCCGACACCGGCGACGTGACCACGCTGGCCAACCCGGAGGTGGTGGACGGCATCCGGCACCAGGTGCAGACGGCCAAGGTAGCCAGCGACGACGTGCCCCGCGAGCTCACCGAGACCGAGCTGGCCGAGATCCAGTCGTTCGGCGCGGAGTAAGCCGGGCCCCGTTCGAGCCGCCGGCGGCCGGGGCGGCTCCGGCGGCCGGTGGCTGAACGGGCCGAGCAGCGCCTGCCAGATCGTGCTGGCCTGGTCGCCGCGGTCGCCGTCCGCGCTGGCCTTACCTCTGCGCAGGCGGCTGAGCTCGAATCTCGGCATCAACGGTGTCCCTTTTCTGCGCGTGGCTGCTGAGCAGCGTGCCCGGGATGGGCGGTTCACGGCTGGCCCGCGCGACAGCGGGCAGTTGGGGAAGGGACCGTGAGTCTACGGCACCACGATGGTGCCGGTGGCGGTAACCGCGATAAGCGGCTCGCCCAGCACGCCCGCCGCGGACGGGCCGCCGCCGGATCGGCCCGGCACACCACCCGCGCCTCGAAGGCCAGCTCCCGGCTGCGCCGGCCGGCCCGGATCACGGTCGCGGTCGCCTCGATCACGTCGCCGGCCAGCACCGGCGCGCGGAACTGGACGTCGGAGTACGCGGCGAACAGTCCCTCGTCGCCGTCCGTCCGGATGGCACACCTCGGTGGCCACGTCGCCGAACAGGCCGAGCACGTAGGCGCCGTCCACCAGGTTGCCGCCGTAGTGCGCGTGGCTGTACGGCACGTACCGGCGGTGCGTGACGCGTCAGCCCGACTCGGGTCGCTGCGCTGCACGCCGGTCACCTCCGGCGGGCGCGGCAGCTGCGGGGCGTCGGCGGGCACCGGGGCCGGCTCCCGGGCGCTGGCCAGCGCGTGCACCAGGTAGCTGGCCACCTCCCGCGGCGTGGTGCCCCGGCCGAAGATCTTGTCCACGCCCAGGTCGCCGGCCATCGCCGGGTCGAACCGCGGGCCGCCCACGACCAGCAGCGGCCGGGCCGGCCGGGCAGCGTCCCGGAACGCGGCGGACAGCTGCCCGCGTGCTCGTGCCAGATGGGCGTCCCGCTGGGTCACCACCTGGCTGACCAGCACCGCGTCGGCCCGCTCGGCCCGGGCCCGGCGCGACCAGCTCGCCGACGTCGACCTGCGCGCCCAGGTTCACCACCCGCATCTCGCGGTAGTACTCCAGGCCCTTCTCCCCCGCGTGCCCCTTGACGTTCAGGATCGCGTCGATCCCGACGGTGTGCGCGTCGGTGCCGATGCACGCGCCCACCACCACCAGCTTGCGGCCGAGCACCGAGCGGATCCGCAGGTTCATCTCCGCGGGCGACAGCAGCGGGAACTCACGCTCGGTCACGGTCACCGCCGACAGATCGACCAGGTGACTCACCCGCCCGTACACGATGAAAAACGTGAAGTCCGGGCCCATGCGCCTTGGCGTGCACCACCATCGCCGGATCCATGCCCATCTTGGCGGCCAGCTGCAGCGCCGCGCCCTCGGCCCGGCCCGCCCGTCTGGCGTGCCGATCGGCACCGGCAGCGTGAACGACAGCTGGACCCGCCCGTCGCCGGTGGTGTCGCCGTAGGGCCTGACGAGCGCTCGGTGTCACTGCGCTGCTCCGTTCTGGCTGGCCGCGCGATGAACGCCGGTCTGGCTCGTTCCGGTCGAGGACGTCACTGGCCGGATTGAAGTAGCCGCCCGGCCTTGGTCGACCACGCCGTCCAGCCCCCGGCCGCCGTCCGCCGGGCGCTTGGTGATCCCGAACGTGCCGTCGGCGATCGCGTTGAGCAGCCCTTCGTCCGCCGATCCGGCGCAGCAGGTCCACCGCCTCGCCGAGCACCTGGTGGGCGCGCGGGTCACGAACGCGCCCGGGCCCGGCCGGAAGTTCTCGCCCAGCCGGCCCGCGGCCTCCCGGCACGTAGCGGGCGTTCTCCAGCGCCAGGTCCCGGTCGGACAGGAACGGGGTGTGGATGCCCTCGGTCATCATGCCGATCAGCAGGATCGACTGGCCGGTCATCAGCCCGGACAGGTTGAAGAACGCGTCGAGCAGGTAACCGGCGAAGACGTTGCCGGTCATGTGCTTGGTCGGCGGCATGTACTTCAGCGGCGCGTCCGGGAACAGCTCGCGCACCAGCTGGGCGTGCGCGAGCTCGAGCACGAACGAGTCCGGGACGTCCGGGTTGATCTCGAACGCGTGGCCGAGCCCGAGCTGCCCGTCGGCCAGCCCGGCCTCCTTGCCGAAGTACTCGTTGAGCAGCTGGCTGACCACCACCGTGTGCGCGGCGTCCACCGCGTCGGCGGTGGTGAGGTAGTTGTCCTCGCCGGTGTTGATGATGATGCCGGCCCGGGCATGGATCTGCCGGGAGAACCGCTGGTCGATGAACGTCCGCGGCGGGTTGATGTCGCGGAAGATGATGCCGTACATGCAGTCGTTCAGCATCATGTCCAGCCGCTCCAGCCCGGCGAGCGCCGCGATCTCGGGCATGCACAGGCCGGAGGCGTAGTTGGTCAGCCGGACGTACCGGCCGAGCTCGCGGGACACGTCGTCGAGCGCGGCCCGCATGAGCCGGAAGTTCTCCTGCGTGGCGTAGGTGCCGGCGAAGCCCTCCCGGGTCGCGCCCTCGGGCACGTAGTCGAGCAGCGACTGCCCGGTGGACCGGATCACCGCGATGATGTCCGCGCCCTCGCGCGCGGCGGCCTGGGCCTGCGGGATGTCCTCGTAGATGTCCCCGGTCGCCACGATCAGGTAGATCCACGGCTTCGGCGGCTCGGCGGTCGCGCTGATCATCGCGGTGCGCTCGGCCCGGCGGGCGTCGATCCGGGCGAATCCGCCGGGCCAGCGCCGGCGCGGGCGGCCTGCCCGGCCGCGGCCGCGTCGGCCCCTGCCGGGATGCGGAACCTCACCGCCCCGGCCGCCGCGTCCCGGCCAGCGCGGCCAGATCCGGGTAGCCGCCCGGCGGCCAGCGCGTCCCAGGCAGGCAGGGCCACGCCGTGCCCCAGCCCGGCCTGCGCGCGACCGCGTCGACCAGCCGGTTCACCCACGGCATGCCGTCGCCGTCGGCGCCGTCCAGCCCGGCCAGCCGGAGCACGGCGCGCTCGACCGACACCGTCGTGTGCGTCCGGGCCAGCTCGACGATCGGCCGGCCCGCGGTGCGGGCCAGCTCGCGGCCTCGCCGACCATCGCGGGGTCAAGCCCGAGTTTGATGTCCTCGGTCCTCCTCAGTCGTGCCATCGGCTTCGGTGAGTTCGTGGCACCGGTGCCAGATGCTCACCGCGTTACCCTCCGTGTCGTCAGGCGGGCCTCGAACAGGCGGCGGACGCCGGGCTCGGCCCGGATCAGGTCCAGCGCCAGGTCGGCATGGCCGGGGACATACCCGTTGCCGATCAGCATGGTCACGTCCGCCGCCATGCCCTCGGCGCCGAGCGCGGCCGCGGTGAACGAGGTGGCCATCGAGAAGAAGATCACGGTGCCGCCCTGGGCGGTGGCCAGGATCGCGCCGCCCTCGCAGCCGGGCACGTCCACGCAGACCACGGTGACGTCGGCCGGCCCGCCCGCCGACCCGACCGCCTCGGCCAGCGCGACCGGATCGCGGGCGTCCGCGATCACCACCTCGTCGGCCAGCCCGGCCGCCGCGGCACCGCAGGCTGGCCTCCTGCTCGGTCGGGACCACCGCCGATCACGCCGGCTGGCGCCGGCCCGGCGGGCGGCCGCCGCGGACAGCGACCCGCTCTTCCCGCCCGCACCGAGGATGGCGACGACCGAGCGGGGCACTCCGGCGCCGATCCGTGAGCGACGGACACCACCCGGTGCGTCAGCGCGGGCGCGCCGCAGACGTCCATGACCGCCAGGGCCAGCTCGGCCGGGCAGGTCGCCGGGCAGCACCGCGGCGATCGACCGGCCGAACAGGATCGCGTGGCCCTGCGCACGGCACCTGCTCGGACCGCCCGTCCCAGCGGGCCAGCCCGTCGGTGATCACCAGCGGGGTCAGGCTGAGCGAGACCAGGGTGGCGATCCGGTCCCCGGCGGCCAGCCCGAGCGGCGAGTCCGGGCCGGCCTCGCTCGACCACCCCGGTCAGCATCCCGCCGGATCCGGTTACCGGGTTCTGCATCTTGCCGCGGTCGGCGATGATCTCCAGCACCGCGCCGCGCATCGCCGCCGGGCCGCCGCCGGTGGACTCGCGCAGCTGCCGGAAGGACGCGGCGTCCAGGTTCAGCCGCTCGACCGCGACCCGCACCTCGTCCGGCCAGATCGGCCGGGTCCGGGTCGAGCCGCCAGGCCGCCTGGGGCAGCACCCCGGCCGGCTTCGCGACCCGGTGCAAGCCCAGCGGGGAGCCGCCCTCTGTCGCTCTGATCACCGTAAGTCTTCCTCGTCTGAGAACCGCCTGGACACAATCTATTTTTTGGCTGGTCTTCTATATTGGAGGATATCCTTCAGTAAATCCAGGCCAGAGACAGGACGGTGATCGGGATGGTGGTGCGAGCGAGCAGCCCTACGCGTACCGGCGCGCCGAGCTAGCCGAGCCGGACTGGCGGCGCTTCCCGGGCTGGGCCGGGGTGACCGCGGCGGAGTGGGAGTCGGCCCAGTGGCAGCGCGCGCACTGCGTGAAGAACCTGCGCCAGCTGAGCGCGCTGACCGGGCGCCGGGCTGAGCGACGCGTTCCTGGCCGACCTGGAGCGCGACCAGCGCGAGCGGGCCACCATGTCGATGCTGGTGCCGCCGCAGATGCTGAACACGATGGCGCCCGCGGCTGGCCCCGGACCAGCCCGGTTTCACCGAGGCGTACTACGCCGACCCGGTGCGCCGGTACATGATCCCGGTGTTCAGCGACCGGCGCACCGACTGGCCGTCCCATCCGTACGCGTCCCGGGACTCGCTGCACGAGGCGGAGATGTGGGCGGTCGAGGGGCTCACCCACCGCTACCCGACCAAGGTGCTGGCCGAGGTGCTGCCCACCTGCCCGCAGTACTGCGGGCACTGCACCCGGATGGACCTGGTCGGCAACCCGACGGCGACGATCAGCAAGCACAAGTTCGGCCTGCCGCCGGCCGACCGGCTGACCGCCATGATCGAGTACCTGCAGGCCACTCCCGGGCGTCCGCGACGTGGTGGTATCCGGCGGCGACGTGGCCAACCTGCCCTGGCCCCGGCTCGAGGCGTTCGTCAGCTCGCTGCTGGACATCGGCAGCATCCGGGACATCCGGCTGGCCACCAAGGCGCTGATGGGGCTGCCGCAGCACTGGCTGGCCGACGAGGTCCGGGCGGGCATGGAGCGGCTGGCGGCGCAAGGCCCGCCAGCGCGGGGTGAGCATCGCGATCCACACCCACGTGAACAGGCCCAGTCGGTCACCCCGCTGGTGGCCCGGGCCGCCCAGGCCATGCTGGACACCGGGATCCGCGACGTGCGCAACCAGGGCGTGCTGCTGCGCGGCGTCAACGACACCGCGGAGGCCCTGCTCGACCTGTGCTTCGCGCTGCTCGATGAGGCCCGGATCATGCCGTACTACTTCTACATGTGCGACATGATCCCGGGCAGCGAGCACTGGCGGCTGTCACTGGCCCAGGCGCAGGACCTGCAGCACCAGATCATGGGCTACCTGCCCGGGTTCGCCACCCCGCGGATGATCTGCGACGTGCCCTACGTCGGCAAGCGCTGGGTGCACCAGGTGTCCCGGTACGACACGAGCTGGGCATCTCGTACTGGACCAAGAACTACCGGACCTCGGTCGAGGCCGAGGACCCGCTGGCGCTGAGCCGGGAGTACGCCTACTACGACCCGATCCACCTGCTGCCCGAGGCGGGCCAGCAGTGGTGGCGGAAGCGGGCCGCGGAGCCCGAGCCCACGCCGGTCACGGCCGCAGGCTGAGCGGCAGCGCGGCGAACCCGCTGAGCGTGTTGTTCAGCCGCCGCCGCGGTGGGCCGGCCAGCGCCAGCCGCCCGGCCCGCCGGGCCAGCGCGGCCAGCAGCACCTCCCCCTCCAGCCGGGCCATGGCCGCGCCCACGCAGGCGTGGATGCCGAACCCGAACGCGACGTGCCCGTTGGCCCGGCGGCGCAGGTCGAAGCGGTCCGGCTGGTCCCAGCGGCGCGGGTCGCGGTTGGCCGCGGCCAGGAACAGCAGCACCTTCTCACCCGCCCCGATGGTCACCCGGCCGACGGTCACTTCCCGGGTGGTGGTGCGGAAGAACGTCTGCACCGGCGAGGCGTACCGCAGCGACTCCTCGAACGCGGGGCCGGCCAGCGCCGGGTCGGCCCGGAGCAGCTGCCACTGCGCCGGGTCGCGGGCCAGGCAGTCCAGCGCGCAGCCGAGCCCGATCACGGTGGTGTCCACCCCCGCGGTGAGCAGCGACCGGACCAGCAGCGCCGCCTCCGCCTCGGTAATCGTGCCGTCGTCCACGCTGGCGTAGATACGCGCGCCCAGGCCACCCGGGCGGAGCGCAGCCCGGCGGCACCGGCCGGCGATCCAGGCGCCGACCTCCGCGGCCTGGCGCAGCGACTGCGCGCTCAGCTCGTTCCGCGGCCCGAACGCGTTGAAGGCCATGTTCCCGTAGGCCAGCAGTTGCTCGCCGCCCGGCTCGGGCAGGCCGACCGCGGCGGCGAACACGCGCAGCGGGAACGCCTCGGCGATGTCCGCCACGCCGTCCACCGTGCCCCGGCCGACCAGGTCGTCGGCCAGCTGGTCCGCCTCCCGGGTGAAATCCGCGCGCAGTTCCCGGATGGTGCGCGGGGACAGCGCCCGGGCCACCGCCTTGCGGGCCCGGTCGTGCTCCGGCGGGTCCGCCTCCAGCAGCAGGCTGGGCGGCCGCCACGGCTTCTCCTTGCGGAAGTCGCTCAGCCCGACGCCGGCCGAGGAGCAGTACGTCGCCCAGTCCCGCAGCGCCTCGTGCACCTCGGCGTACCGGGCCATCGCCCAGATCCCGTAGCGCTCCAGCCACACCACCGGGCCGGCCTCACGCAGCTCACCGTGCCAGCGGAACGGGTCGGCCAGGAACTCGTCGCTGAACGGGTCGACGGCGGAGACCGGGGCCTGCCCTGTCGTCGTCACCCGGCCATGATGCATCGCGCGGCCATTCCGGATCAACGCCCGGCAGGCACCGCCGCCGCCCCGGCCAGTGGCGCACTCTCCTGTTCCGCATGCACCGGCAGCAGCGCCGCCGCGGCCAGCGGGAACAGCGCCACGAGGCCGAACGCGGCCGGGTCGCCGGCCGACCCGATGACCGCGGCCAGCACCGGCGGGGTGGCCGCGGCGAACGCGTTCTGCCCGGTGTTCTGGATGCCCAGCGCGCGGCCCGCCCAGGACGACCCGGCGTGCTCGGCCACCGCGGTGAAGGACAGCCCGTTGGTGCTCACCGCGAGGACCACGGCGGCCAGCAGCACGCCGATGGCCCACGGCGCCCGGGCCGCCGCGCCGGCCGCGAGCAGCCGCGATGATCAGCGCGATGGCCAGCGCCAGCAGCCGCATCGGCCGCAGCCTGCTGCCCACCCGGTCCGACCAGGCCCCGGCGCCGAGCCGGCTGGCCGCCCCGCAGGCCTGGGCCACCGCGAGCAGCCGCCCCGCCGTGGTCACGGCCAGCCCGTGCTGGTCCACCAGGAACACCAGCGCGAACGTGGCCACCGCGAACTGCGGCACCACGAGCAGCGCGCTGGCCGCGTGGATCCGGCACAGCACCCGGCCCGGCCGGCCCCGGTACGGCGAGCCGCCCCGGCCGTCCTGGGCGGCCCGCGGCGGGCGGGCCGGGTCGCGCACCGCCACCGCCACCAGCAGCGCCGCGGCCAGGCAGAACGCACCCAGGAAGAGCAGCGCGGCAGACCGGCTCACCGCGCCCAGGGCCGGCAGCACCAGGGCGGCCACCATGACGCCGAGCGGCTGCGCGCTCTGCCGGATGCCCATGGCCAGCCCGCGCTGCCGGGCCGGGAACCAGCCCAGGATCAGCCGGCCACTGGCCGCGTACACCGAGGCGCCCGCCGCCCCGGCCAGCGCCAGGCAGGCGCCCAGCGGGCCCAGCCCGTGCACGGCGCTGGCCGCCAGCAGGATGGCCCCGGCCAGCGCCAGCCCGGCCCCCAGCACCAGCCGCTCGCCCCACCGGTCCGCCGCCGCACCCCAGGCGACCAGGGTGAGCAGCAGCCCGGCGGTGGGGCAGGCGACCAGGATGCTGGCCTGCTCCAGGGACAGCCCCTCGGCCCGGAACGCGGGGATCAGGTAAGCCAGTCCGTACTGGAAGGTGCAGCCCGCGGTCATCGCCAGCATGCCCGCGACCAGCACCACCCAGCGCCGCCCGGCCCAGTCGGCGTCGCCCATATGCTGATCCTACGCCGCCCGTATAGTGAGACGCGGCCCACCCAGCGGCCGCGTCTGCCCGGTGACCGGAATCCGCGTTTTTGGCCGGCCTCCACAAGATCCGGCGCGCGGCACTGTCGGCTGCGGCATTTCCCCTACTGAGGGGTATAGGAGAGGGTTCATTAGCTGCTCACAACTGAGGGCGCCCAGCACATGTCTGCCGCAGGAGGCCCAGTAGGTGTTCAGTCGTGTCGCCATCGTCAACCGCGGGGAGGCCGCGATGCGGCTGATCCACGCCGTCCGGGAGCTCTCGGCGGAGACCGGGACGCGGATCGAGACCGTAGCGCTCTACACCGACGCTGACCGCGCGGCCACCTTCGTCCGGGCCGCCGACCTGAGCTACCACCTCGGCCCGGCGGCGCGCCCGGCCGTACCTGGACCTGGCGGTACTGGAGCGGGCGCTGCGGGAGAGCGGCGCGGACGCGGCCTGGGTCGGCTGGGGATTCGTCGCCGAGGACCCGGCGTTCGCCGAACTGTGCGAGCGGCTCGGGGTGACGTTCGTCGGCCCGGCCGCCGAGGCGATGCGCAAGCTCGGCGACAAGATCGGCGCCAAGCTGATCGCCGAGCAGGTCGGCGTCCCGGTCGCGCCGTGGAGCCGCGGCCCGGTGGGCGACCTGGACACCGCCGTCCGGGTGGCCGGTGAGATCGGCTACCCGCTGATGCTCAAGGCCACCGCGGGCGGCGGGGGCCGGGGCATCCGGGTGATCATGTCCGCGGAGCAGCTCACCGAGGCCTACCAGCGCACCCGGATGGAGGCCGAGCGCGCGTTCGGCAGCGGTGTGGTGTTCCTGGAGCGCCTGCTGACCGGCGCGCGGCACGTCGAGGTGCAGGTGATCGCCGACGGCCAGGGCACGGCGTGGGCGCTGGGCGTGCGGGACTGCTCGGTGCAGCGGCGCAACCAGAAGGTGATCGAGGAGTCCGCGTCGCCGGTGCTGACCGCGGAGCAGGCCGGCGAGCTCAAGGCGGCCGCCGAGCGGCTGGCGCTGGCGGTCGGGTACCGGCGGCGCGGGCACCGTCGAGTTCCTGTACCAGCCGGCCGAGCGGCGGTTCGCGTTCCTGGAGGTGAACACCCGGCTGCAGGTCGAGCACCCGGTCACCGAGCTGACCACCGGGATCGACCTGGTCAAGGCGCAGCTGCAGGTGGCCGCGGGCGGCAAGCTGGCGGACGCGCCCGCCCACCGAGATCGGGCACGCCATCGAGGCCCGGCTCAACGCCGAGGACCCGGACCGCGACTTCGCCCCGTCGCCGGGCCGCATCGTCCGGCTGGACCTGCCCACCGGTCCCGGCATCCGGGTGGACACCGGCGTCAGCGAGGGCGACTCGATCCCGGCCGACTTCGACTCGATGATCGCGAAGATCATCGCGTACGGCCGGGACCGCGACGAGGCACTGGCCAGGCTGCGCCGCGCGCTGGCGCGAGACCACGGTGATCATCGCGGGCGGCGCGACGAACAAGAGCTTCGTGCTCGACCTGCTGGATCAGCCCGAGGTGCTCGACGGGAGCGCGGACACCGGCTGGATCGACCGGGTCCGCGCTGCGGGCAGGCTGGTGGCGCACCGGGGTGCCGCGGTCGCGCTGGCCGTCGCCGCCATCGAGGCCTACCAGGACGCCGAGAGCCTGGCCCGGCAGCGGCTGCTGGCCACCGCGCACGGCGGCCGCCCGCAGGTCCAGCTGGACACCGGCCGCCCGGTCGAGCTCAGGCTGCGCGGCGTCGGTTACCGGGTGCACGTCGGCCGGGTCGGGCCGCACCGGTTCCGCGTCGAGATCGCCGCGGGCAACGGCACACCGCATGCGGCCGACGCGGAGATCGAGCGCTTCGACGCGCAGACCGGCCAGATCCTGGTCAACGGCAGGCGTTTCCGGCTGGTCACCAACGTGCACGGGCCCACGCACCTGGTCGAGGTGGACGGCGTAGCGCACCGGATCACCCGCGACGAGGGCGGGGTGGTGCGCGCGCCCGCCCCCGCGCTGGTGGTCGCCACCCCGCTGGACGTGGGGGCCGAGGTGGAGGCCGGCGCGCCGGTGCTGGTGCTGGAGTCGATGAAGATGGAAACCGTGCTGCGCGCGCCGTTCCGCGCCCGGCTGCGGGAGTGCCTGGTGGCGGTGGGCAGCCTGGTCGAGACCGGAGCGCCGTTGCTGCGGCTGGAGGCACTCGGCGACGGCGGCGAGGCGGGCGCCGCGCCGGACACCGCCGACGCCGACGTCGACCTGCCCGCCGAGCCCGCCGGCGTGCCCGCGGCCGAGCAGGTCGCGGCCGGGCTGCGCGACCTGCGCGGGCTGCTGCTCGGCTTCGACGCCGGCCCAGACCACGGGCGCCGGGTGCTGGACGGATACCTCGCGGCGAGGTCGGCGGCCGGCCAGCGCGACGGCACGGCGCTCAGCGGGCGAGATCGAGCTGCTCGAGGTGTTCGCCGACCTGTCCGAGCTGACCCGGAACCGCCCGGCCGGCCCGGACGCCCAGGACCGACACCCAGGTGCACAGCCCGCGCGAGTACTTCCACAGCCTACCTGCAGAGCCTCGACGCCGAGCGGGCCGGGCTGCCGGAGGCGTTCCAGCACCGGCTCAGCCAGGTGCTCCGCCACTACGGGGTGGCCGGCCTGGAGCGCACCCCGGAGCTGGAGGACGCGGTGTTCCGGATCTTCCTGGCGCAGCGCCGGGCGGCCAGCGACGCCGCGGTGGTGACGCGCGCTGCTGCGGCAGTGGCTGACCGAGCCGCCGCCGGGCGAGCCGCTGCGCGAGCGGGCCGGCCTGACCCTGGAACACCTGATCGCGGCGACCCAGCTGCGCTTCCCCGCGGTCGCCGACCTGGCCCGCTCGGTCGTCTTCCGCTGGTTCGCCCAGCCGCTGCTGCGCCGCAACCGGGCGCAGGTCTACGCGGCCGTGCGCAAGCACCTCAGCTACCTGGACGCACACCCGGACGCGCCGGACCGCGGGTACCGGATCGCCGCGATGGTGGCCAGCTCGGAGCCGCTGGTGCGGCTGCTCGGCGCAGCGGATCGGCCGCCCGGGCGCGGGGCTGGCGCCGATGCTGGAGGTGCTGACCCGCCGCTACTACGGCAGCAAGGCGCTGCACGGCCTGCGTGCCCCGCGAGGTGGCCGGCTGCACGTTCGTGACCGCCGAGCACCAGGACGAGACCGGCCGGTGCACCGTGCTGGCCACCGCGGTGGACTTCCCGGCCCTGCCGGCGCGCCGTGCGGGCCATCGACGAGCTCGCCCCGGCCGGTGACGCCGTCGCCGACATCTACCTCACCTGGGCCGACCAGCCGGACGACCCGGACGCGATGGCCGCCGAGCTCGGCGGAGTGCTGGCCGCCGGGCAGCTGCCCAGCCAGCTCCGCCGGGTCACCACCACCGTGGCTGGGCGCAGCGGCGCGGTGATGCACCACCACTTCACGTTCCGGCCGTCGCCCGCTGGCATCACCGAAGAGCGCCTGATCCGCGGCCTGCACCCGCTGATCGCCCAGCGGATGCAGCTGGAACGGCTGCGCAACTTCGACCTGACCCGGCTGCCCTCGGCCGACGAGGACGTCTACCTGTTCCGCTGCGTCGCGCCGGCCAACCCGGCCGACGAGCGGCTCGTCGCGCTGGCCCAGGTGCGTGACCTGACCCCGCTGCGGGACCACGAGGGCAGGCTGGTCGCGCTGCCCGCGGCCGAGAACACGCTGGCCGCCTGCCTGGACGCGATCCGCAAGGCGCAGTCCGGCCGGCCGGCGCACCAGCGCTTCGACACCAACCGGATCCTCATCTACGTCTGGCCGCCGAGCGAGATCACCGAGCGACGGAGGTGAACACGGTCGCCCAGCGCGTGCTGCCCACCACGGCCGGCGCCGGGCTGGAGGAGGTCATGTTCCTGGCCCGGCAGCGGGACCCGGACAGCCGCGAGCTGACTGACGTCGCGGTGCGGCTCAGCTACGACGCCGGCTCCGGGATGCGGCTGGAGATCGGCGAGCGGCCGACCGCGCCGGTCGAGCCGCTGGACGATTACCGGCACAAGGTGCTGCGGGCGCAGCAGCCGCGGCACCGTCTACCCGTACGAGCTGACCGGCCATGCTGGCCGGCCCGGGCGGCAGCTTCACCGAGCACGACCTGGACGGCGACGGCAACCTGGTGCCGACCGGCCGGCCCCGCGGCCAGAACACCGCCGCGCTGGTGGCCGGCGTGGTCAGCACGCCGACCAGGCTGCACCCGGCCGGGATGCGCCGCGTCGTGCTGCTCGGCGACCCGACCGAAGTCGCTCGGCGCGCTGTCCGAGCCGGAATGCGCCCGGGTGATCGCCGCCCTGGATCTCGCCGAGCGGCGCGGCATCCCGGTGGAGTGGTTCGCGCTGTCCGCGGGCGCGCCGATCTCGATGGAGTCCGGCACCGAGAACATGGACTGGGTGGCCGCCGCGCTGAAGCGCATCGTGACCTTCACCCAGGCCGGCGGCGAGATCAACATCGTGGTCGCCGGGATCAACGTCGGCGCCCAGCCGTACTGGAACGCCGAGGCCACGATGCTCATGCACACCAGGGGAATCCTGGTGATGACACCGGACTCGGCGATGGTGCTGACCGGCAAGCAGTCACTGGACTTCTCCGGCGGCGTCTCGGCCGAGGACAACTTCGGCATCGGCGGCTACGACCGGGTGATGGGGCCGAACGGCCAGGCCCAGTACTGGGCGCCGAACCTGGCCGCCGCCCGCGACGTGCTGATGGCGCACTACGAGCACAGCTACGTCGCGCCGGGTGAACCAGGGCCCGCGGCACGCCGGGCACCACCGACCCGTTCGACCGGGACATCTCGCGGCTACCCGCACTCGCTGGCGGGCAGCGACTTCAGCACGGTCGGCGAGATCTTCTCGGCGACCGCCAACCCGGACCGCAAGAAGGCGTTCGACATCCGCACCGTGATGCGCGCGGTGGCCGACCAGGACCACGCCGTGCTGGAGCGCTGGGCGGGCATGGCCGACGCGGACACCGCCGTGGTGCAGGACGTGCACCTCGGCGGCAGGCCGGTCTGCCTGCTCGGGATCGAGTCCCGGTCGGTGCCGCGGCGCGGTTTCCCGCCCACCGACGGACCGGACAGCTACACCGCGGGCACGCTGTTCCCGGCCTCGTCGAAGAAGGCGGCCCGGGCGATCAACGCGGCCAGCGGCAACCGGCCGCTGGTCGTGCTGGCCAACCTGTCCGGCTTCGACGGGTCACCAGAGTCGATGCGCAAGCTGCAGCTGGAGTACGGCGCCGAGATCGGCCGGGCCATCGTGAACTTCGCCGGCCCGATCGTGTTCTGCGTGATCTCCCGCTATCACGGCGGCGCGTTCGTGGTGTTCTCCAAGGCGCTCAACCCGAACATGACGGTGCTCGCCGTCGAGGGCTCGTTCGCCTCGGTGATCGGCGGCGCGCCCGCGGCAGCCGTGGTGTTCAGCGGCGAGGTGAACCAGCGGACCTCGGCGGACAGCCGGGTCGCCGGCCTGGAGGCGCGCCTGGCCCGGACCGCTGATGCGGAACATGCCGAGCTGACCGCCAAGCTGGCCGAGGTGCGGGCCGCGGTACGCGCCGAGAAGCTGGCCGAGGTGGCCACCGAGTTCGACCGGGTGCACAGCGTGCACCGCGCCGTCGAGGTCGGCTCGGTGGACGCCGTGATCACCGCCGCCGAGCTGCGCCCACGGATCATCGCGGCCATCTCCGGGTCCTAGGCCAGCCGCGTCCCGTCGGTTAAGACCCTGAGCCAGGGCCACGGCGTCTCGCACGTCACCACCGAAAGGCCCTCGCCGTGCTGCGTGACGAGGGCCTGATCCGGTCCGTGATCGGCAAGGGTTTCTATGTCGTCAAGCAGAGCTAGTCGCCCTGGGCGGCCTGGGCTACGGCCAGGCCGGTCAGGCCGTAGCGGGCGACGTGCTCCGGGTCCTTCGGGTCGATGGTGCGCATGCCCTGCTTGGCCAGCCGCTCGTTGATCGCGTCCAGGTGGTCGCGGACCAGTTCCCGCTCGGCCTCGGTGATCCGGCCTTTATGCGGCTCGCCCGCGTGCTCCAGGGTGTCGTAGCTGATGCCGCGCGGCGGGGCGGTCGCGGTGGCCCGGGTCCGCCGGGCGGGCCGGGCCGGCCGGGCCGTCAGCATCAGCTCGCTCATCGGCTTGTCGGTGGCCAGCTTGTCGAACGCGGCCGCGTCCATGGTCACCCGGTGCGGCTCCTCCTCACCGGGCAGGTAGAGCTCCACCACGGCCACCCGGAGCGCCGACTTGCCGATGACGGCGGCCTCGTCGGCCAGCGCCTCGATCTCCACCGGGCTGTCACCAAGCTCGGGGTGCTCCTGGATGACGATGCGGGCGAGCGTGTCGTCCCTGGTGATCAGCTCGCCGCTGAGGTCGCTGAACCTGACCGTCTTCTGGCCCACTGGGGTTGCCTCCTGCGTATCGGTGAACCGGGTTGATCTGAGATGCCAGAACTCAAGCATGCCAGAAGATCAAACGTAAGTTCGATCGGCACGCCGAAATCTGCTCATTTATCGAACTCCACAGCGACAGGACCTAGCTCAAGCCCGCGTAGCTGATCAGGCGCGGATGCTTCACGGCCCTGGCTCAGCGGGCTGTTTCGCTGGACCCGGCGGAGGCGGATTCGCTGGGCGATGGGCCCGACTCGGCTGGGCGTGGCGTCGCTGGGCTCCGCCGTGGCTGGCTCCGCCGTGGCTGGCTCAGCCGCGTCGCCGGGCGCGGCGTTCTGCACTCCGCGTTCTGCACATCCGCGCTCTCCCGGCCGCGCTCTCCCCGGGCGCGCTGTCCGGCCGCCGGGCAGGCAGTTCCGCGGCGGGCCGGCCGCGCCGCTGCGAGCGGATGAACCAGGCGATGCCGACGACCGTCAGCACGCTGGCCACGTACATGTTCAGCCGCAGGCCGAGGAAGTGCTCGGACGGGTCCACCCGGAGCGCCTCCTCGAAGATGCGGAACGCCGAGTAGCCCGCCACGTAGAGCGCGAACAGGCCCGGCGGCTTGATGTTGCGGTGATGGCCGAGCCAGACCAGCAGCGCGGCCCAGGCCAGGTCGAAGATGAACTCGTACAGGAAGGTCGGGTGGAACGTCGTGTACTGGGCATACCCGGTCGGCCGGAACTGGGGTGAGATCTGCAGCGCCCAGGGCAGCGTGGTCGGGCCGCCGAACAGTTCCTGGTTGAAATAGTTGCCCACCCGGCCGATGGCCTGCGCCACCAGCAGCGCCGGGGCCACCGCGTCCATGAACAGCACGGCGCTGGCCCCGGACCGGCGAACCCGCCATACGCCGACCACCGCGGCCAGCGCGATGCCACCCCAGATGCCCAGCCCGCCGTCCCACACCGCGAGCACCCCGTACCAGTGGTGCGGGATGTACTTCGGCGTGGTCAGGTCGAAATAGATCCGGCCGCCGATGATGCCCGCGGGCACCGCCCAGATGGCCACGTCGCCGACCAGGCCGGGGTCACCGCCGGCCGCCTTCCAGCGGCGCTGGGTGATGATGATGGCCGGGTGATCCCGATCACGTACATCAGCCCGTAGAAGTGGATGTAGGCCGGGCCGACGTGGAACCCGTTCACCGGCGGGCTCGGGATGTAGAAAGGCGAAGCCAAGGCCATGCGCCCGAGCGTACCGTGGCTTCGTGCGCGAACCACCCTGGACGGCTGCGGATGTGCCGGACCAGGCCGGGCGGACGGCCGTGGTGACCGGCGCCAACTCCGGGATCGGCTTCGAGACGGCGCCGGGTGCTCGCGGAACACGGCGGCACCGTCGTCATGGCCTGCCGGGACATGGCCAGGGGCGAAGCGGCCGCGGCCCGGATCGCCGGGCCGGGAACGGTCTCGGTGCAGCAGCCTCGACCTCGGCTCGCTGGCTTCGGTGCGCACCGCGGCCAGCGAGATCCGCACCCGGCACCAGCGGCTGGACCTGCTGATCAACAACGCCGGCCTGATGATGCCGCCGCGCGGCACCGACCAGTGACGGCTTCGAGTTGCAGTTCGGCACCAATCACCTCGGCCACTTCGCGCTCACCGGGCTGCTGCTGGACCTGCTGCTGCCTGTCGCGGGCTCCCGGGTGATCACGGTGAGCAGCAACATGCACCGGGCCGGGCGGATGAACTTCGCCGACCTGCAGTCCGCCCGGCGGTACCGGCGGGTCGCCGGGTACGGCCAGTCCAAGCTGGCCAACCTGCTCTTCAGCTATGAACTGCAGCGGCGGCTGGCCGCCGCCGGGGCGCAGCCCAGCGCGCTGGCCGCCCACCCGGGCACGGCAATCACCGGGCTGACCCGCTACTTCCCGGCCGGCCTGGACCGCGCCTACCACGTCGATGGGCCAGCCCATCGCGCAGCACGCGCCGGCTGGGCGCGCTGCCCACGCTGCGCGCGGCGACCGACCCCGGCGCGCGCGGCGGTGAGTACTACGGGCCGGACGGCTGGCTGGAGTTCAAGGGCTACCCGCACCGGGTCAGCTCCAGCGCCCGCTCGCATGACGAGCAGGCGCAGCGCCGGCTGTGGCAGGAATCCGAGCGGCTCACCGGGGTGCGGTACCCCGGTATCTGAGCGCTAACGTCGACCACGTGGCTACCGGAACCGAGCATGTCAGCGGTCAGCTCCTGGACTACGTGCTGACCCACTCCAGCCCGCCGGACGCGCTGCTCACCGAGCTGCGGGCGGAAACGGCCCGGCGTTTCCCGGACCGGGTCACCCTGCAGATCGGCGCGGAGCAGGGCACGTTCATGACGATGGTCAGCCGGCTGGCCGCGCCGCGCCGGGCGGTCGAGGTCGGCACGTTCACCGGTTACTCAGCCATCTGCCTGGCCCGCGGCCTGGCCCCCGGCGGCCGGCTGCTGTGCTGCGACGTGAACGCCGAGTGGACCGCGCTGGCCCGCGAGTACTGGCAGAAAGCCGGCCTGGCCGACCGGATCGAGCTGCGGCTCGGCCCGGCCACCGGCACGCTGCGCGCCCTGCCCGCGGACGAGCCGATCGACCTGGCCTTCATCGACGCGGACAAGACCGGCTATGCCAGCTACTGGGCGGAGATCGTGCCACGGACCCGCAGCGGCGGGATCATCCTGGTGGACAACACGTTCCTGCACGGCCGGATCTTCGGCGCCGGACCCCGACCCGGACGCCCGGGCCATCCGCGACTTCAACGAGCAGGTCATCGCCGACGACCGGGTGGAGCTGGCCATGCTGTCCATCGGCGACGGGGTGATCTTCGCGCAGAAGAAGTGACCTGGGCAAAGCTATGGTCACAGGATGCCGATTGGGCCCACAGCTTGCCGGCCGATGCGCCACAATGGCCCCGATGGCCTCCTCAAACAACCCGGTCTACCTGCGCGTCCTGGAGGATCTGCGGGATCAGATCCGGGGCGGGACGCTCGCCCCGGGGGCCCGCGTCCCGTCGCGCAACGCGATCATCGCCAGGTACGGCGTGGGCGAGACCGCGGCCAAGCACGCGCTGCAGGTGCTGGCGGCGGAAGGCCTGATCCAGGCGCGCGCCGGATCCGGGTCCTATGTGCGCAAGCGGCCAGCGCCCGCGCACCTGGAGCACGACCGGCCGCACTTCCCCGGCTCACCGTTCGGCCTGTCCGACGGGGCCGGGGACGCTGACCAGGCGGCGCCGTCTCCCCGGCTGTCCTGGGAGTACCAGTCCGACCGGGTCGTCCCGCCCGGCCCGGTGGCCCGGCGGCTCGGCCTGGCCGACCGGGACCAGCCGGTGACCCGGACCAGGTACCTGATGAGCGCGGACGGCGCCCCGGTGCAGCTGGCCACCAGCTACGAGCCGGACCTGGGCGGCCCGCCCGCGGCCGACGCGGCGGGCCGGGCGGTCACCGACCGGATGCGGGCCATCGGCATCATCGTGGACCAGGTGGTGGAGGAGATCTCGGTCCGGCCGGCGCTGTCCGGCGAGGCGGCCGTGCTGGGCCTGCCGGCCGGCTCGCCGGTGCTGGTCATCGAGCGGGCGCACCAGGCCGGCCCGCGGACCGTGGAGGTCGGCGAGATCGTGATCCCGGCTGACCGGTTCCGGCTGCGTTACCGGTTCCCGGCATGATCCGGCCAGCCGGCCGGCCGACATCCCGGTGATCTACCGGCTGATCCGGGATCTGGCCAGCTACGAGAAGGCGCTGGCCGAGGTGACCGGCAGCGAGGAGGACCTGCGCCGGGCGCTGCTGGCCGAGCCGCCCGCGGTGTTCGCGCACGTGGCCGAGCATGACGGCGAGGTCGGCGGGTTCGCCCTGTGGTACCTGAGCTTCTCCACCTGGGAGGCCAGCCACGGCATCTACCTGGAGGATCTCTACGTCCGGCCGGAGCTGCGCGGCCTCGGCCTGGGCCGGGCCCTGCTGGCCGAGCTGGCCCGGATCTGCGTGGCTCGCGGCTACCCGCGGCTGGAGTGGGCCGTGCTGGACTGGAACACCCCGTCCCGCGGCTTCTACGCCTCGCTCGGCGCGGCCGAGATGTCCGAGTGGATCGTCAACCGGCTGTCCGGCCCGGCCCTCCGCAACCTGGCCGGGAACCTGGACGCAGGCTGAGGAACCGCTGAGTGTCCCCGCCACTGCGGCTACTGGCCCGTGCTGGCCGCCTTGTCCGCGTGCTTCAGGTCCGCGGCCAGCTGGTCAGCGGCCATGTCGGTGGCCTTGGAGATCATCTTGTTGGCGGCCTTGATATTGGCCGTGACCTGCTCGGCCAGGTTGGCCTCGTACACCACGAGCAGCCCGGCGGTGCCATCGTCGAGCGTCTCGCCCAGCTCCTTCAGGTCGGTGCGGCTCATCCCGCCGCTGGCATGCCCGGCGACCGCCCCGATGGCCGCGCCGCCGCCCGCGCCCACGGCCAGCGCGCCGAGGATGCCCACCGGCGGGAACAGCGCCGCCGCGACCCCGGCGGCCAGGCCCCAGCCCAGCCCCACCGCGGCGCCATGCCGGGTCGGCTGCTCATGCTTCTTGACGATGCTGACCTTGCCGTCGGCGTCCTTGGCGATGACCGCCGCGTCGAACTCGTGTGAGGTTTTCACCGCGTAGTACAGCGCCTTGACCGCCTCGTAGTCCTCGACCGCGCTGGGCACGCTGTCGTAGGCCGCGGCCAGCACGTACAGGGTGTCTGGTTGCGCCATCGCTGTCCTCCCTGACCTTTTCCGCCGACGCTAGGCCGCCCGGCCGGACCCGGGCCTCACCCGGCGGGAGTGAGATCCGCCGCTTGTCGAGCAGCCCGCCCGGATGCCACGTATCAGCACAGTGCAATGGTTTGCAGCAGGAGTCTGGCGGCTGCGGCTGGCAGCCGGGCGCGGGAAGGAGCCAGGGCATGACGGACAGCGACGCCGACATCGTGGTGGCCGGGGCCGGGCACAACAGCCTGCTGGCCGCGTGCTACCTGGCCAAGGCGGGGTACCAGTGCCTGGTGCTGGACGCGCGGCCGGTGCCCGGCGGCGGGGCGGCCACCGAGGAACTGCTGCTGCCCGGGTTCGGCATCGACACCTGCGCCACCGGGCACACCATGATCCGGGTCAACCCGGCGCTGCTGCATGACGAGCTGGGACTGGCCGCGGACTATGGGCTGCGCTACGCCGAGCCCGACCCGGTGGAGCAGGTGGCGTTCCCGGACGGCCGGCAGCTCACCATGTGGCTGGACCGGGACCGGACGGCCGAAGAGATAGCCCGGTTCTCGACCGCGGACGCGGCCGCCTACCTCCGGCTGCTGGACGAGTACGACCAGGTCAAGCACGTCTTCAGCGAGATCCAGTTCACCCCGGTCGGCTACGGCCCCGGCGCTGGAGGCCCGGCTGGCCGAGCACCCGCGCGGCCGGATCTGGGCCCGGCGGCGGCAGCTGTCCGCGGCAGCGGTGGTCCAGCACGAGTTCACCAGCCGGCACATCCAGGCCTTCCTGCTCTGGATGGCGTTCCAGGTGTTCCAGCCGGTGGACGAGCCGGGCTCCGGGGTGCTGCCCTACGCCCAGACGTTCGGCCGCCAGCAGCGCAGCTGGTCCATCCCGATCGGCGGGTCCGGGCAGCTGACCGCCGCGCTCACCGGCTACCTGGCCGATCACGGCGGCACCGTGCGGTGCGGCCAGCGGGTGACCCGGCTGCTGCTGGACGGCGGCCGGTGCACCGGGGTGGAAACGGCCGGCGGCACCCAGTACCGGGCGGGCACCGCCGTGCTGTCCACCATCCACGTGCAGCACCTGCGCGACATGGCACCCCGGCCCGCCTGGCCGGAGGAGTTCCACTACGGGGTGGACACCTACGACGTCGGGGTGCCCGGCTTCGCCAGCTACTACTGCGCCACCGCACCGCCGCGGTTCCGGGCGGACGGCCAGGCCCCGGAAAGCCAGCGCACCGCCGTGTCGGCCGGCCTGGCCGGCTGGCCGGAGGAGATGATCCAGATGAGCGCCGACCTGCGCACCGGCCGGTTCATCGCGGACCCGCCGTGGGTGCTGGTGGCCACCCCCACGCTGGCCGACCCGGGCCGGGCGCCCTCCGGCCAGCACACGGTGAAGATCCTCAGCCCGCAGGTCTACCAGCCGGCCGGGCTGGGCCGGGCTGAAGCATGCGCACAGCCAGCACCAGCTGGACCGGCTGCGCCAGGTGGCGGACTTCCCCGACGAGGTCATCCTGGCCAGCCTGGTCAAGTCCCCCGAGGACATCGAGCAGCTGAACCCGCACATGATCCACGGCGCGTTCCACGGCGGGAACCGGGGGCCCGCGTTCAGCGGCCCGCTCCGGCCGGCCCCCGGCTGGGCGGCGCACCGGATGCCCATCCCGGGCCTGTACCAGACCGGCGGGTCCACCCATCCAGGCGGGTCGATCACCGGCGCCCCGGGCCGCAACGCGGCCATCGTGATGCTGTCCGACCTCGGCCATGACCCAGCCGAGGTGATGGGCTCAGCGGCGCACCGGCCGGTGGCCGTTCCGCAGCACCCGGGCTGAGCTGCCGCCGCCCGGCAGCAGCCCGACCGCGTCCAGGTCGGCGGCGAGTTCGGCCACCTCGGCCTCGGTGTGCGGCAGCACCGGCAGCCGGACCGGCCCGCCGGACATGCCGACCAGGCCGGCCCAGGCCTTGATCGAGGCCAGCGCGTCGGCCATCCGCTGCTTGCCGTGCAGCCACTTGGCGGCCACCGCCCGCACCGGGTCGAGGGTGGCCGCCACCTGGCTGGCCCCGGTGAAGTCGCCGCGCAGGGCGAGCCCGGTGTACTCGCGCATCGGCTGCCACTCCGGGGTCTGGTACAGGTACGGCGCGGCCGAGGACATGAAGCAGCGCTGGCCGTGCTCGCGCATGTTGGCCAGCCAGGTGCCCTCGTGCGGCTCGCAGACCATGATCTGGTCACCGACCCGGTCCAGCACCCGCAGGTAGTGCGCGTGATCCCGGCCGACCTTGATGCCGCACACGTTCTCGATGGCGGCCAGCCGCTCGACCAGGTCCAGGGACAGCGACACCCCCGAGTAGGCCGTGTCGAACAGCCATACCCCGATGTCCACCGCCCCGCAGACCTGCCTGAACCAGCGGTACAGGCCCTCCTCGGAGGCGGCCGGGTAGTACGGGTTGATCAGCACCGCGAAGTCCGCGCCCGCCTTCTGCGCGTGCCTGGTGAGCTCGATGGCCTGCGGCGCGGAGGAATGGCCGGTGTGCGCGATCACCGGGCATTTGCCCCGGGTGGCGTCCACCACCACCTCGACCAGGCGGCGCTTCTCGCTGCCGGTCAGCGACCAGAACTCGCTCATCACCCCGCCGCAGAAGATGCCGTCGATGTGCAGGGCACCGGTCAGCCGGTCCAGGTCACGGCGCAGCGCCGGCACGTCCAGTTCGCCGGAGGAGTCGAACGGCGCGGTGGTGGCCGCCCACAGCCCGGCGAAACTTTCCCGGGCCGCCTGCTTGGCTTCCGCCTTGGTGTACTCCATGGTCAACCCTCCGGGGTGTTCAGCTGGCCGGCGCCCAGGTGCACCGGTCCCCGGCCACCGGCCACACCGTGTCGGCGGGCGGCGGGGCCCAGAATTCGACGAATGCGAAGTCCGCGTCGCTGTCGTTGACGAACCAGTGCAGCTCGCCCGGGCTGACCAGCGCGCTCATCCCGGCGGTCAGCCGGCTCACCGCCCGGTCGGTGCACAGCAGGCCTTCCCCGGCCAGCACGCAGAACACGTGGTGGCAGCCGGCGTGGAAGTGCGCGGCGGCGCTGTCCCCGGGCCGGTACACCACCCGGTCGGCGCGGATCTGCCGGGCGCCCACCGGCACCGCGTCGGTGACCAGGTCCAGCCGGTCCCGGGTGTCCCGGGTGGACACCAGGTGCGGCAGATCCGCCGCGGTGAACAGCTCCGGCCGCCCCCGGCCAGGCGGCGCCGCACCGCCCCGGGCCGGCGCCTGGGCGATCAGCGCCTCGAGCCCGCGGCCCCCGGCGCGCAGCGTGATCTCCGGGCAGCCGCCCAGCCACAGCACGTTCTCCAGGCCGACCGTGAACCGCCCGCCGCCCGTCTCCGCGGTGCCGGTCCCGGCCATCACGTAGAGCAGGCCCTCCGGGGCACCCAGCCCGATCGGCGGGCTGACTGCCGCGGGGGCCAGCGACCAGCGCCAGGCCTGCATCGGCACCGGGGCTCCTAACTCCTGCGGGCCTGCCGAGGCTTGCTCGGCCCAGCCCGCGCCCTGCCGGGCCGGCAGGTCGCCAGGATCACGGACAACTGGCATCGGGGGCTCCTCGGCCGCCCCGCGCTAGGACGGCGGCATGGTGATGATGGGGCGGATGGACTCCCGGCGGGCGAGCGCGCCGAACGCGGCGGCGACATCAGACAGCGGGTAACGGTCGGCGGTCAGCGGTCCGGTGCGGATCGCGCCCGAAGCCAGCAGGGAGATCATGGCGGGGTATGCATTCGGACTCGAACGTACCCCGAGGACGTTCAGCTCGTCGAGGGTCACCCGGTCCACCGGCAGGGCGGCGGTGGCCCCGCCAGCCAGGCCGAGCAGAGCCACCGATCCACCGCGCCGGACCGCACCCAGGGCCTGGCCGACGACCGCGGTGTTCCCCGAGCAGTCGTACACGTGGTCCGCCCCGCGCCCGCCGGTCGCCGCGCGGATGCCGGCCACGGGGTCACCCTGCTCGTAGTTGACCACGGCGGTGCAGCCGAGCTCGCCGGCCACGGCCAGCCGCCGGCCCGGCCAACCATGATCACGTCGGTCGCCCCGGCGGCCCGGGCGACCTGGATCATCAGCAGGCCGAGCAGCCCGGGGCCGAACACGGCCACGCTGTCCCCCGCACCCAGGCCGGTCCGGCGGGCCGCGTGCACGGTGAGCGCGCCCTGGTTGACCAGCGCGGCGGAGACTTCGCTGACCGAGTCCGGGACCGGGTGCAGCGCCACCGCGGGGCGCACCGCGTACTCGGCCAGTGCCCCGGGGGCGGTGTGCCCGTACAGCTTGAAACCGGGCTCGCGCACCCGCTCGCACAGGTTGTACCGGCCCGCCCGGCACATCGGGCAGCTGGCGCAGCCGGTGTGGTTCTCGGCCACCACCCGCTGCCCCGGGCGCAGCCCGCTGCGCTCGGCGCCCGGGCCGAGCGCGGCCACCTCCCCGGACCACTCGTGGCCGATGATGAACGGCAGCGCGGGCGGCCAGGTGCCCCGGTAGGCGCCGTTGACGATCTTAAGGTCGGTGCCGCAGATGCCGCAGGCCCGCACCCGGACCAGCACCTCGCCGGGGCCGGGCACCGGCGTGTCCACGTCCTCGACGCCGAGCTGGCCGAACTCGCGGAGCACGGCCGCGCGCATCGCGGCGGGCGGCTCAGCCGTCATGCGTCCTCCCCCAGCGCGGCCCAGATCTGCCCGGCCCGGGCCACCACGTGATCCGCCACCGCCTCGGCGATCTCCTCGGCCCGGCCGGCCTCGGCCAGCTCGGGACGGCCGTACCAGCCGGTCGGCGCCACCTGGTGGAAGTCGCGCAGCACCGGGTACACGTCGGGCTGCCGGAACAGCCCGTGCGCGGCCTCACCGGCGGCCCGCTCGCTCGGCTGCGTCGCCCGGTCCAGCTGGACCAGGCCCGGCTCGTAGGCCAGTACCGCGGCGGTTTCCATCGACCCGGCGTGGGTGAACTCCATCTCGTCCGGGAAGCTGCGGTGGGTGATCACGTGCGTCTCGGCGATCACCACCTGCACCCCGTGCTGCTGCTGCGCCTGGTCGGCGCCCAGCCGCAGCGTGGCCGAGTTGCCCTCGTGCCAGTTCACCACCAGGATCCGCCGGGCGCCCGCCGCGCCGAGGCCGCCGCACACATCGACCAGCACGGCGGCCAGGGTGGCCGGCCGCAGCGACAGGGTGCCCGGCCAGGCCAGGTGGTAGTGCGCCACGCCGACCGGGCCGAGCGAGGCGACCACGGTGTCCAGCCGCTCGGCCACCCGCTCGGCCACGGACAGCGCGGCGAAACTGTCGGTGCCCAGCGGCAGGTGGCCGCCGTGCTGTTCCACGCTGCCGGTGGCCACGACGGCCACCCCGCTCGCGGCGAGCAGCCGGGCGGCGTCCGGCTGGGACATCCGCTCGATCTGGCGGTCGGGATGACGCGGCACGGGGTCAGCCTCCATATCCGGGGGTCGCAGCGGGCTGGTCGGCCACCTCGATCGCCCGGCGGTGCGCGGTGATCGGGGTCTGCCAGGCGTCGGTGATCACATCGAGCAGCGCGGGCGGTCCGGCCAGCGCGCCGTGCAGCGCACCGGCCAGCCGGCCGGGCTCGCTGACCCGCGCCGCGTGCAGCCCGAAACCACGGGCCACGTCACCGAACGCCACATCGGCGAAGTCATCGTCCTCCCAGCCGCGGCCGAAGGTGATCCGCCGGTACCAGCGGATCCAGCCGAGCGAGCGGTTGTTCAGCACGATCACGGTCACCGGGAGGCCAAGTTCGGCCACCGTGGCCAGTTCCCCGGCCGCGTAGCCCAGCGCGCCGTCGCCGGTCAGCACGACGGTGCGGCGCCCCGGCGCGGCCGTGGCCACGCCGATGGCGGCGGGCAGCGCGTAGCCGAGGCCGGCCTGGCCGCGCGGGCACAGCACCCGGCGGCCCGGGCGGCGCTGCTCCAGGTACACCCCGCCCCAGCCGCTGGCCAGGCTGGCGTCGCAGATCAGCATGTCGTCCGGGCCGAGCGCGGCCTCCAGTTCGGCCAGCACCCGCTGCGGCGCGATCGGCACCTGGCTGCTGCCCCGCTCGGCGTCCCGGGCGGTCCGCCAGGACGCGGTCAGCCCGGCCAGCCGGGCCCGCCACGCGGACCGGTCCGGCTCTGCGGCCGGTTCGCCGCCGTCGTCATCGAGGGCGGCCGTCAGGGCGGCCAGCCCGGCCCGCGCGTCGCCGAGCAGCGCGGCGCGCAGCGGGAAGGCCCGGCCCAGCTCGGCCGGGTCCAGGTCGAGCTGGAGCACCGTCTGGTCGGCCCGGGGCAGCGTCCAGCTGAACGTGGCGCCGCCGCTGGCCTTGCAGCCGGCCAGCAGCACCACGTCAGCCGCGCCGAGCGCGGCGGCCGCGGCGGCGGTGCCCATAGTCCCGGTTACGCCCACGCTCAGCGGATGGTCCTCGGCGATAGCTCCTTTGCCGGACAGGGTGGTGCCCACGGCGGCGGAGACCTGCTCGGCCAGCGCGGTGAGTTCCGCACCCGCGCCGGAATGCAGGACGCCGCCCCCAGCCAGGATGAACGGGCGCCGGGCGGCGCGCAGCGCGGCAGTCGCGGCCGCCACGTCAGCGGGCTCCGGTGCGGGCCGGAACGGCGGGAACCGGCCGAACCGGGCGCTGGTCGCGGGGACGGCGGCACTCTCCGGTGACTCGGCCTTACCCGGCCCGTCCAGCACATCCTGGGGCAGGAACAGCGCGACCGGTCCGGGACGACCGCTGGTCGCCTCGCGAAACGCCTGGCGGACCAGGGCGGGCATGGTCGCGGCGTCCGGCACCGCGGCCTGCCACTTGGTGACCGGGGCGAGCAGGCTGGCCTGGTCGAGGGCCTGGGACGCCGCGCTACGGTACCGGTGCGGGGCGAGCCGGGCGGGCAGGTCGCTGACCAGCGCGACAACCGGCACCGACGCACCCAGTGCCTCGCCGAGGCCGGACGGCAGCTTCGCAGCGCCCGGTCCCACCGTCGCGTCGCACACGCCGGCCTGGCCGGTCACCCGGGCGTACCCGTCCGCCGCGTAGGCGGCTGAGCGCTCGTCCCGGGTCAGCACGTGGGTCAGCCCGGCCTGGTCCAGGATGCCGTCATACAGGGCCAGCGTCTGCCCGCCGGGCACGCCGAACACATGCCGCACCCCGTGCTCGGCCAGCAGCGCGGCGAGCAGCCCGCCCGCGTGTGGGTACTCAGGCATTGGCCACCGGGGCCAGCAGCCGCCCGGCGTTGCCGCCCAGGATCAGCTCTTCCCCGCCGCCCAGGCCGAGCCCGCGTACCTCGGACACGCAGTTGTCGCTGCCCATGTCGAACGGCTGGTCCGAGCCGAGCAGGATCTGCTCCGCCCCGGCGTAGCCGACCAGGTCGGCCAGCAGCGCGGCGTCATGGGTGACGCTGTCGTAGTAGAACCGGCGCAGCGACCAGTCCGGGCCGTGGCTGGTCCGCGCGGCCGCCTCCGGCCGGACCGCGTAGGCCCGGCGCAGCCGGCCGCGGAGCACCGGCAGCGCGCCACCGCCGTGGGCCAGCAGCACGCGCAGCCGGGGAAACCGCTCGAGCACGCCGGCCATCGCGATGTGCCCGGCGGTCACCGCGGTCTCCAGCGGGTTGCCGACCGAGTTCCACAGGTAGTAGCTGTCCAGCGCTTCGATGCCGAAGCCGCGGGTGGTCGGGTGGATGAAGACCAGCGCGGCACAGTCTTCTGCCGCCGCCCAGAACGGCAGGAAGACGTCATCACCCAGGTACCGGCCGGCCACGCTGGACGGGATCTCCACGCCGGCCAGGCCCGGCGGCGACCAGCCCGGCCAGTTCCCGCGCGGCCAGCGCCGGGTCCTGCAGGGGCACCGCGCCGACCGCGCTGAGCTGGGGCTGGGACGCCACCAGCCGGGCCAGCGCCTCGTTCTGCACCTGGCAGACCAGCTGCGCGTCAGCGGGCGCCGCGTCCACCGGCACCAGGCTGATCCACGGCGACAGCAGCAGGTGGTCGACCCCGGTCGCGGCCGCCTCGGCCAGGATGACGTCCACGTCGCTGAACTCGCCCAGCACCGAGTTGATGTCCCGGCCGCGGAAACCGACCACGCTGCGTCCCGCCGCCGGGCGGATGGACGGCCGCCACGCCTCCGGCACGGTGCGCGCGGTGATCTCCGGGACGATCACGTGGCGGTGCGCGTCGATGATCAACGGGCGGTTCCCGGCGCCGTCCCGTTCGCCGCGGACTGCGGGTCCGGCTCGGCGGCCGCTGTCTCGGCGGCCCGGGCCTCGGCGGCCTGGGCTTCCGGGGTCTGCTGGTCGGACACCGCGCCACCCAGGTACAGCGCGCCGATCTCCGGGTGGTTCAGCACCTCCTGGCCGGTGCCGGACAGCCGGACCCGGCCGTTCTCCAGCACCACGCCGTGCGTGGACAGCCGCAGCCCGGCCCGCGCGTTCTGCTCCACCAGCAGGATGGTCTTGCCCTGCGCGTTCATCATCCGGACCGCGTCGAAGACCGACTTGAGCACCTTCGGCGACAGGCCCATGGACGGCTCGTCCAGGATGACCAGGCTCGGGTCGAGCATCAGGGAGCGGGCGAACTCGACCAGCCGCTGCTGGCCGCCGGACAGGCTGCCCGCCTTCTTGCCCAGCCACTCGGTCACCTGGGGGAACATCTCCAGCACGGCGGCCAGCCGCTTGTCGGCCAGCCCGCGCTCGCGCAGGATGTAGCCGCCGAGCACGATGTTCTCGCGCACCGTCATCTCGCGGAACAGGCTGTGGTTCTGCGGCACCAGCACCACGCCCAGGTCCAGCACCTGGCGCGGGGTCTTGCCGGACAGCCGCTCACCGTGCAGCGTGACCTGGCCGAGCCGCGGCCTGAGCAGCCCGCAGATGCTGCCCAGCAGGGTGGACTTGCCCGCGCCGTTGGGGCCGACCACGCAGGTGATGCCGCGCTCGGCCACCTGCATGGACACCCCGTGCAGCACGTCACCGCCGCCGTAGCCGGCCACCACGTCCTGGATGACCAGGGCGGGCGAGGTGCCGTCAGCCGACCGGGATGTCATCGTCGTCCTCCGCAGTGCCGAGATAGGCGTCCAGGACCCGGGGGTCGGTCCGCACCGCGCTGGGCGGCCCGGAGACCACCGCGGTCCCGTAGTCCAGGACGGTGACCTTGTCGCACAGTCCCATCACGAAATCCATGTTGTGCTCCACGATGAGGAACGTGGTGCCCTGCTCGTTGAGCTGCCGGATCCGGTCCGCGATCGTGGCGATCAGCGTCGGGTTGACCCCGGCCGGCTCGTCGAGCAGCACGATCGACGGGCGGGCCATCAGCACGTAGGACATCTCGAGCAGCTTGCGCTGGCCGTAGGACAGCGTCTCGGCCAGCGCGCCCGCGTGGTGGGCGATGCCGGTGAACTCGAGCAGTTCCATGGCCCGGCGGCGGGTGGCCGGCCCGCCGGCCCGGGCGAACGGGTTGCGCAGCCGGCCCTGCCCCCGCTCGTGGTGCTGGGCGGCGACGATCATGTTCTCCATCACGGTGAGCCGGGAGAACACCCGGGTGAGCTGGAAGGTGCGGCCGATGCCGGCCGCGAACACCTTGTCCGGCGGGGCGTTGGTGATCCGGGTATCGCCCAGGTAGACCTCACCGCTGTCCACCCGCTCGTAGCCGGTGATCACGTTGAACAGGGTGGTCTTGCCGGAGCCGTTGGGCCCGATCAGGCCCGCGATGCTGCCCTCGTCCACCTCGATGGTGGCCCCATCGAGCGCCTGGACCCCGCCGAACGCCTTGCTCACCCCGTCGGTGCGCAGCAGCGCCGTCATCGGATGCTCCCGGTCTTGGAGGTGGGTGGGCTGGGCACGGCGGCGTCGCCGGCCGCCGGGGCCGCGCTGCCCGGGGCGGGCTGGCCGCGGCGTGCCCGGAGCGCCTGCCACCGGGTCAGCAGCTCTTTCCCGGTCGGGATGATGCCGCGGGGCAGCAGCAGGATCACCGCGAGGAAGATCACGCCCAGCGAGATCTCCGCTACGTAGCCGTTGGTGAACGTGATCGCTTCCCACTGCTGCAGCGGCTCCAGGATCAGCGCGCCGAGCACCGGCCCGGCCAGTGTCCCGAACCCGCCGAGGAAGCCCATCAGCGCCACGGACAGGTCGAAGTTCGGGTCGAACACCGTCTCCGGCAGAGCCTGGCCGATGAAGAACCACCACAGCCCGCCGATCATCCCGGTGATGAACCCGGAGATGATGAACGCGCTGAGCTTGGTCCGCATGGCGCGGACGCCGAGGCCACGGGCCCGGTCCTCGTCGTCCCGGATGGCCAGCAATTGCAGGCCGAACCGGGAACCGCGGATCAGCCAGGCCAGCACGATCGTGCCCACCGCGAGGATGAGCGCGACGTAGTAGAACGGGTTGTTGTAGTCGGCCGCGTTCCACAGGAAGAACGGCGTGGACAGGCCCTGGTTCCCGCCGGTGAACGAGAGGTTGTAGGCCATCAGCTGGAAGATGAAGAAGATCGCGATGGTGATCACCACGAACGTGTGCCGCCGCACCCGCAGCGCGATCAGCCCGAACGGCACCGCGACCACCGCGGCGGCCAGCCCGCCCAGCGGCAGCAGGGCGAAGATGGTGCCGCCGATCACCTTCCAGTGGATGGTCAGCAGCCCGACCGTGTACGCGCCGGTGCCGAAGAACACCGCGTGCCCGAGCGAGATGTAGCCGGAGAACCCGGAGAACAGGTTCCACGCGGTCACCGCGGCCACGAAGATCAGGGTGTCCACGCCGAACTGGGTGTACAGGGCGTTCGTGATCACCAGCGGGAAGATGACCGCGATGACCAGCAGCACGGCCAGGCCGCCCAGCCGGAGCAGCAGGCCGCGCCGGTCAGTGCTGGTGAAGGAGTCCGTGCTCATTGGGCCCTCGCCGCCTTCTTGCCCAGCACGCCCTGCGGCCGGATGGCCAGGACGAGCACCAGCGCGCCGTAGAACACCACCACCGACCAGCTGGGCGACCAGAGCACGTCCACCACCGCCTCCAGCGTGATCATGAAGATGGCGGCCAGCATGGCGCCGGCGATGCTGCCCATGCCGCCCAGGATGATGATGGCGAGCAGCCGGGAGATCAGGTCATAGCCGGTGTTCGGGTTGAACCCGCCACCGGTCGCGCCGAACACCATGCCGCCCACCGCGGTGACGGCCACCCCGATGCCGAACGTGAGCATCTGCACCCGGTTCACGTTGATGCCGATGATCCGGGCCGCCGTCTGGTCCTGCATGGTGGCCCGGACCGTGCGGCCGAACTGGGTCCGGTACAGCGTGAAGTAGATGGCTGCCACCAGCAGCACGGCCGCCGCGAAGCCATAGATGTAGATGTAGTCCAGGTAGAAGCCGAACACCTTCGGCCCCGACGTGACGTACGAGGCGGTCAGGTTCACGTAGTTGGAGCCGAAGATGATGTACAGCACCCCTTCGATGATGATCGCTACCGCGTAGGTGGCGAGCAGCGACATCGAGGTGCGCTCCCGGCCGCGCAGTGGCCTGATGAAGGCCCACTGGATCGCGACCCCGACGAGGAACATCGCCGGGACGGTCACCAGCAGGCCGACAAACAGGTCGAGGTGCAGGTGCACCGACAGCACGTAGCTGAGGTACGCGCCGAGCACGACCAGGATGCCCTGGGCGATGTTGATGATATCGAGCACGCCGAAGATCAGCGTCAGCCCGACCGCCATCAGCGCGTAGACACCGCCGCCGAGAATGCCGTCGACGATGGCTTCGGTGAGTTCGCGTCCCATCCCTGGTTCATGCCCTTCATCCTGCTGCTAGTTCGGTACGGGGCCGCGTCCTCAACGAGCCCGCTGTTGTCAGCCCCAGCCTGGCTTGACCGCTTCAGCGGCAGGTCCCGGGTGCGTGGGCAGCACCTGGAGGAACTGGCTGTTCTGCCACTGGAAGATGAACGCCTGGTGCAGCGCGTCGGTGTTCTCGCCGATCGGGTCGAACGTGGCCGAGCCCTGCACCGTCTGCACGGTGTGGCTGTGCAGGTAGCTGGCGATGCTGCTGTTGTTCAGGCTCCTGGTCGCGGTGACCGCGGCGGCCAGCGTCTCGCCCGCCGAGTAGGCCTCGGCCACGTCGGCGTTGATGTCGTTGGTGGTGCCGCCGAACTTGGCGATGTAGTCCTGCACCATGACGTGGCTGAGCGCGTTCTGCTCACCGCCGAACCAGCCGTCCGGCACCATGATCGCCTCGGCGTTGGACGGGCCGATGTGGTGCAGGAACTCCTCGCCCTGGTCCGGCCCGGAGGACGCGATTATGATCTTCGGGGTGAAGTTCTTGGCCCGGAACGCGTTCACGAACGCGAGCAGGCTGGGCACGTCCACCGTGCCGAGCACGACAAGCTGCGGGTTCTTGGCTCGCGACCTGGTTCGGCCATGGGATCAGGTTCGAGTCGGTCGCGTTCGGCGTGGGCGCGTGGTTCGGGTTGGTGGCGTAGACCGTCTTGATCCCCTTCGCCGACAGCGCCGCCTCGGTGGCCTGCACCGGCGGGTCGGCGAACGGGTCGCTCACCATCGGGTAGGCCGCGGTGGTGGGCCGCTTGCCGGGCGGCAGCGACGCGACCCAGTTCGCGAACGGCTCCATCTCGTCCGCGTCCGGCACGCTCACGCTGAACAGGTAGGGGTCTTTCAGCCGAAGACGGCGGGCCCGGTGGCCGACCCGGCGGCCAGCGCGTACTTGTACTTCATCGTCGTCTGCGCGGCGTTGTACCGTGAGCAGGGTGGAGAACGGCGCCAGGGTCAGGTCCACGTGATCCTGGGTGATCAGCGTGGTGTAGTCCTTGCTCGTCGTGTTCGGGTTGCTCTTGTCGTTGAGGATCTTCAGCTGCACCGGCCGGCCGAGCAGGCCGCCGTTGGCTGTTGACGTCGCTGGCCCAGAGCTGATATCCGTGTTCGGTCGCGATGCCGTCGGCCGAGAACTGCCCGGTCAGCGGCAGCGAGATGCCGACCTCGATCGGCTTCGCCCCGCGGTGCCGGTGGAGCTGGTGGTGCTGGCATTGCCACCGCCGCACGCGGCCAGTATCAGCGCGGTTACCGCGCCACCGGCAGCGAGCAGCGTGAACCTGGCGCGGTCGCGCCTCATCGGGTTTCTCCCTTCCTGTGGCCATGCCGGGGCACCCGGCAGTTCGGTGTGGGTGCCCCGGTGCGCGGAGCGCATATGGCGTTCATCCGGCACCGTATGCCCTCGCCAGCCTGAGTTCGGCCAGTTTGGGCCGAACTCAGGCTGGCCGCCATATGCCGCTCCGCGCACCGCCCCATCAGCTAACCCAGCTCAGCTGGCCCACTTGGGCTTCGGGTTGACGATCGCCACCGAGCCGGTCGCGGTGCTCGGCAGCACCTGGACGAACTTGCTGCCGGTCTGCCACTGGAAGATGTACTTGTTCGCGACCACGTTCATGCCGTTGCTGGCGAACTTGGCCGGTCCCTGCACGGTCTGGATCGTCACGCCGCTGTGCAGGTAGCTGATGATCTTGGAGTTCTGCAGGCTCTTGGTCGCGGCGACCGCGGCCGCCAGGGTCTCGCCCACCGAGTAGCCTTCCGCCACGTCGGCGTTGATGTCCGACGCCGTCCCGCCGTACTTGGCGATGTAGGCCTTGACCATGGCCTGGCTCAGCGCGTTCGGCTCGCCGCCGTACCAGCCGTTGGGCACCATGATCCCGGGCGCGTTCTTGGCCCCGATCGAGCTCAGGAAGGCCTGGCCCTGGTCCGGGCCGGCCGACGCGGCGAAGATCTTCGGGTTGTAGTGCTGCTGCTCGAACGCCTGGATGAACGCGGTCACGGTGGGCACGTCCACCGAGCCGACGACGACCATCTGGGCGCCGGTCGCGGCCACCGCGTCGGCGCCGGCCTTGTAGTCCGGGTTCTCCGCGGGGAAGACCTTCGAGTAGACCGTCTTGACGCCAGCCTTCTGCAGGATGGCCTGGGCGGTCTGCGTCATCGGGTCGGCGAACGGGTCGTTCACCATCGGGTAGGCCGCCGTCTTCGGCCGCTCACTGGCCGGCAGCGCGGCCACCCAGTCGGCGAACGGCACCAGCTGGTCGGCGACCGGCGGGCTGACCGAGAAGACGTTCGGCAGGTTGAGCGCGTAGACCGCCGGGCCGCCGCCCGCGCCCTCGGGGAACGCGTAACCGTAGCGCGCCGCCACCTTCGCGGCCGGCACGGTCAGCAGCGTGGAGAACGGCCCGAAGACGAAGTTCACCTTCTGCTGGGCGATGAGCTTGGTGTAGTTGGTCGTCACCGTGGTCGGGCTGCTCTGGTCGTTCTCGAAGACCATCTTGACCTGGCGGCCGAGCAGTCCGCCATGGCTGTTGACCTCGCTCGCCCACAGGTCGTAGCCACGCTGGAACGCCTGGCCGTCTGCGGAGAAGTCACCCGTCAGAGACAGTGAGGTGCCGATAAGGATCGGCGATTTGCTGGTCGCCTGATGAGTTGTTGCTGCTGCCGCCGCCGCTGCTGCTGCAGGCAGCCAGGACCATAGCCGCGGCTGCGGCGACGGCCGGGATAGCCAAGAACCGGGTGCGGTGAGGTTTCATCCGGTCCTCCTTCCAGTTCAGGAATCTCCTGTGGATTGGCCAGGTGCAGCCGCGCGCCGGCGGCGCGTCCGTGGGGGGTCCGGATGGCTGCATGAGGGGCCTGGCCGGGACAGTGGCTCACGGTACTGCATTGGCTTCACTGCTGTCGGGTTGGTCGAGACCGTCTGAGATGTCGGAGTTTTCACTCGCCAGCTGAAGGCCGGCCGACTGCGCCTCGAGTTCGATCAGGGCGGCGAAATCCTGCTCGCCGTAACCCCGGCCAATAAGTGTCTGGATCATCTGGTGCACCAGCGCGGCCACCGGGAGCGGCACTTCGTGTTCCCGGCCCGCGGCCAGGCCCAGGTCAAAGTCCTTGCGCAGCAAGGTGGCGGTAAAGGTCGGATGAAAGTCCAGGTTCACGAAGGCCGGCGACTTGTAACGAGTAAACGGCGAACCCATCACACTTTTGTTAAGGCAGCTGAGGAACGCTTCCCGGCTGACGCCGCTCTTCTGGGCCAGGATCGTCACTTCCGCCAGCGACTGGGTGACGACACCGAGGAAGAGGTTATGGCAAAGCTTTACCGTCCGGGCCAGTTCTCCCTCGCCGACATATGTCGCCCCGGCGCCGAGCAGGTCGAGATAGGGCCGGGCCAGATCAAAGGCGGCCGGTGGCCCGGACACGGCCAGGGTGAGCTTGCCCACGCTGGCCACTTTGGGATTGCCCATCACCGGGGCGGCCAGCAGGTCGGTGCCCCGCGCGGCGAGCTTCTCGCGGATCTGCCCGGAGACGTCGGCCGAGATCGTCGAGCAGTCCACCAGGACCCGCGGCGACGCCTCGCCCGAGGTGAGCCCGCCGTCGCCGAGGACCGCGTCGATCAGGTCCTGTGGCGTGCCGACGGTGGCGAACACGATGTCCCGGGTGCCGAGTTCCGCGGGCGACGAGACAACCTTGGCGCCGAGCGCGGCCAGTGGCTCGGCCTTGGCCCGGGTCCGGTTGTAGACGGCGACGTCGCAGCCGGCCGCGAGCAGCCGTTGCACCAGTTCAGAACCCATCCGCCCGGTGCCCAGCCAGCCCAGGCGGAGTTCGTCACCGTGCTCTGCCATCAGGTCACCCCTTGCACTGACAATCGTTTGCACGAAGCCTGACTTATGTGTCAGTCCGATGTCAACCGACATGATCCAGATCTATACCGGAAATTTTCCTCAGCGTGTCTCGCGGCAGCGGCAGGGCTGCCGGGGGCAGCCGCGGTCCGTGGGCCTGGCCCCGGCGCGCCGCAGGCCGCGGCCGGGACCGGGCCGGTAGAGCCGCGGACCACCAGTTCCGGGGCCAGGAAGAGCACCTTGACCGGGCCGGTGTGCCCGGCGATCCGCTCCAGCAGCAGCTGCGCCGCCTCGGTGCCCACCTGATAGTGCGGGAACCGGATGGTGGTCAGCGGCGGGCGCAGCCGGTCGATGAACGGCATGTCGTTGAAGCCGACCACCGACACGTCCTGCGGGCAGCGCAGCCCGGCGTCGTCCAGCGCGGCGTAGCAGCCGACCGCCAGCATGTCGTTCCCGGCCGCCACCGCGGTGCAGCCGGGGTCCCGCTGGATGAGCAGCTGCGCGCAGCGGTGCCCCTCCTCGATGGAGAACGCCCGGGCGGTCACGATCAGCTCCGGGTCCGGCGGCAGGCCGTGCGCCTCCATCGCGGCGATGAAGCCGCGGTAGCGGGCCAGCCCGGTGGACACCTCCTGCGGGCCGGCGATATGCGCGATCCGGGTGTGCCCCAGCTGGGCCAGGTGGGCCACGGCCATCCGGATGCCGCGCTCGTTGTCCACCGAGACCGAGGGCAGGCTGTAGTCCTGGGCCAGCCGGTTCATCAGCACCACCGGCAGGTCGGCCCGGGCCGACTCGGCCAGCAGCGGGTCGCCCAGGTGCACGGTGGCCAGCACCAGCCCGTCCACGTGCCGGGCGCGCATCTGCTCGAACAGCATCCGCTCCCGCTCGGCGTCCCCGTCGGTGTTGCCGATCAGCGCCACGTAGCCGGCCGCCGCGAGGCGGTCCTCGATGCCCCGCACGATCGGCGGGAACAGCGGGTTGTTCAGGTCCGGGATGAGCACCCCGACGCTGTGCGAGCGGCGGGTGCGCAGGCTGCGGGCCACCGTGTTGGGCCGGTAGCCGAGCTCGGCCGCGGCCTCCAGCACCCGCGCGGCGGTGTCCTCGCGGACCAGCAGCCGGGTCTCCGGGTTGAGCGCCCGGGACGCGGTGGCTGGGTGCACGCGGGCCCGCGCGGCGACATCCTTCAACGTCACTGGTGGGTCGGCCATCCGCCGCCACCCCGATTCTCTGGTGCTCCGAGTTCGCACATCACAAGGAATGGTATCTATCTCTGCACTCGATTGCTTGCCGCAACCATGTCCCGCGTTGCCGTGCGCACCCGCGAACCAGGCACGCGGGCCAGATACCCGGCGGCAGCCAGCATGACTGCGGCCATCACCGCCAGCAGAATGCGGTAGTCGAGCACGGCGACGGCAGCCGCGCTGTTGCGGCCGGTGCGCTGGCAGCCGCCGCACATCAGCCAGTCCCGCCGGCGCCGGGCGGCTCGTCGGCCGGGTAGCCGAACGCCAGCACCTCGTACCGCAGGCTGCCCGGCGGGCGCAGCGACGGGTCGTCATCCCGGTCCCGGTACCGGTGCCACAGTGCGTGCATGTCGCTGGTCGAGCTGCACCGCCTCGGCGGCGGTCACATGCAGCACCCGCTTGGAGGCGATCGTGGCTTCCTGCCACTCGGCGGGGAAGCCGAGCGCCCGCCGGATCCGGACCTTGGCGCGGTCCAGCCACCGGTCGATCCACACCGTGGCGGCGGCTTCCACGGCCAGCCGGCTCTCCGGGTCCAGCCACGGCGGCTTGAGCTCCATGGTGCGGTACTTCGCCCGCCACGGCCGCTCCCGGCCGCGCCCGCCGCCCGCCTCCTCCACGAACCCGTATTTGGCCAGCGTGCGCAAGTGGAACGCGCAGTTGGCGGGCGACTCGCCGAGCAGCTCGCTGGCCTGGGTGGCGGTCAGCGTCTTGGCCTCGCTCTGCTCTATCGCTTCGAGCAGAGCCATCCGGACCGGGTGTGCGAGGGCCCGGATCATCCGTGGATCGGTGACGGCCAGATGTGGACGGTCATCGGAAGACATGTTTCGAAATACTAGCTTCGAAACGAGCCTTTCGACAAGAGGGTATTGGCCACGGCGACCGCGGACGGCTGACCAGGCGGCGCCGTGCATGTCACGATGAAGCCATGCGGATCACGGCGGTTGAAGCGACCGAGCTGTTCGGCGGGACCGCGCAGCACCCACTCCAGATCATCCGCGTCACGGTGCGCAACGACAGCGCCGGGCCAGCCCGGGCCGCCCCCGCCATGCAGGTCCGGGTCGACGGGGCGGCCGTCAGCACGCCGCGGGCGTTCGGCATGGAACTCCCGGAGCCGGGCGGAGAGCGGGTCGCCGAGGTGGCCGTGCACCTCGCGCCGCCGCTATCAGCCGGGCAGCCCGCGGCAGGTCACCGCGGTCGCGGAGAGTGACCGGCGAGCGGGCCGAGCTGGCGGCCGAGATCCGGGCCGCCGAGACCGGCTGGACGATGTGGATGGTCAGCCACTTCCACTACGACCCGGTCTGGTGGGACACCCAGGGCGAGTTCACCGAGTCCCGGCTGCTGCTGCCCGATTCCGGCGGCCGGCTGCCCGATGTGCGCACCGCGTTCGAGCTGGTCGAGCTGCACCTGGCGCACGCCCGCGAGGACCCGGACTACAAGTTCGTGCTGGCCGAGATCGACTACCTCAAGCCGTACCTGGACACCCACCCGGAGCACCGGGCCGAGCTGCGCCAGCTGATCGCCGACGGCCGGGTGGAGATCGTCGGCGGCAACTACAACGAGCCGAACACCAACCTGACCGGCGCCGAGTCCACCATCCGCAACGCGATCTACGGGCTCGGCTACCAGCGTGACGTGGCCGGCGGGGATCCGCGCACCGCGTGGATGCTGGACGTGTTCGGCCATGACCCGGGCTATCCCGGGCTGATGGCCGCGGCCGGCCTGACCGAGTCGGCCTGGGCCCGCGGGCCCTACCACCAGTGGGGCCCGCTGCGCACCGTGGGCGACAACTCGCGGATGCAGCTGCGCAGCGAGTTCGAGTGGGTCTCGCCGGACGGCCGCGGCCTGCTGACCAGCTACATGCCGAACCACTACGGGGCCGGCTGGTCCACCCACCAGGCGGCCGACCTGGCCGGGGCGGAGCAGGCGGCGCTGGGCGAGTTCCGCAGCCTGGCCCCGGTCGCCGCCACCCGCAACGTGCTGCTCCCGGTGGGCGCGGACCACGTCATCCCGAGCCGCTGGGTGACCGCCATCCACCGGGACTGGAACTCGCGGTACGTGTGGCCCCGGTTCGTCACCGCGGTGCCGCGTGAGTTCTTCGCCGCGGTGCGCGCCGACGCGGCCGGGCGGGGCAGCTGGCTGGTCCCGCAGACCCGGGACATGAACCCGGTCTACCCGGGCAAGGACGTCTCCTACATCGACACCAAGCAGGCCCAGCGCGCGGCCGAGGTGGCGGTGCGCGACGGCGAGCTGCTGGCCACGCTGGCCTGGCTGGCCGGCGCGGGCTACCCGGCCCAGTCGCTGGACAAGGCCTGGCGCCAGCTGGTGTTCGGCGCGCACCACGACGCGATCACCGGCACCGAGTCCGACCAGGTGTACCTGGACCTGCTGGGCGGCTGGCGGGAAGCCTGGCAGCGCGGCGAGGCGGCCCGCCGGGACGCGGCCGCCGCGCTGGCCGCGCGGGCGGACACCCGCCGCGCGGGCGGCACCGGTCCCGGGGAGCGGGCGCTGGTCGTGTTCAACACGCTGTCCTGGCCCCGGTCCGGCCTGGTCACCACCGAGCTGGAGTTCCCCGCGCCGGGGCCGGCCCGGTCGCGCTGCGCGACGAAGCCGCGGCGGTCCCGTTCCTGGCCGAGCACCCGCGGCGGCACCCGGACGGCAGCCTGGCCGGGGTGACGCTGACCTTCCGCGCCGCGGACGTGCCCGGGGTGGGCTACCGGGCCTACTGGGCCGGCCCGGCCCGCGGCGGCGAGCCGGCGCCGGCCGGCTGGCAGCCACAGCCGGGCGCGCGGCTGGAGAACGACCGGTTCCTGATCGAGGCCGACCCGGCCCGGGGCGGCACGCTGACCCGGCTGCGCGACAAGCTGGCCGGCGCCGAACTGCTCCGGCCGGGCGGCAACGAGCTGATCGTCCAGGAGGAGTACGACCAGCCACCCGCGCTGGGGTGAGGGCCCGTGGCTGCTGTCGCCCAAGGGCCCGGGCACTGGCTCGGCGGCCGGCCCGGCCAAGGTGACCGCGCAGCGCTGCCCGCTGGGCGCCCGGCTGCTGGCCGAGTTCGCCGTGGGCGACCTGCGGGTCACCCAGGAGACGCTGCTCTGGGACGGCGCGCAGGCGGTGCAGTTCCGCACCCACGTGGACGGGTCGATCGGGCACGACCGGCTGCTCCGGGTGCGCTTCCCGGCCGATGTGCCCGGCGGGCTGCCGGTCTACCAGGGCGCGACCGCGGCGGTCGGCCGGCCGTTCGGCAGCATCGACGCCGACGTCGCCGAGCACAGTTTCACCCTGGATAACCCGGCGCACGAGTGGTTCGGCACCGGGTCCACCGCGCGGGTCAGCTGGACCGCCCTGTCCGGCCGGGCGGAGCAGCGGGCCATCGGCGTGGCCGAGATCATCCTGCCCGGACCCGATTTTCTCGGGCGCCAGCCGGGGGCCGGTCGCCGACCTGGTGGCGGCGCTGGCCGGGCAGGGCGTCACGGCGACCTGCTCGCTGGCCGGACGGCCCGCGGTACGGCGCCCTCGACCTGGACTCGAACCTGCCCGACGTGCGGATCGCGCTGGGCGGCCCGGAGCAGAACCCGTGGACGGCCCGGCTGCTGGAGGCGGTTGACCCGTTCGGGGCGGAGCTCAGCCGGGCGTTGGGCAGCGGGCCTGCCGCTGTGGCTGCCCGCCGCGCAGTCCCGGGCCGCGGCGTTCGCGCCGGGCGCCGACGTGCGCGGGCCGCGGGACCTGCCGGTGCTCCTGGTGGCCGGCCCGGACCTGGCCGCGGCGGTCAGCGCGGTAGCGGCCGACCTGGCCGACTCGGAGATCTCGGTGACCCCGCTGGGCGATGACGTCGGAGCCGCCGCTGGCCGGGCACTCGGTGGCGCTGCTCAACCGGGGCACGCCGAGCAGCCTGGTCACCCCGGACGGAACGCTGCACATCGCGCTGATGCGGTCGTGCAGCGCGTGGCCGTGCGGGGTGTGGATCGACGGCGACAAGCGGACCGCACCGGACGGCAGCAGCTTCGCCTGGCAGCACTGGAGCCACACGTTCGAGTACGCGCTGGCCGCCGGGCCCGGGGACTGGCGGTCGGCCGGCTTCGCCCGGCCGGCCAGGAGTACAACCACCCGCTGCTGGTCACCGAGACCGGGGTGCACCCCGGGCGCCCTGCCCGCCGCAGCCAGCCTGTGCCCGGTCGATGGGCCCGGCGATGCTGGCCGCGCTGAAGCCGCGGGGCAACCCGCTGGCGGCCGGCCGCGACGGCACGCCGGACCGGTCCGCCGGGGTGACCGCCCGGCTGCGCGACCTGTCTGGCCGGGCCGCCGGCTTCCGCCCGGGTGAGCCTGTTCACCGGGATCACCGGCGCCCAGCTCACCGGGCTGACCGAGGACGGCGAGGGGCCCGCGCTGCCGGTGGCCGGGAGCGCGGCGGTGACCGCGATCGGCCCGGCCGGGACGGTGACGCTGGCGCTCGCAGTCCGCGCCTGCGGGAACCTGGGCACACAGCTGGGAACCGCACCACTGGGCCGGCCGGGCGCCGCTGAGGTCACGCCGCCCGAGCCGGCCCAGCCGGTGTTCAGCCGGTACTGGCTGCACGGCAAGGGCCCGGCCCCGGCCGGCAACCTCCCCGTCGCGGTGCACCTGTCCCCCACCCGGCTCGCCGTCCCAGCTCCGGCGTGCTCCGCCATCACCGTGGCGGATCCGGGCCCATAGCATCCAGTCCGGCACGGTCGAGCCGTCCGGCTCACCGTGCCGGACGGGCTGAGTGGCAGCTGGGACCGTTGAGCCGGATGTGCCGGACGGGCTGGCGGTGACCGCGCTGCCCGGTCCCGAAGTGGCGCTGCGCTACAGCTGCCGCCGCTGGGGTACGCGGAATGGGAGCTGGCCGTGCGCGGCGTGCCGGGCGCGGCGCCCGGCCACTATTTTCTGGCCGCGCGGATACATGACCAGCTCGGCCAGGCCCTCGAGGATGTGGCGGTGGTCTGCCTCGGCCTGCCCTCCGGTACCTTCACTCACCTGCCGCTGGACGAGCTGCTGCCCGCGGTGGCACGCCGACCAGCAGGCCATCGCCGCCGAGCTCGAGGTGGCCGTGCTGACCCCGGCGCTGCGGATCGCCGCTGGCCGGCCCGGTGAGCTGGCCGTCCGGCTGGCCAACCGGGCGGCCAGCCCGATCCGCGGCGAGGCGCAGCTGATCTCGCCGTTCGGCAGCTGGGCCGCGGTACATCCGTGGACACGCCGGTTTCGCCGTCTCGCCCGGAAAGGAGATCACTCTCCGTTATCATGTGCGAGTACCTGTTACTACCCGACGTGGCACGCAGTGGTGGACAATGGTCAAACTGATGTATTTCGGTCGACTTCACTACACCAGCGCTGTTCCCGTTGACGTCCGCGATTGAGCACCCCAGCCGGGTAACGCCCGCCGCCACCAACCAGACGGTCCGCATGCCATGACTTCCGCAGCTCCGCCCTCGTCGGGCAACCTCCCTGCGGAGCCGAACAGCTTCGTCGGCCGGGAGCGTGATCTCGCTGAGCTCGCGCAGCTGCTCAGCGATGTCCGGGCGCTGACCCTGTGCGGTCCTGGTGGCATCGGCAAGACCCGGCTGGCGGTCCGGCTGGCCTGCGAGGTGGTGCCGGACTTCCCGGACGGGGCGTGGCTGGTGGAGCTGGCCGACACGGCCGACGCGGAGCTGATCCCGCGCCAGGTGGCAGCGACGTTCGGGGTGCGTGAGGAGCCGGACCGGCCGCTGCTGGCCACCCTGGTCGAGGCGCTCCGCGGCCGCCGCCTGCTGCTCATCGTGGACACCTGTGAGCACCTGGTGGAGGGCTGCGCCGGGCTGGTGCATCAGCTGCTGGCCGGCTGCCCGCAATTGCGGGTGCTGGCCACCAGCCGGGAGCCGCTGCGGGTGCGCGGCGAGACGGTGTGGCGGGTGCCGCCGCTGTCCCTGCCCAGCCACCTGGACCGGGACTCGCTGACCGACCTGGCCCGGCACGAGGCGATGCGGCTGTTCGCCGACCGCGCGTCGGCCGCCCGGGCCGGGTTCGCGGTGGGCCGCGACAACGCCGCGGCGGTGGCCCGGCTGTGCCGTCTGCTGGATGGCATGCCGCTGGCCATCGAGCTGGCCGCGGCCCGGGTGCGGGCGCTGTCGGTGGAGCAGATCGCCAGCCGCCTGGATGACCGGTTCCGGCTGCTGGCCTCCGGGGACCGGACCGCGCCGCCGCGGCAGCAGACGCTGCGGGCCGCGGTGGACTGGAGTTATGAGCTGCTGTCCGAACCGGAGCAGATCCTGCTCCGGCGGCTGTCGGTGTTCGCTGGCTGGAATCTGGAGATGGCCGAGCAGGTCTGCGCCGACGAGCAGATCCCGGCCACCGGCGGTGCTCGACCTGATGGCCGCGCTGATCGACAAGTCGCTGGTCACCTTCGACCACGAGCTGCGTGGCGAGTCCCGGTACCGGCTGCTGGACACGATCAAGGAGTACGCGGCCAGCCGGCTGGCCGCCTCCGGCGAGGAGGACGCGGTCCGGCTGCGGCATCGCGACTACCTGCTCCGCTACAGCGAGTGGGTGGTGTCCCAGGCGTTCGTCCGGGGCGCGCCGTCCTGGCCGCGCCGGGTGGCGCTGTACCGGGAGATCGCCGGCGACCTGGACAACTACCGGCTGGCCCTGGTCACCTCGCTGCACCGCGGCGATGTCGCCGAGGGGCTGCGGATGTGCGGGGCCATGCGCAACCCGTGGCTGACGCACGGCGACACGGCCGAGGGGGTGGCCTGGTTCGACCGGTTCCTCGGCCAGGCCGCCGGGCTGCCGGCCGGGCATCCGCGGCCCGGCCCTGGTGTTCCGCGGCGACCTGGCCTTCGAGCAGCAGGATTACCAGACCGTGGGCCGGGTGGCCAGCGCGGGCCTGGCGCTGTGCCGCGAGGCCGGTGACCCGCACGAGGCCGGTGCGCTGCGGCTGCTCGCGGTGGCCGCGCTGCGGGCCGGCCGGGTGGATGAGGCGGTGGCCCGCATCGACGAGGCCGCGGCCACCGCGCACAAGCTGGGCAACGACTGGGAGGAAGGGCTGGCGCTGAGCATCAAGGCGGCCGGCCTGGCCCGGCTGGGCAGCCTGCGCGAGGCGCAGGCCTGCTACGAGGCGGCACTCGACGTGCTCCGGGACAACAACGGCTGGGGGGTGGCCCAGGTCCGCTACGGCCTGGGCGCGGTGGCCCGGGCCCGGGGCGACTACCTGGCCGCGATCAGCCACTACCAGGCGGCGCTCAGCCTGTACCAGGAGATCGACGCCCGCCCGGAGATCGCCCGCTGCCTGGCTGGCATCGCCTCGGTCGCGCTCACCCAGGGTGACCTGGGCCTGGCCCGGACCAGCCTGACCGAGAGCCTGCAGCTCAGCCTGGCCACCGGGCAGCGGCTGCCGGTCGCCCGCGGCCTGGAGGCGGTGGCCGCGCTGGAGGCCCGGGCGGGCGAGGCGGCGCGGGCCGCCCGGCTGGCCGGGGCCGCGCTCGAACTGCGCTCGGCGGCCGGCCATCCGCCGCTGACCGGGGCCCGGCTGGCCGACCTGCTCGGCCCGGCCCGCCGGGCGCTGGGCGAGCCGATGGCCGCCGCCCTGCTGGCCGAGGGCCGGGCGATGACCGGGGCCGAGGCGGTCAGCTACGCGGTACAGCCGCCGGCCGCGGGTAACGGCGCGGCCCCGGCGGCGCAGCCCGCCGACTGGGCGCCGATACCGCGGCCACGGGCCGCCTCGGGCAGCGAGGTGTCCACGCTCACCCCGCGTGAGCTGGAGATCGCCCGGCTGATCGCGCGCGGGCTGAGCAACCGGGCCATCGCCGAGGAACTGGTCATCAGCCAGGCCACCGTGGCCCGGCACGTGGCCAACATGCTGACCAAGCTGGGCTTCAACTCCCGGGCCCAGGTCGCCGCGTGGATGGCCCGGCAGGCGGACTCCTGACCCGTGCCTGCTTACACCGTGCAGAAACTTCGCGTACATACCCATCCACGTCGCCGCTGGCCGCGAAATACACACGGCACTGCATAGTTCGGCGGATGTGCCCGGGGCCCGTGCATACATAGAGTCATCGGCAGAGTTCCGGGTGGGCCCCGGGCGGTTACGGGGGCCCGTGCGTGGCCCATCCGGGGCTGCCGGACGCAGAGCCAAGGCTCCTCCGGCCGTCAGGAGGGGGATGGCCGGAGGAGCCTGGGAAGAGGCACGGATGATGGTCACGGGGATGCCTGCCCCCGATACCGTGACGCAGCGGCTGGTGGGCCTCGGGGTGGCCCGCGGTGAGCGGCCCGCGCTCGTCGGCGGCAGCGCGGCCTGGCCAGGCCGGGCTCTGAGCCATGCCAGCCTGGCCGCGGTGCTGCAGGCCGCAGCGGCCGGGCTGGCCCGGCACGGGCTGCGCGATCAGGACATCGTCGGTGTCTGCGTGCCGGACGCGGTGAGCTACGCGCTGGCCGTGCATTCCATCCGGGCGGCAGGCGGGGTGCCCTCGCCGCTGTGCTGCGCGGGCACCGCGGCCGAGATGGCCAGCCAGCTGACCGACTGCGCGGCCCGGCTGCTGATCACCGCCGACCCGGTGGCCGAGACCGCGCTGGCCGCGGCGGACGGCTCCTGGGTGCGGCAGGTCATCTCGTTCGATGAGGTGCCGGGGACGACCACGTTCTGCTCGCTGCTGTCCCGCGGCTCCCGTGCACCGGCCGCGGCCGGGCCGGCCGACCTGGCCCTGGCGCCGTACCGGACCGGCCGGGACGGCGCGCGCCAGCAGCCGGTCACCCACGGTGAGCTGGCCGCCGACCTGCACCGGCTGGCCGCGGTCATCCCGATCAGTGAGCATGACGTGGTGCTGGCCGCGCCGCCCGGCGGCAACCCCCGGGACTACACGGTGCTGCTCGACCTGGCCCTGCTGCAGGGCGCGACCGTGGTCGCCACCCCGGCGGAGGGACTGCCGGACGCGGCCCGGGCGCACGGCGGCACGGCCGCCATCGTGCACCCGGGCACGTCCCTGCCCGCAGGCCTGGACCTGCGGATGGTCACCGCGGCCGGCTGAGCGCCCCACGGCCCGGTGCCGCAAAACCCAGCGCCCCGCTGGTGAGCAGGATGACCAGCAGCGCGCAGACGTCGAACACGGCGGCCACGGTGAACGCGGCCGACACCCCGTGGATCAGCGCCCCGTGGTCCCGGGCAGCACCGTGCGCCGCGGTCCCGGCCGCCGCCGCGTGCCGGTAGGCGGTGCCGAACACGGTGACCAGGATGGCCAGCCCGAGGGCCCCGCCAAGCTGCTGCATGACGTTGACCATGCTGGACGCCGCGCCGGAGTCGGCCGAGGCCACTCCGGCCAGCGACACCGTGGTGAGCGGCACGAACACCACGCCCATCCCGGCGCCGAGCAGCAGCATCGGGCCCAGGATGCCGCCCAGGTAGCTGGTCCCCGCCGACACCTGGGCCAGCCAGGCCATCCCGGCGATGACCGGGAGCATGCCGGCCAGCATCAGCCGGGTCGCGCCGAACCGCGGCATCAGCCGCGGTGCCGCCCGGGACACGCCGAACACGGTGAGCGTCATGGGCAGGAACGCGACCCCGGCGGTGAGCGGGCTGAAGCCCAGGATCTCCTGGACGAACTGGGTCAGGAAGAAGAACATCCCGAACATGCCCGCCACCAGCAGCAGCCGGGACAGGTAGGAACCGGACCGGCTCAGGCTGCCGAACAGCCGCAGCGGGGTGATCGGCTGCTGGGTCCGCGCCTCGGTCAGCAGGAACACGGCGAGCAGCAGCGCGGCCCCGCCGAACGCGGCCAGCGTCATCCGGTCGGCCCAGCCGTTCGACGCGGCCCGGATGAACGCGTACACCAGCGCGGTCATCCCGGCGGTGGAGGCGAGCGCGCCGGCCAGGTCGAACCGCCCCGGCTGGCGCGGCGATTCGGTGACGAACAGCGGCGTCACCGCGACGACCAGGATGCCCACCGGGACGTTGACGAACAGCACCCAGCGCCAGGACGCCCACTCGGTGATCAGGCCGCCGAGCACCAGGCCCAGGGAGGCGCCGCCCATCACCACCGCGCGAGTACACGCCCAGCGCCCGGGTCCGCTCCCGGCCCTCCGGGAAGCTGCCCACGACCAGCGCGAGCACGGCCGGCGAGGCCAGCGCGCCGCCGACGCCCTGCAGGGCGCGGGCGGCCAGCAGCCACCAGGCCGCGGTGGCCAGGCCGCCGGCCAGCGAGGCGGCGGTGAACAGGATGATCCCGGCCAGGAACATCCGGCGCAGGCCGAGGATGTCACCCGCCCGGCCGCCGAGCAGCAGCAGGCCGCCGAAGGTGAGCGTGTACGCGTTCAGCACCCAGGACAGCCCGTCGGTGGAGAAGTGCAGCCCCGCCTGGATATGCGGCAGCGCGATGTTCACCACGGTCATGTCGAGGATGATCATGAGCTGCGCGGACAGCATGATGACCAGGGCCAGTCCGGGATGCCCGCGGACGCGGGATGTGCCCGGCCGGCGCAGCGCGACCGCTGGCGAGGGGGACGATACAGGCATGCGTATCTCCTGAGCTTGGTGTCCTGGAGCGATCAGAGGTAAGCTGGCGGAGCTAATCGGAGTCCGTCTCCGATTAATATACGGAGGGACTCTCCGGTTAGCAACTTCTTTTTGTGCGGGTGATGGGATGAGCGCGACGGGCCCCCCGGCCGGAACGGGCACCCCAGCCGGGACGGGCGCCCCGGCTGAGACGGGCGCCCCGGCTGGCACGGCCATGCGCGCCGACGCGCGGCGCAACCGGCAGCGGCTGCTCGACGCGGCACTGCAGGTCTATGCCGAGCGCGGCGCGGACGACGCGTCGCTGGATGAGATCGCGCGCCGGGCCGGGGTCGGCATCGGCACCCTGTACCGGCACTTCCCGACCCGCCGGGCGCTGCTCGAGGCGGTCTACCGGGACCAGGTGGAAGAGCTGTGCGCGGTGGCCCGCGAGCTGGCGCGACGAGGCCCCGCCGGAGCAGGCGCTGGAACGCTGGCTGCGGGCGCTGATGGCGTTCGCCACCACCAAGAAGAACCTGTCCAGCTCCCTCATGTCCGGGCCGGACAAGTCGTCCGAGGTGGCCACCTCGTGCAGCGCCATGGTCCGCGAGGCGGCCACCGGGCTGCTGGCCGAGGCGCAGCGCACCGGCCAGATCCGCGGCGACGTCGACGCCATCGACCTGCTCCGGATGTCGCACGCCCTGGCCGTCGCCGCCGACCTGCCGCACTCGCACCCGGACCAGGGCGAGCGGCTGATGTCGGTGCTGCTGGCCGGGCTCCGCCCGCAGCCTGCCGATCAGGCCTGATCCGCGATCTCCGGCTCGTCGTCGGCGGCGTCCTCGTCCGTGCCGTTTCCGTCCCCGGCCCCGGCGCCGCCGTCCGCGGCCAGCCGGTCCAGCCGGGCCTGGCCGCCGCCCAGATCCGGCGCCCGGTTCTCGTACGGCGTGCTGAGCACGATCGTGGTCCGGGTGGACACCCCGGCGGCCGCCCGGATCTGCTGCAGCAGATCCTCCAGCTCGGCCGGGGAGGAGACGCGGACCTTGAGGATGTAGTTCTCGTCGCCCGCCACGCTATGGCAGGCCTCGATCGCGGACAGGTGGGCCAGCCGTTCCGGGGCATCATCCGGCGCCGCAGGGTCGAACGGCTTGATCGAGATGAACGCGGTCAGTGGCAGCCCGGCCCCCGCCGGGTCGATCAGCGCGGCGTATCCCTTGATCACCCCGCGCCGCTCCAGCCGCCGCACCCGCTGATGCGTCGCGGACACCGAGAGCCCGGTCTGCCGGGACAGCTCGGTGAAGCTGATCCGGCCATCGCGGCAGAGCAGCGTGATGATCCTGCGGTCGATGTCTTCCACCCCGTTACGGTAGTCCGCAACCGGCCAGCTCCGCCCCTCCGGCCGTAACGGCCTGATAACGGGCTTTACGCTCCGGTAACAGGATGTGCGGCCAGCCTTAACTCCACCCGGGTTGCCCGGTTACGCTGCCCGCCAGACGCGGTGCCACAGCGGAGCGGCGCCGCCCGGACCGGTGGAGCACGCTGATGGCCGAAATCGTCCTTGACCAGGTGAACAAGGTGTATCCAGGCGGCGTCAAGGGAGTCGACGAGCTGAACCTGGAGATCAAGGACGGCGAGTTCATGGTGCTGGTCGGCCCGTCCGGCTGCGGCAAGACGACCGCGCTGCGGTCCATCGCCGGCCTGGAGGAGATCACCTCGGGGACCATCACCATCGGCGGCCGGGTGGTCAACGACCTGCCGCCCAAGGACCGGGACATCGCGATGGTGTTCCAGAACTACGCGCTCTACCCGCACATGACGGTCGAGCAGAACCTGGCCTTCGGGCTGCAGCAGCGCAAGACCCCCAAGGACGAGATCAAGCGCCGGGTGACCGAGGTGGCCAAGATGCTCGGCCTGGAGCAGTACCTCAAGCGCAAGCCGGCCGCGCTGTCCGGCGGCCAGCGGCAGCGGGTGGCCATGGGCCGGGCCATCGTCCGCGAGCCGCAGGCGTTCCTGATGGACGAGCCGCTGTCCAACCTGGACGCCAAGCTCCGGGTGTCGATGCGGGCCTCGCTCACCCAGCTGCACGACCGGCTCGGTGTGACCACCGTGTACGTGACCCACGACCAGGTCGAGGCGATGACCCTGGGGCACCGGGTCTGCGTGCTGCGGGACGGCCAGCTGCAGCAGGTGGACACCCCGCAGACCCTGTTCGACTCCCCGGTCAACCTGTTCGTGGCCGGGTTCATCGGCTCGCCCGCGATGAACATCGTGTCCGCGCAGCTGGTCCGGGACGACGGCCCGGCGGTGACGTTCGCCGGCCACAAGCTGCCGCTGCCCGCGTCGCTGATCGACGGCAAGCCCGGCCTGGACAGCTACTTCGGCCGTGAGGTGATCCTCGGCGTCCGGCCGTCGGACTTCGAGGACGCGGCGCTGGCCGACAGCAGCTGGGCCCCGATGTCGGTGCGCGCCGACGTCACCGAGGAGCTGGGCAGCGAGATCCACGTGATCTTCTCGGTAGACGCTCCCCCGGTCCGGCACGCCAGCATCAGCGAGATCGCCGGGGACGATGAGGACGCGGACGCCACCGCGGTCGTGCTGGCCTCGGGCAAGTCACTGTGGACGGCCCGGGTGGCGGCGCGCAGCCAGGTCAAGGCCGGGCAGCCGGTCGAGCTCGCCGTGCACACGTCCAACCTGCAGTTCTTCGACCCGGTGAGCGCGCTGTCCATCGGGCACCCGGCCGCTGACGGCGCCAGCCAGGCAGCTGAACCACGGGCAGCTGAACCACGGCAGCTAAACCACGACCAGCTCGCGGGTGACGTTGTTCAGCCGTTCGCAGCCCTGCTCGGTACACACCACGATGTCCTCGATCCTGGCCCCGTGCGGGCCGGGATAGATGCCCGGCTCGACCGAGAAGGCCATGCCCGGTTCCAGCCGTTCCTCGTTGCCCGCCACGATGTACGGATCCTCGTGCGTCTCCAGCCCGATGCCGTGCCCGGTGCGGTGCACGAACTGGGCACCGTAACCGGCCGCGGTGATCGGCGCCCGGGCCGCCGCGTCCACCGCCCCGGCCGTCGCGCCCGGGCGCACCGCCGCGCAGGCCGCTTCCTGGGCGTCCCGGAGTACCTGGTAGTAGGCGGTGAACTCGGCCGGCGGCTGGCCGATCGCGTACACCCGGGTGCAGTCCGAGCAGTAGCCGCTGGGCATGGTGCCGCCGATGTCCACCACGACCGCGTCACCCGGCTGCAGCACCCGGCTGGACGGCTCGTGGTGCGGGCTGGCCGCGTTCGGCCCGGACCCGACGATGACGAAGTCGGCCCGCGCGTGCCCCTCGGCGGTGATCGCCTGGGCGATGTCCGCCGCCACCTCGAGCTCGGTCCGGCCGGCCCGCAGCCAGGCCGGCACCGCGGTATGCACCCGGTCGATGGCCGCCCCCGCCGCGCGCAGGGCGGCGATCTCGGCCGGGGTCTTGCGCGACCGCAGCCCGCGCAGCGCGGCTGAGGCCAGGCCCTGCCCGGCCCCGGGCAGGGCCTCCCGGAACCGCAGCACCATCAGCGCCCACATCCGGTCGGACAGGCCCACCGACTCGACCGCGCCGAGCCGCCCGGCGACCAGCCGGTACGGATCGCCGGTCTCGTCCCACGGGATGATGTCCAGCCCGGAACCGCCGGCCGGCGAAGCCTGCGCGGCGGGCAGTTCCAGCCGCGGCACGACCAGGAAGGGATCGCCAGCGGCCGGCACGGCCAGGCAGGTGAGCCGCTCCAGCTGCGGCGCGTCGTAGCCGATCACGTAGCGAAGGTCCGGCCCTGGGGTGAGCAGCAGGGCACCCAGCCCGGCCTGATCTGCGGCCTTGGCGGCCAGCTGCAGCCGGCCCGCCGGGTAGAGTTCGGCTGGGGTAGCGGAGAATGGGTTCGGCATGATGGCCATCCAATCACGGCGCGGGAGGCCGCCGCGGCGGGTGGCTGTCTCCCTCTTTAGCGTGCTGCGCCTCCCTGTTTAGGGTGCACCCTGTCCCCATCTAGACAGGAGTGCCCGCCATGCTTCACTCTTGGTGTACCTCAGCTCACTAATGCGAACGGCGATGACTCCAGAGATCGTTAGTTCCCCGGCTCCGCTGGAGCCTGGCGGCGCCGCCGGGATAGATCGGGCCGGGATCGACCGCGCCGCGGCCCGGAACGCGTTCACGGCCGCGTCCGGGCCGTTCACGCTCCGCCCGCGGCACACCGAGCGGGCGCCCGGTGACCCGACCGCGCTGGCCGCCGCATTACTGCAGGAGCGGCACGTCACGCTGGAGCTGCAGCGCGCCATCCTGCCGTTGCACGAAGCCCCGTTCGACCTGCCCGGCCTGCGCGCGGTGGTGCGCTACCTGCCCGCGTCGGCGAACAGCCGGGTCGGCGGTGACTGGTACATCACCGCCGAGATGCCGGGCGGCAACGTGCTGCTGGCCATCGGCGACGTGGCCGGGCACGGCCTGGACGCCGCGGCCGGCATGGCCCGGCTGCGCGGCGCGCTGGCCGGGCTGGCCATCACCGGGGCGCCGCCGGAGCGTCTCGTCGGCTGGCTGAACGACCTGGTGCATCACGTCGCGCCGGAGCACACCGCGTCGGTCATGGCCGGCTACTTCGACCCGGCCAGCCGGGACCTGACCTGGGCCCAGGCGGGCCATCCGCCGCCGCTGCTGGTCCGCGGCAGCTGCGCGCGCCCGCTCGGCCAGCCGGCCGGGATCCTGCTCGGCGCGGGCCGCGGCGGCTACGCGGCGATGACCGTGCGGCTGGAGCCGGCCGACATCGTGCTGCTGTACAGCGACGGGCTGGTCGAGCGGCGGAACCGGTCGCTGGACGAGGGACTGAGCATGCTGGCCCGCGCCGCGGCCGGCCTCTCCGACCCGGAGCAGCTCATCGGGTCCGTGCTGGACGCGCTCAGCTCGACCGACTCGGAAGACGACACCTGCCTGGTCGCGCTCAGGGTCTGTACCGCGCCTGGTAAGCACCGGGCGTGCGGTGACGGCGCGCACCGGGCGTCGGCGTTAGCGGCTAGAGCGAACTGCACCGCCCGGCGCAGCGAGGAGCCCAGATCCCAGCGCGCGTCGAGCGCGTCCAGCCGGGCCGGGTCGGCCGCGGCCGCGGGCAGCTCGCCGGACACCGCGGGCACCGGAGCGTCCGGCGCGACCCGGACCACCGGCATCGCGACCGCCAGGTAGTCCCGCGCGGCGGCCACCTTGGCCCGGCTGCCCTTGGGGAACCCGCCGTGCCCGCGGTCCAGCGCGTCGATGATCGCGTCGATGCTGCCGAACGCCTGGATCAGCGCCGCGGCCGTCTTCTCCCCCACCCCGGGCACCCCGGGCAGCCCGTCGCTGGGGTCGCCGCGCAGCACGGCGAAGTCGGCGTACGCCCGCCCCGGGATGCCGTAGCGCTGCGTCACCGCGGCCTCGTCCACCACGTCCAGCCTGGTCAGGCCGCGGGCGGTGTACACGATCCGCACCGGCCGCCGGTCGTCCACCAGCTGGAACAGGTCCCGGTCCCCGGTGACCACATCGACCGGCCCGGTGGACCGCGCGGTGAGCGTGCCGATCACGTCGTCCGCCTCGAAGCCGGCCGCGGCCGCCGTGGCGATGCCCATCGCGTGGAGCACCTCTTCGATCACCGGGATCTGCGGGGTGAGCGCGGGCGGCTCCTCCTCGGTGCCGTCCGGGCGGGCCCGGTGCGTCTTGTACGACGGGATGGCGGCCACCCGGAAGGCGGGCCGCCAGTCCGCGTCCAGGCAGGCGACCAGGGCGCCGGGCGGCCGGGCCCGGACCAGCCGGGCGATCATGTCCAGCAGGCCGCGGATCGCGTTCACCGGGGTCCCGTCCGGGGCGGTCAGCGTGTCCGGCACGCCGTAGAACGCGCGGTAGTACAGCGAGGCGGTATCCAGCAGCATGAGCGGGCCCACCTGGGCCATCTTGCCAGGCTGCACCCAGACTTCTTTACCTGCTCCCAGAGTTGTTACCTATTCTCCGGCCCATGATGATCACATCCCGGCCGCGCCGGGGCTGCGCCGCCGGGCTGGCGCTGGCCCTGCTCGGGGCGGCCGCCGCCGGCTGCCAGCCGGTGCGCACGCCGTGGGCTGCGCCGTCTGGCCCGGCCGCCCAGGCCATCTGGGTGGCTGGCCTGCGCCGTACCTTCCACGTCTACCGCCCGCCCGGCCTGGCCGGGCCCGCCCCGCTGGTGGTCATGCTGCACGGCGGTTTCGGTACCGGGACCCAGGCCGAGCAGGCCTACCACTGGGACGCGCAGGCCCGGTCCGCGCACTTCGTCGTCGCCTACCCGGACGGGCTGGACCGGGCCTGGAACGTGGGCGGCGGCTGCTGCGGGGTGCCCGGCCGGACCGGGGCGGACGACGTCGGATTCATCACCCGGATGGTGGCCCGCATCTCCGCCGAGGTACGCATCGACCCGGACCGGATCTACGCCACCGGCATCTCCAACGGCGGCATGCTGGCCTACCGGCTGGCCTGTGCCACCACGATCTTCGCCGCCATTGGCCCGGTGGCCGCCACCGAGCTGGGCAGCTGCCGCTCCCCCGCGCCGGTCTCGGTCATCCATATCCACGGCACCGCGGATCGCAACGTCCCGTACGGCGGCGGCACCGGCCAGGGTTTCGCCCGCATCCACGGACCGGCCATTCCGCTGCTCAACGCCAGCTGGCGGTCGATCGACCACTGCGCCGCGCCGTCGGTCAGCACCGCGGGCCTGGTGACGACGTCGGTCGCGCGGTGCCCGGGCGGGCGCGCGGTCGAGCTGATCACGGTCCGTGGCGCCGGGCACCAGTGGCCGGGATCGGTTCCGCCCGCGCCGCTGGCCGCCCGGCTGCTGCATCTCGACCCGCCGTCCACCGCGCTCGACGCCACCAGGGTGATCTGGCGGTTCTTCGCCGCGCACCCGCGGTAGGTATCGTCCCTGGGGTGCTCCATGGCCCCGCTGCCGAGGCAGTGTCCTGCGTGCTGCTCGGCGCGGTGCTGCTCACCGCGATCATCCGGCCCCGCCGGGTGCCCGAGGCGGCGGTGGCCGTGCCCGCGGCGCTGATCGTGATGCGTGACCGGAGCGCTGCCGCTGCACCAGGCGGGTGACACGGCGCGGCGGCTGCTGCCCGTGCTCGGCTTCCTCGGCGCTGTCCTGGTGCTGGGCCACTTCTGCCAGCAGGAGGGCCTGTTCACCGCGGCCGGGGCGCGGCTGGCCCGGGCCAGCCGGGGCGCCCCGGTGCGGCTGCTCCGCGGCGTGTTCGGGCTCGCCTCGGTGACCACCGCGGTGCTCAGCCTGGACACCACGGTGGTCCTGCTCACCCCGGTCGTGCACGACACCGCGGCCCGGCTGCGGGTGCGGCCCAAGCCACCGGTGTACGCCTGCACCCACCTGGCCAACTCGGCGTCGCTGCTGCTCCCGGTGTCCAACCTGACCAACCTGCTCGCGTTCGCGGTGGCCGGGCTGACCCTGGTCCGGTTCGGTGCGCTGATGGCCCTGCCCTGGCTGGCCGCGATCGCCGTGGAGTACCTGGTGTTCCGCTGGTTCTTCGCCGCGGACCTGGCCGTCGGCGGCCAGCCGGTGGACGGCCCGGTGCCACGGATCCCGCGTTTCGCGCTGCTCACGGTGACCGCCACGCTGGCCGGCTTCGTGGTCACCTCGTTCGCTGGCCTGAACCCGGCCTGGGCGGCGTTCGGCGGCGCCTGCCTGCTGGCCGGCCGGGGCCTGGCCCGCGGCACGCGAGACGCCGGCTGGCCTGGCCCGCGCCATCGGCATCCCGTTCCTGCTCTTCGTGCTGGGCCTGGGCCTCGTGGTGGCCGCCGTGGTGCGCAGCGGGCTGGGCAGCGCCATCGCCCAGCTGATCCCGGCCGGGACCGCGCTGCCCGCCCTGCTGGCCATCGCCGGCCTGGCCGCCGTGCTGGCCAACCTGGTGAACAACCTGCCGGCCATCCTGGTGCTGCTGTCCGTGCTGGCCCCAGCCGGGCCCGGGCCGGTGCTGGCCGCGCTGATCGGGGTCAACATCGGCCCCAACCTGAGCTACGCGGGCTCGCTGGCCACGCTGCTCTGGCGGCGCCTGCTGGCCGACCGCGACCACGACGTCGAACTGGCCGAGTTCACCCGGCTCGGCCTGCTCACCGTGCCCGCCGGGGTGGCTCTGGCCACCGTGGCGCTATGGGCCGCGCTGCGGATCTGACAGCCCGCGGGCGAACTCCTCCTCGTCCAGGCCGTCCGCGCCGGGCCGCGGGTATACCTGCCGCCGCCCGGTCGGCGTGAACCCCATCCGCCGGTAGAACGCACGGGCCCGGTCATTGCCGACCGCGACCCACAGCGTCACCCGGCCCGCGCCGGCCCGCCTCGCGTGCTCGGTGACGGCGCCGACCAGCAGGTCCGCCAGTCCGCCGCCGCGGGCGGCCGGGCTGACCCACATCGACACCAGGTGCCAGGCCTGGCCCGGCCCGGGCCGCGGGGGCAGGGCGGCGACCAGCCCGGCGGGCTGGCCGTCCTGGAAGCCCAGGAACCAGGGCAGGGCGCCGATCCTCGCCCGCCACTCGGCTTCCGGCTGCCCGAGTTCCCCGGCCAGCGTCGCGGCGAAGGCGTCCGGGGCGTCGGCCAGCGCGGCCAGCCGGACGTCGCGCACCGTGGCCCAGTCGTCCGGCTGCGCCCGGCATACCCGGTTTATTCGCCGCCGCCGAAGTTGCGGCGCAGCGTCTCGCCGTTCGGCGACCCGCCCAGCGCGGCCGAGATCCGGTCCCAGGACCACTCCGCGGCGCGGGCCTCCCGGACCGCCACCCGGATCGCGTTCTGCGCCACCCGCCGCGCGTCTACCGCGCTCTTCATCAGCTCTTCTACCGTCGTCGTCATGCCATGAAGCGTGGCACAAAAATTGCCACATGTCGAGGATGAGAAATTGTCGGTGGGGTCTCCTAGACTCGAACGCAGTTTCGAGTTAGGCGGGAGGTGAGGCCAGGTGTGTACTGGGCAGCCGCCAGCCGTCGGTGGGTGAGGCGCTGGCGGGCTTGCGTGCGAGCCTGGCCTTCCTCAACCAGGTCGCCGCGGCGGAGCTGCCGGGGGTGGTGCAGGCGGGGTGCCTGCGCGAGCTGGCCCGGGCCGGAGTCGGCCTACACCGCGGCGCATGCCCGGATGCTGGCCGCGTTCGCCGCCAGCGGCGCGCATGAGGACGATGGGCAGCAGACCGCGCGGGCCTGGCTGAAGTGGCAGACCCAGATCAGCATGGGCGCGGCCGCCGGGGCGGTCGGCTGGATGAGGCGCCTGGCCGCCCACCCGGCGGTGGCGGCCGCGTTAGCTCGCCGGGGCGATCTCCCCGTCGTGGGCGCGGCACATCTGCACCTGGACCGATCAGCTCCCCGAAGACGGCCGCGATGACGCCGATGAGATCCTGCTCGCCGCGGCGGCCGGCGGGTGCGACGCTGCCGGATCTGGCTGGGCTGGCCGAGGAGATGCGCCGCCGCGCGGTCACCCGCGACGGCGGCCGCAGCCGGACGGCCGGGCGGGGACGAGGGCTTTGATGACCGGCGGGTGCGGCTGGGCGTGACGTTCGGCGGCGCCGGGGCGCTGGACGGCGATCTGACCCCGGCGTGCGCCGCCGCACTGCCGGCGGTGCTGGAGGCGCTGGGCAAGAAGGCCGGGCCCGAAGATGTGCGGACCGCGCCGCAGCGGCGCCACGACGCGCTGGAGGAAGCCTGCCGCCGGCTGAGTCGGGGCGGGGTGCCTGCCGGACCGGGCCGGGCAGCCCACCCACATCCAGCTGCACCTGACCCTAGAGCAGCTCCGCGACCTGCCCGGCGCCGCCGGCGCCGAGGCTGACTGGGCCGCCGCGCACGCCGCCCAGACGGCCCGGGCGGCGGCTGAGGGGCAGCCGGGCTGGCTGACCGGCCGCGCCGCCCAGGGCTACGCCTGCGACGCGGCCATCACCCCGATCGTCACCGGCACCGTCGACCAGGCCGCCCTCGCCGCGCTGGCCGCCGAACTCCTCGCTGGGCTTCACGACGGCTGCGCCGGCGGCGGCGGCGACCGCACCCAGGGCCGGCCTGGCGACCCGGCCCGCGGCCGGGACAGCGGCACCAGCCGCGACGCCGGCACGGCCGCACCGGCCTGCCCGGCCATCGCGGCCCTGAGGCACGGGTGGACCCGGCCGTGCTGGCCCGGCTGCACGACACCCTGCTGCGGCACGCCGCCGCCTCCTGTCCGGCCCGGACGGGCTGGCCGCCTTCCTGCGCACCCGCCTCACCGGCGGTCAATTCCCCTCGGTCAGCCTGCCGCTGGATGCCGGCACCCCGGCCAACATGGTCACCGGCTGCCTGCGCCGCGCCGTCATCGCCCGCGACCGGCACTGCGCCTTCCCCGGCTGCGACGCAGCCACCCGCCGCCTGCCAGGTCCACCACATCAGACCGCAAAGCCAACGGCGGCCAGACCAAGCTCACCAACCTGGTCCTGCTCTGCGCGTTCCACCACCTGATCGCCGTGCACCGATGGGGCTGGACCCTCGCCCTGCACGCCGACGGCACGATCACCGCGGTCAGCCCCGACGGCAGCCGCACCCTGCACAGCCACGGCCCACCCAGCCGCGCCGCCTGAGCGCGGCCAGCGCGAGACACTGGGCGGCATGACCGTGCTCGTCTGGATCACCGAGGACAGCTGGCAGGCGTGTGTGGATGCGGTGCACTCGCTGGCCCCGGCCAGCCAGGACGTGACGCTGCTGCACGTGACCGACACCGCGGCGCTGGAGGCGGCGCATGGCGCCTTCACCGCGCTGCTCGGCCGGTCCCGGGCCGATCCGGGCATAGCAGCTGGCGGCGATGGCCGGGCAGGCGGCCGAGCAGGTGCTGGCCGCGGCGGCCGGGCGGCTCGGCAGGCCCGCCCGGCAGCTGCGGCTACGCGGCCGGCCCGAGCACCAGGTCGTCCAGGCCGCCCGCGAGGCGGACCTGCTCGTGCTGGCCCGGGAGGGCGCCGCGGCCGGGCCGAAGAGCCTGGGCAAGGCGGCCCGCTTCGTGGTGGATCACGCGGCCTGCCCGGTACTGCTGATCTGGCCCGGCCCGGTCCCGGACGGGCCACCACCGCCACCGCCGCCGCCGCCGCACCGGCGGCATCACCCGTTGGAGTAGACCCGCACCGGCGGACCAGGACCGCGGCCCGGCGCTCCTCGGCCATCACCCGGTCATAGCTGGCCCAGTCGTCGTGCGTGCCGCCCGCCGCGACGAACACCGCGCGGAGCAGCAGGCGCAGGCTTCCGCGTCAAAGCCTTCCGCGGGGTCGTCCGGGCCGATCAGCTCGGCGGTCCCCTCCACCGTGGCCCACTCCCAGCCGGCCCGGATGGTCACCGTCAGCCGGGGCCGGGCCCGCAGGTTGGCCAGCTTGCGGGTGCCGCCCCGGGTGGTGAAGCCGACGACCTGGTGACCGCGGTGGTCGAGCACCCCGGTGTTCACCACCGACGCCTGGATGGTCTGGTCGGCGCGCAGCGTGGACACCATGCCAGCCCGTGATCCGGCCGCCACCAGCCGCGCGTAATCCGTGAGGTCAGTCATGCCCGGAGCCTAAGCCACCGCGGCCGGTCCGGGCCGGAGGCCACCACCAGGCAGCCGGCCGGCGTACAGGACACGCTGGGCGGCCCGGCGATGGGCCCGCCGGGCAGCCGGGTCAGCCGCCAGCGGTGGCCGTTCCACTGCTCGGCGACCAGCGCGATCCCGACGTTGTAGCTGCCCACCGCGATGCAGGCGCGGGTGCTGGCGCAGGACACCGCGTCCAGCACGGTGTACCCGATGCGGTTCACGTCGGGGGTGGGCTCGACCTGCCAGCGCACCCCGGTCCAGCGTTCGGCCAGGGTGTCCTGCGCGTCGGTGGCCCCCACCGCCAGGCAGAACCGGGCCGACACGCAGGACACGCCGGCCAGCGCGGTGCGCCGGGCCGGATCGACCGGGCGGATCACGCGCCACCGCGCCCCGTCCCACAGCTCGGCCAGAGCCTGGTCGGTGCCGCCGGGCCGGGCGCCGGGCGGGCGCTGCGCGTCGCCTACCGCCAGGCAGAACGAGACCGACACGCAGGACACGCTGGCCAGCGTGGGGACCCGGTCGGCCGGCCCGGGCACCGGCTCGGGCTGCCATCCGCGGCCGTCCCAGCGCGCGGCGGACAGGCCACTCCCCACGGCCTGGCACCAGGTGGCGGAGACGCAGGACACGCTGGCCAGCCCGCCGCCCGCGGCCGGGCGCCACTGGCCGCGGGTCCAGGCCTGGGCCGGGCGGCCGACGGCGACACACGCATCGGCGACGCAGGACACGCCGGCCAGCCGGCTGTCCTGGCCCTGGCTGACGGTGCGCTGGGCCTGCCAGCCGCGGCCGTTCCAGCGCTCGGCCAGGGTCAGGCTGGGTCCTGCGGCGCTGGTGTAGAACGATCCCACGGCGGTACAGGCCCAGGCCGCGGTGCAGGACACACCGGTCAGCAGGACAGCCCGTTTGGCAGGCGGCGTGGGCCGGGCTGAGGTGCGCGGCGGGCACGGCACAGCCGGCCACCGCGAGCGCGGCCAGGGCCAGCCCGGTGCGGGCCGCACGGCGGCGAGACATGAGCATGCCCCTGAGACGGGGACGGGCACCGGGCGGTTGTGTTACCCGACGGACGAGTAGGCGACCACGCCGCGGCGCAGCGCGTCGGCCGCGGCGTGCGCGGTGGACGCCAGCGGGGCGCCCGGGCCGGCCGCCACCGCGATCTGGCCGAGCAGGTCGATGAGCTGTTTGACGGCGCGGACGAAGTCGCCTGGGGTCAGCGTGTCCAGCACCTTCTCCAGTGGCTTGCCGCGGGCCCAGGCGTGCGCGGCCCAGGCGAAGCCGAGCTCTGGCGGGCGCATGAAGGACAGCCGGTGTTCCTTTTCCAGCTCGTCCAGTTCACCCCAGACGGACACCATCGAGCTGACCACGTCCCGTACCGGGCCGCCCGGCATCCGGGCCGGGGCGTCGTCGTCGCTCTGCCGGGACTCGAACGTCAGCACCGACACACAGGCGGCCAGCTCAGCCGGGTCCAGGCCGTCCCACAGCCCGCGGCGCAGGCACTCGGCGGCCAGCAGGTCCAGCTCGGTGTACAGGTCGCCGAGCCGCCTGCCGTCCGGGGTGACCCGGCCGTCGGCCAGGTAGCCGAGCCGCTCCAGGACCGCGCAGACCCGCTGGAAGGTGCGCGCGATCACGTGTGACCGGGCGGCCACGCTGGCCTCCAGGCTGGCCACCTCGCGCTCCAGCCGGGTCCGCTGTTCCGCCTCCCGGGCGTGCGCGTCACGGTCCGGGCAGCCATGGCACGGATGCTGGCGCAGCTGCCGGCGCAGCCGGGCGATGTCCTCCTGGGCCCGCGGCGGCTCCGGCCGGCCAGGCCGCGGGATGTCCCGGCCAGCCAGCTTGTTGCGCAGGCTGGCGGCCAGGTCCCGGCGGTGCTGCGGGGACCGGGCGCTGAAGCTGTTCGGTATCCGCAGCCGGTCGATCGGGCTGACCGGGGTCGGGAAGTCGGCCAGCGACAGCCGCTTGACCTGGCGGCCGATGGTGAGCACCAGCGGCAGCGGGGCGTTGCCGTCGTGCGCGGTCCTGCCGTGCCCGTTGCCACCGCGCCCGTTGCCACTGCGCCCGTTGCCGCCGCCAGTTCCCGGCCAGCCCGGGGTCGAGCACGACGGCCAGACCGGACCGGCGGCAGGCCGGCACCAGGATGATGTCGCCGCGGCGCAACTGCTCCAGGGACTGCCGGGCCTGCGCCCACCGGTCCGCCGACCGGGCCCGGGCCGCGTCCGCCTCCAGCCCGGACAGCTCCTGGCGCAGCGCGTGGTACTCGGCGTAGTCGCCGCGGTCGCAGGTCGACCCCGAGATCGTCCAGCGCGGCCCGGCTGCGCCGCGCCTGCCGGGCGATGCCGACCACCGCGCGATCCGCCTGGAACTGGGCGAACGACGATTCGAGCAGCGCGGCCGCCTTGTCCAGCCCGGCCTGCCCGGCCAGGTTGACCGCCATGTTGTAGGACGGCCGGAAGCTGGAGTTCAGCGGGTAGGTCCGGGTGCCGGCCAGCCCGGCTACCGCCAGCGGGTCCACGCCGGGCTGCCAGAGCACCACCGCGTGCCCTTCCACGTCGATCCCCCGCCGCCCAGCCCGCCCGGTGAGCTGGGTGTACTCCCCCGGCGTCAGGTCGGCGTGGTTCTCCCCGTTCCACTTGTCCAGCCGCTCGATGACCACCGTCCGGGCCGGCATGTTGATGCCCAGGGCCAGCGTCTCGGTGGCGAACACGGCGCGGACCAGCCCGGCCTCGAACAGTTCCTCCACTACTTCCTTGAAGGTGGGCAGCATCCCGGCGTGGTGCGCCGCGATCCCGCGCTGCAGCCCGGTCAGCCACTCCAGGTAGCCAAGCACCGGCAGGTCGGACTCGGGGATGTCCCGGGTGCGCCGCTCGGCGATCTCGGTGATGGCGGCCGCCTCGTCCGCGGTGGTCAGCCGGACGCCCGCATCCAGGCACTGCCGGACCGCGGCCTCGCAGCCGGCCCGGCTGAAGATGAACGTGATGGCGGGCAGCAGCCCGGCCGTGTCCAGCCGGGCGATGACCTCGGGCCGCCGCGGCGCGCGGAACCGGGCCGGCCGCCGCGCGCCGCGGGCGGGCCGCCCGGGTGCCTTGCGCGCGGCCCAGTCGTCCCGCCGGGCCAGCCGGAGCAGTTCCGGGTTCACCCGGGCCCGCCGCTCCCGGTCGCCGCGGCCCGGCCCGGACTCCAGGAACAGGTCATAGAGCCGGCCGCCGACCAGCATGTGCTGCCACAGCGGCACCGGCCGGTGCTCGTCCACGATCACCGTGGTGCCGCCGCGCACCTGGGCCAGCCAGTCGCCGAACTCCTCGGCGTTGCTCACCGTGGCGGACAGCGCGACCACCCGGACCGACTCCGGCAGGTGGATGATGACCTCTTCCCAGACCGCGCCGCGGAACCGGTCCGCCAGGTAGTGCACCTCGTCCAGCACCACGTAGCCAAGACCGGACAGGGTAGGTGAACCTCCGTACAGCATGTTGCGCAGCACCTCGGTGGTCATCACGACCACCGGCGCCTCACCGTTGATGCTGTTGTCCCCGGTCAGCAGGCCCACCTGGTCCGGCCCGTAGCGGCGGACCAGGTCGCTGTACTTCTGGTTGGACAGCGCCTTGATCGGCGTGGTGTAGAAGCACTTACGGCCCTCGGCCAGGGCCAGGTGCACCGCGAACTCGCCGATCACCGTCTTGCCCGACCCGGTCGGCGCAGCCACCAGCACGCCGTGGCCGCGGTTCAGCGCCTTGCACGCCCGGCGCTGGAAGTCGTCGAAGGTGAAGTCGTACAGCGCCTGGAAGGCGGCGAGCTCCGGGCCATCCTCGCTCTGCCGGCGGAACGCGGCGTAACGCTGCGCCGGGCTGGCAGGCGTTGACATGCCCCCAGCCTAAGTGAGCGGGCTGACAGCGCGGATCAGTGGTGCTGGTCAGCACCGGCTCGTCGTCGTCCAGCGGGGCTACCTCGTCATCGGCCAGGCCCTCGTACAGGGACTGCCGGGTGGCCCGGCGCCGGTCGTTCATCCAGATGATGACCTCGGAGATCTCCACCAGGACCAGGCAGGGCACGGCCAGCAGCAGCATGGTCAGCGGGTCCGGGCTGGGCGAGGCGATCCCGGCGAAGACGAACACCGCGAAGATCATCAGCCGCCGCCAGCGCTTGAAGAACGCGTGGCTCAGGATACCGACCATGTTGAGCATGAGCAGCACCAGCGGCAGCTCGAAGGCCAGCCCGAAGCCGAGCAGCATGGCGGTGAAGTAGCCCAGGTAGGTGGACACGCTGGGCAGCACGAGGACATTGTGCGGGGCCAGGTTGAGCAGGTACTTCAGGCCCCGGCTCATCGCGAAGTAGGCCAGCGCGGCACCGCCGGCGAACAGTGGCGCCGCGGTGCAGACGAAGAGGTAGGTCCACTTCTTCTCGCGGCGGTACAGCCCGGGCGCGACGAACGCCCACAGCTGGTAGAGCCAGATCGGGCTGGTGATGACCAGCCCGAAGAAGAAGGCGATCTGCACCCGCAGCATGAACGGGTCGAACACGCCCTGCAGGATGAGCTGGTCGCCGATCACCTTGCAGCCGGTGTGGCCGCCGATGGTGGCCGCACAGAACGGGTGCTGGACGAAGCCCCAGACCCGGTTGTAAACCTCCGGGATCAGGCCGATGCCGGTGCCGACCAGCAGCGCCAGCGCGATCTTGACCAGCCGGTTGCGCAGCTCGCGGATGTGATCCATGAGCGGCATCCGGCCGTCCGGATTGCCCGCCTGATCGCGGATCCGCGCGCTGAGCACGCGCGCCCCGCGGACCGTATCGCCCAGCTTCGTCATCGCGGGTTACCCCGGCGGGGCGCGGTCAGCTGGCCTGAGTGCGCGGCGTCTCCACCGGAGCACCCGGCGCGGCGTCCGCCTTCTGCTGCTGGAGGTCGCGGATCTGCTGCTGCAGCGCGTCCACCTGGGCCTGCGTTGGATCAGCGGGCTGAGCTGGCTGCTGGGCCGTGATGGCCGGGCCGGCTTCGGCTCCGCGTCGTCTTCGCGCAGGTCGTGTACTTCGGTCTTGAGGATGCGCATCGACTTGCCGAGGGACCGGGCCGCGTCGGGCAGCTTCTTGGAGCCGAACAGCACGATCAGCACGACGGCGACGATCAGGATCTTCCACGGGCTGTCGAACAGGTCGCCAATCATTTCCGCCCTCTTCACCGGGGGGCTTGATGCCCCCGCGCCGGGTCACTATCAGAACGAGCCTACACGTGAGACCTTCATATCCGGTCTGACGCGTCGGCCGGGTCACCTAACGGTGACGGTTTAGCCAACCGGGGGCAACTCCCCCCGGTCCCGTCATTGTTAACGCGATCAAGCGTACTGGGCAAGTGCGGCCGCTGCATCCTCCCTGACCTGCGGCGGCGAGGTCGCGCGGGCGCGATGACCCGGCCGTTCTCGCCCAGCCGCAGCGCCAGCCGCCGGACCCAGCGGCTGTCCGGAGTGCGCAATTTCACCCGCAGCCGGCCGTCGCCCAGGTCCGCCGTGTCCTCGCACGGGATAGTACTCGGCCACCCAGCGGCCGAGCGGGGCCAGTTCGATCTCCACCCGCAGGTCCTCCGGCGCGGGCCGGTACAGCCCCTGGTCCACATCCTTCGGCTCCGCCTCGGCGGGCACCTCGGCCGGCTGGCCGAGGACCCGCAGGCCGAGCACCCGGTCCAGCCGGAACAGCCGCACCCCCTCGGCCAGCCGGCACCAGCCCTCCAGGTAGGTGCGGCCCTCCACGACCAGCAGCCGCATCGGGTCCACGTCACGTTCGGTGGTCTCGTCCCGGCCCGGGACGTAGTACGACAAATGCACCAGACGGCCGCGGGCCAGGGCATCCTGCAGCTGGGTCAGCACCGCCTGCTGGGCGATCTTGTCCACCTGCACCGCGACCTGGGCGCTCGGCACGCCTGCCTCGCCCGCCGCGGCCTCCAGCTTGGCGATGGTCCGGCTCAGCGCGGAGCGCTCGCCACCGGCCCCGATCTCGGCCAGCATGCGCAGCGCGACCAGCAGCGCGCTCGCCTCGTCCACGGCCAGCCGGAGCGGGCGGTCCATCTGCTCGGCCTGGCTGACCACGATCTCGCCGCCCTCGTAGGACAGGTCGATCGGGCAGTACGGATCGGGCGAGCGCAGCTCGACGCACCACAGCAGGTTGAGGTCGTCGACCAGTTCGCGCTCGCTGACCCCGAACGCGGCGGCCGTCTCGGCCAGCCCGACCGCCTTGCGGCTGACCACGTAGGGCACCAGCGCCAGCAGCCGCTGCAGCCGCGCCGACCCAGTCGCGGGAGAGGTACTGGTCACGCCATCGCCCCCTTCAGCTGGGTGATGACCGCCTCGCGCAGGTCGGCGGGCTCCACCGCGATCACCGCACGGCCGAATGAGGCGAGGTGCTCGGCGTACCAGCCCACGTCGGAGAACGGCGCCTCGACCAGATCCCAGCCGTCACCGTCCGGCCCGCACCGACGTCGCGTACCGCCGGATGCCCGTGACCAGCCCCGGCGCGGACGCGCAGCAGCGCGGTCCGCTGGGCCGGCGGCTGGGTGTCCCAGGTCACGGACCGTCTCCCGCACGTCGGTGCCCTCGGGCACGGTCACCGACCCGGCCGGCCCGGTGAACCGGACCGGGCCCTCGATCCGGCTGAGCCGGAACACCCGCACCGCGTCCCGGTCCGCGTCGTGCCCGGCCACGTACCACCGGCCGTGCCGGTTCACCACGCCCCACGGGTCCAGCCGCCGCTGCTGCGGCTCGCTGCGCCCGGCGGCCCGGTAGGCGAAGGTGACCGGCCGCCGGTCCCGCACCGCCTCCCACAGCGGGCCGAACGCGGCCTCGCCGGTCAGCCGGGGCTCGATGCCGGGCTGCGGCGTCTCTTCGGCGTCCACCCCGGCGGCGCGCAGCTTGAGCAGCGCACCGGCCGCGGCGCCGGCCAGTTCCGCCTGCCGCCACACCCGCGCGGCCAGCGACAGCACCGCGGCCTCGTCCGGCTCCAGCCGGATCTCCGGCAGCTCGTAGGCCTGCCGCGGGATGCGGTATCCCGGTTCCTCGTCCAGGGCGCGAATTCGACCCGGTCTCCAGCGGGATGCCCAGCTCGCGCAGTTCTTCCTTGTCCCGCTCGAACATCCGCTTGAACGCCTCGAAGGACTCCGGGTAGCCGGGCACGGCGGCGCGGATCTGGATAGCGGTCAGGTACCGCTCGCTGGACAGCAGGCACACCACCAGGCCGAGCAGACGCTCGGTCTTCCTTCGTGACATCGCAGTTCCTCGCCCAATCCGGCCGGTCGACAATGACGCTACCCTGCGGGAGTGATCAGGTGGCGCAGTGGCACAGTTTTGGCCGTCCGCCGCGACTGGCCTGGTGCCGTGGAGCTGGACGTCAGCACCGCCGACGGCACGGTCCGGGCGCTGGCCTACCCGGAACTGACCGGCCGGCCCGGGCCGGGCGACCGGGTGCTGCTGAACACCAGCGCGCTCGCCCTGGGCCTGGGCACCGGCGGATATGCGCTGGTGGTGGCGCTGCCAGACCGGCTGCCCGCCGATCCGGACGGCCCGGGTCACCTCGTCAAGGCGCGCTACACGCCGCTGCAGGCCACCGTGCTCGGCGCGGACGAGCAGGATTCGCCGCACCACGAGGTGCTGCGCGACCGCGGACGACATCGGCGGGGTGCCGGTGGTGATCGCGGATCTGCATTCGGCGCTGCCCGCGGTGCTGGCCGGGCTGCGGGCCAGCTACCCGGACCCGCCCGCCGTGGGGTACGTGATGCTGGACGGCGGGGCGCTGCCCGCCTGGTTCTCCCGCACGGTCGCCGGGCTGCGCGAGGCCGGCTGGCTGCGGGCACGATCAGCACCGGACAGGCGTTCGGTGGCGATCTGGAGACGGTCACCGTGCACACCGGGCTGCTCGCGGCGCGGCATGTGCTGGGCGCCGAGGTGATCGTGGTCACCCAGGGGCCGGGCAATCTGGGCACCGGCACCAGGTGGGGTTTCTCGGGCGTGGCCTGCGGCGAGGCGGTCAACGCGGCCGCCGTGCTCGGCGGGCGGCCGGTGGCCGTCGCTGCGGATCAGCGACGCCGACCCGCGGGAGCGGCACCGCGGGGTGTCCCATCACAGCCTGACCAGCTACGGCCGGGTCGCGCTGGCCACCGCGGACGTGGTGCGTGCCCGGAGCTGCCGGGTGACGTTCGGCGCCGCAGGTGGCCGGGCAGGCCGCGGTGCTGGCCGGCCCGGCACAAGCTGGTCACGGTCGGCGTCGACGGGCCTGGCCGAGGCGCTGCGCGGCTGCCCGGTGCCGCTGTCTTCCATGGGCCGTGGCCTGGACCAGGACCTGGCTTATTTCCTGGCCGCGCGCGGCCGCCGGGCGGCATGCCGCCGCCCTGCTCACGGCGGGCTGAACGGCGGCGGGGCAATGAACAGGTCGCATCCCCGGCAGAAGGAAGCTCGGACCATGAGCGTCGCATCACTCGTCCGCACGCTGCCGCCCCGGCTCGCCGCGGGCGCGTTCATCCTGAACTCGGGCGTGGGCAAGCTGTCGGCCGATGAGGAGTCCGCGGCCCGGCTGCACGGCATGGCCGCCAGCACGTACCCGTTCCTGGGCAAGATGAAGCCGCAGGACTTCGCCCGGGCACTGGCCATCGGCGAGATCGCCGTCGGCACCACGCTGCTGCTGCCGGTGGTGCCGGCCGGCCTGGCCGGGCTGGCCCTGACCGCGTTCTCCGGTGGCCTGCTCGGCCTGTACCTGAAGACGCCCGGCATGCGGCGGGAAGGCAGCCTCCGGCCGACCCAGCAAGGCGTCCCGCTGGCCAAGGACGCCTGGCTGGTCGGCATCGGGGCCGGGCTGATGCTGGACGGGCTGACCGACCGGGTCAGCTCGACGTCGGGTTGACCGCGCCCAGGATGTCCACCACGAACACCAGCGTGTCGGTGCCCTTGATGCCCGCCTGCGAGCTGCCGGTCTTGCCATAGCCGTCCGTGGGCGGCACGACCAGCATGCACCCGGCTGCCCACGGTCTGCCCGACCAGGCCCTTGTCCCAGCCGGTGATGACCTGGCTGGGCGTCGCGCCGATGGTGAAGCCGAACGGCTCACCGCGGGACCAGGACGAGTCAAACACCTTGCCGGTCCGCCAGATCGAACCGACGTACTGGGTGACCACGGTCTGGCCCTTGGCCACCACCGGCCCCGAGCCCTTGATCAGCGTCTTGGTCACCAGGTCGGCCGGCGGCTTGTGCGCCGCCGCCGGGATGTTGATGACCGGCGCGGCACCGGACTTCGCGGTGACCGAGGGCAGCGCGCCGCCGCCATTGGACACCTGCGCACCGGCCGCGGCCGCGTTGTTGGGGAACTCCTTGATCATGTCGATGACGAAGACCAGGGTGTCGGTGGCGCTGACCCCGGCCGAGGAGTTCCCGGTCTTGCCGTAGCCGTCCTTGGGCGGGATGACGGCCAGCACCCGGCTGCCCATCTTCTTGCCCTGCAGGGCGGTCTCCAGGCCGGGCAGCAAGGTGCCGCTGAACAGCTGCGGGGTCTTGGTCTGGAACGTGCTCTGCGCGAGCTTGTGCGTCTTACCGCTCCAGATGTACACGGCATAGTTGCCGACGAACGCGTCTGACTTGCTCAGCACCGGTCCGGTGCCGTGGATCAGGGTCTTAACGGTGAGGTCGCTGCTGGCCGACTGGTCCGGGATAGTGATCTTCGGGCTGGTGCCGAAGTGGCCACTCACCGAGACGGTCGGGGTGGTGAGAGCCGGACGACCCGCAGGCGGCCACGGCCAGTGGGGCCACGGCCAGCAGCGGGGCGGAAAGCAGCACGGCAATGCGTCGCATGGGAAACCTTGTCATCTCCGACAGTGAGCGTTGGCCAGCCTACCGGCATCACCTGAGCGCGGCGCCCAGGTTACGTTGCCAGACCATTACGGTGTTACATCCCGGCGATGAGCTTCTCCACCCGCTCGTCCACGCTGCGGAACGGGTCCTTGCACAGCACGGTCCGCTGGGCCTGGTCGTTCAGCTTGAGATGCACCCAGTCCACGGTGAAGTCACGGCGCCGCTCCTGGGCGCGCCGGATGAACTCGCCGCGCAGCCGGGCCCGGGTGGTCTGCGGCGGGATCGACTTCGCCTCGAAGATGTCGATGTCCCGGGCCGTCCGGGCCACCGCGCCGCGCCGCTGCAGCAGGTAGTACAGGCCGCGGCCGCGGTGCACGTCGTGGTAGGCCAGGTCCAGCTGGGCCACCCGCGGGGAGGCCAGCGGCAGGTCGTGCTTGGCCCGGTACCGCTCGATCAGCTGGAACTTGGTGATCCAGTCGATCTCCCGGTCCACCAGGCTGAAGTTGCCGGTGTCCACCGCGAGCAGGGTACGCTCCCACAGGTCGAGCACCCGCTGGGTGATCGCGTCCGCGCCGCGCCGGTCGGTGAAGTCCTTGGCCTTGGCCAGGTACTCGCGCTGGATGTCCAGCGCGCTGGCCTCCCGGCCGTTGGCCAGCCGGACCCGGCGGCGGCCGGTCATGTCGTGGCTGACGTCCCGGATGGCCCGGATCGGGTTCTCCAGGGTCAGGTCACGCATCACCGTGCCCGCCTCGACCATGCGCAGCACCAGGTCGGTCGCGCCCACCTTGAGCAGCATGGTCGTCTCGCTCATGTTCGAGTCGCCGACGATCACGTGCAGCCGGCGGAACCGCTCCGCGTCGGCGTGCGGCTCGTCCCGGGTGTTGATGATCGGCCGGGACCGGGTGGTGGCCGAGGACACCCCTTCCCAGATGTGCTCGGCCCGCTGGCTGACGCAGTACACCGCGCCCCGCGGGGTCTGCAGCACCTTGCCCGCGCCGCAGATCACCTGCCGGGTGACCAGGAACGGGATCAGGACGTCGGCCAGCCGGCCGAACTCGCCGTGCCGGCCGACCAGGTAGTTCTCGTGGCAGCCGTAGGAGTTGCCCGCCGAGTCGGTGTTGTTCTTGAACAGGTAGATGTCCCCGGCGATGCCCTCCTCGCGGAGCCGCCGGTCCGCGTCCACCAGCAGGCCTTCCAGGATCCGCTCGCCGGCCTTGTCGTGCACCACCAGGTCGAGGATGTTGTCGCACTCCGGGGTGGCGTACTCCGGGTGGCTGCCGACGTCGAGGTACAGGCGCGCGCCATTGCGCAGGAAGACATTGCTGCTCCTGCCCCAGGACACCACCCGGCGGAAGAGGTACCTGGCTACCTCATCCGGCGACAGCCGCCTGCTGCCCCGGAAGGTGCAGGTGACGCCGTATTCGTTTTCCAGGCCGAAGATTCGTCTGTCCATGGTCGCTCACCAGACCCTATGTCACGCGGGGACTGGTGAGCGCCAGCAGGGGCCGTGTCGGCTTACCAATCGACGGCGATGTACTTGGACTCGGTGAACTCCAGCATGCCGTCATGGCCCCCCTCACGGCCGATCCCGGACTGCTTGACCCCGCCGAACGGTGCCGCTGGGTCGGACACCACCCCGCGGTTGATACCGACCATGCCGGCTTCCAGCGCTTCGGACACCCGCAGCGCGCGGCGCAGGTCCCTGGTGTACACGTAGGAGACCAGGCCGTACTCGGTGGCGTTGGCCCAGGCGATGGCCTCGTCGTCGGAGCTGAACCGGACGACCGGCGCCACCGGCCCGAAGATCTCCTCGCTGAGGATGCCGGCCCCGGGCGGGACGTTGTCCAGCACGGTCGGCGCGTAGAAGTAGCCGCGCCGGCCGGGCGCCGCGCCGCCGGTGAGCACCCGGCCGCCCGCGGCCGCGGCGTCCGCCACCAGGCTGGCCACCTTGGACCGGGTGTCCTCGTTGACCAGCGGGCCGAGCTCGGTGCCCGGCTCCAGGCCGGGGCCGACGCGGAGCGCGCCGAGCCGGGCGGCGAACGCCGCGGTGAACTCGTCGGCCACCGCCTCGTGCACGTAGAACCGGTTGGCCGCGGTGCACGCCTCGCCGCCGTTGCGCATCTTGGCCAGGAACGCGCCGTCCAGCGCGGCCTTGATGTCCGCGTCCTCGAAGATCAGGAACGGGGCGTTGCCGCCCAGTTCCATCGAGCAGTTGATCACCTGGTCGGCGGCCGCCTTGAGCAGCACCCGGCCGACCTCGGTGGACCCGGTGAAGGACAGCTTGCGGACCCGCGGGTCGGCCAGCACGGCGCCGCTGAACCGGCTGGCCGACGAGGTGGTCACCACGTTGACCACGCCGTCCGGCACACCGGCCTCGCGCAGGATGCCGGCCACCGCGAGCGCGGTGAGCGGGGTCTCCTTGGCCGGCTTGAGCACCACGGTGCAGCCCGCGGCCAGCGCCGGGCCGATCTTCCGGGTGGCCATCGCGGCCGGGAAGTTCCACGGGGTGATGAGCACGCTGACCCCGACCGGCTGGTGCTGCACCATGATCCGGTAGCCGCCGGCCGGCGCGGTGACCAGCGAGCCCTCCAGCCGGACCGCCTCCTCGGCGTACCAGCGGAAGAACTCGGCCGCGTACGTGGTCTCGGCCCGGGCGTCCGGCAGCGCCTTGCCGTTCTCCAGCACCATCAGCCGGGCTATCGCCTCGGACCGCTCGGTCATCAGCGCCCAGGCCCGGCGCAGGCACTCGGCCCGCTGCCGGGGCGGGGTGGCCGCCCAGCCGGGCAGCGCGGCCTGTGCCGCGGCCACCGCGTCCAGCGCGTCCTCCGCCGTGCCGTCGGCCACTTCCGCGATGGTCTCTTCGGTGGCCGGGTCGGTCACGCCGATCACGCCGGCGCCGCCCTTGGTCCACTCCCCGCCGATCAGCAGCCCGGTGGGCACCTCGATGCCCGTGGTAGCTGCCAGGTCCGCCGCTGTCACTCGTCCTCCAGGGGTCGTGCGTAACATCCCCGAGATTACAGCGGCACGTCCCTAGGCCTGCCCCTTGGCCTCGTCCAGCAGCAGCTCGAGCTGCGGAGCCGGTCAGCCGGCGGAACGTGCGGTGCACCCGGTCCCGGGCCAGGATGCCGACTTCCAGGGTGCTGGCGGACAGTTCCTCGCCGTTCCCGCTCAGCCCGGCGATGGCCGCGCCCAGCGCCCGGACCAGGGACAGCCCATCGGCGTAGTGGTCCTTGAGCACGCCGGCCACCCGGTCGGCCTGGCCGCCCATGGCCACGTAGCCATGCTCCTCGGCCACCGACCCGTCGAAGGTGATCCGGTAGATCTGGTCCGCCTGGGGCGACTCGCCCACCTCGGCCACCACCAGCTCGACCTCGAACGGCTTGTTGCTCTCGGTGAAGATGGACCCGAGCACCTGGGCGTACCAGTTGGCCAGCCCGCGGGCGGTCACGTCGCTCCGGTCGTACTGGTAGCCGGTCATGTCGGCGTACCGGACGCCCGCCTTGCGCAGGTTCTCGAACTCGTTGTACCGGCCCACCGCCGCGAACGCGATCCGGTCGTAGATCTCGCTGATCTTGTGCAGCGCACCGGACGGGTTCGGCGCGACGAACAGGATGCCCGCGTCGTACTGGATCACCACCCCGCTGCGCCCCCGCGCGATGCCCTTGCGCGCGTAGTCCGCCTTGTCCTTCATCGCCTGTTCGGGCGACACGTAGAACGGCATAGTCACCGGGCGTTTACCCCTACTCGTGTGCTGGGCTGGGACGGGCGGGTTAGGCGGGCGGGCGCAGCGGCGCGACCGGGCCGCCTGGGGAGCTCATCCGCTCCTCGCACCACGGCCCGGGCGTACTCCCCGGCTTCCGTCTCGGACAGCCGCCGGAACCCGTCGGCGGTGATCACCGCGACCACCGGGAAGATCTGCCGGGCCAGGTCCGGGCCGCCGGTCGCCGAGTCGTCGTCGGCCGCGTCGTACAGCGCGTGCATGCACAGCAGCACGGCGCTCGTCCGAGCTGAGGCCATCGGTGTAGAGCTTCTTCAGCGCGCCGCGGGCGAACACCGAGCCGGACCCGACGGCGTGGAACGGGCGCTCCTCGTACCGTCCGCCGGTCGCGTCGTAGCTGAAGATCCGGCCCTGGCCAGCCACCTCGTCGAACCCGGCGAACAGCGGGACGACCACCAGCCCCTGCATGGCCGCGCTGAGGTTGCCGCGGACGAAGGCGGACAGCCGGTTGGCCTTGCCCTCCAGGGACAGCGTGCGCCCCTCGAGCTTCTCGTAGTGCTCCAGCTCCAGCTGGAACAGCCGGACCAGCTCCAGCCCGATCCCGGCCACCCCGGCGATGCCGACGCAGGAGAAGTCGTCGCTGCGGAACACCTTCTCGATGTCGTGCTGGGCGATCATGCTGCCGGCGGTGGCCCGCCGGTCGCCGGCCATCACCACGCCGCCGGCGAACCGGGCCGCGACGATGGTCGTGCCGTGCGGCAGCTGGGCGGCGGCGGCCGGGTCGGGCCGCCCGCACCGCGGCCCCGGGCAGCAGGTCGGGGGCGCAGGAGGCGACCAGGTCCGCGAAGGACGAGGTGCCCGCGTTCAGGCACATTGAAGTGAACTTCTCGCCGAAGAAACTGCCGCCCACGCCGCGTCCTTCCGGTTGGTCCGCTGCTCTGCCCTGACCTTACTGCCGACCGGTACCGCCCGCGCCGCCGGTGCGGGCGAGCCGTGTCAGCCTGTGGCGAACCGGGCGGCAGCGCTCACTGGCCGCCCTTCTGCACGTAGGACCGGACGAACTCCTCGGCGTTCTCCTCGAGCACCTCGTCGATCTCGTCGAGGATGGCGTCCACATCGTCGGCCAGCTTCTCCTGGCGCTCCTTGACCTCACCCGTCAACTGCGGCTCGGTCTCCTCGGTCTCCTCAGTGCGCCTGGAACCCTGCCGTTGGCCACCGGTGTCCTTTGTCGCCATGCCAGAAACCTCCGTGATCCAGCGTCGTCCTCGGCTTAACCGTATCCTCGCCTGCTGATGCCCGGTCCAACCCTTAAATCCGGCATCGGCTGCCGGGTCAGCCCTGGCCGGTCAGCGCCGCTACCAGCTCAGCCGCGGTCCGGCACCGGTCCAGCAGATCGCCGACGTGCGCTTTGGTGCCGCGCAGCGGCTCCAGGGTGGGCACCCGCTGCAGCGATTCCCGGCCCGGGATATCGAAGATGACCGAGTCCCAGGACGCGGCGGCCACCGATTCCGGGTACTGCTGCAGGCAGCGGCCGCGGAAGTAGGCCCGGGTGTCCTCCGGCGGGGTCTCGATGGCCTCGGTCACCTCGGCCTCGTCCACCAGCCGGGTCATCCGGCCCCGCGCGGCCAGCCGGTTGTACAGGCCCCGCTCCGGGCGTACGTCGGAGTACTGCAGGTCGACCAGCTGCAGCCGGGGATGCCCCCAGGCCAGCCCGTCCCGGGTCCGGTAGCCCTCGAGCAGCTCGAGCTTGGCCACCCAGTCCAGCTCGCGGGACAGCAGCATCGGGTCCTCGGCCAGCCGGGTGAGCACGGACTCCCAGCGGGCCAGCACGTCGGTGGTCATCTCGTCCACGTCCGAGCCGAACCGGTCCTCGGTGTACTTCCTGGCCAGCTCCAGGTACTCCATCTGGAGCTGGACCGCGGTCATCTTCCGGCCATCACGCAACGTGATCTGGTGCCGGCAGGACGGGTCGTGCGAGACCGTGCGCAGCTCGGCCACCGGGGACTCGACCGACAGGTCCCCGCCGAGGAACCGGTCCTCGATCATCGCCAGCACCAGCGCGGTGGTGCCGAGCTTGAGATACGTGCTGATCTCGCTCATGTTGGCGTCGCCGATGATGACGTGCAGCCGGCGGTACTTCTCCGGGTCGGCGTGCGGCTCGTCCCGGGTGTTGATGATCGGCCGCTTCAGCGTGGTCTCCAGGCCCACCTCGACTTCGAAGAAGTCGGCCCGCTGGCTGATCTGGAACCCGTCGTCCCGGCCGTCCGCGCCCAGCCCGACCCGGCCCGCGCCGCAGACCACCTGCCGGGACACGAAGAACGGGGTGAGATGCCGGACGATGTCGGCGAACGGCGTGGCCCGCCGCATCAGGTAGTTCTCGTGGCAGCCGTAGGAGGCGCCCTTGTTGTCGGTGTTGTTCTTGTACAGCTGGATGGGCGCGCTGCCCGGGCACGGTGGCCGCCCGGGCAGCCGCCTCGGCCATCACCCGCTCGCCGGCCTTGTCCCAGATCACCGCGTCCAGCGGGTTGGTCGTCTCGGGCGCCGAGTACTCCGGATGCGCGTGGTCCACGTACAGCCGCGCCCCGTTGGTCAGGATCACATTGGCCAGGCCCAGATCCTCGTCGGTCAGCTGGGTCGCGTCCGCGGACTCCCGGGCCAGGTCGAAGCCGCGGGCGTCGCGCAGCGGGTTCTCCTCCTCGAAGTCCCACCGCGCCCGCCGGGTCCGCGCCGAGGTGGCCGCCTGGTAGGCGTTGACCACCTGAGACGACGTGACCATGGCGTTCGCCCCCGGCTGGCCGGGCACCGAGATGCCGTACTCGGTCTCCGTCCCCATCACCCGGCGCACACTCATGGCAACGAGCCTAGTGCCAGGCCGGACGGCGACGGGACGAGCGACTCCAGCTGACACGATCTACAGGTACTGCCCGGTGTTGGCGACGGTGTCGATCGAGCGCCCTGCTTCGGTGCCCTGCTTTCCGGAGACCAGCGTCCTGATGTACACGATCCGCTCGCCCTTCTTGCCGGAGATACGCGCCCAGTCGTCGGGGTTCGTCGTGTTCGGCAGGTCCTCGTTCTCGCTGAACTCGTCCACGCACGCGGTCATCAGGTGCGCGATGCGGATGCCCTTCTGCCCGGTCTCCAGGAACTCCTTGATGGCCATCTTCTTGGCCCGGGCCACGATGTTCTCGATCATCGCCCCGGAGTTGAAGTCCTTGAAGTACAGCACTTCCTTGTCCCCGTTGGCGTAGGTGACCTCCAGGAACCGGTTCTCCTCGGTCTCGCTGTACATCCGCTCCACCACGCGCTGGATCATCGCGTCCACCGTGGCCTCCCGGGACGCGCCGTGCTCGGCCAGGTCGTCCGGGTGCAGCGGCAGCACGGTCAGCACGTACTTGGAGAAGATGTCCTTGGCCGCCTCGGCGTCCGGCCGCTCGATCTTGATCTTCACGTCCAGCCGGCCGGGCCGCAGGATGGCCGGGTCGATCATGTCCTCCCGGTTGGAGGCACCGATCACGATGACGTTCTCCAGCCCTTCCACGCCGTCGATCTCGGACAGCAGCTGCGGCACGATGGTGTTCTCCACGTCGCTGGACACACCCGAGCCGCGGGTGCGGAAGATCGAGTCCATCTCGTCGAAGAACACGATGACCGGCATGCCCTCGCTGGCCTTCTCCCGGGCCCGCTGGAACACCAGCCGGATGTGCCGCTCGGTCTCGCCGACGTACTTGTTCAGCAGCTCCGGGCCCTTGATGTTGAGGAAGTAGCTCTTGCCTTCCTTGGCCTGGCCGTCGGAGTCCGCCTGGTCGCCGCTGGCCGCGCTGCGCGCCGCCACCTGCTTGGCCAGCGAGTTGGCCACCGCCTTGGCGATCAGCGTCTTGCCACAGCCGGGCGGGCCGTACAGCAGCACGCCCTTGGGCGGCCGCAGCTGGTGCTCGCGGAACAGGTCGGCGTGCAGGTAGGGCAGCTCGACCGCGTCCCGGATCTGGACGATCTGCGGGCTCAGCCCGCCGATGTCGGAGTAGGTGATGTCCGGCACTTCCTCCAGGATGAGCTCTTCCACCTCAGCCTTGGGGATGCGCTCGTACACGTAGCCGGAGCGCGGCTCGAGCAGCAGCGAGTCGCCCGCCCGCAGCACCGAGTCGCGCAGCGGCTCGGCCAGCCGGACCACCCGCTCCTCGTCCGCGTGCGAGATGACCAGCGCCCGGTCGCCGTCCTCGAGGAGTTCCTTGAGCATGACGACTTCGCCGACCGTCTCGTAGCCCTGGGCCACCACCACGTTGAGCGCCTCGTTCAGCACGACTTCCTGGCCGGGCCGCAGGCTGTCCAGCTCGACCGCGGGGCTGACGCTGACCCGCATCTTCCGGCCGCCGGTGAACACGTCCGCCGTGCCGTCCTCGCACGGCTGCCAGGAAGACGCCGAACCCGGACGGCGGCTGGGCCAGCCGGTCCACTTCCTCCTTGAGCGCCACGATCTGATCGCGGGCCTCCCGGAGCGTGTCGGCCAGCCGCTCGTTCTGGCTGGTCACGGCGCTCAGGCTGGTCTCGGTCTCACGCAGCCGCTCCTCGAGCAGCCGGACGTGCCTGGGCGCGTCGGCCAGACGCCGCCGCAGCACCGCCACCTCCTCCTCGAGGAAGGAGATCTGCGTGGTGAGGCCCTGAACCTGCTCGTCGTGCCGCGCGGTGCGCGATCCTTCGTCACGACTGGCCACGCCCCCACCCCCTTCCGGAAGCAGACTTCACTTAGACCCTACCTATCCGAGGCGCTGCCGTAACCTCGTGTCGCCTGCCGCTGACATTCTCACTGATCAGCCTCCCCTCGGGAAGCCTTGGCGGCCGCGCCGGCGGCGCGGCGGGGCGGCCACGCCCCAGGCCAGCCGCCGGGCCGTGATGAGGAACCCGGTGTGACCCACCATCCGGTGCTCGGGCCGCACGGCCAGCCCGTCAACGTGCCAGCCCCGGACGAATGACTCCCAGGCGGACGGCTCGTCGAAGCTGCCCACCTCCCTGATCGACTCCACGGTGCGGGACAGCTGGGTGGCGGTGGCCACGTAGCAGCACAGCACGCCGCCGGGGATCAGCGCGGCCGCCGCCAGCTGAGCGAACTCCCATGGCGCCAGCATGTCCAGTACCATCCGGTCGAAACTATCCGGTTGCGCACCATCGGCACTATCCGGCTGGCCACCAGTTTCGGCTCCGGCCGCGCTGGGCAGCGTGACCAGCTCGGCCAGATCGCCCACGCGGAGCTGCCAGGCCGGGTGCGGGCCGCCGAAGAAGCGCGTCACGTTGCCCTGCGGCGATCTCGGCGAAGTCGGCCCGGCGCTCGTAGGAGACCAGCCGCCCCTCCGGGCCGATGGCGCGGAGCAGCCAGCAGGACAGCGCGCCGGAACCCGCGCCGGCCTCCAGCACCCGGGCACCGGGGAAGATGTCCGCCTGGGCCACGATCTGGGCCGCGTCCTTCGGGTAGACCACCGCGGCGCCGCGCGACATGGACAGCGTGAAATCGGCCAGCAGCGGCCGCAGCGCCACGTACTCGGTGCCGCCCGAGGACTTCACCACGCTGCCCTCCGGGGCGCCGATCAGGTCGTCGTGCGCCACCCCGCCGCGGTGCGTGTGGAAGATCCGGCCCGGCTGCAGCACGAGCAGGTGCTTACGGCCCTTGGGGTCGGTGAGCTGGACCTGGTCTCCCGGGGCGAACGGGCCTGTGCGCTGACGGATCACGCCCGCCAGGGTAGCGGTGCCGCGGGGCGCGGACGCCCGCTGGCTCAGACACCGGCGAGCGTGGTCCATGATGACGGAGCCCGCCAGCACGCCGCGTCGGCTCCCACAACATTTCCTCACACGCAGCCGTGGTCCAGGTCGCTCGCCGCCAGCACGCCGTAGACCTGGCCGGACGGCTCGACCAGCAGGTACTCGGTGGCTGGCGACCGGCGGACCGCGTCGAGCAGGGCCATCCCGGACAGGTCGGCGGGCAGGATCATGCCCGGGTCGATGGTCCGGGCCAGCGACCCGGCGTCGATCCACGGCCGGCGCTGCGGCGGGGTGGCCATCACCGCGCTCTCGTTCACGATCGCGATCGGCTTGTCCTCGTGATCGACGATGACCAGCCCGCGGGCCCCGGCCGCGTCGGCCCGGCGGATCGCCTCGGCCAGCGGCAGCGTGGCGGGATGGGGATGGCCCGCCGGGCCAGCGTCCGGGCCTGCAGCGTAGGCAGCCGCTGCCGGACCCGGGTGGCGCGCAGCGACTGGGTCGCCCCGGTCCACATGAACGCGGCGATCACGCCGAACCAGATCACGTCGAAGATCTGCACCTGGTCGCCGGCCAGCGCCAGCAGGGTGGGCGGGAGCACCAGGACCGCACCGCGAGCACGCGGCCCGCCCAGGCGGCGGCCACGGTGGCCGTGGCCGGCTTGCCGGTGAGCTTCCATACCCCGGCGCGCAGCATCCGGCCGCCGTCCAGCGGCAGCCCAGGCAGCAGGTTGAACAGGCCGACCAGCAGGTTGGCCCAGACGAGCTGCTGGATCAGCAGGCCGGTCAGGCCGCGCGGGTGGACCGCGGCGATGATCCCGTAGCCACCCGCCGCCAGGGCCAGCGAGAGCACCGGGCAGGCCGCCGAGACCAGGAACTCCCGGCCCGGGGTGGGCGGCTCCTGCTCGATCTCGGAGAAGCCGCCCAGCGGGTAGAGCAGGATGCGCCGGACCGGCAGCCCGAAGCCCCGGGCGACCAGCGAGTGGCTCAGCTCGTGCACCAGCACCGACACGTACAGCAGGACCACGAACGCGGCGGCCACCACGTAGCGCACCCCGCTGGACCCGGCCAGTGCGGCGCTGTTCGCGTAGAGCAGGACGAACAGCCCGGCGATCAGGAACCAGTACGGCGATATGTACACCGGTATGCCGAACGGGCGCGCGATCCGCACGCCGGGACTGGGCGCCGGGGGCGGTGGCCTATCCGACGGTGTACCTGCCACACGTCGATGCTACGTGCTGGCCGGGCCGAGCGCGCCCGCCGCTCCGGAGCGGCGGATCGCAACTGTCGGACGCTTCCCCTAGCCTCGGGACATGGCTGATGACGGTGCTCCAGACAGCGCTGCGCCACACCGCGACGCGCCCGGCGGCAATGCACCAAACACCAGTGCGCCAAACACCACTGCACACTCGCTGTCCCCGTCCCGGGCCGGTGACTTCCTCACCTGCCCGCTGCTGTACCGGTTCCGGGTGATCGACCGGCTGCCCGAGCCGCCCAGCCCGGCGGCCACCCGCGGCACGCTGGTGCACGCCGTGCTCGAGCACCTGTTCGACGAGCCGGCGGCGGGCCGCACCCCGGCCGCGGCCCGGTCGCTGCTCGGCCCGGAATGGGACCGGCTGCTGGCCGCCGAGCCCGCGCTGGCCGGCCTGTTCGCCGCCGACGAGGACCGGGCCAGCTGGCTGGCCGGGGCGGCGGACATGCTGGACCGCTACTTCACCCTGGAAGACCCACGGCGGCTCGAGCCGGCCCACCGCGAGCTGTGCGTGGAGGCCGACCTCGCGTCCGGGCTGCGGTTGCGCGGGTACATCGACCGGCTGGACATCGCGCCGGGCGGCGAGATCCGCATTGTCGACTACAAGACCGGGACCGCGCCGCCCGCCGAGTTCGAGGCACGGGCGTTGTTCCAGATGAAGTTTTACGCGCTGGTGCTGTGGCGCGCCCAGGGCACGCTGCCCCGCCTGCTCCAGCTCATCTACCTGGGTAACGGCGAGATCGTCCGGTACCAGCCGGATGAGGCGGACCTGCGCGCCACCGAGCGCAAGGTGGAGGCGGTCTGGCAGGCCATCGAGCGGGCCCGGGCGGCGCGGGACTGGCGGCCCCGGCCCGGCCGGCTCTGCGACTGGTGCGCGCACAAGCCGATCTGCCCGGCGTTCGGCGGGACTCCCCCGGCGCTGCCCGAGCCGGACGCCGCGCTGGTCCCGGCTAGCCGGCCGCCGTGCGAGCCGGACCAGGAACCGTCCCTGCTGGATCTGGCCTGACCTGGGTCAGCGGATACCCATCCGGCGGAGCACCTCCGCGGCGTCGCCCAGGCCGTCGTCGTCGCCGGCCGCGCCCTTCTTGCTGGCTGGCTTGCTGGCTGGCTTGAGCGCCTTCGTCGGCTGGCTGGGCTGCTGCCCCGGCTGGGCCGGACGGCCGGTCTGCTCGGCCCGGCGCTACCGCCGGACCGGCCCCGCCTGGCCCGGCGCAGCCCGCCGGACACCGCGAACAGCACGCCCGCGGCACCGGCCACGATGACGCCCGCCCAGACCCGCGGCGAGAACACGAACGACGAGGCGAAGTCGCCGATGGCCGCGCCCATCTGCCACAGCATCTTGATCGCGCCGGTGAGGTAGGCGGCCAGCGGGAGCAGCGACCACGCTACGCCGCGCAGGCCCGCCGCGAACCCGCGGCGCCGCCAGGCCACCCAGCTGAGGATGAGCCCGAGGATGGTCAGCCCACCGGCCAGCGGGAGCCATGAGATGGAGTTGTAGGTCGACATGGCCGCTCCCCTCGGCAGCGTTCCTTTCTCCATCGTCGCATACGCCGGGCAGTGCGTTGCCCGGCGAAAGCTGAGGATCTACTCCGGATCAGCTGAGTTGGCCGCGGCCGCGGGGCGGCTCTCGGTAACCGGCGGAACTGTTCTCCGGGAAGTGGCAGGCGACCAGGTGCCCGGGGTCGAGCTCGGCCAGCGGCGGCTCGGTGGTGCGGCACACTTCCTGTGCCTTCCAGCACCTGGTGTGGAACCGGCAGGCGGGCGGCGGGTTGACCGGGCTGGGCACGTCACCGGTCAGCCGGATCCGTTCCCGGCGCTGCCGGCCCCCCTCGCCGCGGACCGGGGCCGGCACCGGCACCGCCGACATCAGCGCCACCGTGTACGGGTGCCGGGGCCGGGCGTACAGCTGGTCCCGGCCGGCCAGCTCGACGATCTTGCCCAGGTACATGACCGCGACGTGGTCGCTGATGTGCCGGACCACGGACAGGTCGTGTGCGATCACCACGTAGGTCAGGCCAAGCTCGTGCTGCAGGTCTTCGAGCAGGTTGATGATCTGCGCCTGGATCGACACGTCCAGCGCGGACACCGGCTCGTCTGCGACGATCAGCTTGGGCCGCAGCGCGAGGGTGCGGGCGATGCCGATCCGCTGCCGCTGCCCGCCGGAGAACTCGTGCGGGTACCGGTTGTAGTGCTCCGGGTTCAGCCCGACCAGCTCGAGCAGTTCCTGCACCGCGGCCTTGATCCCCGTTCGGCGTGCTGACCTTCTGCAGCCGCAGCGGCGCGCCGACGATCGAGCCGACCGTGTGCCGCGGGTTGAGCGACGAGTACGGGTCCTGGAAGATCATTCCGATGTCGCGGCGCAGCGGCCGCATCTGGCCGGCCGACAGGTGGCTGATGTCCCGGCCGTCGAACAGAATCTGCCCGCCGGTCGGCTCGAGCAGCCGGGTGAGCAGCCGCCCGGTGGTGGTCTTGCCGCAGCCGGACTCGCCGACCACGCCGAGCGTCTGCCCGGCGGCCACCGAGAAGCTGACGTCGTCCACGGCCTGCACCGCGCCGATCTTCTGCCGGATGATGACGCCCCTGGTCACCGGGAAGTGCTTGGTCAGCCCGGTCACCTCGAGCAGCGCGCCGCCCGCGCCGCCCGCGCCGCCGGTGACACCGGCCGTCCCGGCGCTGCTCACTGGGGTGCTCACCGTTCCCCCTGGGTCGATCCGGGCGGCGGACGCTTCGGTTTCCTCGAGATCCAGCTCGGTCCGGAACTTCCGGCGCTGATCCCCGGTCAGGTGACAGGCCACCAGGTGCCCAGGGCTCACCTGACGCAGCGCCGGCACGTCGGCCTGGCTGCGCCCGTCGGTGAACCCGGCGTACCGGCACCGCGGATGGAACGCGCAGCCCGGCGGGACGTTGATCAGGCTCGGCGGGGTTCCCTTGATGGGGATAAGCCGGTCCAGGCGCGCTTCGTCGATCCGGGGCATGGACGCGAGCAGGCCCCAGGTGTACGGGTGGCCCGGGTCGTCGAAGATGTCCTCGGCCCTGCCGTACTCGGCCATCCGGCCCGCGTACATGACCAGGATGTCGTCGGACAGCTCGGCCACCACGCCGAGATCGTGGGTGATGATGATCACCGCCGACTGGTACTCGCGCTGCAGGTCCCAGATCAGGTCCAGGATCTGCGCCTGCACGGTGACGTCGAGCGCGGTGGTCGGCTCGTCGGCGATGAGCAGTTCCGGGTCGCAGGACTGAGCGCCATGGCGATCATCGCGCGCTGCCGCATGCCGCCGGAGAACTGGTGCGGGTAGTCGTCCGCCCGGGTGGCCGGCGTCGGGATGCCCACCCGGCCCAGCATGTCGACGGCGTGCTTGCGGGCCACCTGCTTGCTCGACCTTGTTGTGCACCAGGTAGGCCTCGGCGATCTGCGCGCCCACCGTGTAGTAGGGGTGCAGCGCGGACAGCGGGTCCTGGAAGATCATCGCCATCTTGCTGCCGCGCAGTTCGCGGACCCGGCCCACCGGGGCGCCGACCAGTTCCTCGCCGTCCAGCTTGATGTGCCCGCTGATCTGCGCGCGGGTGCCGTGGTGCAGGCCCATGATGGCCAGGCTGGTGACGCTCTTCCCGGAGCCGGACTCGCCCACGATGCCCAGCGTGCTGCCGCGTTCCAGGCTGAACGAGACGCCGTCCACCGCGCGGACCAGGCCGTCGTCGGTGGGGAAATGGACGCGCAGGTCGCGTACCTCGAGCAGGGCCTCGGCCATCAGTGCCTCACTCTCGGGTCGACCACGGCGTACAGCACGTCCACCACCAGGTTGGCGATCACGATGAAGAACGCGGCCAGCATGGTGACGCCGAGGATCTCCGGCAGGTCCTGGTTCTGGATGGCGAGGATGGTGAACAGGCCGAGCCCGTGCAGCGAGAACGTGTACTCGGTGATGATCGCGCCGCCCAGCAGCAGGCCCAGGTCCATGCCGAAGATGGTCACGATCGGGGTCAGCGCGGCGCGCAGCCCGTGCTTGAAGATCACCGTCCGCTCGGGCAGGCCCTTGGCCCGGGCGGTGCGGATGTAATCCTCGCTCATCGTCTCCAGCATGCCCGCCCGGGTCAGCCGGGCGTACAGCGCGGCGTACAGGAAGGCCAGGCAGACCCAGGGCAGCACCAGGTTGCGCGCCCACAGCAGTGGGTTCTGGGTAAGCGGCACGTACTGCACGTTCGGGAAGATGGGCCACTTGTAGCTGAACAGCTCGAGCGAGATCAGCCCGGTGAAGAAGATCGGCAGCGACACGCCGGCCAGCGCGATGCCCATCGAGAACCGGTCGAACAGGGTGCCCCGCTTGAGCGCCGAGATGACGCCGATGGCCACCCCGCCGACCAGCCAGATGATGGCCGCACCGATGGCCAGCGAGAGGGTGACCGGCAGGTCGCTGACCATCTGCGGCCAGACCGGCTGCTGGGTCCGGAACGAGTAGCCGAAGCAGGGCGGCGGGCAGTAGGTGGTGCTGGTGCCAGATGTTGTAGTGCGCGCCGAGCACGATGCCCTTGAGGAAGCTGCCGTACTGCACCCAGATCGGGTGTCCAGGCCGAGCTTGGCCTCAATTGGAGCACCGCGGCCCGGGTCGGGTTGCGGCCGACGTACTCGGTGGCCAGCTGGTAGGTGTTCTGCCCGGCCAGCCGGGGGATCAGGAAGAAGATCGCGAACGTGATCATGCTGACCACGATCAGCAGGAACACGGTCGCGATAAGCCGGCGGATGATGAATGTGATCACGGTGCGTGGCGCTGGCGCCCGGCCCGGCTCTGCTCTGGGCCGGGCACCAGCATCCTCACTTTCTCGCTGCTACTTCACACCGAGTACGGCGTAGTTGTACATGCCGTAGTACGGCTGGACATAGACGTTGGTCAAGTCCGGGCTCCGGTAGAGCAGGGACTTGGCGTAGACGCCCGGCAGGATCGCCGCGTCCTTCATGATCTGCATGTCGATCTGGCTGGTGTAGGAGTTGCGGGTGGCCGCGTCGTTGGTCGAGGCCATCTTGGTGAGCAGGCTGTTCACCTTCGGGTCGTTCAGCTGGGACAGGTTGGTGTTGCCCGCCGGGCTGATCGCCTTGCCATCCGCGATGTAGTAGAAGAACCCGTAGCCGTCCGGCCAGTCCGGTGCCCAGCCGTAGAACGAGATGCCGATGTCGTGCTGGCTCTCGTACTTCGGCACGCCCGCGAAGTTGGAATCGTAGGTCCCGGTCGGGAAGCCGTGCAGCGAGGTCTTGATGCCGACCCGGGCCAGCGAGGCCTGCAGCCCCTGGGCCGCCGCGACCTCCTTGGGCCGGTCGCTGCGGTAGGTGATCCCGGTGGTGAAGCCGTTCGGCTGCCCGCACAGCTTGAGCTGATCCTTGGCGGCAGTCACATTACCGCCGGGCTGGGAGACGGCGTCGTACAGGTCGAAGTGCTTCTGGCCGATCACGTTCGGCGGCGCCACCGTGCTGGCGATCGACCCGCCGGCGCACCGGGCCGCCGTAGGCGTCTGACATAGTTGGTCTTGCTGGCCGCGTACTCGATGGCCATCCGGCAGTGCACGTTGTTCAGCGGCGGCAGCGTGGTGTTGATGCCCGCGAACCAGGTGAACCCGCTGATCGGGTTGTCGGACGAGGCCTTCAGCGACGGCGTGGACAGGATCTTGGCCCGGGCCGCGGCCTGGACACCAGTGCCCGCGGCATCGACGTTGAGGTCACCGGCCAGCAGCCGGTTGTCAATGTCGTTCGCGTTCATGTTCATGGTCATGACGATCTTGCTGGCCAGCTGCTTGGCGTTCGGGTCGGTGGACGCCTTCCAGTACGTGTTCGGCACCAGCGTCACCTGCTTGTTCAGCTGGTAGCTCTGGAACTTGTACGGCCCGGTCGAGATCGGGTGCAGCTGGTAGTTCGCGCCGGTGTCCTTGTTCGGCGGCACCGGGGCGGTCTGCGGGATCGCGACCACGTAGTTGAAGTCCGCGAACGGCGCGGCCAGGTGGAACACGACCGTGGTCGGGTTCGGCGTCTGCACCGCCTTGAGGCCCATCAGGTTCTTGGACCGGTCCTTGTACGGGCCGGGGTAGGCGGGCTTCTGCGGCGCCAGCAGGCCCGGGAAGTAGGCCGGCCCGAGGGGAACAAGCCGCGGTCGAAGGTGCGCTCGACCGCGTACTTGACGTCCTGCGAGGTGACCGTGGTGCCGTCCTCGAACTTGACGTCCGGCTGGATGTGATAGGTCCAGGTCAGCCCGTTGTCACTGACCACCCCAGGGCCGGTGGCCAGGTCCGGGACGACCTGCAGGCCGCAGCTGCCCGGGCATGACTTGTAGGTCATCAGCGGCATCGTGTACAGCCGCACGAAGTTCCACATGTACGCGTAGTAGGTGTTGCCCGGGTCCATCGAGTCCGGCGTGCTGCTGTTGCCGAAGTTGATCGTCCCGCCCTTGTGCGACGACGGGTTGACCACTGTGGTCACCGCAGCATTGAAGCCGGCCGACGACGACGAGCCGCTGCCACTACCGCTACCGCTGCTGCCGCCGCAGGCGGCCAGCACCAGCGCGGCCGATGCGGCCAGCCGGCCAGCGCGGCCAGCCCCAGAATCCTGCGTCTCCTCATCGGATGAACGCCTCCTGTCGTGTTTTCGTTGTGCGAAATCAGGGCGCCACGGGCTACCGGCCGCCCCTCGGGTCGAGGGCGTCGCGCAGCCCGTCGCCGAACAGGTTGAAAGCCATCACCGTGATGAAAATGGCCAGCCCGGGAATGATCATGTACATCGGGTCGATCGAGTAGTAGCCGTTGCTGACCGCATCCGACAGCATGCCACCCCAGCTCGGCTGGGGCGGGATGATGCCCACCCCGAGGTAGGACAGCGCCGCCTCGAACAGGATGTTGGTGGGGATCAGCAGCGTGGAGTAGACCAGGATCGGCGCGACCAGGTTGGGCAGCAGTTCGCGGAACAGGATGTACGGCCCGCGGGCGCCCATGCTGCGCGCCGCGTCGACAAACTCCCGCTCGCGCAGCGACAGGGTCTGGCCACGGATGATCCGGCCCATATAGGGCCAGGCGAAGAAGCCGATCACGAAGACCAGCAGGCCGATCCGCAGCGAGTTCCCGGACAGGCCGAACGCCGACGACGGGATGACGCCGACCAGCGCGATCGCGAACACCAGCAGCGGGAAGGCCAGGAACACATCCATCGAGCGGGCGATGACCGAGTCCACCCAGCCGCCGAAGAAGCCCGCGATGATGCCCATCACCACGCCGATGACCACGGCCAGCGCGGTGGCCAGGAACGCGATCAGCAGCGACACCCGCGCCCCGTTGACCACCCGGCTGAGCACGTCCCGGCCGGTCACCGGTTCGACGCCGAACGGGTGGGCCAGGCTGATCCCGCCGAACGGCCCGTTCGGGCGGCTGAACGTCGGATTGATCAGGTTCGCGTGGTACAGATCCGGGTTCTGCACCAGGAACGGCCCGAAGATGGCGACCAGGATCAGGAACACCACGATGATCCCGCCGGCCATGGCCACCTTGTCCCGCTTCAGCCGCATCCAGGCGATCTGGCCGGGCGAGCGGCCCTCGATCTTCTTGCCGCCGACCTCGGTGAATGTCGCCTCGGGCGCAAGTTCGCCGGTCGGGGAGACATCCAGTGGTGCAGCCATCAGGGCAAACTCCGATGCGGGCGTGGCAGTAAATTTCCTGGCTGAAAGGCCTGCTACCGGGAGGATCTCCCGTTTGGCCACGGTGACGCCAGACCTAAACCTGGGTCGTACCTGATTTGTGACCGAATTAGGACGTGGCCGTCATGGGCTCGCGGCCCTGGCCAGCCACGACTTCATGCAGCGTGGCCACGTCGATTACCCGCAGTGACGGCACGGTGAGCCGGGCCAGGCCGGGTGGCGGCGGCACGCTGGGCACCGCGATGACCGCGCAGCCGGCCGCGTGCGCGGCGGCCAGCCCGGTGGGCGAATCCTCCAGCGCCACGCACCGGTCCGGCGCCGCGCCGAGCAGCGCGGCGGCCCGCAGGTAGGGCTCGGGATCGGGCTTTTTCCTGGTCACGTCGGCCGCGCACACGGTGGCCGGGAACTGGACCCCGATCACCGCCAGGACGGCCGTCATGATCTCCCGCTCGGCGGAGGTGACCAGGGCGAACGGGAAGCCCGGCCGCCTCGATCTCGGCCAGCAGCCGGGCCGCGCCGGGCATCAGCCGCACGCCGCGATCCCGGATCAGCCCGGCCATGCCCTGGACCAGCCACTGGGCGATGACGTCCTGGGCCACCGGCGCCGCCGCCTTGCGCTGCATGTAGGCGGTGGACCGGGGCAGCGACCCGCCGATCAGGTGCTCCTGGTCGGCCGGCCCTCCACGGGCTGCCCATCCGGGCCATGATGGCCGCCTCCACCTCGAACCACAGCGGCTCGGAGTCGACCAGCAGCCCGTCCATGTCGAACAGCACGGCCTGAAGTTCGCTCATGCGGAGAAGTACCTGGCTTCCGGGTGGAACGCGATCAGCGCGTCGGTGGACTGCTCCGGGACGAGCTGGAACTCCTCGGTCAGCGCCACCCCGATCCGCTCCGGGGCGAGCAACTGGACGACCTTGGCCCGGTCTTCCAGGTCCGGGCAGGCCGGGTAGCCGAACGAGTAGCGGCAGCCGCGGTAGCCGACCCGCAGGATGCCGTCCAGGTCGGCCGGGTCGCCGGCGGCCAGGCCGGTCTCGGCCCGGATCCGGCTGTGCCAGTACTCGGCCAGCGCCTCGGTCAGCTGCACGGACAGGCCGTGCAGCTCCAGGTACTCCCGGTAGGCGTCCTTGGCGAACAGCGCCGCGGTCGCCTGGCTGACTGCGGCGCCTACGGTGACCAGCTGGAAGGCGACCACATCGGGCTGGCCCGGGTCGCCCGGCCGGAAGAAGTCGGCCAGGCACAGGTGCCGGTCACGGCGCTGCCGGGGGAAGCTGAACCGGGTCCGCTCCCGGCCGGCGTCGTCCAGCACGACCAGGTCGTCGCCCTGGCTGACCGCCGGGTAGTAGCCGTACACCACCCCGGCCTGCAGCAGCCCCTCGGTCTGCATCCGGTCCAGCCACATGCGGAGCCGCGGGCGGCCCTCGGTCTGCACCAGCTCTTCGTAAGACGGGCCACCCCGCGGGACGGCTTGAGCCCCCACTGGCCCATGAACGTGGCCCGCTCATCCAGGAACGCCGCGTAGTCGGCCAGCGGGATGCCCTTGACCACCCGGTCGCCGAAGAACGGCGGGACCGGCACGGCCTCGGCGCGTCGGCCACGTCCGACCGGGCGGCGCCGGCCGGCCGGCTCGGTCACCGGCTCAGCCGGGGCCCGGCTGCGCACCCGGCGCTCGCGCAGCGGGGGCAGCGCGGCCGGGTCGCCGCGGGCCGCGGCCATGAACGCGTCCATCAGCCGGAGCCCCTCGAACGCGTCCCGTGCGTAACGCACCTCGCCGTCGAACAGGCTGGCCAGGTCCTGCTCCACGTAGGCCCGGGTCAGCGCGGCCCCGCCGAGCAGCACCGGCCACCGGCCGGCCAGCCCGCGGGCATTCAGCTCGGCCAGGTTGTCCCGCATCACCACGGTGGACTTGACCAGCAGCCCGGACATGCCGACCACGTCGGCGCCGTGCTCACTGGCCGCGTCCACGATGGCCGACAGCGGCTGCTTGATACCGATGTTGACCACGTCGTAGCCGTTGTTGGACAGGATGATGTCGACGAGGTTCTTGCCGATGTCGTGCACGTCGCCCTTGACCGTGGCCAGCACGATGCGGCCCTTGCCGGACTCGGCCGACCGCTCCATGTGCGGTTCCAGGTAGCCGACCGCGAGCTTCATCACCTCGGCCGACTGCAGCACGAACGGCAGCTGCATCTGCCCGGCGCCGAACAGCTCGCCGACCGTCTTCATGCCGTCCAGCAGCACGTCGTTGACGATCTCCAGGGCGGGGCGCTGCATCAGCGCCTGGTCCAGGTCGGCCTCCAGGCCGGCCCGCTCGCCGTCGATGATCCGCCGCTTCAGCCGCTCCCACAGCGGCAGCCCGGCCAGCTCGGCCGCCCGGCTCGCCTTCACCGCGGCCGCGTCCACCCCGTCGAACAGCTCGAGCAGCCGGGCCAGCGGGTCATACCCGGGCCGCCGCCGGTCGTAGACCAGATCCAGCGCGGCCTGCAGCTGGTCGCCCGGGATGCGGGCGATCGGCATGATCCGGGACGCGTGCACGATGGCCGAGTCCAGCCCGGCCCGGACGCACTCGTCCAGGAACACGGAGTTCAGCACGGCGCGGGCGGCCGGGTTCAGCCCGAAGGACACGTTCGAGATGCCCAGCGTGGTCTGCACGTCCGGGTAGCGCTGCTTGACCCGCCGGATGGCCTCGATGGTCTCGACCGCGTCCCGCCGGGTCTCCTCCTGGCCGGTGGCGATCGGGAAGGTCAGGCAGTCCACGATGATGTCGCCGGCCTGCATGCCCCAGCGGCCGGTCAGGTCCTCGATCAGCCGGGTGGCCACCGCCACCTTCGCCTCGGCCGTGCGGGCCTGGCCCTGCTCGTCGATGGTCAGCGCGATGACCGCGGCGCCGTGCTCGGCCACCATCGGCATGACCCGGTCGATCCGCGAGCCGGGCCCGTCGCCGTCCTCGTAGTTGACCGAGTTGACCACCGCCCGGCCGCCAGCAGCTCCAGCCCGGCCCGGATCACCTCCGGCTCGGTCGAGTCGATGCACCAGCGGCAGCGTGGCCGCGGTGGCCAGCCGGCCGGCCACCGCGGCCATGTCGGCCGGCGCCGTCCCGGCCGACGTAGTCCACGCACACGTCGAGCAGGTGCGCGCCGTCCCTGGTCTGCGCCCGGGCGATGTCCACGCAATCTTCGCAGCGGCCCGCGGTGAGCGCCTCGCGGAACGCCTTGGACCCGTTGGCGTTGGTCCGCTCGCCGATGGCCAGGAACGAGGTGTCCTGCCGGAACGGGACGTGCTGGTAGAGCGAGGCCACCCCCGGCTCGGGCCGGGCCGGCGGCGGCGCACCGGCCGGCCGCGCACCCGGTCCACCACGGCGGACACATGCTCCGGGCGTGGTCCCGCAGCAGCCGCCGACCAGGGCCAGGCCGAACTCCGCGGTGAACATGTCGTGCGCGTCGGCCAGCTGTGCCGGGCTGAGTGGGTACCGCGCGCCGTCCGGGGTGAGTTCGGGCAGGCCGGCGTTGGGCATGCAGCACAGCGGCAGCCGGCGTGCGCCGGCCAGGTAGCGCAGGTGCTCGCCCATCTCGCCCGGCCCGGTCGCGCAGTTCAGCCCGATCATCGTGATGCCCAGCGGCTGCAGCGCGGTCAGCGCGGCGCCGATCTCGCTGCCGAGCAGCATGGCGCCGGTGGTCTCGATCGTCACCTGGGCGATCAGCGGCAGCTGGCGGCACCGGCCGCGGCCATGGCCCGGCGGGCGCCGATCACCGCCGCCTTGGCCTGGAGCAGGTCCTGGCAGGTCTCGATGATGAGCGCGTCCGCCCCGCCGCCGAGCAGGCCGGCCACGCTGATCTGGTACGCGTCGCGCAGCTCGGCGAAGCTGACGTGGCCGAGCGTGGGCAGCTTGGTGCCGGGCCCGACCGAGCCGAGCACCCAGCGCGGCCGGTCCGGGGTCGGACCACGGCGTCGGCCGCCGCCCGGGCGAGCCGGGCACCGGCCTCGGACAGCTCGGCGATCCGGTCGGTCAGATGCCGTACTCGCCCAGGTTGCCGAGGTTCGCGCCGAATGTGTTGGTCGTGACGGCAGTCCGCGCCGGCGTCCAGGTAACCGCTCGTGCACCGCGCGGACCACATCCGGCCGGGTCACGTTCAGTATCTCGTTGCAGCCCTCGTGGCCGCCGAAGTCGTCAGGCGTGGCGTCGCTGGCCTGGAGCATCGTGCCCATCGCCCCGTCGGCGACCAGCACCCGCTCGGCGAGAGCCGGGCCCAGGCCCGGCTGCGCGAACTGGCCGGCTGGGCGGAGTTCGTCATAGGGCCCCTATTCTAGGGCGACGCGCCCGGCCGGGCCTGCGCGGCAGCCACCCAGGTCATCCGGCTAGCGTGGCAGGGCACGTAGTCTGGTACCCGAGTCGGCGGCGGCCGGGAAGGAGGTGGCGAGTGATCGAGCTGAACGGAGTCCGGAAGCTCGTCTCGCCCGCGATCATCGCCGCCTTCGAGGGGTGGAACGACGCCGGGGAAGCGGCCAGCGGGGTGGTGGATCACCTAGGCATGGCCTGGGAGGCCACCCAGATCGGGGCCATCGACCCGGAGGACTACTACGACTTCCAGGTGACCCGGCCGGTGATGGAGGTGTCCGAGGGGCGGACCCGACCGGCTGGTCTGGCCGACCACCCGGCTGTCCGTGGCCACCCCGGATGACATGGGCCGGGACGTGGTCCTGGTGCACGGCATCGAGCCCAACATGCGCTGGCGGGGCTTCGCCGCCGAGCTGGTGCAGGCCTTCACCGATCTTGGTGTGCAGACCGTGGTCCTGCTCGGCGCGCTGCTGGCCGACTCGCCGCACACCCGCCCGGTGCCGGTGGCGGCGGCCGCCTCCGACCCGGAGCTGGCCGCCGACCTGCATGTCGAGCCGGTCGAGTACAAGGGCCCGACCGGGATCGTCGGGGTGCTGCAGCACGCCTGCACCCAGGCCGGGCATCGCGGCCGTCTCGCTGTGGGCCGGCGTGCCGCACTATGTGGCCCAGCCGCCCAGCCCGAAGGCCACGCTGGCCCTGCTCCGCGGCGTGGAGGACGTGCTCGACGCGTCGCTGCCGCTGGGTGACCTGCCGCAGGAGGCCCGGGCCTGGGAGCGCGGCGTGGATGAGCTGGCCGAGCAGGACACCGAGGTGGCCGACTACGTGCGCACCCTGGAAGAGGCCAAGGACGCGACCGACCTGCCCGAGGCGAGCGGGGACGCGATCGCCCGGGAGTTCGAGCGCTACCTGCGCCGCCGCCGCTTGACCCCGGCGAGCCACCGCGGCGCGCCGCTGACCCCGGTCTCAGTACGGCGGCCAGGGGACGGCGGGCCAGTCCTCCGGCGGGTAGGGGTGCACGCCCGCTCTCCAGCAGCAGGTTCATCCGCTGCCTGGTGGCGGCTATCTCGTCCTGCGGTCAGCCGCTGCCGGCAGGTCGTCGGCCAGCGACCCGGTGGCCAGCGCGGCTCTTGAGCCGGGCCAGCGCGTCCAGCGCCCGGGCGGGCAGCTTGCGGCCACGCCACTGCCACAGCACGGTGCGCAGCTTGTACTCCTCGCCGAAGCAGACGCCATGATCGCAGCCGTACAGCCGGCCGTCGCTGACCGGCAGCAGGTGGCCGATCTTGCGGTCGGCGTTGTTCACCACCGCGTCGAACACGGCCATGTCGCGCAGCGCCCGGTGGTCCGCGCTCCGGGACAGCGCGACCAGGTCCACCGCCGGCGTCGGCGTCGATCCACAGCTGGCACATGCCCGGCCCGAACGGCCCGTCCCGGTACACGGTGGGCGGCACCAGGTCCCAGCCCGCGGCCCGGGACACCGCGTACGCGGCCACCTCCCGGCCGGCCAGCGTGCCGTGCGGGAAGTCCCACAGCGGCCGCTCCCCGGCCACCGGCTTGTACACGCAGGCCGCCTCGGTGCTGCCGCGGCGGATGGTGCAGTACAGCGTGGCGTTGGACGCGACGACCAGCCGTCCTTCCACCTCCAGGTCGCCCTGGGCGAGCAACTCCAGGGCGGCCGTATGGTCGTCGGGTGATGGCCCGGGTTCCTCCCGTGGCTCGCGGGACGCGCGTGGCTCGCGGGGCGGGCGGGACCCGCGCAGCCGGCGGGATTCAGCCATTGGCGGCCCGGTGGCCGTTCTGCCGCGGGCAGATATGGCCCTCGGTCTCCAGCGGCAGGCCGCACAGCGGGCACGGCGGGCGGCCCTGGGCGATGATGCGCAGCGCCCGCTGGGAGAACGCCCGCGCGGTGGCCGCGCTGATGCGCACCCGGAGCACGTCCGGGCCGTTCTCCGGGATCTCGTCGGCCAGCGGCTCGACCGGGGTCTCCGACTCCTCCTGGGCCTCGATGACCACCCGCTCGTCCTCGCCGTCCCAGGCCAGCGCGATCGCGCCGACCCGGAAGTCTTCCATCAGCGGCAGGTCGAGCGGCTCGTCGTCGGCGAGGTCGGCGGGCGTGGCGGCGGGCACCGAGGTCAGCCCGCCGGTACGCCGCAGCACCTCGTCCAGCAGCTCCTCCAGCCGCTCGGCCAGCAGGCTGACCTGGAACTTCTCCAGCGCGACGCTGGTCACCCGGCCGCGGGCGCTGGCCTGGAGGTAGAACGTGCGCTCACCCGGCTGGCCGACCGTGCCGGCCACGAATCGGTCTGGCGGATCATACGAGTAGACCGGCATGATCCTTATCCTCCCGCTCCCCCGCCGACGGCCGCGTCACCCTCCCGGGGCTGATGCCCGTTGGCCAGGCCGGCGGCGGTGCGCCCAGTGTCGTTCATTCGTACCAGGAATGGGCGAAGCGGGGTGTACCGGATCATGCTCAGCGAACACGGATCGACCTGGATCCGCTGGCTCAGGTCGAGGTGCAGGCCGAGGCTGTCCGCGATGACCGACTTGATCACGTCACCGTGCGAGCAGATCAGGTAGACAGCGTCCTTGCCCAGCCGCGCGTTCCATTCCCGTACCGCATTTACCGCGCGGTGCTGCACCTCGAGCAGGGATTCCGCGTCCTCGCCCGGGAAGCGCACCGCGCTCGGGTGCGCCTGTACCACCCGCCAGAGCGGGTCCTTGGCCAGCCGCTTGAGCGGCTGGCCGGTCCAGTCGCCGTAGTTCACCTCGGCGAACTGCTCGTCCTCCTTGACCGGCAGCGGCTCGCCGCGGTGGCCCGCCGCGATCGCCTCGGCGGTCTGCCGGCACCGGTCCAGCGGGCTGGTGACGATCGCGTCCAGCTTGACGTCAGCCAGCCGCTCGGCCAGTGCCGCGGCCTGGCCGCGGCCACGGTCGTCCAGCGGGATGCCGGGCGTGCGCCCGGTCAGCACGTGCCCGGTCCCCGCGGTCAGCCCGTGCCGCACCAGCAGAACGACTGTCACGCATTTGACTTTACGGGGTCTGCGGCAGCCTGCGGCCACTCCCGGGGGTGCCGACCACGAAGGTGACCGCGCCGAAGCTGACCAGGTCGCCATCCCGGACCGGGACCCAGGCCCGGACCCGCCACCCGTTGAGCAGCGTGCCGTTGGTGGAGCCGAGGTCGTCCAGCAGCCAGCCGCTGCGCTCCCGGCGCAGGCCAGCGTGCCAGCGCGACACGGTCGGGTCCGGCAGCACCATGTCGCAGCCGCTGTCCCGGCCGATGGTGAACCGGCTCTGCTCGCCGGACGGGAACATCAGCACCGGCCAGGACGCCGCCTGCCAGACCCGCGGCAGCCGGCCAGCCAGCGCGGCCCAGCCACGCTGCCAGCCGCTGCGCAGCACGGCCGGCAGCGCGTGGGCCCAGCCGTGGCCAGGCAGGTCGGCCAGCAGCGCGTCCAGATCGGCCCGGGATCTGGTGTGCACCGCGGCTTCCAGCCGGAGGGCGAACGTGTCGTAGGACAGCCGTCCCTCGTCGTACCGGGCCCACAGCAGGTTGATCGCCTTGTCCCGGTCGGCGTCGGACACCCGCAGCCGGTCCGCGCCGCACCACCGGTAGCGGGGATCGCCGGTCATGGTCCCGAGTATCAGCCTGCCCCCGCCGCGCGCACAACCTACCCGCAGGCGACATTCCGTGCCGGGCGGCGTACCGCGGAATTGACAGACCCGCGCACTAGGGTGAGGACGATGTCCGCGGCTCCCGACCACGCGCCCGGGCCGGACCGGCTCCAGGAGACGGCCCGGCTGCTCGCCGCGTGCCAGGTGCCGGAACGGCTGGCCGGGCCGGCCGTGGCGGTGCTCGGCGTGGGCGCCGACCAGCAGTTGCGCGAGGACCCGTGGCGGCTGCTGCTGCTGCCGCAGATCCGGCCGGATCAGGCGGACTGGTTCGCCCGCCGGATGCTGGGCACCGGGGCCGCGCCGCAGGATCCACGGCGCGGCCGGGCGCTGACCGGCTACCTGCTGCGCCGGGCGGCCCGGGACGGGCACACCGCGGTGCCCGCCGGGGTGATCGCCGCCGCGCTGGCCCGGCTCCGTATCGACGACCCGGCGCAGGCCGTCGAGGCGGCCGTGGACGATGGCACCGTGCTGCCTTTCAACACCGTGCTGCCGCTCGAGGCCCTGCCGTCCGGCGACGCGGAGGATAACGGCGTGCTGCTCGCGCTGGCCGCCTGCGCGATGGCCGAGGATGCGGTGGCCGAGGGCGTGCAGCGGCTGGCCGCCCTGGCCGAGCCGGTACCGGGCGCGGCCGACCAGGTGGTGGCCGACGAGGACAACCCGATCGACGAGAGCCAGCAGCGCGCGGTGCGGCTGGCCATGGAGCACGGCGTGTCCGTGCTGACCGGCGGGCCGGGGACCGGCAAGAGCCGGACGATCGCGGCGGTGGCGGCCATGGCGGCCGGCTGCGGCCTCCGGCTGGCCCTGGCCGCGCCGACCGGCCGGGCGGCCCGGCGGCTGGGTGAGCTGGCCGGCGCGCCCGCGACGACCATGCACCGGCTGCTCGGCGCGCAGGGCGGCGCGGGCCGCTGGGTGTTCACCCGCAGCGAGGAGGAGCCGCTGGACGCCGACCTGGTGGTGGTGGACGAGGCGACCATGCTGGACGCCGAACTGGCCGCCGCGCTGGTCGAAGCGTGCGCCGACGGCACCCGGCTGCTGCTGGCCGGCGACCCGGCGCAGCTGCCGTCGATCGGGCCGGGCCAGGTGCTGGCCGACCTGATCGAGTCCGGCACGGTCCCGGTGACCGAGCTGACCCGGCTGTACCGGCAGCAGGATGGCGGGGAGATCGCCCGGCTGGCCACCGCGGTGCGCGGCGGCACGCTGCCCCCGGTCGAGTCGCCGGACCGGGAGGTCGTCGTGGTCCCGGTGCCGGACAGCGCCAGTGCCGCGCACCGGGTGATCCAGCTGGTCACCGACTCGATCCCGCGCGCGCTGGGCATCCCGGCGGCGGACATCCAGGTGATCACGCCGGTGCACCAGGGCGCGGCGGGCACCATCGAGCTGAACCGGGCGCTCAAGCAGCGGCTCAACCCGGGGCCGGGACGCCACGCCGGGTTCGACCCGGGCGACCGGGTGGTGGCGGTGGCCAGCCACCCGGCGGTGGGGTTCAGCAACGGGGACACCGGCACGGTCAGCGGCCCGGGCCAGGACGGCCTGCTCGTCGAGTTCCCGGCCGGGCCGGTCCTGCGTGCCGGACCAGCTGCTCAGCGAGCTGCGGCACGGCTGGGCGCTGACCGTGCACCGGGCGCAGGGCTCGGAGTGGCCGGGCGTGGTGGCGGTGTTCCCGGCCGAGGCCACCGGGATGCTGTCCCGGCCGCTGGTGTACACCGCGCTGACCCGGGCGCAGCGGCACCTGTCCGTGGTGCACGGCGCCGGCCCGGCGCTGGCCAGCGCGGTGGCCGCGGACGGCGAGCAGCCGCGGGTGACCCGGCTGGCCGGGCTGCTCGCCGAGGCCGGGTGAAGATGCCCGTGGTTACTTGAAGATGCCCGTGGTTACTTGAAGATGACCGTGCGGCGGCCGTGCAGCAGGATGCGGTGCTCGGCGTGCCAGCGCACCGCCCGGGCCAGCGCCACCCGCTCGGTGTCCCGGCCGAGCACGACCAGCTGGGCCGGCGACGCGTTGTGCTCCACCCGGGCCACCTCCTGCTCGATGACCGGGCCTTCGTCGAGTTCCGCCGTGACGTAGTGCGCGGTCGCCCCGATCACCTTGACCCCGTACTCCCAGGCCTGCTGGTACGGCCGCGCACCGCGGAAGCTGGGCAGGAACGAGTGATGGATGTTGATGATCCGGCCGGCCAGCTTCTCGCACACCTGCGCGGACAGGATCCGCATGTACCTGGCCAGCACCACGAAGTCGATCCGGTGCGCGCTCACCAGGTCGAGGAGCTTGGCCTCGGCCTCAGCCCGGGCGGCCGGGTCGGTGCCCACCGGCACATGCTCGAACGGCACCCCGTGCCCGGCGGCCAGCCGGGCCAGGTCCGGGTGGTTGCCGACGACCAGCGGCACGTCGATGGCCAGCGCCTCGGCCTCCCGGCGGTACAGCAGGTCGTTCAGGCAGTGTCCCTCCTTGGACACCATGATCAGCACGCGCGGCCGGATGCCCAGGTCATGCATGTCCCAGTCCATGCCGAACTCGTCGGCGATGGGCAGGAAGCCGGCCCGCAGCGCGGCCACGTCCGGCGGGGTGCCGCTCAGCACCTCCACCTGGACCCGCATGAAGAAGTGGTTGGCGGGAACGTCGGCGAACTGCTGGCTGTCCAGGATGTTGCAGCCCGAGCTGTGCAGGTAGGCGGCCACCGCGTGCACGATGCCCGGCCGGTCCGGGCAGGACAGGGTGAGCACGAACTGCCGGGCCACCGCGGCCGGCTGGTCAGCCACCGACGGCATGGACCCCGCCGTCCACGTGCACGATCTCGCCGGTGGTGGCCGGGAACCAGTCCGACAGCAGGGCCACACACGCCCGCGCGGCCGGGCCCGGGTCGGTGAGGTCCCAGCCGAGCGGCGCCCGGCCGGACCACATGTCCTCGAAGCCGCTGAATCCCGGGATGCTCTTGGCCGCCATGGTGCGCAGCGGGCCGGCCGCGACCAGGTTGACCCGGATTCCGTGCGGCCCCAGGTAGCGGGCCAGATACCGGGAGCACGACTCCAGCCCGGCCTTGGCCACGCCCATCCAGTCGTAGGCCGGCCAGGCCCGTGACGCGTCGAAGTCCAGGCCGACGATCGAGCCTCCGCCGCCCATCAGCGGCTGGGCCGCCACGGCCAGCGCCTTGAGGGAGTAGGTGGACACCTGGATCGCGGCCGACACGTCCGGCCACTCGGTGGCCAGGAAGTTACCGCCCAGCGCGGCCTGCGGCGCGTTGCCGATGCTGTGCACCACGCCGTGCAGCGGACCGTCGAGGTGCTCGCCGGCCCGCTGCGCGAGCGAGGCGAGCTGGTCCGGGTCGGTCACGTCCAGCTCGATCACCGGCGGCGGGTCAGGCAGCCGCTTGGCGATCCGCTGCACCAGGCTGAGCCGCCCGAAGCCGGTGAGCACCAGCGTGGCGCCCTCCTGCTGGGCGATACGGGCCACGTGAAACGCGATCGAGGCGTCGGTGAGCACCCCGGTGACCAGGATGCGCTTGCCGTCCAGGATTCCCATAACCCCTCAGTGCCCCATACCCAGGCCGCCATCCACCGGGATGACCGCGCCAGTGATGTAACCGGCGTCCGGGCCGGCCAGGAACGCGACCGCCGCGGCCACCTCGTCGGCCGCGGCCAGCCGGCCCAGCGGCACCTGGGCCAGGATGGCCGCCTTGCGGTCCTCGGCCAGTACCGAGGTCATGTCGGTGTCCACGAAGCCGGGCGCCACCACGTTGGCGGTGATGTTCCGCGCGGCCAGCTCCCGGGCCAGCGACCGGGCCAGGCCGACCAGGCCGGCCTTGGACGCCGCGTAGTTGGCCTGGCCCGCCGAGCCGAGCAGGCCGACCACCGAGGAGATGAACACCATCCGGCCGCGGCGCAGCCGCATCATGCCGCGCACCGCGCGGCGGGCCACCCGGTAGGCGCCGGTCAGGTTGGTGTCCAGCACCCCGGCGAAGTCGTCCTCGCTCATCAGCGCGAGCAGCTGGTCCCTGGTCATCCCGGCGTTCGCGACCAGCACCTCCACCGGGCCCTGGCCGGCCTCCACCGCGGCGAACGCCTCGTCCACCGACGTCCGCGTCCCGCACGTCGCACGCGCACCACGGTCAGCCCGTCGACCTTCTCGCCGGACCGGGAGGTCACGGTGACCTGGTCACCGCCGGCCGCGAGGCGCCGGGCGATGGCCAGCCCGATGCCCCGGTTCCCCCCGGTGACGAGGACGGATCGGCTCATCAGCGCGCCTCCTATTAGCGGTATCCGGCAGCCTCCGCGAGCGTACCGGGCAGGGCCGGGATAGGTTGCCACTCGTGGAGCACAGTACTCAGCACTATCCGCCGGTAGATCCGGAGTTCACCGCCTACCCGCTGCGCGAGCTGGCCGCGGCCGCGCTGCAACGGGCGGCCGAGCTCGGCGCGGAGCACGCGGACTTCCGCGCGGAACGCATCCGCGGCCAGCAGATCGGGCTGTCCGACGGCCACCTGGAAACCCTGCTCGACGCGGATGACCTGGGCCTGGCCGTGCGCGTCGTGCTGGACGGCACCTGGGGCTTCGCGGCCATGGTGGACCTGACCATGGACGCCGCGGCGCGGGCCGCGGAAGAGGCGGTGGACGTCGCCCGGGTGGCCGCGGCGATGAACACGGAACGCATCGAGCTGGCTGATGAGCCCGGCTACGGCGACGTGACCTGGGTGTCGGCCTACGAGGTGGACCCGTTCAGCGTGCCGGTCGCGGACAAGCTGGCGCTGCTCGGCGACTGGAGCGCCCGGCTGCAGGCCAGCCCCGGCATCGACCATGTCGATGCCTCGCTGATGCAGGTGCGGGAGTGCAAGTTCTACACCGACGGGCGGACCACCGCGACCCAGCAGCGGGTCCGGCTGCACCCGGTGCTGACCGCGGTGGCGGTGCCGCCCAGCGGCCAGTTCGAGACCATGCGCACGCTGGCCCCGCCGGCCGGCCGGGGCTATGAGTACCTGACCGGCACCGGCTGGGACTTCCCGACCGAGCTGGCCGAGCTGCCCGGGCTGCTGGCCGCCAAGCTGGCCGCCCCGGCCGTCCAGGCCGGCCGGTACGACCTGGTCATCGCCCCGTCCAACCTGTGGCTGGTCATCCACGAGTCGATCGGCCACGCCACCGAGCTGGACCGCGCGCTCGGCTACGAGGCGGCCTACGCGGGCACCTCGTTCGCCACCCCGGACAAGCTGGGCCACCTGCAGTACGGGTCGCGGGTGATGCACGTCACCGGCGACCGCACGGTGCCGCACGGGCTGTCCACCATCGGCTACGACGACGAGGGCGTGGCCGCCCAGTCCTGGGACCTCATCTCCGGCGGGGTGCTGGCCGGCTACCAGCTGGACCGGCGGATCGCCCGGCTCACCGGGGCGCCCCGGTCCAACGGCTGCGCGTTCGCCGACTCCCCCGGGCACATGCCCATCCAGCGGATGGCGAACGTGTCGCTGCAGCCTGCCGAGGGCGGCCCGGGCACCGACGAGCTGATCGCCGGGGTGACCGACGGGATCTACATCGAGGGCGACAAGAGCTGGTCGATCGACATGCAGCGGTACAACTTCCAGTTCACCGGGCAGCGCTTCTACAAGATCAAGAACGGCCGGCTGGACGGCCAGCTCCGCGACGTGGCCTACCAGGCGACCACGACCGACTTCTGGAACTCGATGGAGGCGGTCGGCGGCCCGCAGACCTACCTGCTCGGCGGGGCGTTCAACTGCGGCAAGGGCCAGCCGGGGCAGGTCGCCCCGGTCAGCCACGGCTGCCCGGCCGTGCTGATGCGCGGGGTGCGGGTGCTGAACACCACGGAAGAGGGGGCCTGACCATGGCGTCGAAGCCGCAGGAGACGGTCGAGCGGGCACTGGCCGCGGCCCGCTGCGACGACTGCCATCGTGCTCGCCGACGAGTCGGCCACGGCCAACCTGCGCTGGGCGGGCAACACGCTGACCACGAACGGCGTCGCGCGGTCCCGGCAGCTGACCGTGATCGCGATCAGCCGCGGCGCCGCGGGCACCTCGGCTGGCGTGGTGTCCCGGGCCGGGGTGCGCGACGACCAGGTCGAGGACGTGGTCCGGGCGGCCGAGCAGGCGGCCAGCGAGGGTTCACCCGCCGAGGACGCCGCACCGCTGCCCGGCCCGGACCAGGCAGCGGCGTTCAGTATGAATGGGGCTGGCGGGCCAGGGTGGGACGATCCGGTGACCGGTACCCAGATCGGCGTGTTCGGCCGGTTCGCCGACGAGCTGGGCGGCGCGTTCGCGGCCGCGCAGTCGACCGGGCGGAAGCTGTACGGCTTCGCCGAGCACACGGTGACCAGCACGTTCCTCGGCACCTCGGCCGGCCTGCGGCTGCGGCACGACCAGCCCACCGGCAAGGTGGACATGAACGCGAAGTCGGCCGACCTGGCCCGGTCCGCGTGGGCCGGGCAGGGCACCAGCGACTTCACCGACGTGGACGTGGCCGCCATGGACGCCGGGCTGGCCCAGCGGCTGGACTGGCAGAAGCGGACGCTCGAGCTGCCGGCCGGCCGGTACGAGACGCTGCTGCCGCCGAGCGCCGTGGCCGACCTGCTCGTCTACCTGTACTGGTCGGCCGGGGCCAAGGACGCGCTGGACGGGCGGAGCGTGTTCAGCAGGCCGGGCGGCGGCACCCGGGTCGGCGACCGGCTGGCCCAGCTCCCGCTGACGCTGCGCAGCGACCCGGCCCGGCCCGGGCTGGCCTGCGCGCCGTTCGTGATCGCGCACGCCTCGCACCGGGACTCCTCGGTGTTCGACAACGGCCTGGCCCTGGCCCCGACCGACTGGATCCAGCGCGGGGAGCTGGCCGCGCTGATCCAGACCCGGCACAGCGCCGGGCTGTCCGGGCTGCCGGTCACCCCGGCCATCGACAACCTGGTGCTGGACGGGCCGCCGGGCAGCTCGGCCACGCTGGACGAGATGGTGGCCGAGACCAGCCGCGGGCTGCTGCTGACCTGCCTGTGGTACATCCGCGAGGTGGACCCGCAGACGCTGCTGCTCACCGGGCTGACCAGGGACGGCATCTACCTGGTGGAGAACGGTGAGGTTTCCGGCGCGGTGAACAACTTCCGGTTCAACGAGAGCCCGGTCGGCATGCTCGAGCAGGCTCACCGAGGTCGGCGTGACCGGGCCGGCGCTGCCCCGCGAGTGGGGCGATTACTTCACCCGGTGCGCGATGCCCCCGGTGCGGGTCGAGGGCTTCAACATGTCCTCGGTGAGCCAGGCCAGCTAATCGTCTTCGAGGCGGAAGCCCACTTTCAGGCCGACCTGGAAGTGGGCCACCTCGCCGTCCTGGATCTGGCCGCGGACCTCGGTGACCTCGAACCAGTCCAGGTGGCGCAGGGTCTGCGCGGCCCGGCGGATCGCGTTGCGGATGGCTGGCTCCATGCCGTCCGGCGACGTGCCGACGATCTCGGTCACCCGGTAAGTGCGTTCGCTCATCTGCGCCCTCCATTCTCGGGCCCGGCCACTGGCACCGGGCCTGGCGTTCCGGCAAGGTATCTCAGTGTGATTCCTGATGTCAGCGAGCTCGAACGGCGCGCCCGGGACTTGCTGAGCCCGGACGTGTACGACTTCTTCGCGGGCGGAGCCGGGCGCGAGGCGACGCTGCGGGCCAACCAGCAAGGCCTGGCGGCGCATCCAGTTCCTGCCCCGGGTGCTGCGCGACGTCTCGGCCGTGGACACCAGCGTAGTGCTGCGCGGCCCGCTGGAACTGCGGGTACGCACCCCGGTGGCGGTCGCGCCGACCGCCTTCCACCGGCTGGCCCACCCGGGCGGCGAGGTCGCCGCGGCCACCGCCGCCGCCCGGGCCGGCGCGCTGTTCGTGCTCTCCACCCGGAGCACGTGCCGGCTCGAGGAGGTCGGCCAGGCGGTGGCGGCCGCCGGGGGCAGCTGGTGGTTCCAGGTGTACCTGATGCACGACCTGGACATCACCGTCGGCCTGGTGCAGCGGGCGGTGGCGGCCGGGGCGCAGGCCCTGGTGCTGACCGCGCGACACCCCGTTCGTCGGCCGGAAGGCGCGGATCGCGGACGCGCCCATCTCGGACGAGGACTTCCTGGTCAACATCGGCCCGCTGGCCGACCTGGCCGGCACCGAGCTGGCCGCCTCGGTCACCCCGGCGCACATCGGCTGGCTCAGCGAGCTCAGCGGCGGGCTGCCGGTGCTGGTCAAAGGGGTGCTCCGGGCCGACGACGCAGCCGCCTGCCTGGCCGCCGGGGCGGCCGGCGTGATCGTGTCCAACCACGGCGGCCGGCAGCTGGACCGGGCGGTGCCGACCGCGGTGGCGCTGCCCGCGGTGGTGGGCAGCCTGCCGGCCGAGCCGGTCCTGGTGGACGGCGGCATCCGCCGGGCCGAGGACGCGCTGGCCGCGCTGGCCCTCGGCGCCCGGCTGGTGTTCCTCGGCCGGCCGGTGCTGTGGGCCCTGGCCTGCGGCGGCGCGGACGGCGTGCAGGCCCTGCTGGACGGCTTCACCGACGACCTGGCGCACGTCATGGCGCTGGCCGGGGCGGCGTCGGTGGACGGCCTGGCGGGCCTGGCCGCGCCGGGCTGACCCGGCACTGGCGGGCGGGCCGCGGGCGGCATACGTTGGAAGTGTGAAGTCCGTCTCCCGGAGCCGCCGTCCCGAGGTGCCGCTGGTTACCGAGGCCCAGCCGTCGCTGTCCGCGGACATTGCCGCCCGGCAGCGCCGCTACCTGATCATGATGGGTATCCGGGTGGCCTGTTTTGCGCTGACGATTGCCCTGTTCGTTGCGGGCGCAGGCTGGTTCGCCGCGATTCCGGCGGCCGGCGCTATCGCCATCCCGTATTTCGCGGTCGTGATCGCGCAACGGCGGCCGGGAACTGGCCAGCACCCGGGGCTTTCGGGAGTACCAGCCGCCGGCTGCCCGCCCGGTACGTCCCGCCGACCGCGGCCGGCTGGCCAGCGGGAACCCCGCCGCAGCGCCGGCGCCGAGCCAGCGGCCCAGCCGCACCAGGGGTTTATCGGGGAAACAACGCCGGAAAATCAGCCCGGAAAGGGCGGCCGGTGACTACTGACTGTGCACGCTGACCAGATCTCCTTCTAATCCGGTCTTGATGCACAACAGGAGCTTTCGGTGTAACATGCATAGCGGTGCTCTGGTCCCCCGTCGGAGCACCTGCCGGCGTTCCGGGCCCCCGTCGGAACGCCGATGAATGCGACGCCGGGTGGTTTGCCCCCGTAGCCACCCGGCGTCGCTCTATGCTCGGGGCATCCTTCCCGGGGCAAGCCCCCCGGACCCCCCTGCCGCCCTATGCCCGGGCGCTTTCTGCGCCCTTCGCTGTTGGCTCGGGGTGCTTTTCCGCGGGGGCGGCGCCCGGGGCCCGCCGGGGCGCTCCGCGCTTACCTGTTTCCGGGCTCTGGCCGTTGGCTGGCTGCGCGGGGAAGGTCACCTGGATGGTTAGGCCGCCTGGGGGTTGGCGTGGGCGGTCAGGGTGGCGCTGTGGGCGTGGCGATGGCCCGGACGATCGCCAGACCCAGGCCGTAGCCCTCGCCGTAGCGGATCGTTCCGGGCCGAGCTGCCGGAATGGCTCGAACAGGGCGTCCACCTGGTCGGGCGGGACTATCGGGCCGGTATTGCGCACCGACAGCAGGGGCCCGCGGCGGTCAGCCGGGTGGAGACCTCCACCTGGCCGCCTAGGTGGTTGTGCCGGATGGCGTTGTCCAGCAGGTTGGCGATCAGGCTCTCGGCCAGGTTCGGGTCGCCGGTGGCCGGGGCCGCGGTGAGCGCCGCGCTGACCTGGATGCCGCGGTGCTCGGCGTCGGGCTGGCGGGCGGCCAGCACTCTTCCCGGTGATGTCGGCCAGATCCAGCGGCTCGGCCCGGGCCAGCCCGCGCTGGCTGCTGGCCAGGGTGAGCAGCGCCCTGATCAGGTGCTCCTGCTGATCACCCAGGTCCAGCACTTCCTGGCAGGTCGCCTTCAGGCTGAGTCCACGGTGGCATCCGGGTCGGCCAGCGCCACCTGGAGCAGCGCCCGGGCGGCGCTGAGCGGGGTGCGCAGCTCGTGCGAGGCATTGGCCACGAACCGCCGCTGCGAGTCGAACGACGCCTCCAGCCGCCCGAACAGGCCGTTGAGCGTGTCCCCCAGCTCGGCGAACTCGTTGTCCCGGGCGCCCGGCTCCAGGCGCCGGTTCAGGTTGCTGGCCGAGATGTCCCGCGCGGTCGTGGTGATCGTGCGCAGCGGCCGCAGGAACCGGCCGGCGATCAGCCAGCCGACCACGAGCGACGCGGCGGCCAGCACCAGCAAGGTGATCCCGGCGCGGAACTCCTGGGCGCGGGCACTGGCGTTCATCAGCGCGAAATCATGTCCCGAGGCGCCGGCCGGCAGCGACGTCCGGATGGTGAAGATCGGCACGGCCAGCACCGCGACGCCGGCCGCCAGGAAGAACCCGGCATACAGCAAGGTGAGCTGCGCGCGCAGGGTCAGCCGCGGGGCGCGTCTCATGCGCCGCCGACCCGGTATCCGCCGTCACGGACGGTGTGCACCACCGGCGGGTCGCCCAGCTTGGCCCGGAGCCGGTACATGGTCTGCTTGACCGCCGTGGTGAATGGGTCGGCCGCCTCATCCCAGACCCGGTCCAGCAGTTCCTCGGCCGGGACCACCCGGCCCGCCGCGGCCAGCAGATACTCCAGGACGGCGAACTCCTTGGCGCTGAGGGCCAGCCGCCGCCCGCCCCGGGTGGCGACCCGGCCGCTGGGGTCGAGCCTGATGTCGCCGTGCCGCAGCACCGGCGGCAGCGGCGCGGCGGCGCGGCGGCCCAGGGCGCGGACCCGGGCGGTCAGCTCGGCGAAGTCGAACGGCTTGGCCAGGTAGTCGTCGGCGCCCAGGTTGAGGCCCTCCACCCGGTCGGTGAGGCTGCCCGCCGCGGTCAGCATCAGGATCCGGCTGGCCGCCCGCCCGGCCGCGAGCCGCCGGCAGACCTCATCGCCGTGCACCCCGGGCAGGTCCCGGTCCAGCACCACGACGTCATAACCGGTGGCCGCGAGATGCTCCAGCGCCGCATGCCCGTCGCCGACCACATCGACCGCCATGCCCTCGCGGCGCAGTCCGGTGCCGATGGCCCGGGCCATCGGCTCGAAGTCCTCCACCACCAGCACCCTCATCTCTACCCCTTTGCGCCTCCGGCGCGCTTAACCCGCCGACTTCCCTCGTCGCTTTTCACTCATTCCTGGCCCCCGGTCCTCAGTCCAGGTCTCAGCGCCGCGCACCGTGGCTGCGTCCAGCCTGCCAGGCGTAGGTCCAGTCAGGTCTCAGCGCCGCGCACCGTGCTGAGACACCGCCGCGTAGAACCGGCTCTATGAGTGAAGCAACCATCGAAGTCGCCGGGCTGCGCAAGCGGTTCGGGACCACGCTCGCCCTGGACGGGATGACGTTCACCGTCCAGCCCGGCCAGGTGACCGGGTTCGTCGGCCCGAACGGGGCCGGCAAGTCCACCACGATGCGGGTCATTCTCGGCCTGGACGCGCCGGACGCGGGCACCGCGCTGATCGGCGGGCGGCGGTACGCCAGCCTGCGCCATCCGCTGACCGCGGTCGGCTCGCTGCTGGACGCGGCCGCGCTGCAGCCGAGCCGGTCCGCCCGCAACCATCTGCTCTGGCTGGCCCACTCCCAGGGGCTGTCCGCCCGGCGGGTGGACGAGGTGCTGGAGCAGGCCGGGCTGGCCGGCGTCGCCCGGCGCCGGGCCGGCGGCTACTCGCTGGGCATGCGGCAGCGGCTCGGCATCGCCGCGGCCCTGCTCGGCGACCCGGCGGCGATCATGCTGGACGAGCCGTTCAACGGGATGGATCCCGAGGGCATCGTGTGGATGCGCGGGTTCCTGCGGACGCTGGCCGCCCAGGGCCGGGCCGTGCTGGTGTCCAGCCACCTGATGAGCGAACTGCAGGACAGCGCCGATCACCTGGTGGTGGTCGGCCGCGGCCGGGTGATCGCCGACGCCGCGGTGGCCGACCTGGTCGCGGCGGCCTCCGGGGACCGGGTGACGCTGCGCACCGCCGCGGCCCGGGACGCGGCGGCCGTGCTGGCCGCCGCGGGGGCCACCGTGCGCACCGATGGCCCGGGCCAGCTGACCATCTCCGGGCTGCCCGCCGAGCGGGTGGTCGCGCTGCTGGCCGCCAAGGCGGTGCCGTTCTCCGAGGTCTCCGCGCACCGGGCCACGCTGGAGCAGGCCTACCTGGAGCTGACCAAGGACGCGGTCGAGTACCGAGCCGAGGTTGCGCCGTGACCGCCCCACAGGCGCGCGCCGCCAACTGGACTGAGGAGCGAGGGACGAGCGACGAGGGAAGGGGCGTCCACACCCCAGCGCAGCGCAACGCCAGTACCTCGCGCTGGTTTTGCGCCGGTGCTCAGAGCCGAGTGGACGAAATTCCGCACCGTGCGCGGCTGGGTCATCGGCATGATCATCGCCGCCCTGGTCACGGTGGGCATCGCGCTGCTCGATCACAGCGAGTGCGGCGGCCAGGCCACCCCGGGCGGGCGGGTGATGGTGGGCTACGGCTGCGCCGCGCCGATCGGGCCGGGCGGCGAGGCGGTGACCGACAGCTTCTACTTCGCGCACCGGCCGCTCGCCGGCAACGGCAGCATCACCGCCCGGGTCACCGTCGCTGACCATGCCGGGCGCGGCGGGCCCGGCCCGGCTGCAGCCGTGGTCCAAGGCCGGGATCATCATCAAGGCCAGCACCCGGCCCGGGCTCGGCCTACGCGGCCATGCTGGTCACCCCCGGTCACGGGGTCCGGATGCAGTACGACTACACCGGCGACATCGCCGGGCGGCCCGGCGACCGTCTCCCCCGCCGCGCCGCGCTGGCTTCGGCTGACCCGCTCCGGCGACACGATCACCGGATACGACTCGGCCGACGGCACGCACTGGACCACGGTCGGCACCGTGCGGCTGGCCGGGCTGCCGCCCACCGCGCAGGCCGGGCTGTTCGCCACCACCCCGGGCACCACGCAGTCCCGGGGACAGTCCCTCACCGGGTCGAGCTCGGCCGGCGCGCTCACCCTGGCCACCGGCCACTTCGACCACGTCACGCTCAGCGGGAACTCGCCCGCCCGGGGCTGGGCCGGCACCGACGTCGGCGGCGGCCCCGGCAACGGCGCACCGGGCGCCGGGTTCCAGCAGGCCGGCGGCACGCTCACGGTGACCGGGACCGGCGACATCGCCCCGGACGTGGGCGGCCAGGTCGGCACCCCGATCGAGCAGACGCTGACCGGCGTGTTCGGCGCGCTGATCGCGGTGATCGTGGTGGCGGCGCTGTTCATCACGGCGGAGTACCGCCGCGGCCTGATCCGGGTGACGTTCGCGGCCAGCCCGGCGCGGGGCCGGGTGCTGGCCGCCAAAGCCGTCGTCATCGGGGCGGTCACGTTCGCCGCCGGGCTGGCCGGCGGGGCCGGCGCGGTGGGCTTCGGCACGGCGCTGCTGCGCTCCAACGGCAACTTCATCCTGCCGGTGAGCGCGCTGACCGAGGTCCGGGTGGTGGCCGGCACGGCCGCGCTGCTCGCCGTGACCGCCGTGCTGGCCCTCGCCCTGGGCGCGATCCTGCGGCACGGCGCCGCCACGGTCACCGTCCTCATCGTGGCCATCGTGCTGCCCTACGTGCTCGCCGTCGCGCTGCCGGTGCTGCCGGTGAGTGCGGCGGACTGGCTGCTCCGGGTCACCCCGGTGGCCGGCTTTTCCATCCAGCAGACCGTCCAGCGGTACGCGCAGGTCGCGGCCAGCTACACGCCGCGGAACGGCTACTACCCGCTGGCCCCCGTGGGCCGGCTTCGCCGTGCTGTGCGCCTGGGCCGCGCTCGCCTTCGGCCTGGCTGCCGTCCTGCTCCGCCGGAGGGACGCATGAGCGCGCCAAAGGCGCGCGCCGCCGACTGGACAGTGAAGGGGGAACGGGGAGGCGGGCGGGGCGCCGCAGGCGCAAAGCAAGCACTGCAGGCGGAGTGGACCAAGCTGCGTACCTCGCCGGGCACGGGCTGGCTGCTGCTGGGCGTGGTCGCGCTGACCGCGGGGCTGGGCATCATGGCCGATGCCGCGACGGCGAAATGCCCGGCCGGCGTCTGCCTCCCCGATCCGACCAGGACCAGCCTGATCGGCATCGACCTCAGCCAGGCGGTGGTCGCCATCCTGGCCGTGCTGGTGATCAGCGGCGAGTACGGCACCGGGATGATCCGGGTCACGCTGACCGCGATGCCGCGCCGGACGGCCGTGCTGGCCGCCAAGGCGGCCACGGTCACCGCCGTGGTGCTGGTGGCGGGCGCCCTCGCCGTCACCGGGTCGGTGCTGGCCGGGCGGCTGATCCTGCCCGGCCACGGCTTCACCTTCGGCCCGGACGGGCCGGTGCTGCGCGCCGCGGCCGGGTCGGTGCTCTACCTCGCCCTGATCGCCCTGCTCAGCCTCGGCATCGGCACCGCGGTGCGGGACGCCGCGGCCGCCATGGGCATCGTGCTCGGCCTGCTCTACCTCATCCCGATCATCGCCAGCACGGTCACCGATCCAGCCTGGCACCGGCATCTCGAGCAGCTCGCGCCGATGACGGCCGGGCTGACCATCCAGGACACCACCGGCCTGCGCGGCCTGCCGCTCAGTCCGTGGGCCGGGCTGGGTGTGCTGGCCGCCTGGGCCGCGGGCGCGCTGCTGCTCGGCGGGCTGCTGCTCCGGCTCCGCGACGCATAACGACAGGAAAGGACACCAGCCATGAAATACCTGCCATACCTGCCCCGCCGGGCCCGGTGGGCAGCGCCTGCCGTGGTCGTGGCGGCCGTGGCCGGCGGCCTGCTGGCCGGATCGGCCCTGCCCAGCGCGGCCGCCGCGCCGCGGCTGCCGGCCCGGCCCGGCCGGCCAGCTGCTGGCCGCGGTGGCCGGGCCCGCGGCTGCGCCGCCGCTGTCCGGGACGATCACGGAGACGGCGGCGCTGGGGCTGCCCGCCCTGCCGGGCGCGGCGGCGCTGGGCGCGGGCGCCCCGGTCTCGGCGGCGTCCCTGCTGGCCGGCTCGCACACGGTGCAGATCTGGTACGCCGGGCCGGAGCACTTCCGGCTCGCGCTGCCGCAGAGCATGAGCGAGGACGACCTGGTCCGCAGCGGCACCAGCGGGTGGCTGTGGGACAGCTCCGCGAACACGGTGACCCATTTCACGCTGCCGGCCAGCGCGCCGGCCACACCGGTGCTTCCAGCGGTCCCGCTGACCCCGCAGCAGGCCGCCCGGCAGGCGCTGGCCCAGGCTGGCCCGGCCACCACGGTCCGGGTCGACCCGAACGTGACGGTCGCCGGGCAGCCCGCCTACCAGCTGGTGCTCGTCCCGAAGAGCCACGACTCGCTGATCGGCCAGGTGCGCATCGCCATCGACAGCCGCCGTCGTGTGCCGCTGCGGGTGCAGGTGTTCGCCCGCGGCGCGGCCAGCCCGGCCGCCCAGGTCGGGTTCACCGCGGTGTCGTTCGGCCAGCCGCCGGCCGCGGACTACGCGTTCACCCCGCCCGCCGGGGCCACGGTCACCCAGCAGCACATCGGGGCGGCCGGCCAGGCCAGCGCCGGGCTGGGCCAGAACACAGCCAGCGGGGTGCGGGTGATCGGTACCGGCTGGCTGGCCGTGGCCAGCCTGCCCGAATCGTCGCTGGCCGGCGCCGCACTGCCGGGCGGCCCGGGCGGCGCGGGCCTGATCCCGTTCCGCTATTCGAGTGCCTCGGAAGCGCCGGGATCGGCGGCCCCGGGCGACGGCCGGCATGCGGGCAACCCGGCGGCCGGGAATCCGCTGTCCGGCGCCTGGCTGAACTCCGCCCGGCAGGTGAGCGGAGCGTGGGGCAGCGGCCGGCTGCTGCGCACCAGCCTGCTGTCGGTCCTGGTCACCAGCACCGGCCGGGTCCTGATCGGGGCGGTCACACCGGCCGTGCTCTACCGCGCCGCGACGCGGTCCGGTCACCCGCTGCCCACCCTGGGGCAGCACACCTCAGCGCGGTACGAGGGCAGCCGGGCGAGGCCGAAGTGACCGGCCTCGCCGTGGCCAGCACCGGCCTGACCAAACGGTTCCGCTCCGGCCAGCTGGCCGTGGACCAGGTCAGCCTGGCCGTGCCACGCGGGTCGGTGTATGGCTTCCTCGGGCCGAACGGGTCGGGAAAGACCACCACGATCCGGATGCTGCTCGGCCTGGCCTTCGCCACCAGCGGCCGGGCCGAACTGCTCGGCGTGCCGATGCCGGCCGGCGCCGCGGCGGCGCTGCCCCGGGTCGGCGCCCTGGTCGAAGGGCCTGCCTTTTACCCGTTCCTGACCGGGCGGGCCAACCTGGCCCGGTGCGCCGCGGCCGACCCGACGGCCGACCCGCGGACCGCCCCGGCGCGGATCGGCCAGGCGCTGGACCGGGTTGGCCTGCTCGGTGCGGCCGGCCAGCGCTACCGGCATTATTCGCTCGGCATGAAGCAGCGGCTGGCCATCGCGGCCAGCCTGCTGCGGCCCCGGGAGCTGCTCGTGCTGGACGAGCCGACCAACGGGCTCGACCCGCAGGGCACCCGTGAGGTGCGCGCGCTGATCCAGCGGATCGCGGCGGACGGCATCACCGTGTTCATGTCCTCGCACCTGCTGGCCGAGGTGGAGCAGGTGTGCTCACACGTCGGCGTGATGCGCGCCGGGCGGCTGGTCTTCCAGGGCCCGCTGGCCCAGCTGCGCAGCACCGGCGTGGCCCGGATCCGGGTGGAAACCGCCGACCCGGAGGCGGCCGCCGCGGTGCTGAAGCGGCTCGGCCTGCCCGCGCCGCAGGTGACCGGGACCGAGGTGACGGCGCAGCTGGCCGGCCAGCTGCCGGAGCGGATCTGCGCCGAGCTCGTCGCCGCCGGGGTCGGCGTCCGCGGCTTCGGGGTGGCCGTCCCGGCCCTGGAGGACCTGTTCGTCGCGCTCACCGGAGAGGGGTTCGATATTCATGAGTGAGCTTCCCGTGCCTGCCTGCACCGTGCCTGCCTGCACCGTGCCCGCCTGCACCGTGCCTGCCTGCACCGTGCCCGCCGCGTGGCTGCGCTTCTTCCGGTCCGAGCTGCGGCTGGTCTTCGGCCGCCGCCGCAACCAGGCGCTGCTGGCCGTGGTCGCCCTGTTCCCCGTGCTCATCGGCGTCGCGCTGCGGGCCGCGGACCGGCCCGGCCAGACCGGCGGGCCCAGCGTGGCCTTCATCGGCCAGCTGGCCGGGAACGGCTTCTTCCTCACCGTCATCGCGCTGACCCTGCTGCTCACCCTGGTGCTGCCGCTGGCCATGGCGGTGATCGCCGGGGACTCGATGGCGGGCGAGGCCGGCTACGGCACGCTGCGCGCGCTGCTCATCATCCCGGCCGGGCGGGCCCGGCTGCTCACCGTGAAGTACGCGGCCATCGTGGTGTTCGGGCTGGCCGCCACGTTCCTGGTCACCGGGGTGGCGCTGGCCACCGGCGCGGTCCTGTTCCCGCTCGGGCCGGTGACCCTGCTGTCCGGCAGCACCGTGCCGCTGGCCAGCGGCATCCTCCGGCTGCTGCTCGTCGCGCTGTACGTGACCGCCGCGATGGCCTCGCTCGGTGCCATCGGCCTGGCCCTGTCCACCCTGACCGAGCACCCGGTCGGCGCGATCGCCGCGCTGGCCATGCTGACCGTGGCCAGCGAGGTGGCCGACAACGTGCCGCAGTTCGGCGCGATCCACCCATACCTGCCCACGCACTGGTGGACCTCGTTCGACGCGCTGCTCCGGGTGCCCATCGCTACCGGCACCGTGCTGCACGGGCTGCTGTCGTTCGGGGTTTACCTGGTGCTGTCCGGCTCGCTGGCCTGGGCCCGGTTCACCGCCGCCGATGTCACGTGCTGAGCAGGTCCGCGGCCACCGGCACCCGCATGCTGGGACGGCTACTCGCTCTTGCTGAACTCGGCGATGGCCACGCCCAGCATGCCCAGGCCCATCGCGGCCACGATGGTCAGCGACAGCCAGATCGGCACCGGCCAGCCCAGCCAGGTGATGCTGGGCGACAGGTGCGCGGTGAACAGCGGGTTGATGTTCAGGTGGTCGAACACCGCGTGCCGCATCGGGCCGACCACATAGGTCAGCGGGTCGATCCGGGTCAGCACGCTGAGCCAGCCAGGCAGCCCGTTCAGCGGGTACAGCGCGCCGGACAGGAAGAACAGCGGCAGGACCAGCATCTGGGTCAGCGCCATGAACGCCTGGAACTGGGTGATCCGGGCGGCCATCATCACGCCGAACGCGGTGATGGTGAACGACAGCAGCAGCAGCTCACCGATCAGCGTGAGGAACAGCACCGGGTTGTACGGCACGTGGGCCAGCCAGGCCAGGGCCAGGATCACCACGCCCTGGAGCGTCGCGATCGTCGCGCCGCCCAGGCACTTGCCGATCACGATGGCGGCCCGGCTGACCGGCGCGACCAGCATCTCGCGCAGGAAGCCGAACTCCCGGTCCCAGACGATCGACGCGGCCGAGAAGATCGCGGTGAACAGCACCGACATGGCCAGCACGCCGGGGTAGATGAACGTCCGGAAATCCACCCCGGACGGCAGGCTGCGCCCGGCCAGCGAGGACAGCCCGGTGCCCAGCACGAGCAGGAACAGCAGCGGCTGGATCAGCGAGGTCACCGCGCGCAGCCGGTCCCGGCGGAACCGGATCATCTCCCGGCGCCACACGATGCTCGACCGCGCGCAGGTCGGAGCGCAGGCTCCGCTCCGGCACCGCCACCCTGATCTGGTGGGCCAGCGCATCCTGCTCGGCGGCAGCCGGGGCCGCGGTCTGGGTCGCCATGTTCATCGCCTTCCCCGGATGCGGGTGACCATCTGCCGCATGTGGTCGGTGGCGGACGCCTCGGCGTCCCGGATCGTCTTCCCGGTATAGGACATGAACACGTCGTCCAGCGATGGCCGGGACACGCTGACCGAGCGGATCGGCACGCTCAGCCGGGCGAACAGCTGCGGCACGAACTCGCCGCCGCCCTCGACCGCGAACGTGACCGCCCCCTCATGCATGGCGGCCTCGATGCCGAACACCTCGGCCAGCTCGCGGATCGTGGCCTCGTCGTCCTCGGTCTGGATCTGCACCCGGTCCTTGCCCACGCTGGCCTTGAGCTGCTCCGGCGTGTCGATGGCCACGATCTTCCCGTGGTCGATGATGGCGATCCGGTCGCAGTGCTCGGCCTCGTCCATGTAGTGCGTGGTGAGGAAGATGGTGATGTCTTCGCGGCGCTTCAGCTCGTTGATGTATTCCCAGATCGACGAGCGGGTCTGCGGGTCCAGGCCGACGGTGGGCTCGTCCAGGAACAGCACCCGGGGCGCGTGCAGCAGGCCGCGGGCGATCTCCAGCCGCCGCTGCATGCCGCCCGAGTAGGTCTGCACCAGGCTGTCCCGGCGGTCCCACAGCCCGACCATGTCCAGCACCTGGCGCATCCGCGGTTCCACCGCCGCGCTCGGGACCGCGTACAGCTCGGCGTGGAAGCGCAGGTTCTGCGCGCCGGTCAGGTAGTTGTCCAGCGTGGTGTCCTGGAACACCAGGCCGATGTTCCGCCGCACCGCGTCCCGCTCGCTGACCACGTCGTGCCCGGCCACGCTGGCCTTTCCGGCGGTCGGCCGGGCCAGCGTGCACAAGATCTTGATGGTGGTGGACTTGCCTGCCCCGTTCGGGCCCAGGAAGCCGAACGTCTCGCCCCGGGCCACCTGGAAATCGATGCCGCGGACGGCCTCGATGTCGCCGTACTTCTTGGCCAGCCCGGACACCACGATGGCGGGCGGCCGGTCACCGGCCCCGGCCACCCCGACGGCAGCCGGGCCTGTCTGTGTTGTCACTCTGCGCGCCTCCAACTCAGTCCAGACTGAGCGTAGCCGCGATGGCCGCCCGGCTCATCGCGGCTACGCCCAGCAGGCACTGGCGTTATGCCTCATTGTCCTCGGGGTCGGTGGCGGCCACCTCGTCGTCCTCGGCGGCCAGGATCTGGTAGAGCTTCCGGCGGGTGTCGGTGAGGATCTGCCGCGCCTGCTCGACCTGGGCCCGGGTGCCGACCCGGGCCACCTGCATGCCGGCCATGGCGACCGTGCCGAACAGCCGGCGCATCTCGATGGCCTCGTCCCCGACGGACTTGGCCACGACGTCCCAGGGCGCCTGCAGTTCCTCCGGGTGCGCCGCGACGTAGGCCCGGCCCTCCTCGGTCAGCTCATACGCCCGGCGGCCGGCCTCACCGGTGGTCGCCACGATCAGGCCCTCGTCCTCGAGTTGCTGCAGCGCCGGGTAGACGGAGCCCGGGCTGGGCCGCCATACTCCCCCGCTGCGCTCGCCGATCTGCTGGATGATCTGGTAACCGTTGCTCGGCTCTTCGGCCAGCAGCGCCAGCGCCGCGGCGCGCACGTCGCCCCGCTTGACCTTGACGCCGCGGTGCCGGGGCCCGCGGAACCAGGGACCGAAGTCCCAGTCCCCGGGCGGCGGGCCGGGGAACGGCGGGCCGGCCCAGCGCTGGCCCGGGCCACCGGGCCGGACCCGGCGCGCGCCGCGCGGCCCGTGCCGGTGCCGCCAGACTTCCTCTTCTTCTTCGTCGCCTGGACCAGGCCAGGGCTCACTGTGTCGCATCTGCATTCACTTCCTTGGTCTTTGATGTTCCTGGATAGCTCAACGATATATCGGTACACATCGAAGACGCAAATCGGAAGACTGACTCATCAAGATTCCTGATGTGTCGCCGAAGACTTTGGCATTGGACCTATGGATCGCGGCCTCGTAGCGTGGAGTGCGCTGACCAGCCGATCTCTGGAGGCGACGATGTCCCTGGCTAGCGCGCTCCCCGCCCCGCCCAGCCGGTGCCCGGCCGGCCTGACCGCGGCCATCCGCCAGGCGGCACGCCAGCCCGCCGGCTGGGGCCAGACCGCCCAGCACGTGGCCGCGGCGCTGGGCCGGGAACTGCCCGGGCCGGAACTGCTCACCGCGGCGGAACGCGGCGGCGACCCGGGCGGCTACCAGACCCACCTGATGCACGCCGAACCGGACGGCTCGTTCTCCGTCGTGGCCGTGGTCTGGCGGCCCGGCCAGGTCACCCCGATTCATGATCACGTGACCTGGTGCGTGGCCGGCGTGCTGCAGGGCGCCGAGGACGAGGAACTGTTCACCCTGGCCGGCGGCGGCACCGCGGTGCGGCCGGCAGGCCGGAACCTGACCGGCGCGGGCTCGGTCACCGGTTTCGCGCCGCCCGGCGACATCCACCGGGTCCGCAACCCGGGCCCCGGCGTGACCGTGTCACTGCACGTCTACGGGGCGGACATCACCCGGCTCGGCTCCAGCGTGCGGCGGATCTACGACTTGCCGGTCCGCGCCAAAGGCGCGCGCCGCCGACTGGACTGAGGAGCGAGGGAGCGAGGAACGAGCGACCGGGCGACGAGGGAAGGAGGCGGGTAAAGCGCGCCGGAGGCGCAAAGCAAGCAGAGCCTTACCCCCCGATAGCGGACATCGGCCGGGCGGGCTGCAGGAACCCGGGGTCGTTGATGCCGTGCCCGGGCAGCTTGGCCGCGACCGCCCGGCGCCACATCTCAGCCAGCTCGTCGTCGCTGGCCCCGCGGCGCATCGGGTCGCGCAGGTTGCTCTCCTCCCGGGCGAACAGGCAGTTGCGGATCTGCCCGTCGGCGGTCAGCCGGACCCGGTCGCAGGTGCCGCAGAACGGCCGGGTCACCGAGCCGATCACGCCGACCCGGGCCGGGCCGCCGTCCACCAGGAAGATCTCCGCGGGCGCCGAGCCGCGGGCCGCCGGGTCGTCCGGGGTCAGCTTGAAGTGCGGCGTCAGCGAGTCCAGGATCTGGTCCGCGCTCACCATGTTCTCCCGCCGCCAGCCATGCTGCGCGTCCAGCGGCATCTGCTCGATGAAGCGCAGCTGGTAACCCCGGTCCAGGCAGTACCGCAGCAGGCCGGGTGCCTCGTCGTCGTTCATCCCGCGCATCAGCACCGCGTTGACCTTGACCGGGGTGAGCCCGGCCGCGGCCGCCCCGGCCAGCCCGTCCAGCACGTCGCCCAGCCGGTCCCGCTTGGCCAGCGTGGCGAACGTGTCCGGGCGCAGCGTGTCCAGCGACACGTTGACCCGGTCCAGGCCGGCCCGGCGCAGCGGGCCGGCCAGCCGGGCCAGCCCGATCGCGTTCGTGGTCAGCGAGATCTCCGGCCGGGGCCGCAGTTCGGCGGTGCGGGCCACGATGCCGGCCAGGCCGCGGCGCAGCAGCGGCTCACCCCCGGTGTACCGGATCTCGCTGATGCCGAGCCGCTGCACGCCGATCCGGGCCAGCCGGACCACTTCGTCGTCGGTCAGCCGCGCCGGGCTGGGCAGCCAGTCCAGGCCTTCGGCCGGCATGCAGTACGCGCAGCGCAGGTTGCACCGGTCGGTCAGCGATATCCGCAGGTCGGTGGCTACGCGCCGAAGGCATCGGTGAGCAGGGACATCACCCCACGCTACCGCAGGCTGATCACGTCAAACCGGGACCAGCCCGGCGGGCTATTGTCGTCATATCAGGTTGTCAAACTAGGAGTTATCTCCCATAGGGGGCGGCGGCGATAGGGTCATGGTCGTGGAGACTGCTATCTGGCTCGACCAGCTCACCGCGGCGGAGCGCGGCGAACTGGTCCGCAGCGGCGGCTCGATCGCGCAGCCGCATCCTGATCTGCTGGTGGTCGGCGGCGGGATCGCCGGGGTAGCCATCGCGGCCGCCTGCCATCAGGCCGGGCTGGGCACCGTGCAGCTCATCGAGGCCGGCCACCTGGGCGCCGGGGCGACCGGCGGCGCCACCGGCCTGCTCACCCCGGAGATCCACGAATGGAGCGACCCGGAGCCGTTCGTGGACCTGGCCCGGGCCAGCCTGGCCCAGTGGCACGAGCTCGAGCAGACCTGGCCCGGCGGGGTCGGCCTGGTCGACGTGGACTGGATCGGGCTGTCCCCGGATCCCAGCGGGCTGGCCCCGCACCAGTCCCCGGCGGTGGAATGGCTCGATCCCGGCCAGGTGGCCGAGCTCATCCCGGGGCTGTCGCTGCCCATGGCCGGGGCCCGGATCCACCATCAGGGCCGGGTCAACCCGCTCCGCTCGGTAGCCCGGCTGTCCGCCGCGCTGCCCGCCGTGTCCACCGGGGTGGCCGCCACCGGCGTCACCACCCGCGGCGACCGGGTGGTGGCCGTGGACACCACCGCCGGGCAGATCCAGCCCGGCGCGGTCGTGTTCGCCACCGGGCTGCCGCCCACCCTGGACGGGCTGGACCTGGACGTGCCGTGGGAACGGGTCAAGGGGCACCTGCTGGTCACCGAGCCCACCCCGGTGCACCTGCCCGGGATCGTGGCCCCGGTGGCCACCCAGCTGGAAGACGGCCGGCTGCTGGTCGGTGGCACGTTCGACGCCGGCGACGAGAGCCCGGTGGTGCGGCCGGAGATCATCGACAGCATCCTGGCCGGCCTCTACGCCACGCTGCCTGAGCTGCGCGGGCTGCGCGCCGACTACCAGTGGTGCTGCTTCCGGCCCCGGCATCCGGACGGGCTGCCGGTCATCGACCGGATCCACGGCCTGCGCAACGCGTGGCTGACCTCAGGGCACTACCGGACCGGCATCCTGCTCGCGCCGGTCACCGCGCAGGCGATGGTCCGCTGGATCAGCTCGGACGAGCCGCCCGCCGAGGCGGCCGCGTGGAGCAGCGACCGGTTCGCCGGGCGCGGCCTGCACGGCTACCGTCGGCCGGCCGCTCAGCTCAGCACCCGCCGGTCATCGGGCAGTCGGCGGGTGGCGCCGCTCCGGTCCAGGTACTCCAGCAGCGGGATGGCCACCCGGCGGGTGGTGCCCAGCACCTGGCGGGCCTGCGCCGCGGTGAACGGCTGCGGCAGCTGGGCCAGGATGCGGGCGGCTTCCTGGTCCGCCCCCGGGGCCAGCACGACCTGCTCGGCGATCCGCAGCAGCAGCCCGGCCCGGGCCGCCGCCGCCACCGCCTTGGTGTCCAGGCCGAGCTCCCGCAGCCGGGCCGCCTCCGGCGCGGCGAACGGCTGCCGGGCCAGGTCGCCGCGCAGCGCGGCCACCGCCGCCTGCACCCGGTCCGGCAGCGCCGTGTCCGGGCCGCCGGCTGGCCGCAGCGACCCGCCGCGCATCACCAGGGCAGGCCCGGCCAGCGCCTCGACCAGCTGCCGGGCGGGCAGGCCGAGCCGCGCCCGGGCCGCCTCCACCGGCAGCCCGGCCGACAGCGGCGCGGCCGCCAGGTGCGCGCCGACCAGGCCGGCCAGCTGTTCCCGGAGCTCCGCCCAGTAGCCGGGCCCGGCCAGCCACTCCCCGCTGACCGGGGCGGGCAGGCCGGTCACCCCCATCGCCCGCAGCGCGGTGGCCAGGATCAGCCGGTGCCGCCGGATCAGCTCGGCGGCGCCCGGCACCGGCGGCCAGCCGGCCAGCTCGGCGGCGGCCGCGGCGGCGGCGCCGCGGCGGCCCAGCCCGGGCGGGGCCAGGTCCAGCACGGTGGCGCCGGCCACCGGCGGCCAGGCCGGCTCCGGGCCGCCCGCCGCGCCGGGGTCGCGGAGCAGCAGCCGGTCCCCCACGTGCAGCGGCAGCGCGTCGCGCAGCGTGAGCCGGGCGATCAGCCCGCCCAGCAGGCGCACCCGGGCCACCGTGCGGGCCGCGCCGATGTGCACGGTGAGCTGCCGCGGCGGGCGCGGCCCGGCCGCGGCCAGCCGCACGTCGGCCACCGTGGCCAGCGCCCACCGGCCCGGCTCGACCAGGGCCATGCCGCGGGCCGGCCTGACCCGGCTGTCCCCGCGCAGGTTGACCGCCACCCGGGCCACCCCGGTCACCGCGCCGGCCCGCTGCTTGAGCGATTCGATGCCGCGCACCCGCACCGCGGCCAGCGCCGGGGTGAGCACCAGCTCCTGCCGCTCGCGGATGGTACCGGCCGCCAGCGTGCCGGTCACCACCGTGCCACTGCCCTTGATGCTGAACGCCCGGTCTACCCAGAGCCGCACCGGGGCGTCGCGGTCCGGGCTGGGCAGGCGGCCAGCCAGCCGGCCCAGCGCGTCGGTCAGCTGCGGCAGGCCGGCGCCGCTGACCGCGCTGACCGCGACCGCCTCGACCTGGCCCAGGCTGGTCGCCGCGATGCGCTCCCGGGCCTGGCGCATCGCGTCCGCCGGGTCGGCCAGGTCGGCCCGGGTGACCACGAGCAGGCCGTGGCTGATGCCCAGGGCATGCACCGCGGCCAGGTGTTCCTCGGACTGCGGCATCCAGCCTTCGTCGGCCGCCACGGTGAACAGCACGGCGGGCACCGGGCCGACCCCGGCCAGCATGTTGGGCACGAAGCGCTCGTGCCCGGGCACGTCAACGAACGCGAGCCGCTCCCCGGAGGGCAGCGTCAGCCAGCAGAACCCCAGGTCGATGGTCAGGCCACGGCGCCGCTCCTCGGCCCACCGGTCCGGCTCCATCCCGGTCAGCGCGCGGACCAGGGTGGATTTGCCGTGGTCCACATGCCCAGCGGTCGCGATCACCTGCATGGTGCCGGGTCCCTCGCGGCCAGCACCGCGCGCGGCCAGCAGGTCGTCCTGGCCGGGCGGCACCGCCCGCAGGTCGAGCAGCAGCCGGCCGCCCTCGGTCCGGCCGACCACGGCCGGGAACTGGCCGCTGCGCACCGGCTGGCCGGCCCGCAACGGCGCGGCCAGCCCGGCCGGCAGGCTGACCGCGGCGCTGGGCAGCGGCACGCCAGGGGCACCACCCCCGCCGACCACGGCCGTGCTGGTGGCCGGCCGGGCATCCAGCCCGGCCGTGGCCAGCCGGCTGGCCAGCTGCCGGGCCCGCCGGGCCAGCGACGGCTCATCGGCGGCCAGCGCCGTGGCCAGCGGAACCGGCGGCCCGGTCAGCGTGGCTTCCAGCGCCGCGGCTGTCGTCTTGTCCACCCGCAGCGCCCGGGCCAGCGGATGCCTGGCCAGCCGGCCGACCAGGGCGGCCTGGCCGAAGATCAGGCCGGCCTGCGGCCCGCCGAGCAGCTTGTCCCCGCTCGCGGTGACCAGCGCGGCGCCCGCCTGCAGCCAGGACCCGGCATCCGGCTCGCCCGGCAGCAGCGGGTGCCGGCCCAGCAGGCCGGACCCGATGTCGGCCAGCACCGGGACCCCGAGCGTGGCCAGTTCGGCCACGCCGACCTGGGCGGTGAAGCCCTCGACGCGGAAGTTCGACGGATGCACCTTGAGCACGAACCCGGTGTCCGGGCCGCAGGCCCTTTCGTAGTCGGCCAGCGCGGTGCGGTTGGTCGTGCCGACCTCGCGGATCCGGGCCCCGGTGGACTCCATCAGCTCGGGCAGCCGGAAGCCGTCGCCGATCTCGATCATCTCGCCCCGGCTGACCACGATCTCCCGGCCGGCCGCCAGCGCGGTCGCCGCCAGCACCAGCGCGGCCGCGTTGTTGTTCACCACGTGCACGGCTTCCGCGGCGGGCACCGCCGCGGCCAGCGCGGCCAGCGCGCCGCGGCCGCGGCGGCCCCGGGTGCCCGTCTCGAGGTCGAATTCCAGGTCGGTATAACCGGCCGCGGCGGTCATCGCGGCCACCGCCGCGGCGGACAGCGGGGCCCGGCCGAGGTTGGTGTGCAGCAGCACGCCGGTCGCGTTCAGCACCGGGAGCAGCGAGGTGGCCGCGCCGGGCAGCCCGGCCACCGCCACGTCGGCCACCGCATCCGGGCTGATCTGCCCGGACCTGGCCTGCTGCTGGGCGCGGGCCACCGCCTCCTTGACCCGGGCCCGGCCGAGCCGCCCGATGGCGTCGGCCAGCCGCGGATCGGCCAGCACCGTGTCGGTGCGCGGCACAAACCGGCGGCCATCCACGAGCGTGAGATTACTCGGGGCGGTTCCGAAGTCACCTAGCAGCCTGGCAGGGTGACCTGGCCCGCGGCAGCTCGCCGCCGAGGCGAGGCCCGCCGCAGGCGGGTGCTCGCCGAGGCGGCGTTCGGCGCGCAGCGGCGATCGGGGGTCCAGGGGTCGCCCCGGATTAATGGTGCGAAGCGTGGGTAGCTGACGGCGGCCAGGAATTCCCCCTGTGCTAGAGGTTCCTGCCGAAGGAGTGATCGTTATGGCCGGGATGCTGCGCGTTCCCCGGAGCCGTGGTGCGCTGAGCGGATTCCTGCTGGTTCTGCTCGGCCTGTGGGGCGGGCTGATCGCGTTTGTCGGGCCCTACTTCCATTTCGCCTACACCCCCGGCGTCGCCTGGACCTATACCGCCGGGCGGCTCTGGCTGGAGATCCTGCCTGGCGCGGCCACGCTGCTCGGCGGGCTGATCCTGCTGCAGACCCGGGTCCGGCCGGTGGCCATGTTCGGCGCCTGGCTGGCCGCGCTGAGCGGCGCGTGGTTCGCCGTGGGCCGGGCGCTGACCCCGTTGTGGAACTCCAGTGGCGCGATGGCCGTCGGCACGCCGATCGGCAGCAGCACGCTGATCCGGGTGCTGGAGGAGATCAGCTACTTCACCGGGCTCGGTGTGGTCATCGTGTTCATCGCCGCGATGTCCATCGGCCGGCTCTCGGTGATCGGCGTCCGGGATGCCCGGCTGGCCGAGCGCGAGGTCGTCGTGCCGGACAGCGAGCCGCCCGCCGGTGAGCCGACCGAGCCAGTGCTGCCCCGGCGCGCGCCGGCCTCCGCGGTAACTACCGACGGCGGGACCGCTGACCAGTAGGATCCCCTGATCCGGGAATGAGTCCGGGCTGGTGCTGGCTTCTTCATCAGGAAGGGACCAGCAGGGGGGACGCACGCATGAGCATGACTCCTGCCGCCGAGCTTGCCGCAGCTCGCATCCGGTGGCCGCTGTGGTCGATCCGCCCGGTCGGCCCGGGCAAGGGAACTGGGTTCACCGCCCGCCGGCACGGCCAGCCCAGGCACAGCCGGTCCGGGCACGGCGCGCCGAGATTACCTGATGTGTGGGCGCCCAGCCTGACCGTCCTGGAGGACCGGCTCCGCGAATACCGGAAGGTGCCGTCACCCACGGGCTAGCGCGGCCCGCTGCCCAGCGGGCCGCGTTCCGCGTGCGTGGCGGTGAAGTGCAGCGGGAAGTGCGGGTCACGGCAGCGGTGGTAGCGCAGCGCGCCGCACACCGGGCAGTTGCGGGCGCGTACCGCGGGATCCAGGTGCGCCCGGTCGTCAGCGCTCAGCCGGGCCGTGGCGGGCTCGGCCGGGGCGATCCGCTGGGCGAACTTGCGGGCCAGTTCACGCAGGAAACTCTGCCCGCTGGCGTCGCACTGGTCACACCGGCACCCCTGGTACCAGGCCAGGAACGTGCCGTGTGACGGCGGCGCGGGCGGCAGGTCACGCCAGCGCCCCGGCTCACCGGGCGGCTGTGGCATGTTATGACGGTACCTCCCGCCTGGCCGGCCGCCCGGCCTGCCCGGGCGGTAATGGCGACCGCCCGCTAACTGGCACGATCTGTTAATTGCGTGGATCCTCCCTCTTTGTGGGGTCTGTGAAATGGCCTGTTAACGGACGGGGCACCTGGCCAAGCAAAGCCGGATATTTCCGGGCGCTTGGCTATCGCGTCGGCCTGGAATGCCAGTTATGATCACGCGGTGGCCAACCGAGAGGACCCCCGATGACGGAGCAGCCTGCTGCCGTAGTGGGCATCCCGCCCACCCCGCCCGCCCGGCTCGAGCCAAACGCGATCGGCGTGGCCCAGGACACGGTCATCGGGCTGGCCTCGTCCGCGCCCGCGGCCACCGTCGGCCTGTCGCTGTTCCTGCTCGCGTCCGCGACCGCGTACGGCAGCGGGCCGATCCTCATCCTCACCGCGATCCCCATGCTGGTCATCGCCAACGCGTACCGGCGGCTCAACATGTGGAACGCCAACTGCGGCGCCTCGTTCGAGTGGGTCGGCCGGGCCATCAACCCGTACCTCGGCTTCCTCACCGGCTGGCTGATGGTCGTGGCCTACATCATCGGCACGGTCAGCGGGGTCGAGGTGCTCGGCCCGTCGGTGCTGGCCGTGTTCGGCAACGGCACGGCCAGCTCGTGGGCCTACGTCGGCATCGGCACCGCGGTCGTCGTGGTCATGGGGGTCATCGCGATCATCGGGATCAAGATCACCGCGCGCACCCAGGTCGGCCTGGCCCTGGTCGAGTACCTGATCGTGATCGGCTTCTCCATCGCCGGCCTGATCTACGTGATCGGCCACCACCACGTTGGGACGACGGTGCCGATCAGCGCGGGGCTGGCTGAGCCCGAGCGGGATCGGCGGCAAGGGCAGCGCGGTGTCAGGCTTCCTGATCGCGGTGTTCATCTACGGCGGCTGGGACGGCACGCTGTACGTCAACGAGGAGGTCAAGCACCGCCGGGTCAACCCCGGCCGGGCCGCCATCATCGCGGTGGCGTTCCTGACCGTGTTCTACACGCTGGCCCAGGTCGGGCTGCAGGGCGTCATCTCACCGAAGTCGCTGGCCAACCACTCGTCCTCGGCGCCGGTCTACATCGCCGGGGTGCTCGGCGGCAGCTCCGGGGCCAAGGCCATGGCGCTGGCCATCGCGCTGTCGGTGATCGCCACCACCGGCACCGGGATCGTGCTGACCGCCCGGATCATCTACGGCATGGCCAGCTACCGGGTGCTGCCCGAGTTCCTCAGCAACGTGTCCCGCCGGTACTCCACCCCGGTAGCCGCCAGCGTCATCGTCGGCCTGCTGCTCATCGCGATCACCGCGGTGTACCTGCTCACCACGTCGGTGCAGAACGCGTTCGACGACGTGATCGCGGTGACCGGGCTGCTGTTCTCGATCTTCTACATCCTGACCGCGCTGGCCATGATCGTGTACTACCGGCGCCGGGTGTTCAGTAGCGTGTGGGACACCTTCGTGCTGGGCATCCTGCCGCTCGGCGCGGCCGGCTTCCTGGCCTGGGTGCTGGCCAAGTCGGTGGTGGCCGCGCCCGCCTCGCAGAAGTGGTCGCTGATCGGCATCATCGCGCTCGGCGTGGTGCTGATGCTGTCCGCGCGGTTCATCCAGAAGTCGCCGTTCTTCCAGATCGGCCGGGAGAGCGACAGCGGCCAGGCGCGCGGCCAGGCACGCCTGACCGGGCCCCCTAGGGTCAGCGCAGCTCAGCGCAGCGCGAGGACCGGCCGGGCCTCCCAGTCGGTCCACAGCGGCCGGTAGCCCTGCTGGCTCCAGAACGGCGCGGACAGCGGGTTCATCTGCTCGTAGTGCAGCAGCGTGACCGCGATGCCGGCGGCGTCCGCGGCGGCGTGGTACACGGCGGCCAGCGCCGCCCCCACACCTGCCCCGCGGGCCCCCGGCAGCACGGCCATCAGCTCCAGGTAGGCCACCGGGGCCGGGCGAGCCAGCGGCGCGATCCAGCCCGCCTGGTCCGGGCCCTGCGCGTACAGCAGGCCGACCGGGCTGCCGTCGCGCTCGGCCAGCCAGGTCCACGGCGCCGGCCTGGCCAGCCGGATCGCGGCCTCGCGGCGCAGCGCGGCCATGCTGCCCGGCCGCTCGATGACCGTGCCGAAGTGCGCGTCGTACCGGATCGTCTCCATGCCCAGCGCCACCACGCTGTCCAGGTCGGCCGGCCCGGCCTGCCTGATCTTCAGCCCCGGCCCGGGCGGCGCGGCCCGGCCCGCGCGGCCCGCCGGGCGGGCCGCGATGATGGCCAGCGGGATCAGCCCGTGATCCAGCAGCACCCGGGCCCCGGCCACGTCCCGGCTCGGCCAGGCCACCACGGCCGCGGTGTCCTCCTCGGCCGCGCCCGGCGCCCCGGCCAGGTGCGCGTGCCACCGGGTCAGCAGCCCGTCCAGCGCGCCGCGCACGTCCGGCCCGGCCACCTGCGGCTCCAGCCGGAACCGGCGGGCCGCACCCCAGGCCAGGTCCAGCGAGCCGGGCTCCCCGGCCCAGTGCTCGCAGCGGCCGGCCGCCCCGGGCACGGCCAGCAGGTCGCCGCCGCCCAGCGGCGGCGGCACCGGCAGTAACCGGTCGAGATCGGCCCAGCGCTGGGCGACCAGGGCGGCGACGTCGCCCACATCCTGCCCGGCCCGAACTGACATGCGCATCCTCCTGAGCCCACCGAGATCGGTCACCGGCGACCCGCAAGTCACCGCGCTGGTGTCACAACGGGAGTGGCGGAGGCGGACGGGAATCGAACCCGCCAGCGACGCTGCGCGCCGCTCACCGGTTTTGAAGACCGGGGGGGCCACCAGGCACCCGGACGCCTCCGCTGCTGACCTTATCCGGCGTACAGCGTGTCGATGTCGTCGGCGTACTTGGCGTGCACCACCCGCCGCTTGAGCTTCAGCGTGGGCGTCAGCTCCTCGCTCTCCGCGGTCCATTCCACCGGCAGCAGCCGCCACCGCTTGACCTGCTGCACCCGGGCCAGTTGCTGGTTGGCCGCGGCTACCGCCTCCCCGACCGCGGCCAGCACGGTGGGATGCTCGGCCAGCGCGGCCAGCGAATCGGTGTCGATGCCGCGGGCCCGGGCCCAGGCCGGGGCGACCTCGCCGTCCAGCGTGAGCAGCGCGACCACGTACGGCCGGCGGTCCCCGTAGGCCAGCGCCTGGCCGACCAGCGGGTGCGAGACGAGCAGGTTCTCGATCGCGGCGGGCGGCACGTTCTCCCCGCCCGCGGTGATGATCAGCTCCTTCTTGCGGTCCACCACGGACAGGAAGCCGTCCTCGTCCAGCCGGCCGATGTCCCCGGTGCGCAGCCAGCCGTCGGCGTCGATCAGGCCGGCGGTCAGGTCCGGCCGGTCCAGGTAGCCCGGGGTGTTCAGCGGGCTGCGGGTGCAGATCTCGCCGTCCTCGGCGATCCGCACCTCGATACCGGGCAGCGGCCGGCCCACCGTGCCCATCTTGAACCCGTCCGCGGTGTTGAACGCGAACGCCCCGGTGGTCTCCGTCATCCCGTAGATGTCCAGGATCTTCAGGCCCAGCCCGGCGAAGAACGCGGCCACGTCGGGTGGCAGCGGGGCGGCTGCGCTGGACACGGTCTGCGCCTCAGCCAGCCCGAGCAGCCCGCGGATCGGCCCCAGCACCTCCCGGTCGGCCTGCTCGAACGCGGCAGCCAGGTCGGGCGGGGTGGTCCGGCCGAACTGCTGGCTCGCCACGTAGCGCCGCCCGGTGTCCATGGCCTGGGCCACGGCGGCCCGCCTCGCCTCGTCCGGCTCGGCGGCGAGCAGCGCCTGGATCCCGGCCTGGATCTTCTCCCAGACCCGGGGCACGCCGAAGAACGCCGTCGGCCGCACCCCGCCGACCGCCGCGACCAGCTGCTTGGCGTCCGGGCAGAAATGCACGTGCCCGGCCGTGCTGACCGGGAGGTAGATGCTGAACATGCGCTCGGCGATGTGCGCCAGCGGCAGGTAGGACACCCAGCGCACCCGCGGCGTGATGTTGCCGGCGCGCTCCCCCGCGGCCACCTCGTACAGCACCCCGCGGTGGCTGATCAGCACGCCCTTGGGGTTGCCGGTGGTGCCCGAGGTGTACAGCAGGGTGACCGGGTCGTCCGGGCCGATGGCCGCGACCCGCGCCTCGACCTCAGCTGCCAGCGAGGCGAGCCGGTCCCGGCCCAGCGCCACGAAGTCGGCCCAGGACAGATACAGCTCGCCGGGCGGGCAGGCCGCGCTGTCCAGCACGATGATCTTCGTCAGGCCGGTCAGCTGGCCGAGCGCCGGCGCCCACCGGGCCAGCTGGTCCGCGCCGTCCAGCACGGCGATCCGCGCGTCACAGTCACCGGCCACGAAGCCCACCTGCTCGGCGGCCAGCGTGGCATAGAACGTGACCGGGATCCCGCCGGCGTGCACCGCGCCGAGGTCGGCCAGGACATGCTCGGACCGGTTCGGCAGCATCAGCGCCACCCGCTCACCCGGCACCAGGCCGAGCGCGATGAAGCCGGCCGCCAGCTCCAGCACCTGCTGCCGGGCCTGCGCCCAGGTCAGCGTCTGCCAGCGGTCCCCGGCGCGGTCCGAAAGGGCCGGCTCACCGGCGGAGTCCGCCGCGGTGCGGCTCAGCGCGTCGCATACCGTCTGGCCCCGGATCGTTTCCTCGAGCTCTGCCCGCTGCCGCAGTACCTCGCTGGTCACCGCTCACCTCCGCGTAGCCAGGCCCGGCTGGGCCCGGTTCCTGGCTGGAATGCCACCATGCCGCCGCGCTGCTCCGCAAGGTGGCGGGCGAATACAGTGCATGGCATGACCATCTCCGCGGAAGTCAGGCTGACCCAGTACGCGTCCGGCGGGGGCTGCGCGTGCAAGATCCCGCCTGGTGAGCTGGAAGACGTGGTGACCCGGATGCTGGCCACGCCGGGCGCCCCGGGCGATCAGCCGGCCAGCCCGGAACCCGGCCTGCTGATCGGCCTGGAGCACGGCGACGACGCCGCCGTGGTGTGGATCAGCGACGGCCGGGCCGTGGTGGCCACGGCCGACTTCTTCGGCCCGGTGGTGGACGACGCCTACACCTTCGGCCGGATCGCCGGCACCAACGCGCTGTCCGACGTGTACGCGGTCGGCGGTGAGCCGCTGGTCGCGGTCAACCTGCTCGGCTGGCCGCGCAGCAAGCTGCCCGCCGAACTGGCGGGCGAGGTGCTGCGCGGCGGGCTGGACGCCGCCCGGCTGGCCGGCTGCCTGCTGGCCGGCGGGCACAGCATCGACGACCCGGAGCCCAAGTACGGCATGGCGGTCACCGGGCTGGCCGACCCGGACGCGCTGCTGCGCATCGACGCCGGGCAGCCCGGGCTGCCGATCAGCCTGACCAAGCCGCTGGGCAGCGGGGTGCTGAACAGCAGGCACAAGGCGACCGGCACCGTCTTTCCCGAGGCGATCGACGTGATGACCACGCTGAACGCCGAAGCCAGCCGGGCGGCACTGGCCGCCGGGGTGCGTTGTGCTACTGATGTGACCGGATTCGGGCTGCTCGGTCACCTGTACAAGCTGGCCCGGGCCAGCGGGGTGGCGGCGGTTCTGGATCACGCCGCGGTACCGCTGATCGACGGCGCGCGGGACGCGGTGCGCGACGGGTACGTGCCCGGCGGCACCCGGCGCAACCTGGACTGGGTCGCCCCGCACACCGACACCGGCGGGCTGGGCGAGGAGGACCTGCTGCTGCTCGCGGATGCGCAGACGTCCGGCGGGCTGCTGATCGCCGGTGAGATCCCGGGCGCGCCGGTCATCGGCGAGCTGGTGCCGGCCGGGGCGCAGACGCTGATCCTCCGATGAGCGGGCGGACGGCCAGGCGGCGGGTGCTGCGGGTGACGGCGCCGGGCACGGCCCGGCCGGACCCGCGGGCGGACCTGCTGGCGGTGGAAGAACCGCTGGAGATCCGGGTGGCCGGCCAGCCGCTCAGCGTGACCATGCGCACCCCGGGCGACGACATCGACCTCACCGTCGGCTTCCTGGCCGCCGAGGGCATCATCAGCGGGCCGGCCGACCTGGCCAGCATCACCATGTGCGCGGCCAACGTGGCCGACGTGGCGCTGGCCGCCGGGATCAGCCTGCCCATGGAGCGGCTGCACCGGCACTTCCTGACCAGCAGCGCCTGCGGGGTGTGCGGCAAGGACAGCATCGACGCCATCCGGCTGCGGTCCCGCTACGACGTGTCGGCCGACCCGCTGCGGATCACACCGGGCACGCTGGCCGGGCTGCCGGACCGGCTGCGCGCGGCGCAGCGGGTGTTCGCCAGCACCGGCGGCCTGCACGCCGCGGGGGTGTTCCAGGCCGACGGCACGCTGCTGGTCATGCGCGAGGACGTGGGCCGGCACAACGCGGTGGACAAGGTGATCGGCTGGGCGCTGCGCGGCGGCCGGCTGCCGCTGGCCGGCTGTGTGCTGCTGGTCAGCGGCCGGGCCTCGTTCGAGCTGACCCAGAAGGCGCTGATGGCCGGCCTGCCGCTGCTGGCCGCGGTGTCCGCGCCGTCCTCACTGGCCGCCGAGCTGGCCGCGGAGTCCGGGATGACGCTGGTCGGCTTCCTCCGCGGTGAGTCGATGAACGTCTACACCGGCGCGGAGCGGGTCGCCGCCTGCACCGGCCGGCGGGGACCGTGGCGGCGGCCCCCGCCGCACCCGCTAGGCCGCGCTGTCGGCCACGCCCCAGCGCCGCCGGATCCGCCCGTTGACGGCGTTGAACAGCAGGTCCACCACGATGCCGATGATCAGGATCACGATGATGACGGCGATCGCCGAGGCCATGTCGGCCTGGTCCTGGTCGTTGGTCAGCAGCACACCCAGCGACGGCTGGCCGAGGATGATCACGACGATCTCCGCCGCGATCAGGCCATGCCAGCCGAACGCCCAGCCCTGCTTGAGCCCGTTGACGAACGCGGGCAGGGTGGCCGGCATGATCACATACCGGTACAGCGATACGCGGCGCAGCCCCATCGTCTTGCCCGCCCGCAGCAGCAGCGGCGGCACGTAGTCGGCCCCGGCGATCAGCCCATTGGCGATGGCCGGCGCGGCCGTCATCACGATGACGAACAGGATCGCGGTCGTGTTCGCGCCGAACAGGATGATGGCGAACGGCACCCAGACGATCGACGGCAGCGTCTGCACGGCCGTGATCAGTGAGCCGAACCCGGCCCGCAGTGGCCTGATCCGGGACACCAGGGCACCTACCACCGTGCCGATGACCAGGGCGATCGCGAACCCGATGACCGCGCGGCGCAGCGTGGTGCCGATCGCCTGCCAGATCAGCCCATGGTGCAGCTGATCCCACAGGTTGCGCAGCGTGGTGCCGGGGCCGGGCAGGATCGCGTGCTTGAACCCGCTGAGGTAGACCAGCTCCCAGATGGCCAGCGCCAGGCCCAGGGCCAGCAGCTTGGGCCAGGAAGCGGCCCAGATCCTGGCGCCGAGATGCCGCTTGGCCTGCTGCGGCGGGGCCTGATCGAGCCGATCCAGCCCGGCGAGGGCGGCCGCGGGTTCCCGCGGTGTCTCAACGGCCATGGCGGATGATCTCCTCCCGCAACCGGTCCTTGATCTTGATAGCCAGCCCGACGGTGTCGGCCGAGTCCATCCCGCGTGGCCGGCCGAAGCCGACCTCGAACTCCCCGATGACCCGCCCGGGCCGGCTGCTCAGCAGCACTACCCGGTCGCCGAGCCGGACTGCCTCGCGCACCTCATGGGTGACGAACACGATGCTGAGGTTGCGCCGCCGCCAGATGCCCTCGAGCACCTCGTGCAGCAGGTCCCTGGTCATCGCGTCCAGCGCGCCGAACGGCTCGTCCATCAGCAGCACGTCGGCATCCTGGGCCAGCGCCCGGGCCAGCGCGACCCGCTGCCGCATCCCGCCGGACAGCTCGTGCGGCCGCTTGTCCGCGAACGCGCTAGCTGCACCAGGTCCAGCAGTTCCGCCACCCGCTCGCGGCGCTGCGCGCGCGGCACGCCGGCGACCGCAGCGGCATCTCCACGTTGCGGGCCGCGGTCAGCCACGGGAACAGCGCCGACTCCTGGAACATCAGCGTGACCCGCCGCCCGCCGGTGGAGACCTCCCCCGAGGTTGGCCGCGTCCAGCCCGGCGACGAGGTTGAGCAGTGTGCTCTTGCCGCAGCCGGAAGCACCGATGAGGCAGACGAACTCCCCCGGCGCACCGACAGCGACACCCCGTCCAGGGCCTGCAGCGCGGTGTCACCGCGGCCGAAGACCTTGGATACGTCGCTGATTTGTACCGCAGGGCCCGCGGCGGGTCACCGGGGTGACCGCCGCGGGCGCCGCCGCGTCGTGCGTCAATGCTCATGGGCTCACCTGTGCTTGTCCGTCGGCTTTGAGCAGGGCGTTGAGCGGGCCGAGGTCGTAGATGCCGGTCAGGCTGACCGGCTTGAGCAGGCCCACCGCCTCGGCGTGCTTGGCGTCGGCGGCCAGCGAGGACGCGATCGGGTCGTTAGTGAAGGTGATCTGCTTGAAGGCCAGCGGCAGCACCGCGGACTTCAGCGCCCTTGCCGGTCAGCGCGGTCAGCTCGGCGTTGGCCGCCGTCTCCGCGGCCGAGGTGTTCTGGTGGATGAAGTTGTTCGCCTGGATCTGGGCCTTGAGCAGGCCAGTCACCGCGCTGGGGTGCGCGGCCAGGAAGGACTGCGTGACGACGAGGTTGGTGGTGACGAACTTGCCGCCCGGCCACAGGCTGGCCTCGTTGACCAGCACCTTGCCGCCGTCCTGCTGCATCTCGATGTCGTACGGGGCCGGCTCCCAGCCGCCCGCGATCTGGCCGGACTTGAACTCCAGCACCGCGTCCGAGTTGGGCGCGATCGGCGTGATCGGCACGTCGCCGCCGCTGGTCTGCGTCGTGGTCAGGCCGTGCTGCTTGAGGTAGTAGCGCAGCGCCACGTCCTGGGTGTTGCCCAGCGACGGGGTGGCCAGCTTCTGGCCCTTGAGCTGGCTGACGCTGCTGATGCTGGGCTTGACCACCAGCGCCGCGCCGCCGGACGCCGCACCCGAGATGATCTTGATGGCCTTGCCGCCGGACTTCTGCCACGCGTTGATGGCCGGGTTAGGGCCGACGTAGGCCGCGTCCAGCTGGCCGGCCAGCAGCGCGGTGGTCTCCTGGGTGCCCGAGCTGAACACCGAGGTCTTGAGCGTGACGTTCTTGCCCAGGTCCTTGGTGAAGAAGCCCTCCTTCAGGGCGACCAGCGCCGAGGCGTGGGTGATGTTGGCCAGGAAGCCCAGCCGCAGGGTGACCGGCGCGGAGCTGCCGGTTGTGCTCGAGGAGGAACTTTCGTCGTGGCCGGGGATGACGAGCATCCGGCGGCCAGGGCGGTGACAGCTACTGCGGCTCCGGCCGCGAGGAGGACTCGTCTCATTGATAACCACCTTGTCTATCAGCTTAGTATGTCGATCTGTTTGATAGGCAATGGTGATTAAACCATACCCAGGGCCAGGGTGCGCAAATCCTCTGTCACCAGGCCAGCAGCCCGGCTGCACAGGGACTCCGGGCGGGCCAGGCGGCCCGTTCAGCACCGGCTCAGGTGATCGGTCGATAACATCCGCGGCCTACGGTCAGCAGGTGAGCGACACGGCCTCGCCAGGCCTCCGGAGCGGCTCAGGCCCGTCCCGGCTAGCTGTCCCCGGGCGTTTGGATGTCAATGCCCACCACCGACGGGTATTTTTGCAGGCACTGCTCGAGCTCGGCGATCTGCGCGTTGCTCGCGTTGTCTACCTGGTAGCGAACGTCATACAGAAGGTCTGAGGCCCGGTGATCGGTCGGCAGCGCTTCTGGCGTGGCTTGCGGTATGTGCGAGCAGGCCGTCCGGACATGCAGCCGGGTGGCGTTCGGCGTCCCGTTCCTGAACTGGACCACCGCCTCCTGCTGGCCGAGCGCGGCGTCGAATTTGGCACACCCGGTGACGGTGGCCAGCAGCCCGCCGGCCAGCAGCGCGGCGGCCGCGGCGCCGCGCCACGCGGTACGGCCAGGGGGAGATCGGTGCACGGTGCACAGCTTACGGGGGCACGCCATACGATCAGGCAGTGCAGCCCCAGCCTGGAGGTACCGTGCCAGCCCTGATCGAGGATTACGCGCTCATCGGCGACATGCAGTCGGCGGCGCTGGTCAGCCGGGACGGCTCGGTGGATTGGCTGTGCCTGCCCCGGTTCGACTCCCCCGCCTGCTTCGCCGCGCTGCTCGGCACCGACCGCCACGGTCACTGGCGGATTGCCCCGGCCGGCACTGCAGATGGCACTGGACAGGCCCAGGTCACCCGGCGCTACCAGACGGACTCGCTGATCCTGGAGACGGACTGGCAGACACCGGCCGGCACGGTCCGGGTGACCGACTTCATGCCGCCGCGGGACGGCCAGCCGCCGGCCCTGGTCCGCATCGTCGAGGGCCTGTCCGGCTCGGTCGACCTGGACTGCACGCTGGTCGTCCGGTTCGGCTACGGCCAGGTGCTGCCCTGGATGCGGCGGTCGGACGGCCGGCTGCTCGGGGTGGCCGGCCCGGACGCGGTCTGGCTGGCCACGCCGGTCGCGCTGACCGGGCGGGGCTTCACCCACCAGGCCACGTTCACCGTCCAGGCCGGCGAGCGGGTGCCGTTCGTGCTCAGCTACATGCCGTCACACCTGGGCACCCCGGACCCGGTGGACCCGGACCAGGCGCAGGAAGTCACCGCGCGGTTCTGGGCCGACTGGGTGTCCCGGTGCACCTACCAGGGCAGCTACCGGGACGCGGTGGTCCGGTCCCTGATCACCCTGAAGGCGCTCACCTACCAGCCCACCGGGGGCATCGTGGCCGCCGCCACCACCTCGCTGCCGGAGGACCTGGGCGGGGTGCGGAACTGGGACTACCGGTACTGCTGGCTGCGCGACGCCACCATCACGCTGGAGGCCCTGCTGCGCACCGGGTACACCGAGGAGGCGCTCGCCTGGCGGGCCTGGCTGGCCCGGGCGGTGGCCGGCGACCCGGGTGACGTGCAGATCATGTACGGCGTGGCGGGCGAGCGCCGGCTGGCCGAGTGGGAGGCGGACTGGCTGCCCGGCTACCACGACTCGGCGCCGGTGCGGATCGGCAACGCCGCGGTCAACCAGCGCCAGCTGGATGTGTACGGCGAGGTCATCGACGCGCTGACGCTCGGCCGCCGGTCGGGCATCGCGATGGACCGGCACGCCTGGTCGCTGCAGCGGGCGCTGCTCAGCTTCCTGGAGAAACACTGGGCCGAGCCGGACGAGGGCATCTGGGAGGTGCGCGGCCCGCGGCGGCACTTCGTGCACTCCAAGGTGATGGCCTGGGTCGCCTTCGACCGCGCGGTGAGTATCGCGGAGGGCGGCCTGCCCGGCCCGGTGACCCGCTGGCGGGAGATCCGGGACGAGATCCACCGGCAGATCTGCGAGCAGGGCTACAACGCGGAGCGCGGCGCGTTCACCCAGTACTACGGCTCGGCGCAGCTGGACGCCGCGGTACTGCTCATCCCTGAGGTGGGCTTCCTGCCGCCGGACGACCCGCGGGTCATCTCCACCGTGGAAGCCATCCAGCGCGAGCTGGTCACCGACGGGCTGGTGCGCCGCTACCAGCTGGCCGCCCACGGTGGCGGACAGGGCAGCCCGGACGGCCTGCCGGGCAGCGAGGGCGCGTTCCTGGCCTGCAGTTTCTGGCTGGCCAACGCGCTGCACATGATCGGCCGGGACGACGAGGCGGCCGAGCTGTTCGACCGGCTGCTCGCGCTGCGCAACGACCTCGGCCTGCTCAGTGAGGAGTACGACCCCCGGTACCAGCGCCAGGTCGGCAATACGCCCCAGGCGTTCAGCCACGTGCCGCTCATCCAGGCCGCGCTCAACCTGGACCAGCACGCCGGCGCGCACAGCCGCGCCGCGGCGGCCGGCCGGCCGACCAGCCAGCGGCACGGACGCTCGTGACGGCGGGCCCCAACAACGCTGGGGTGGCCAGGTCGTCCAGCGCATCCCCGCAGTCACCGCGGCCGCACATCCTGGTGGTCAACGGGCGGAAGGTGCGGCAGCCGGTCTTCGTCATCGGCGCGCCCTGCTCCGGCACCGATCTGCTGGCCCGGTCGCTGAAGCGGTCCGACGGGTTCCACCTCACCCTGGGCCAGCGCTGGGTCATCCCGGTCGTGCAGGCGTTCGCCCGGCGGCCGTCGATCTCCCGCGGCCGCCCCGAGGCGGCCGCCACCGTGCTGCGCGATGCCTTCGCGCAGGCCTGGCAGGTCACCGCGGACTGCTGCCTGGGCTGTACCCAGCAGTGCCGCCAGGCAGGCGGCCTGGACGGCGTGGGCCCGTGCGTCAGCCAGCAGGACGTGCTCCGCTACGGCGACGCCAGCCCGGACCTGATGTACTGCGTGGACGCGCTGCTCGACGCGTTCCCGGACGCCCGGGTCCTGCAGATCATCCGGGACGGCCGGGACGCGGTGGCCGGCATGCTGGCCGACCCGTCCGTGCTGGCCTGGTTCAAGCCGGGTTTCGTGGACACCGGCGCGGAGTTCCCGCACCCGCTGCTCGGCCTGGAGAAGGAAGCCGACCGGGCCGCCTGGCCGGGGCTGTCCATGACGGCCAGGTGCGCCATGCGCTGGCGGGGCAGCGTACGGCAGATGGCCCGGCTGCGCGCCCGGCTGGCCGCCGAGCAGCTGGTCACCTTCCGCTATGAGGACGTGATCCGGCAGCCGGCCGACGCGGCCGCGGCCATCTCCGAATTCCTGGCCGCCCCGGTGCGCACTCTGGAGCCGCCCGTGCCGGGCCGCCCGTCGCTGGCCGAACCGGTTCCTGGCGCCGGGTACTGCTGCCCGCCCAGGCCGCGGAGATCGAGGCGGTGGCCGGCGAGGAACTCCGCCGGGTCGGCTACGGGGGTTAGGGAGGCCGGCGCTGTACTGCCCAAGGGGGTTGCCCCCCGGACAGACAGAGCCTCCTGGCCGGCGAACTGGGTGTGGTACAGCTCGGCGTACAGGCCACCCGCGGCCAGCAGCTCGGTGTGCGTGCCGCGCTCGGCCACCTGCCCCCCGTCGATGACCAGGATCTGGTCCGCCTCCCGGATGGTGGACAGCCGGTGCGCGATGACCAGCGACGTCCGGCCGGTCAGCGCCGTCTTCAGCGCGGCCTGCACGGCCGCCTCGGACTCCGAGTCCAGGTGCGCGGTGGCCTCGTCGAGGACCACCACGGACGGCGCCTTGAGCAGCAGCCGGGCGATGGCCAGCCGCTGCTTCTCGCCGCCGGACAGCCGGTAACCGCGGTCCCCGACCACGGTGTCCAGGCCGTCGGGCAGGCCGGCCACCAGGTCCCAGATCTGCGCCGCCCGGCAGGCCGCGATCAGCTCCGGCTCGGTGGCCTCCGGCCGGGCGTACAGCAGGTTGGCCCGGACCGTGTCGTGGAACATATGCGCGTCCTGGGTGACCACGCCCACCGCGTCGTGCAGCGACTGCAGCGTGACGTCGCGCAGGTCCTGGTGGCCGATGCGCACCGTGCCCTGGTCCGGGTCGTACATCCGGGACACCAGGTGGGTGATCGTGGTCTTGCCCGCGCCGGACGGCCCGACCAGCGCGGTGAGCTGCCCCGGCGGCGCGGTGAAGCTGATGTCCCGGAGCACCGGCTGGCCCGGCCCGTCCTGCTCGGGCACCGGCAGCGCGATCGACTCCAGTGAGGCCAGCGACACCTCGCTGGCCCGCGGGTAGCGGAACGACACCCGGTCGAACTCGATGGCGGGCGCGGTGGCCAGCTGGCCGTTGCGACGCCGCGGCGCGCAGCGGCACCGCGTCCGGCTTCTCCGCGATCAGCGGCTTCAGGTCGAGCACCTCAAACACCCGGTCGAAGCTGACCAGCGCGGTCATCACGTCCACCTGCACGTTGGACAGCGCGGTGATCGGCCCGTACAGCCGGGCCAGCAGCGCGGTCAGCGCGACCAGCGTGCCGAGCTCGAACGTGCCGCGGATGACCAGCACCCCGCCCACCCCGTAGGTGGCCGCGGTGGCCATCGAGGCGAGCAGGCTCAGCGCGATGAACAGGGTGCTGCCGTACATCGCGGTGACCACGCCGATGTCCCGGACCCGGGCGGCCCGGCCCCGGTACACCTCGCTCTCCCGGCGCGGGTTGCCGAACAGCTTGACCAGCATGGCGCCGGCCACGTTGAACCGCTCGGTCATGGTCGACCCGAGCTCGGCGTCCAGCTGCATGGACTCCCGGGTGTACCGCTGCAGCCGCCGGCCGACCAGCCGGGCCGGGATGACGAAGACCGGCAGCAGCACCAGCGAGATGACGGTGACCAGCCAGGACAGGCTGAACATGGTGATCAGCACCAGGATCAGGGTCAGCGCGTTGGACACGATCGAGGACAGCGTCGAGGTGATGGCCGACTGCGCGCCGATCACGTCGCTGTTCAGCCGGCTGACCAGCGAGCCGGTCTGGGCCCGGGTGAAGAACGCGATCGGCTGCTGCTGCACGTGCCCGAACACCTCGGTGCGCAGGTCGTAGATCAGCCCCTCACCGACCCGCGCGGAGAACCAGCGCTGGCCGAACGCGAGCACCGCGCTGGCCAGGGCGATACCCGCGGTCAGCCCGGCCACCTCGACGACCAGGCCGGTATTCCGGGCCAGGATGCCGTTGACGATGCTCTTGAGCAGCAGCGGCACGGCCACCGTGGCCACCGCGGCCAGCGCGGCCATGACCAGGAAGACGGTGAGGTGCAGCCGGTAGGGCCGTGCGTAGCGGGCGATCCGGCGCACGGTCCCCGGCTTGATGCGCTGCTGGGTGACCGACGGGTCCCGGGAGAAGCCGCGCATCGCGTGCCAGTTCGCTGCGTACATGAGCGGAGCAACCCTTCACCACGGTGAGATCTTCCCCACTCAGCTAACAGCGAACGGTCACCCGCCGGCCGAGCCGTTTTCGCTGCAGTGCGGCCTGGATCCGGCGCTCGGCCGCGGCCTGCTGGGTGGCGTCGTTCCGCGGCGCCTGGCTGAGCAGTTCCTTGGTCGCCCGGGCCACGGCCGGCTCCACGGTGAGCAGCGCGGCCACCAGATCAGCCACCGCGCCGTCCAGTTCGGCGCCGGGCAGCACCAGCTCGGCCAGCCGCAGCCGGGCCGCTTCCGCGGCGCCCACCGTGCGGCCAGTCAGGCACAGCTCCAGCGCGCGGGGCAGGCCGACGATGTCCACCAGTGGCTTGGTCCCGGTCAGGTCGGGCACCAGGCCCAGTTGCGGCTCCTTCATGCACAGCTGGGCGTCATCGGCCAGGATGCGCAGGTCGCAGGCCAGGGCGAGCTGGAAGCCGCCGCCGATGGCGTGGCCCTGGACCGCCGCCACCGACGTGATATCCGGGCGGCGCAGCCAGCTGTATCCCTCCTGGAGGGACGCGATCCACTCCTCGAATCCAGGGCTGTCCGCGTGCGGCGGCGGATCCTCGCCGGGCACGCCGTCCGGCGAGAACAAGCGCAGGTCGATGCCGGCCGAGAAGGACGGGCCTGCCCCCCGCACCACGACCACGCGCACCGCTGGCGGCAGGGTGCGGCCGATCGTGGCCAGGCCGTGCCACATCGCCGGGGTCATCGCATTGCGCCGCGCGGCCCGGTCCAGGGTGATGGTGACTGCGCCCGGCGCAGGCGCACCGACATCCACCCGCAAGCCGGCGCGGGCCAGGTCGATGCCGGTACCGGTCAGCGCTTGGCCCGCGCCTTGCCCCGGGTGGCCCCGCCGCGGCCACGCAACGAAACCCCGTTCTCCGACAAGATGCGGTGCACGAATCCATACGACCGGCCGGTCGCGGCGGCCAGGGACCGGATGCTCTCCCCCGCGTCATATCTCTTCTTCAGGTCCGACGCCAGCTTGGTGCGGTCGGCACCGGTGACCCTGGTGCCTTTCTTGAGGGTCTCGGTCACGCGTACCTCCCGTGAACTGAAGTGACCGCTGCGTTACGTCTCACTCATGATCACGCATCGGTAGCAGATCGGCTACCTACATCCGGGTAAGTGATCACTACTTTTTCGCCCAGCCCCGCGTTGCCCGTCACGCTAGGGTCACCAAGTCGGCCAGCTCTTCGTTCCAGGTGTCCTCCACCCCGTCGGGCAGCAGGATGACCCGCTCCGGGGACAGCGCCCCGACCGCGCCCTCGTCGTGGGTGACCAGCACGATGGCACCCTGGTAGCGGCGCAGCGCGGCCAGGATCTCGTCCCGGCTGGCCGGGTCCAGGTTGTTGGTCGGCTCGTCCAGCAGCAGCACGTTGGCCCCGGACACCACCAGCAGGGCCAGCGCGAGCCGGGTCTTCTCCCCGCCGGACAGCACGCTGGCCGGCTTGTCCACCGCGTCGCCGGAGAACAGGAACGAGCCCAGGATGCGGCGCTGCTCGGGGTCGAGCAGGTCGGGCGCGGCGGTGCGCATGTTCTCCAGCACGGTGCGCTGCGGGTCCAGCGTCTCGTGCTCCTGCGCGTAGTAACCGAGCCGCAGGCCGTGGCCGGGGGTGATCGCGCCGGTGTCCGGCTTCTCCACGCCGGCCAGCAGCCGCAGCAGGGTCGTCTTGCCCGCGCCGTTCAGGCCGAGCACCACGATCCTGGCCGCCCGGTCCACCGCCACGCTGACGTCGGTGAACACCTCGAGCGAGCCGTAGGACTTGGACAGGCCGGCCGCGGCCAGCGGGACCCGCCCGCACGGCGCCGGGTCGGGGAACCGCAGCCGGGCCACCCGCTGCGGCGCCCGCTCGGCCGCCACCCCGGCGAGCAGCCGCTCGGCCCGCCGCTGCATGCCCTGGGCCGCCCTGGCCTTGGTCGCCTTGGCCCGCATCTTGTCCGCCTGGGACTGCAGCGCGGCGGCCTGGCGGCTCGCGTTGGCGTGCTCGCGCCGCCGCCGCCGCGCGTCGGTCTCGCGCTGCTGCAGGTAGGCCTGCCAGCCCACGTTGTAGATGTCCAGCTGATGGGTGTCCGCGTCCAGGTGGAACACCCTGCCGACCAGCGCCTCGAGCAGCGCGGTGTCGTGGCTGATCACCACCAGCCCGCCGCGGAACGCCCGCAGGTGGTCGCGCAGCCAGGTCACCGAGTCGGCGTCCAGGTGGTTGGTGGGCTCGTCGAGCAGCAGGGTCTGCGCGTCGGCGAACAGGATCCGGGCCAGCTCGACCCGGCGCCGCTGCCCGCCGGACAGCGTGGCCAGCGGCTGGGCCAGCACCCGGTCCGGGAGGCCCAGGCTGGACGCGATCGACGAGGCCTCCGCCTCGGCCGCGTAACCGCCCAGCATGGCCAGCCGTTCTTCGAGCTGCCCGTACCGGCGCACCGCGGCGTCCCGGCGGCTGGGCGCACCGTCGGACATCTGCTGTTCCGCGGCGCGCAGGGCGGCCCGCAGCTCGTCCAGGCCGCGGCCGGACAGCACCCGGTCCAGGGCCAGTCCTTCCAGGTCGCCGGACCGGGTGTCCTGTGGCAGGTAGCCGATATGGTCGCCGCGGCGCACCGTGCCAGCAGCCGGCAGCGCCTCGCCCGCCAGCACCCGGGCCAGCGTGGTCTTGCCCGCACCGTTCCGGCCGACCAGGCCGACCTTGTCGCCCGGCCCGATCTGGAAACTGGCCCCGGTCAGCAGCAGCTGCGCGCCAGCGCGCAGCTCCAGGCCGGACGCGGCGATCACCAGAACCACTCCATCAGCACGAACAACGGGGAAGCGGCGACGCCGCGGGGCCACATTCCAGCCTACGTGGTCCCGCAACGCTATTTGCCGAGCACGGCCAGCTCAAGCCGGTCCAGCCGGGGCCAGCCCACCGTGCCCCCGCCGCGGCGCGGCCAGCTACCCAGCCGCAGCGGGCTCGGTGAGCTGGACGCGGATGGCCCGGAACAGCCGGGGCGTGTCCTTGAGCACGGCCAGCCGGGGATCAGGCACGGTGAGGAACCGGTCCACCGCCACCGCGAAGTACGGCCGCAGCCGCGGGTCCTCGCGCAGCCCGGCCATGGCCCGCCGGTCACCGCCCAGCAGCACCGCGTCCAGCTCCCCCGGATACCGGCCGAACACGCGGACCGCGGTGTCCGCCGCCGCGGCCAGCGCCTCGCTGGCCTGCTTCTCCCGGCGCCGGGCGAAGCGGTGCTGGGACCGGCCGCCGGCCGCGCTGCGCCCGTGCACCAGGCGCGAGCCCACCTTGGAGTCGGCCAGCTGCGGCGGATCACCGGTGAACACGCCGGCCGCGTAGCCGCCCAGCCGGACCAGCAGCACGCCGACGGTGCGGTCCGCGGTGGCGTGCGCCGCGATCCGGTGCGCCTGCCGGACCACGGCCCGTACCGTGCCGGGCGGTGGGCCAGTGCCCGGCTCGCCCGCCGCCAGCGGCGGGAACGGCGGGTAGCAGGCCGCGGTCGCGCCGTCCGCCGCGCGGAACAGCACCACGTCCGGCGCCGCCTCGACGGCGAGCGGGCCGCCATGCCGGTCGGCGAAACCCGCGATCCAGCCGGCGAACCGCTCCGGGCTCACCTCGATCCAGCGCGGCCGCGCCAGCCCATAGAAGTTTACAATAGCTAACAAACAACAACTCCAGGGTTAACTGTCGGACGGCGGCCCATGACGCTTAACCAGCTGCGCACGTTCCTGGCCGTGGCCGACACCGGCTCGGTCCGGGCCGCCGCCCAGCAACTGGTGGTGACCCAGGCCGCGGTGTCCGCCTCGCTGGCCGCGCTGCAGCGCTCGCTCGGCGTGCCGCTGCTCCAGCCGGACGGCCGCGGGCTGCGGCTGACCAGGGCGGGCCAGGCCTACGCGGGCTACGTCCGGCGCATCCTCGGGCTGCTGGACGAGGCCGGGCTGGCCGCGACGGCGGCCGCCGACCCGGAGCACGGCGAGCTGCGCATCGCCGCGGTCACCACGGCGGCCGAGCAGATCGTGCCCGGGCTGCTGGGCGGCTTCCGGTCCCGCCATCCACGCGATGGGCGTTCGGCTGGAAGCGGGGAACCGGGAGCGCGTCCGTGCGCTGCTCGACCGGCATCAGGTGGATCTGGTGCTGGGTGGCCGCCCCGAGCCGGGCTGGGACGTGCGGGTGCTGGCCGTCCGGCCGCACCAGCTCGTCGTGGTGGCCGCGCCCGCCCTGGCGGCCAGCGCCCGCGCCCGGCGCCGAACCCTGCTGCCGTGGCTGGCCCGGCAGGCCTGGCTGCTCCGCGAGCCCGGCTCGGGCACCCGGGCCGCCACCGACGCGCTGCTCGCCGAGCTGGACATCACCCCGCCGACGCTGATGGTGGGCTCCAACGGGGCCATCCGCGGCTCGGCCAGCGTGGGCCTGGGCGTCACCCTGATGTCCCGGGACGCGGTGGCCGCCGAGCTGGCCGACGGCCGGCTGAGCGAGCTCCCGGTGCCGGGCACGCCGCTGCACCGCGACTGGTACCTGGTCGCCCATCCGGATCTGCCTCCCGCCGGGGAGATGCTGCTCGAGCACGTGCTCAGCCACGGCGGCTTCCGGCCGCCAACTGTTAATCCGGACATTTAGTGTTATCGCCAAACTCTCAATAGACAGGCTGGCATACCGGCTGGCAGAGTGAAGAGGACAGCACCGCATGCCGCCGGAGGGAATCATGGAACGCTGGACCGCGGGCGTGATCCCGTACGCCGAGATGGGCTACTACGCAGCCGGACTACGTGCCCAAGGACACCGACGTGCTGTGCGCGTTCCGGATCACGCCGCAGCCCGGGGTGCCGCCCGAGGAGGCCGGCGCCGCGGTGGCGGGCGAGTCGTCCACCGCCACCTGGACCGTGGTGTGGACCGACCGGCTCACCGCCTACGAGCACTACCAGGCCAAGTGCTACCGGGTCGACCCGGTGCCCGGCCGGGACGGCGAGTACATCGCCTACATCGCCTACGACATCGACCTGTTCGAGGAAGGCTCGATCGCGAACCTGACCTCGTCGATCATCGGCAACGTGTTCGGCTTCAAGGCGCTGAAGGCGCTGCGCCTGGAGGACATGCGGATCCCGCTGGCCTACGTGAAGACGTTCCAGGGGCCGCCGCACGGCATCGTGATGGAGCGCGAGTACCTGAACAAGTACGGCCGGCCGCTGCTCGGCGCGACGACCAAGCCCAAGCTGGGCCTGTCCGCGCGGAACTACGGCCGGGTCGTCTACGAGGCGCTGCGCGGCGGGCTCGACTTCACCAAGGACGACGAGAACATCAACTCCCAGCCGTTCATGCGCTGGCGGGACCGGTACCTGTTCACCATGGAGGCGGTCAACCGGGCCGTGGAGCGGACCGGCGAGATCAAGGGCCACTACCTGAACGTCACCGCGGCCACCATGGAGGACATGTACGAGCGGGCCGAGTTCGCCAAGGAACTCGGCAGCGTCGATCGTCATGGTCGACCTGACGGTCGGCTACACGGCGCTGCAGTCGATGTCCCGGTGGGCCCGCAACAACGGGGTCCTGCTGCACCTGCACCGGGCCGGCCACGGCACCTACACCCGGCAGAAGACGCACGGGGTGAGCTTCCGGGTGATCGCCAAGTGGTGCCGGCTGATCGGCGTGGACCACATCCACGCCGGGACCGTGGTCGGCAAGCTGGAAGGCGACCCGTCCATGGTGCGCGGCTACTACGACACCCTGCGCGGCGCACAGGTGCCGGCCAACCTGGCCCACGGGCTCTACTTCGACCAGGACTGGGGCTCGATGCCCGGCACCATGCCGGTCGCCTCGGGCGGCATCCACGCGGGCCAGATGCACCAGCTGCTCGCACTATCTGGGCGAGGACGTGGTGCTCCAGTTCGGCGGCGGCACGATCGGCCACCCGATGGGCATCGCGGCCGGGCGCCACCGCCAACCGGGTCGCCGTCGAGGCGATGATCAAGGCCCGCAACGAGGGCCGCGACTTCCTCGGCGAGGGCGGACATCCTGGCTGAGGCGGCCAAGCACTGCCAGCCGCTGCAGGCGGCGCTGGACACCTGGGGTGACATCACCTTCAACTACGAGTCCACCGACACGCCCGACGTCGTCGCCACGCCGACCGTCTGAGCGAGCGGAGCCAGATGCGGATCACCCAGGGCACGTTCTCCTACCTGCCCGACCTGACCGACGACGAGATCGCCGCGCAGATCCAGTACGCGGTGCGAACAGGGCTGGGCGGTCGCGGTGGAGTTCACCGACGACCCGCACCCGCGGAACGTGCTGTGGGAGATGTGGGGCCTGCCGATGTTCGACATCGCCGACGCGGCGGCGGGCATGCACGAGGTCACCGCGTGCCGGCTGGCCTACCCGGAGCACTACATCCGGGTGATCGGCCTACGACGCCAGCCTGGGCCGGCAGACGACCGCGCTCAGCTTCATCGTGAACCGCCCGGCCAGCGAGCCGGGCTTCCGGCTGGACCGGCAGGAGGCCGCCGACCGGCGGATCCAGCTACTCGCTGCACTCCTACGCCACCGAACGCCCGTCCGGCGAGCGGTACGGCGACTCGACGGGCACGGTCAGCCGGGATGAGCAAGCCGCCGCCGTGCGGCTTCGGCATGCCGCGCCCGGCCCCGGGCGCGGCGGCGGCGCGGACGTGCCGCGCCGGACGCCAGCCCCGGACGCAGGACCGGGCCCGCCCCGCTCGGCGGCGGACGCCACCGTGGAGCTGTCCGATGACGAGGAGCAGGCCCAGCGGGTCGCGCAGATGCTCGACGGGCTCGACGCGGAGTTCGTCGGCCTGGCCCCGGTCAAGGCCCGGGTCCGGGAGATCGCGGCGCTGCTGCTGATCGACCGGCTCCGGCAGCGCTACGGGCTGGCCTCGTCAGCGGCCCAGCCTGCACATGTGCTTCACCGGCAGCCCGGGCACCGGCAAGACCACGGTCGCCCTGCACATGGGCGACGCTGCTGCACGAGCTCGGCTACCTGCGCAAGGGCCAGCTGGTCAGCGTGACCCGGGACGACCTGGTCGGCCAGTACGTCGGGCACACCGCGCCGAAGACCAAGGAGGTGCTCAAGCGGGCGATGGGCGGCGTGCTGTTCATCGACGAGGCCTACTACCTGTACCGGCCGGAGAACGAGCGGGACTACGGCCAGGAAGCCATCGAGATCCTGCTCCAGTTCATGGAGGCCAACCGGGACGACCTGGTGGTCATCCTGGCCGGCTACGCGGACCGGATGGACGCGTTCTTCCGGTCCAACCCCGGGATGGCCTCCCGGGTCGCGCACCACATCGACTTCCCCGACTTCACCGCTGGACGAGCTGATCCAGATCGCCGACGCTGATGCTGGACCGCGAGCAGTACCGGCTGTCGCCCCGCGGCCGAGGCGGCGTTCCGCGAGTACGTCGCGCTGCGCATGCAGCAGCCGCGGTTCGCCAACGCGCGCAGCATCCGCAACGCCATCGACCGGATGCGGCTGCGCCAGGCGCGCCGCCTGGTCGCGGCGGGCGGCCGGATCGGCCGGGACGACCTGATGTAGATCAGCGACGCGGACGTCCGCGCCAGCCGGGTCTTCGGCGCGCCACCCGGCTAACCCTCGTCGAGCACGGCGAGCAGCAGCCCGCCGATCAGGGCCATGTTCTTGTGGAACTGGATCCGCTGCTGGGCGCGTTGCACCGGGTCCTCGACCGTCCAGTACGGGTGCCCGGCCAGCGTGGTCGGCACCAGCGAGGCGGCCAGCACCCCGGCGGCCAGCCGCGGCGCCACGCCCAGCGCCAGCATCGCGCCCGCCGCCACCTGGGTGCCCGCGTTCACCCGGACCAGCAGTTCGTCGTCCTCGGGCAGCGGCACCCGGGACCGGATCGCGGAGAGCACCGGGCAGGCCAGCTCGACCCGTTTGCCCGGCGCCGCGCACCGCGTCCAGGCCGAGCAGGATGTAGGTCGATCCGGTCAGCACCCGGGCGGCCAGGCCGCAACGGGGCCAGCATCCGGTTGAACGTCGTCATAACCGCCTCGCTACAGTCCGGGAACGTTCCGTCGGCAGGACTGTAACGCCTTTTGCGGTTGGGCTATCTATCCCGGTCTAGGGTGACTCCATGGGGCTGCGGGTGCGGATCGCCGTTGTGGCTCGTGGTGACCGCGCTGGCGGGTGGCACGGCGGCGTGCTCGGTCACGTCCGCGGCGGTCCCGCGGGCCAGCCTCCCGGCCGGCCCCGGCCGCAGCCAGCACTTGCGCCGGCCGCGGCCCACCGCAACGCCGCCAGCCGTCGAGCCCCGTCCCAGCCCGCCGGGCCGGCGCTCCAGGTGACCGGGGCGCCCGCCCGGGTCAAGGCCAAGGGCGCGATCCTGGCCGACGCGGCCACCGGCCAGGTGCTGTGGAGCCGCGACGCGGACACCGAGCGGCCGATGGCCAGCGTGACCAAGGTGATGACCGCCCTGCTGGTGCTGGAGAGCGGCCACCTCGGCGAGCAGATCCGGGTGCCGAAGGCGGCGTTCAAGTACGCCTGGCAATACGGCGGCGAAACCGCGGGCCTGCACCCGGGCGACGTGCTCACCACCAGGGAACTGCTGGCCGCGCTGCTGCTGCCATCCGGCGCCGACGCGGCCTACACCCTGGCCGCCGCGTTCGGTCCTGGCCTGAGCGCGTTCGTGGCCCGGATGAACGCGACCGCCGCCCAGCTGGGCCTGCGGAACACCCACTTCACCTCGCCGGACGGGCTGCCCTACCCGACCGAAAAATCGACCTACTCCACGCCGTACGACCTGGTCCGGCTCGGCCTGGCCGCGATGCGCTACCCGGCGTTCCGCTCGATCGTGGACCGGGAGTTCTACCACCTGAGCAAGGGGCCCGGGCATCACCAGTACTGGTGGGACAACACCAACGCGCTGATCGGCACCTACCCGGGCGCGGTCGGGATCAAGGACGGCTACACCGACGCGGCCGGGCACTGCCTGCTGTTCGAGGCGGTCCGGCCGTGGCCGGGCGCTGATCGGGGTGGTGCTGGGCAGCCCGGCCAGCGGCGTCGCGGCTGGTGCGCAGGCGGCCGGGCAGATGCTGAACTGGGGCTTCAGCCTGCGGACTGAGCGGCAGGCAGGAACGGGATAGTCAGCCGCACGGTAGTGCCGCGGCCCGGGGTGGCGGCCAGGTCGAGGCGGCCGCCGAGCAGCTCGGCCCGCTCCCGCATGCCGGCCAGGCCGAACCCGGTCGGCCCGGGCCCGGCTGGGCGCCGTCGTGTCGAAGCCGGCGCCGTCGTCGGCCACTTCCAGCACGACACGGTCCTTCTGCCGCAGCAGCCGCAGCCCGCACCGACTGCGCGTCGGCGTGCTTGGCCACGTTCTGCAGGGCTTCCTGCGCGGTCCGGTACACCGCCGTCTCGGCGTGCTCGGCCATCCGCAGTTCGGCCGCCTCCACCCGCACGTCCAGCGTGGGGAACGAGTGGGCCAGGCTGTCCAGGCTGGCCGCCAGGCCGAGGTCGTCGAGCACCGGCGGGCGCAGCCCGGCGATGGCCGACCGGGTCTCGTCCAGCGCGGCGGCGGCCAGTTCCTGGGCCCGGGCCACCTGCTCCGCGGCCACCGTGGGGCTGGCCGGGATCGCGTCGGCCGCGGCGGACAGGTGGAAGAACAGGCTGACGATGCGCTGGCTGATGCCGTCGTGGATCTCGCCCGCCAGCCGCCGCCGCTCATGCTCCTGCCATTCCACGGTCCGCTCGGCGAACCGCTCCAGCGCCTCCTCCCGCTCGGCCAGCCGCTGGTGCAGCCGCGCGTTCTCGATCGCCCCGGCCACCAGGCCGGCCACCGAGCGGAGCAGCTCCACGTCGGCCGCGGCGAACTCGCGGCGCTCCCGGGTATGCACGTTCAGCACGCCGACCAGGTGGCCGAGCGGCGTCACCACCGGCACCGAGAGCATGGAGGTGAAGTCCTCGCCGCGCAGCGCCGGGATGTACCGGTACCGCGGGTCCGCGGTCTTGTTGTCCACGATGACGGCCGGCTCGCCATGGTCGGCCACCCAGCCGGCCACCCCCTCGCCGACGGCCAGCTCGATGCTGCCCACCATCGTGTCGAACGGCGGGGTCGCGCCGCGCAGCTGCAGCGTGCGGGCCCGCTCGTCGAGCAGGTGCACGAAGCACACGTCGGTATCCGTGGTCTCGGTGACCAGGGTGGCCACGCCCTGCAGGATGCGGTCCAGGTCCAGGCCGGCCGAGATCGTGTCGATCACCCGGGACAGCAGCCGCGCTTCCCGCTCCGCGTCCGCCCCACTGCCCAGGCCCGGGATCAATGAAATACGCCTTCGCGCAGCGCGACCGCGACCGCGCCGGCCCGGTCGGACACCCCCAGCTTGCGGTAGATGCCCCGGGAGTGCGTCTTCACCGTCTCCTCGCTGACCACCAGCTTCATCGCGATGGCCCGGTTGGACAGCCCGGCGACGAGCAGCGACAGCACCTCGCTCTCCCGCTGGGTCAGGCCCAGGTGCGCGCCGGGCCAGAACTCGCCGCTGCGCAGCCGGGCCGCGGACAGCGCCACCCGGCCGGCCAGGCTGGGGTCGATGAGCACCTCCCCGTCGCAGATCCGGCGCAGGTAGTCGACCAGCTCGCCACCCTTGATCCGCTTGAGCAGGAAGCCGGCCGCACCCACCCGGAGCGCCTGGTAGAGGTACTGCTCGTCGTCGTACACGGTGAGGAAGACGACCTTGCAGTCGGTGGCCGACAGGATCTGCGCACACAGGTCCAGCCCGCTGGCCTCGCGCAGCCGCACGTCGAGCAGCACGGCATCCGGCTTCAGCTCGGTGGCCAGCGCCAGCGCGGCCGCGGGCTCGCTGGCCTCGCCGACGATCCGCACCTGGTCCTGGTATGGCTGCAGCATGGCCTTGAGGCCGTCCAGCACCATCTGGTGATCGTCCACGATCAGCACCGTGATTGGCCCGTGTCGGTCATGCCCGGAACCGTACCCAATCAGGAACGCGCCTCGAGCAGGTGCCAGAGCAGCAGCAGCTGGGCGATGGCCAGTGGCTCGCTGCGCTTGCCCGGGGCGTACTCGCCCAGCTTGTCCGGCAGCGCGGCTGCCGGTCGCATGGACAGCTGCTCCCAGATCGCCTTCTCCACGATCTGGCTGTCCTCCCGCGGCGCGTACCCGTGCACGTGCAGCGCGTCCACCGGCCGGCCGTCGCTGTCCCTGATCAGCTTGAGATGCACGGTCCGCCGGTCGTCGTCGGTCAGCACGTGGGTCAGGTCCGGGTGCTGGATGGTCGGCCGGAGCAAGATCTCGGCCGACAGCGGGGTGCCGCCCGGGACCTGGTGCCCGGCCACCGGGGCGAACCGGATCGAGATGTCCGCCCACTGCCGCTGCGGCCGGATGTAGGCGGCCGACTCCGGCTCCCGCCGGCCCAGCTCGGCCAGCACCTGATCCGGCGGTGTAGCCGCGCTCCGCGCAGTCTCGCTTGAGCTTCCACTCCCGGCGGATCTCCTCCGGCGGGTCCAGGTACACCGCGATGTCGAAGCAGGCCCGGGCCAGCTTGGTGTGCAGCGGCAGCAGCCCTTCCACGATCACGAACTCGCGCGGCTCGACCAGCACCGGGCGGGTCAGCTGGCCGGTGGAATGGTCGTATACCGGCTTGAGGATGGGCCGCCCGAGCGCGAGCAGCTGCAGGTGCTGCTCCATGATGTCGATGTAGTTGCACTCCGGGTTGAGCACGGTGAACGGCACCGCGCGGCGCTCCGCCCGGTCGTAGCGGTGGTAGTCGTCCACGCACAGCGCGATGGCCCGGTCCGCGCCCAGCGCCTCGGCGATACCCCGGGTCAGCGTGGTCTTGCCCGCCGCGCTGTCCCCGGCGATGGCCAGCATGACTGGCCGGGGTGGCTCCGGCACCGTTTCGCTGCGCCGCAGCCGCATCAGCTTGTCGGGCATCACGCTGCTCGCTTCCGCGTGGACTCGTCAGGCTGTCCACGCTAGGCGGCCGGGGCGGGCGGCGCCTCCCCCGCAGCGGGGATATCAGGGGTGAAAGTGCCCCAGGTCAGACGTTGAAGCCGAGGGCGCGCAGCTGCTCGCGGCCGTCCTCGGTGATCTTCTCCGGACCCCACGGCGGCAGCCAGACCCAGTTGATCTTGAAGTCGCTGACCAGGCCGTCCAGCGCGGACCGCGCCTGGTCCTCGATCACGTCGGTCAGCGGGCAGGCCGCGCTGGTCAGCGTCATGTCGATGACCGCGATCCTGTCCTCGCCCAGGGTCACCCCGTAGACCAGGCCCAGGTCGACCACGTTCACGCCCAGCTCGGGGTCCACCACGTCGCGGAGCGCTTCCAGCAGGTCCTCGGTCTCCTCGGTGGCCGGCAGGCCGGTGGTCGGCTCGTCACTCATCTGGTGCTCCTTCAATTGCCTGCGCGGTGGCGTCCTTCCAGGCCATCCAGCTGAGCAGGGCGCACTTGATCCGGGCCGGGTACTTGGCCACCCCGGCGAACGCCACCCCGTCGCCCAGCACGGCCTCGTCCGGCTCCAGTTCACCCTTGGACTGCATCAGCCGGAGGAACTCCTCGGCCAGTGTCATCGCCTCGGGCACCGTCTTGCCGATGATCAGCTCGCTCATCACCGACGCGCTGGCCTGGCTGATCGAGCAGCCCAGCGAGTCGTAGGACACGTCGCCGACGACCGGCTCACCGCCGGCGTCCTTGAGCGCGACCCGCAGCGTCACCTCGTCCCCGCACAGCGGGTTCACGTGGTGCACCTCGGCGTCGTACGGCTCGCGCAGTCCCTTGTGGTGCGGGTGCCGGTAGTGGTCCAGGATGACTTCCTGGTACAGCGACTCGAGCTGCATCAGGTCCCGCCGAAGAAGCGCTGCGCCTGCCGGATCGCCTCGACCATCGTGTCCACCTCAGCCGTCGTGTTGTACAGGTAGAACGACGCACGGGTGCTGGCCTGTATTCCGTACCGCCGGTGCAGCGGCCAGGCGCAGTGGTGCCCGGCCCGCACCGCGACGCCGTGCTCGTCCAGCATCTGGCTGATGTCGTGCGGGTGCACGTCGGCCACGGTGAATGAGATCGCCGCCCCGCGCCGGTCCGGGTCGGCCGGCCCGAGCACCCGCAGCCCGTCCACCGCGCCCAGCGCGCCGAGCGCGTGCCCGATCAGCTCGCGCTCGTGCGCCCGGATACTGTCCAGGCCAATATCGCCCAGGTAGTCGATGGCCGCGGCCAGCCCGGCCGCCTCGGCGATCGGCATGGTGCCGGCCTCGAACTTGTGCGGTGGCGGGGCGAACGTGGAGTGGTCCATCCAGACGCTCTCGATCATCTCGCCGCCACCCAGGAACGGCGGCAGCTCCTCGAGCAGCTCACGGCGGCCCCAGAGCACCCCGATGCCGGTCGGGCCGCACATCTTGTGGCTGGTGAAGCCCAGGAAGTCGGCGCCCAGCTGGTGCACGTCGACCGGCATGTGCGGCACCGACTGGGCCGCGTCCACCAGGACCACCGCGCCCACCTGGTGGGCCCGGTCGGCGATCAGCCGGACCGGGTTGATGGTGCCCAGCACGTTGGACTGATGGGCCAGCGCGACCAGCCTGGTCCGCTCGTTGACCAGCTCGTCCAGGCCGGTCAGGTCCAGCTGCCCGTCGTCGGTCACCCCGAACCAGCGCAGCGTGGCGCCGGTCCGCTGGCAGAGCAGCTGCCACGGGACGATGTTGGAGTGATGCTCCATCTCGGTGATGACGATCTCGTCGCCCGGCCCGAGCTGGAAGCCGGCCGGACCGCGCGTTCCCCATCGCGTAGGCGACCAGGTTGATGCCCTCGGAGATGTTCTTGGTGAACACCACCTCGGCCTCATCCCGGGCCCCGATGAACCCCGCCGCCTTGACCCGGGCGCCCTCGTAGGCCGCGGTGGCCTCCTCGCCGAGCTGGTGGCTGGCCCGGTGGATGTTCGCGTTGTGCCGCTCGTAGAACTCGTCCATCGCGTCGATCACCTGGCGCGGCTTCTGCGACGTGTTGGCGCTGTCCAGGTACACCAGCGGCCGCCCGTCGCGGACCTGCCGGTCCAGGATCGGGAAGTCCTTCCGGATCCGCGCCACGTCCAGGGTCATCCGACCGCCCCTGCCTTCAGGAACTTCTCATAGCCCTCGGCTTCCAGTGTCTCGGCCAGCTCCGGGCCGCCCTCCTCGACGATCCGGCCGCCCACGAACACGTGCACGAAGTCCGGCGTCACGTAGCGCAGGATCCGGGTGTAGTGGGTGATCAGCAGCACGCCGTGGCCCTCCCCGGTGCGGAACCGGTTGATCCCCTCGGACACCACCCGCAGCGCGTCGATATCCAGCCCGGAGTCGGTCTCGTCCAGGATCGCGATCTTCGGGTTGAGCAGCTCGAGCTGCAGGATCTCGTGCCGCTTCTTCTCCCCGCCGGAGAAGCCCTCGTTGAGGTTGCGCTCGGCGAACGACGGCTCGACGGACAGCGCCGCCATCGCCTCGCGCATCTCCTTGAGGAACACGCGCAGCTTCGGCGGCTCGCCGCGGACCGCGGTGACCGCGGTGCGCAGGAAGTTCGACACGGTCACCCCGGGCACCTCCACCGGGTACTGCATGGCCAGGAACAGCCCGGCCCGGGCCCGCTGGTCCACCGTCATGGCCAGCACGTCCTCGCCGTCCAGCGTCACCGAGCCCTGGGTGACGTGGTACTTGGGGTGGCCGGCGATCGCGTAGGCCAGGGTGGACTTGCCCGAGCCGTTCGGCCCCATGATGGCGTGCGTCTGCCCGGCCGCCACGGTCAGGTCGACGCCGCGCAGGATCTCCCGCGCGTCGCCCGCGCCCTGCTCGCCAGCGGCGCGTCCACACTGACGTGCAGGTCGCGGATCTCAAGAGTGGCCATCAGAAATATCTCCAGGTCATGGTCATTATTCGTCAGTTGCCTGCGGAATCGGCGGGAATGGCGACAAACACGTCGGGGCCGTCCACCTTCACCGGGTACACCGGCACCGGCTGGGTGGCCGGCGGACCGGTGGGCGCGCCGGTGCGCAGGTCGAAGCACGAGCCGTGCAGCCAGCACTCCACGGTGTGGTCGTAGACGTCGCCCTCGGACAGCGGGACTTCCTCGTGCGAGCACACGTCGTGCAGCGCGAACACCTCGCCGCCGACCCGGACCACGGCCACCGGCAGGTCGCCGACCTGCACGCCGATGGCCCCTTCGGACGGCAGCTCGTCCAGCGAGCAGACCCGCACGAACGTGCCCGTGCTCTCGCTCATGGCAGCTTCGCCAGCTCGTTCTCGATGGCCGCGGTAACGCGTGCCCGCACCTCAGCCACCTCGAGCTTGGCCACCAGCTCGCCGAAGAAGCCCCGGATCACCAGGCGGCGCGCTTCATTCTCCGGGATCCCGCGGGCCATCAGGTAGAACAGGTGCTGGTCCTCCAGCCGCCCGCTGGTGCTGGCGTGCCCGGCGCCGACCACCTCACCGGTGAGGATCTCCAGGTTCGGCACCGAGTCGGCGCGCGCGCCGTCGGTGAGCAGCAGGTTCCGGTTCCGCTCATAGGTGTCGGTGTCGGTCGCCTCGGGCCGGATCAGCACGTCGCCGATCCACACCGAATGGGCCGAGTCGCCCTGCAGCGCACCCCGGTAGTCCACCCGGCTGCGGCAGCGCGGCTGGCTGTGCTCTACGAACAGCCGGTGCTCCAGGTGCTGCCCGGCGTCTGCGAAGTACAGCCCGAGCAGCTGCGCGTCGCCGCCCGGCCCGGCGTAGCTGACCGACGGCGCGAGCCGGACCACCCCGCCGCCGAACGTGACCACCGCGTGACTGAGCTGCGCGTCCCGGCCGACCCGGGCGTAGTGCTGCGACAGGTGCACGGTGTCGTCGGTCCAGTCCTGCAGGCTGACCACGCTGAGCGAGGCACCGTCACCGACGACGAACTCGACGTTGTCCGCGTAGGTGGCCGCGCCACCGTGGTCCAGCACCACCACGGCCCGGGCGTTATGCCCGATCTCCACCACGGTGTGACCGAACGCGGCACCTTCCACGCTTTCGCCGCGGACCGAGACCACCGTGGGTTCGGGCACGTCCGTGTCCGGCGGCACCGTGATGACGGTGGCCTCGTCGAAGGACGCGAACGCCCGGGCGCTGACCCGGTCGGCCGGGACGAAGGACGCGCCGAGCCGGGAGTCGCCGCGCCGCGCGCGCACCGCGGACACCCCGGGCGCGGTGTCGAAGTCGACCGCGACCTTGCCGGACGCCGGCGCCGTGTCGCTGTGCAGCGCACGCAGCCGGCGCAGCGGGGTGAACCGCCACTCTTCCTCGCGCCCGGTCGGCACCGGGAAGTCGGCCAGGTCGAACGACCGGTGTTCGTGCAGCCGGGAAACCGGGGCGGAGGATTCCACCGCCCCCTGCAGCCCCGTCATCAGCCGACCGCCCCCTCCATCTGGAGCTCGATCAGCCGGTTCAGCTCGAGCGCGTACTCCATCGGCAGCTCACGGGCGATCGGCTCGACGAACCCGCGGACGATCGTGGCCATCGCCTCGTCCTCGGTCATCCCGCGGCTCATCAGGTAGAACAGCTGGTCCTCGGAAATCTTCGAGACGCTGGCCTCGTGGCCCATCTCGACGTCGTCCTCGCGGACGTCCACGTACGGGTAGGTGTCCGACCGGCTGACCGTGTCCACCAGCAGCGCGTCGCACTTGACCGTGGACTTCGAGTGCGCGGCGCCCTCCTGGACCTGGACCAGACCCCGGTAGGACGTGCGGCCGCCGGCTCTGGCCACCGACTTGGAGATGATCTGGGACGACGTGTTCGGCGCGCAGTGCACCATCTTGGCCCCGGCGTCCTGGTGCTGGCCCTCGCCGGCGAACGCCACCGACAGGGTCTCGCCCCGGGCGTGCTCGCCCATCAGGTAGACCGCCGGGTACTTCATCGTGACCTTGGACCCGATGTTCCCGTCGATCCACTCCATGCTCGCCCCGGCTTGCGCCACGGCACGCTTGGTGACCAGGTTGTACACGTTGGCCGACCAGTTCTGGATCGTGGTGTACCGGCAGTGGGCACCGGGCTTCACGATGATCTCGACGACCGCGGAGTGCAGCGAGTCGGAGGAGTAGATCGGCGCGGTGCAGCCCTCGACGTAGTGCACGCTGGCGCCCTCGTCCACGATGATCAGGGTCCGCTCGAACTGGCCCATGTTCTCCGTGTTGATCCGGAAGTAGGCCTGCAGCGGGATCTCCACGTGCACGTTCTTCGGCACGTAGATGAAGCTGCCGCCGGACCACACCGCCGTGTTCAGCGCGGCGAACTTGTTGTCGCCCACCGGGATGACCGTGGCGAAGTACTCCTGGAACAGGTCCGGGTGCTCGCGCAGCGCCGTGTCGGTGTCCAGGAAGAGGACGCCCTTCTCCTCCAGGTCCTCACGGATCTTGTGGTAGACCACCTCGGACTCGTACTGGGCGGCCACCCCGGCGATCAGCCGCTGCTTCTCGGCCTCCGGGATGCCCAGCTTGTCGTAGGTGTTCTTGATGTCGGCGGGCAGCTCGTCCCAGCTCGCGGCCTGCTTCTCGGTGGACCGGACGAAGTACTTGATGTTTTCGAAGTCGATGCCCGTCAGATCCGCGCCCCAGTCGGGCATGGGCTTGCGGCGGAACAGCTTCAGGCCCTTCAGGCGCAGGTCCAGCATCCAGTCCGGCTCGTTCTTCTTGGCCGAGATGTCGCGGACGACCTCTTCGGACAGCCCGCGCCGGGCTGCCGCCCCGGCCACGTCCGAGTCGGCCCAGCCGAACTTGTAGCGGTCAAGCCCGTCAAGTTCCGGGTGTGCGGTCGTGGTCATACGGAGATGCCTCCGGTTGCAGTGTCAGTGTGCTGAGTGGTGCGTGCTGGGTGCGCGCCGAGCAGGTCCGGCGCGGTGACGTGCGTGGTGCAGATTCCGTCGCCGTGCGCGATGGTGGCCAGCCGCTGTACCGGCGTGCCGAGCAGCCGGCCGAACGCCTCGGTCTCCGCCTCGCACAACTGCGGGAACTCGGCGGCCACGTGCGCCACCGGGCAGTGGTGCTGGCACAACTGCTGCCCGGCCGTCTCCACCGGCGAGCCGCTCGCGGACGCCGCGTAGCCGTCCGCGGACAGCGCCTCGGCCAGGATCTTGACCCGCTCAGCCGGGGTGGCGCCGGCTAGCACCGGGCGGTACCGGTCCTCCAGGTCAGCGAGCTGCCTGCGGGCGAACTCGGCCACCGCGCCGGGCCCGGCCACCTCGGCCAGGAACCGCAGCGCGTTGCTGGCCAGGTCGTCGTAGGCGTGCTCGAACGCGCTCCGCCCGACGTCGGTGATCGCGAACACCTTAGCCGGGCGGCCACGGCCGCGGCTGGCGGGCCGCCGCGCGGTACGGGTCTCGATCATCCCGTCGGCCAGCAGGTTGTCCAGGTGCCGGCGGACCGCGGCGGGAGTCAGGTTCAGCCGGGTGCTCAGCCCGGCCGCGGTGACCGGGCCGTTCTCCAGGATCAGCCGGGCGATCCGCGCCCGGGTGCCAGGCTCGGAACCAGCCTGGGCCGGGACATGGGCCGGGGCAGCGCCGAGCGCGGCGCCGCGCGCCGTGCCCATGGTGCTACTCCGCTGGTCCACGCTTTTCACAACATCATTGTGCCGTAAATGCTTCCGCCACCGCAATCGACCCCCCGGTGAACCGGGTCATAACATGGCCAACTCAGCCAAACCCGCGGCCGGCGGCGCATGTTCCCGTTACTCAAGTGGCTTGCGGGCCCAGATCAGCGCGCCGCGCTTGGTCAGCCGCAGTGGCACCGGCACTTGCCCGGCCGCCCGGCCGGCTGCCTCCCCGGCCAGCCCCCGCCCCCTCAGGTAGCGCCGCACGTCCCCGGCGGTGGCCAGGTCGATCAGCGGTACGTCCCAGGTGTCCGTGTCGGTGATCTGGAAGAACTGGCCGACCTGGCCCGCCGCGTTCTCCGCGTCGAACGTCAGCGGCCGCCCCCAGCCAGGCAGCACCGCGGCCAGCTCGGGATCGTTGTCCCGGCTCGGCGCGCAGGCCACGAAGCTCCCGCCGGGGCGCAGCACCCGCCGCGCCTCAGCCAGCGCCAGCGCCGGTTCCGGCAGGTGATACAGCATCCACAACGCCGCTACCGTGCCGAATGACTCCGCCCGGAACCCAGCCGCCCGGGCGTCGGTCCGCACCGCGGGCCGGGGTGCCTGGCTGAGCATCGCGGCCAAGTCGGCCACCACCACGGGAACCCCGCGCCCGGCCAGCTCCCGGGCCAGCGGCCCAGTGCCGCCGCCCAGCTCGAGGACCGGCCCGGGCGTATCCCCAGCGATGATCCGCCGGGCCACCATCCCGAACATGCCGGTCCCTGGCGGGGGCCGGAACGCCTGGTTCGCCGCGAACCGGCCCGGGTCCGTGTCGTAGTCGCACGGCACGGCCTCGGGCGGACGCGGACCGGGATCATCCGGCGGTGTCGTGCAGCCAGTCACGTCGGCACGGTAGCCGGAACCGGCGCCAGCGTCGCCAGAGCGGTAACTACCCCAGGCGGCACGCCGGCCAGCGACCCGGCCGTAAGGTTCCGTTCCGGGCCAGCTGACAGGAGCCAGCGAATCGCATGCCGACAGACCAGTCCCGGGACAGCCACCTGAGCAGGCGGGAACATGCTCACCCAGGCATTGTGGCTGGTCTCGATCTCGGTCGTGTTCGGGGTCCTGTCCGGCACGGTGTCAGTGATCATCGGGCTACGGGGGCACAGTCTCAGTGTCTTCGCGATCGGTCTGGGCGTGCTCGCCGACGTCACCGGGTCGGCTGTGCTGATCTGGCGGTTCCGGGCCGAACGGCACCAGCCCGGTCAGCCGGGCTCGCCGGAAACGCGGGCCGCCCGCATCGTCGCCGTCGCCCTGGCTGTCGTCAGCGCCGTGCTCACGGCCGAGTCGGTCACCGCGCTCGTCACCGGCTCCCGCCCCGGCACCTCAGGCATCACCCTGGCCGCCGCGGCCGTCTCCCTGGCCGTACTCGCCCCGCTGGCTTACGCCAAGCGCCGCCTGGGCCGGCAGCTGGCCAGCCGCGCACTGCGCGGCGATGGGATGCTCAGCGGCATCGGAGCGGCCACCAGCCTGCTGGCCCTCATCTCCCTCGCGCTGTATCGCGCGCTGGGCTGGTGGTGGGCGGACCGGATCGCCGCACTGGCCGTCGCGGTCGTCGCCGCCGCCGAAGCCTGGCACACCGCACCACGCCACAGCTCGCCTGGCTGACTCAGCACGCCCATTCGGCACGTCTGGCCGTGCTGGGCGGTGTATGCCGGGGCATAGCCGGCCGGGAAGATGCGGTCTTAAGGCAGATGCCCGCTGGTGGCCGGGCCCGTAGCGTTCCGGTTATCAGTAATTGCTGGTCAAAGCGCGTCGCTCCGAGTACGCGGCACCAGCTCGCCGGGACGCCCGGCCGCTACCCGACTGGAGAAGTCAATGGATAACGCTGCCCTGATACGTCAGCGCGTGCTCGCTGTTTTTCTCCCCGTCGCCGCCGTGCTGTACATCGGAGGTGAGGCCCTGAGCCCGAAAGGCACCGACCAGGTGCTCACGACCACCGGTACAGCGTTCAAGGTGCTGCCCATTGCCGCGCAGCACCCGGCACAGCTCTACCTGGCCAGCTCCCTTGTCCTGCTCGGGCTCGGAGCGCTGGCCGTGTCGTATGGCGCGATCGCCACGCTGGTCACGGCCCGCGGCTCGCTGCTGGCCACCATCGCCGCCCTGGTTGGCGGACTCGGCGCCTTCTGCGGAGCCATCGTCAACGTCGTGGCCTATCCCACTCTCGCCGCCGCGGCCACGTCACACGTGCCCCGGGACGCGGCCGCGAAGCTGCTGGTAACGGCGTTCAATTCTGAGTTCGGCCACGTCTTCATGTACGTGTACTTCGTGAGCGAATATCTCGCGCCGCTGCTCATGGCGATTGCCCTGTGGCGAAGCCGCACCGTCCCACGCTGGCTCGCGGTCCTGTTCTTCGTGGGTTTCGAAGTTGCCGAGGGGATGGCTTCGTACGGGCCGATCGTCATCCTGTTCATGCTGCCGTTTGCGGCGGCGATGGTCCTGCTGGCCACCCGGATCTGGCAGGCAGCCGCAGTGCCGGGCCGCCTGAGCAACAACCTGGTGCCCGCTGTTGACATACCGGCGTGAGGTCCGGGGGGATACTGAGCACGTGCCGGGTAGGGGCAATGCGAACCCCAGGGCCTGCGCCTTCGGCAAGTAGCACTAGGCGCGCTGTGCACGTGGTGAACTGCGAGGATTCAGACGTGGCCTTCTGGAAGCCGGCCGAGAACCCGGGAACGCGGCCACTGCGATCCTGGGCTTTCGATATCGGCTGCGCCATCGTCGCAGGCGCGGCGTCCCTGGCCCGCTTCTCCTTCGGCCAGACGGCACACTCCGGTCACCTGCCACTAGTGACCGGCCTGATGGTCGCGGTCCTGACGGCCGGGGCACTGCCGCTGCGCCGGGTGTGGCCCGGGCCGGTGTTCGTCTGGACGCTGCTGGCCGTGGCCGTCCTGGCCCAGTGGCCAGCCCACGGAGCGCTGTTCCCGGTTGCGCTCGGGATCAGCCTGTACACCGTGGCCACGACGATGCGGCGGGCGGAGGCCCTGGCCGCGGCGGTGCTCACGACCGGCGTGCTGCTGCTGGTAGTCGCTCAGGATGGCACGCGTCACTGGGCGCTCGCGATCTCGGACGCCGCGGGATTCACGGCCGCTGTCTTGTTCGTGGGCCTGTACGTGCGGATCCGCCGGGCGTATCTCGCCGAGCTGAGCGACCGGGCCCGGCGGCTGGAACGCGAGCGTGAGCAGACCAGCGCACTGGCCGCGGCGGAGGAACGGGCTCGCATCGCCCGCGAGATGCATGACAGTGTGGCGCACCACCTCACCGTCATCGTGGCGCTGTCTGACGGTGCCCTCCGGGCCGTCACCCGGGCGCCCGGCGAGGCTTGCGAGGCGATCCGGGACGTGTCCGGCACGGCCCGGCAGGCGCTGGCCGAGACCCGCCGCCTGCTCGGCGTGCTGCGGGCCGACTCCGGCCACGAACCCTGGCAGCCACTGCCGGACCTGGCCGACCTGGACGACCTCCTCGGCCGGGTTCGTGCCGCGGCCTGCCGGTCCGCTACGAACGCACCGGCACCGGCACCGACCTGCCGCCCGGCGTCCAGCTCGCCGTCTTCCGGCTTGTGCAGGAGGCTCTGACGAACACGATGAAACACGCCGGCCCGGCGCGAGCGCAGCCGTCCGGCTGCAGCTCAGCCCGGCCGAGGTGTCCGTGGACGTGGAGGACGACGGCACCGGCGGCAGCGCGGAACCCGGCGCCGGCCGGCGGCGGCCTGACCGGGATGCGCGAGCGCATCAGCGCGTCCGGCGGCGAACTGGATTTCGGCCCGCGCCAGCCACAGGGCTGGCGGGTCTCCGCCCGGCTCCATCTCGGCACCCTGGCCGCATCATGATCACCGTGCTGCTGGCCGATGACCACCCGCTCATCAGGAAGGGATTCCGGCTGGTCCTCAACGCCGAGCCCGACATCGAGGTGGCCGGTGAGGCCGGCGATGGGGCAACCGCGGTTTCCAAGTGTGCGGAGCTGCGTCCTGACGTCGTGCTGATGGATGTGCGGATGCCTGGCCGTGACGGCATCGCGGCCACCCGCGACATCCTGGCTGCGGGGCTGCCATCGAAGGTGCTCATCCTGACCACCTTCGACCTCGACGACTACGTCTACGCGGGGCTCCGGGCGGGGGCCAGCGGCTTCCTGCTCAAAGACACCCAGCCGGAGAGCCTGGTCGCCGCGATCCGCACCATCGCCGCGGGTGACGCCGTCCTCGGCGCCGGCCGCCACCAAGCGCCTCATCCGCCAGTTCACCACCCAGCAGACCGAGCCGCCGAGCAGCGGCCGCGCCGCCCAGATACAGCACACGCTGACCAGCCGCGAGCAGGACGTCTTCGCCCTGATCGCGGCGGGCATGTCGAACAGCGAGATCGCCGCCCGGCTGCACCTGTCCGGGGCACCGTGAAGATCCATGTTGGCCGGATACTCGCCAAGCTCGGCCTGCGTGATCGCGTCCAGGCCGTCGTGCTCGCCTACGAATCGACTCTGATAATCCCCGGGACACCGCCGCCGGACAGACCGCCGCCCGGGCCACCGAGGGGCCCGCGTTGACCTGTGACAATTAGCAAAAAAGCGCCCAGCATCGGAGCGGATCATGCCAGCCTCGGTTCCCATAATCGATCTTGCCCCGTGGTTCGGCTCCGACGAGCCGCCCGGGCCAGTGTCGCCGCGCAGGTGGATGCGGCGCTGCGCGGCGTCGGCTTCTTCCTGATCGCCGGGCATGGCGTGCCAGATGAGCTGCGGACCCAGGTCCGGGCCGAGGCCCGTGCGTTCTTCGCGCTGCCCCCCGCGGCCAAACAGCGGTACGCCGTCACGGTCGCCGGGCGGGGCTGGCTGCCGACCGGCGTCGAGGGAAACGGGTACGCCGAGGGCACCGAGACGCCGCCGGATCTGAAGGAGTCCTTCGCCGTCGGCGCCGACCAGCCGACCGGCGACCCAGCGGCCGACGGGTACTGGTTCCAGCCGAACGTCTACCCGGCCGAGGTGCCCGGCCTGCAGCCCGCCGTGACCGGCTATCTGGCCCGGATGCGCGAGCTGGCCGACGAACTGCTGGTCATCTGCGCCGCGGCGCTCGGGCTGGACCGGGACTTCTTCACCCGGCACACCGGGCACGCCACGCACACCATGAACATCAACTGGTACCCGCCGATGACGGTGGCCGGCTCGCCCGAGCCCGGCCAGTACCGGATCGGCCCGCATACCGACTTCGGTACCGTCACCATCCTGGACCGCGAACCGGGCCGGGGCGGCCTGCAGGTGTGGACCGCGGCCGACGGCTGGGCCGACGTGCCCTACCACCCGGGCACTCTTACCATCAACGCGGGTGATCTGCTGGCCCGGTGGAGCGGTAGCCGGTGGATGTCCAACCGGCACCGGGTGCTGCCGCCCCAGGCCGAGGCGCCGGATGAGGATCTCGTCTCGCTGGTCTACTTCTACGAAGCCGACCACGATGCGGTGATCGAGTCGCTGCGGCCGCCGATCGGCCAGCCGAACGACTACCCGCCCGTCATATCCGGCCAGTTCATCAAGACCCGCCTGGACGCGATCACTCTGGGCTAGTTTCCGCGGATGCGGGCATGTCAGAAGACGGTGAGTCCCGCTGGTACGCCGCCTTCCAGGGCTGACGTCCGCGCAGCCGGGGTTCGTCCTGCGCCATCTCGGCGAACGCCACGACCGCCCGCCTGGCGGCACCGTCATTCCAGCTGGCCAGCACCCCGGTCACAGTCCCATCCCCGTCGTCATGGCCTGCGATGGTGGCAACGTTCATTCCGGCCTGCATCACCCGCCCGGGGTGAGCAGAGTGGCCAGTCGCCCGCCGGCCCGGAGGGCGGCCAGATCCGGGTCACGGCGGGCGTTTGACCGCAGGTCCGGGTTGAGCCCGATCGCCTCGGTGAGCGTGGTGGCTGCGCCGGCCGGATCGTGGCCGGCCACCTGCGCGCAGGCCAGGCTGTAGGCGGCCATGCCGAGCGCCGGGCCGGGCACGCCGAGGTACCACGCCGTCGCCAGGGCGTGCGATTGCATCGCAACGGCCCGGCCGGCCGGCCGCGGGCGATGTGGTAGTCGCCGAGGTGCCCGGCCGGATGCCAGAACCCGCGGACCACGACCTGCAGCCAGAGCTGGCGCCCGCGCAGCCATGGGTGGCGGGAGGCATCGCTGAGATCCTCGCTGGATACCGCGCTCAGCCCGTCGATCAGTTCGCTCGCGGACTGCCTGCCCGCTGCGATTACCGCAGCCTTGGTCCCAGTGCAGTAGCGCCGGTAGGCCTCGGGTGACCGGTGGTCGGGCTCCGGCCAAATCGGCGGCGCATCGGCCGGGACCGGACCGCCCGCAGCCGGACCACCTGCTGCCGCCGGAACTCGGCGTTGTGGGCGACCAGCGGATGGTGGCCCAGCAATCCGGGCTGCCGTCCTCGCCGTCGGGCGTGCTGGGCCAGCAGCATTCCTCTTTGAGCTGCTGCGAGCCCGATCAGGCCGGTGATCGCGGCGCGCAGCTCGGTGGTACCTGTCATGACCGGCTCGCCTCCCGGGCGGGCTTGCGGGCGGTAAACATCAGCCCGTTGCCCACCGTGATGGTGATAGCGGTGAAGCCAAGGTTGAAGCGATGGAGGATGTCGTGTGGCTCGGCCGGGTTGTAGGTGTCGCCCTGGTGGAAGTCTTGCAGGCGGTTGCTGGCCAGGCTGTCCGAGCCGACCAGCGGCCCGCCCTGGCCGAAGCACCCGCAGTGCCTCGGCGAGGATCTGGTATTGCGCCGCCGCGGTGGGCACGTGATGCAGCATGGTGAACGAGCGCACCGCAGTCCAACCACTCGTCGCCATAAGGCAGCCGCGTCGCATCCCCGATGTTCACGGCGATGTTGCTGTCGGGGTAGCGCTGGCCGGCGGGTTGTCCCGGCCTCGTCGGCGTCAAGGACAGTCAGGTGAGCCACCCGCTGCTGCAGCCAGGTGGTGGCGGCGCCCTGGCCGGGGGCCGATCTCCAGCATGTCCTGGCTGAGGCTTACCCCGGCCGTCACGACTGGGAGAATCTGCGCCTGCAGGTGCGCGGCCCATTCCGGGCTGCGTGCACAGTTTACATGGTCAGGGTTCATGCGGATGACGTCATGGGCTGGCTGGGCCTGACGCCAACGGCGTAGCATGCCACATCATGTCGCAGGACGGACAAAGCGGCGGCCCGTGGGCGGATAGCGCGGGCTCGGTGATCGTCGCCACGTTCCCGATGGCCGACCGGGGTGGTCTTCGACTGGCACGATCCACGACGATCATCAGCTCGCCTGGGCGGCCAGCGGCGTGCTCACCGTGCGGACCGACTCGGCTGACTGGGTACTGCCGCCGACCAGGGCACTGTGGATTCCGGCCGGGCTGAGGCACGAGACGCTGTCGGCCGGGCTGGCCACCATGCGGTCGCTGTACTCCTCCGGCAGGACCGGGCTCGGGCCGGCTGGATGGGGGCCGGTGCCGGTAACGGTGACCCCGCTGCTCGCCGAGCTCATTGGCTACATGAACACCGACTCCCTGGGCGCTGCGCAGCGGGAGCGGGCCGAGGCGCTGCTCGGTGACCTGCTGCTGCCGGTGGCGATGACCACGATCGACGTGCGCATGCGCAGCGACGAGCGCGCCGCGGCGGTTGCTGCCGCGCTGCTCGCCGACCCGGCTGACGGGCGGACCCTGGCCGAGCGGGGCAGGAACGTCGGCGCCAGCGGGCGGACTCTGGCCCGCGCGTTCCTGGCCTGGACGGCAACGCCGTTCGGCCAGCGGCGCCTGGCCCGCTCGGCTGCCGCGCCGCACTGCCGCAGCTCGCGGCGGGCCAGCCGGTTGGCAGCGGCCGCCCGGCACGTCGGCGACGAGGTGCCCAGCGCCTTCGTCGCCGCGTTCCGCCGGTAAACCGGCCGCACTCCCTCTGCCGCCCACTTCGGCCCCCGCGGGGCCCCGGTCGTGATCGATGCGGCGGACAATAGACCGGCGTTGACTTGGGCGATACAGGAGCCAAGAGTGGCTAGGGGGCCGACGGCAGGTTGGCCCGGACGAAGGCGTATCGGGTACTTATTCATCGTTGCAGCTATCGCGATTGTTCTCGCCGGGGTCAGCGCGGCGAGCGCCAACGTGATACCCGAAGGGAGCCGGGCCTCCGGAGCAAATGGCGGGCCCTGGCCCACGGCCGGGCACGACATCGGCACTGTCTACGCGTACACCCTGCCCCGCGGCCGTTCCATCGCGGCGACGTCGGGGAAGGCCAGGCCGAGGTCACTGGTCTGGCATCGACCGTCGCGGCCGGAGCCGTTGCGGTCGGCGCTGGCCGGTCGGCCACCGCGTCGTCGGCTTGGGGCGGACTGCGGGGCTTAGAGCGTGCTCGATATCGATGGTGCCGTCAGGCAGCGCGCTGGACTGCGGCGGTGAGACTGGTCGGCGGCCGACGGCCACAGCGCATTTGGCGACCAGGTCGCGGTTGGCGCGTGGCGGTCGCGCGCACATGTCGCCTACGGCGTGGCTCACGCCGAACCTCTGCTGGCCGCCCCCCAGCACGGCCTGATGAAGAGGCAGCGGGGACCCCCGTCTCTGGACTGTCAACTCACTGGCTCTTGGCTGTTCAGGGGTCGCCCCGGCGCCAGCGAGGCTGGCCGTGCTACCCGAGCGGCCTGGAAGCACTCCTGATCGGCGGGTTCACCGCCGGTCAAACGCTCGGTGTGCCGCCGGGATGCTCAACGCGGAACGCAGCTTCCGCCCGCTCAAGGGCCCACCGCCAGACGCCGTGAAATCTTTAGCTCCCTGGTAACTGGCCATCACCCGGCTGGCGGTGTCTCCCACGTTCACATGTTCCCCGCAGAACTTCCCGTACGAGCAGCGTGCGCATAGGTTTTAGATAGCTGCTCTGGACCCTGGTAGCACACGCCACTCATTTGGCGGCGTGGCTGGGCACCGCAGGAAGCAGCGTGATGAATACCGACCTATCGCCATCCCAGGACCATCGGCGCTGCGGAAATTGTCGTTGGTATGTGGGTGGTCTTCCTCGGCATCCTTCTGGTCGCCTGCCGAGTGGAGCAGGAGTTCCGGGCCCGAGCTGGCTGACGCGCCGTCGCGGTTCCCCGTCACTGCCCACTGCGCCAGTCTCAGCAAGGATGGGCAAAAGGGCCGCAGCGGGTCACTTACGGAAAGCACACGAGTCACCCAATCCACAATAGAAACAAGAGTGATTTGGGTAGGCATTCTGATTCTGCGGAGTCACCATGAAGGTGCTCATCGTCGGCGCGGGCGTGATGGAACCGTCTACGGGGCCCACCTCGGCGCCGCGGGGAGCACACGTATAGGTGCTGAGCCACCGGCCGAGGACCGACGAAGTGGCCGCGCCGCGGCCTCTCCGCCCGTGACGTCAACGGCGGAGGCGCGCGGCGATGCCGGGGCCGGCGTGTTCCCGATGCCAGCGGCACCTACGACATCGTCCTTGTCGCGGTCCGCCGCGATCAGCTCGCCTCGGCCTGCGCCGGGCTCACCGGCGCTGGCGGGTAAACCGGCCGTTCTTCCTCGGCAACAACCCGGCAGGCCGGGCCGCCTCCCTGGCGGCATGCCCGGTGATGTTTACCTTGGGTTTCCCGGCATCGGCGGTGTCATGGCCGGCGGGACCGCCGATATGTCCGCATCCGGCAGCAGCCCACCGCCCTGCAGGACACCGCTGATCCCCGGCTGGCCGAGCTCGAGTCGGCTCTCACCGGCCGCGGCTTCGCCGTCCAGCGGGTCGCCGACATGGACGGATGGCTCGCGTACCACGCCGCGTTCGTCGCGTGTATCGCAGCGGCGCTCTACCGCTGCGGCACCGACCCACTCCGGCTGGCGGCGGACCGGACGACGCTCACGCTCATGTGCGAGGCCATAACGGAAGCGTTCGCCGCCTTGCGGGCCGAGGGCACCACCGGGCTCCCGCGCAACCTCGCCGTGCTGCATAGCCCGCTGCTGCGGCCAGTGGCCGTCCGCTACTGGGCGCGAACGATGCGCTCACCCATGGGTGAGCTGTGCTTCGCCGCTCACTCCCGGCACGCGGCAACCGAGATGCGGGGACTGGGCGACGACGTGCAAGCCATCATTCCAGGCTCGCGGCCGACGAGCTTCTCGGCTGACCCGAAGCGGGTCACACCAGGGCCTCGGCCTGAGCCGTCCTGCGCGGCCACGTCCAGGAGGTCACGCACCGCATGACGGTACCTGGTGAGGCCGGCCAACAGGTCGTCGGTGGGTGCCGAGGACTTCCGGGGTGTCAGGCAACGCCGACGATGATGGGAGTCGGTCCCCCAGCAGCTCGTGATGTCGCCATATAATCCGTCGTGCAAGCGATAGTCTTATATGTACAGCAAGGGCTTGGTCGAGTTCTTATCCACGGGGGTTTCCCATCCGAGGCAGAAGGGGTGCCCGGCTGGGTCGGCGTAGACGCGGAAGCCTGGCTGGTGCGCCAGGCAGGCGCGTGGACCCAGCGCCAGCACCCTGGGCTCGGCCTCGGTGATGTCGCTGACCTGCAGGTCCAAGGTGGGGGTGGCGGCGGAAACGCCGGGTCAGGCCAACGCGGGGGCCGGGCAGCCCGGTAGATGCCGGGCTAAGGCGGCCGACGTGGACCACCATTTGTGCCCAGTCTTGCTCAGCCCTGGTGATGGGCAGGCCAAGCAGTGAGTAAAACTGGGCCAGGGCATGCGGGTCAGCGACCGAGACGACAGAGAACAACTGGCCGATCATCAAGCCTCCACCCGCGATGGTTGGCCCCAGGAAGCGCCGCGCAGGGCGGCCTTGATGGCGGGCCATTCCGGAAGCAACGACCGAGAAGATCGCTGAGTCGCGGAGCAGGCCGGCCTCACCCGGCGCGCGCGATGGCGACCAGTGTCCTCGCAGGACGCCCTCGAACTGTGCGCCCAGGCCTTCGAGGGCACGCCGGGACCGTTCATTGCGGGCATCGGTGGAGAAGCCCACCCTGACCACTCCCAGGGTCTCGAACGCATACCCGAGTCAGCAGGAGCTTCGCCTCCACGTTGATGCCCGTCCGCTGGGCCGACGCCGGCCAGCCAGGTCCAGCCGATGTCAATGGCGCACAGCCCGGGATGCGGCTCGGCGCGGCACGGCGAGACCGGGGATCCCAGTACGCCGTGACCCCAATCGCCGCGCCCGTCGCATTGGCGGATCTGAGCGGACGGTGCCAGCATGCCACCTCGGCTGCTTGGAATGGGCGGCGAAGATCGCCTCGACCTCCCACGCGCGCGGGACCACGGTGAAGCCGTACGCCCTCACGGTCTTCCTCAGCTGCGACCGCCAGGTCCGCGGCATGGGTGGGTGACAGTGGCTCCAGCCGGACCAGGGAACCGTCCAGGACCGGGGCGTCAGGCAGGAAGCACCATGCTGTAACTCCTCATCGATCCTGGCATTGGCACCTTGCGGCGAGCGCAGGTTGCCGGCACCGTCACCGGGCCAGGTCCCTCAGATCCTCTGGATGATTACAAGACCGGGACCCTAACCGGCGAACTCAGCGGAGTCAACGCGCGGCCACGGCGGGCTGATCCTGTGTGCCAAGCAGTGGGCGCTGGGCGATGACGTGGAGGAGGACTGCTACGGCCCGGTAGGGGTCGGCGCCACCGGGTCCATACTGACTCCTACCCAGTCGGCTAACGGAGCCCGGGTTTCCGGCCCACCCCGGCCCACAGGGCCAGGGTCCCGTTCGTCTCGATGCCGGGCCGCCACTGGTGGACCTGGACCAGGCCGGGCTCGACCAGTTCCAGCCCGGTGAAGAACCGCATCACCTCGGCGTGGCTGCGGCCGGTGTACTGCTGGTAGCTCAGCTGGTTGACCCGGTCCTGCAGGTCGGTCACCTTGTCCGGTTCGATGTCCGAGGCGGGGTGCGAGATGGCCAGGTAACTGCCTGCCGGGACCGCGTCCATGATCTGGGCCATGATCCGGTGCGGGTCGTCCTCGTCACTGATCGCATGCAGGGTCAGCAGGCTGATCGCGGCGACCGGCCGGGAGAAGTCCAGCGTGCGGGCCGCCTGCTCCAGGACCGCGCCGACATGGCGCATGTCGGCGTCGATGTAGTCGGTGGCGCCGTGCGGGCCGCTGGCCAGCAGGGCGCGGGCATGGGCCAGCACGATCGGGTCGTAGTTGACGTAGACGACCCGGCTGTCCGGCGCCACCTCCTGCGCGACCTGGTGGGTGTTGCCCGCGGCCGGGATGCCCGTGCCGAGGTCGAGAAACTGGCGGATCCCGGCCGTACCGGCCAGGAAACGCACCACCCGGCCCAGGAACGCCCGGTTGGCCCGGGCCAGCTCCATCATCGTGGGATAGGCCGCTATCAGCGCCTCGCCGGCCTTGCGGTCGGCGGCATAGTTGTCTTTCCCGCCGAGCAGATAGTCATAGATCCGCGCGTGGTGCGCGATGCTGGTGTCGAAGGCCGCATGCTCAGCGTCCATCCGGCGTCGCCTCATCCCGTCCGCTGCGGTATTTCCGTGCCACGCTACCGGCCGGCGTTACCGGGGCGGGCCCGTTCCGCTGCCGATCGGCTAGCACAATGGGTGCGTGCACACGGCGCTAGCGGCCTGGGGCCAGCCAGTGGTCATCGGCCCGCTCGGCGGCGGGCACCGGAACACGGTCCTGGCGCTGCGCCGCGGCCGGGAACGCCTGGTCGCCCGCGGGTCGCGGCGGTCACCCGCCAGCCTGGACTGGGAAATCGATCTGCTAAACCACCTCATCAGGCACGGGCTGCGCGTCCCGGCCGTCGTCCCGGCGCTGGACGGCCGCCGCCACGTGGCCGGCGTGATCGTGCAGACCTGGCTGGACGGCACCCCGCCCGGGCCGCATGACTGGCCAGCCGTGACGGCCGCGGTGCGGCAGCTGCACCAGCTCACCGCGGACTGGCCGCAGCGCCCCGGCTTCGCCTCCACCCACGACCTGCTCCGCGCCGACCGCGGCGGTGACGTGGACCTGTCCGCCATGCCAGCCGATGCGGTGGTTACCTGCCGCCGGGCCTGGGCCCGGCTGGCGGGCACCCCGCAGGCCGTGGTGCACGGTGACCTGGCCCCGGCCAACATCCGGATGACCAGCGCGGGCGCCGGGCTGCTCGACTGGGACGAGGCCCGCGTTGACTCCACCGACCTCGATCTGGCCGATCTGCCCGGCAGCAGCCTCCCGCCCGCCCGGCTGGCCGCGGCGCGCAGCGCGGTGACCGCCTGGGAAGCCGCTAACGGATGGACCACCGAACCCGACTATGCCCAACGCCAGCTCGCTGTGCTCGGCACCGGCCAGCCATGACTCATCCGTTGAGGTAGGCCAGAACGGCGAGCACGCGGCGGTTGCCGTCTTCGGCGGGATACAGGTTGAGCTTGGTGAAAATGTTGTTGATGTGTTTGCTGACCGCTTTCTCGGTGACGACCAGCCGGGCGGCGATGCCGGCGTTGGTGCGTCCCTCGGCCATCAGCGCGAGCACTTCGCGCTCTCCGGGGTGAGACAGCTCAGCGGCTGGTCCCGGGCATGCCGGGCCAGCAGCTGTGAGACGACCTCGGGATCCATGGCGGTACCGCCGCCGGCCACGGTACGCACCGCCTCGATGAATCGCCGCACGTCCGAGACCCGGTCCTTGAGCAGGTAGCCGAGGCCTGCTGCCCCGGTAGACAGCAGCTCCTTGGCATAGAGCGGCTCGACGTGCTGGGACAGGACGAGCACCGGCAGGCCTGGTACCTGAGCACGCGCCTCGATCGCCGCTTTCAGGCCCTCGTCGGTGAAGCCCGGCGGGAGCCGCACGTCCACCACCGCCACGTCGGGCCGGTGCGTGACCATCGCGCGCACCAGCTCGGGCGCGTTGTCCACGGCCGCCACGACGTCCATGCCGTAGGCGGTGAGCAGCCGGACCAGGCCGTCCCGCAGGAGGGTCAGGTCCTCGCCAAGGACAACTCGCACGGCAACTCCATGGTGACGAGGGTCGGTCCCCCGGCCGGGCTGGTCACGGCGAGCACGCCGTCGAAGGCGGCCAGCCGCCGCTCGACGCCGCGGAGCCCGCCGCCCGGTCGCAGCGTGGCATCGCCGGTGCCGTTGTCGCCGACGATCGCGACCAGCCTGCCCGAATCGTACTCAAGCTGCACCCAGGCCCGGTTGGCCCCGCTGTGCTTGACCACGTTGGCAAGCGCCTCGGCGATGGCGAAGTAGACCGCCGACTCCACCGGCGCAGATGCCCGGCCGGCCAGGTCGATATGCAGGTCCACCGGCAGGGGCAGGCTCAGCGCGAGCGCCCGCACGGCCCCGTCGAGGCCACGTTCCGCGAGCACCGGCGGGTGGATCCCGCGGACCAGGGTACGCAACTCGGCCAGCGCCTGCCCGCTCGACGCGCGGGCCTCGGCGAGCAGGGACAGGGCCAGATCGGGGTTGTCCCGGAGGATCTGCTCGGCGAACCCGATGTTCATGCCCAGCGAGACCAGCCGGGCCTGGGCTCCGTCGTGCAGGTCACGCTCGATCCGGCGCAGTTCGGCCGCTGAGGCGTCCACCGCCTGGGAGCGGGACTCGGCCAGCTGGCCCACCTGCGCCGCCATCGCCTCCCGGGTCGGGGCCAGCAGCGACGAGGCGACCTGGGCATGTGCCATCAGCAGCCACGGCCCGATGACGACGCCGAGCGGCAGCATGCCCAGCCAGAACACCTGCGCCCAGAAACCCGGCGGAGCCCCGGCCACCATCCGAACAGCAAGGCTCCGCCATCGAGCACCGCCACCCACAGGCTGGCGCCGACCAGGAACCCGGGCAGCAGCCCGAGCACGACGCTGGCCGGCGCGTTGACCAGCACCCAGAGCAGGTCACGCCAGGTCGCGGGATCGGTCAGCAGCCACTTGCAGCGCTGCAGCCGCCCGATCAGCCCGTTAGTGACCTCTACCGGCCGGGGCCGGTAGGGGGTCGCGATCCGCACACCCGACCATTCCAGCGCGCAGCGGCGCTGCCTGCTGGCCAGCCGCCGGACGGTCAGCAGGCTCTTGGGCGCGAGCAGCACCCCGATCCCCGCGGCCAGGCTGAGAACGGAGAGCACGGACGCGAAGAACAGCGGCAGGCCAGCGAGCGAGACCACCGCCTGGACCACCCCGCGGGCGCAGGTCAGCCCGGTCCGCCTGGCCAGCCGCAGCCAAGGCCTGGCGTCATCATTCATCCTTGCCTCCCGCTCCGGATCTGTCCCAGCTGTTCCATGGTGCGGGCCAGCGGCCCACATCTCGGTGGTGTTAACTCCACCTTCTGCCTGCCCGCAGCACCGCCTGCACCGGCGATACGCCGGGCTTCGGTGCTGGTATCGTGCGCTGCCAGGTGCTCGAGGTGGACGAACCGTGACGTCGGCGGGCTGTTCATGGACTGGCTGCTGGGCCGCGTCCGGACGAAGATGCTCAGCGTAGGCCTGCCCGCAGTCCTGGATGAGAGACCCGAATGACTGAGCCCGAGCCAGTAACCGAATTGAGCGCTTTCAGCAGCGACGACGCGATCCCGGTGGAGTGGGGAAAGGGCCGCCGGGAACTGCAGGACGCCGAAGTGTACTGGTTGTCAACGGTACGTCCGGACGGCCGTCCGCATGTCACGCCGCTGCTGGGAATCTGGCTCGACGGCGCCCTGTACTTCTGCACCGGCCCGGACGAGCGTAAAGCCAAGAACCTCGCGGGCAACCCGCGTTGCATCTTGACGACCGGGTGCAACAGGCTCGACGGGCTGGACCTCGTCGTCGAAGGTCAGGCTGCCGAGGTGACCGGCCCGGCCGAACTCGCAGGCGTCGCCGGCACATTCGAGTCGAAATATGGTGCTCATTTCACGGCGCCCGAGGGCACCTGGTTTGGCCTCGGTGACGCCATTCGGCGGAACGAAGCCCTCGTCTTCCGGGTCGCCCCCATGACGGCCTTCGGATTCGGTAAGGGCAACCCGTACAGCCAGACTCGGTGGGGCTTCACTGAATCGCCGTGACTTGACTCTCGCTTGGGCGGCTTCCTATCCGTGCTGCTGGCGGATGCGGTACAGCCGCACCGATTCCTCGGCGGCCGCGACAGCATCCTGATGGCGGCCCAGTTCGGCCAGGTGGCTCTCCAGGGTGGTGAGCGCCGAGGCGAGGCTGGCGGCGTCTCCGTCGGCCCGGACGAGGCTAACCCGGGCCTGGGCGATCGCGGCCTGGGTACTGGGCAGGCCCGTGGCCGACTGGTCCTCGACAGGCCGGAGCAGGTCATCTGACCAGGTGGCCTGCAGGATTGGGCGGGCCAAGCTCGTCGTCAAGCTTCCGCCGACCTGCAGTGGCGGTCCGCGCGGCGGCGATTCCGGCTCCGGCCAAGGAGACCGGGTCAGCCGAGACGAGATCGGCGAAGAGCTGCACCGCAGCAGGCATGTGGTCGCTGGCCCGGGCGAGCAGCATGAGCACTGCTGCCGCATGGGGGAGGTCCGAGCTCATCGAGCGGGCCGACGAGCTCAGGTGTCTGGCTGACCTGCGCAACCACGAACCATTCGGCCAGCATGTCCGGCTTGATCCGGATCGGCCACGGCGGGTCGGCGGGGTACAGGCCAGCGGCCCAGCGGGCTATGTTCCCGAGCCGCTCAGCCGAAGCGTCGGCGAGGTCAGGCACACGGCGCAGCGCCGCTACCGCCTGCGCCTGGTCTAACGGGCTGGACAGCATCAGGACGGCGATAGCCATGCTTTGGTTCGGGCCGGTGAGATCGGTCAGGCCCCAGTCGGGCAGCTTCGCGCTCGCATGCCAGCGATGTTCTTCCTGCTTGAACAGCATGGCGGCGACCTCGGCAAATGGACGGACACCGGTCGCCGGAAACATTGGCCGGGCGCGGCGGGACTCCAGAACCATCAGCAAAGCCTGCGCCTGCAGGGTGAGGATCGGCTCCGCTGGGTTGAAAGACCTGGCGCTGATGCCGCCCGGCAGGTCGGGGGCCGGTGTCCCCAGTGCCTTCGCGTAGGCACGGACCGCCTCGCCGAACCAGCGTGCCTGATCGTCAGCGGTACCGAACGGGCCGAGAGGACGCTCCCAGACGCCTGTCAAGACTGAGCGATACCGGTCGGGCAGCTTCCCCTCAAGCCCGGCCGTCAGGTCGGCAGCCCGTGACATCAAGACGACCCGGACCGGTGATGCACTGCGCTCAGCCACTGTGAGGTATTCCAGAACAGCCGAGGTGTCCGGTCGCTCGTCGGCGTCATCAACCAGGATCAGTGCTGGGTCTCCGCACGCCTGGACGGCGGCGACTGCGTCGGCGCCGTGCCCGGGGTTGAGCCAGCCCGTGACCCAGGGCTCGGGCCGCTGCCTAGCGAAATGGGTGACCAGCCGGGTTTTACCCACTCCGGCTGGGCCGGTCACAACCGCCACCGGGCAAGCGCCAGGGTCATCCCACCATTGCTCCAGCCAGGCCAGATCGGCCCGGCGGCCCCACAGTGGCGTAACCCCGCTGGTGGCGAGCAGCAGGTCGAAGACGCTCCCCTCGCGGGCCTGTGCGGTAGCTATCGGGCCCAGCACCGTGTCGCGCTGGCGCTCAGCCTCTGCCTTGGCCTGCCGGCGCTGGTGGAACCGGTCTGCCATCGTGCCGCCGGCCAGGCCCGGCTGACCGCCAGCGACCGCCCAGGCCGTCCGGACCCACGTGTTACCAACCGTCGCTGTCGCGGCGGTCAAACCTGCGCCCGCCCCGGCCAACGTGAGCGCGGCGGTCATTCCCAGCCGTTGCACAGGTCCTGGCCGCCGACCCGCGACCTTATTTATCCGGGTCTTCATGGCCATTTTCTCCATTCCGCGGTGGAGAACCATTCACATTAGGCGGCCACCCGTTGCCCCCGTCAGCACCTGCACAGAGGGTCAACCCACTACGCCTGATACATCGCATCGCAAGTGATATGGGGGAAACAAGAGCACGATCGGCCGCAGCAAGGCACGGCGAGAACTTCGCCGGGTACCCAGCGGAACGCCTGGCCGCCGCACCGACCCGGGGGCGGCCGGGCTAGGGCAGCAGCGGGCGGGCCGGGTCGAGCTGGGCTATCGCCTGGCGCAGCAGGCCGTCCAGGGTGGCGTGGCTGCGCCGGTGGTACACCGGCCCGGTGGCGTCAGTCAGCAGCACGGTGGCCGCGGCCACCCCCTGGGCCGGCACCGGCAGCGGGACGCGCAGGCAGGCCACCAGCTCGCGGATGCTGGGCTCGGCGGCGGCGATGCGGTCCCGGCACAGTGGCACCGCGGGCGCCGGGGCCCGCCGGGCCACGTCCAGCAGATGCTCCCAGTCCCGGGCCAGCGCGCGGCGCCGGGGCAGCGACACGATGTGCTGCGCCCGGGCGGCCAGCAGCCGGTCCGCTTCGGCGGGGTGCCCGGCCGCCAGCTGCTGGTCCAGTGAAGCGCCGAACACCCGGGCCAGTACCCGGTCGGCCGCGCTCACCGGCGCGGCCCCGGATGGCGTGACGGTCATCTCGGTGTGCCGCATGACTCCAGCATCCGCCTGGCCGGCCCGGGCCGGAAGTGGCATCATTGACACAGTGCGGGACAAAACTGCCAACCTTCGGCGCATCCAGCCGCCGCACCCGGTCGCGGTCCTGGTCTATGACCGGGTGGCGCTCATGGAGCTGGGCGTGGCCTGCGACATCTTCGGCGGCGACGCCACCATTGCCGACGGGACACCGCTGTACCAGCTGACTGTCTGCGGAGCGGAGCCGTCGGCCCGCACCGACGCCGGATTCGCCATCCAGGTCCCGCACCGGCTGGACGCGCTGCGCACCGCGCGGACCGTGATCGTGCCGCCCACCGACCGGCCCGGCCAGGTGCCCGCCGCCGTGCTCGAATCGCTGCGCGAGGCCCGGGCCCGGAACTGCCGCCTGGTCTCCCTGTGTACCGGTGCGTTCGTGCTGGCCGAGGCGGGCATCCTGGACGGGCACACGGCGACCACGCACTGGTCGGAATGCGCCGAACTGGCCCGGCGCTACCCACGGGTCTCGGTCAACCCGGGTGTGCTGTACACCGACGAGACCGACCTGCTCACCTCGGCGGGCAGCGCCGCCAGCCTGGACCTGTGCCTGCACGTGGTGCAGCACGACTACGGAACCGAGACGGCCACCCAGATCGCCCGGGATCTGGTCGTCCCGCTGCACCGCGAGGGCGGCCAGGCGCAGTACATCGACACGCCGCTGCCCGAACTGGACAGCGCCAACCTGTTCGCGGACACGGTCAGCTGGCTGCAAGCCCACCTGGACCAGACCGTGACCGTCAACGACCTGGCCGCCCGCGCGGCGATGAGCCCACGCACGTTCGCCCGGCGGTTCCTGGCCAGCACCGGGACCACGCCGTACCAGTGGATCCTGCGCGAGCGGATCCGGCTGGCCCAGCGGCTGCTGGAGACCAGCGACCTGCCCATCGACTCGGTGGCCGCCAAGAGCGGCCTGCGCACCGCCAGCAACCTGCGCAAGCACTTTGGCCGGGCGCTGCGCACCAGCCCGCACGCCTACCGGCGCGTCTTTCAGGTCGGCACCGGCCAGGCCGCGTCCTAGAGCCGCAGCATCCGGGGCACCGGCCCGAACGCTCCGCGCTGGAAATCGGCGAACGCCGTGGCGATCTCGGCCCGGGTGTTCATCACGAACGGGCCACCGAGCACCACCGGCTCGCCGATCGGCTGCCCGCTGTACAGCATGATCGTGGCGGCTTCGTCCTGATCGGGCGCCGCGCTGACCGGCAGCACGCTCGGCTCCCCCGGTGCACCGGCCGGGTCGGACCAGGCGATCCGCCCGGCCGCCACCGCACGGCCCGCGATCACCGCACGCCCGGACAGCACATAGCCGAACGCCCGGTCCGCGGCCGGGAGGGCGTAATCCAGCGCGGCCCCCGGTTCCAGGGTCAGCACCGCCCCGCGGATCGGCCAGTGGTTGACCGCGGGGCCGGCCCACCCCGCCGGACGGCGCGGCTCCCGAGATCACGTCGATCCGGGCGCCGCCGGCCGCCCTGACCGGGCGGGTGGCCGCCCGGATGTCCTGGTAGCGGGTGTCGGCCAGCCGGGCCGACGCGGGCATGTTCAGCCACAGCTGCAGGGTGTGCGCGTGCTCGTTCCGGTAGGCCAGCTCGCGATGGATGATGCCGCGGCCCGCGGTCATCCACTGCACGTCACCCGGCTCCAGCGCGCCCGCGTGCCCGGCGTTGTCGCCGTGCTCCAGTACCCCGTCCAGCACCGTGGTGACCGTCTCCACGCCCCGGTGCGGGTGCCATTCGAAGCCGGGCGAGGAGAACCAGTCCTCGCTGAGCACCAGGAACGGGTCAGTCCGGCCTGGCGCGTCCGGGCTGATGATCAGGGCCTTGTCGTCCACCTGGGCGTCCGGCCCGAGTCTGCGCTTGCTCTCGACCCGGCCAGCCGTACGGCGGACCGGCTCGGTCACCCCAGCGGTCATGAGCCGAGTGTGCCACGAAGGCTGAAGCGGTGACCAAAGCCTGGCCCGGCGAGGACTTCCGGCGCTGTACCGGTGGCAGGCCGGGCGGCTAGAAATGATGGTGGCGAATAGTCGCCATCTGGCTGAAGAAGATGATTCCGATGGCCGCGTTCACCCGGCTCACCGTCCTTGTCGCCGCCGTCACCATGGCCAGCCTGGCCGGCTGCACCAGCAGCACCGTCCAGCCCGCCAGCCAGGCCACCCCAGCCCCGTCCCCCGCCGCCCCGGGCAGCAGCACAGCACCTGCCGCCACGCCGCCCGCTCCCTCGCCCGCACCAGTGGCATCATCGGCCTGCCGGGCACCGGGGACGTACCTGACGGCCGTCCGGGCCGGCCAGCACGCCGGCTACGACCGGGTGGTCTTCCAGTTCTCCGGCGGCCTGCCCGCTTACCACGCGGCCTACGTCACGAGCGTGCCGCAGGACCCGAAGGGCACCCCGGTCCCGCTGGCTGGCCAGGCCTACCTCCGGGTGGTGTTCCGTGCGGCCACCGGCTGGTGTGCCAAGCCGCCGCACCAGACCTACACCGGGCCCGCCGTGCTCACCCCGTACTACCCCACCCTGCTGGTGGCCAGCGCGGCCGGTGACTTCGAGGGGTACCTGAGCTTCGGCCTGGGCCTGGCCACCCAGGCCAGCTATCACGTCTACGGGCTGACCGGCCCGGACCGGGTGGTGGTGGACATCAGCCACCGTCCAGCTGGCCAGGTTCCCCGGCATCTGGGACATCACCAGCTGGCCGCAGTACTGGGCCAGCCAGTACGCGTGGCGCAACGGCCACCAGCCCTGGCTGAGCGATCCGCGGCTGGTCGTCGGGGCCTGGGCGCGCAGCCGCTGGAACACGGTCCCGGCCATCACGCAGACCGGCCCGGGCACGTTCCGGGTCACCGATCCCAGCACCGGCAAGGTCTACACGGTGACCGGGACCAGGCCGGTCACCACCCCGGGCCCCTGGGTGATCACCAAGATCAGCTGAGCGGCTACTCCAGGAAGCCGCGCAGCAGGGCGGCGGTGCCGTCCAGGTGCTCGGCGATCGCGCGCTGCGCGGGCCGGGATCGCCGGCCAGGATCGCCGCCACGATCGCGTTGTGCTGGGCGGTGGTGTGGTCGATGTTGCGCTGCAGCACCGGGATCGCGTTCAGCAGGTCGTTGAGCCGCATCCGGGCATCGGCGCAGGCCGCGGCGAGCAGGCTGGACCCGGTGAGTTCCGCGATGGACAGGTGGAACAGGGTGTCCATCCGGCGGTAGTCCTCCGGGCTGGCCTCGTTGAGCGCGGCCAGCCGGGCCATCAGCACCTCAGCCGGACCGGGATCGGCCGGCCGGGCCCGGACCGACTGGGCCAGCACGTGCGCCGCGCCGGTCTCCACCGCCATCCGGAAGGTGAGCGCGTCGTTGATCTTGTCGGCGTCCTCGACCGCGATCCGGCGCAGTTCGGCCGCGCTGGGCGCGGGCGGCGTGGCGATGACGAACGTGCCGCCGAACCGGCCGCGGCGGGATTCCACGTAACCGGCCAGCTGCAGGGCCCGGATGGCCTCGCGCAGCGTGATCCGGCTGACGCCGAGCAGCCCGGACAGCTCACGTTCCGCCGGGAACCGGTCACCGGGGGCCACCACGCCCAGCTTGATCACGGTCAGCAGCCGCTCGACGGTTTCCTCGAACGCGTTCTGCGCCCGGACCGGACCCAGCACAGCCGTCAGCTCCAGCCCAGATGACGGCCCAGTGGTCTGGGGAAATGTGGCTGGGGGTCTTGACATCGCCGGTTCTCTATCCATCAATGGTCGGATAATAAACCATTCGCTCTCCGGTGGCAGATCAGCGCCCGCTCCGCCTCCCGGCTCCCAACCGGCAACCTCAATTCCGCAGGCCCCCCTGGACAGCTCATCCCAGGGCCAGCAGGCCCTTCACGCGCAAGGAGCAGTGATGGCGGTCAACGAGCAAGCGGCACCGCTCAGCGAAGACGAGCAGACCCTGCACAGCTGGGCTACGCGCAGGAGCTGCGCCGGCGCATGTCCGGGTTCTCCAACTTCGCCGTCTCGTTCACGATCATCTCGATCCTGTCCGGCTGCCTCACGCTGTACGGGTTCGGCATGACCACCGGCGGCCCGGCCGTCATCGTCTGGGGCTGGCTCGGCGTCGGGGTGATGACCCTGTTCGTCGGCCTGGCCATGGCCGAGGTCTGCTCCAGCTACCCGACCGCGGGCGGCCTGTACTACTGGTCGGCCAAGCTGGCCCCGCGCCATGGCCCCGCGTGGTCCTGGTTCACCGGCTGGTTTAACTTCCTCGGCCAGGTCGCGGTGACCGCGGGCATCGACTTCGGTGCGGCGTTCTTCATCAACGCGTTCGGCGCGCTGGTGTGGGGCTGGAGCACCGTGCACTGGGTGACGATCCTGATCTACGCGATCGTGCTGCTGGTGCACGGCCTGCTGAACCAGTTCGGCATCCGGCTGGTCGCGCTGCTGAACGACGTCAGCGTGTGGTGGCACATCGTCGGTGTGCTGCTCATCGTCGCCGTGCTCGTGTTCGTGCCCTCGCACCACCAGTCGGCCAGCTTCGTGTTCGGGCACTTCGTCAACGACACCGGGCTGCACATCGCCCCGATCTACATCGTGCTGATCGGCCTGCTGCTGGCCCAGTACACGTTCACCGGCTACGACGCGTCCGCGCACATGACCGAGGAGACGCACAGCGCCGCCCGCAGCGGCCCGCGCGGCATCGTGATGTCGATCCTGGTCTCGCTGATCGCGGGCTGGGTGCTGCTGATCGGGATCACGTTCGCCATCCAGCACTACGAGGCGGAGCGCACCTCGGCCACCGGGGTGCCGCCCGCGCAGATCTTCATCGACGCCGCCGGGACGGCCTGGGCCAAGTTCCTGCTGCTCGTGGTCATCGGCGCCCAGCTGTTCTGCGGCATGTCCTCGGTCACCGCCAACTCCCGGATGATCTACGCGTTCTCCCGGGACGGCGCGCTGCCCGCCTCCCGCCGTCTGGCACCGGGTCAACAAGCGGACCCGGACCCCGACCAACGCGATCTGGCTGGCCGCGGTCGGCGCGCTCATCCTGGGCCTGCCCTACCTGTGGAACAGCACCGCGTACGCGGCGGTCACCTCGATCGCGGTCATCGGCCTGTACATCGCCTACGTGATCCCGACCTTCCTGCGGCTGCGCCAGGGCGACAACTTCCAGCGCGGCCCGTGGCACCTGGGCCGGTGGAGCAAGCCGATCGGCATCATCGCGGTCACCTGGGTGGTGATCATCACGATCCTGTTCATGCTGCCCCAGGTCGGCCCGATCACCTGGACCACGTTCAACTACGCGGTGTTCGCGGTTGTTGCGGTGATCGGTTTCGCGGGCATCTACTGGCTGGCGTCGGCGCGCAACTGGTTCACCGGGCCCCGGGTCCAGGGCACGCCGGAGGAACTGGCCGCGATCGAGGAAGAGCTGGCCGGCTGAGCCGCACGGGACTGGAGGCCCATGGACAAGCAGCGCGGAGCGATCCCGCATAGCCGACGGCGCGGGATGCTCACCCTGGAGCAGCTCCGCGTGGAGGTGAGTGAGGGCAACATCGACACGGTGGTGGTCGCGTTCACCGACATGCAGGGCCAGCTGGCCGGCAAGCGGCTCGCGGCCGACTACTTCCTCGACGAGGTGGTCGGGCACGTCATCGAGGGGTGCAACTACCTGCTCGCGGTGGACGTGGAGATGAACACCGTGGACGGGTACGCGATGTCCTCGTGGAGCAGTGGCTACGGCGACTTTGTGATGGTGCCGGACATGAGCACGCTGCGGCGGGTGCCGTGGCACGAGGCCACCGTCATGGTGCTGGCCGACCTCACCTGGCACGACAGCTCGCCGGTGGTGGCCTCGCCACGGCAGATCCTGCGGGCGCAGACCGGCCGGCTGGCCCAGCGCGGGCTGACCGCGCTGGCCGGCACCGAGCTCGAGTTCATCGTGTACAACGACACCTACGCCCAGGCGCAGGCGGCCGGGTACCGGCAGCTGACCCCGGCCAACACCTACAACGTGGACTACTCGATCCTGGGCACCGCCCAGATCGAGCCACTGCTGCGCCGGCTGCGGAACGGGATGGCGGGCGCCGGCCTCCAGGTGGAATCGGCCAAGGGCGAGTGCAACCTGGGCCAGCACGAGATCGCGTTCCGCTACGCCGACGCGCTGATCACGTGCGACAACCATTCCATCTACAAGACGGGATCGAAGGAGATCGCGGGGCAGCAGGGCATGAGCCTCACGTTCATGGCCAAGCCGAACGCCCGCGAGGGCAACTCGTGCCACATCCACCTGTCGGTCCGCGACGCGGCCGGCCGCCCGGCCATGGCGGGCGACGGACCGCACGGGCTGTCCCCGTTCGGCGAGCACTTCATCGCCGGGCAGCTCGCCGCGCTGCGCGAACTGGCACTGTGCTACGCGCCGAACATCAACTCGTACAAGCGCTACGTGCCCGGCAGCTTCGCGCCCACCGCGGTGCGCTGGGGGGTGGACAACCGCACCTGCGCGTTCCGGCTGGTCGGGCACGGCCCGTCGCTGCGGGTGGAGAACCGGGTACCGGGCGGCGACGTGAACCCGTACCTGGCCGTCGCCGGGATGATCGCGGCCGGGCTGTACGGGGTGGACCACGAACTGCCGCTGGAGCCCGCGTTCACCGGCAACGCGTACGCCGACGACAGCAGCCGGGTGCCGACCACACTGCGCGACGCACTCGAGTTGTGGCGCAAGTCCGGGCTGGCCCAGGCGGCGTTCGGTAACGAAGTCGTCGAGCATTACGCGAACGCCGCGCGGGTGGAGATCGAGGCGTTCGATGCCGCGGTCACCGACTGGGAGCTGCAGCGCAGCTTCGAGCGGATGTGAGCACGGCGAGTTGGGAGTAAGCAGCAGCATGTCCACTTTCACGGTGCTGAACCCGGCCACCGGGGACCCGGTCACCACGGTGCCGCAGACCAGCGCGGAACAGGCCGATGAGGCGGTCGCCCGGGCGGCCGCGGCGCAGCCCGGCTGGCGGGCGGTGCCGCCCGGCGACCGGGCCGCGCTGCTCCGCCGGTTCGCCGACGTGGTGGACGCGAACCTGGAGCAGCTCGCCCAGCTGGAGGTCAAGGGATCCGGGCACCCCATCGGGCAGGCCCGCTGGGAGGCGGGCAACGTCCGGGACGTGCTGCGTTACTACTCGGCGGCGCCGGAGCGGCTGCTCGGCCAGCAGATCCCGGTGCCCGGCGGGCTGAACGTGACGTTCAAGGAGCCGGTCGGCATCGTCGGGCTCATCGTGCCGTGGAACTTCCCGATGCCGATCCTGGGCTGGGGGCTGGGCCCGGCACTGGCGGCCGGCAACCCGGTGATCGCCAAGCCGGCCGAGCGGACCCCGCTGACCGCGATCCGGATCGGCGAGCTGGCCCTGGAGGCTGGGCTGCCGGAGGGCGTGTTCCAGGTGCTGCCGGGCAAAGGCTCGGTGGTCGGCCAGCGCCTGGTGGACCACGAACTCGTCCGCAAGATCGTGTTCACCGGCTCCACCGAGGTGGGCAGCCAGCTGATGGCCGACTGCGCGCGCCAGGTCAAGCGGGTCACCCTGGAGCTGGGCGGCAAGAGCGCGAACATCGTGTTCGCCGATGCCGACCTGGCCAAGGCGGCGGCCACCGCGCCGTACGCGGTGTTCGACAACGCGGGCCAGGACTGCTGCGCCCGGTCCCGGATCCTCGTCCAGGCCAGCGTGTTCGACCGGTTCATGGAGCTGCTCGAGCCGGCGGTCAAGGGTGTCGCAGTGGGTGACCCGGCCGATCCGGGCACCGAGATGGGCCCGCTGATCTCGGCCGAGCACCGCGCCAAGGTCGCGTCCTACGTGCCCGGCGACGCGCCGGTCGCGTTCCGCGGCAGCGCCCCGGAGGGGCCCGGCTACTGGTTCCCGCCCACCGTGCTGGCCCCGGTGGGCGCGGACGACCCGGCGTTCACCGAGGAGGTGTTCGGGCCGGTGGTCACCGTGCTGCCGTTCGGCACCGAGGCGGACGCGATCCGGATCGCCAACGACACCCCGTACGGCCTGTCCGGCTCGATCTGGACCCGGAACGTGGGCCGGGCGCTGCGGGTGGCCCGGGCGGTGGAGACCGGGAACCTGTCGGTCAACTCGCACAGCTCGGTCCGGTACTGGACGCCGTTCGGCGGGTTCAAGCAGTCCGGCCTCGGCCGCGAGCTCGGGCCGGACGCGCTGGACAGTTTCACCGAGGTGAAGAACGTCTTCATCGCCACCGACGACGAGGAGCCCGAGTGAGCACAAACCCGCAGCGGCTGGCCGGCCGGGTCGCCGTGATCACCGGCGCGGGCAGCGGCATCGGGCTGGCCACCGCCCGGCGGCTGGCCGCCGACGGCGCCACCGTGGTGGTCGCCGACATCGACGAGGACGCCGGCAAGCTGGCCGCGGACGAGGTCGGCGGCCAGTTCGTGCAGGTGGACGTGACCAGCGAGGAGGCGGTCCGCGACCTGTACCAGACCACGGTGGACAACAACGGTGGGGTGCACATCGCGGTGCACAACGCGGGTATCTCGCCGCCCGACGACGACTCCATCCTGACCACCGGCATGGACGCGTGGCGGCGCGTGCAGGAGGTGAACCTCACCTCCGTGTACCTGTGCTGCAAGTACGTGATCCCGCACATGCAGCGCCAGGTCGCCGCGGGCCAGCCCGGCGGGTCGATCATCAACATCGCCTCGTTCGTCGCGGTGATGGGCGCGGCCACCTCGCAGATCTCCTACACCGCGTCCAAGGGTGGCGTGCTGGCCATGAGCCGGGAGCTGGGCGTGCAGTTCGCCCGGGAGGGCATCCGGGTGAACGCGCTGTGCCCCGGCCCGGTGAACACCCCGCTGCTCCGCGAGCTGTTCGCCACCGACCCGGAGCGGGCCGCGCGGCGGCTGGTGCACGTGCCGATGGGCCGGTTCGCCGAGCCGGCCGAGATCGCCGCCGCGATCGCGTTCCTGGCCAGCGACGACACGTTCGTTCATCACCGCGGCCCAGTTCCTGGTGGACGGCGGGATCTCCGGCGCGTACGTGACTCCCCTGTAACTGGGCGGCACAATGACCCTCGTTGGCATCAGCAGCTACGGCGAAGAGGCCCGCTGGGGGCCATGGCGGCTGCCCAGCGCGCTGCTCCCGCTCGGCTACGCCGAGCAGGTGGCCGCGGCAGGCGGGGTGCCGGTGCTGCTGCCGCCGCTGCCTGGGATGACCGCCGCGGTGGACCGGCTGGACGCGGTGATCCTGTCCGGTGGCGGCGACCTCGACCCGGCCGGTTACGGTGCGCCGCCGCACCCGGAGACCAGCCGGGTGCAGCCGGCCCGGGACCGGGCCGAGCTGGACCTGCTGGCCGCCGCGCTGGCCGCGGGCCTGCCGGTGCTGGCCATCTGCCGTGGCCTGCAGATCCTCAACGTGTCCCGCGGCGGCACGCTGCGCCAGCACCTGCCGGATACGGGTGGGCACCGGGCGGCGCCGGGCACGTTCGGCACGCACCAGGTGCGGGTCGCGCCGGGCAGCCGGCTGGCCAGCCTGCTCGGGCCGCCGGACGCCGACGGCGAGCTGCGGCTCGACGTGCCCACCGCGCATCACCAGGCCATCGGCCGGCTGGGCGGCGGGCTGGTGGCCACCGCGTGGGCCGCGGACGGCACCATCGAGGCGGCCGAACTGGCTGATCGTGACGAATTTCTCATCGCCGTGCAGTGGCATCCCGAACAGGGCACGGATCCGCGGCTGTTCCGCGCTCTCATCGACGTGTCCCGGCACCGGGTGCCAGGCAACGCGAAGCCAGTACCCGCCGAGCATCTAGACTCGCCTGCGTGAGCAGCGGACCCGCGGTCGAGATCCACCAACTGGTCAAGAGCTACGGCCGGACCATGGCGGTGAACGGCCTCTCGCTGCTGGCCCAGCGGGCCGCGGTGACCGCGATCCTTGGCCCGAACGGGGCCGGGAAGACCACCACGATCGAGATCTGCGAGGGGTACCGGCGGCCGGACGGCGGCACGGTGCGGGTACTCGGCCTCGACCCCGGGCGGGACGCGCGGCAGCTGCGCCCGCGGGTCGGCGTGATGCTGCAGTCCGGCGGCATCCCGCCGGCCGCCCGGCCCGGCGAGTACCTGCGCACGCTGGCCGCGTTCTACGCGGCCCCGATCGATCCGGCCGTGCTGCTCGACCGGCTCGGCCTGGCCGGCAGCCTGCGCACCCCGTTCCGCCGGCTGTCCGGCGGCCAGCAGCAGCGGCTGTCCCTGGCCGCCGCGCTGATCGGGCGGCCCGAGCTGCTGTTCCTGGACGAGCCCACCGCGGGCATGGACCCACAGGCCCGGCACGTCACCTGGGATCTGGTCCGCGGCCTGCGCGCGTCCGGCGCGGCGGTGATCCTGACCACGCACTACATGGACGAGGCGCAGCGGCTGGCCGACCATGTCTGCGTGGTGGACCACGGGCAGCTGGTGGCCGAGGGCAGCCCGGCCGAGCTCACCGGGACCGCCGGGCAGCTCCGCTTCCGCGCCGAACCGGGCCTGGACACCGACGGGCTGATCTCCGCGCTGCCGCACGGCAGCGCGGCCAAGGAGTCGCCGGCCGGGCACTACATCGTCGAGGTGCCGGACCAGGTGGACCCGCAGCTGCTGGCCGCGGTCACCGCGTGGTGCGCGGAACGCGGGGTGCTGGCCCAGGACCTGCGCATCGAGAGCCGTACCCTCGAGGACGTGTTCCTCGAGCTGACCGGACGGGAGCTGCGCTCGTGAGCGAGCAGGTGGCGGCACCGGCCATGACCACGTGGCCCGCCCCGGCGCCCGGGCCGGGCCGGGTGCCCCGGATGGTCGCCGCGCAGGCCTGGCTCGAGCTGCGCGCGCTGCTGCGCAACGGCGAGCAGCTGCTGCTCACGCTGATCATCCCGGTGGTGCTGCTGGCCGGCTTCAGCCTGGAGCACCTGATCAACGGCACCCGGGTGGACTTCCTGGTCCCCGGCATCATCGCCCTGGGCATCATGTCCACGGCGTTCACCAGCCAGGCCATCGCCACCGGATTTGAACGCCAGTACGGCGTGCTGAAGCGCCTCGGTGCGACGCCGCTGCGGCGCGGCGGCCTGATCGCGGCCAAGACCAGCACGGTGGTCGTCGTGGAGCTGGGCCAGACCGCGGTGATCATCGTGGTCGGCCTGCTGCTCGGCTGGTCGCCGGACGCCCGGCCGGCCGCCGCGCTCTGGGTGCCGCTGCTCATCCTGGCCGGCACGGCGGCGTTCAGCGGGCTGGCCCTGCTGCTGGCCGGCACGCTGCGGCCGGAGGCCACGCTGGCCGCGGCCAACCTGGTCTACCTGGTGCTGCTCGGGGTGGGCGGGGTGGTCTTCTCGCTGGACAAGTTCCCGGCCGGGGCCCGGCCGGTGCTCCGGCTGCTGCCCACCGGGGCGCTGTCCGACGGGCTGCACTCGGTGCTGCAGCACGGCTCCGGGCTGCCGGTCCGGGACCTGATCGTGCTGCTGGTGTGGGCCGTGGCCGGGATCGGCGTGACCACCCGGGTGTTCCGCTGGGAGTAGCCGTCCAGCCTGCCACCGGGCGGCGCAACGCACTGCTCGGCGCGGTGCCGCCGCCGGCCCTCGTGCTCACCGGCATCGTCTCGGTCCAGGTCGGCGCGGGCCTGGCCGACCGGCTGTTCAGCCAGGTGCCGCCGGCCGCGGTGACCGGGCTGCGGCTGTGGACGGCCGCCGCGCTGCTCGCCGTGGCCGGGGCCCGCGGGCTGGGCCGCGAGGTGCGCGCCACGGCGCGCAACCGGGCCTGGGCGGATGCCGCCGTGGTGGTCGCGTTCGGGGTCATCCTCGCGGTGATGAACTACTCCATCTACCAGGCCTTCGCCCGGATCCCGCTGGGCATCGCGGTGACCGTGGAGTTCCTCGGCCCGCTCGGGGTGGCGGTGGCCACGTCCCGGCGCTGGCTGGACGCGGTCTGGGTGCTGCTCGCCGCGGCCGGCGTCGCGCTGCTGACCCGCGGCCCGGGCAGCCAGCTGAACCTGGCCGGGCTGGCCTTCGCGCTGCTCGCGGCGGCCTGCTGGGCGGCCTACATCCTGCTCAGCGCGGCCACCGGGCGGCGCTTCCCGGGCACCTCGGGGCTGACCATCGCGATGTGCGTGGCCGCGCTGGCCGTCACCCCGGCCGGGCTGCTGGCCGGCGGCCGGGCCCTGCTCCGGCCCGCCGTGCTCGGCGCCGGGCTGGCCATCGGGCTGCTGTCCTCGGTCATCCCGTACTCGCTGGAGCTGGAGGCCCTGCGCCGCACCCCGGCCAAGGTGTTCGGCATCTGGATGAGCCTGGAACCGGGTGTCGCCGCGCTGGTCGGGCTGGTCCTGCTGGGCCAGGGGCTGCGCTGGTACGAGTGGGCCGCGATCGGCTGCGTGGTGCTGGCCAGCGCCGGCGCGGCCCGGACCGGGAGCTTACCCGCCGGGAGGCGAGAGCCAACGGCACCGGAGTCTACGATGGGTCCGTGCCAGCCGACCTGACCCGATCTGCCCGCCGCCTGGTGGCTCCGGTGCTGTTCCCCACGGTGACCTCGATGCGCCGGATCGCGCTGGCCGGCGTGGTGGCCAACGCCGGGCTCATCATGACCGGCGCCGCGGTCCGGCTCAGCGCGTCCGGGCTGGGCTGCCCGGACTGGCCGACCTGCACCGCGAGCAGCCTGGTGGCCGCGCGCACCCGCGGTGACCCGATGGTGCACACCTGGATCGAGTTCACCAACCGGATGCTCACCGGCGTGCTGATGGTGGTGGCTGTGCTGGTGCTGATCACCGCGTGGCGGTTCCGCCCGGGCGGGTCCGCCCGGCGCAACATCGTCTGGCTGGCCGCGGCCCAGCCGCTTGGCGTCGTGGCCCAGGCCGTGCTGGGCGGCATCGTGGTGCTCACCGACCTCAACCCGGCCGCGGTGTCGCTGCACTTCCTGCTGTCCAGCGCCATCCTGGCGCTGGCCGTGACGCTCTACGTGCGGTGCGCCGAGGGCGACGGCCAGCCGACCCGGCTGGTCCGCCGCGAGGTGCGGGTGTTCGCCGTGGCCGTGGCCGGCGTCACCGCGCTGATGCTGGCCGCGGGCACCGTGGTGACCGGCACCGGGCCGCTGGCCGGGTCCACCTTCGTGCCGCGGGCCGGCGGCGGCCCGGCCTACGTGCCGCGCTACCACCTGCCGCTGGAAGGCGTCACCCAGCTGCACGCCGACATCGGCTGGATGCTGGGCACGCTGGCCGCCGCGGCCGCCATCAGCCTGCAGCTCACCGGGGCGCCGGCCCGGGCCCGGCGGCTCGGCTGGGTGCTGCTCGGCCTGATCGGCCTGCAGGGCGTGATCGGCTACAGCCAGTATTTCAGCGGGCTGCCAGCCGGCCTGGTCTGGGTGCATGTGACCGGGTCGGTGCTGATCTGGATCGCGGCCCTGCTGCTCATGTTCGCCACCCGGGACCGGGGCCCGGTGGCCGCGGCACCCGGTGTGCCGGGCGAGCCGCTAGCTGAACCGGTGCCGGCCGAATCCTGACGAGCCGAATCCTGACGAGCCGAATCCTGACGAGGCGCGGCCCGCCCAGGGCGGTTGCGGCGGTTCCGGCTGACGGCGGAAGAACGCGCTGCGCGCCATGGCCATCAGCCGCAGCAGGTCGCGGCGGCGCTGGTCGAAATGCTCCGCGCTGATGATGCCGCGCTGCATCCGCAGGTGCACCAGGGCCAGCTCGGTCGCGGCCAGCTGATAGTCCTCCATGGCCCGGGCGGCCGCCCGGCCGCCGGTCAGCCGGGCCCAGCGGCGCGCCGCGTACCGCTCCCGCAGCGTGCTCAGCATCCGCAGGTCGGCCTCGGTGACCAGGCCGGTGGCCTCGTAGGCGGGCAGGAACCGCCAGATCAGCCGGACGATCCGGCGCCGGTCCGCGATGATCACGCCGACCAGGCCGGCCAGCACGCAGGCCATGATGGCGTAGGCCAGCGCGAGCCCGTCGATGCCGTGCGCGCCCAGCCCGTTCCACAGCCCGTGCAGCAGCATGGCGGCGGCCAGCCCGACCGGCACCGCCCAGCGGCCGTTGCGGTGGGTGGCCGCGTAGGCCACCCCCAGCCCGGTCATCGAGGTGAAGATGGGGTGGGCCAGCGGGGACAGCACGCCGCGCAGCACGAACGTGACGCCGAGCAGCTCGGCCCCGCCGACCCTGGGCCGGACCAGGGCACCGATGTAGTACCCGATGTTCTCCATCATGGCGAAGCCCAGCCCGACCATGGCCGCGTAGATGATCCCGTCGGTCGGGCCGTCCAGCTCCTGCCGCCGCCGCCACAGCAGGATGATCAGGATCAGGCCCTTGAGCGACTCCTCGACCACCGGGGCGCCGAACGTGGCCGACACGTACTCCCCCGTGCTGTTGCCCAGCGCCGGCTGGGTGATGAAGATCAGCCCGGCGGTGTTGATCACGGCGGCCAGCAGCGCGGCCACCCCGGCGCCCCAGACGAAGGCGAGGATCAGGTTGACCCGTGGCTCCGGCTCCAGCCGGTCCACCAGCAGCACGCAGCCCACCAGCAGCGGCACCGGCAGCAGGGCCAGCGGCAGCGCGATGAGGAACGGCGCCACGCTGTGCCCGGCCGAGTTCACGCTCTGCACCGCGTCCGCGCCGAGCACGACGATCGCGCAGCCGATGGCGGCCACGATGCCGAGGATGAGCCCGGCCCGGGGGCGCCCGGCCGCCCGGCCTTCGATCACCGCGCGCGGGTCGAAGCCGGGGTTGGTCGCCATGCCTGGGAGCGTACCGGCGGGACCGTAATCCGCCCGCTGTTGCCCCGCTTCGGGGCTGCCCCGGGGAGTAGGCGAAACTGAGGATAGGGTCGTGCACGTGATCCAGTTCCCGCGCCTTGCCAGCCGGGCGACGCGGGCCAGAGAGGAGCCCTGATCCCACCGTGAGCAGCCCAACGAGCACCTTGGACTGGACGGCTGCCGACCAGCGGGCCGTCGATCTGATCCGGGTCCTGGCCATGGACGCGGTGCAGCAGGCCGGCAACGGCCACCCGGGCACGGCGATGAGCCTGGCCCCGGCGGCCTACCTCCTCTACCAGCACATCCTCCGGCATGACCCGGCCGACCCAAACTGGCGCGGCCGGGACCGGTTCGTGCTGTCCTGCGGGCATTCCAGCCTGACCCTGTACATCCAGCTCTACCTGTCCGGGTACGGGCTGACCCTGGACGACCTCAGGCACTACCGGGTGTGGGACAGCATCACCCCGGGCCACCCCGAGCACGGCCTCACCCCGGGGGTGGAGACCACCACCGGGCCGCTCGGCCAGGGCCTGGCCAACGCGGTCGGCATGGCCATGGCCGCGCGCCGCGAACGCGGCCTGCTCGACCCGGACGCGGCCCCCGGGACCAGCCCGTTCGACCACCACATCTACGCGTTCTGCTCGGACGGCGACATCGAGGAGGGGATCACTCACGAGGCCTCGGCGCTGGCCGGGGTCCAGGAACTCGGCAACCTCATCGTGCTCTACGACGACAACCACATCTCGATCGAGGACGACACCAGGATCGCGAAGTCCGAGGACGTGGCGGCCCGGTACGAGGCCTACGGCTGGCACGTGCAGCGGGTGGACTGGCTGCGCCCGGACGGCTACCGCGAGGACCCGCAGGCGCTGTACCAGGCGTACCTGAACGCCCAGGCCGAGACCACACAGCCGTCGCTGATCGTGCTGCGCACCATCATCGCCTGGCCCGCGCCGGACGCGCAGAACACCGGGGCGGCGCACGGCGCCGCGCTCGGCGCGGACGAGGTGGCCAAGACCAAGCGGGTGCTCGGCTTCGACCCGGAGGTGACGTTCCCGGCCGAGGAAGAAGCGGTGACGCACGCCCGCCAGGTGGCCGACCGGGGCAAGAAGCGGCACGCCGAGTGGGACGCCTCCGTGACCGCCTGGGCGGCGGCCAGCCCGCAGCGCGCCGCCCTGCTGGACCGGCTGGCCGCGGGCCGGCTGCCCGACGGCTGGGCCAGCGCACTGCCCAGCTTCCCGCCCGATGCCAAGGGACTGGCCACCAGGGCTGCCTCCGGACAGGTGCTTAACGCCCTTGCCCCGGTACTGCCGGAGCTCTGGGGTGGCTCGGCCGACCTGGCCGGGAGTAACAACACCACGATGAAGGGCGAGCTGTCGTTCCTCCCGCCGGACCGGCAGACCACGATGTTCCCCGGCAGCTGGTACGGCCGCACCATGCACTTCGGGATCCGCGAGCACGCCATGGGCGGCATCATGAACGGCATCGCGCTGCACGGGCTGACCCGGCCCTACGGCGGCACGTTCCTGGTGTTCAGCGACTACATGCGGGGCTCGGTGCGGCTGGCCGCGCTGATGGGCCTGCCGGTCACCTACGTGTGGACGCACGACTCGATCGGGCTGGGCGAGGACGGGCCCACCCACCAGCCGGTGGAGCACCTGGCCGCGCTGCGCGCCATCCCCGGCCTGGACGTGGTCCGGCCGGGCGACGCGAACGAGACCAGCGTGGCCTGGCGGACCATCCTGGAGCACACCGACCGGCCCGCCGGGTTCTGCCTGAGCAGGCAGGCCATGCCGGTGCTGGACCGGTCCGACGGCAACGCGGCCGGCCTCACCAGCGCCGAGGGCACCGCCCGCGGCGGCTACGTGCTGGCCGAGGGGCCGGCGGCGACCCGGCGGTGATCATCATCGGCACCGGCAGCGAAGTGCAGATCGCGCTGGCCGCCCGGGACATCCTGCAGCGCGAGGGCATTTCGACACGTGTTGTTTCCATGCCGTGCGTGGAATGGTTCACCAGCCAGGATGCTTCCTATCAGGAGGAGGTGCTGCCACCGCGGGTCCGGGCCCGGGTCAGCGTCGAGGCCGGGGTGGCCCAGCCCTGGCGGGCATTCACCGGCGATGCTGGGGAATGCGTGAGCCTGGAGCATTTCGGGGCATCTGCCTCCTATCAGAAGCTTTACCAGGAGTTCGGGTTCACCGCGGAGCACGTGGCCGCGGCCGCCCGGGCCAGCCTGGCCCGGCTGGCCTGACCGAGGGCAAGGAGCGAGAAGTCATGACCGCCCAGCAGCAGAGCAACGCCATCCTCCGCCAGCTCACCGCGGAAGGCGTGTCCATCTGGCTCGACGACATCAACCGGGACCGGCTGCGCACCGGCAGCCTCGCCGACCTGGTGACCAACTGGGAGGTCCGCGGGGTCACCTCGAACCCCACGATCTTCGCGCATGCGGTGAGCCAGGGCAACGCCTACGACCAGCAGCTGGCCGACCTGGCCATCCGCGGGGTGAGTGTCGAAGAGGCGTCCCGGCTGATCACCACCTACGACATCCGGTGGGGCTGCGACGTGCTCCGCCCGGTGTACGACGAGAGCGACGGGGTGGACGGCCGGGTGTCCCTGGAGGTGGACCCGCGGCTGGCCCGGGAGACGGCCAAGAGCATCGCCGAGGCCCGCGCGCTGTGGTGGACGGTGGACCGGCCCAACCTGTTCATCAAGATCCCGGCCACCCTGGAGGGCCTGCCCGCCATCACCGCGTGCCTGGCCGAAGGGATCAGCGTGAACGTCACGCTGATCTTCTCCCTGGAGCGCTACGGCCAGGTCATCGACGCCTTCATGACCGGGCTGGAGCGGGCGACGGCGGCCGGCCGGGACATCTCCCGGCTCGCCTCGGTGGCGTCCTTCTTCGTCAGCCGGGTGGACACCGAGGTGGACCGCAGGCTGGACAAGATCGGCACCCCGGAGGCGGCCGCGCTGCGCGGCAAGGCCGCGATCGCCAACGCCCGGCTGGCCTACGAGCTGTACGAGCAGCGCATCGCCACCCCGCGCTGGCAGGCGCTGCTGGCCGCCGGGGCCAAGGTGCAGCGCCCGCTGTGGGCCTCGACCAGCACCAAGGACCCGGCCTACGACGACACCATGTACGTGGTCGAGCTGGTCGCGCCGGACACGGTGAACACCATGCCCGAGGCCACCCTGCGGGCCACCGCTGATCACGCCAGGCTGCGTGGGGACACCGTGCGCGGCACCTACGACCAGGCCCGGCAGGTGTTCGCCGACCTGGCCGAGCTGGGTATCAGCTACGACGACGTGGTCCAGGTGCTGGAAGACGAGGGTGTGGACAAGTTCGCCGTGTCCTGGAACGAGTTCCTCGGCACCATCGAGGCCAACATGGGGGCAGTGGAGAAGCCATGACGAGTGCCGATACCGAGGCCGCCTCCCCGCCGGCGCAGGCCGGGCCGGATGAGACTGGGCAGGAAGGTTCTGCGCAGCCGAGTTCGCTGGCCCCGGTTATCACCGGCCCGGTGGCCAACCCGCTGCGCGACCCGCGGGACCGGCGCATCCCGCGGGTGGCTGGCCCGTGCGTGCTGGTCATCTTCGGGGTGACCGGGGACCTGGCCCGCAAGAAGCTGATGCCGGCCATCTACGACCTGGCCAACCGGGGCCTGCTGCCGCCGGGTTTCTCGCTGGTCGGCTTCGCCCGGCGGGACTGGGAGGACGAGGACTTCGCCCAGGTCACCTACGAGGCGGTCAAGGAACACGCGCGCACCCCGTTCCGCGACACGGTGTGGGACCAGCTGTCCGAGGGCGTCCGCTTCGTGCCTGGCGAGTTCACCGACGACGGCGCGTTCGACAGGCTGGCCGAGTGCGTGGCCAGCCTGGACCAGGAGCGCGGCACCGGCGGCAACTACGCGTTCTACCTGTCCGTGCCGCCCAAGTTCTTCCCGCTGGTGGTCAAGCAGCTCAAGCGGTCCGGGCTGGCCGACCCGCCGCCGCCGGCCCCGGGCCACCCGATGCCCTGGCGCCGGGTGGTGATCGAGAAGCCGTTCGGCCACGACCTGGCCAGTGCCCGGGCGCTGAACGAGACGCTGAGCGAGGTGTTCCCGCCGCACTCGGTGTTCCGCATCGATCACTACCTGGGCAAGGAGACGGTGCAGAACATCCTGGCCCTGCGCTTCGCCAACACCATGTACGAGCCGATCTGGAACCGCGGCTACGTGGATCACGTGCAGATCACCATGGCCGAGGACATCGGCATTGGCGGCCGGGCCGGCTACTACGACGGTATCGGCGCGGCCCGCGACGTGATCCAGAACCACCTGATGCAGTTGCTGGCGCTGACCGCGATGGAGGAGCCGGTCTCGTTCGACGCGGATGCGCTGCGCGCCGAGAAGGAGAAGGTGCTGTCCGCGATCCGGCTGCCCGAGGACCTGGCCGTCAGCACGGCCCGCGGCCAGTACGCCGCGGGCTGGCAGGGTGGCGTCCCGGTGGGTGGCTTCCTGGAAGAGGACGGCATCGCGCCCGACTCGCGTACCGAGACCTACGCCGCGATCAAGCTGGACGTGGAGACCCGGCGCTGGGCCGGGGTCCCGTTCTACCTGCGCACCGGGAAGCGGCTGCCGCGCCGCATGTCGGAGATCGCGATGCTGTTCCAGCGCGCCCCGCACCTGCCGTTCTCCGCCACCGACACCAAGGAGCTGGGGCAGAACTCCCTGGTCATCCGGGTCCAGCCGGATGAGGGCGTGACGGTGCGGTTCGGCTCCAAGGTGCCGGATACGGCGATGGAAGTGCGCGACGTGAACATGGACTTCGCCTACGGCGAGTCGTTCACCGAGAGCAGCCCGGAGGCGTACGAGCGGCTGCTGCTCGACGTGCTGATCGGCGATCCCCCGCTGTTCCCGCGGCACCGCGAGGTCGAGCTGTCCTGGAAAGTGCTCGACCCCATCGAGGAGTTCTGGGCCGAGCACGGCAAGCCGGAGCCCTACCCGGCCGGGTCGGCCGGGCCGCCGTCCGCGGACGAGCTGATGCGGCGGGACGGCCGGACGTGGCGGCGCCTGTGAGGCTTCTGGCGGCGGGAAAGGACAGCTCCTCATGATGATCGACCTGGCCGAGACGACCACCGACCGGATCCACGAGGCCATCCGGCAGGCCCGGCAGCGGCTCGGCGGCCCGGCCAGCGGCATGGTGCTGACCCTGGTCATCATGACCGATGAGGCCGCCCAGTACGACGCGGTCCGGGCGGCCAGCGAGGCGGCCCGGGAGCACCCGATGCGGGTGCTCGCGGTGATCACCCGGCGGCCGCAGGCCGCCTCGCGGCTGGACGCCGAGATCCGGGTGGGCGAGACCGGCCCGGGCGAGGTGGTACTGCTGCGCATGTACGGGCCGCTCGGCGAGCACGCCGACTCGGTGGTCACCCCGCTGCTCATGCCGGACACCCCGGTGGTGACGTGGTGGCCGGGGATCCCGCCGGACGTCCCATCGGCCAGCCCGCTCGGCGCGCTGGCCCAGCGCCGGATCACCGACGCGGCCGCGGCCAGCGAGCCGCACGACTGCCTGGCCAGCCTGGCCGCGCACTACCGGCCCGGGGACACCGACCTGAGCTGGACCCGGGCCACGCCGTGGCGGACCCTGCTGGCCGCCATCATGGACCAGCCGCACGGCACGATCAGCGGCGGCCAGGTGGAAGCCGAGGCGGGCAACCCGAGCGCCGACCTGATCGCGTCCTGGCTGTCCGTCCGGCTCGGCCTGCCCTTCGCGACCACGGTGTCCGGCGGCCCCGGGATCACCGCGGTGACGTTCGACACCAGCGAGGGTGTTGTGTCGGTGACCCGCCCGGACGGCCGGGTGGCCATGCTGCGGCGGCCCGGGCAGCCGGAGCGCAAGGTGGCCCTGCACCGCCGGGACACCGCCGAACTGCTGGCCGAGGAGCTGCGCCGCCTGGACCCGGACGACGTCTATGGGGAGACCATCGCGCCGTTCCTGACCATGGCGCCCGCCGCGGCCGGGAGCCTGGACGGCAGCGGCAGCACCCCGTGAGCACACCCGAGGTGCTGGTGCACCACGACGCGGACCAGCTGGCCAAGGCGGTGGCCGGCGGCTGGTCACCAAACTGGCCGACGCCCAGGCCAGCGGCGGGACGGCGGACCTGGTGCTGACCGGCGGCGGCATCGGCACCGCGACGGCGGCCCAGCTGGCCGCGGCCCCGGCCCGCGGCGCGGTGGACTGGCGGCGGCTGGACATCTGGTGGGGCGACGAGCGCTTCCTGCCTTCCGGCGACCCGGAGCGTAACGAGGTCCAGGCCGGGCAGGCGCTGCTCCGGCACGTGGACACCGACCCGGCCCGGGTGCACCGGATGCCCGCCAGCGACGGGCCGGACGGGCCCAACCCGGAGGCGGCCGCCGAGCGGTACGCGGCCGAGCTGCGCAAGGCGGCCCGGCCCGAGGACCATGGGCCGGTGCCCGCGTTCGACGTCCTGCTGCTCGGCATCGGGCCGGAGGGGCACGTCGCGTCGCTGTTCCCGGGCCTGCCCGCGCTGTATGACGAACGGCCAGTGGTCGCGGTGCGCGGTGCGCCAAAGCCACCGCCCACCCGGCTGTCGCTGACGCTGCCCGCCATCCAGCAGGCCCGTGAGGTGTGGATCCTGGCCGCCGGGCCGGAGAAGGCCGGCGCGGTCCAGCTGGCGCTGTCCGGCGCCGGGCCGGTCCAGGTGCCTGCCGCCGGGGCCCGCGGCCAGCAGCGCACGCTGTATTTGCTGGACTGGGCGGCGGCCAGTCAGCTGCCACCCGGTCTCAGCCGGCTCGCGTCACCCTGACCTCGGCCCGCCGCTAACGCCGGCGGCCGCCGCCGCCGGTCAGCCGGATCAGGACCAGCAGCACGATGAGCACCGGGACGAACGCGGACGGGTCCCGGGTGGTCAGCGCGACGGTAAGCCAGATCAGCAGGATCGGCAGCATCGGGCTCAGCCGGCGCCGCTGCCGGCCGGCTGGCAGCGGGCGCGGCCGGCTGGGCGCCGCACTGCGCTCCGGCTCGGGCTGGCTCAGTTCGAGCTTGGCCTGCTGTGGCAGGTCGGCGGTCAGCTGGCGCAGTTCGCCCCAGGTCCTGGCGGCGAACGCCGACGTGGTCCGCTCGTCGAACTCGGCCATGGTCAGCCGGCCGGTGCTGTAGGCGTCGCGCAGGATCTCGACGACGTTCTCGCGATCGGAGTCCGAAGCGCGGATACCGCCGTCGTCGGTCATCGCCCGACCTCCCCGGATTACTTCGCCCCTTTCATCCGGAGAATACCCCGGTCTGCGGCGTAGGTCGCCGGCCTGGCCACCCGCGACCCGCGTTGGCCGGGCTTGCCCGGCTATGGTTAGATCTCGCCGTGCCCCTCGTCCCCCACCCGGTTACCGAGGACACGGATCACCTGATCGTGTGCGGGGACGACGCACTGGCCTACCGCGTGGTCGAGGAACTGGCCACCAACTACGGCGAGCGGGTCACGGTCCTGCTGGCCTCAGTCAGCCGCGGCCACGGCCCGCGTATCGCGCAGCTGCCCGGCGTCCGGGTCATCGAGCAGCTCGACCTGGACAGCGCCGCCTTCACTGCGGCCCAGGTGCACTCGGCCCGGGCGATGGCCCTGATGGGCCGCGATGACCTGGCCAACTTCCATGCCGGGCTGCGGGCCCAGGACCTCAACCCGGACCTGCGCATGGTGATGCGCATCTTCAATACCGGGCTGGGCGAACGGATGCGCGCGTTCTTTCCCGACTGCGCGGTGCTGTCCAGCTCGGCGATGGCCGCGCCGTCGTTCGTGGCCGCCGCATTAGGCGAGCCCACGCCCAGCCATGTCCGGCTGGCCGGCCGCACCCTGTACGTGGCCCGCACCGGGCAGGCCGATGCCAGCCAGGTGATCTGCGGGCTGGCCAGCCCCGCGGGCCGGGCCGCTGCGGGGCTGCTGCCGCCCACCCCGGCCACGGCCGATCTGGTCCTCGCGGTGGCCGACGGCACCCCGCGCAACCCGCTGACCCAGCAGCGCCGCCGGCCGGTCCGGTTTCTCGCCGATATGACCCACATGCTGCTGCGCAGCAAGCTCGGCCTGGTCTTCACCGGCCTGTTCACGCTGCTGCTGTGCGGTTTCCTGCTGCTGGCCACGGCGGGCGGGTACTCGCTGCCGAACGCCCTGTACCTGACCGCCCTGGACGCGGCGGGGGCCGCGGTGGCCAGCGCGCGGCTGGGCGGCGCGGAGAAGGTCGCCCAGTTCCTGCTCACGTTCACCGGGATGGCGTTCCTGCCGGTAGTGACCGCCGCCGTGGTCGGCGCCCGGCTCGACTGGCTCGCTGCGCAGCCGCGAGCGCCCGCTCAGCGACCACGTGATCGTGGCCGGCCTGGGCAACGTGGGCACCCGGATCTCCGGCCAGCTGCATGACCTCGGGCGTGGACGTGGTCTGCGTGGACAAGAACGAGCACGCGGCGGGTGTCCGGCTGGCCCGGCGGCTGGGGCTGCGCGTGGTGATCGGCGAGACGCACCGGGAGGAAACGCTCCGGGCCGCTGGCATCAGCACCAGCCAGGCCCTGGTCTCGGTGACCGACAGCGACACCGTGAACCTGGAGACGGCGCTGCACGCCCGGGCGCTCGCCCCGGACCTGCGCCTGGTGCTCCGGCTATCCGACGATGACCTGGCCGAGCGGGTGCAGAAGACAGTGGGCAACACGATCTCCCGCAGCGTGCCGTACCTGGCCGCGCCCGCGTTCGCCGCGGCCATGCTGGAACATCAGGTGCTGCGCACCATCCCGGTCGGCCGGCACGTGCTGCTGATCGCCGACGTCGAGGTGAGCGCCGGGTCGGAGCTGGCCGGGCAGCCGGTGCGGAGCGTGCACCACCCTGGGTCGGTCCGGGTGATCGCGCTGCGCCGGGCCGCCGCCAGCCAGGTGGACTGGTCGCCTGAGCCGGGTTACCGGCTGTCCCCGCTGGACCGGATCTATGTGCTGGCCACCCGGACCGGGCTGAGCGAGGTGCTGGCGCGCGGCCAGGCCAGCGGTAGCTGAAGCCGGCCTGAGCATAAGGAAAAACCTGGGTCTCCCGCCCGCGAGTATCCGGCGTTACGCTCAGGGCAGATCTTCCATGTGGTTCTGCTGAGCTACCTGTGAAGAGGGCCTTCAATCAGCCCGCACGCCGACCCGGCCTCGGGTGGATGCCTCGGCCGGGCAGCGCACGCCTCGTCAGGAGGAAGCACTTGAGCGTCAACGAAGACCGAATCGCCACGCCCACGGCAGTGGCCCTTACCGAAGTTCCTGGCATAGCCGATCCCGCGCCGCTCGGGCTCGGCGCCTTCGCGCTGACCACATTCCTGCTCTCGGCGTTCAACGCCGGCTGGATGACCCACTCCAGCGGCCTGGCCTGGGTCGGCTACGCCCTCGCCTATGGCGGCCTGTGCCAGCTGCTGGCCGGCATGTGGGAATTCCGCAACCGGAACGTGTTCGGCGCGACCGCGTTCTCCACCTACGGTGGCTTCTGGATCGGCCTGTTCCTGTACTTCCAGCTCTACGGGGCCAAGCTGGCCACCCACGTGCTCACAGCTGGCCTGTTCGCCAAGGACGTGGGCTGGATCCTGCTCGCCTTCGCCATCTTCAACACCTACATGCTGATCTGGAGCTCCCAGGTCAACCTGGCTGTCTTCGGCGTGTTCCTGACCCTGGAGGCGACCGAGATCGTCCTGTTCGCCGGGAACTTCGCAGGCAACGCGAACATCGTGAAGGCCGGCGGTTACGTGGGTGTGCTCACCGCGCTGGTGGCCTGGTACACGTCGGCGGCCGGGGTCGCCAACGGAATGGGCGGCCGGCTCAGGTTGCCGGTCGGCAGCCCGCTGCTCGCGCCGCGGGCCTGAGCTGACCATTTCTGATCCCGGGGGGCCGTTCCTGGCCCCCCGGGATCATATGTTTTCGTAGCCGGGCAGGATTGAGCGGTGGATCTACACGAGAAACGTCAGCTCGACCTGGCTGAGCACATGGCGCGGGTGAACGAACACATGGCCAAGGCCAAGGCGCATACCCGGCCGTGGCGGTCCATCATCTCGCTGGTGCTGGCCGTCGCGGCCGGCTCGGTGGCCGCGGCCGCGGGGGCACAGTTCAAGTACTGGACCGGGCCCGCCAACTACACCCCCAAGCTCATCGCCGCGGTATGCATCGCCGCGTTCCTGGTGTTCGGCGCGAGCGCGGTGGTCGGGCTGGCGGCCAAGACCCGGGAGGTACTGGCCCCCGCGGTGGGTACCTCGCACGCCGCTGTGGTCCGCTACGCCGATCCTGCTGGTCGGCGGCGTGACCGTGCTGGTGATCACGATCAGCCTGTGCAAGGTGCCGATCGGGCAGTTGCTGGTCGGCGGCGCGGTGACCACGATCCTGCTCGGCATCGCCGGGCAGCAGTCGCTGGCCAACATCTTCGCCGGCCTGGTGCTGCTGCTGTCCCGGCCGTTCGCGGTGGGCGACTACATCCGGGTCAAATCCGGCGCGCTGGGCGGGGTGACCGACGGCCTGGTCACCGAGATCGGCATCACCTACCTGCGGCTGGACACCGAGGACGGCACGCTGAACCTGCCCAATTCCCAGGTGCTGGCGGCGGCGACCGGGCCCATTCCGCGGCCGGGGGGTGAGCCGTCGCAGGCGGCGGCCGGCCAGGGCGCCCCGGCCCAGGCCCTGCCCGCCCAGGCGCCGCCAGACCAGCCGCCGCCGGACCAGGCCGCGGCGGCCGACGCTGAGCGGGGCCACCGGTCGCCCTGAGCCGCAGCCGCGGTGTCAGACGTGCTTGGCCTCGTACCGGGCCACCACATCGGCCGGAATACGGCCGCGGTCGCTGACCGCTATGCCGGTTTCCTTGGCCCAGCTACGGATGGCCGCGCTGTGCTGGCGGTGCGCCGTGGTGCGCCGTTTGGTCCGCCCGGCCCGGGCCGCGGCCCGCCGGGCGTGGTCCGCGTATCGCCCGAGCACATCGTCAAACTTTTGGCTGTGCTTGGCGCACAGGTCGATCTCATAGTCCCGGCCATCCAGGCTGAAGCGCCGGATCTGATGCTGGCCCTCAGGAATCGCTTTCTGGTCGTAGTCACAGGCAAATGTGACGGAAACCTTCTGTGCCACTTGAGGCCCCCCTTCCTCTGGAGGCAAATATATCCTCCCAGGGGCGGCCCAACCATAACGACACCCAAAGACAGGTGACGGCCAGCGTCAATGACGGCCGGGATAGCGTCCCCGTTCCCGGGGCTCGCGATTCCCGCCACGGCGGCCATAGGGGAACGATTCCGCTGGCGGCTCGTCAGCGTAGCTGCCCACCGACTGGTCAGCGGTGTCTTCCCCCCAGTCGGCCCCGTGCGGGCCATAATCGGGATCGGCTGGATAAGCGCCGGATCCGCCGGCAGGCGGCTCGCCGGGATAATCCGCAATGTCCGGCTGGGGAGAATAGCCGGGGTAGCCCGGGTCTGCCGGGTAAGCCGGATCGGCCGGGTAACCAGCCGAGTCGCGCCGGTGACTGCCCGACGATCCGGCGCGGTAATCCGCGGGTGCGGCCGGGTATCCCCCGGCCTCCCGGGCCGCGTCCCGGGCCGCGTCCCGGCGGTGGCTGCCGGACGACCCGCGGTACCCCTCCGGGTAGTCCGCGCCCGCCGGGTAACCGGGCTCAGCCGGGTAGCCGCCGGGCCGGCCGCCGCGGGGGTAGGCGCCGCTGGACGCCTCGTCCGGGTAGTCGGCCGGCTGCGGGCCGGTCCGCCGGTAGTCCCCGGTGACCGGAACCTCCGGATAGCCCGCGTCGGCGCTGGCCCGGAAGTCGCCGGTGCCGGCCCGGTGCGGTAGTCCTCCAGCTGCTCGGCCGGGTAGTCCGGGCTGAGCGGGTCCGGGTAACCGGCCGGGTCGCGCCGATAGCTGCGCGCGCTGTCCCGGTCCCGGTCCGGCATCCGCATGGCCACCGTGGCCTGGCCCGGTTCCTGGCTGCCGCCACCCGGCACCGCGTCCCGGGCGGGCGAGGCGTCACGGCTGGCCCGCTGGCCCTTGCCCTGCGGGCCGCGGCGCAATGCCTCGATCATCCGCTCAAGGTCATCCATGGGCAGCCGGAAGGTCCCGGTGCAGGTGCCACCCTGCCAGATGCTGAACACCGCCACGCCGGTGTCGGCGTACCAGCTCAGCCGCATGCTTCGGGAGTTGCCCCGTACGTCGAAGAACACCTCACCGAGCCGGGGCAACGGGGCTGCGTCCGACGCTGACATGCAGCCCATGGTGGCGCTGAACTAATGGGTTTGTCCAATTAACGCTGTGACCAGGGCCACTGCGGGCGGGCAACGGGCGCTGAACATCTCTGCCCCGGATTCGTAATCCTGCCTGCGGAACCGGCCCGGCTGATGGCATCATTGATCATCGGTCCGCTGGACAGGACTGGTTTCGACGGGGCGGTCGCCACTCGGCTGGCCACCCATCCGGCAGGGTTGCTCCACTCGTGCACCCCCGTGCGGGTCTGCGGGTGCCTTGCGGCTGCCATTGCCCCGGGAACACGCAGGTGCCGCAGGACGTTGCATACCTACGACGGGGCAAAAGCCGCATCGCGCGGAACCAGAAGTCCGACACAACCAGAGGGTCGGCTGGACGGAACGCATCACCACTGAGCTTGTTGAGGAGATCTAGTCATGTCTGAGGTACGGCGGCAGGTTACCCTGCCTCCCCGGCCGAACTGGGGCTGGCAAGATGCCGCCGCGTGCCGCGGCACGGATGTCGTGCTGTTCTTCGGCCCGGACGGGGAACGCCAGCCGGAGCGGGATATCCGCGAGCGGAAGGCGAAGGCGCTGTGCGCCTCCTGCCCGGTGCGCACGGAGTGCCTGGACTACGCCATTTCCCGGCCGGAGAAGTACGGCACCTGGGGCGGCCTGAACGAGGACGAGCGCGCCTCCGAGCGGCGCCGCCGGATGCGCCGCGCCAACGCCGCCTGATCGTCACTGCCCCCACAGCCCCATGGTAACCCCGGGAGCCACCCGACCGTCCGCCCGCGCGGCAGCATCGTCTGCCAGCGCGGCGGCACCGTCCGCCCGCGCGGCAGCTCGCCGCGGCGAGGCGCGCCGCAGGCGTGTGCTCGCCGAGCCGACGTTCGGCGCGCAGCGGCGAGCGGGGGGTTCTGGGGGGGCGCCCCCCGGATGATAATGATCTGCACCCACTGCCGTCGGCAGCAGCACACCGAGTGCCCGGGTGGCACCTGGTGTGACTGCCAGCACCAGCCGCTTGTCCGCCCTGCCGCAACCGGCTGACCAGGAGTCGCTGAGCTGGCTGCGGCAAGGCTGAGCGGAGTTCTGGCGTGCGGCGCGGAATAGCTGGGGGGCACCGGCAGTTGGCCGGTTTCGTGGGCACCGTGAGCCTGGCGCAGATCAGCGGCCGGAGCAGGAAAAATACTTCGGTACGCGAACCTGTCTCGACAGCAAGCGCCATCTCGTGTGATCCTCAGTACGTGAGCGCTGCCGATCCCCTCCTCGTCGCCCGCAGGCATGTCGACCTGCTCCGGGTGCGCAGCGCAATCTGTCGGCACGGCCGCTAACCACCGCCCGTAATGCGGGTGCGTGCCGCGGCCGGTGCCTGATGCCTGGCGGCAACCCCAGTGTGCCGCGAGCCAGCAGGACAACCGGGTGCAGCCGGTGACGGCTGCGCTGCCCGTGGCGCGCGCCCCTGAACCGAGAAGGGACGCGCCAGATGCCGCCAGCCCCCCGATTGCGAGGGCAGGGCCGTAAAGGCCAGGGCCAGTGGGCCCTCGGATATCGCGAGCCGCTGAACAAGAACGAAGAAAACAAGAAGAACGACGACGGGCTGAACGTCCGGCAGCGGATCATCGACGTCTACGCCAAGCGGGGCTTCGACTCGATCGACCCGGCCGACCTGCGCGGCCGGTTCCGCTGGTATGGCCTGTACACGCAGCGCCGCCCCGGTATCGACGGCGGGAAGACCGGGTCGCTCGAGCCGGAAGAGCTCGACGACCGGTACTTCATGCTCCGGGTGCGGATCGACGGCGGCCAGCTCAGCCACGACCAGCTGCGCGCCGTGGCGGACATCTCGGACCGGTACGCCCGGGGCACCGCCGACATCACCGACCGGCAGAACGTCCAGTACCACTGGATCCGCATCGAGGATGTGCCAGCCATCTGGGACACCCTGGAGGCGGTCGGCCTGTCCAGCACCGAGGCCTGCGGCGACACGCCACGGGTGATGCTGGGCTGCCCGCTGGCCGGGATCGATGCGGGTGAGGTGATCGACGCCACGCCGCAGATCGAGGCGACCACGGCGCGCTGGGTGGGCGACCCGGCGTTCTCCAACCTGCCGCGCAAGTTCAAGTCGGCGATGAGCGGCTGCGCCGCGCAGTGCACCGTGCATGAAATCAACGACATCGCGTTCGTCGGCGTCACCGGCCCGTACGGCGAGCCCGGCTACGACCTGTGGGTGGGCGGCGGGCTGTCCACCAACCCCATGATCGCCAAGCGGCTCGGCGCGTTCGTCCAGCCCGATCAGGTGCCCGAGGTGTGGGCCGGGGTCACGTCGGTGTTCCGCGACTACGGCTACCGGCGGCTGCGGCACCGGGCCCGGCTCAAGTTCCTCATCGCGGACTGGGGCCCGGAGAAGTTCCTCGAGGTGCTGGAGAAGGAGTACCTGGGCTACGCGCTGCCGGAGGGCGCGCCGCCGCCCGCGCCGCGGGACGGCCGCCGCGACCATGTCGGCGTGCACCAGCAGCGCGACGGCCGGTACTACGTCGGCTTCGCGCCCCGGGTGGGCCGGATGTCCGGCGCCGCCCTGGGCCAGGTGGCCGACCTGGCCGCCCGGTACGGCAGCGGCCGGGTGCGCACCACCACCGAGCAGAAGATGGTCATCCTCGACGTGCCCGAGGGCAACGTCGCGGAACTCACCGCGGCGCTGGACAGCAGCCGACCTGCCCGCCTCCCCCAGCGTGTTCCGGCGGCACACCATGGCCTGCACCGGCATCGAGTTCTGCAAGCTGGCCATCGTGGAGACCAAGGCGCGGGCCGGCCAGGTGATCGCCGAGCTGGAACGCCGGATGCCCGACTTCACCGAGCCGGTCACGATCAACGTGAACGGCTGCCCGAACTCCTGCGCCCGGATCCAGACGGCCGACATCGGCCTGAAGGGCTCGCTGGTCACCGCGCCGGACGGGACGCAGACCGAGGGCTTCCAGATCCACCTGGGCGGCAGCCTGGGCGGTGGCGACGGGTCCAGCTCCGGGTTCGGCCGCAAGATCCGCGGGCTGAAGACCACGGCCGACGAGCTGCCCGACTACCTGGAGCGGGTGCTGCGCCGGTTCCAGGCCGGGCGCGGCCCGGACGAGACGTTCGCCATCTGGGCCGGCCGGGCCAGCGAGGAGGACTTCGCATGACAATCCCGGCATCTCCGACACAGCGGGCAATCCCGTTTTATTGCCCCTATTGTGGGGAAGAAGATCTAGTTCCCCAGGAACAGGACGGCGCGTGGCACTGCCGTAGCTGTGCGCGGGCCTTCCAGCTACGATTTGCTGGATCGGGAGTCAACCCGTGAGCAGCACTGTGACCCATCGCGTGAGCCCGCCCCCCAATGCGCCGCAACCCATGGAGGACACGTCCCTTATGGAGAGGCTCCCAGCACAGGCAGCACAGATGGAGAAGCTGGCTGCCCAGGCGGCGGACGATCTGGCCGACGCACCCGCTGAAGAGATCATCCGGTGGGCGGTGCAGACGTTCGGTGACCGGCTGTGCATCACGTCCTCGATGACCGACGCGGTCATCGTGCACCTCGCCTCGCAGGTGCACGAAGGGCTGGACGTGATCTTCCTGGACACCGGCTACCACTTCCCGGAGACGATCGGCACCCGGGACGCGGTGCAGGCCATCTACCCGGTGAACGTGATCAACGTCACCCCGTCCCGGACGGTCGAGGAGCAGGAGGCCGCGCTCGGGCCCCGGCTCTACGGGCGCAACCCTGACCTGTGCTGCTACCTGCGCAAGGTGGTGCCGCTGGAGCGGGCCCTGGACCCCTACGACGCGTGGATCACCGGGGTGCGCCGGGAGGAGACCGCCGCGCGCAGCGACACCAAGGCGGTCCAGTGGGACCCGCGGCGGCAGATGGTCAAGGTCAACCCCATCGTGGCCTGGACCCAGGAGCAGGTGGACAGCTACATCGCGGACAACGGCGTGCTGGTCAACCCGCTGGTCTACGACGGCTACCCGTCGATCGGCTGCAGCACCTGCACGATGAAGGTGGAGGCCGGGGCCGACCCGCGCAGCGGCCGGTGGACCGGCACGGGCAAGACCGAATGCGGTATCCACACCTGACCCATCCCCCGCTCGTCGCGATCGCGCATGGCAGCCGTGACCCCCGCGCCGGGGCCACGATCACCGAGCTGCTCGGCGTGGCGCGTGAGCGGGCGGGCCAGCACGGACTGGCTGGGCTGGACATCCGGGCCGCGTTCCTGGACCATGCCCCGCCGGCCCCGACGCCAGGTGCTGGCCGCGCTCGCCAGCGAAGCCTTGACGGCGAGGCGAGGCGCGCCGCAGGCGTGTGCTCGCCGAGTCGGCGTTCGGCGCGAAGCGGCGAGCGGGGGGTCCGGGGGGTCGCCCCCCCGGGTAGACACGGTCGTGCTGCCGGTGCTGCTCACCGCCGCGTATCACAGCGGCACCGACATTCCCGGGCTGCTGGCCGAGGCCCAGGCGGCGCAGCCCGCGCTGGACGTCCGGTACGGCGCGCCGCTCGGGCCGCACCCCGGACTGCTCCGCGCGCTGGACCGGCGGCTGGCCGAGGCCGGCCAGGACCTGGCCCGGGCCGGGCAGACCGCGGTGGTGCTGGCCGCGGCCGGGTCCAGCCACCCGGCGGCCAACGCGGTGATCGCCCAGCTGGCCGCGGACTGGCAGGCGGCCCGGGGCTGGCAGGCGGTGCGGCCAGCCTTCGCGTCCGCCGCGTCGCCCACCCCGGAGCAGGCGGTGGCCGGGCTGATCCGCGGCGGCGCCCGGCGCGTGCTGGTAGCCAGCTACCTGCTCGCCCCTGGGCGGTTCGCCGACCGGGTCGCCGACCGGTCGCTGGCCGCCGGGGCAGCGGCCGTGTCCGGCCCGCTCGGCGCGGCCCCGGAGGTGGCCGATGTGCTGCTCGGCCGGTACCGGGAGGCCACGGCGGGGATACTGCGAGAGCGGCCTGAGCGGCAAGCTTCCGCCCGGTAACTTAGCGGATATCGTCGCGTTATGACGACTGTCCCGGCGGCCCGGCCGCATGTCACCCACCAGGTGCTCAACCAGGTCCCGCCGCTGGCCGACTACGACGTGGCCGACGATCCGGCGCTGCTGGCCGCGGCCGCCCGGGAAGGCGCCGGCTGGGCCGCTGGCCAGCTGCACGAGCTGGGCCGGCTGGCTGGGGCGGCGGACACCCAGGAGCACGCCCGGCTGGCCAACGAGCACCCGCCGGTGCTGCGCACGCACGACACCCGCGGCAACCGGATCGACGAGGTCGAGTTCCACCCGTCCTGGCACGTGCTGCTGGGCACCGCGATCCGTCATGGCCTGCACGCCGCGCCATGGGCGGACCAGCGGCCCGGCGCCCATGTGGCCCGGGCGGCGGCGTTCTACGTGTGGACGCAGGCCGAGGCGGGGCACGGCTGCCCGGTATCGATGACGTACGCGTCGGTGCCGGCCCTGCGCCAGGCCCCGGAACTGGCCGCGCAGTTCGAGCCGCTGCTCACCGCGCCGGTCTACCAGCCCGGGCTGCGGCCGCCCGCCGGGAAGGCCGGGCTGCTGGCGGGCATGGCGATGACCGAGAAGCAGGGCGGCTCGGACGTCCGGGCCGGCACCACGCGCGCCGAGCCGGCCGGCGGCAGTGACGGCGCGCACCTGATCACCGGGCACAAATGGTTCTGCTCGGCGCCGATGAGCGACCTGTTCCTGATCCTGGCCCAGGGCCCGGGCGGGCTGAGCTGCTTCCTGCTGCCCCGGGTGCTGCCCGACGGCAGCCGCAACGCGATGCGGCTGCAGCGGCTCAAGGACAAGCTGGGCAACCGGTCCAACGCATCGTCCGAGGTGGAGTTCGACGGCGCGCTGGCCTGGCCGGTCGGCCCGGCCGGGCGCGGCGTCCGGACCATCATCGAGATGGTCAGCGCCACCCGGCTGGACTGCGTGCTGGGCAGCGCGGCGGGGATGCGCCGGGGCGCCGTCGCAGCGGCGTACTACACCGCCCACCGGCAGGCGTTCGGTAAAGATCTCATCGCCTGGCCGCTGATGGGATCGGTGCTGGCCGACCTCATCCTGGAATCGGAGGCGGCGACGACGCTGGCCATCCGGCTGGCGGGCGCGGCGGACCGGGCCGCCCGCGGGGATGCCGCCGAGGCGGCGCTGCTCCGGGTGGCGCTGCCCGCGGCCAAGCACTGGGTCTGCAAGCGCGCCCCGCTGCACGCGGCCGAGGCGCTGGAGTGCCTGGGCGGCAACGGGTACGTCGAGGAGTCCGGGATGCCACGGCTGTACCGGGACAGTCCGCTGAACTCCATCTGGGAGGGCTCGGGCAACGTGACCGCGCTGGACCTGCTCCGCGCGCTGCGGCGGCAGCCCGCCGCCGCCGCGGCGCTGTCCGCGGAGCTGGCCCTGGCCGCCGGGGCCGACGGCCGCTGGACACCGGCGGCCAGCGAGCTGGACGCCAGCGCTGGGCCGGCGTGGCCGGCGACGGCACGGCCCGGACGCCGAGTACGCGGCCCGGCGGCTGGCCGGGCAGATCACCGTCACCCTGCAGGCCGCGCTGCTGGTCCGGCATGCCCCGGCCGCGGTGGCCGACGGCTTCTGCGCCTCCCGGCTCGGCCCCACCGGAGGCAGCCGCCCCCGGCGGGCCGGGAGTCGCCGTTCGGCACGCTGCCCGACGGGGTGGCAGTAGGCGAGATTCTGGACCGGGCGCGGCTGGCACCCAGGTAAGGTCTCATGGTGCGTGTGTGGCCAGGAGCGCCCTACCCACTGGGTGCAACATGGGACGGCACGGGGACCAACTTCGCGTTGTTCTCCGAGGTCGCCGAGCAGGTTGAGCTCTGCCTGCTGTCCGGCGAGGAAGATGCGCAGCTCACCGAGAACCGGATCGCGCTGACCGAGGTGGACGGTTTCGTCTGGCACTGCTACCTGCCCGATGTGGGTCCCGGCCAGCGCTACGGGTACCGGGTGCACGGGCCCTACGACCCGGGCCGCGGGCTGCGCTGCAACCCGGCCAAGCTGCTGCTCGACCCGTACGGCAAGGCGGTCAGCGGGGAAGTGCGCTGGCACGAGTCGCTGTTCGGCTACCGGTTCACGGATCCGACCAGGGTGAACACCGCGGACAGCGCGCCGTACGTGCCGAAGAACGTGGTGATCAACCCGTTCTTCGACTGGGCCGACGACCGGGCGCCGCGCATCCCGTACCACGAGACGGTGATCTACGAGGCGCATGTCCGCGGCCTCACCCTGCGGCACCCCGAGGTGCCCGCCGATCAGCGCGGCAGCTACGCCGGGCTGGCCCACCCGGCGGTGATCGAGCACCTGACCCGGCTCGGCGTGACCGCGGTGGAGCTGATGCCGGTGCACCAGTTCGTGCCCGAGCACAGCCTGCAGGCCCGCGGGCTGTCCAACTACTGGGGCTACAACACGATCGGGTTCCTCGCCCCGCACCGCGGCTACGCGTCGTCCACCCAGCTCGGCGGGCAAGTCGGCGAGTTCAAGGCGATGGTGAAGGAGCTGCACGCGGCCGGCATCGAGGTGATCCTCGACGTGGTGTACAACCACACCGCGGAAGCCGACCACCGCGGCCCGACGCTGTCCTTCCGCGGCATCGACAACACCGCCTACTACCGGCTGCGCGACGAGGACCGGCGGTACTACGTGGACTACACCGGCTGCGGCAACAGCCTGAACGTGCGGCACCCGCACGCGCTGCAGCTGATCCTGGACTCGCTGCGGTACTGGATCCTGGAGATGCACGTTGACGGGTTCCGCTTCGACCTCGCCTCGGCGCTGGCCCGCGAACTGCACGACGTGGACCGGCTGTCCGCGTTCTTCGACCTGGTCCAGCAGGACCCGGTGGTGTCCCAGGTCAAGCTCATCGCCGAGCCGTGGGACGTCGGTGAGGGCGGTTACCAGGTGGGGCAGTTCCCGCCGCTGTGGTCGGAGTGGAACGGGAAGTACCGGGACGCGGTGCGCGACTTCTGGCGCGGCCAGCCGGATACGCTGCCCGAGTTCGCCTCCCGGCTGACCGGGTCGAGCGACCTGTACGAGACCAGCGGCCGCCGGCCGGTCGCCTCGGTCAACTTCGTCACCTGCCACGACGGGTTCACGCTGACCGACCTGGTGTCCTACAACCGCAAGCACAACGAGGCCAACGGCGAGGACAACGCGGACGGCAGCAACGACAACCGGTCCTGGAACTGCGGCACCGAGGGGCCAGCCAGCGACCCGGCCATCAACGAGCTGCGCGCCCGGCAGCGGCGCAACTTCCTGGCCACCCTGCTCTGCTCCCAGGGCGTGCCGATGCTGCTGGCCGGCGACGAGCTGGGCCGCACCCAGCGCGGCAACAACAACGCGTACTGCCAGGACAACGAGACGTCCTGGGTGGACTGGTCCGGGCTGCGACGACCATGCCGACCTGCTCGAGTTCGCCCAGGTGGTGGCCGAACTGCGGCGCGCCCACCCGGTGTTCCGGCGGCGCCGGTTCTTCCGCGGGCCGGACACCGCGAGCCCCGACGGCGTGGGCGACATCGCCTGGTTCACCCCGTCCGGCCAGGAGATGACTGGACGCAGACTGGAAGACCGGGTACGCCAAGGCACTCGGCGTTTTCCTCAATGGCGACGCGATCAGCGAGCCCGATCCGCGTGGCGAGCCGGTGCGCGACGACTCGTTCCTGCTGCTGTTCAGCGCGGACAGCCAGCCGTGCCGGTTCACCCTGCCCGGCCCGAAGTTCGGCGGCAGCTGGGCCGCGGTGCTGGATACCGGCGCCGCTCCCCCGGCGGATCGGCCAGGGAATACGGCGCCGGGGCCGAGGTCCTGGTCGCGCCGCGGGCCATGGTCGTGCTGCGCCGGGGCCGCGAGCCGGCCGGGCGCTGAGCCGTGCGCCAGCTTCTCCCGCCGGGCGGGCCGCCTGACCTGGCCGCGCTGTACGCCTACCCGGCCGGGCTGGACCGGGCCTGGGTGCGGGCCAACATGATCGAGAGCGCCGACGGCGCCGCCGAGGTTGATGGGCTGTCCGGCGGCCTGTCCGGGCCGGGTGACCGGGAGGTGTTCGGCGTGCTGCGCGCGCTGGCCGATGTGGTCCTGGTCGGCGCCGGGCACCGCGCGCGACGAGAAGTACCGGCCCGCCCGGGTCCGGCCGGCCTGGGCCGGGCTGCGCGCGGCCGCCCGGCGGCGCCGCCGATCGCGGTGCTGACCGGCCGGCTCGACCTGGACCTGGCTGGCCCGCTGCTGACCGGCCCGGCGCCCGCGTGCCCGCACCATCGTGATCACCGGCGAGATGACGCCGGCCGGCCGCCGGGCGGCGGCCGCCGCGCATGCCGACGTGATCGTCGCGGGCGAGGATCAGGTGGACCTGGCCGCCGCTATCGCCGCCCTGGCTGACCGCGGCCACCGGCGGATCCTGGCCGAAGGCGGCCCGCGCCTGCTCGGCCAGCTGGCCGCGGCCGGCCTGCTCGACGAGCTGTGCCTGACGGTCAGCCCGGTGCTGACCGGCGGCCGGGCCGGCCGCATCATCCAGGGCCCGGCGGGCGGCCCCGGCCGGGCCCGGCTGGAGCTGGCCCACGTGCTGGCCGACGGCAGCTACCTGTTCTGCCGCTACCTGGTGCAGCGCGGCGCGGGCTACGGGGGGTGCGCTCAAGGGCGAGGATCTCGGCCAGGTCGAAGTTGACCGGCTCTTCCAGCTGGGCGTAGGTGCAGGAGGCGGGCTCCCGGTCCGGGCGCCAGCGGACGAACTGGGTGGTGTGCCGGAACCGGGTGCCCTCCATGTGGTCGTAGCGCACCTCGAGCACCCGCTCCGGGCGGAGCGGCACGAACGACAGGTCCTTGTTCGCGTTCCACCGGCTGTGCTCCGAGGAGCGCGGGTTGCGCACCGCGGCCCCGGACTGCGGCGGCCCAGTTCCACGGGTGCCCCTCGAACGTGGTGACCAGCGGCTGCAGCTCGGTGAACAGCTCCCTGCGCTGAGCCATCGGGAACGCGCCGACCACCCCGACGCTGGCCAGCCGGCCTTCCGCGGTGTACAGCCCGAGCAGCAGCGAGCCGATCGCGTCCGGGCCGCTCTTGTGCACCCGGTAGCCGGCCACCACGCAGTCCGCGGTCCGCTCGTGCTTGACCTTGAACATGGTCCGCTTGTCCGGCTGGTAGCCGCCGTCCAGCGGCTTGGCGATCAGCCCGTCCAGCCCGGCCCCCTCGAACTGGCCGAACCACCGCCCGGCCAGGTCCGGGTCCACGGTCGCCGGGGTCAGGTGCACCGGCGGCCGGGCCTGGCCGAGGACCTGCTCCAGCGCGGCCCGGCGCTGCCCGAACGGCTGCTCGCACAGGTCGGTGTCGTCGAGCGCGAGCAGGTCGAACGCGACGAAGTGGGCCGGGGTCTGCTCGGCCAGCAGGTTCGACCCGGCTGGCCGCCGGGTGGATCCGCTGCAGCAGCGCCTCGAAGTCGAGCCGGCGGCCTTCCGCGTCCGGGATGACGATCTCGCCGTCGATCACGCAGCGCTCCGGGAACTGGTCCAGCACCGCCGCGACCAGTTCCGGGAAGTACCGGGTCATCGGCCGCTCGTTGCGGCTGCCGATCTCCACCTCGGCGCCGTCCCGGAAGATGATCGACCGGAAGCCGTCCCACTTCGGCTCGAAGCTGTACGGGCCGTCCGGGATGCGCGGCACCGGCTTGGCCAGCATCGGCGCGATCGGTGGGTTGACCGGGAGCTGCATGCCCCTATCCTGCCCGAACGCGCGACACAGCTGGCCGGCCGGGGCCATTCACTGCCGGCTTGTCCGGCGAATGAACTATTCTGCCGCCCGTACCGCGGTTCCGCGGTTTCCTGGCGCGAGGGAGGTGGCGGTGAGCCTGGTGCCGCCGGCCGTGCAGCCGTCCCGGGTCGCCGACGGCTGGCGGCCGCGTGCCGCGGCCGTGACCAGCTGGCTGATCGTGGCCTGCTACCTGGCCGCGGCGCTGGCGCTGACCTGGCGGCTGTGGGCCGATCCGGCGTCCCGGGCGCAGACCGGCGACATGCACGACGTGGACCTGTTCGCCTGGTTCATCCGCTACTCGGCCACCGCGGTCAGCCACGGCAAGCTGCCCGCCCTGGTCAGCACCGCGATGAACGCGCCGCGCGGCATCAACCTGATGTGGAACACGTCGGTGCTGCTGCCCGCGGTACTGCTCACCCCGGTGACCTTGCTGGCCGGCCCGCAGGTCAGCCTCACCATCCTGCTCACCCTGGGCTTCGCGGGCTCGGCCGCCAGCCTGTACTGGGTGCTCCGGCAGTGGTCGGCCAGCCCGGGCGCGGCGGCGCTGGGCGGCGCGGTGTACGGGTTCTCCCCGGCCTGGTGGCCGCCAGCACCGGGCACTACCACCTGCAGTTCGCGGTGCTGCCGCCGCTGCTCATCCACCTGCTGCTCCGGCTGGTCACCGGCCGCGGCCGCGCGCTGCGCACCGGCGCCGGGCTGGGCCTGCTGGCTGCCGCGCAACTGCTCACCTCGGAGGAACTGCTGGCCATGACCGTGCTGACCGGCGCGGTCATCGTGGTGATCCTGGTCGCCTGCTGGCCGGGCGCGGTGCGGGACCGGGTGGCCGGCGCCGCGGCCGGCCTGGCCGCCGCGGCCGCGGTGCTGCTCGTCACCTGCGGCTACCCGCTGTGGGTGCAGTTCCATGGCCCGCTGGCCGAGCACGGCAGCCCGTTCCCGGCCAGCCCGTTCCGGGCCCACCCGAGCACGTTCGTCACCCCGTCCGGTGAGCTGCTGCTGCACACCCCGGCCAGCGCGGCGGCCGCGGCCAGCTACCCGGCCCGGCTGCCCGAGTACCTCGGCCTACCTCGGCTGGCCGCTGCTGGTGGTGCTGGCCGTGGCCGCGATCGGCTACTGGCGGCGGCCCCAGGTCCGGGTGGCCGCGCTCACCTTCGCGGTGCTGGAGATCTTCTCGCTGGGCGGCCAGCACGCCTGGCTGCCCTGGTACTGGCTGGCCCACCTGCCGGTGCTGAGCGAGATGCTGCCGAACCGGTTCGCCCTGCTGGCCGACGGCGCGGCCGCCGCGCTGCTCGCCTTCGGGCTGGACCAGGCCCGGGCCACGGTGCGGGACCGGGGCTGGCGCGGCTGGCGGGCCTGGATCCCGGCCGTGGTGGCGGTGACGGCCGTGCTGCCGCTCATCCCGCTGCCGCTGCCGGTGACCACGGCCGCGCCGGTGCCGGCGGCTGGCAGACGGCCTTCAGCCGGCTGCGGCTCACGCCAGACGCGGCGGTGCTGGTGGTGCCGGTGCCCTACGAGGAGGCGCCGCAGGCGCTGCGCTGGCAGGCGGACACCGGCCAGCCGGGCTCGCTGTTCGGCGGCTGGTTCATCGGGCCGGACGCCACCGGTCACGCCGCGTTGTACGGCCGCAGCCAGACCAAGCGGGCCGCCAAGCACCTGAATGCGCTGCTCACGCCCACCTCCCGGGTGCCCGCGCCGTCCCCGGCGCAGGTCCGCGCCGACCTGGCCGGCTGGCGGCCCGCCGCCGTGGTCGCGGTCACCCAGGCCGTCGTCCCGGCTGGCCCGCGTGCTGACCAGGCTGCTCGGGCCGCCCACCGTGCGGGCCGGCCAGGTGCTGGCCTGGCGCCGCTAGGGCCTGTCCCGTGGATCTTGGCCGTCGCGAGCGGTCATCCGGAGGGATGGATCGCAAGGCGGAGGAGGAGCCCATAGCGGAGCTATGGGCGACGACGACAACGCAGCGAGGCGCCCTCCGGGGGCCGCGCAGCAGGCTGAAGATCCACGGGACAGGCCCTAGGACGCCACGCCAGGCAGGGCTGCGCCGCTGGCCCGTCGCGTCTGCCAGGCACCCGTTATGCACAACGCCAGCACGGCGAGCAGCGCCGCCAGCCGGACTGCGGGCATCAGCCACATCACCTCGGCGGTGTGCACGCTGCGGGCCCACTGCCGGGAACGGGCCGGGCACACCGGGCATGTAGAACACCGTGGTCACCGCAGCTGGAGCAGTACCGGCCAGTCCAGCCGGGTCGCCGGGTACAGCGCGAACAGGGCCAGCACCATCGCGTCGTACCAGGGGCGCTGGTAGGGCCAGGCCAGCATCCAGGCCAGGCTGACCGCGAACGCCGGGTGGATCGCGGGCCGCGCCGGGAAGCCGTCCGGCAGCCGGCCCAGGACGGCGACCGTGGTGATGACCAGGACCGGCGCGATGACCAGGCTGATCTCGGCCGGTGTCGGGCGGAGCAGGGCATGCGCGAACAGCCGGTACAGCGTGTCGTTGGTGGCGTCCCGGTGGTTGGCCAGCACGGACAGCGCCGGGCGGCCGAACCACAGGTAGGGCAGGGCCAGCACGGCCAGCATCGAGCCAACCGCGGTGGCCAGCCCGGCCGGCCAGCGGCGTACCGCCCACAGAATGCCCAGGACATACAGGGCAAAGGTGATCTTTACGTCGACGGCCACGCCGACCAGGGCCGCGGCCGCCGCCACCCGGGCCACGCTGGGCCGCTCCCCCGGCGGCGCGCCCGGCCGGGCCCCGGCCCGCGGCGGCCGGAGCAGGATGAGCCCGCAGAAGCCGATCGCGGTGCCGAACCCGTCCACGTGGCCGCTGGCGATCAGGCCCCAGAGCAGCAGCGGGTTCAGCGTCCACCACAGATGCGCCCGGGCGCGCCGGGCCGGATCGGCGCGGAGCAGCCGGTCCAGCAGCAGGGCGACCGCGCCGAACGCGATCGCGTTGAACAGCTTCAGCCAGAAGATGATGCTGGCTGCCGACCGCCCGCCCAGCTCAGCCGCCGCGGCCTGCTCGATCGTCGCGACCGGGCCGTAGTCGGAGACCGCGCCGATCCACGCGTGTGGCACGGCCCGGCCCACCGGGTCACCGGTGCGGCGCAGCTGGCCCGGCGTCTCCAGGTACGGGTTGTGGCCGAGCGTCACGATCCGGCCGTACGCCGCGTAGTCGTACGGGTCGGTGGTGCCCGCCGCGGGCAGCACGGTGAACACCGCGATGACCACGATGGCGGCGCCGGCCACGGCGCGTGCCGCGGGCCGGGCGCCGCGGCCCACCGCGACCAGCCCGGCTGCTATCCCGGCCGCGCCAGCCAGCGCGGCGAACCAGAGCGCCAGGGTGACCACGGTGACCGGCAGGTGCAGCGGGATCCACCACGGCGGCCCGGTAGCTGGCCGGTGCGTGCCCACCTCGGCCCGGCTCTTGCCCGCCGCGTCCACCACGATCATGATCGCGATGGCCAGCCCGAGACAGACCACCGAGACCAGGCCGAGCGCCCGGGTGCCGTTGGTCACCGGCCCTGGTGCGGTCCCGTCCTTGGCGGGAACGTCGAGCTCCGGGGGGGACACGGCGGCCAAGCTAGCCGATATATCCCCAAAGGCTGGTAATGCGCTGGCCAGTTCTTCGGCTCACCTGCGGTGGCGGGCTAGCCTGGCCAGGCAGCCATCCGTAGCTAGGGAGCAGCCGTGCCCATCCACCGGGGAATTCGCGATGACGACGACGAAGCCGAACTGGAGATCAACCCGGTCTACGTCCGCGCCGCCCAGCACGCCATCCCGAAGCACAAGCTGGCCGAGCACGGCATGCTGCCGGACACCGCGCTGCAGGTGGTGCGGGACGAGCTGGTGCTGGACGGCAACGCCCGGCTCAATCTGGCCACGTTCGTGACCACCTGGATGGAGCCGCAGGCCGAGCGGCTGATGACGGAGTGCCTGCCCAAAAACATGATCGACAAGGATGAGTACCCGCAGACCGCGGAGATCGAGTCGCGCTGCGTCAGCATCCTGGCCGACCTGTGGCACGCGCCGCCGGAGCAGACGGCCACCGGCTGCTCGACCACCGGGTCGAGCGAGGCGTGCATGCTCGGCGGCATGGCGCTGCTGTGGCGGTGGCGCAAGCGCCGCCAGGCGGCCGGCCTGGACACCAGCCGGCCCAACCTGGTGATGGGCAGCAACGTCCAGGTCTGCTGGGAGAAGTTCTGCCGGTACTGGCAGGTTGAGCCGCGGATGGTGCCGATGGAGGAGGGCCGGCTGCACCTGCGCGGGCCACAGGCCGCGGCGAACTGCGACGAGAACACGATCGGCGTGGTGGCCATCCTCGGCTCCACCATGGACGGCAGCTACGAGCCGGTGGCCGGGATCAGCGCCGAACTGGACAAGCTGGCCGCGGGCGGCGGGCCGGACGTGCCGATACACGTGGACGCGGCCTCGGGTGGCTTCGTGGCGCCCTTCCTGCAGCCCGCCCTGTCCTGGGATTTCCGGGTGCCGCGGGTGGCCTCGATCAACAGCTCAGGGCACAAGTACGGCCTGGTCTACCCGGGGGTGGGCTGGGTGATCTGGCGGGATGCCGGCGAACTGCCCGAGGATCTGGTGTTCGACGTGAACTATCTGGGCGGGGAGATGCCCACGTTCGCGCTGAACTTCTCCCGGTCCGGCGCCAACGTGGCCGCGCAGTACTACAACTTCCTCCGGCTCGGCCACGAGGGCTACCGGCAGATCCAGCAGGCCTGCCAGGACGTGGCGCTGTACCTGTCCGGGAAGATCGCCCAGATGGGCCCGTTCGAGCTGCTCACCGACGGCAGCGAACTGCCGGTGTTCGCGTTCCGGGTGAGCGACCAGCAGGCCGGCTTCACCGTGTTCGACCTGTCCGAACGGCTGCGCACCCGGGGCTGGCTGGTACCGGCCTACACGTTCCCGGCCAACCTGCAGGACGTGGCGGTGCTCCGCATCGTGGTGCGTAACGGGCTCAGCAAGGACCTGGCCGACGTGCTGGTGTCCGACATGCAGCACCACGTCAAGGCGCTGTCCGCCCATCCAGGCAGCCACATCCCGCTGGCCCCGAAAGGCAAGCGCGAGTCCTTCGCTCACTGACGGGCAATCTCGCCGCCGAGGCGGGGCGCGCCGCAGGCGTGTTCCCGCCGAGCCGACGTTCGGCGCGAAGCGGCGATCGGGGGGTCCAGGGGGGTCGTCCCCCCGGATAGATATGGGTCAGGACGTTTTGCGGAGGCGGTCGAGCGCTTCGGCCAGGATCGCCTGGCCGTCCGTGTCGGTGCGCCGCTCCTTGACGTAGGCCAGGTGGGTCTTGTACGGCTCGCTGTGCGGCGGGCCAGGGGGGTTGTTCTCGTCCCGGCCGGCCGGGAAGCCGCACCGGGGGCAATCCCATGTCTCCGGGACCGCCGCGTCGCTGGCAAAGCTTGGCCGGGTCTCGTGCTTGTTCGAGCACCAGAAGGAGACCCGGATCCGGGGCGCCGCCTCGCCACGCTCTGCCTCGCCCATCGGGCCGGCGCCGACACGGCTGCCCCTGATGGCATTGCCACTACTCACTGCTCACCCCTTGCTGTGTCCGCACAATGGCTTGGTGGTCTGCTGAACGAGCAGTCAGATCAGCGATTCAGCAGCAGATTAAGCCCGATGATGCAGAGAAACCAGACGATGCCGGTGAAGATGGTCAGCCGGTCCAGGTTCCGCTCGACCACGGAGGACGAGCCCAGCGTCGAGGACACCCCGCCGCCGAACAGGTCGGACAGGCCACCGCCCTTGCCCTTGTGCAGCAGCACCAGTAGCACCATCAGCAGACTGGTGATGATGAGGACGACCGAAATACCGATAACCACTGCTGTGCCTTAACCCTCCGGATGCCTGCCCCTGCGTAACCCTGGCGCCGGATACCCTGCCCCAGTGCCCGATCAGGCACCCGCGGCCAGTTTCCGGTACCGGCATATCGTGGCGAACTCGCCTGCATCCAGGCTCGCACCACCGACCAGCGCGCCGTCAATATCGGGCTGCGACATTATCGCAGCGATGTTGTCGGCCTTCACCGACCCGCCATACAGAATACGCACACTTGCGGCTACTTCGTCGCCACGACCCTCGGAAATCCTGCCCCGGATCGCGGCGCACACCTCTTGCGCGTCTTCCGGCGATGCCACCTCACCGGTACCGATCGCCCATACCGGCTCATAAGCGATCACCAGGCCGGCCACCTGCTCGGCGGGCAGCCCGGCCAGCCCGCCGTCCAGCTGGCTGCGGCACAGCTCCAGGTGCTCCCCGGCCTGGCGGGTGGGCAGCTGCTCGCCGATGCACATGATCGGCGTCAGCTCGTTCCGCAGCGCCGCCTTCACCTTGGCGTTGACCAGGGCGTCGTCCTCGTTGTGATACTGGCGGCGCTCGGAGTGCCCGGCCAGCACGTAGCCGCAGCCCAGCTTGGCCAGCATCGGCCCGGACACGTCGCCGGTGTACGCGCCCTTGTCGTGCTGGGACAGATCCTGCGCGCCGTAGCCGATGCGCAGCTTGTCCCCGGCCACCAGCGTCTGCACGCTGCGCAACGCGGTGAACGGCGGCAGCACCACCACCTCGGCCGCGTCATAGTCCTCGCCGGTCAGCGTGAAGGCCAGCTTCTGGACCAGGGTCATCGCCTCGAAGTGCGTGTTGTGCATCTTCCAGTTGCCAGCGATCAGCGGCTTGCGGGCGGGCGCGGCGGCGGCCATCAGTCCGGCCTCGAGCGCGCTCAGCCCGGGCAGCGTGCGCCCCTCCAGGTACTCCAGGCTGGCCCCGCCACCGGTGGAGATGTGCGTGAACGCATCGGCCGGGAAGCCGAGCTGCCGGATGGCCGCGGCCGAGTCGCCACCGCCGACCACGGTCAGCCCGTTGACCGCGCTGATCGCCTCGGCCAGTGCCCTGGTGCCCGCCGCGAACGCCGGGAACTCGAACACGCAGGCCGGCCCGTTCCAGAACACGGTCTTGGCGTCGGCCAGCTTCTGCGTGAACAGGGCCCGGGTCTGCGGTCCCATATCCAGGCTCTCCCGGTCCGGCGGGAACTCGCCGACCGGCACTACCCGGTGGTCGGCGTCCGGCGCGAACCGGTCGGCGGCCACCAGGTCCACCGGGAGGACCACTTCCACGCCGCGCCGCTCCGCCTCGGCCAGCACGTCGGCGACCTGCGGGATCTGGTCCGCCTCGAGCAGCGACTTGCCCACCTCGTAGCCCTGTGCGGCGAGGAACGTGTAGGACATGCCGCCCACGATGATCAGCCGGTCCGCCACCGCCGAGCAGGTTGCCGATGACCGCGAGCTTGTCCGACGGCTTGGCCCCGCCGAGCACCACCACGTACGGCCGCGCCGGGTCGGTGGTGAGCTGGCGGAGCACCCCGATCTCGGCGATGACCAGGTCCCCGGCGGCGTGCGGAAGCAGCCCGGGCACGTCATACACGCTGGCGTGCTTGCGGTGCAGCGCACCGAACCCGTCGCCCACGTACAGCGTGGCCAGCCCGGCCAGCCGGGCGGCCAGCCCGGCCCGCTCGGCATCGTCCTTGCTGGTCTCGGCGGGCTCGAAGCGCACGTTCTCCAGCAGCGCTACCTGGCCGTCGGCCAGCCCGGCCGCGGTGGCCGCGGCCGACTCCCCGGCCACGTCGGTGGCGAACGCCACCGGCTGGCCGAGCAGCTCGCCGAGCCGGGCGGCGACCGGCCGCAGCGACGGCCCGCCCGCGGCCCGGGCCGCATAGCCGTCTCCCTTGGGCAGGCCCAGGTGCGCGCAGATGACCACCCGCGCGCCCCGGCCGACCAGTTTCCGGATCGTGGGCAGCGTGGCCTGGATCCGGTTGTCGTCGGTGATCCGCTCACCGTCCAGCGGGACGTTCAGGTCGGCCCGCAGCAGCACCCGCTGCCCGGCCACGTCCAGGTCGTCGACGCGTTTCATCCGAGCTGGGCGCCGACGAGCGCGGTGAGGTCGGCGAGCCGGTTGGAGTAACCCCACTCGTTGTCGTACCAGCCGATGACCTTGACCTGGTCGCCGAACGTCATGGTCAGCGCGGAGTCGAAGGTGCACGACCACGGGGTGCCGACGATGTCCGAGGACACGATGGGGTCCGCGGTGTAGTGCAGGTAGCCCTTGAGCGTGCCCTCGGCGGCCGCCTTGTACGCCGCGTTGACCTCGTCCTTGCTGACCTCCCGGGTCAGCTGCACGACCAGGTCGGTCACCGAGCCGTCCATCACCGGGACCCGCATCGCCATCCCGTCCAGCTTGCCCTTCAGCTCGGGCAGCACCAGCGCGGTGGCCTTGGCCGCACCGGTGCTGGTCGGGATGATGTTCTGCGCGGCGGCCCGGGCCCGGCGCAGGTCCTTGTGCGGGAAGTCCAGGATCACCTGGTCGTTGGTGTACGCGTGGATGGTGGTCATCAGCCCCTTGACGATGCCGAAGCTGTCCATCAGCACCTTGGCCAGCGGCGCCACGCAGTTCGTGGTGCACGAGGCGTTCGAGATGATGTGGTGGCTGGCCGGGTCGTAGGACCCGTCGTTGACGCCCATCACGATCGTGATGTCCTCGCCGGAGGCGGGCGCCGACACGATCACCTTGCTGGCCCCGGCGGCCAGGTGCTTGCCCGCGTCGGCCGCCTTGGTGAACCGGCCGGTGGACTCGATCACCACGTCCACGCCCAGGTCCCGCCACGGCAGCGCGGCCGGGTCGCGCTCAGCCAGCACCTTGATGGCCTCGTCGCCGACCCGGATACTGTCGCCGTCCACGGCCACGTCCTGGCTCAGCGTGCCCAGCACGGTGTCGTACTTCAGCAGGTGCGCCAGGGTCTTCGTGTCGGTCAGGTCGTTCGCGGCAACGATCTCGATGCCCTCGGCGCCCCCCGCGTTTACCGCGCGCCAGAAGTTACGCCCGATACGCCCGAATCCATTGATGCCCACGCGAATAGTCACGGCGGCCCGTCTCCTCGTTGCTATCTCTCTCTTGCCCGGTCCGACCCTATCGGACCAGCGCCGTGGGTCCGCGCAGGTGCCGGGATGAGTGGCCCGGCTGGCGTTAGGTATCGGGGGTCTCGTGCGGGTGACCGCCGGAAGCGTCGGAACGGGGCCGCAGCAGGGTGAAAGTTTCGAATTTCGTGTAGTTGGGGTTGGGCGTCCCGGTCACGCCGGTGTTCGGGTTGGTCGGGTCGGCGCCGACCGCGTGGTAATAGCTGACCGTGATGCTGGTCTCACCGCCTGGCTGGCCCGGGTCCAGGTCGAACACGGCGATGCCGTAGCCGGTGGCCGGGTCGCGCATCGCGGACCAGGTGGCGTCCTCGACCGCGTCCGCCGCGGCCCGGGTGAACGTGCCCGCGGCCGAGCCGGGGATGGGCCGGTTCGGCTTGGTGAACACCTTGGCCTGGCGCAGCCCGTCGCTGGTGTCCACGCCGTACTCGTCCAGCGGGGCGCTGGTCCCGCCGCCGCCCAGGATGAGGTGCACCGTGCCCTGCGAGGTGTCGAACCGGTCCGCCGGGGTGGTGGTCACCGGGTGCGGCCGCCAGGTCTGCACCGGCGTGCCGCTGCTCACCTCATGGCCGGCCATGCTGTCGTAGCCACGGACCGGGAAGGACCGCTCGTAGTCGTGGTCGTGCCCGCACAGCACCAGGTCCACCTGGTACTGATCGAACAGCGGCAGCCATTCCTCGCGGATGCCCAGGTCGGACCCGTTGCCGGTGGCCGAGGACGAGCACGAGTCCTGGTGCATCTGCACGATGACCCAGTCCACCGTGCGGTCGGCCCGGGCCGCCGCCAGGGTGCGCCGCAGCCAGGCGGTCTGCGCGCCCCGGCTGTAGCCGCGGATGTAGAACGAGGTGCCCGCCGGGATGGCCGGGTTGCCGGTGCTGGCCGCCGGGGTCAGCGCGGCCGGGCCGGACACCAGCGGGCCGGCGTCCTGGTAGACCACGTCGTCCGCCTCCAGCGAGACGAACACGGCCGAGCCGACCCGGAACGAGTACCAGTAGCCGCGGAACCCGGGCACGCCGTTGTCCGGCAGCAGGTACCGGGTCAGGTAGGAGGTGAAGCCCTGCGGGCCGTTGCCGAACTCGATCTCGTGGTTGCCCGGGCAGGGCATCCAGGGCCGGTTCGCGGCCGACGCCTGGTTGTTGTTGCCGAAGTCGCGCCACACCTCGGGCTGCACGGTCGGGTTCAGGTCGGCGTAGCACAGGTCGCCGTTGAGCAGGTGGAACAGCGGCTGGAACGACTCGACCGCACGCACCGCGTAGGCGCTCTGGCCGTAGGAAAGCACCCAGTTGGTGTTCGGCGTGGCCAGGTCACCGAAGCTGGTGAAGCGGAACGGGACCCGGCCCGCCGGGGCGGTGCGCACGCTGGCCCGCAGCGGCGCGGTGGCCGCGTCGTTGCCCGCGGTGACCGTGTAGGAGTAGCTGGTGCCCGGGCGCAGGCCGCGGAGCTCCGCGTGGTAGGTCCAGACCGTTTCGCCGTTGAGGCCGTCGGTGTAGCTGCGGGCCAGCGCGGGGATGACCCGCCGCCCGGCGCCGGGCCCGTCCAGCAGCACCCGCGGGCGCGACCGCCTGGCCCGGGGTGGCCCAGGACACCACCACGCTGGTCGCCGGGTCGCTGCCCCAGGTGAGATGCACCTGCTCCGGCGTTCCGCCGCCGGGTGCGGCCTGCCGGGTGGCCCGCGGCGCCGCCTGGGCCGCCTGGGCCGCCTGGGCCGCCTGGGCCGCTGGCGCGCGCAGCACGGCCGGGGCGACCGCCGCCAGCAGCCCGGTGCCCCCCGCACCGGCCAGCACCTGGCGCCGGGACAGCCCGGTGCTGTCCGCGTTGCTCTTGTCGTTGCCGCTATTGGCGTTGCTGCCGTTGTCAGCGTCCTTGGCGTCCTTGGCGTTGGTGGCGTTGGTGGCGTTGGTGGTGTTGGTGCGCGCCGCGTCGTCCATGGCGCCACCGTCCCGCCCAGCCGTGAACTACAGGTGGCGGGCGCCGCGCCCCGCCGTGAATATCTGGTGAGTGCCGCCAGACGCAACCGGTACGGCGGCGGCCCGAAGGCTATTCGCTAAAAGATTCGATACTGAGTGGGTTATGTCGGCTGGGGTCGCTATTATGGTCGGGTAGTCAGGGTTCCCCAGTCCGGGCGGGAGGTGACCAGGGTGCCAGAACCCCCGCGCCCCCTCCCGCCCGGCGATCCCGGCGATCCCGGCGATCCCGGGCCCAGGTGGTTACCTGACCCCGAGCGCCGCGAAACGCCGCAAGGAGAAGGCGCTCCAGGACGCCCGGGTCGAGGCATTCACCGAAGCCGCCGGGACGGCCGCCCTGGCCGGGCGCGACCCGCCGCCGGCCGATGTGCTGGCCGCGGACCAGAACCTCACCGCGCTCGCCCTGGACATGCGGCAGGCCGGTGCGGAGGGCACCCTGGACCAGCTTCGCGTCCACGCGTTCCTGCACCTGCTGGCTGGCCATCCCGCGGCGGCCCTCACCGACGGGCCGCCCGCCGGGCGGCGGCCGCGGGGCGCGCTGGCCCGGGCGGGCCAGCGTGCGCTGCGCGGCAGCGTGCACCTCACCCTGCCGCTGGCCACCTGGCTCGGCTGGTCCGGGAACCCGGGTGAGGCCGCCTCGTACGGTCCGCTGGACGCGAACGACTCCCGCGCCATCGCCGCGCGGCTCGCGGCCAGCCCGGGCACCAGGTGGTGCATCACGCTGACCGACCCAGCCGGGCGCCCGGTGGCGCACGGCTGCGCGCGGACCTGTCCTCCTTCTGGCCCGGGGCCGCCGGGCCGCCTGGTCTGGGCCCGTCAGGTCAAGATCACGGCCCTGGAGACGGGCGGGTGCACGCGCCGCCGCGAATCGCGTGGCTACCAGCCCGGCGCCGCGTTGCGCCACCTCATCCAGATCCGCGACCCCACCTGCACCGCTCCCGGATGCCGCCGGCCCGCACGGCGGTGCGACCTCGACCACACCGTCCCGTTCCAGGCCGGCGGCCGGACCTGCGAGTGCAACCTGGGGCCGTCGTGCAAACAATAACTACACAGGTCCGCTCAGCTCCTGGGGCCACGTCTTTGCACTAGCTGACGGGGTCCTGCGGAGTGTAATGCTCAGTAATCTCCCGTGTTCCGCCTGGCCCGACCACGTGGAATGCCCAGGGCGCGGCCTGCTGGCCAGCGCACGCCTGGCGCACCATGCGGAAGATGTATGCGTCGGCCTCGGTGATTTGCACCGGTCCCGGCCTGCGCAGCACGATCATCGCCTTCTCATCGTCGTGGCACAAGGGTGAGCTGATGAGATTGCAGATAAGGTCGCACAGGCCAGTGATGTTCCCCCTGTCCGGCATGTCGAGCCTGTCATCAACGGGCAAGGTCGCTCGCGTCCAGACTCCCCACCGGCCGACAAAGATTATCCAGAGGCTACGGCTGATCAGCGCACCAGGGTGGAACGGCATGGCCCCAAGATCATGCAGCAAGGCCGGCCGCAGCGTCGTCTGGTCAGCCTCGCTTAACGGAAGCTCGTAGCTGGTTCCCGATACGCCACCGAGAGTGTCCATGGCACGCAGCGTGGCACCTGGCACCGACCAAATGGGCGTCGCCGACTACCCAGGCAGCACGCCGGCCAGCAGCAGGCACCCGAGCCATCGCGGGGTCTTGACCGGTCAGCTCAGCTGGCAATGCCAGCTTGGCCGCCGTGCGAGCGATAACCACAGGAGGTCGTGCCGTCTTCGGCGGCGTTGGCTGTTGGCGCAATCTCGGCGTGCCGAGTGAGCGTACAGATTTTAGTACAAGTTCTAGTACACTATCTCCATGACTGATCCAGTGGTGATCCATGTGCACCCGCTATCGGAGGTGCGGCAGCGGCTCTCCGGGATCCTCGCGCGGTTCCGGCGGGAGGGCGCGGCAGCGGAGCCGGTTGCGTTCGGGTCACATCGCAAGCCTGAGGCTGTCCTCCTCCCGTACGAGGTGTACGAACGTTACGAGGCACTGTCGCGGCAGCGCGCACGGCTTGACTCCGCCCTCGCTTCGGCGCAGTCCGTGCAGGCGGAACTGCCAGGCCCGTTCAGCCCGGACCATGACCGGGAAGTGTCGGCATACGTGGACGGGGAGATCAGCGCAGCCGAGTTGTACCGCAGGACGGTCGCCCGCTACCGGCAGCCTTGAGTGCCAGAGGACCCATACAGTGACCCGGTCACCGGGGTCCTGTACAACAAGCTCGGACTGAGCACCGCCGCCAAACTCGAGGCCGCAGAGCGGGAGATCACCCACGCGGCCTTGATCCTGCTGGACGAATCACCCGTCTCCCCCACCTACGACCTGCCTCACCTGCAGGAGATCCATAACCGGATCTTCGGTGACATCTACGAGTGGGCCGGACAGATCCGGACGGTGGCCATCGCCAAGGGCGCCACGTTCTGCCTGCCGCAGTACATAGATTCGTCAGCGGCCGTAATCTTCCGGCAGCTGCACAGCGAGGACTGTCTGCGCGGTCTGCGCCGCGACGCGTTCGTCGGAAGGCTGACTCATTACCTGGGCGAGGTCAATGCCCTTCATCCGTTCCGCGAGGGCAACGGCCGGGCGCAGCGGGCCTTCCTCGGGCAACTCGCCCGCGATGCCGGGTTCACGCTCGCCTGGCAGCACCTTGATCCTGTCCGCAACGTGGAGGCCTCCGCCGCGATCATGCGCGGCGATCCCGAACCGATGTGCGAGATGCTCGGCGCGCTCGTCAGGGCAGGCACCTGACCGCATCGGATCTGAAGGCGTCGGGGATGTCCACCGGGCGGGTGAAGCCGACGCGCGCGGCCTGGCGCAGCCACGCCCCGCGCCAGCAAGTCATAACCACACACTTAGAGCGGCTTACCCAGGCTGGTCACCGGGCGGGTGCTTGACCAGCGACCGCGCTAGCCCCAGTGCGATGCGTTGCTGATCGCCAGGTCGCGAGACGCTGGCCAGGACGGCGACCGCCTGCCGGGTCTCCGGGAAGATCGCCAGGAAGGCGGAGTATCCGCCCGTGGCGCCGTTGTGCCAGATCATGGCGTTCCCGGACGGGAGCGAATCAATCATCCAGAACATGCCGCTGCGCCGGTTCGGTCGCGTGGTCTCGACGTCCGGGACCGGCGTCAAGGAGCCGTATCCTGGCGCGGTCCGATCCAGGATGGCGGTCAGGAGCCGGGCCATGTCCCCGATCGTGGCGATGACCCCGCCGGCCGGGGCATACCCGTCCTGGACCCACGGGGCACGGGGCAGACCCGTCGCTGACCAGCCAGGCGCTGCCTTCTGTTGCCTCGTGGCCACCGCGGCTGAGGACATGCCAAGCGGGGTGAAGACCCGCGCCCGGAGCAGGTCCGGGAAACTGCAGCCTGCCCGTCCGGCCAGAATCTGGCCCAGCAGTGCCGCACCGAGGTTGGAGTACGCGGCTTGCCCGCGGCGGCGCAGGCGCTGCCGGCCCGCCAGGGCTATCACCCGGGACGGCGTGGTGCCCCGGTAGGGATCAAGACCGACAAAAGCGAACATGGCGACGCGGGCCGCCGTGCGCGGGTCCACAGGCAGCCGGGGCAGCCCCGACGTGTGGGTGCACAGTTCCCGCACGGTCACCGTGGCCGCCCTCGTACAGTCAAGGGCAGGCAGGAGCTCCGCGGCGGTGCTGTCCATCGACAACTCGCCGCGCTCGATGGCGTCGGCCAGCATCATCCCGGTCAGCGCCTTAGTCACCGATCCTGTCTCGAACAGCGTTCCGGCGTCCGCCCTGATGAATGCCGAGCGAACCGGCGCCGGAGCCCCCAGGTCAACGGTCACTGCCGCTACCCGCCGGGAGCGGCGGCCCGCCAGCCGGGCCAGATGGGGCGTAAGCCCAGGATCCCCGGTCGCGGCCGGGACCGGACGCGCCGCCGCCAGCACCCAGCACGCCGCAACCGCGAGCACGGCCACCAGCACCACGCATTCCCAGATTGTCCCGATCACGGCCAGCCGCCCGTCCCTTGCACCGGCCAGATCACGACGCGCTCACCGCTCCCTGCTGCACCTGCGTCGGGCCCCGGCCCGGTGACCAGCGGATGGTCAGCGTATCGCTAGCAAGATACGCCCAGACAGCCGGAACCCTGAGCTGGCCGGGCCGCACGGCGGATTGCCTGCCTTCCATCGCCGCGCCGGGGGCTCGGTCACGGGCTGCACCGGCTGATCGACTCGTCCCACTGCCCACGATGACCGGAATACCAGCAAGTCGATGTCCAGGACGTTTCCCTAGGTCAGCGCGACATCTGCCAGTGCAGCCTCGCTCCGGGATGCCGCCGGCACCACAAGTGCAAGCAGCTTCCCCGCTGGACGCTGACCCAGGACAGTCCCGGCATCTTCACCTGGACCACGCCCGGCGGCCGCAGCTACCGCACCGGGCCCACCGAGTACCCGGCCTGAGCTACTGGGTGAGCATCTCCGCGGTGAGGCTGGACTCGGTGTCCGGCACGCCGAGGTCCCTGGCCCGCTTATCCGCCATGGCCAGCAGCCGCCGGATCCGCCCGGCGATCGCGTCCTTGGTCAGTGGCGGGCTGGCCAGCTGGCCGAGCTCTTCCAGGCTGGCCTGCCGGTGCTCGATGCGGAGCCGGCCCGCGACGGTGAGATGCTCGGGCGCGTCGCTGCCCAGGATCTCCAGCGCCCGTTCCACCCGGGCGCCCGCCGCGACCGCGGCCCGCGCACTGCGCCGCAGGTTGGCGTCGTCGAAGTTGGCCAGCCGGTTGGCGGTGGCCCGGACCTCCCGGCGCATCCGCCGCTCCTCCCAGGCCAGCACGCTGTCGTGTGCCCCCAGCCGGGTCAGCAGCGCGCTGATCGCGTCGCCGTCCCGGACCACCACCCGGTCCACCCCGCGTACCTCGCGCGCCTTGGCGTGGATCTTCATCCGCCGGGCCGCGCCCACCAGGGCCAGTGCCGCCTCCGGGCCGGGGCAGGTGATCTCCAGCGACATCGACCGGCCCGGCCCGGTCAGCGAGCCGTGGGCCAGGAACGCGCCGCGCCAGGCGGCCTCGCAGTCGCAGGTGGTGCCGGACACCACCTGCCGGGGCAGGCCGCGGACCGGCCGGCCGTAGTTGTCCACCAGTCCGGTCTGCCGGGCCAGGCTGTCGCCGTCTTTGCGTACCCGGACCACGTACCGGTTGCCCTTGCGCAGCCCGCTGGGGGCCAGCACGATCAGGTCGGAGGAATGCCCGAACACCTCGGCGATGTCCTTGCGCAGCCGCCGGGCCGCCGCCCCGGTGTCCAGTTCGGCCTCCACCACGATGCGCCCGCTGGCCAGATGCAGTCCCCCGGCGAACCGCAGCAGCGCGGACACCTCGGCCTTTCGGCAGCACGGCTTGAGCACGGTCACCCGGCTCAGCTCATCCTTGACCAGGCTGGTCATCGCCACTGGCATCACTCCCCCTCGAAGATTTCCGCGAATGCCCCGGCCAGCTGCCGCGGATCATGCCGCGGCGTCCCATCGCGCATCGCCAGGTCGGCCAGCACCAGGCGGCCGCCGAGCAGGCCCGCGGCCTTGTCCAGTTCCGCTACGGCGCCCCCCGCGGCGCCCCGGTCCGCGAGCACGACGTCAACCTTGAGCTGTGGTGCGTGATCGGCCAGCACTTCCAGGTGGGTCTGCGGCGCGAAGCCCTCGGTCTCGCCCGGCTGGGCGACCAGGTTCAGCGCCACGATGCGCCGGGCACGGGTACTGACCAGCGCCGCGGCCAGCTCTGGCACCAGCAGGTGCGGCAGGACGCTGGTGAACCAGGAACCGGGCCCGAGCACCACCCAGTCGGCGTCCAGGATCGCCGTGACGGCCTCCGGGCAGGCAGGCGGATCCTCCGGAATCAGGGATACCGATCGTACCCGTCCGGTGGTGGACGCGCAGGCGACCTGACCGCGCACCGTGCTCACCGCGTAGGGCTGGGCCGGGTCCGCGCCTTCGACCTCGGCCAGCAGGTCGATCGGCACCGACGCCATCGGCAGCACCCGGCCGTACGCGCCGAGCAGCCGGCCCACCCAGTCCAGCCCCTGCACGGTGTCGCCGAGCAGCTCCCACAGCGCCACGATCAGCAGGTTGCCGACCGCGTGCCCACCCAGGTCGGCCTCGTCGCCGGTGAACCGGTGCTGCACCACGCGGCTCCAGGTGGTCCCCCAGGCGTCGTCGCCGCACAGCGCGGCCAGCGCCATCCGCAGGTCACCCGGCGGCAGCACGCCGTACTGGCGGCGCAGCCGGCCGCTGGACCCGCCGTCGTCGGCCACCGTCACGATCGCGCTGAGCTGCCGGGTCACCCGGCGCAGCGCGGACAGCGACGCGAACAGCCCGTGCCCGCCGCCGAGCGCGGCGACCTTGGGGTTGAGCGGCCGCACCGCGGGCACCAGGCCAGCAGACTCCCCCGGCATCACTCGCGCCCCAGGTCCCGGTGCAGTACCTGGACCGCCGGCCCCTTGACCCGGAGCTGGCTGGCGATGTGCTCGGCCATCGCGACGCTGCGGTGCTTGCCACCGGTGCAGCCGATGGCCAGCGTGGCGAACCGCTTTCCTTCCCGCTCGTACCCGGCCAGCACCACCCGCAGCGCGGCCAGGAACGAGTCGAGGAAGTCGGCCGCGCCCAGCTGGCTGAGCACGTAGTCCCGGACCCGCGGGTCCTGCCCGGTCAGCGGGGCCAGGTCGGGGACCCAGCGCGGGTTGGGCAGGAACCGGCAGTCGGTCACGATGTCGGCGTCCACCGGCAGCCCGTACTTGTAGCCAAAGGACACCACGTTGACCCGGAGCGCGGCCGGCTCCTCGGCGCTGAACGCATCGCGCATCCGGGCCCGCAGCTCGTGCACGTTCAGCGCGGAGGTGTCGATAACCAGGTCGGCTTCCTCGCGGACGCCGCGGAGCAGGGTCCGCTCGGCCGCGATGCCGTCCACCACCCGGCCATCTTCCTGCAGCGGATGCGGGCGCCGGACGCTCTCGAACCGGCGGACCAGGGTGTCGTCACTGGCCTCCAGGAAGACCACCCGGGGCCGCATGCCGCGCGCGTCCAGCTCCCCGATGGCCGACTGCAGGTCGGTGGAGAACGCCCGGCTGCGCACGTCCAGCACGGCCGCGACCCGCGGCACCGCGCCCATCGCCCGGCTGGCCAGCTCGATCATGGTCGGCAGCAGCCCGGGCGGCAGGTTGTCGGCGACGAACCAGTCCAGGTCTTCCAGTGACTTGGCCGCGGTGCTCCGGCCAGCCCCGGACATCCCGGTGATGATCACCACGTCCGGCGCGTCGGTCCCGGTCACCCGCGGCCCCGCCCGCTTCGCCCCGGCGTGCCCAGCCGCCCTAGCCTGCCTCGCCGTGCGCGACTCACGACGCCCCCCTGTCCGCGGCGTGGCCGTCCCCATGGCCACTGCCCTGCTCATTATCCGTGCCATTCTCCGCGCCGCCGGCACCCCGGTCCAGCTCCGCCTGGCCCGGTTCGGCCGGGCCGGGCCGCAGCGCCGCGAGCACCGCCGCCGCGACGCGCGGGCCGATGCCGGGCAGCCCGGCGATCTCCGGCTGGGTCGCGTCGGCCAGCTTGCGCACCGAACCGAAGTGCCGTAGCAGCGTAGCCCGCCGGGCCGGGCCGAGTCCCGGGACCGAGTCAAGCTCGCTGACCATCTGGGCCTTTGACCGTTTCGCCCGGTGGTAGGTGATCGCGAAGCGGTGCGCCTCGTCGCGGACCCGCTGCAGCAGGTACAGGCCCTCGCTGCTCCGCGGCATGATCACCGGCGTGTCCTCGCCGGGCAGCCAGACCTCCTCCAGCCGCTTGGCCAGCCCGCACACGTCCACGTCGTCGATGCCCAGCTCGGCCAGGGCCCGGGCGGCCGCGGCCACCTGCGGCTGCCCGCCGTCGATCACCACCAGGTTGGGCGGGTAGGCGAACTTGCGCGGCCGGCCGGTGATCCTCGCCGCCGGGGACCTGCTCGCCATCGACCTCGGTATCGCCCAGCGTGTCCAGCTCACCGGTCTCCTCCCGCTCCTCCAGGTAGCGGCGGAACCGGCGGGTGATGACCTCGTGGATGGACGCGACGTCGTCGGTGCCCTCGGTGCCCTTGATGCTGAACCGGCGGTACTCCGACTTCCGGGCCAGCCCGTCCTCGAACACCACCATGGACGCGACCACGTGCGTGCCCATCAGGTTGGACACGTCATAGCACTCGATGCGCAGCGGCGCCTCGTCCAGCCCGAGCGCCTCCTGGATCTCGTGCAGCGCCCGGCTGCGCGTGGTCAGGTCGCTGGCCCGGCGGGTCTTGTGCAGCGCCAGCGACTCCCCCGCGTTCCGGGTCACGGTGTCCAGCAGCGCCTTCTTGTCGCCGCGCCGCGGCACCCGGAGGCGGACCCGGCTGCCCCGCCGCGCGCTGAGCCACTCCTCGACCGCGGCGGCGTCTGGCGGCAGTTCCGGCACCAGCACCTCCCGGGGAACGCCGCCCGGCCGCTGGGCCGGCCGGGTCAGCTGCCGCGGATCCAGCGGCCCGCCCGCGTCGCCGCGGCGGCCCCGGCCGGCCGGGGCGACGGGCTGGTCGCTGGCCACGCTGTCGTCTCCGTAGACCTGGCCGAGGAACTGCTCCACCAGCTCGCCCGCGGTCACGTCCTCGACCTTGTCCACCACCCAGCCGCGCTGCCCGCGGACCCGGCCGCCGCGCACGTAGAACACCTGCACCGCGGCTTCCAGCTGGTCCTCGGCCAGCGCGATCACATCGCAGTCGGTGCCGTCGCCGAGCACCACGGTCTGCTTCTCCAGGGCCCGCTGCAGCGCCTTGATGTCGTCCCGCAGCCGGGCCGCCCGCTCGTACTCCTCAGCCCGGGCCGCCTCGCGCATCTCGGTCTCCAGCCGCCGGATGAACCGGTCGGTCTGGCCCGCCATGAAGTCACAGAACTCCTCGGCCAGCACCCGGTGCTCGGCCTCGCTGACCCGCTGCACGCACGGCGCTGAGCATTTGCCGATGTAACCCAGCAGGCACGGCCGCCCGATCTGGCCCGCCCGCTTGAACACCCCGGCCGAGCAGGTGCGCACCGGGAACACCCGGAGCAGCGTGTCCACCGTCTCGCGGATCGCCCAGGCGTGCGAATACGGGCCGAAATACCGCACCCCGCGCCGCTTGGCGCCGCGCATCACCATGACCCGGGGGTATTCCTCGTTCATCGTGACGGCCAGGTACGGGTAGCTCTTGTCGTCCCGGTACCGCACGTTGAACTTGGGATCGAACTCCTTGATCCAGGAGTACTCGAGCTGCAGCGCCTCCACCTCGGTGGCCACCACGGTCCAGCTGACCTCCGCGGCCGTCCGCAGCATGGTCTGGGTGCGCGGGTGCAGGCTGGCGAAGTCGGCGAAATAGGAGTTCAGCCGGGACCGGAGATTCCGGGCCTTGCCGACGTAGATGACCCGGCCGTGGTCGTCACGGAACCGGTACACACCGGGCGACTCCGGGATCGACCCGGGGGCCGGCCGGTAGGACTGCGGATCTGCCACGCAGCAACTCTATGCGTGGCCGACGACGGCGGCGCGGGCCGCGAGCGCGGCGCCCCGCGCGCCCGCCATGTCGAGGTCGGGAACGAGCGCGAAGTCCACCACCCGCTGCTGCTCCGCGCGCAGCGTGGTGTGCGCCTGGACTTCATTCAGGAACCATTGGCTGAACGCCGGCCCGGCCTCAACGACACCGCCCCCGACGAAGTAGGTGCCGGGGTCGGTGAACATCGCCGCGATGGAGAATGTCCGGCCCAGCGCCATGGCCTGCTGCCCGAAAATGCGCAGCGCCATCGGGTCGCCCGCCGCGCCGAAGCCACGGACCAGCTTGGCCGCTTTGGCCAGCGGTTCCACCGCGGCCAGCTCGTGCTCGGGGAACTGGGCCAGCCAGTACGGCAGCAGGTTCTTCTCGATCCCGGTGAGCGAGGCGACGCTCTCCGCGTCGCCGTACAGGCCGCAGTTGCAGGACGGCACCGGCTGCCCGTCGGCCAGCAGCCCGTCCAGCGGGATCTGCACATGGCCCAGCTCGCCGGCCATGCCGGCCGCGCCGCTCACCACCCGGCCCGCCTCGACCAGGCCGCCGCCCAGCCCGGTGCCGACGATGGCCGCCACCGAGGAGTGCTCCGCCGCGGCCGGGCCAAACCGGGCATGGTGCGCGTAGAGCGCCGCCGCGTTCGCGTCGTTGGTGTACACCACCGGCAGGCCGAGCCGTTCTTCCAGGGCGGCCCGGATGTTGAATCCGCCCCACTCCGGGTGGCCGAAGTTGGTCGCGCCGCGGGAGGACAGCACGCCGTCCGCGCTGGCCGGCCCGGGGGTGTCCAGCCCGACCGCGCGGACCTGGGCCCGCTCGATCCCGGTGACCTGGAGGACTTCGTCGAACGAGTCGGCCAGTGCGCCGATGGCCACGGCCGGCCCTTCGCGCACCCGGCTGGGCCGTTCCAGCATCTGCTGCACCAGGAAACGCCCGCTGGGATCCAGCACGGTGGCGTTGTTCATCGTGCCGCCATTGTCAATGCCGACAATGACCGCCCGCGCCGAATGTGCCATGCCGCGCCTTTCCTGCCGGATCACTGGCTCGCAGCGTAGCGCCTGCGGGACACGCCGATAAACTCACTCCTCGAATGCCGACGCCGGGGGGCAGGCGCAGATCAGGTTGCGGTCCCCGTAGGCCTGGTCGATGCGGCGCACCGGAGGCCAGTACTTGGCCCGCCGGTCCCCGCCCAGCGGGTAGGCCGCCTCCTCCCGCTCGTACGGGTGCTTCCAGTCGGCCGCGAGCAGCATGGACGCGGTATGCGGGGCGTTCCGCAGCGGGTTGTCCTGGCTGTCGTACTCGCCGGAACCGATCCGGTCGATCTCCTGCCGGATCGCGATCATGGCGTCGCAGAACCGGTCCAGGGTGGCCAGATCCTCGCTCTCGGTGGGCTCGATCATCAGCGTGCCAGCCACCGGAAACGACATCGTCGGGGCATGAAATCCATAGTCGATCAGCCGCTTGGCCACATCCTCCACGGTCACCCCGGTGTGCTTGGTGAGCGGCCGGATGTCCACGATGCACTCGTGCGCGACCAGGCCGCCGCGGCCGGTGTACAGCACCGGGTAGTGCGGGGCCAGCCGGGCGGCCACGTAGTTGGCGGCCAGGATGGCCACCTGGGTGGCCTGCCGCAGCCCCGCCGCGCCCATCATCCGGATGTAGGCCCAGGAGATGGGCAGGATGCCCGCCGAGCCGTACGCGGGCCGCCGCGACCGGACCCGCTTCGCGCCCGGGCAGATACGGCGCCAGGTGGGCGCGGGCGGCTACCGGGCCGACGCCGGGACCGCCGCCGCCGTGCGGGATGCAGAACGTCTTGTGCAGGTTGAGGTGCGACACGTCGGCGCCGAACCGGCCCGGCCGGGCCAGCCCGACCAGCGCGTTCAGGTTGGCCCCGTCCACGTACACCTGGCCGCCCGCGTCGTGCACCGCCGCGCACACGGCCTGCACGCCCTCCTCGAACACGCCGTTGGTGGACGGGTAGGTCAGCATGATCGCGGCCACCTGCGGGCCGCGGGACGCCAGCTTGGCGGCCAGGTCGGCCTGGTCGATGGCGCCGTCGCCGGCGCACTTGACCACCACCACGCGCAGCCCGGCCAGCACGGCGCTGGCCGCGTTGGTGCCGTGCGCCGACTCCGGGATCAGGCAGATGTCCCGGCCGGCCTCGCCGCGGGCCTGGTGGTAGGCCCGGATGGCCAGCAGCCCGGCCAGCTCGCCCTGCGAGCCGGCGTTCGGCTGCACGGACACGCTGTCGTACCCGGTCAGCTCGGCCAGCCACCGCTCCAGGTCGCCGATCAGCTCGGTGTACCCGGCGGCCTGCCCGGCCGGCGCGAACGGGTGCAGCCCGGCGAATTCCGGCCAGCTGACCGGCTCCATCTCGGCCGCCGCGTTGAGCTTCATCGTGCACGACCCGAGCGGGATCATCGAGCGGTCCAGCGCGATGTCGAAGTCGGCCAGGCGGCGCAGGTAGCGCAGCATGGCGGTCTCGCTGCGGTGCTCGTGGAACACCGGGTGGGCCAGGTAGCCCGACCGGCGCAGCAGGCCCCTCGGGCAGCACCGCGGTCGGCTCGGCCAGCTCGGCAGCGGTTCCTCAGCCAGCGCCCGCCACGGCCGCGGCCACCTCGCGCAGCTGCGCGTCGGTGGTGGTCTCGTCGCAGGCGATCTGCACCGTGTCCGGGCCGGCCAGGTACAGGTTGTAGCCGGCCTGACGGGCCCGCCCGGCCGCCGCCCGCGGCCGCGCCGGGCAGGCTGACCTGGACCGTGTCGAAGAACCCGGCGTCCGCGGCGGCCACCCCGTGCGCGCGCAGCGTGGCGGCCAGCCGGGCCGCCTTCTCGTGCACCGCGCGGGCGATGCCGGCCAGCCCGTCCGGGCCGTGGTAGACCGCGTACATGGCGGCCATCACGGCCAGCAGCACCTGCGCGGTGCAGATGTTGCTGGTCGCCTTCTCCCGCCGGATGTGCTGCTCCCGGGCCTGCAGCGCGAGCCGGTAGGCGGGCTTGCCGTCGGCGTCCAGCGACACGCCGACCAGCCGCCCGGGCAGCTGGCGGCGCAGCTCGTCGCGGACCGCGATATACGCCGCGTGCGGGCCGCCGTAGCCCATCGGCACGCCGAACCGCTGGGTGCTGCCCACCGCGATGTCCGCGCCCTGCTCGCCCGGCGGGACGACGAGGGTCAGCGCGAGCAGGTCGGCGGCCACCGCGGCCAGCGCGCCGCGGTCGTGCGCGGCCGCGATGACCGGGGCCAGGTCGCGCACCTGGCCGCTGGCCCCCGGGTACTGCAGCAGCACGCCGAACAGCTCGCCGTCCGGCTGCGCCGCGATCAGCTCCGCGCTGACCGGGGCGACCACCAGCTCGATGCCGAGCGGCTCGGCCCGGGTGGCCAGCACGGCCAGCGTCTGCGGCAGGCAGTCGCGGTCGGCCAGGAAGATCCGGCCCTGCCCGGCCGCCCGCCGGGCCAGCGTCATCGCCTCGGCCGCCGCGGTCGCCTCGTCCAGCAGCGAGGCCCCGGCCACCGGCAGCGCGGTCAGGTCCTCGACCAGGGTCTGGAAGGTGAGCAGCGCCTCGAGCCGCCCCTGCGAGATCTCCGGCTGGTACGGCGTGTACGCGGTGTACCAGGCCGGGTTCTCCAGCACGTTGCGGCGGATCACCGCCGGGGTGATCGTGCCGTAGTAGCCCAGGCCGATCATGGACTGGGCGACGGTGTTCCGCGCGGCCAGGCGGCGCAGCTCGGCCAGCGCCTCGGCCTCGGTGGCCGCCGGTGGCAGGTCGAGCGGCCGCGGATCGGCCAGCCCGGGCGGCAGCGCCGCGGCGGTCAGCTCGTCCAGCGAGGCGTGCCCGGTCACCGCGAGCATGCGCTGCTGCTCGTCGGCTGAGGGGCCAATGTGTCGTGCCGGGAAGTCCATCGGAGCCTCCAGAGGGGAGCCGCCTGGCACTGCCGTGCCTGCCTGGTCCTCCCCCTCTGTCGCCAGCAGATGACGCGCGGACTCCAGAGCTGCCTGTCCCGACCGGTCCTGGTTGCCTGAGAGGTTCCGGGGAGGTTGCCCCTTCGGCGCCCCGCGCTGGCTGCGCAGGGTCTCTCCCGGACGGTGTGATCAGCTACCGCTCAGCCTACCCGGGACATCTCGCTGGCGGGGCGAGGCCCGCCGCAGGCGGGTGCCCGCCGGGCCGGCGCCCAGCGCGTAGCGGCGATCGGGGGGCGCCCCCCGGACAAGATCAGCCGGTCCGGCGGGCCCGGCGGCGGGCCAGCTCGTCGGCGTGCGACGAGGTTCCCGCCGTGCCTTCCGCGGTGCCCTCGGCCTGCTCCGCGGGCAGTTCGGCCAGGGTGCCGTCCACTTCCTGCCAGATCCGGCCGAGCGCGATGCCGAACACGCCCTGCCCGCCCTGCAGCAGGTCCACCACCTCGCCCGGTGAGGTGCACTCGTACACGCTGACCCCGTCGCTCATCAGGGTGATCTGGGCCAGGTCGCTGGCGCCCCGGCTGCGCAGGTGGGTGACCGCGGCCCGGATCTGCTGCAGCGAGATCCCGGTGTCCAGCAGCCGCTTGACCACCTTGAGCACCAGGATGTCCCGGAAGCTGTACAGCCGGGCCGATCCGGAGCCCTGCGCGGCCCGCACGCTCGGCTCGACCAGGCCGGTCCGGGCCCAGTAGTCGAGCTGGCGGTAGGTGATGCCGGCCGCGGCGCACGCGGTCGGGCCGCGGTAGCCGATGCCTTCTGGCCGGGTAGCGAGATCCTCGCCGAACAGCAGCCCCTGCTCACCGGCCTGCTGCATGGCCGCGCCACGCTCGGCCGCGCCAGCCGCCGCCGGATCGTGCGCGCCTGACGCCTGCTTGCTGCCCTTGCTTACCGCCACGCCTGCCTCCACCCGGAGCTGACCACCCTGGGTACTCGTCTCGCACGGTAGGCCGCCAGCGCTTGCTGAGTCAACGATCGCACACGGCGCGTCGTGGGGGACCTCAGGTGGCCCGGCCGAAGTCCTCCGGGGTGATCGTGTCCAGGAACTCGCGGAACTTCTCGACCTCGTCTTCCTGCTCGTCGGGGATGGCCACGCCAGCCTCGTCGAGTACCTCGTCGCTGGCGAAGATGGTGGCGCCGGTGCGCAGCGCGAGCGCGATCGAATCGGACGGCCGGGCGCTGACTTCCTTGCCGTTCGAGAAGATCAGGTCGGCGAAGAAGATGCCGTCCCGCAGCGCGGTGATGTTCACCGTCTGCAGCTGCACGTCCAGCGCTTCCAGCACGTCGCGGAAGAGGTCATGGGTCAGCGGCCGGGCGGGCACCATGCCCTGCTGCGCGAACGCGATCGCGGTAGCCTCAACCGGCCCGATCCAGATCGGCAGGTACCTGTCACCCTGCGTCTCTTTCAGCAGGACGATGGGCTGGTTCGTGGGCATCTCGACCCGGACGCCGACGACCTCCATCTTCCTCACGGCGGCTCCGTCCTCACACGCGCCTGACGCGCAGCCTCAGGCATGGACCTGCTGGGCACTCCTTAGCCAACGTACACCCCATCAGGCACCGGACCTGGCGGTGGCTGGGCCGGCAAATCCGTTCTCGCCGTATCCGCGGCCGGCCCGTCCGGCTCGGTCAGCTGGCCGCCCGGCAGCCCGGCCAGGTCCAGCCCGGCGACGCCCAGACCGGCCACGCCCAGACCAGCCACGTCCAGCCCGGCCTCGGCCAGGGCGTCGCCCATCAGCGACGCGTGCAGCTGCAAGGACAGCGCCGCGACCTCGCGGGCCGTCTGCCCGGCCCGGTCCCGCGAGCCGGGGCTGCGCTGCCGCAAGGTGGGCGCCACCACCTGCTCGATCAGCGCGGTCTCCCGCTCCACGGCGGCCCTTACCGCGCGCAGGTGCCGGGCCTGCACGCCGTACTTGCCCAGTGCGACGATGATCCGCGCCGCGGCCACCGCGTCCGGGCCGTATTGCCGGCCGGACGCCCGGACCAGGCCGAAATCTTCGAGTTCGGTCAGGTAGCTCTCGTCGATCCCGGCCGCGTCGAGCAGTTCCCGGCGGCTCAGCGGGCGCCGTGCGGCGCGCTGCTCGGGGCTGTCCGGGTCCGCCCCGGCGTCCCCGTCCGTGGCCGCCAGCCGGTCCTTGATCACCCGCAGCGGCAGGTACTCGTCGCGCTGGGCGGTCAGGATGTAGCGCAGCCGGGCCACGTCGGCGGGGCCGAACCGGCGGTAGTTGGACGGCGACCGGGCAGGCTGGATCAGCCCCTCGGACTCCAGGAAACGGATCTTCGACACGCTCACATCGGGGAACTCGTCCCGGAGCTGGGCGAGCACCTCGCCGATGCCGAAGCCGCCCCGGGCGGGCTGAGCGCTCATGCCCCGACCTGCGCGCCCCCGCCACCACGTTCCACCTGCGGGCGCCGCCCGGTCAGGAAGACCAGCCGGAACTTGCCGATCTGCACCTCGTCGCCGCCGATCAGCGGCGCCTCTTCGATCCGCTCCTGGTTGACGTAGGTGCCGTTCAGGCTGCCCACATCGCGCACGGTGAACCGGTCCCCGCGGCGGTAGAACTCGGCATGCCGCCGGGACACGGTCACGTCGTCCAGGAAGATATGACTGTCCCGGTGCCGCCCGGCCGTGGTGATGTCGCTGTCCAGCAGGAACCGGCTGCCCGCGTTGGGGCCGCGCTTGACCACCAGCAGGGCCACGCCGGGCGGCAGGGATTCCAGCGACGGGTCGGCGAACGGCTCGTCACCGAACTCGGGCTCGGCCACGTCCCCGCCGCCCATCGAGATGATGGACGTCGTCTCACCCGGGCGGTCAGCACCCGGGCGCGCGAGCATCGTCCCGCAATGCAGGCAGAAGCGCGCGTCGTCAGGATTCGCCTGACCGCACCGGGTGCAATAGATGCTCGGCATGTCGTGGCCCAGCCTCTCCTCTGCTGGCCATGGGCTCTGGGCGGGAACCACGTCGGACGCAGCCCGTTCCCCGTGTCTGGCAGAACTGTGCTCTCTGGAACCGTGCTCGCTGAGACCGTGCTCAGAAGGTACCTGCTCGGCTGATGCACTCCACGCTACCTGGGCCGCACCCGGCCGGTCCATGCGCCACGCGCGGCGCCCAGCCGGGCGCAGCCGGGCCCGCCAGCCACGGCGTCGGCCCTGGCCAGGGGATGAATCGCCGCCCCGGGATCCGCCCGGGACGTTATCGTGCCGCCGACGCCACATCCTGGCCGCACCTCCGACGCATGCACCCCTCCGCAGGGGATTGTCTCATGGTGGGCGGTTGCCCCGCTGGACACTGAGCTGGCCAGCCTACCGGGTTCAGCTACCCGATCGCTCCGCCACCGCCGCCCATTCGTCGAGCAGCGCCTGGGCGGTGTCCGCGTCCGGGCCCTCGGCCCACAGGTGGGTCACCGCGTCGGCCGGGTCGGGCAGCACCAGCACCCAGCCGCCGTCCGGCTCCACGATGCGCACCCCGTCGGTGGTGTCCACCTTCCGGTCCCCGGCCGCCTCCACCACGGTGCGCATCACGCTGCCCTTGGCCGCCCACGGCGTCGGCATCGAGCGCTTGAGCAGGTGCGCGGCCGGGATCCGGGCGTCGATCTGGCTCAGCGTCAGCCGGGTCCGGGCGACCAGGCCGAGCAGCCGGGCGAAGGCCGCGATGCCGTCCAGGGTCCGGCTGAACTCGGGCACCACGATACCCGCCGCGGCCGTCGCCGCCGAAAATTACATCGTCCGCCGCGGTCGCCTCGGTCAGCCCGTGCAGCGAGGTCGGCGTCCAGTCCACGTGCACGCCGTGGAACCGGCAGACCTGCTCGGCCACCCGGGTGGTGGTCACCGGCAGCGCCACCCGCCCGGCCCGGCGTTCCGCCGCGATCAGGTCCAGCACGACCAGCAGCGCCCGGTCGTCGCTGATCATCGCGCCCTTGTCGTCCACCAGCATGATCCGCTCGCCGACCTGGTCGAAGCGCACGCCGAACGCGGCCCGGGACGAGGCGACCAGCTCGGACAGCCGCTGCATGCCCGCCCGGACCTGGGCCAGCCCCTGGGTGGGGGTGGCCTCGTCCAGCCGGTTGTTGACGATGAGCGCGTCCACCCCCAGCCGGCCGAGCAGGCTGGGCAGCACCAGCGAGACGGTGCCGCCCGCGCAGTCCACCACGACCTTGAGCCCGGCCTCACGCACCCCGGTCATGTCCACGCTGCGCACCAGTTCCTGGGCGTACGTCTCGACCACCCGGGACGGGTAGGTCAGCTCGGCGATCTCGCCCGGGAAGGCCCGCCGGTACTCCTGCCGGGAGAACACCCGCTCCAGCTTCCGCGCGGCGGTCTGGGACAGCTCGGCGCCCCGGTCGTCCAGGAACACGATGTCGATCGACTGCGGGTCGCCGGACGTGGTGCGCAGCGCGATGCCGCCGGCGCAGGAGCTGCGGGAGGTCTGGAATCTGGCCACCGGCAGCGGCTGCGCCTCCAGGTCGACCACGTTGATCGCACTGGCGTTCAGTGCGCATTGCACGGCGCGCTTCAGCGCCCGCGCGGCGCGGGACACGTCACGCGAGGTGGTGACGACCGATCCCTTCCGCAGCGTGGTCGCGTAGGCGCTGGACAGCCGGACGCACAGCTCGGGCGTGATCTCCACGTTGACCAGGCCGGACACCCCGCGCGGCCCGAACAGGGTGCGCTGCCCGCGGGACTCCCAGATGACGCTGGTGTTCACCACCGCGCCCGCCTCGATGGTCTTGAACGGGTAGACCTTCACCCCGGCGGACAGGTACGCCTCCGGCTCGATCACGCACTCGTCGCCGACCACCGCGCCTTCCTCGATCCGCGCGGACGGCATCACGTCAGTGTTCTTGCCGATGACGCAGCCGCGCAGGGTGACGCCCTGCCCGACGTAGACGTTGTTGTGCACCACGGCCCGGTGCAGGAACGCGCCCTCCTTGACCACCACGTTGGCACCCAGCACGGTGAACTCGCGCAGTTCAGCGCCGGCCTCGACCTTGGCGTAGTCGCCGACGCACACCGGCCCGGACAGCACCGCCTCCGGGTCCACCTCGGCCCCCTCGGCCACCCACACCCCGGGCGACACCTCGAACCCGTCGATCTCGGTGTCCACCCGGCCGGACAGCACGTCGGCCTGGGCCTTCAGGTAGCTCTCGTGCGTGCCCACGTCTTCCCAGTAGCCGTCGGCGATCTAGCCGAACAGCGGCGCGCCCCGTTGAGCAGGGCCGGGAACACATCGCCGGACCAGTCCACCGACTCCCCCGGCGGACCTCGGCCAGCACCTCGGGCTCCATCACGTAGATCCCGGTGTTGACCGTGTCCGAGAACACCTGGCCCCAGGTGGGCTTCTCCAGGAAGCGCTGGATCCGGCCGTCCTCGCCGACGATGATGATGCCGAACTCCAGCGGGTTGGGCACCCGGGTCAGCCCGACGGTGACCAGGGCCCCGGCCTCCTTGTGCGCGCGGACCATGGCGGTCAGATCGATGTCGGTCAGCGCGTCCCCGGAGATGACCAGGAACGGCTCGTCGCGCAGCTCGTCCTCGGCGTTCTTCACGCTGCCCGCGGTGCCGAGCGGCGCCTCCTCGGTGGCGTACTGCAGGCGCATGCCCACGTCCTCGCCGTCCCCGAAGTAGTTGCGTACCAGCGAGGCCAGGAACTGCACGGTGACCACGGTCTCGTCGAAGCCGTGCCGCTTGAGCAGCCGCAGCACGTGTTCCATGATCGGCTTGTTGCAGACGGGCAGCAGCGGCTTGGGCTGGTTGGCGGTCATCGGCCGCAGCCGGGTGCCCTCACCGCCGGCCATCACGACGGCCTTCACCGGTGCCGGGTCTCCTTCCAGGTCATCCGTGCCGTCCGCCCATCCTCCCCGATCGCATGCTGGGCCAGGCACTCGCTATCGGGTCCCTCCATCATGACCGGCCGATGACCGGGCTGGGCCATTACCTGCCCGGTCACTGGTGAGCTGCCAGGTCTGGGCCAGGTAGAGGCCCGCTGCCCACCAGTACAGCGCGGTGCCCCACAGCCCGAACGCCCACCCGGCCACCCGGGCCACCTCCGCGGCCGTGCCGCCGTACACACCGAGCAGCAACAGCGGGAAGGCGTACAGCAGGCACAGCGTGGCCGCCTTGCCGACGAAGCTGACCTGGAGCGGCTCCCAGCCCCGGGCGCGCAGCCGCGAGCAGCGCCACGCCCAGCACCAGTTCCCGTGCGACCAGCACGCCGACCAGCCACCACGGGATGATGGCCCGGATGGCCAGCGCGATCAGCATGGCCCCGATATAGAGCCGGTCGGCGGCCGGGTCGAGCACCTGCCCGAGGCGGCTCTCCTGGTGCCAGGCGCGGGCGATCTTCCCGTCCAGCCAGTCGGTGGCCGCCGCGGCGATCAGCAGGCCCACCGCCCAGCCGTCGGCCTTGGGGCCGAGCACCAGCCAGACGAACACCGGCACGCCCGCCAGCCGGGCCATGCTGAGCACGTTGGGCACGGTCCAGATCCGGTCCGGCAGCCCGCCCTCGGCCGGCCGGGGCTCAGCCCGCTGGCCACCGACCGCGGCGGCGGCGTCCGGCGCGGCGGCGGCGTCCGGCGCGGCGGCGTCCGGCGCGCTGCTGCCTGTGTCCAACGGAGCGGCCCCCTTGCTCGCGGTCCCCACCCGCCGCCGACCCTACCCGGTGAGCCGGGCTGCCTTGGTGATCAGGTACTGCTGTTCCCGGAGGTTGGTGGCCCGGGCCGCCGCGGCCTGGAATCCGGCCCGGGCGGCGGCCCGGTCGCCGGCCTGCTCCAGCAGGTGGGCGCGCACCGACAGGTAGCGGTGATGGTCGCCGAGCTGGGCCGCCACGGTGTCCAGGATGGCCAGCCCGGCGCCGGGTCCGTCCGCCATGGCCGCCGCGGCCGCCCGGTTCAGCGTCACCATCGGGTTGCCGGTCATCCGCTCCAGCACCCGGTACAGGGCCAGGATCTTCACCCAGTCGGTGTCCTCCGGCCGCCCCGCCTGGTCGTGCACGGCCGCGATGGCCGCCTGCAGCTGGTACTCGCCGGCCGGCCCGGGCCCGCGCCGCAGCGCCTCGGTGACCAGGGCCAGGCCCTCGATGATCAGCGCCCGGTCCCAGCAGCCGCGCTGCTGCTCGGCCAGCGGGATCAGCTCACCGGCGGGCCCGGTGCGGGCCTGCCGCTGGGCCTCGGTGAGCAGCATCAGGGCCAGCAGCCCGGCCGCCTCGGGGTCATCGGGCAGGCTGGCCCGCAGCATCCGGGCCAGCCGGATGGCCTCGCCGGACAGGTCGGTGCGGGCCAGGTCCGGGCCGCTACTGCTCGTGTAGCCCTCGTTGAACAGCAGGTAGAGCACGTGCAGCACGGACCGCAGCCGGTCCGCCCGCTGCTCCGGCGGGGGCAGCCGGAACGGCTCGGCGGTGGCCTTGAGGGTGGCCTTGGCCCGGCTGATCCGCTGGCCCATGGTCGGCTCCGGGAGCAGGAACGCGGCGGCCAGCTCCCGGGTGGTCAGACCGCCGACCGCCCGCAGCGTGAGCGGGATGGCCGAGCCGGGGGCCAGCGCCGGGTGGCAGCACAGGTACATCAGGATCAGCGTGTCGTCCTGGCCGGGCGCCGGGCCGGGGTCAGTGAAGGGGGATGGGGAGGCGGGTGAGGACCAGGAGGCGGCCAGCAGCTCGCGGCGCCGCCTGCTGTCGTCACTGCGGTACTGGTCGGTCATCCGGCGGGCGGCCACCCGGATCAGCCAGCCCAGCGGGTTTTCCGGAGTTCCCTCCGTGGGCCAGCTCAGCGCCGCGGCCAGCAGCGCCTCCTGTACCGCGTCCTCGGCGCTGGCGAAGTCCCCGTACCGCCGCGCGATCACCCCGAGGACCTGCGGCGCTAGCTCCCGTAGCAGGTCCTCGGGGCTGGTCATCGCGGCCTCACATTTCAGGATCGGGGGCGCTGAGTACCTGGCGGACCTCGATGGGCTGCTGGATCGGCAGGCCGGCCGGGCCGGGGGCGGCCGAGGCCTGGGCGGCGATCTCGATGGCCCGGCCGGCCGACTCGACGTCCACCAGCCGGTAGCCGGCCAGCAGCTCTTTGGATTCCGGGTACGGCCCGTCGGTGACCACCGGCGCGGTGGCGCCGTCGGATACCACGAACCGGGCCTGCTCCGGCCCGGCCAGCCCCTGCGCGTTAACCAGCTCACCCCGGTCGGCCAGCTCCTGGTTGAGCGCCTGCTGGAACTCGATATGCGCCGTGATGTCCTGCGGGGCCCACTCGGTCATCGGCGGGCAGCCGGACTGCACCGGCCCGTAGTTCTGCAGCAGCATGAATCGCATTGCTCCATCCTTCCTGGTCAACGGGCACCTCGGTAGCGCCTTCAGACCGGTGTCGGTGCCGCCGGGCGCTTTTCGACGGAGTGAGCCGGCTCAGATCGGGTAGGGGCCGCCCAACTGCACAATGCCGATATACGGACAGGAGCAGCTCATGCTCACCTTGACCGATAGCGCTGTGACGGCCATCCGCACCCTCACCTCGCAGCCAGAACTGCCTGAGGACACGGGCCTGCGCATCATGTCGCAGGACGAGGGTGGCCCAGCGTTCCAGGTGACGCTGGCCGAGAGCCCGGTGGCCGGCGACCAGGTAATCGAGACGTCCGGGGCCCGCGTCTTCCTGGAGCCCGGCGCCGCCGTCGCGCTGGACGACAAGTCGCTGGACGCGCAGGTGGACGACCAGGGGACGGTGGCCTTCACGCTGGCCGACCAGGCCGTGTGAGCCGGGCCGGAGGCCGGCCTGCACTGCCGCCCGCGGGCGGTCAGTGCTGGCCGGTCCACTCCGGCCCGACCGAGGTCCAGCCGTCTTCCCAGCCGGCCAGCCGCCGCCGGTCCAGCTGGCGGCGGATCACCAGCATGACCACCACCAGCACGGCGATCAGCAGCACGGCCGTGCCCACCGCGGCCAGCACCGCGCCGCTGGACAACTGGCCTGCGCCGATCCGGGCGCTGGTCAGCCCGCCTGCCCCGTCAGTCCACTCGTGCAGCACGGCGCCCGCCTTGGTGCCCGCGGCGACCAGCACCGTGGCGACGTGCCGCACCCCCGCCGAGTCGGCCCACCAGGCCGGCTCCTGGACCAGGTAGGACGATGGGTTGGCCGGCCCGACCGCGAGCCGGCGCGGCATGCAGCAGGTGTGCGCTGACCGGCCGCTGGGCCGCGGCCGCGACCCGGGCGGCGTGCGCGGCGCCCAGCCCGGCCCAGTGCCCGACGGCCAGCGCGGCCGCCGGGATGCCCGCCGCGAACAGCGCGAACAGCACGACCAGCAGCGCCCGCTCGGCCCGGTCCGCGGCCCGGCGCAGCGGGTTGCGGTCCGGCCAGACCCGCCACAGCAGCCGCCGGGCCCGGCCCGTACCGGGGGGCCCGTCCGAAGCCGCCATCAGGTGCCTGCGCTCCGCCGCCATCAGGCCGCCTGCCACAGCGTCGCGATGCCCTGGCCGACCCCGATGCACATGCTGGCCGCGCCGCGGGCCGCGCCGCGCCGGGTCATCTCGTGCAGCAGGGTGGCGGTGATCCGCGCCCCGGAGCAGCCCAGCGGGTGACCGATCGCGATGGCGCCGCCGTTCACGTTGACCCGCTCCGGGTCCAGCTTGAGCTCATCGCACACCGCCACGGCCTGGGCCGCGAACGCCTCGTTGACCTCGATGAGGTCCAGGCTGCCGGTGTCCCAGCCGGCCCGGCGCAGCACTTTACCCAACGCCGGCACCGGGCCGATGCCCATGTAATCCGGATGTACGCCCGCCGCCGCGGTGCCCGCGTAGCGGGCCAGCGCGTCCACCCCGGCCGCCGCCAGCGCCCGCTCGGACACCAGCAGCAGGCCGGCCGCGCCGTCGTTGAGCGGTGAGGAGTTACCCCCGGTCACCGTGCCGCCGGTGCGGAACGCGGGCCGCTTGCCAGCCAGTTCGCCCAGCGTGAGGTCGGCCCGGATGCCCTCGTCCTGGGTGACCGGCCCGCCCGGCGCCTCGACCGGGACGATCTCCGCGTCGAACCGGCCCGCCTGCTGGGCGCTGGCCGCCCGCTGGTGGCTGCGCAGCGCGAACTCGTCCTGGCGCTGACGGCTGACGCCGTACCGCTCGGCCACGTTCTCCGCCGTCTCGCCCAGGGTGATCGGCGGGTACAGCTTCTGCATCAGCGGGCTGACCAGCCGCCAGCCCAGCCGGGTGTCGGCCACCCCCGCCTCCCGCGGGAACGGGCCCTCCGCCCGGGGCAGCACGAACGGCGCCCGGGTCATCGACTCGGCCCCGCCGGCCAGGATGATGTCCGCCTCACCCGCCGCGATGGCCCGGGCCGCGCTGGCGATGGCCTCCATCCCCGAGCCGCACAGCCGGTTCACCGTCGCGCCGGGCACCTCCACCGGCAGGCCGGCCAGCAGCACGCCCATCCGGGCCACGTTCCGGTTGTCCTCGCCGGCCTGGTTGGCCGCGCCCCAGTACACGTCGTCGATCTGCCCGGGGTCCAGCCATTCGTTGCGGGCCAGCAGCGCCTTCATCACCTCGGCGGTCAGATGGTCTGGCCGTACCCGGGCAAGCGCGCCCTTGATCTTGCCCACCGGGGTACGGCATGCGTCTACCGCAAAAACCGCCGTCATGTCCGCCTCCTGCTGCCCGCCCTAGCCTGCACCGAGGCTACCCGCGGTGCATACGGACAGTTGCCGCGCGCCCCGTTACCAGAACGTGATTTAGCGCACAGAATCGGGGCTCGGCCGCCGGGCGCCCGCCGCCGTCCAGGGCGCCCGGATGGCCAGCCGGATGCCGCTGACCGAGCCGGCCAGCGCGAGCGCGGCCTGGTAGCCGTCCGGCCCCGGCAGCGAGATCAGCGAGCAGCCGTGCGCCGGGGTGGCCGCCATCAGCTGGTCCGGCCCGCCGGGCACGGCCGGGCCCACCGGCCCGTCCGGGCTGCCCAGCACCGGGAACGCGCCGATGCCGTGGCCGATGCCCTCGCCGGTGCACTTGAGCACCGCCTCGGCCCGTACCCACCACCGGATGACCAGGTCATGCCGGGCCGCCTCGTCCAGCGGGCGGCCCCACTCCGCGTCCGCCGCGTTCATGTCCGCGGACAGCGCGCACACGCAGCCGGTCGGCTGCTGCTCCACGTCCACCCCGACCTGCTGGCCGGCCACCGCGATCACCACCGCGTCCCCGCTGTGCGCCAGCGAGAAGTGCAGCCCGTAGCCGAACGGGAGGGCCGGCCGGCCCGGTCGGCTTGCCGCACCGCGGGCACGGCTCGCGGCGGAAGATCAGGCTGGACGGGGGGATGTCCACGTAGCCGGACAGCACCCGGCGCAGCATCACGTGCGCCGCGGTGTACCGGCGCCGGTCGGACCGGAACGCGAACGACGCGGCCCGCTTGTGCTCCTCCAGGCTGAGCTCGGCCAGTTCCGGGCGGCCCACGGTGACCGTGCCGATATCCAGCCACCACACGTCGGCGCAGCCGGCTGGCGGGACCGGGAGCATCAGGCACCCCCCGTGCGCGCGGCCACGACTCTGCCACCAACAAACGCCGCCAGCGTGCCCAGCGTGGCCAGCGAGTCCAGGTTCAGATCCTCGGCGGCCACGTCCACCCCGAACCGCTGCCGGACCTGGCGGAGCAGCAGCGTGCCGGTCAGCGAGTCCAGGCCCACCCCGTCGCCGAACAGCGGGATGTCCAGGGTGATGGCCGGCCAGCTCCGGCCGCCCGGTGGCGGTGGCCAGCACCTGGCGCAATTCGTCGGCGATGACCACCTGCGCGGGCCGCCCGGCTCATCATGCTCACCTGGCGCGGTCACCCAGTCCGGCAGGGCCGGCCGGGGCGCGCCCAGCTCGCAGCGGAACACCACCCGGTCGTGCCCGGCCGCCTGGTCCTGGCGGGCCCGGAAGCCGGCGCTGGCCAGCGCGAGCCGCAGTGGCACGCTGCGCTCGGTGACCGGGCAGGGCACCTGGACCGCGGCCGCGCCGTGCCGCGCGGCGCGCCGGGTCAGCCAGGTCAGCAGGCTGTCGATCACGCCGCGGCCGATAGCCCGGCAGGACATCATCAGCAGCGGCACGGTCCAGACCCGTTCCTGCCGGCGGTCGATCACGCACCCGCCGACCAGGCCGTCGTCGGCGAACCGGTCCCGCAGCCGCACCGTCATCACGTCCCGCGCCGGGGCGCCCAGCATGGCCTCGATCGACGCCGCGGACAGCGCCTGGCCAGCCGAGTTGAACTGGCTGGTCCGCTCGGACAGCTCACGCAGCCGGGGCACGTCGGCCGGGCTGGCCGCGGCGATGGTGACCTGGGTCTGGCAGGCGCGCAGGAAGTCCTCGTGCGACCCGGCGAAGGCCTGCTCGGCCTGCTGGCGGCGCTGCCGCTGCTGGTACAGGCTGGCCCGGCGGCGGCCCTCCTCGGTCACCTCGGCCGGGCTGAACTCCGGCCAGCCCGCGGCCTCGGCCGCGTCCTCCGGGGACAGCACCCGGACCCCGGGCAGTGCCGCGCCGACCTCGGCCCGCTCGTACGGGTCGTCGTCCACGAACGCCAGCGCGTCCACCGCGATGTCCAGCCCGGCCGCGATCCGGGTCAGCGCCTCGGACTTGCGGCCCCAGCCGCACTCGGCGGCCACGAACACGCACCCGGTGGCCTGGGCCGCGTACTCGGCCGCCTCCGGCGGGTTGCGGCTGGCGATGGCGTGCACGATGCCGCGGCGGCCCAGCTCGGCCAGCCAGCTGGCCAGGGCGGGGTCGGCGGGCGGGCTGGTCCGGCAGCGATTCCAGGTAGGTGCCCCGCAGCAGGGTGTTGTCCAGGTCCCAGACCACGCACTTGACCAGGCCGGACGTGCTCATGACTGTTCCCGGCACAGATCCCGTTTCTCCATGGTGATGTGCGTCGCCTCGAATCCGAACTTCCGGTACACCGCGCGCATGCCGAGGTTCCTGGCGTGCACCTTACCGGTGAGCTGAGCGAAACCGGCGTCCGCCGCCGCACTCAGTACAGCTGTCATCAAGATTTCAGCCACCTGCGCGCGCTGCGGTATGTCGGCCACCGCCAGTGAGCGGAAGTTCCCGTACCGGGCGCCGGTCAGCGAGTTGGTCCGGCCGGACAGCCAGGCCCAGCCGACCGGCACGGCCGGCTCGTCCTCGGCCGCCGCGACCAGGGTGACCTCGCCCGGCTTGCCCAGCGCCCCGGCTATCCGCTTGCGGTGCAGCGCCGGGTCGGTGATCGCCTCGTCGCCGAACGAGACCTGGGCGATCTCCACCTCGAACCCGGCCAGCGCGTCCAGGTCGGCTTCCGTGGCCGGGCGGATCAGGTACCCGGTCACCGTCGCTCCAGGGCCATCGGCCGGAACACCGTGCCGGCGCAGTCCGGGCAGCCCGCCGCCTTGAGCACGCCGATCCGCGCCCAGCTGGTGCCCGGGCCGACCAGGTGCACGGCGGCGCACCCGGCGCACCGGTACCGCCGGGTGATCACCCGGCCCTCGGCGGTGTACAGCGGGCCGTCGTACCGGCCGCTGATCAGCGGCGCCGCCCCGGCCACGGCGCGCAGGTGGAACAGGTTGCTGGTGCTGCCCAGCACGCCGGCCCCCAGGTACTCGTTGAAGCCGGGCAGCAGCGCCCGGATGGTCAGCCCGAGCTGGGCCATCAGCTCCTGGGTGAGCAGCGTCTCCTCCGGGCGGCGGGCGCCGAACGAGAAGAACACGTGCTGGCCCGGGTCGGAGTTCAGCGCGGCCACCGCGCGGGACAGGAACAGCTCGGCGCCGGCCACCGTGTACGGCGGGTCGGTGCACACCACGTCGAACTGGCCGGTCAGCCCGGGCGGCAGCGGGTCACGCAGGTCGTGCTGGCACAGCTGCACCGGGAACGGGGCGGCGGCCAGCTGGCCGCCGATGAACGCGAGCAGGTCGGCGTCGGTGTCCAGCACGGTCAGCCGCCGGATCTGCGCCGCGCTGCCGGGCAGCGCGCAGAACGCGGCCAGCGCCACCGAGGTCAGGTCGTCGTCGCCGAGCAGGATGATCGACTTGCCGTCCACCGCCCCGGCCTCGTGCATCCGCAGCACCCGGCGGATCTTGGTGTCCACCGTGCAGTGCGTCTGGTCCAGGTCCAGCTTGGCCCCGGGGATCCCGGCGGACCGCTGGGCCAGCTCGGCGGCCAGCGCGGCGGCCGCGTCCGGGATGACCACGCCGCGCCCGTCGCAGGCCGGGCAGCGGCCGGACAGCACGCTGTGCCCGGCACCCGGCCCGGGCGCGTGCAGCGCGGCCCGGCCCGCCTCGGTCAGCCGGACCGGCCGGCCCCGGTCCACCACGCCGCGCTTGCGCAGCTCGTTGCAGACCGCGGTGACCAGCGGGATGGGCAGCTCGGCCAGCCGGCTCACCTCACGGGTGGCCACCGGCTCGCTGCGCGCGATAGCGCGCATCACGTCCCTGACCCCTGACCGGCCCTCAGCCAGCCCGACCGCCGAGGCAACCTCGGTGACCACTGCGTCAACATCCATGCGGTACGTTTTCTGGCTCGCTGCCCACCACGGCGGGGGCCCGGTCAGGCCGGTCACGACTGCCCCGGCCGGACCGGTGGCAGGTACGGTATTCTCCCACATCATGCCGGGCAACGGAGCACTCAGCGCGCAGCCGGAAACGGGGCACAGTCCGTGCCGGTCCCGCAGTCAGGCGCGGCCAGCCAAGGTGCTGCACGCCGTCGACGCCACCAGCTCACCGGCCTCACCCGTCACCGACCTGGCCCAGCTGACCAGCGCGGCGACCCGCGCGGTGGCCGCCGGGCAGGGTCACGTGCTGGGCACCAGCCACGTGGTGTTCCCCAACGGCGCCATCACCCTGGTGCTCATCCTGGCCGAGTCGCACCTGAGCATCCACACCTGGCCGGAGGAGGACCTGGTCGCGGTGGACCTGTTCAGCTGCGGCGCGATCGACGCGGACCGGGTGATCAGCGAGCTGATCCGGCTGCTCCGGCTGGACCGGGTCTCGGTCCGCGCCGTGCCCCGCGGCCTGCCCGGCTGACCGGCTGGGTCACACCGGCACGGCCAGCGATAGCGCGAAGCGGTTCAGCGGGTCGGCCAGCCAGGAGTGCAGCCGGAAGCCCGCGGCGGCCAGTTCGGCCTCGACCCCGGCCCGGCGGAACTTGGCCGACACCTCGGTCCGCCACTGCTCGCCCGCGGCGAACTGGACGGTCAGCCCGATCGCGGGCAGCCGCACCGTCTGCTGCTCGGCCGAGCGCAGCCGCATCTCGATCCACTCGTTCTCCGGGTCCCACATCGCCATGTGGTCGAACAGCTCCGCGTCGAAGTCCGCGCCGAGTTCGGTGTTGAGCACGGACAGCACGTTCTTGTTGAACGCCGCCGTCACCCCGGCCGAGTCGTCGTACGCGGCCAGCAGCACGGCCGGGTCCTTGACCAGGTCGGTGCCGAGCAGCAGCGCGTCACCCGGGTGCAGCCCGGCCCGCAGCCGGGCCAGGAACCCGGCCCGCTGCTCCGGCAGCAGGTTGCCGATGGTGCTGCCCAGGAACGCGACCAGCCGCGGCCCGGCGGTGTCCGGCAGGCCCAGATGCTCCTCGAAGTCGGAGACCACCGCCCGGACGCCCAGGCCGGGGTAGCTGGCCTGCACCCGGTGCGCGGCCGCGATCAGCGCGGTCTCGCTCACGTCCACCGGCACGTAGCTGCGCAGCGTGCCGGCGTCGCGCAGCGCGTCGAGCAGCAGCCGGGTCTTCTCCGACGAGCCGGAGCCCAGCTCGACCAGGACGGCGGCGCCGGTAGCGGCCGCGATGCCAGGCGCGGCGGCGAACAGGATGGACCGCTCGGTCCGGGTCGGGTAGTACTCCGGCAGCAGGGTGATCTTCTCGAACAGCTCGCTGCCCCGCTCGTCATAGAACCACTTGGGCGGCAGGAACTTGGGGCTGGCGGTCAGGCCGGCCCGGACGTCCGCGCGCAGCGCCTGGGCCAGGAAGCCGTCCGGCAGCATGCGGTCGATCTGCAGTTCGCTGCGGGTGTCGGTCACGGGTTGGGGATCCTTCCGTCGTCCTCGCTGACTGGTTTCAGTGCACTTACTTCGACCGCGCCGGGCCGCCCGGTGAGCACGGACCGGTCCGGCACGGTTATCCAGCCCGGCTCGTCGTCACCCGGCTCGGAACCGACGGTCAGCTGCCCGGCCGTGGCCCGGTAGCACAGCGTGTCCCCGGCCGCCGTGGCCGCGATCAGCTCGCCGTCGGAGAGCAGGAAGTTGAACCGGCCGGTGATGCCGTGCGCGTCCAGGTCGGCCACCGTGCCGGCCAGCGCGCCGCCCGGGCTGTCCCCGGCCCGCAGCCGGTGCAGCACCAGCGCCCAGGCCAGCGCCGAGTCGGTGCGCGCCGTCGAGGCCGAGCAGTTCCACCGGCGGCAGCGTCGCGGCCAGGGCGGCCGTCGCCCCGGGCCATCCGTTCAGCCGGCCGTTGTGGCTGAACAGCCAGCGGCCAGCGGCGAACGGAGCGGCAGCGGCTTCCCCGGGGGCGGTGCCGTCGGTGGCCGAGCGGACCGCGGCCAGCAGCGCCCGGGTCCGGGTGACCCGGGCGATGTCGGCGAACGAGGCGTCCGCCCAGATCGGCCCGGCCCGCCGGTAGCGGGCCGGCACCGGGTCGCCGTCGGCGTACCAGCCGATCCCGAAGCCGTCCACGTTCACCGTGCCATGCCGCTGCTGGCGCGGTGCCCAGGACTGCCGGACCAGCCCGTACGGTGGGTCGCTGAGCACCGCGGCCAGCGTGGCCGGCGGCCCGAGATAGGCCAGGTGGCGGCACATCCGGCCCGGTCACCCGCCTTCCTGCGCCGCGCCGTCGCGCGCGGTGCGGAAGCCGGCGAAGATCTGCCGCCGGATCGGGTAGTCCCAGTTGCGGAACGTGCCCCGGCAGGCCACCGGGCCGACCGCGAACGAGCCGCCGCGCAGCACCTTGTACTCGGGGCCGAAGAACACCTCGGAGTACTCCCGGTACGGCCAGGCCGCGAAACCCGGATAGGGCAGGAAGTCGCTGCTGGTCCACTCCCACACGTCCCCGATCAGCTGCCGCGCGCCGCACGGCGCCGCGCCCGCCGGGTAGCTGCCCGCCGGGGCGGGCTGCAGGTGCCGCTGGCCCAGGTTGGCCTGGTCCGGGGTGGGCTCCTCGTCGCCCCACGGGAACCGCCGGGACCGGCCGGTGGCCGGGTCGAACCGGGCCGCCTTCTCCCACTCCGCCTCGGTGGGCAGGCGGCGGCCCGCCCACCGCGCGTAGGCCTGCGCCTCGTGGAAGCTGACGTGCAGCACCGGCTCGGCGGGCGGCACCGGCTCGGTGACCCCGAACCGGCGGCGCACCCAGCCCGCTCCCTCGCGGCGCCAGAACAGCGGCGCCTCCAGGCCGGCCTGCTGCCGGTGCGCCCAGCCGTCCGCCGTCCACCAGCGCTGGTCGGCGTACCCGCCGTCGGCGATGAACGCCTGGTAGGCGGCGTTGGTCACCGGCACGGCGTCGATGTAGAAGGACGGCACGCTGACCAGGTGCGCGGGCCGCTCGTTGTCCAATGCCCAGGGCTCCGCCGAGGTGCCCATGGTGAACGGGCCGCCGGGCACCTGCACCTCGGCCGGCAGGTGCAGCGCGTCCGGCGGCGGCGGGCCCGGCGGCGCCGCGGTCAGCACGGCGGCGCCCTTCCTGAGCTGGTGGGTGGCCAGCATGGTCTCGTCGTGCTGCTGCTCGTGCTGGGCCACCATGCCGAACGCGAAGCCGTGGCTGACCAGCCGGGACCCGGTGAACGCGGCCGACCCGAGCACGTCCAGCACCCGGCCGCGGACCTCGTGCGCGTAGGCCCGGGCCTCGGCGGGCGGCAGCAGCGGCAGGGTGGGCCGCTCCGCCCGCGGGTGCTCGAACGCGTCGTACAGCGGGTCGATCTCCGGGTGCATCGGCTCCCGGCCGCCGACCGCGCGGAGCAGCCACAGCTCCTCCTGGTTGGCGATGTGCGCCAGGTCCCAGACCAGCGGCGACATCAGCGGGGAGTGCTGCCGCACCAGGTCGGTGTCGTCCACCGCGTCGGTCAGCAGCCGGGTCCGCTCCCGCGCGGTCAGCAGGTTGCCGGCAATCAGCTCACGGAGCTGGTCCGCTCCGCTGTCCGCCGCCGGGCGGGGTGCGTCCGGGGTCGGCGTGGCTGTCATCTGTGCTCCTCCAGGTTGACGTCGGGCAGCCGGATGTCGTGCAGGTAGCGGATGATCTGCGCCGGGCTTTCCGCGCCGCCCCGCCTCGTCGAGCAGGTCGTCGGCCAGGCAGCGGCCGCGCAGCACATAACGGTTGGTGAACGCGGCCACCGCGTCACGCACCTCGGCCGGGCGCGCCGAGCCGGCCCAGCGCCTCGTCGGCCGCGGCGAAGCACTTCCGGGCGGCCGCGGCCAGCTGCGGGTCTTCCAGCCCGAACCGGGCGGCGCGCAGCCACAGCTCGTCCGGGGTGCCGGACAGCGGTTCGGTGGCCGCCATCGCGGCCTGCGCCGCGGCCGGGTCGTCGAGCAGCGCGGACACCACCGCGGTGGGCACGATCCAGCCGTCGCCCGGGCTGCGCGTCGATGACCCGCAGCTCCAGGTGGCCGCGCGGCCGGACCGGCGGGAACAGAGTGGACATGTGGTAGTTCAGGTCGTCCGCGGTCGGCCCCGGGCTGACCGCGCCGCGCAGCCAGTCCCGGAAGGTCAGCCCGGACGGCGCGGTCCACCGGTCGGACCCGGGCTCGCGCAGGCACATTACCGAGGCGTCCAGTACGTAGCGGGCCCACGCGGCCCGCGGGTCGCCGTCCTCGGGCCAGCCGTTCCCGTTGCCCGGCCGGGTGGGCACGGCGTTGGCCGGGGCGCGGGTGCGGCCCGGATCCAGCCGGTACCAGACCGCCTGCCGGGTCGACTTCCAGCCGGACGGGCGGCCGCCGCGGAATGGGGAGTTGGCGAACGCGGCCACCAGGACGGGGCCGAGAGCGTGCAGCAGGTGCCAGCGCCAGCGGAACCCCGCGGGCCCGCTCCGTGTCCTCCCCCGCGTCCACGCACACCTGCACCGACGCGGTGCTGCACATCATCACGCGGCCCCACGGGCCGCTGCGGTCGAAGAATTCCTCCATGGCCGCGTAGCGCGGCTGATCCAGCACACGCCGTGGCGGCCGGAGCGGGTCGAGGCCATGCCCCGCGAGGCTGAGCCCGGCCGGCGCGATGGCCTGCCGCACCGCGGCGAGGTCAGAGCGCGCGGCGGCCACGCAGCCGCCCAGGCCGGACGCGGGCGCGGAGCTCAGCTCGACCTGGCCGCCGGGCTCGGTGGTGAGCCGTCCCCGGCCAGGGAGCGCTCCGGGCTGGTCCAGGCGGGCGAGGGCCCGCGTGACCCGCTGCTGGTCGACGGGGCGAGCCGGGTCGCGGCCGTCACAGACCAGCCACTCCAGCTCGACCCCGACCTGCGCAGGCGGGCCGGTCTTGAAGCAGATGCCGTGCACCTGCTCCTCGGCCCGGCGCTCAGTCAGCGGCGGACCGGCCAAGCGAGCATCATTACTGCCGCGCTCAGAGGTCATCGATGCGTCCCATCCGGGTCGGGTTTTGGCCGGCCACGTTGTTGGAAACGACCTCCCTGCCGCTGCAATTCCGCTCGGAATTCCACCCTGCCATACCCTGGGATCCGCAGCCCATGCACCCCCGGGGGAGGCCGGAGTGACCGAGCGCGAGGTGGACGTGGTCGTCGTCGGCATGGGCCCGGGTGGCGAGGACGCCGCGGAGCGGCTGGCGGCCGCTGGCCTGTCGGTGGCGGGCGTGGATGACCGGCTGGTCGGCGGGGAGTGCCCGTACTGGGGCTGCGTGCCGTCCAAGATGATGATCCGCGCGGCCAACCTGCTGGCCGAGGCGCACCGCATCCCGGGCATGGCCGGGGCCGCGTCGGTGCAGCCGGACTGGGCGCCGGTGGCCCGCCGGATCCGGGTCGAGGCCACCGACGACTGGGACGACAAGGTGGCCGTGGACCGGTTCACCGGCAAGGGCGGGCAGTTCTTCCGCGGCCACGGCCGGCTCACCGCCCCGGGCGAGGTCACCGTGGGCGGCCAGGTGCTGCGGGCCCGCCGCGGCATCGTGCTCAACCCCGGCACCGAGCCGTTCGTGCCGCCGGTCGACGGGCTGGCCGGCACCCCGTACTGGACCAACCGGGAGGCCATCGAGGCCACCGAGGTGCCCAGCTCGCTGCTGGTCATGGGCGGCGGGCCGGTCGGGGTGGAGCTCAGCCAGGTGTTCGCCCGGTTCGGTGCCCGGGTGACCGTGCTCGAGGGCACCCGGCACCTGGTCCCGGCCGAGGAGCCGGAGGCGTGCGAGCTGCTCCAGGAGGTCTTCGCCCGGGACGGCATCGACGTGCGCACCGGGGCCACCGCGGCCGCCGTGCGGCACGACGGCGGCCGGTTCACGGTGACCCTGTCCGGTGACGGCGGGCCAGGTCACCGCGGACGCGGTGCTGGTGGCCACCGGGCGGCGCACCGACCTGGCCGGGCTCGGCGTCGGCGTGCTCGGCGTGGCCGAGTCGGGGCGCACCATCCCGGTGGATGACCACCTGCGGGCAGCGCCCGGGGTGTGGGCCATCGGCGACGTCACCGGGCACGGCGCGTTCACCCACATGTCCATGTACCAGGCGAACATCGTGGTCAACGACATCCTGGGCCAGCCGGTGGCACCGGCCGAGTACCACGCGGTGCCCCGGGTGACGTTCACCGACCCGGAGATCGGCTCCGTCGGGCTGACCGAGGCGCAGGCCCGCGAGCAGGGCATCAACGTGCGCACCAGCTTCGCCAACTGTCCGAGTCGGCCCGCGGCTGGATCCACAAGGCAGGCAACGACGGGTTCATCAAGCTGGTGGCCGACGCCGACCGCGGCATCCTGGTCGGCGCCACCTCGGTCGGGCCGGTCGGCGGCGAGGTGCTCAGCATGCTCACGCTGGCGGTGCACGCAAGGATCCCGGTGCGCCGGCTGGGCCAGATGATCTACGCATACCCGACGTTCCACCGGGCTATCGAGCCAGCGGTTCAGGCGCTCGGCTGACCTCGCCCGGCCGCCCGCTGACGGTCCAGAAACGGGGCAGGGCCAGGCACACCACGCCGACCGCCGCCACGCAGAGCAGGCCGCCGGAGACGGTCGCGAAGCGGGGTGTGCTCACCCGCCGGTCCAGCCGGTCGGCCAGCACCCCGCCGTACAGCCCGAACACCACCAGCGGCACGAGTTCGGCCACGCCGAGCAGGCCGACCGCGAAGGCCGACCCGGTGAGCTGCTTGGCCTGCACCAGCAGGGCCACGTCGGTAGCCTGGGTGCCGAACAGGGTGACGCTGCGGCTGGCGAACAGCACCCGGAAGCTGCCACGGTCGCTGCCGCGCAGCGGGGAAACGTCCATCCGCAGCAGGCTGCGGCTCATCCAGCGTGTCTCCCCGGTCGGCTGCCCGCACGCTAACATCCACCGCTGCCCCCGCTCACCACATTTTCGCCCCGGTGGGCGCCCCGTCATGATCACGATCCGGCGAGCCACCGGGGCCGGGCCACCGGGGCCGGGGCGATGGGAGCCGGTGCGCCGGGGTCAGCTGGCTGGTGCGGCGGGAAGCGGTGGTCAGCCGGCTGGCTGGTGCGGCGGGATGCCGGGCAGGCTGCCGGGGCGCAGCCCCTGGGCGGCGGCCACCCGGCGGAGCAGGCCGATCAGCTCGCCGCGCTCCGCCGCGGTCAGGCCGGCGCTCATCCGCTGCTCGTGCTCGGCGGTGACCGCCCGGACCCGGTCCAGCGCGGCCCGGCCCTGGTCGGTCAGGTACAGCGCGTGCGAGCGCCGGTCGTCCGGATTGCGCCTGCGCTCGACCAGGCCGAGCTTCTCCAGTTCATCGACCAGGAAGACCATCCGGGTGGCGTTGATCCCCAGCATCCCGGCGATGGCCTGCTGCGACCGGCCCTCGTTGGCGGCCAGCCGGACCAGCATCCCAGCCTGCCGCTGCTCCAGCCCCAGCGGCTTCAGCCGCTCGCCGAACTCGCGCGCGCCGTGCATGCCCAGCTGAACCAGGAGGAAGGCCAGGCTGCCATCGGGATCCCGGGCCACGTCGTCCACCAGGCAATACTATCACTCAAGCTAAATACTTGCGAGTCGAAATCATCTCTGCTAGAAACAATCTCATACGAATGAAGTATCGGTCTCCGGCCAGTGGAGGTGACGGCACCATGTCCGGCACAACTGTCGCGTCCCGCCGCAGCGCGGGCCTGCGGCCCAGCACGGCGAGATCATCCGGCGGGCCAGCCTGGGTACCTCGGTCGCCCTGCTCATCCAGTACGGGCTGGGCATGTGGGTGAACCTGTACGCCACCATCCCGGCCCGCGATCAAGGCGGCGGCGAGTTCGCCGCGATCGGCCGGGCACTGTCGCACGGGCCGGCCGGGCTGGCCGTGCACACCGGCCTCGGGCTGCTGCTGCTGATCGGGTCGATCGTGCCGGTGGTCCGCGCGGTGGCCGACCGGCGGCCCGCGTTCATCGTGACCTCGGGGCTCAGCCTGCTCGCCATCCTGGGCGCGGCGGCCAGTGGGGCGGCCTTCGTGAACGCCGGAACCAGCGGCGCGTCACTGAGCATGGCCCTGCTCACCGCGCTGGCGTTGGTATGCCAGGTGGTGAATTTGTTCCTGCTGGCCGGAGGCCGGCCCGCGCGCGGCTGACCCGCGCACGGGCCGGTGTGCTCAGCGGCCCGTGCCGCAGCCGCCTATGTCGCTCAGCCGCCTACAACGCAAGGCACATCCCACGGGTCATAGCTCTGGCAGACCGCGGCCGGGTTGCGGAACAGCCCGATCGACGGCAGCGCGACGCCTTCCGAGTTGAACAGGGTGAGGTTGGCGTTCGGCGTGCCGATGCCGGTGCCGGGTTCCCACGGCACGCCGGGGATCCAGTCCGGCGCCCAGTAGAACAGCCCGGCGCCCAGCCCGTCCGGGACCTGGGCCAGGATGGACAGCTCGTCGGTGACGAAGGACAGCTGGCCGCCCGGGCTGGCCGGGTAGCCGGGTGACAGCTGGCTGGTCTCCCAGACGAAGTTGCCGGTGCTGTCCCCGATCGGGCTGTTGCCGTTGGCCAGCGTCCACGGGTACTGCGTCTCCGGCATGACGATCTTCTTGTGGAACTGGGTGGCCAGCGCGTCCACGTTCTGCCGCATGGCCGAGATCGGCGCCGTGGAAGAACGGGTAATAGGACAGCCCGATCACGTCGAACGGCACGCCCTGGGCCACCAGGTTCTGGATAGAAGGCCTGGCTGAGGCGTTGTTGCCGCCCTGGTCGTAATGCATCATGATCAGCAGCTGGTGACCCGGCGGGTTGCCCGCCCGGGCCCCGGCCACGCCCGCCTTGAGCAGCGTGGCCAGGTTGTCGTAGTCGGCCGGGACGGTCGGGTCGTTCACCTCGCCGACCGGCCACAGGATGCCGTTCCGGATCTCGTTGCCGATCGAGACCATGTCCACCGGGGTGCCCTGCTTGGCGAACGCGGAGATCACCTGCTGGGTGTAGGACTGCACGGTCGCGGTCAGCTGGGCCAGGTCCTGGCCCTGCCAGGCGGCCGGGATGACCTGGTGCTGCGGGTCGGCCCAGAAGTCGGAATACATGATGTCCAGGTAGATCTTCATCCCGGCCGCGTGCACGCTGCGGGCCAGGGCCAGGTCGCTGGCCAGGTCGCTGTACCCGGGCGGCGGGTCCACCCAGAGCCGCATCCGCACGTAGTTGGCCCCGTTCTCGCGCATGATCTGCACCGGGGACTGCTGCTGGCCGTGGTAAGTGAACTTGGCCCCGGCGGCCAGTTCCTGCGGGGTGAACGACAGGTCGGCGCCGAAGTCCAGGCCCGCCGCGGCCGGATCGGGCCCGTAGCTGCGGAACTCGCCGACGCACACGTCCGCGCCGGTATCGCTGTACACGGTCAGCTCGGCGTACCGGGCCCGGGTGCCCGGCGGCAGCGGGATGTACATCGGGTTGCCCGGGTCCAGCGCGACGTTGCTGGCGGCCGGCACGGCCTGCCAGTTACCGGAGGTGGCCGCGGTCTTGATCGTGGCGCTGGCCGACGGGCTGGACGAGTCGAGGGTGATGCCCAGGTCGCTGAGCGAGCGGACCTGGCCCAGGTTGACGGTGAGCGTGCCGGTCCAGGCCGAGGTGCACCAGTCGGTGCCCGCGTCCCCGTCGATCGCGTTCGACGCCGGGTTGCCCGATTCGGTGGAGTCGGCGCTGGCCGACCCGGACAGGGCCCAGTTCACCGTGGGCACCGCACCGCCGGGCGGGCCGTCACCCGCGGCCTGCACCCGTGCCGCCGAGCTGGTCAGCAGCGGCACGAGCAGGACGGCGGGCAGCGCGGTGACCGCCAGCCGGCGGCTTAACCCGTGGCGTGCGGTGCTGGCCAGGCGGCCCGGAACCGGGACAGCCTGCGTAGGGGCGCATCATGCATGGTGATCTCCGTTCTGCTGGCCGCGGCGGCCGGGAAGCCAGACCGGACGTAATCGCACACGCCCGGACGGAACCGCACACGGTGACTCACCCGAACCCTAGAACCGGGCTCCTCCCCCGGGCAATGGTGCGATCCGCCGCAGTCAGCCGGCGGTCGGCCGACGGGCCGGTGCTACGGGCGGTAGTTTGGTGCCGGACAGGAGGGTCCGCTGATGAGTGGTGTGCAGCATCTGGTCCAGTCCGGGCCGCTGATTCTGGCTGCCCCGGTAGCGGCGGCGGCCGGCGCGATCACCTTCCTGTCACCGTGCTGCCTTCCCCTGGTGCCGGGCTACCTGTCCTACGTGACCGGCATGTCCGGCACCGACGCGCAGCGGGCCGCGGCCACCGGCGGGCAGGCGGCCAGCGTGGCCGCGGCCCCGGCGGCCGGGCTGGCCGCGGCGGGCGGCAGCGTCAGCGTGGCCGCGCCCGCGGCGGGCGGCCACCGGCGCCACCGGCGGCGGCGCGCGGCGGGCGCCCGGGGCCGCACCATGCTCGGCACGCTGCTGTTCGTGCTCGGTTTCTCGCTGGTGTTCGCCACCGAAGGGCTGGCCTTCGGCAGCCTCGGGCTGGTGCTGCAGCGGCACTCGGCCGGGCTGACCCAGGTGCTGGGCGGGCTGACCATCGTGCTCGGCCTGCTTTTCGCCGGGGTGTTCGACCGGTTCCCGGTCACCGGGCGGATCGCCCGGCCCTCGTTCCGGCCGCGGGCCGGGCTGGCCGGCGCGCCGCTGCTCGGCGTGCTGTTCGCGCTGAGCTGGACGCCGTGCGTCGGCCCCACCCTGAGCGTGGTGCTGACCATGTCGCTTCACCTCCGGCACCGCGCTGCGCGGCGCGGTGCTGGCCTTCATCTACGGGCTGGGGCTCGGCATCCCGTTCCTGATCGTGGCGTTCGCGTTCCAGCGCGGGATGACCGCGTTCGGCTGGGCCCGGCGGCACGCCAGGCTGATCACCCGGATCGGCGGCGGGCTGCTGGTGCTGGTCGGCGTGCTCGAAGTGACCGGCGCCTGGACCGCCGCGCTCACCTGGCTCAAGGTGCACTGGATCGGCAGCTACCAGGCGCCGCTCTAACCCCGCGCGAGCTAGCCGCGGGGCGGTAGCGGCGGCCGGACCCGGGACGGGCGGCCCGAGTAGTCCGGCGGCCGGGCGGCCGGCCGGGCTTCGAGCCGCTCCATGGCCAGCCGGGTCGCGGTCTCCAGCTGAGGGTCCCGGCCCGCGGCCCAGTCGGCGGGTGAAATGAGCACCTCGATGTCCGGGTCGACGCCATGGTTCTCCACCCCCCAGCCGAACCCGTTCAGCCAGATGGCGTAGCGCGGCACGGTCATCGAGGTGCCGTTGACCAGCCGGAACGGTTCGCCGATCCCGATCACCCCGCCCCAGGTACGGGCGCCTACCACCGGGCCGAGACCGAGGATCTTGATGGCCGCCGTCACCATGTCCCCGTCCGACCCGGCGTTCTCATCGGCCAGCGCGACCACCGGGCCGCGCGGCGCGTCCCTGGGGTAGGTGACCGGGCGCATCAGGCGCGGCATGTCCCAGCCCATGATGCGCCGGGCCAGCTTCTCCACCACCAGCTCGGATACGTGGCCGCCGCGGTTCATCCGGATGTCCATGATCAGCGTGTCGTGGGCCATCTCCACCCGCAGGTCCCGGTGGAAGTGCGCCCATCCCTCGCCCATCATGTCCGGGATGTGCAGGTAGCCGGCCCGGCCGCCGGACAGCTCGCGGACCAGCCGCCGGTTGCCCGCCACCCAGTCCTGGTACCGCAGCCGGCGCTCGCTGGCCAGCGGGGTCACCGCGAACCGGCGGACCGTGCCGTCCCGGCCGGCCACGGTCAGCTCGACCGGCTTGCCCACCGCGCCGACCAGCAGCGGCCCGGGACCGGTCAGCGGGTCCACCGGCTGCCCGTCCACCGCGAGCAGGATGTCGCCCGGCTGGGCCAGCACCCCTGGCGCGGCCAGCGGCGACCGGGCCCGCGGGTCGGAGGACTCGCCGGGCAGCACCCGGCTGATCCGCCAGCTGCCGTCCGGGTCCCGGGACAGGTCCGCGCCGAGCAGGCCGGGCTGGCCGGTGCCGTCCTCCCCCGGCGAGCTGGCAGGCCGGATGTAGGCGTGCGAGCTGCCCAGCTCGCCGGCCACCTCCCAGAGCAGGTCGGCGAACTCGGCCGGGCTGCCCACCCTGGGCAGCACCAGCCGGTACTCCTCGGCTACCCCGTCCCAGTCCACCCCGGCCATGTCCGGCACCCAGAAGTCGTGCCGCATGTACCGGTGCAGCTCGCTGAACGCGTGCCGCCACTGCGCGGCCGGGTCGGCCAGGAACCGGGCCCGGGACAGGTTGACCTGCACCGTGTCGCTGCCATCCTGGTCCGCCTTGCGCTGGGCCGGGACCACCCGCAGCTCGCTGCCGTCCCGCACCACCAGCCACTCGCCATCGCCGCTGACCTCGAACCAGTCCAGCCCGGAGACCAGGTCGGTGGCCTTGCGCCGGCCGAGATCGAAGCGCTCCAGGACCGGCCGGGGCTTGCTGCCGTCCGGCACCGCGGCGCCCTCGCCGAGCACCCCGACGACGGGCTCCCTGAGCCAGGCCAGCCCGCCCGCGACCGCGCGCAGCGAGGAGTAACGCGACTCGGCCACCGGCACGCTGAGCACCCGCTCGGCCAGCCCATCCACGTCCACCACGACCGGCGCCGGGCCGTCCGCCTGCCCGCTGCCCGCCTGCCCGCTGCCCGCCTGCCCGCTGCCCGCCTGCCCGCTGCCTGCCTGCCCGCTGCCCGCTTCGCGCGCACCGCCGTCCTGATCGGCCGCAGCGCAGTTCCCGGGACCGCCGTCCGGCTTGTCCGCGCCTTCCCCGGGCGGCCGCCCCGCGGTGCGCGGCGCGAACGGCGACGGCGTGTCCGCGGCCAGCGGCACCAGGTAGGGCCGGGACCCGTACGGGAACGACAGGTCGAAGAAGTGCGCGTCGTACACCGGGTCGAAGATCCGCGCGGACATGAACGCCAGGTACTTGCCGTCCGCGGTGAAGGCCGGCTCGGAGTCGATGAACCGGCCCTCGGTCGCGTCCACCACCAGGCTGTCGGCCAGCCGGGCCAGCTTGATCCGGCTCAGCGGCTGCGGGCCCGGATGGGACCAGGCCAGCCAGGCCGAGTCGGGCGAGTAGACCAGCCCGGACACCGCGCCGTCCTGGGATTCGGCCAGCTGGCTGACCGCGCCGCTGGCCACGTCCAGCAGCAGCAGCCGCCCGTCCCGGGCCGCGACCGCCAGGGTGGACCCGTCGGGCGCCGCGGCCAGCTCGCTGGCCAGCCCGAGCTGGCCCTCGGCCAGGCGGCGCGGGCCCGGCGGCGGGCGGCCCGGGGTCAGGTCCGGGCCCGCGGCGGGGCCGATCTCCACCGCGTCGGTGCCGCCCGCGTCGCTGATCCAGGCCACCTGGCCGGTCTGGCCGAGCACCTGGGGCAGCCGGGCCCTCGCGTCCGGGGACACGGCCAGCGCGCGGGCCGGGCCGTCCCGGTGGGTCAGCCAGTGCACCGTGCCGCGCACCACCACCGCGCTGGCCAGCCCGGTGTAATCGCAGGCCAGCCCGCCCAGGTGGTCTTCGGCCGAGATCAGCCGGGGCACCAGGGCGGTACCCGCCGAGCCCAGCGCGACCGGCACCGGCCGCGGCTGGCTGTCCGGGCTGAGGTCATCCAGGATCCACAGCTCACCCAGGCACTGGTAGACCACCCGCTGCCCGTCGGTCGCGGCCTGCCGGGCATAACTGCCGTCGTGGTCGGTGTGCCGCCGCAGGTCCGAGCCGTCCAGCCGGCACGAGTACACGTTGCCGGTGCCCTCGTGATCGGACAGGAAGGCCAGCCGGTCACCGACCAGCATCGGGCTGCCGAACTGCCCGTTCAGGCCAGCCAGGATGCGCTGGAACGGGCCGCCCGCGGTGGCCGTCCAGAGCCGGCCCGCGGTGCCGCCCCGGTACCGCTTCCAGTACGCCGGGTCCCGCCCCCAGCAGCCGTTCAGCAGCGCCTGGGCGGTGTCCTCGATGGCCACCCCGGCGACCGGGCCGAACGGCAGCCGGCGGGCCGGGCCGCCGTCCGGCGGCACCGCGTGCGCCCAGAACTGCCGCTCGAACGGCTGGCTGCTCGCGGTCAGCGCGATGATCTCGCCGTCCGGCGTCCAGCCGGACACCGTGGCGGCCGGCTCGCCCCAGTAGGTCAGCCGCCGGCCGGGCGCCGCCCCGTCCGTCCCGGCCAGGTAGACCTCGGCCTGCCCGTCCCGCCAGCTGATCCAGGCCACCGACGCACCGTCCCGGGCGAACCTGGGGTGGGTGGCCTCGGCCTGGTCCGCGGACAGCCGCCAGGCCCGGCCGCCGCTGACCGGGGCCAGCCACACGTCGTCCTCGGCGATGAACGTGAGGAGGTCACCCTGAACATGCGGAAAGCGGAGGTACCCGGCTGAGGTCATCGCATCATCGTAGGACCGGGCGGCCCGGCCCAGCCGACCAGGTCAGGTCAGCTTGCGGGGGGAGGTGGCGGGCCGGGCGTCACTTCCTGGCTTTCGCGTCGACGATCGTGGTGACAAGGCCCGTCCGGACGTCGTACACGTGCCCGGAGACCCGGACGTTCTGCGGGATCTCCTCGGCCCAGAGCACCCGCTCGACATCGGTCCGGACCGTCCGCGCCGGGTCCAGGACCGGGGTGTCAGCCAGCGTCCGCTCGTCAGCCCCGATCCGCTCGGCGAAGCCATGGCGCAGTTCATCGTCGGCCAGCAGGGTCGAGCCGCAGTCGGTGTGGTGAATGACCGCGACTTCGAAGTAGGGGCCTTCCGGTGCCTTGGTGTCGACCAGGTAGCCGGCGTAGGCGATGTCCTGGATGACGGCCGGCGTGATCCGGCCGCCGATGTTGCGTTGCACGAGAGCCTCGCCGAGCCGCACCCCGAGAATCTGCGCCGGGTCAACCCGGCAGTCGATGCAGGTGACGATGTACAGGCTCAGGTTCGGGATGAACGGAAGCCGGGGCATGTTCCGGCGCGCGCCAGGATCGCTGGCGAAGGCCTGGTTGCGGTCCAGAAGTGGAGCGATGTTAGACACGGCTTACCTTCCGTGGATCGATGCCACTGAGAGCACCCGTCCATGGTCGGTCCGCGGCGAGCCGGGCGGCGAGGGGCACGACTGCCCGCCATCGCACGGATTCTGCCTGTCGTCTCCGCGGCTACCCGGCTGCCCGGTGCCCCCGGTATGCGGCCCGGTAGGACGTGGGCGTGGCGCCGGCGTCGCGGGCCAGGTGCCGGCGCAGGTTGGCGGCGGTACCCAGGCCGCAGCACGCGGCGATGCCTTCCACCGGCAGGTCGCTGGCTTCGAGCAGGCGGCGGGCTTCGCGGACCCGGGCGGCGGTCAGCCAGCGCATCGGCGCCATCCCGGTCTCGGCCACGAAGCGGCGGGCAACCGTCCGTGGTGCCCAGCCCGCATGGCCCGCCAGGTCGGCCACGGTGAGCTGCTCAGCCAGGTGCTCCAGCGCCCATTGACAGGTGGCCGCCAGGCCCTCGCCGGGCGGCGGAACGGGACGTTCCAGCCACTGGGCCTGCCCGCCTTCCCGGTGCGGAGCCACCACCATCCGGCGGGCCACGCTGACCGCCGCCTCGCTGCCATGATCGGCGCGCACCAACTGCACGCACAGGTCGATCCCGGCCGCCAGCCCGGCGCTGGTCAGCACCGAGCCCTCCTCCACCCACAGCACATCCGGATCGACCTTGACCGCGGGATACCGGGCCGCGAGTTCGGTGGCGTACTGCCAGTGGGTGGTGGCCCGGCGATGGTCTAGCAGGCCGGCCGCGGCCAGCGCGAACGCGCCTGTGCACACCGAGACGACGCGGGCACCGCGGCCGGCCGCCCGGCGCAGCGCCGAGCAGACCTCGTCGCCCGGATCATCCAGCGGCAGGTAGCCCGGCACCACCACGGTGTCGGCGGTGGCCAGCGCGGCCAGGTCATGCTCGGCCTGCACGGCAAAGCCCGCGGTTGACCGCACCAGCCCGGCCGCAGGCGCGCAGACCGTGAAGTCGTAGCGCTTGGGCAGGCCTGGATCGGCGAAGACCTGGGCCGGGATGGCCAGATCGAAGGCCTCCACCGTGGGCAGCGCCAGCGCCACCACCGCATGCACGGTCAAATCCTAGGTCAGCTGGGCCCGGCGGCCGCTCAGACCTTCCGCCACTGCGGCACCCAGGCCCCGTCCCGGACCTCGTAGTCGCCGAACAGCAGCGGCGCCTCGGCCCGCATCAGCTCGGCGATCTTGCCGAACACCAGGCGGATCTCCTCCTCCGCGCCGGGATCGGTGCGTGCCTCGATGGTGTGCCGCAGCGTGCGGATGTTGGCCGTCCAGACCATGCCGGTGGCCACCCCGTCCGGGGCCAGCCGCCGCATGAACGACGTCTTGTGCTTCTTCTCGTGGAACGGCACCCCGGAATCGTCCAGCCCGAAGTGGCCGGCCATCCAGCGCTGCAGCTCCTCCATCTGGTCCAGCAGCGCGGTGGCCCGCTTCATCAGCTCCGGGTCCTCCCGGGCCCAGTCCGGGAACCAGAACGGGATGTCGTCCAGCCGGACGAAGCGCAGCGACTCCTGCGACACCGCCGTCCCCGGCCGGTGCCTAACGATTTCGTGAGAAAAAACCCTCGAAATGTTGTGCAGCACGAACGTGAAGCTGGCGTGCTCCAGCACCGAACCGTGCGCCGACTTGAGGATGTTGGTCAGGTACGCCGCGTGGTCGTTGCGCACCTTGCTCACGTTGGGGTTAAGCCCAGGCTCCCAGGCCCGGTAACACACCTTTCCGGCGAACTCGGCCAGGTTCTGCGCGTCATCCAGGTCGCCACGGTCCAGCCGCTCCAGCCAGTTCTCGCCGCCCACCTCCCGCAGGTAGGCCGCCATCTGCTCGTAGTCGATGGCGGGCCGGGCGACCAGGAACACCTCGGGCTGGACAGGTCTCATGCCACGGCACCCTACCCGGGCCGTCGGACAGAGCCGCTGGCCGGTGCGGCCAGCTGGGCCCGGCACAGCCGCAGCACGTTGCCGATGACCTGATGCCCGGCCCGGCCGGACGCGGTCAGGATCGACTCCGGGTGGAACTGGACCGCCCACCGCCGGGCCGCGTCGTCCTCGATGGCCATCACCACCCCGTCCGGGGTCACCGCGGTCACCTGATAGCCGCCCTTCACCTGCTCCGGGACGGCGTGCAGCGAGTGGTAGCGGGCCGCGGTGAACTCGGCCGGCAGCCCGGCCAGCAGCCCAGCGTCCGCATCGGCCACCCGCTGGACCTGCCCGGGCTTGCCGTGCGCGGGCTCGGCCAGCAGGCCCAGCTCCCCGCCGGCCTGCTCGACCATGGCCTGCAGCCCGAGGCACACGCCGAACACGGCCAGCCCGCGCTCATCCAGCGGGCTGAGCAGCGCGGCACAGTCGAAGTCGGACGGCCGGCCCGGCCCGGGCGAGAGCACCACCAGGTCCGGCGCGTACTCGTCGATGGCCGCGGCGGGCAGCCCGGCGCGCAACGTCAGCACCTCGGCGCCGTGCTCGCGGAAGTACCCGGCCAGCGTGTGCACGAACGAGTCCTGGTGGTCCACCAGCAGCACCCGCAGCCCCCGGCCGGCCAGCGGATCAGACTCCTCTGCCGGGCCCGCGCCATCCGCCCCGGCCTCAGCCGGCGTCGCCCGGCCGCTGCGCCTCGGCCAGCGTCTCCAGCAGGGCCCGCGCCTTGAGCTCGGTCTCCCGTTCCTCGGCCATCGGGTCGGACTCGAACAGCAGGGTGGCGCCCGCCCGGACCGCGGCCACCCCGTCGGTGATGTGCGCGGTGCGCAGGGTCAGCCCGGTGTTCATGCTGCCGTCGAAGCCGATCTCCCCGACCGCCCCGCCGTACCAGCGCCGCGGGCCGCCCTCGTGATCCTCGATGAACTGCATGGCCCAGGTCTTCGGCGCGCCGGTCACGGTGACCGCCCACATGTGGACAGGAACGCGTCGAGCGCGTCCAGCCCGGGCCGCAGCCGCCCCTCGATGTGGTCCACCGTGTGGATCAGCCGGCTGTACATCTCGATCTGCCGCCGCCCGATGACCCGTACGCTGCCCGGCACGCAGACCCGGGACTTGTCGTTCCGGTCCACGTCGGTGCACATGGTCAGCTCGGACTCGTCCTTGGCTGAGTTGAGCAGCTCCCGGATGTTCTCCGCGTCAGCCAGGGGGTCGGCGCCGCGCCGGATAGTGCCGGAGATCGGGCAGGTCTCCACCCGGTCCCCGCTGACCCGCACGTACATCTCCGGCGAGGCGCCGACCAGGCACTCCCCTTCCCCCAGGTTGAAGAAAAACTCATAAGGCGCCGGGTTTCTCCGGCGGAGCTGCTCATAGAACGCGGCCGGGGAGTCGCACCGGCCCCGGAACACGTGGCTGGGCACCACCTCGAACAGATCCCCCCGGGCGAACCGCTCCTTGGCCTGCTGCACGATGCGCGCGTAGCGCCCCGGCTCAGGCCGGCCCAGAGGCTCTTCCTGCCCAACGCCAGCGCCCGGCCGGCCGCCCGGGCCGGTGCGCGGGGCGTAGCCCGGGACAACCCCACCGTGCTGGTCGCCGTCCACCTCGAACTCATACCGGTACACGGCGGCGAACTCGCGCTTGCGGTCCAGCACGTAGAGCTCGTCGGGCAGGTGCAGGACCAGGTCACGCTGGTCCGCCGGACGGGCCGCGCGGAGCCGGACCGGCTCGAACTGGAAGGCCAGGTCGTAGCCGAACGCGCCGTACAGGCCGAGGTGCGGGTCGTCGCTGGCGAACGCGGCGATGATCTCGCGGAGGGCGGAGAACATGGTCGGCCGGCGGCTGCGGTCCTCCTCGGCGACCAGCCCGGTGTCCGGTCTCCCGGGGGATGACGCCCTCTGCTTCCCCGGAGGACTCCCCCGGACCCCCGGCCCCCGGGCCGCTCCGCGCCGGGGCCGCTTCCAGCGGCCCGCCCGGCCCGGAGCAGCGCCGACCGAGCACCGGCAGCAGCACCGCGCCCCGCTCGTTCAGCGCCCGGACCGAGATCCGCCGCCCGCGGGCCACGATCTCCGCGCAGGGTCGACGTAGGCCAGGTGCCACCGGCTGTACCGGCCCGGGGTATTCCATCCCGGAGCTGAGCACGCCGCCGCGCCGGTCATCGACCTGCCGGGTGAGGTCATCGAGCTCGCCTGGTCCAGCGGCTCGGCGGTGCGGGTCACCCGCACGCCACCCGCCGTGCTGAATTCCGTCCGCTGGATCACCTGCGGGTCCACCTGGTGCCTGCCTTCTGCCGGCCCTGGGCGGACGCGAAGAAGCGACCGCCGTAGCCGGACGGTCGCTTCTGGATAGCCTGAATGCGCGAACCAGCAACCGCCTAACGGCGGCGCCACCACTGGCTGGTAACGGTGCTGGAGCGCATGGGCCGAGCCTAGCAGTACCAGTCCGGGGGGACGATCCCCCTGGACCCCCCGCCATTTCTCTCCGGGCGACGACCCCCTGGACCCCCCGCCATGTCTCCGTGGCGACGACCCCCCGGACCCCCCGCCATTGCTCTCCGGGCGACGACCCCCCTGGACTCCCCGCTCGCCGCGTCGCGCCGAACGCTGTGCTAGCCGGGGGGACGACCCCCCGAACCCCCGTCGCCGCTCCGCGCCGACGCCGTGCTCGGCGAGCACACGCCTTCGGCGCGCCTCGCCTCGCCGGCGCGGCTCATCCCCTAGCTGTCCGTTGGGCTGGCCGGGTGGGTCGGCGCGGCCCGGCGGCAGCGGCCGGCGCGCCGACCCGGGCCGGGGCGATCGGCTGGGCGTCCTGGCGCCGTTCCGGCACCGGCCTGCCCAGGATCCGGTACACCTCGTCGCCGTCCACCGTTTCCTTCTCGACCAGCAGGTCGGCCAGCTTGCACAGCTCGTCGCGGTGCCCCGGATCAGCGAGACCGCGCGCTCCTCGGCCTCGCGGAGCAGCCGGGACACCTCGCGGTCGATCTCGGCCTGGGTGGACTCGGCGAACGGCCGGCTGGACAGGCCGCCCGCCCCCGCCGCCCAGGAACGCCGAGCCGCCTTCCGGGTACCCGACCGGGCCCAGCTTGCTGGACAGCCCGAACTCACGGACCATCTTGACGGCCAGGTCGGTGGCCGAAGCCAGGTCGTTGGCCGCGCCGGTGGAACCCTGGCCCTGCTCGACCAGTTCGGCCGCCCGGCCGCCCAGCCGGACAGCCAGCGACTCGTTGAGATAGTCCTCGCCGTACAGGTGCCGCTCGACCAGCGGCAGCTGCTCGGTCACGCCGAGCGCCTGCCCGGACGGCAGGATGGTCACCTTGGCCACCGGGTCGGCGTGCTCGGACAGCGCCGCAACCAGCGCGTGCCCGGACTCGTGCACCGCCACCGCCCGTTTCTCCTCGGGCAGCAGCAGGTTGGAGTCGGCCCGGGCGCCGAGCAGGATGCGGTCCCGGGCGTCGTTGAAGTCGCCCATGGTGATCTGCTCGTGCCCGGCCCGGACCGCGTGGATGGCCGCCTCGTTGATCAGGTTGGCCAGGTCGGCCCCGGAGAAGCCGGGCGTGCCCCGGGCCACCGCGTCCAGGTCCACGTCCGGCGCCAGCTTCTTGCCCCGGGCGTGCACAGCCAGGATGGCCGCGCGTTCCTGCAGGTTGGGCAGCGGGATGGTGATCTGCCGGTCGAACCGGCCCGGCCGGAGCAGCGCCGGGTCGAGCACCTCGGGGCGGTTGGTCGCGGCCAGCACGACGATGCCCTGCATCACGTCGAAGCCGTCCATCTCGGCCAGCAACTGGTTGAGCGTCTGCTCCCGCTCGTCGTTCGAGACCACCGCGCCGGCACCCGCGCGGCGCTGGCCGATCGCGTCGATCTCGTCCACGAAGATGATGGCCGGGGCGCGCTTGCGGGCCTCGTTGAACAGGTCACGGACCCGGGCCGCACCCACGCCGACGAACAGCTCCACGAAGCTGGACCCGGTGACCGAGATGAACGGCACCCCGGCCTCGCCCGCCACCGCCCGGGCCAGCAGCGTCTTGCCGGTGCCCGGCGGGCCGACCATGAGCACGCCGCGCGGGGCCACCGCGCCCAGCCGCTGATAGCGGCCGGGGTTCTTCAGGAAGTCGACCACCTCGGAGATCTCGGCCTTGGCTGAGGCGTAACCCGCCACGTCGGAGAACTTGGTGTCCGGCTTTTCGGCGTCGAACACCTTGGCCCGGGCCCGGCCGACGCCCATCAGCCCGCCCAGCGGGCCACCAGCCCCTGCGGCACCCCGGTTCAGCCGCCGGAACAGCCAGAACACCAGGATGAACGGGAGCAGCAGGATCAGCCAGTAGAGCAGCTCGGTGCCCAGCCCGCTGCTCGGCGCGGCCGCCTCGATCTGCACGTTGTTGCTCTGCAGCGTGGTTTCCAGCGGGGTGCCGGCGAACGGCAGCGGGATCACCGTGGTGTAGTCGTCGCCGTTCTTCAGCGTGCCGGTGGCGGGCGCGGTGGAGCCGGTGCTGTTGTCCAGCGTGAACGTCTTCACCTTGTGCGCGGTGACGTCGCTGAGGAACGCCGAGTAGGTCAGGTTGACCGGCGGCGAGCCGACCCGGGGCAGCGCCAGGAACAGCACCACCGCGGCGACCAGCGCGAGCGGCCACAGCCAGTGCCGCCAGCCCGGCGGCGGCGGTGGGGCCGTGGGGGACGGCTTATCGCCGGGCGGGGGCGGTTTCGGCTGCTTGCTCATGGATCAATTGTTACGCCGCTGCCGATCAACTTGCACAGTCGGTCCCGTTCAGCGCCACCGCGCCGACCCGGGCCGGGACCCGCTCCCGGGGCGCCGAGGTTTCCGCGGCCACGATCGAGGAGCGGCTGAGCAGGAAGATGCCGGCCACGGCCAGCGCGCCGCCGCCCAGCTGCACGCCGAGCTGCCAGGCCGCGCTGGCCAGCTGCTCGCCGAACACGGTGGCCCCGATGACCACCGCGGTGATCGGGGCCAGCGTGCCGATCACCGGCAGGCTGAGCGACAGCGCCCCGGAGCTGAACGCGCTCTGCCCGAGCAGCGCACCGGTGATCCCGGCCACCAGCAGCGCCCAGGGCTCCCAGCTGGCCAGCACACCCAGCCCGTGGTGGGCCAGCACATCGACGGTCGCCTTGGCCAGCGCGTCGAGCACGCCGTACACGGCGCCCGCCGCCACGGCCAGCCAGATCACCCGGGCCTTCCCCTCGACCCGCAGCCCGGTCATCGCGCACAGCCCGCAGAGCACGGCGGCGCCCAGGAACACCGGCCCCCAGGCGGCCAGGCCGGGCACCGCGGTCCCGCCGGTCGGGGTGGCGATGGCCAGGAAGGTGGCGATCCCGGCCGCCACCAGGGCCGCGCCGATCGCGTCCCCCGGGGTGAGCCGGCGGTGCTGCCTGCGGGCGATCAGCGGCAGCACGAACAGCACGTCCAGCGAGGCCAGCGGCTGGACCAGGGTCAGCGGGCCGAACGCCAGCGCCAGGCCCAGGATGAAGAAGGACATCGCGTCCAGCCCGATGCCGGCCAGCCAGCGCGGTCTGCGGGCCAGGTCGAGCAGCAGCCGGAAGCGCAGCACTTCGTCCGCGCCGGATGCCCGGGCCACGGTCTGCTGCACCAGCGAGGCTTCGGCGAAGCAGAACGCCGCGGTCAGCGCAGCGACCACAGCAATCACGGTTGTCACCAGGCTCCCCCATTCAGCTGGCCTGCCTACCTTGGGGCAACCTGGATCCCGGCTAAAAACATCCCGGAAACCGGAAAAAACCGGAGGGAATCTCCGCTCTGCTGGCTTTGCGCCTCCGGGGGCGCTACCTGCCGCTGTCGCCTCGTTCGGCGCGGATCGGCCCCTCGGCGCTCCCCATCCACCCCGTCAGTCACACCAGCACCGGCCTCGGCGGTCACATACTCGTCGACTTCGCTCGCGCGAGGTACACGCTTTTGGCGCCTTTTGCCGGGCTTGAGCCGTCCCGGCCGTCGTCGCTCAATCGCTCGCCCGCCCTCACCCGCGGCGGCGCGGGCCGGAACTTCGGCCGCAGGCATCTCCACCGCGGGCACCCGCCTCAGCGCGGGCAGGCTAGGTGCGCGGGCGGAACCATTCGCCGGAAGCGTCGCCGGCGTCGGCTGGGCTGGCCGGGCCGTAGCCCGGGTCGTAGGCCCGGTCTAGCCAGGCCGGGCGGGCTGCGGCGCGGCGGGCTGGCGGGCGTGCTGCGGATGGCCGGAGATGCGGGCCATCAGCGCGGCGTCCTCGTGGATCTCCGCCTCGGTGGGCGACAGTGAGATCACCACGGTCAGGATGAAGGCCAGCAGGCTGATCCCGATGATCAGCGGCAGCAGGAAGGCCTGCGCGCTGACCCCGCCCTGCATGGCGGCCAGCATCCCCGCGCTATGCGTGCCGTAGACGTGCATGGCGGCGATGCCGGTGTAGTGCATGCCGCTCACCGCCACCCCCATGATCAGCGACGCAGCCAGGGTGGACCACACCGTGCTCAGCCGCAGCGCGGCCCACAGCGCGGCCGTGCCGGCCACTACCGCGATGACGATGGACACCGCCACCAGCGTGTTGTTGTACCGGACGGTGTCCGGCATCTGCATGGCCGCCATGCCGATGTAGTGCATGCTGGCCACGCCGAAGCCGATGACGATGCCGCCGAGCAGCAACGGGCGCGGCCCGGAACTGCCGAAGCCCACGATGAGCAGCCCGACGCCCACCACCGCGATGGCGATGACCATGGACAGGATGGTGACCGGCACGTTGTAGGTGATGGTCTGGCCCGGGATGGTGAAGCCGAGCATGGCCACGAAGTGCATCACCCAGATCCCGGTGGTGGCGATGGACACCGTGGCCAGCAGCAGCCAGCGGGCCCGCTGCGCGCCGTGCGTGGCCCGGGCCCGGGTGGTGCAGCGCAGGCCGAGGAAGCAGCCCAGGCAGGACATGACGTAACCGAGTACCGGCGTGACCGGCCCGTAGCTGAAGTTGTTGACGTGCACCATGGTGTTGCGGGCCCTCCCCTCCCGGACAGAGGACCCGCTCCCCCGCCCAGCCCGTAAGCAGGCATAACTGTGGCAGAGCGGAATGCGAACGATTGCGCGTTTTACCCAGGATTCGCTTGTGGTACTGGGTGAAATAAGTCACACGGCGATCGCGCGGCCGGCTGAACCGACGAGCGAGGAACGAGCGAGGAGGGAAGGCGGCCGCCCGCGCCAAAGGGGGCGCGCCGCCGACTGGACTGAGGAGGGAGAGAGCGAGGAACGAGCGATCGAGCGACGAGGGAAGCTCGGCGGGTCCAGCGCCCCCGGAGGCGCAAAGTTAGATGTGCATGCCGCCGTCTACCGACAGCGCCGCGCCGGTGACGAACGAGCTGTCCTGGCTGGCCAGGTACAGCACCGAGCGGGCGATCTCATCGGCACAGGCATGCCGGGCCAGCGGGATCCGGGCCTCGAAGATACGCGCCGCCACATCCGGCGGCGCGCCGGTCGCCGACACCTCGATGTCCTGCTGGAACTGGGTGTCGGTGGGCCCGGGGTGCACCGTGTTCACCCGGATCCCGCGGCCGGCCATCTCCTTGGCCGCGGTCCGCATCAGCCCCACCTGGGCGTGCTTGGCCGTGGCGTAAGCGCAGATCCCGGCGTCCGAGGTGAGCCCGACCACGCTGGAATTGATGATCACGCTGCCCCCGTCGCGGAGCACCGGCAGCCCGTGCTTGAGCACGAAGAACGCGCCCAGCACGTGCACGTCGAGCACCCGGCGGAACACGTCCGCCGGGTACTCGGCGATCGGCGCGATGTCACCGGAGATGCCCGCGTTGCTGAACAGCACGTCCAGCGCGCCGAACCGGCTGACCGCCTGCTCGACCGCGCCGCTGACCTGCTCCTCCACCGTGACATCGGTGACGCTGAAGTCGGCCACGTCCGGGCCCAGTTCGGCCACCGCGCTCGGCCAGCCGGCTGCGCACCAGGCCGGCCAGGTGGACCTGGGCCCCTTCGGCCACGAACAGCCGGGCCGTGGCCAGCCCGATGCCGCTCTCGCCGCCGGTGATCAGGGCAACCTTGTTGTCCAGCCGCGCCATGGTGGCTCTCCTTTCCGGGCCGGGGAGGATGTCAAACCGGCGGAATATGCACGCTGACCACGGCCGACCGCCCGGCGGCGACCTGGGCCAGCGCTTCGCGCAGGGTCTCCGGCAGCCGCGCCGCGGCGGCCACGGTGCGCGCGTAGGCACCGCCCGCGGCCGCGGCTACCTCGGGCAGATCGGCCTCGGGCTGGAAGCTGGCCGCGAAGCCGGCCCGGACCGCCTCGCCGTCCGGGTGCACCGCGCTGGTGGACAGGTACGGGGCCCGCCAGCCCCGGTTGTCGAAGATCACGGTCAGCGATGGGGCCGCCACCCGGCGGGCCAGCCACTGCGCCGAGGCGGGCACGCCGAACAGGTATGACCCGTCCCCGACCAGGCTGACCACCGTCCGCTCCGGGGCGGCCAGCTTGCTGCCCACCGCCGCGCCGCCGGCCCAGCCGAGCGATCCCCCGCCGCTGCCGAACAGCGTCCCGGGCCGGCTGGCCCGCAGGTGCTCGCTGACCACCGGGAAGTTGGCCACCGCCTCGGTGAGCACCACGGCGTCCGGGCCGACCGCCTCCCGGACGCAGGCGACCAGGTACTCCGGGGTGATGACATCCTCCGGCCCGGGCCGTTCCCGGGCCGCCCACCCGGCCCGCTGCGCGTCGTGGATGCCGCGCACCCGGGCGGCCCGGGCCGCCACGGCCGCCGGGTCCAGCCGCCCGCGCTGGCCCAGCCGCGCGGTCAGCTGCCGGATCGCGGTGCCCACGTCGGCCAGCGCGTACCGGGTGGCCGGGATGTGCCACAGCGGCAGCTGGGTCTTGATCGGGTCGATGTCCACCATGAAGATCCGCGCCGCGGCGGACGGCCGGTTGTGCCCCGGGATCCACGGCACGTCGCTGTCCAGCACGAGGATCACGTCCGCCTGGGCCAGCACCGGCTCCTGCCCCGGCCGGTTCCAGTGGAAGCCCAGGTGCAGCGGGTGGCCGGCCGGGAAGTTCAGCCGGCTGGGCGCGGACTCGACCACGGCGATGGCGGCCAGCTCGCACAGCTCGACCAGCGCGGGCACCGCGGCCGGATCGCGGCCCAGGTAGCTGGTCACCACCAGCGGGTCGTGCGCCTCCTCCAGGGCGGCCGCGATCTCGTCGGTCACCCAGGGCACCAGCGCGGCCGGCGCCACCGGCGCCCACCAGTCGCCCGGCGCGGGCTGCGGCGGCAGCTCCTCTTCCATCACCTCGCGCGCGGCCACCAGGTAGACCGGGCCGGCCGGCTCGCTGCGGGCCAGCTGCACCGCCCGGTGCACCAGCTGCTTGACGTTGCGCCCGGTGCGGATCTCCTGGTCGTGCTTGACGTAGCCGCGCAGCATGCCGCGCTGGTCGATGGTGTCCTGCAGCCAGTGGATGTGCTCGCTCCGGGTGCCGCGCAGCTCACCCTCCTGGGTCATCGGGGACAGCCCTGCGAAGATCAGCACCGGCACCCGGCCGCGGGAACTGTTGTGGATCGCGCCGCCCAGGCTCTGCGTGCCCACGTCGGTGTGCACCAGGACCGCCTGCGGCTGGCCGCTGATCTGCGCGTACCCGTGGGCGGCGCTGAGCGCCACGCTCTCATGCGGGCACAGCACCAGCTCAGGGAACTGGTCCAGGGTGCCCAGCCGGGTCGCCTGGCTGTACGCCTCGATGATCCCGGTGTGGTCACTGCCCAGGTTGGCGAACGCATAGCGGATGCCCGCCTCGCGCAGTGCCTCCAGGAACGCCGTGCTGGTGGTGTACCGGCTCTCGGTCTTGCCGCCGGCAGGCGGCGCTGGGGGGTTAGGGGGGTCGTCCCCCCTGGGCAGCACGGACTTGCCGCCGGCCGGCGGCGCGGGGGGGCTAGGGGGGTCGTCCCCCCTGGGCAGCACGGTCATGGCTTCTCCTCTGCGGCCCGGGTCCGGTAGCCGACCGGGAGCAGCGCCCAGCCGCGGCGGGCCGCCAGGCCGCACAGCCCGCCGGGCGCGGCCAGCACCACGACGATGGCCACCGCGCCGATGGCTACCAGGTACCACACCCCGGAGGCCGCGAACTCCTCCTGCACGGCGAAGAAGATGACCGCCCCGATGACCGGGCCCTCCATGGTGCCGAGCCCGCCGATCACCACCATGAACAGCATGTCCGCGCTGTAGTTCACGTTGAACACGGAGGCCGGGTCGATGTAGAGGGTGCTGATGATGAGCATGCCGCCGACCGCCCCGAACCCGGTCGCCGCGATCAGGTAGGCCAGCCAGCGGGTCCGCGGCACCTCCACGCCCATCGCGGCCGCGGCCGCGGGGTCGTCGTGCACGGCCCGGCTGTCCAGCCCGAACCGGCTCCGCACCAGCAGGTAGACGCCGGCCACGATGACCACCAGCAGGCCCAGCGCGGTCCAGTAGGTGTAGGCATTGCGCAGCACCGGCGCCATCCCGGACAGCTGCTGCAGCCCGACACCGGTGCCACCGCCCAGCCACAGCTGGTTGGTGACATACAGGAACAGGCACTCGGCCACCACCCAGGTGGCCACCGCGAAGTAGCCGCCGGCCAGCCGCCGGATCAGCGCGAAGATGGGCACCCCGGCCACCGCGCAGCCCGCCGCCCCGGCCAGGATCGCGAGGAACGGGCTGAGCCCGGTCTTGCTGCTCACCAGCCACACCAGGTACGCGCCGATGCCCAGGTAGGCCTGCTGGCCGAAGGACACCATCCCGGCATAGCCGGCCAGCAGGTTCCACAGCACGGCCATGCTCACCAGCAGGAACAAGGTGACCAGGGCCTGGGTGACGCCGGTGCCGACCAGGTAGGGCAGCGCGGCGGCCACGGCCACGGCGAGCGCGGTGCTGGCCGTGGTGATCGTCGCGGGCCGGCTCCACTGGGTCACCGCCACGGTCTGGCCCAGCCCAGGCCGGGTGCTCACCGGTGCCATCGCCCCTCCTCTTAACCCGCGGCCTGCGCGGTCCCGAGCAGGCCCTGCGGCCGCACCGCCAGCACCATCAGGAACAGCAGCTGCGAGGCGAGGGTGGCGTACGGCACGCTCACCTGCGACACCACGACCTGGGTGACGCCGAGCAGCATGCCGCCGAGCAGCGTGCCCCACAGTGAGCCCAGCCCGCCGATGATCACCGCCTCGAACGCGAAGATCAGCGTCAGCGCACCCAGCGTCGGGTACACCCCGGTGGTGACCGCGTTCAGCGTGCCGGCCAGCGCGGCGGCCGCGATGGCGATGCCGGTGACCGACGCGAACAGCGGCCGGACCCGGATCCCCTGCAGCCGGGCGATGGCCAGGTCGTCCGAGGTGGCCCGGACCCGGCGGCCCCACCCGGTGCGCTGCAGCAGCGTGCTCAGCCCGCCGATCACCACCACCGCCAGGATCAGCTTGAGCACGGCCAGCCAGGGCAGTACCAGGCCGCCCAGGTGCACCGCGGCCACGTCCAGGTTGCCCGCGGGCACGCCACGGGTGTTGGCCGAGTAGATCTGCTGCAGCAGGTTCTCGATGATGACCGACAAGCCGAACGTGACCAGCAGCGGCGCGGTCGGCCCGCTGCGCAGCGCCCGGTCGAACAGGCTGAGCTGGAGCACCACGCCGAGCAGGAAAGCCAGCGGGACCATGATCAGCATGGCCACCCACAGCGGCACCCCGAACATGGCCATCACCGTGGTGGCCAGGTAGGTGCCGCACACCGCGAGATCACCGTGGGCCAGGTTGACCAGGCGCATCACGCCGAACATCAGCGACAGGCCGACCGCGGTCAGCGCGTACGCGCCGCCCAGAAAGATGCCTTGCAGCACATCGTTCAGCCAGGTCATGCCCGCACCACCGGTCCGGTGTTGGGCGGCCCGGCGCCGGGCGGCGCGGCCGGGGCGCCGAAGTACGCCGCGATGAGCGCGTCCCGGTCCAGCGAGCGGCTCGCCCCGGCCAGCACCACCCGTCCCTCCAGCAGGCACAGTGTCCGGGCGCTGGCCGCCAGCGCCCGGTCGATGTCCTGCTCGACCAGCAGGATGGACACGCCGGACGCCTGGATGGTGGGCAGCATCTGGTAGAAGGCGTCCACGATCGCCGGGGCCAGTCCCAGCGACACCTCGTCGAGCAGCAGCACCCGGGGGTTGGCGGCCAGCGCGCGGGCGATGGCCACCGCCTGCTGCTCACCGCCGGACAGCAGGCCGGCCCGGTGCGTGCGGCGCGCCGCCACCATCGGGAACAGCTCGTACAGCGCGTCCAGGGTCCACGGCCCGGCCTCCCGCCGGGCCGCCGGGACCAGGATGTTCTCCTCGGCGGTCAGGCTCGGGAACAGCCGCCGCCCCTCCGGTACCAGCACCACCCCGGCCCGGGCCCGCTGGTGGTCGGGCTGGCTGGTGACGTCGGCGCCGTCCAGCGCGATCTGCCCGCGCCACGGCCGCAGCCCCCCGGCGATGGTCATCAGCAGCGTGCTCTTGCCCGCCCCGTTCGCGCCGACCAGCGCGACGGTCTCACCCTTGGCCAGTTCCAGGCTCACCCCGAACAGCGCCTGGAAGTCCTGGTAGCCCGCGTCCAGCTGATGGACCGCGCAGCAGGTGCTGGCGTTGAGCATCCGGATTGGGTTCGGTCATGCTCTACTCCCCGCTCGCCTCCGGGGCGCTCTAAGGCGCCTCCTTCCCCTCGTCGCTCGTTCCTCGCTCCTCAGTCCAGTCGGCGCCGCGCCCCTCCGGCTCACTCATCCGACCGCGCCGCCCAGGTAGGCGCGCTGGACCTGCTCGTCGCGCAGCATGTCCTGCGGGGTGCCGTCGAACAGCAGCCGCCCGTCGGCCAGGCACACCACCCGCTGCACCACCTGGGTCAGCGCGCGCATGATGTGCTCCACCCAGACGATGGTGGTGCCCGCCGCGTGCACCTCCCGGATGGTGCCGATCAGCGCGTCGGTCTCCGGCTCGGTCAGGCCGCCGGCGATCTCGTCCAGCAGCAGCACGGACGGCTGGGTGGCCAGCGCCCGGGCCAGTTCCAGCCGCTTGCGCTCGAGCAGGGTCAGCCGGTGCGCGGCCACGTCCGCCTTGGCCGCCAGCCCGGCCCGGGCCAGCGCGCCGTAGGCGGCCTGGTAGGCCGCCTGGCGGCGGAGGCCCGCCCCACGCGCGGCGGCTACCAGGGCGTTCTCGAACACGGTCATCGACGCGAACGGCCGGGGCACCTGGTAGGTGCGGCCCAGCCCGAGCCGGGTCCGGTGCGCGGCCGAGGACGTGGTGACGTCCTGGCCGGCCAGCCGGACCTGGCCGCCGGTCGGCCGCCGCCCGCCGGCCACGATGTCCAGCAGCGTGGTCTTCCCGGCCCCGTTCGGTCCCACCACGCCCAGCGCCTGGCCCGGCGGCACGGCCACGGTGACCCCGTTCAGCACCGTCAGCGCGCCGAACTGCTGCCGTACCTCCTCGATCTGCAGCTGGGTCACAGTGTCTCCGGCTCGCTCGCCTCCGCTCGCTCACAGTGGCAGCAGCTTGGCCGTCACCGGTACCGACGGGTCCGCCGCGTTGTTGACGATGACCAGGTCGTACAGGTACTTCGGGTCCTTGCTGGTCTGCCACTGCGCCATGTAGTCCGGGTGGGTGGCCACGTTCCGCACCGGCCCGTTGGTGAAGTCGTACTTCCCGGTGATCACTTCGCCGCTGGACTTGCCGATGGCGGCGGCCACCGCCGCGGCGTCGTGCGGGTCACCGGCCGCCTTGAGCGCGTGCGCGGCGATCTCGAACACCGCGTAGTTGAACGACATCGGCTGCTGCCACTGCTGGCCGGTGGCCGCCTGGAACTCGGCCGCGTACTGCGCGGAGGTCATCCCGGTGAGCGAGGACTTCCACGGCGTCGTCGGGGTCCACCACGCGTCGGTGACCAGGTTCCTTGCCCAGCGGCCCGAGCGCGTTGACCACGCTGGGGAACAGGATGGCCTTGGCGATCGCCGCGATCCGCGGCTGGTAGCCGATCTGGTTGCACTGCTTCCAGAACGTCAGGAAGTCAGGTGGCAGCGGGCAGCCAGTGACGATCTCGCAGTTCTGCGACTTGAACTTGCTGATGATCGAGGTGAAGTCGGTGCTGCCGTCCGAGTACGGGCCCGGGTCGAAGACCTTGAAGCCCTCCTTGGGCAGCTGCTTGGTGAACGCGCCGCGGAACGCCTGGCCGTCCGCGTCGCTCGGCCACAGCCCGCCGACCTTGTGGTTGCTGCGGATCATCTTCCAGCCCGGCCCCTGCGCGGCCAGCTCGTCCTCCAGCCCGATGAAGTACAGGTAGGTGTACTTGAACGAGGTGGACGTGGCCGCGGTGGCGCCGATCTTGCCGCCACGGCCGAGGAACCAGGACTGCCACGGCACGATGGTGCCGATACACGGCACGTGCGCCGCCTCGCACTGGTCGGACACCGGGTTCACCGTCTCCGGGGCCGACGTGGTCAGCATGATGTCCACGTTGTCCTGGGTGATCAGCTGCTGGGCCACCTGGGCCGCGCGCGAGTCGCTGGACTGGCTGTCCGCCGTGACGATCTCGACGCGGTACTTCTTCCCGCCGATGGTCAGCCCCTTGGCGAACGCCTCCCGCACCTTCTTCAGCACGAACGGGTTCGCGGTGGCGAAGGCGGCGTCCGGCCCGGTCACCGGGCTGACGAAGCCGATCTTGATGGTGCCGGTGGCTGAGCTGGTGGAGCTCTTGAGGCCGCTGCTGCAGCCGGTGACCAGGCCGGCACCGGCCAGGCCGGTCAGCCCGACGAAGGCACGGCGGCTGAGCGCGGGACCTGCCTGCGCCGTGGCCCGCCGCGGGTTGTCATCGCGGAGACTCACTGGGTTAACCTCCTGTGCGCCATTGCCTGGTAAGCAGCATCGGCGCACCGGGCGGCCCGGTCGTTGTCGCAGAGCGCAGGCCTATTGGCGCACAGTGCACTGTGCTATTCCGGGGGGACGACCCCCTGGACCCCCCGCTCGCCGCTCCGCGCCGAACGCCGACTCGGCGAGCACACGCCTTCGGCGCACCCCGCCTTCCCGGCGAGCCCTTCAGTGCACCGAGTCGGCCACCCGCTCCGCCCGCTGCCGGTAGGCGCCGGGCGGTTCGCCGTAGCAGGCCTTGAAGATCTTGCTGAAGTGCGCGGCGTCGTCGAATCCCCAGCGCCGCGCGATGGCGTGCACCCCGCGCTGGGCCAGCGCGGGGTCGGCCAGGTCGCGGCGGCAGTTGGACAGCCGCCGCTCGCGCACCCAGCTGCCGACCGAGGTGCCCTGCTCCTGGAACAGCTTGTGCAGGTAGCGCACGGAGATGTGGTTGGCCCGGGCGATCGTGTCCGGGTCCAGGTCCGGGTCGGCCAGGTGCGCGTCGATCCAGCTGTGCACGGTCAGCAGCAGCGACCGGCGCAGCGCGGCCGGGTCGGCCGGCGTCACCCCGGTCCGCTCGCCGAACAGGGTGGCCAGCAGGTCGAGCACGTTGTCCGCCAGCCGCGAGTTCACCGGCTGGCCGGGCTGCTCCAGGTTGGCCACCAGCCGGCGCAGGAACGGGGCGACCAGCGACCCGGTGCTCTGCGTGCTGGACACCGGGGTAACCAGCACCTGGTCCACCGCGGACGGCGGCAGCCGCAACCGGTCGCACGGGAACATCAGGAAGGACATCTCGTGCGGCTCGTCGAACACCATCGTGTACGGGCGGCGGCAATCGTAGATGGCCAGGTCACCTGGCTCGAGCAGGGCGTCCCGGCCCTCCTGGGAGAGCCGGCACGAGCCCTGGGTGAGCAGGCCGACCTTGTAGTAGCCCGCATCCCGGAGCGCGATCATGCGCCGGGTCCGGGAGGCCAGGTGCGGGTGCGCGGCCACCCGGGACACCAGCAGGTCGCCCAGTTCCCAGTGCGCCACCTCGCCGCAGAACGGCTCCCGGCTGACCGGCGCGCACTCCAGCGGGACGAACGTGGCCGAGATCCAGTGCCGCCACTGGGCGAACCGGTCGGCCTGGGTTACGTCATCGGTGCGCAGCACCTCAGCCATGGCCACCTCAACATTCAGGTCCTCTGGCTCATGACAACATGTGAACGGATGTACGTAACGCGCACGATACCGGACGGACACCTGGGAAAGAGGTCTCAATCCGGCGGCGGTCTCAATCCAGCCCGTAGATGCGGCGGGCGTTGCCGCCGCCGATCATGGCCGCGATCCGGAGCGCCTCGGCCTCGCTCCACTCACCATCGGCCACCCAGCCGCCGAGCACCCGGGCGGTGGCCCGGCGCCACAGCAGCGCGCCCAGGTAGTGCAGCTCGGCCGGGCCCCAGGCGTCCGAGGAGAACAGCACCTTGCCGAACGGGGCCAGTTCCAGCGACTCGGCCACTACCGCGGCCGCCCGCGCGCCCAGGTAATTCACGGCCAGCCCGACGTCCAGGAACACGTGCGGGTACGCGCTGGCCAGGTACCCGGCCCCGCGGTGGAACGGATAGCAGTGCAGCAGCATGATCGGCACGCCGCTCGGCTCGGCCCGCTCGATGAAGCCGCGCAGCAGCAGCGGATCGCAGCGGCGCAGGTCGGCGTCCGGGTCGCCGAAGCCGGTGTGCAACTGCAGCGGCAGCCCATGCGACAGCCCGGCCCACAGCAGGTGGCGGAGCAGCACCGGGTCGGCCACCCGGGCCTGGCCAGTGACCTCGATCTGGTCCAGCCAGCGGCCGGCCGCCGCGGTCACCTCGACCCGGGTCGGCGGCACCGGGTCGAAGTCGAGGCCGTACCGGTAGCCGACGATGCTCTTCAGCCCGACCGCTCCGGGCACCTGCTCGGCCAGTGCCTCGGCGAACCGGCCGGCGAACCCGGCCGCGGTGCCGTCTCCGGCCAGCACCGCCTGCTCGGCCACCGCCTCCAGCCGGACGATCTCGTCCACCTCGGCGCCGGACGCGCTGGCCAGCCCGTCCAGGTCGAGCATCCCGGCCCGCAGGTACCCGGTGTCCACCAGGAAGTGGCTGATCCCGCTGGCCCGGAGCAGCCGCCGGGTCACCTCGTCGCCGCCCAGCGCGGCCCGCTGGGCCAGGTAGGCAGCGGGCGCGGCCAGCGGCGCCAGCCCGAGCAGCGGCGCGCACCAGCGCCGGATGGCCATGCCGAGCTGGGAGTCGAACTGGGTCATCCCGGCCGGTACCGGGCGGTCCGACTCGGTGATCAGCTCCTCGAACTCGGCCGCGTCCAGCTCGGTGACCAGCGCCGGGTGCACGTGATGATCCACCAGGCCGAGGGCGCCGATCCCGTCCGCCATGGCCTCCCGGCCGGAGTTCGGCCCGGTGTATTGCTCGGTCTCTGGCATGGTCCTAGGGGTAGCACGGGGGCGGCGGCTGGTACAGCCGTCAGCCCCTGGCTGACCCCTCGTTGACACTGCGCAGCCCGGTCCCCTAGATTCGCAATGTTCGAGTTCAGAACTGGTGTTCGTTAGGCGAACAGGGTTTTCGTCGGCCGCGCGCGCGGCGATGAAGGAGCATTCCGTGGCATTTCTCGACGAGGCGACATGGCGCGGCAAGGTATTCAGCGGCGGCTGGCGGGCCGCGGCCGGCGGGGAGGCGGCGGTCACCGAGCCCGCCACCGGCAAGGAGCTCGGCCGGGCCGGCATCGGCTCGGCGGCGGACATCACGTCGGCCGCGGCGGCCGCGGCCGCGGCCCAGCCCGGGTGGGCCGCGGTGCCGCACACCGAGCGGTCGGCCATCCTGCGCCGGGCCGGTGACATCTGGCGCGCGAACGCGGCCGAGATCGAGCAGTGGAGCATCCGTGAAGGCGGGAAGATCGGTCCGGCCGCGCAGTTCGAGACGCACGTGGCCACCGAGGAGATCTACGAGGCGGCCACCCTGCCGTCCCGGCCGTACGGTGCGCTGCTGCCCACCGAGGCGCCCCACCTGAGCTGGGCCGAGCGGGTGCCCGCCGGGGTGGTCGGGGTGATCTCGCCGTTCAACTTCCCGCAGATCCTGGCCATCCGCTCGGTGGCGCCCGCGCTGGCCCTGGGCAACGCGGTGGTGCTGAAGCCGGACCCGCGGACCGCGGTGTGCGGCGGGGTGGTGCTGGCCCGGGTGTTCGAGGAGGCCGGCCTGCCCGAAGGGCTGCTGCACGTGCTGCCCGGCGGCCCGGACGCGGGCGAGGCGCTGATCGCTGACCCGGTGGTGCGGATCATCTCGTTCACCGGGTCCACCGCGGTCGGCCGGCACGTCGGCGCGCTGGCCGGCCAGCACCTCAAGCGGGTGCACCTGGAACTGGGCGGCAACTCGGCGCTGATCGTGCTGGACGACGCGGACGTGCCGGGCGCGGCGTCGGCCGGGGCGTGGGGCTCGTTCCTGCACCAGGGCCAGATCTGCATGACCACCGGCCGGCACCTGGTGCACGAGGCGGTCTACGACGACTACGTCGCCGCGCTGGCCGAGAAGGCCAGCCACCTGCCGGTCGGCGACCCGGCCTCCGGCCAGGTGGCGCTCGGCCCGATCATCGACGAGCGGCAGCGGGACAAGGTGCACGCTCTGGTCACCGGCAGCGTGGACGCCGGGGCCCGGCTGGCCGCGGGCGGCAGCTACGAGGGGCTGTTCTACCAGCCGACGGTGCTGGCCGACGTCGCGCCGGCCATGCCCGCCTACGCCAGCGAGGTGTTCGGCCCGGTCGCCCCGGTGCTCCGGTTCTCCACCGCCGAGCAGGCGGCCAAGCTGGCCGCCGACACTGAGTACGGGCTGTCGCCTGGGCATCCTCACCCGGGACCCGCTGCGCGGCCTGGAACTGGCCCGCAAGATCCCGACCGGCATCGTGCACATCAACGACCAGACGGTGGACGACGCGCCGAACACCCCGTTCGGCGGCATCGGCGCCTCCGGCACCGGGGCCCGCTTCGGCGGCACCGCCAACCTGGACGCGTTCACCGAGACCCGCTGGGTCACCATGCGCAGCGAGATCGCCCCGTACCCGTTCTGATGAGCCCGCCCAGCACCGGCGCACGCAGGTAGGCATCATCGGGGCCGGCCCGGCTGGGCTGCTGCTGTCCCATCTGCTCGCGCAGCGCGGGATCGACACCGTGCTGGTCGAGAACCGCAGCCGCGGCTACTGCGAGGCGCGGCAGCGGGCCGGGCTGCTCGAGGACGGCAGCGTGGCCCTGCTCCGCCAGGCCGGCCTGGCCAGCCGGCTGGACCGGGAGGGCCTCGAGCACGGCGGCATCTACCTCCAGTTCGCCGGGCAGCGGCGCGCATCGACTTCCGCGAGCTGACCGGCCGGACCGTCACCGTGTACGCGCAGACCGAGATCGTCAAGGACCTGATCGCGGCCCGGCTGGCGGCCGGCGCCCAGCTCGAGTTCGAGGTGTCCGGCACCGAGGTGGCCGGACCTGGACTCCGGCCGCCCGGTGCTCCGCTACACCAGCACGGACGGCACCCGCCGCGTGGTGCACTGCGACGTGATCGCCGGCTGCGACGGGTTCCACGGCATCAGCCGGCCCGCCATCCCGGCCCGCCAGCTGACCACCTGGCAGCGCGACTACCCGTACGCCTGGCTGGGTGTGCTGGCCGAGGTCCCGCCGTCCACCGACGAGCTCATCTACGCTCACCACCCGCGCGGTTTCGCGCTGCACAGCCTGCGCAGCCCGCAGGTCAGCCGGCTCTACCTCCAGGTCCCGGTGGATGAGGACATCGCCGCCTGGCCGGACGAGCGGATCTGGGCCGAGCTGCAGACCCGGTTCGCGCTGCCCGGCTGGGAGCTGAAGGAAGGCCCCATCCTGGACAAGGCGATCACCCCGATGCGCAGCTTCGTGGCCGCGCCGATGCGCTACGGCCGGCTGTTCCTGGCCGGCGACGCCGCGCACATCGTGCCGCCCACCGGCGCCAAGGGGCTCAACCTGGCGCTGACCGACGTCGCCGTGCTGGCCGGCGCCCTGGACGAGATGCTGAACCACGGCGACCCGGCGCTGGCCGACAGCTACTCGGCGAACAGCCTGGACCGGGTCTGGCGGCGCACCCATTTCTCCTGGTGGATGACCACCATGCTGCACACCGCGCCGGGCGGCGACCCGATGGAGACCGAGCTGCAGCTGGCCCAGCTCCGCTACGTCACCACCTCGCGGGCGGCGGCCACCACGCTGGCCGAGAACTACACCGGCTACCCCGACAGCACCGGCTACCTGCCCTAGCGGCCGCGAACCCACCCGGCGCAGCGCCGTGTCAGTGGTCGTGACAGCGGCGTGACAGGGGCGTGACAGGGGCGGCGCCGACGCTGGACGCATGAGAAATTCAGCGATCGCAGTCTCCGGGCTGCGGAAGGCGTACGGGGACAAGACCGTACTCGATGGCATCGATCTGGATGTTCCTGCGGGCACGGTCTTTTCCCTGCTCGGCCCGAATGGGGCGGGTAAGACGACGACGGTGAACGTGCTGACCACGTTGATGAAGGCCGACGGTGGGTCGGTACGGATTGCCGGGCATGACGTTGCCACCGAGGCCAAGGCGGTGCGCGCGGCAATCGGGGTCACCGGTCAGTTCGCGGCGGTGGACGATCTGCTGACCGGGGAAGAGAACCTGCGGTTGATGGCCGATCTGCACCATCTGCGGGCCGGCCAGGGCAAGCGGGTGGCTACCTCGCTGCTGGAACGGTTCGATCTGGTGGAGTCGGCGCAGAAGATGGCGGCGACCTATTCCGGCGGTATGCGCCGGAAGCTTGATCTGGCGATGACGCTGGTCACCCGACCGCAGATCATTTTCCTGGACGAGCCAACGACGGGACTGGATCCGCGCAGCCGTCGCACGATGTGGCACATCGTCCGCGAGCTGGTGGCCGACGGCGTGACCGTTTTCCTCACCACCCAGAACCTCGAAGAAGCCGATCAGCTGGCCGGCCGGATCGCGGTACTCGACCAGGGCCACCTGGTTGCCCAGGGCACTCCCGGCGAACTCAAGCGCCAGGTTCCCGGCAGCCACGTCCGGCTCCAGTTCACCGACGCCGGAGAACTCGACGCGGCGGCGCGGGTACTGACCGGCGCCACGCGGGACGACGAGGACCTGACCCTGCGGGTTCCCAGCGATGGCGGCGTGAAATCGCTGCGGGCCCTGCTGGGCCGGCTCGATGAGCATTCGATCGACGTCGGGGAGTTCTCCGTGCACACGCCGGACCTCGACGATGTTTTCCTTGCCCTGACCGGTCACGCAAGCACGGAGGCAATCGCACGATGAGCACCATTTCAGCACCGCTGACCGATTCGCGGATCATGCTGCGCCGCAACTTCAAGCACATCCTCCGGAATCCAACCACGATATTCAACGGGGTCTTGATGCCGGTCGTGGTCATGTTGCTGCTCGTGTACGTGTTCGGCAACGCATTCAATGTCGGCGAACGCTACATCGAATACGCGACACCAGGTCTGATCCTGCTGGCCATCAGCTACGGGCTGTCGGCCACTGCGGTATCCGTGAACTCCGACATGACGAAGGGCATCATCAACCGGTTCAAGGTTATGAATGTCTCCCGCGGTGCCGTCCTGACCGGTCACGTCGTGGCCACGATACTGGGCAGTTCGATAGCCGTCGCGGTCATCATCGGAATGGCCTTCGCACTGGGGTTCCGGTCGCCTGCGACCCCCCTCGACTGGCTCGGCGCGATCGGTATCATCGTGGCGACGGCTTTCGCGGCCGCCTGGCTCACGGTCGCGCTGGGAATGGCTGCGAAAACTCCGGAATCCGCAGGCCTCATCGTCGTGCCGCTGATTCTGCTGCCCTTCGTGAGCAGCGCGATCGTGCCGGCCGCCAAGATGGGACAGGGTATCCGGCAATTTGCCGAGTACCAGCCCTTCACGCCGATTATCGAATCGTTGCGTGGATTGCTGGCCGGCACCCCGTCGGGCGGCTACGCGGCCGCCGCTCTCGCCTGGTGCGCCGGGACCGCCCTCGTCGGGTACCTGTGGGCGCTCGCCACATTCAAGAAGCGCGCATGACCTCAGCCAGCAGATCAAGTACGAGACAGGAGGAGAGCTGTCATGCCCACATTCGACACGCCCGGGCCCATCGCCGGCACTGTCGTTGTCGCCGGCGCCCAGGTGCGGGTCACCGCGAGCGACCGGACCGACACGGTGGTGCTGGTCGAACCCATCGACAAGGCGAGCAAGTCGGACGTCAAGGTGGCCAGCAAGACCAAGGTTGACTTCGCCGCCGGTCAGCTATCGGTGAAAACGACCGTCTCCGGGGACAAGAACGGTTCGGTCGTCATCACGATCGGCCTGCCGGCAGGCTCCAGCCTGGTCGCGTACCTGGCGCACTCACGTGTTCACGCTGACGGCTCATTTGGCGAGTGCGAGCTGCATATGGCACCGGGCCGGGTGCAGTTCGCCCCTCCACACTCCCCCCCCCCCACCCCCCAGTGGCCACGGCGGTTTCGACATCGACCGCGCCGACGGCAGCGTGACCGCCAAGACAGGCGACGGTGCCATTCGGATCGGCCGGCTGACCCGCGGTCAGGCGGAGCTGCTGAACCGCTCAGGAAACATCGAGGTCGGCATCAGCGAGGGCAGCGCGGCCCGGGTAGACGCCAGCAGCGAGCGAGGGTCGGTGCGCAACTCCGTTCCGCCGCAGGAAAACCCTGACTCGCCGGGCAACGAGGTCACCGTCCACGCCCGCACGCGGTACGGCGACATCATCATTCATCGCGCAGCGTAGCTACCTCGGCCAGCTCAGCCCAGCTCGCCTGCGCCCCCTCCCGCGTCGCCTCGGCGAACCGCGCTTCGCCGAGGCGACGCCGTGTGGCCTGCTCGATGCGGGCCACATCCGGTTGCGACCGATCCGGGATTCCGCGCACGCTCGCGCTCGCCGCGAGCAGCCGCGCGGCCTGCTCGTACCGTTCGGCACGCAGCGCCAGGTCCGCGACCCCGACGAGTACCTGCGCGATCAGCGGCGCATGCCCCGCCTCCGACGCGGCCTGGAATGCCGCGACGCGGTGCTCGCGGGCCTCGCCGAGGCCGCCGGCGAGGTAACCGAGCAGGTCGTGTGTGACGGCCCGGATGTTCGCCCGCTCCGCTTCGCCGCCCAGCATGGTTGCCGCGACGCCGAGTTGCCGGTACGCCTGCTCGGTGTCGCCGCTCCAGCGGGCCAGCTTGGCCTTGGCCAGGGCCAGCTCGGCCAGCGCGCCCGGCCAGGCGACCCGTTCCGCGTACCGCTGCGCCTCGGCCATGGCCGCCGTGCTCGACTCCGCATCACCCAGCAGCCAGTACAGCTGAGCCTGCCGCGACCGCCACGGAACCACATCTTCGATGGCGCCGACTTCGGTGCCGACCGCAATCGCCTGGTCGAAGAGCTCGCACGCACCGGCGAACTCGCCGCGGGTGGCGATTCGGTCCGCCAGCTCGGTCAGGGCGAACGAAATCCCCCACCGCTCGCCGAGCGCCCGGAACTCGGCGAGCGCCATCTCGAGATACGCGTCCGCATCCCGCCCGCCCTGGCCGAGCATGATCCGCATCTTGCCGAGGTGCAGCCGGGCCAGTGCGCGTACCCAGGGGTCCTCGTCGTCCAGCAATGGTTCGAACGCGGGCAAGAACGCGTCCGGCGCCTGCAACATGCGTTCCAGCGGGGCGACGAACGCCAGCCGCGGGTCGCGGGCCTGACTGCGCTGGCTGAACCGGTATGCCTGGTGGATCCACTCCGCCGCCTGGTACTGGTCACCCGGACCGTCGGCCATGAACGTCACGGCAAGCGCGTACACCGTAGCCCGGATCTCATCGGCCACCTCGCCGGGTGTGTTGGCGGCCGCGGTAATCAGCTCGATGCCTTCGGCCTTGTGCCCGCCGAGCCACCAGTACCAGCCGGCGCCCGCCGCGAGCCGCATCGCACCGTGCGCCTCGCCGGCCGCGAGCGCGCCACGCAGGGCGACAGCGATGTTGTCATGCTCGACCTCGAGCGTGGCGAGCCACGCCAATTGCTCGGCCCGGCGCAGATGCGGATCCGCGGTCTCGGCGAGTCCGGTGAAGTAGGCGAGATGCGCATGGCGCGCCAGATCCGATTCCCCCGTCTCCGCGAGCCGGTCCCGGGCGTATTGCCTGATCGTGTCGAGCATCCGGTAGCGTGGTGCGCTGTCCCCCTCGGTGACCAGCAGCGATTTCTCGGCCAGTGCGGTCAGCAACTCGAGCACTTCCCCCCGCTCGGCCGGATCACCGCCGCAGACCTGCTCGGCCGCGTCCAGGCTCGCTCCGCCGGAGAACACCGCGAGCCTGCGCAGGACCATCCGTTCGGCGTCGGTGAGCAGCTCCCAGCTCCAGTTGACCACTGCGCGCAGCGTCCTGTGCCGCGGCAGCGCGGTACGGCTGCCGCCGGTCAGCAGGCGGAACCGGTCGTCGAGCCGGTTGGCGAGCTGATCGAGGGACATGGTGCGCAACCTGGCCGCGGCCAGTTCGATGGCCAGCGGCATCCCGTCCAGCGCCCGGCAGACGCGGACCAGCGTCGACGACGTGTGGGCGTTGACCGCGAGATCCTTGCGCACCGCGCCGGCCCGGTCCCGCAGCAACTGGACGGCCGGAGCGGACTCGATCTCGCCGGGGCTGGCGTCCCCCTCGGGCAACGCCAGCGGCTCGACCAGCCACAGCGCCTCACCGGTGATGCCGAGCGGTTCCCTGCTCGTGGCGAGAATCCGCAGCCGCTGGCACTCCCCGAGCACCCGGTGCGCGAACGCCGCCGCCGACTCGATGACGTGCTCACAGTTGTCCAGTATCAGAAGCGTTTCGCGCTCGCGGATCGCGGCGATGAGCCGGTCCACCGGTTCCGCATCCGGTGCGCCGCCGAGCAGCGCATCCCGGAGGCCGAGCGCGGCGAGCGCCGGCTGCGCCACGTCACCGTCCGCGCCGACCGACGCCAGTTCCACCAGCCAGGCCCCGTCCGGCAGGTCGCCGAGCAGCGTGCGCGCGGTTTCCGTGGCCAGCCTGGTTTTCCCCGAGCCGCCCGGCCCGATCAGGGTGGTGAGCCGGTGCTCCGCGATGAGTTCACGGACCGCGGCGACATCACCGTCCTTGCCGACGAAGCTGGTCAGCTCGGCACGCAAGTTGGTCTTCCGGTTTTCCACCGGCCGTCCCAGCTCGCCCCGCAGCAGCGCGACGTGCAATGCGGACAGCTCCGGTGCGGGGTCCACGCCCAGCGCGTCGGCCAGGGCTTCTCTCGTGCGCTGGTACACGAGCAGCGCCTCGGTGTCGCGACCGGCCGCGACGAGGGCACGCATCAGCGCAGCGGCAAGCCGTTCCCGCAGCGGATGCGCGGCCACCAGGTCGGTCAGTTCGGTGACCAGCTCCGCACCGTGGCCGAGGCTGACCTCCGCATCGAACCGATCCTCCATCGCCGTCAGGCGCAGCCCTTCGAGCCTGGTGACCGCCGCGTCAAACGCCGCGCTGTCCGGCAGACCAACACCCTGCATGGCCGCACCGCGCCACAATGCGAGGGCCTCGCGCAGCAGCCGTACCCGCTGTGCATCCTCGGCATTGCGGGCCTGGCCGACGAGCCGTTCGAACCGCACCGCGTCGACTGCGCCGGGTTCCACCGTCAGCCGGTAGCCGTCCGGCTGCCCCTCGATCAGCCCTTCCGGCAGCGCCTTCCGCAGCCGGGAAACCAGGCGCTGCAAGGCATTCGCCGCGTCGGAGGGCGGGCGCTCACCCCAGATCCAGTCGACGAGCGCCGCCTTCGGGACTGCGTGACCTGGTTCGAGTGCCAGGGCGATCAGCAGCCCGCGCAACCGGGCGCCCGGCACGTCGGCGAGGACGCCGTCGTCCGTGCGAACCTCGAATGGGCCAAGCATCCCGATCTGCACCTGGCTGATTTTGCCACGGGCGATTGGGATCTACTTCTCTGCCGTTAGTGCGTGCCCTTGCGCGCGTACAGCGAGTCGTGCCAGCTGTGCTTGAACACCAGCACGAAGTTGTCTTGGAAGTAGGTGCGCAGTGCCGGGAACCAGGCCACCCGGCGGTAGGCGTTGTAAGACAGCCAGATGAACTCGGATTTGCCGAACTCGTTCCGCCACAGCGCCTGCACGGCCGGCACGTTGCCCGCGCCGGTGGACGGCTTGAGCCCGTTGGAGAAGCCCAGGTCGCTGCCCAGGCCGTCGAGCATGTGCGGGCAGTTGGCCTGGACCGGGCTGAACCGGTTAGCCATCAGCAGGTAGGAGACCTGGTCGGTGCCGACACAGGCGCCCTTCGGGATGATCCGCTCGACCTGCGCCGGGACCGGCCCGAGCGGCAGCTGGAGGTGCGCTTCATGGCTGCCCTGTTCCATGGCCAGCAGCACGACAGCCAGCGAGGCCAGCGCCGCGGCCGGCTTCCACAGCTCGGCGGCCCGCCGCTCCGGCAGCCACGACCGTGCCGGTACCGAGGCGTCCAGCAGCCGGCCCAGCGGCAGCGCGATGGACAGTGCGAAGAACGGGGCCAGGAACGCGGCGAAATGGTAGTGGAACTGGTCCGGCCAGAGGAACATGACCACCACCACGGCGGTGGTGACCAGCGCGAACCAGTCCAGCTGCGGCGGCGGCCGGTGGCTGAGCAGCCAGCCCGCGGCGATCACCAGCCGCGACGGCCACGATGAGCAGCGCGGTGAGCACCTCGATCAGCATCCGCGGGTGCGCGCCGAGGTGCAGGTTGATGACGCCGATCATGTTGCTCAGCCGGACGCCCAGCGGGACCCGGGCCGAGCCGGCCCGCGGCGCCACCTGGGCCACGTACAGGCTCTCGTAGAACCGCTTCGGGGCCAGCCCGGCGAACGGCAGGGTGGGCACCAGGAAGCCGGCCGCGACCCCGCCCGCGAACACCGCCAGCCGCCGGAACTTGGGCAGGAACATGCAGGCCAGCACCATGACCGGGAAGATGGCCCAGACCTCGATGCAGCCCGCGAAGCCGAACGCCACGCCGCCCCAGAAAAGCCGCTTGCGGCTGCTGGTCAGCCGGTCCCGGTCGAACAGGGCCAGCGCGCCGAGCAGGCAGAACAGCACCAGCCACGGCTCGACCAGGATGGTCCGGGCGGTGGACACGCTGTCCGGGTACACCGCGATGATCCCGCAGGTGACGATGACCGCGAGCAGGCCGCGGTGCCGGACCAGCAGGCCGGCCAGCAGCACCCCGGCCGTGCTGGCCAGCGTGGTCAGTACCCGGCCGGTGGCCATCGCGGCCGCGGTGCCGGTGATCTTGGAAAGCAGTGCCGCGGGCACCATGAGCAAGGTGATCCCGGGCGGCTGGACCAGGATGAACTCCTTGTACGGCAGCAGCCCGTGCACCAGCATGACGGAGCTGCCGAAGTACGGGCCGTCGTCGTACTCGGTGACCCCCATCAGGTAGCCGGGGCGGCTGAGCAGCAGCAGCCGCAGCGCCAGGGCCAGCAGGGTGCATACGATGATGGCCAGGTTGACCGGCGCCAGCCAGCCGCCCCGGCCTCCTGGCGGTACCGCCGCGTCGCTCGGTGACCTTCCGGATGCCCCGTCCGGGACCGGCCTGGCAATCGTTCCGCTCACAGCTGGTTTGCTCCCTCAGCCCTTCTCGCCGGTACTACGCCGCACCGCGCTGTCGCGCAGCACCGCATCAATGACCACACTGCAAGTGATGAACCGCACTGGAATTGTGAAGCGCACGGGGCTGTGCACTGCAGGGGCCGAGATCGGGTGCCCCCGGCGAGACTCAGCGTGCGCGAAGTGGCCGCCCTGGCGACCGCCACCAGATGTTACCGGATGACAAAGCCGCGCAAGGGTGCCGCTAAAGCTTTCATATCGTGCCCATCGTCTCGCAGTCCGTGGCTTTTCCGGGTAACCCGGGCCGTGCCCCCGGTACCGCCAGGCCGCCCGCCCGCATCCCCGGGCTGGCCGGAAAGCCACTGGTCAAGCCCTGATCAGCGGGATATTTCCGGGCCGCCCAGCCGCCCGGGCCGGGCCGCTGGGGACCCGGCCCACCGCGGGCCGCGGCGGTTTAATGAAGTTTGCGTAACAACCCGCCCGGGCACACCCTCCCGGGCGTGCCGCGCGTGCCCTTCCATGCTGGCTCCGTGCCCGGGCACCGCGCGATGGAGCGGCACCCACCTCCGCTGTGGGGCTGGGCCTACCCCGTGCCGGGCGCCGTCCACCCGGAGCCCAGGTCACAGCTTGCTAACAGGAAATCTTCCTAAAAGCCTGGCCGCGCCCAGTCCGCGAGCCCCGGCCTATCGTGGGGATCGTGCGCTTGCTCCGGGGGTCGATGACGCTGCGCCGGATGAATGCGTACCGGCTGGTGCTGGCCGCCGCCGCGCTGACCGTCTTCGTCACCGCCGCGCTGGCCGCCGCGCTGGCCTCGTTCGCCGGCGGTGGCGCTGCCGCAGGCCGCGCACCGCCAGCTGGCCGCCGCGCCGGGCACCGCGCTGGACATCAGCGGCTCGGTGGCCGGCGGGCAGGCCGGGACCTACCAGGCCGGGCTGCGGGCCGCCATCCGGACCCAGCTGCCGGGCGTCCCGGTCACCCTGCACCAGGCGCTGTGGTCGGATCCGCTCCGGCTGGCCGCCGCCGGGCCGGCCCTGGCCCGGCTGACCGGCAAGGGCAACGTGCTGCTCACCCAGGCGGCCGCGTTCGGCGCCATCCGGTCGCACGCCGTGCTGGTGGCCGGGCACTGGCCCGCCGCGCCCCGGCCGGGCCAGCCGGTCCAGGCCGCGCTGCCGCAGGCCGCGGCGCTGCTCGCGCACCTGTCCCCCGGAGCCCAGCTGCAGACCAGGGACCAGGTGTCCGGCCGGGCGGCCCGCTTCCTGGTCACCGGGATCTTCCGGCCGGAGACCGGCTCGGTCACCGCGGCCGGTTACTGGGCGCTGAACACGATCGGGGCCAGCGGGACCAGCACGTCCGGCGGGTTCACCACGCTCGGGCCGCTGGCCGTCAGCCCGGCCGCGTTCGCCGGCCCGCTGGCCGTCAACTCGGCCAGCTGGGTCGCCCAGCCGGATATCTCGCGGATCCCGGTCAGCCAGCTGACCAGCACCGCGACCCGGGCCACCGCGCTGCGCCAGACGCTGGCCAACTCCAGCGCGCTGCCCAGCCTCCAGGTCAGCACGAACCTCCCCGCGGTGCTCGACGCGGCGGCGGCCAGCCTGGCGGTGGCCCGCTCGCTGCTCGTCATCGGCGCTCTCGAGCTCGCCCTGGTCGCCGCGGCCGCGCTGGCCACCGCCGCGGCCTACCTGGCCGACCAGCGGGAGGGCGAGTCGGCCCTGCTCGCCTCGCGGGGCACCGCCCGGGTCCAGCTGGCCCGGCTGAACGCGGCCGAGGCGATCATCCTGTGCCTGATCGCCACCGCGGCCGGCGGCCTGGCCGGCAGCCGCCTGGCCGCCCTGCTGGCCTCGGCCGGGCCGCTGCACACGGCCGGGCTGCGGCTGCCCGCGTTCCCGCCGGGCGTCTGGCTGGCCCTGGCGGTAACCGCGGCCGGGTCCATCCTGGTGCTGCTCTGGCCCGCGCTGCGCACGCTGGCCCCGGGCATCGCCCGGCAGCGGCGCGGCCGGCAGGCGGCCGTGTCCGGGATCGCCCGGGCCGGCGCGGACCTGGCGGTGATCTCGCTGGCCGTGCTCGCGGGCTGGCAGCTCCGGCACTACTCGGCCGTGGTCACCTCGGCCAACGGTCCCGGCGGCATCGACCCGGTACTCGTGCTGGCGCCCGCCCTGGCGCTGGCCGGCGGCACCGCGCTGACGCTGCGCGGGCTGCCGCCCGCCGCCCGGGCCGCGGACCGGCTGGCCTCCCGGGGGCGGCGGCTGTCCCCCGCGCTGAGCTGCTGGCAGCTCAGCCGGCGGCCGCTCAGCCAGGCGGCCGGCGCGCTGCTCATCGTGCTGGCCGTGGCCACCGGCACGCTGGCCCTGTCCCAGCACCGGAGCTGGACCCAGTCCGCCGCCGACCAGGCCGCGTTCAGCGCGGGCGCGGACACCCGGGTGGACGTGGCCAGCCCGCTGACGGCCACCGCGGCCGGCCGGCTGGCCGCGGCGCCCGGGGTGCGCGGCGCTACCCCGGTGGCCACGCTGACCCAGAGCGGCACCGGCGAGACCATCGCACTTAACGCCAGCAGCGCGGCCGGTGTCGTCCTGCTGCGCGCTGACCAGTCGGCGCTGCCCGCGCCCGCCCTGTTCCGGGCCATCGAGCCGCCCGGCCGTCAGCCCGGCGTGCTGCTGCCCGGTCATCCGGCCGCGGTGCAGCTCGACGCCAGCCTGGGCCCCGCGTCGCTGCGGCTGGCCCCGGCGGCGGTGACGCTGTCCGTGACGGACGCCGACGGGGACGTGTACCAGGTGAGCGCGGGCACGCTGCGGGCCGACGGCCGCCCGCACCTGCTCACCGCCCTGCTCGGCAGCGGGCCGCGGCGGGGCCAGGTCATCGCCCCGCTGCGGCTGATCGGGATCACCGCGAGCTACCAGCTGCTGGCCCACGCCGGGACGTCCGACGCGGTGCTGCACGTGCTGCACATCGGCGCCCCGGGTGCGGCCCCGGCCGGTACCGCGGTGACCGTCCCGGGCAGCGCGCTCAGCGGCTGGGCGGCCGGGGTGGCCGCACCCGAGCTGACCGCGCTGCGGACTCAGGCGGGCCAGCTGGCCGGGCCGTCCGGCCTGCCGCAGCGGCTGGCCTGGCAGCGCACCGGGCGCCAGCAGCAACTGTCCTTCACCCCGGGCTACGGGCAGTCGCTGCCCGCGAACCGGGGCCAGCCGCCGCTGCCGATCTTCGGCCAGCTGACGCTGACCGCCGCCGCGCCCTCGGTGGCCGCCATCCCGGCCGTCGCCACCCAGTCCTTCCTGTCCGCCAGCAACACCGCGGTGGGCGCCACCGTCGATGACAGCGTGAGCGGCCTGACCGTCGCGGTGCACATCGTCGCGGCGGTGCACTCGTTCCCCACGGTGGCCTCCGGCGGAGCGCTCATCCTGGACCTCCCGGCGGTGCAGCAGGCGCTGCTCAGCCGGGGACTGCCGCCGGTCCCGGTGACCAGCTGGTGGCTGGCCACCGACGGCGGGGTGCCGCCCGGGCTGACCGCGCTGCTGCCCGCCGGGTCGTCGGTGACCAGCCGGGGCCAGCTGGTCGCCGGCCTGCTCGGCAATCCGCTGTCCGCCGCGCCACAGCAGGCCGTGCTGGCCGTGGCCATCGCCGCCGCACTGCTGGCCATCGCGGGCTTCTTCGTCAGCATCGCGGCCAACGTCGCGCAGCGGCGGCAGGAGAGCGCGCTGCTGGCCGCGCTCGGGGTGACCCAGCGGTCGCAGGCCGGCCAGCTGTGCACCCAGGAACTCATGCTCAGCATCCCGGCCGCGCTGGCCGGGCTGCTGCTGGGCGGCGTGCTCACCATCCTGCTGGTCCCCGCGGTCACCCTGACCCCAGCCGCCACCGCACCGGTGCCGCCCGCGCTCACCACGTTCGCCTGGGCCGAGGCGCTCGGGCTGGCCGCCCTGGTGGTGCTGCTCCCGGTGCTGGTCGCCGCGGCGACCGCGGCCCGCACCGCCGACCCGGCCGCCACGCTGCGCACCGCGGAGTCGGCATGAACCGCGTCCGGGTCCTGGTACGGGCGCTCTGCGGCACGGCGGCCGCGAGTTACCTGACGCTGGCCGTGCTGGTGCTCGGCGGCACGTTCATCGCGGTGACCGGCCCGCGGCAGAGCCTGCACATCCAGACCCAGGCACTCCAGGCCCAGCTCAGGACCGTGCCGCCGGTGGACACCGCGGTGCTGGCCACCGCCGACTGGAACGCCTTCACGTCGGCGCTAGCCGGGGTCAACGGGGTCGCCCCGCTGCTCTACCCGCCCCAGGTCAGCGCGGTCACCAGCCAGCTGGCCAGCGACTTCACCGGGACCGGCCTGCCGCTGGCCCGGCCGGCCACCGACTGGGCCAGCCTGACCACGCACATCCAGCCGCTCACCGCGGTACCGCGCGGGCCGAATTCGACCGTCACCCAGAAGCTGGAGCTGATCTACCGCGACCCGCTGGCCCGGAACGCGACGCTGGTCGCTGGCCAGTACCCGGGCCTGACCCCGGCAGCCCGGCCGGGCCCGCTCGGCATCGCGCTCAGCCAGCAGACCGCCCGGGAACTGAACGCGCATGTCGGCAGCCGCCTGAACATCCTCACGGCGAGCGTGCCGGTCCGGCTGGTGGTGACCGGGATCGTCCGCGAGCGCCAGCCGCGCTCGGCGTTCTGGACCGCCGACCCCACCGCGGCCCAGCCGGTCGAGGAGCACCCGCAGAACGCGGCGCCGTACTGGGTGAGCGGCGCGTTCGTCGGCCCGAACGAGCTGGAACTGCTGCAGACCCAGTTCGGCTCGCTGGGCATGAGCTTCCAGTGGGCGTTCCCGCTGACCCTGACCGGGGTGCGGGCCGACCAGGCGGCAGCGCTGCAGGCCCAGCTGGGCAAGGTGGGCACGCAGGCGCCCGCGCTGCAGGACCAGATGGCCCCGGCCGCCACCACGATCGTGGTGTCCAGCGCCCTGGGCCCCATCCTGGCCGGTTTCCTCAGCACCGCGGCGCAGGTCAATTCGGTACTGTCGCTGCTGTTCGCCAGCCTGGCCGCGACCGGGGTGGTGGTCATCCTGCTGGCGTCCTGGATGCTGGCGCAGCGCCGGTCCGGTGAGTTCACCGTGCTGCGGGCGCGTGGCGCCACCGTCCGCCAGCTGTCCGCGCGCACACTGCGCGGCACCGCGGCCGCCGGGGTGCCAGCCGCGCTGGCCGGGGCCGCGCTGGGCATCCTGGTCACCCCGGGCGAGCCGGCCCCGGCCAGCTGGTGGCTGGCCGGGCTGGCCCTGGTCACCGCGATCATCGGGGCGCCGCTGGCGGTGGCCTGGCAGCACCGGGTGGTCCGGCCGGAGCACCCCGGCCACGCGGCCCGGTCCCGGCCGGCCAGCCGCCGGCCTGCGCAGCCGCCGGGCCCGCCGCCTGGTGGCCGAGGTGGCGCTGTGCGCGGCCGCCGTGGGCGGCCTGGTCGTGCTCCGCGCGCAGGGTAGCGCGGCAGGCGCGGCGCCCGGCAGCGGCGGCCTCGACCTGTACACCAGCCTGGCGCCGGTCCTGGTGGCGGTGCCCGCCGTGCTGCTGGCCATGCGGCTGTCCCCGCTCGCGGTCCGCGGCCTGCTCCGGCTGTCCGCCCGGCGGGCCGGCCCGGTCCGCTTCCTCGGCCTGGCCCAGGCGGCGCGTGCCCCGGCGGCCACCATCCTGCCGCTGTTCGCGGTGGTGCTGGCGGTGACCCTGGCCGCGTTCACCGGCATGCTCCGGGACGCGGTCAGCCGCGGCGAGACCGCCGCGTCGTGGCGCGCTACCGGGGCCGATGCGGTGCTCAACGCCGAGCTGACCGACGCGCCGGTCACCCCGGCCGCGCAGCGGGCCGCCGCGGCTGTGCCGGGCGTCCAGCACGCCACCGCCGTCCAGCTCACCCGGTGGGCGCTGGCCGGCCATGGCCAGCTCAGCGTCGTCGCGGTCGACCCGGCCAGCTACCCGGCGCTGCTGGCCAGCACGCCGTGGCCGCCGCTGCGGCGCAGCCAGCTGGCCGTGCTGGCCGAGCCGCGGCCGGGGGCCGGCCAGCCGGTGCCGGTGCTCGCCTCACCGGCCGCGGCCGCCGCGCTGCGGGCCAGCCGCGGCACGCTCAGCCCGCTGCAGGGCACGATCACCTCCGGCCCGCTGTCCGTGCGGGTGGCCGGGCTGATCCCGGGCACGCCCGCGCTGCCGGGCGGCGGCGCGTTCGTCATGCTGCCGCTGCGCGCCGCGCCGGGCGGCACGGCCACCGCCCCGGCCCCGGCCAACCTGCTGCTGCTGGGCGGCGGCGGGATCGACGGTTCAGCGCTGCACGCGGTGGCCCGGCGGCTGGTCCCCGGCGCGGCCGTCACGCTGCGCTCCGACGTGCTGGCCAGCCTGGCCGGCGCGCTGCTGCAGCACGGCGCGTACGTCATGTTCGCCGTCGTGCTGGCCGCGGCGGCCGCGTTCGGCCTGGCCGCGCTGCTGGCCGACCTGGCCCTGGGCGCGGCGGACCGGCACCAGACGCTGGCCCGGCTGGCCACCATGGGGGTGGACGCCGGGCAGGCCCGGCGGCTGGTGCTGGTGGAAAAGGCACCGGCCCTGCTGGCCGCCGCGGCGGCCGGGACGGCCTGCGCGCTGGTGCTGCCCGCGCTCACCGCCAGCGCCCTCAACCTGTCCGTATTCACCGGCGCCGGGTACCCGGTCCCGGTCCGCGCCGACTGGGCCGCCCTGGCCATTCCGGTGGCCGGGCTGCTGGTGGTGGCCGCGATCGCTGCCACGCTGGCCGCGCGCACCTGGCGCGGCACCGGCGTCGCAGGAGCGTTGCGTATTGAAGGCTGAGCAAGCTGTGCAGAGGAGCTGGTCATGACCGCCGGAACCGTCGCTGACCCGCTGATTGCCTGTGACCGGCTGGTCCGCATCTACACGGCGGAGGGCATCGAGGTCCAGGCGCTGCAGGGGCTCGACATGGCGGTGGCCGAGGGCGAGCTGACCGCGATGGTCGGCGCGTCCGGCAGCGGCAAGTCCACGCTGATGAACATCCTGGCCGGGCTGGACACCCCGACCGCGGGCTCGGTGCGGGTGGCCGGGCATGACCTCGGCTCGATGAGCGGGCGGCAGCGGCTGGCCTACCGGCGCGGCGTGGTCGGCTTCGTCTGGCAGCAGACCTCGCGGAACCTGCTGCCGTACCTGACCGCGGCGCAGAACGTGGACCTGCCCATGCGGCTGGCCGGGGCGCGCCGCGGCCAGCGCCGCGGCCGGGCCGGCGAGCTGCTCGGCGTGCTCGGCGTGGCGCACTGCGCGGACCGCTCCCCCGGCCAGATGTCCGGCGGTGAGCAGCAGCGCGCCGCGATCGCGGTGGCGCTGGCCAACGAGCCCAGGGTGCTGCTGGCCGACGAGCCGACCGGCGAGCTGGACAGCGCGACCGCGGCCGACGTGTTCGGCGCGCTGCAGACGGCCAACACCGAGCTGGGGGTGACCGTGCTGGTGGTCACGCACGATCCGGCGGTGTCCTCGATGGTGCGCCGGGTCATCGCCATCCGGGACGGCCGGACCAGCACCGAGACGCTGCGGCACGAGACCACTGACGCCGAGGGGCGGCGGTTCGACCACGCGGTGGAGTACGCCGTGCTGGACCGGGCCGGGCGGCTGCAGCTGCCCCGGGACATGACCGAGCCGCTCGGCATGCGGGACCGGGTCCGGCTGGAGGCGCTGACCGGGCACATCGGCGTCTGGCCGGACCAGCCCGCCGGCCCGGCGGAGAGCCCGGCGGACGGGCTCGACCAGCGCTAAGGAACGACTACGAGCGGCACTGGGGAATGGCGGGCCAGGCCGACGGCGACCGAACCCACCACGCGGTGGGTGACCTGAGACGAACTCCCGACCACGATCACGACGGTGGCAGCGGGGTGGGCGGCAGCGGCGTCGCTGGCCGCGGCGAGCAGTTCCTCGGTGATCAGGCCCTGGCGCCGCTCGAGGTCCCAGCGGTCCTCGCGGCCGCGCAACTGCTCGGTGGCCATGGTGCGGAGCTCCCGCTCGATGTCGTCGAAGTCGATCTCCATTTCGGCTACGGCGTCCGGCGAGAGCGCGGCCATGCTGGGCAGGTGAGCCACGTACACGACCTGGATCCGGCCGGTCCGTCCCTGCAGCAGATTGACTGCGGCGTCGAGTGCCCGGCTGGACGGCGCAGATCCGTCATAGCCGACGATGAGGCGCAGGTCCGTAGCGGGCGGCGGGTCAGTGCTCACGGATGGAGGATAGCGCCTGCGCCCGCTAGCCGAGCAGCGCCCTCGACGGCTGGCGGGCCCGGGTCACCACCGGCGAGCAACTGCACAAGGCCACCGGAATCGCGTCGAATCCCGGCTGCGCTACGGCGGGGTGCGCGGCGGCCGGGTGTACGGCGGCAGGCTGTACGGCGGCAGGCTGTGCCGTGGCGGGGGCCGGGGCGGCCGCGGCCTGGGCGGCGGCCTTCGTGAGTTCGGCCAGCCGGCGTCTGGACGGCACCAGCACGATCGCGAGGATGAAGCCGAGTCCGAGCAGCGCGGCCGACACACTGAAGGCCACGGTGTAGCCGTGGGTGGCCGCGATCGCCGGGGCCAGTGGGCTGCTGTGGTGGACGGCCAGGTAGCTGGCCGTCGCGGTCAGCGCGATCGTGCTCAGGGCCGACGTGCCGATTGACCCGCCGACCTGCTGCATCGTGTTGACCAGCGCGGAGGCCACGCCCGAGTCCTCACGGCGGACCCCGGCCGTGGCCGTGTTGATGGCTGGCGCGAAGATCATGCCGAAGCCCAGGCCGAGGATCAGCAGGGCGGGCAGCACGGCGCTGGCGTAGCTGGACGTCACGCTGATCTGCGTCAGGTACGCCATCCCGCCCGCGCCCAGCAGCATGCCCGTGGCGATCAGGACGCGCGGCCCCAGCCGGGGCAGGCCGACGATGCTGGACAGATTCGAGCTGATCAGGATGCAGCCGATCATCGGCAGGAACAGCAGCCCGGTGGTCAGCGGGCTCTCTCCCTTGATCAGCTGCAAGTAGAAGGTCAGGAACAAGAAGGTGCCGAAAATCGCGATTCCCGATATCCCGACCGCGACATAGGAGCCGCCGCGGGCCCGGTCCAGGATCACCCGCAGCGGCAGCAGCGGATGCGACGACCGCCGCTCCGCGACCACGAACCCGGCCAGCAGCACCACGCCCAGGACCAGCGAGCCGATGGTCCGCGTGGCGGTCCAGCTTTGGGTCTCGGCGTTGGAGAAGCCATAGACAATCAGGAACAGGCCGGCGCAGGCCAGCACGGCGCCGGGCCAGTCCATCCGCGGCGGGTTCGCGGGGCGGCCGCCGCGAATCCAGGCCAGGGCGCCGGCCACCGCGATCGCGGCGAACAGCAGGTTGACATAGAGGCACCAGCGCCACGACAGGTACTGCGTGAGCACCCCGCCCAGGATCAGGCCGATCCCGCCGCCGCCCGCCGCGACCGAGCCGAACACACCGAACGCCCGCCCCCGCTCGCGCGGATCCCGGAACGTGCTGACCAGGGTGCCCAGCGCGGAGGGCGCCAGGATGGCGCCGAACGCACCCTGCAGCGCCCTGGCCGCCACCAGGACGGTAAACGAGCCGGCTGCACCACCGATGGCCGAGGCGATGGCGAATCCGATCAGGCCGGTGATGAAGACCCGCTTGCGGCTGAACATGTCGCCGAGCCGGCCGCCCACCAGCAGCAGGCTGCCGAAGGCCAGGGCGTAGGCCGTGACCACCCACTGCCGGTCGCTGTTGGGGAAGCCCAGCGCACGCTGGGCGGACGGCAGCGCGATGTTCACGATCGTGGCGTCCAGGACCACCATCAGCTGGGCGATGGCCACGACAACCAGGACGAGCCAGCGCTGGTCAGCGGGTGCCGGCCGGTGGTCCTGGCCGGCCGAAGACGGTACTGATGACATCAGGCCATACCCCCGCACCCTGGCAACGCCCGGCATCGGCCCTGCACGGCTAGGGCCTGTATCCGACGATAGACACGCCAGGAGGTCTGCGGAACAGCGGTCCCAGGATTAGCGCCGGCCGCGCACGCCAGGTGGCTACTTGCCGGGCGCGTAGTCGCGCAGGCCGTGACCGGGCAGGCCGAAGGCCCCGGTACTGCGCTCGCGGACATCGGCGGCCAGGCGGCCAGGTCGCCGGCCGCCGAAATACGACCGCCCCGCCACTCGTAATGAACGGCGTGCTTATACGGGACGGCCAGCGGCGCCACAAGTACGGAAAGGGCTCCTTAAATGGGTGTTAGCGCCCCCCGGCGGTCGGTCGGCTTGCTCGTGTGAGCAGGGTAGGCACGGCTCCCCGGGCACTATTAACAGTTTATTGATGGAACTGCGCATTAACCGCGAAATAGTGTCGGAATAGCACGGAACTTTAGCGGCGACATACGACGAAGGAGTCCGCCATGCGCAGCATCCGTGATCTTGCCCCCTGGAGCCACGGAATTACCGCGGCCCGCTTCCGCAGGCCAGTCACGGCCACCTTACTGGCCGCCGGCCTGGTCCTCGCGCTCTCGGCGTCCGCAGTGGCCAGGACGGCCGCCTCGGCCAGCAGCCGGCCTGCTTACCTCAACGCCAGCCTTCCGGTCCAGGCGCGGGTCAGCGACCTGCTGGGCCGGATGACGCTGCCGGAGAAGATCGGCCAGATGGTGCAGATCGAGCAGAGCCAGGTCACCGACACGACCAGCGCCTGCACCAGCCAGGGCGGGTTCAACCTGCCCAACCCGACGTGCGAGCAGAAGATCTTCGTTGACGACAACGTCGGCTCGATCCTGGCCGGCGGGTCGGATATTCCCATCGACACCACCGGCAAGGGTGGCCCAGGCAACACCGGCCTGGACTGGGCCACCGAGTACAACACCATGCAGAGCTACGCGATGCAGCACTCGCGGCTGCATATCCCGGTCATCTTCGGCGTCGATGCCGTGCACGGCTTCGGTCACCCCTACCAGGCGCCGTTGTTCCCGCAGTCGATCGGGATGGGCGCCACCTGGGATCCGTCGGCGGCCGAGGCGGGCGGCGCGGTCACCGCGAACGCGCTCCGCGCCACTGGCTGGAACTGGGACTTCGCCCCCGTGCAGGACATCGCCCGGGACAACCGGTGGGGACGGTACTACGAGACCTGGTCTGAGGAGCCGACGCTCGCCGCCGCCATGGGCGCGGCGAACGTGCGCGGCCTGCAGAGCGGCGGCGCGGGCGGGCTGAAGGTCACCGCCACCGTGAAGCACTTCGCCGGGTACTCAGGGTCGATCAACGGCCACGACCGGGTGCAGGCTGACGTGCCCATCCGCGAACTGCAGGATCTGTACCTGCCGTCGTACGCGGGCGCCGTCAACGCGGGCGCGGGTACGGTCATGGTGGATTCCGGCTCGGTCAACGGGATTCCGGCGACCGCGTCGCACTACCTGCTGACCACGCTGCTGCGCGACCGGATGGGCTTCAAGGGCGTGGTGATCAGCGACTACGGTGACGTGCCGGCCCTGGCGACCACGTATCACATGGCCTCCGGCCTGGCCGGCGCGGCCGCCCTGGCGATCAACGCCGGCGTGGACATGGCCATGCTGCCGTTCAACGCCGACCAGTGGCAGACCGCTGTCCAGCAGGACGTGGCCAACCACAGCGTGTCGGTGAGCCGGATCGACCAGGCCGTCTCGCGGATCCTCGCGCTGAAGTTCCAGCTCGGCCTGTTCGACCACCCGACGGTCGACGCCAGCAAGGCGGACGCCGCCGTCGAGGCCGGCCGGGACGTGACGCTGCAGGCGGCCCGGGAGTCGATGACGCTGCTGCGCAACCAGAACAACGCGCTGCCGCTGTCGCCATCTAGCAAGCTGGTCGTGACCGGCCCGAGCGCGGACTCGATGACCAACCAGCTCGGCGGGTGGAGTGTGAGCTGGCAGGGCGTCTACGGCTCCGGGCATGTGTGCTGCGTGGGGCCCGCCGACCAGATCCCGCCAGGCACCACGGTGCTGAAGGGCCTGCAGGGCGAGGACCCCAACGTGACCTACGCTCCCGACCAGGCCACGGCGGTCAGCGACGCCCAATCGGCGGACGCTGTGGTGGTGGCGGTTGGCGAAAAGGCCTACGCCGAGGGCCTCGGGGACAACCCCTCTCCGCAGCTGCCACCTGACCAGCAGGCGCTGGTCAGCGCGCTGGAGGCGACCGGCAAGCCAGTGATCGTCGTGGTGATCGCGGGCCGGCCGCTGGGCCTCGGCCCGGCCGAGAACGCCAGTGCCGTGCTGATGGCCTACCAGGGCAGCACCGAGGCCGGGCAGGCGGTGGCCGACACGATCTTCGGCAAGATCGATCCCAGCGGGAAGCTGCCGGTGACGTGGCCGTCCGACGCGGCGACCGTCGGCGGCGACTTCAACACCGGGGCGCCGTCACCGCTCGGCGACCAGCCGAAGACCTTCGACCAGCTGCCGTACACGGGTTCCGGACCGGGCAGCGGCTACAACCCGCTCTACCCGTTCGCGTTCGGCCTGTCCTACACCACGTTCAAGGTCAGCGGGCTGTCGGCAACCAGCAGTGTGTCCCGGGACGGCACGATGACCGCCTCGTTCACCGTGTCGAACACGGGCAGCCGGGCAGGCACCGACATCGTGCCGGTATACGTCCATCAGCCGGTCAGCCTGGTGCTCGTGCCGGACCAGCGGCTCGCGGGATTCACCCGGGTGACACTCGATCCCGGGCAGTCCAAGACCGTGCAGGTGTCGTTCCCCGTCTCGGTACTCGCCGTGACACCCGGTGACATCGAGTCCGACAGCCCGCCTCAGGTGGAACTTGGCTCCTACCAGGTGCAGCTCGGCACTCCCGCTACGCTCAGCGCCGACTTCACCATCCACGGCTGAGCCGGCTCGGGTAGTGCCGCACCACGCGGCGGGCGTTCTGGATAGTTGACATGGTGGGGCTCCCGGTCCCCGGGAGCCCCACCACAAACGGGCGGACGTCCAGTCCGGGCTCGGCTACCGGTTACCGCACGTCGAGGCCGGTGACCCGATCCGTCAGGGGCTGCTAGCCGTGCCATCTCGAGCGTGACATGACCGCCACCGCAGCCCAGATCGATGCAACGCATCCCTGGCGACAGGCCCGCCCGGGCCAGCGGGTGCGGGCCAGCCGGGCAAGACGTTCGTAGCCCTCTTCGCCGCCCCGCAGATCAGCTCATGAACGCTGGCTGCTCGATAACCCGCAGCCGGCCAGCTGTCAGGCCGGTCCGTGACCCAGCCATTGAAGATCGGTTAGCGGCAGTTCGCGTACGGAGGGCCGCAGTTCTTGTAAACATGGCCGACGCCGAAGGCGGCCAAGAGGAAGACGACCCCGGCCGCCACGAGCACCAGCCCGATGACGGCGGCGATCACCTGCGCCCTTACCCGGTCTTCCAGCGGCTGCCGCGGCAGTGACTTCCACGGCGGGACGCGGCCGAGCAGCCGTTCCGTCCACGTCGCCGATTCGATCGCCCGCCGGGCGTTCCACGCGGCCAGGTCACGGAAGCCACGGAAGCTGGCCGCTAAGAAGCCCCCGGCCAGGACCAGCGCGATGCCAATCAGCAGGACCTGGCCTCTCGGAGCCTCATGCACCAGACCTCCGACCCTCGGCCAGGCCGCAGCACACCCGGCCGGTACTCACGTCGAACCGGGAACATGGTATCTCGCGGTGTGAGACAACGAGCGGCCTGCGCGGGTCCCGGCTGCACTCCATCACACCGTCACGCGGCGGATCGTGGCGTGGCCGCCGGCCAGGAACACCACCATCAGCGCGGCGATGACGCCGGTCAGGTCGAGGGCGCTCAGGCTGGCGAGGTGCCCGCCGCCGCCGGCCCAGGAGTACGCGAACGTTACGGCGAGCGCGACCAGCACCTGGACGGCGATGAACGCGAGCAGGCCCAGCATGCCCCACCGGCGATTCACGATCCCGTACCACATGCCGTACACGAACAGCGCGGACAGTCCCACGAACGAGGTCAGCCAGGTGGCGTACCAGGGCCCGTTCAGGAGATGCGGCACCCGGAAGAAGGTGATGGACAGTCCCCAGCCGCCGGTCGCCCGTTCGATGGCCTGCAGCCCGGCTATCACCAGGCCGTATACGAGGGACATCGACACCCCGAGCAACGCGGTACCAGCGTAGAAGGAGCGGCGGGTCGCGCCGAGCGCCAGACCGAACGGCAGCCAGCCGCCGATGCGCTGCACGCCCACGATGAAGAACATGAGGAAGATGCCGCCCAGTCCGTCGCGGAAGGTGTCGCCCCTCCGTGCCACGTCCACGGCAAAGGCGAACGGCAGGATCGCCAACGGGAGCGCGAGGAATAGCATCGGCCGGAGCAGGTGGTAGCGAGCCACCTTGATCACGGTGTTCACGCGCTGGTCCTTCCGGTCAGGGCGCCGGCGCCGGCCGCCCAGCCGGACGCGCGGACCACGAGCTGCTGCAGGGACAGCGGGGTCAGGTCCAGGCCCAGCGACCGGGCCCGCTCGCGGTCTTCACCAGACACCTGCCCCACCATGACGACCGACGCCTGGGAGCCGAGCCCGCGCCGTTCCCAGACCGGGCGCCCCTCGGTGAAGGAGTCCACCGCGAGGACCGGGCCGCTCACCGTGGTCACCATGCCCCGCAGTCCGTCGGCCGCCGTGTCCAGCACGACCCGGCCGCGGTCGATCACGACCACGTTCTCGAACAGGGCGGCGGCCTCGTCGATCAGGTGAGTGGACAGCAGCACCGTACGGGGGAAGTCCGCGTAGTCCGCCAGCAGCCGGTCATAGAAGATCTGCCGGGCGACGGCGTCCAGCCCGGCGTACGGCTCGTCGAACAGCGTCACCTCGGCGCGGGCGGCGAGCCCGATCGTGATCCCGAGGGCCGACCGCCGCCCGCGCGACAGGCTCTTGATCGCCTTGCCGGGTAGCAGGCCAAAGTCCTCCAGCAGCGAGGACGCCAGGCTTGCGTCCCAGTTCGGATAGCAGAAGGACGCGACGCGGAGCGCGTGGCACACCTTGAAGTCCGGGTACGCCCACTCCGGGTACGCCTGGTCCTCGCGGACGAGCACCAGGCGGCGCAGCACGTTCTCGTTCTCGGCCGGCGACGAGCCGAAGACGCGCACCGAGCCGGACGACGGGAACTCCTGGCCCGCCAGGATGCGCAGCAGGGTCGTCTTTCCCGCGCCATTGCGGCCGAGCAGCCCGGTAATCGTCCCGGTGCCGATCGTCAGGTTCACGTCATCGAGGGCAACCTGGCCGGGGTATCTCCGGGTCAGCCCGGTTACCGAGACCGCCGGTGTCATACGGCGACGCCTCCCCGCTCGTTACTGCATTCCTTGATAAGCGTGATCAGCTCACCGGAGTCGATCCCGAGCCGGGTCGCCTCGGTAAGCAGCGGCTCCACGTACCGGTCGGTGAACTCGGCGCGCCTGCGGGCCAGCAGCGTCGCACGCGCCCCGGCCGCCACGAACATCCCGATGCCGCGGCGCTTGTCCAGCAGTCCCTCGTCGGCGAGGATGTTGATCCCCTTCGCCGCGGTCGCCGGGTTGATCCGGTAGAAGGCCGCCAGTTCATTTGTTAACGGCACGCGCTCGCCCTGGGCCAGGCCGCCGTCCGCGATGTCGGCCGCCAGCCGCTCCGCCACCTGGGCGAACAGCGGGGTTCCCTCGTCAAGACCAGCCATTTCCCGCACCGCTTCCGACCTCCCGGCTTCTTCATCGGTTCATTACTTAAGTAACGTACCGCTCAACCAGCAAACCGGTCAACCCGAACGCCACACGAGAAGGGGCCGCTCCACTCAAGAGTGGAACGGCCCGCCTTCCGGGTCAGCGATAGGTATATCCGCACCCATGGGGGCTCCTGCTGTCAAGAGGGCGTGCTGGTCTGGCCCGGTGACCTCTGGCCGTCGGGGTGGGTGGTGGCTGTTGTTGTGGCTTTGCTCGCAGCTGCCGGGTTTCGTGCCGGCGCCCGGTCCGGGTCAAGCTGGAGCGCCCGGAGCCTGGGGCGCCCGGCAGGGCGCCGGCGAGGACGAACGAGCTTGACGCGGGCAAGCGGCGGACGATGATCGGGAGCGAGGAAAGCGCCTGCTGGTTGGCGGGCTTGCTGGAATGCCGGTGGGGGGCTTGTTCCCCGGGGTTGCGCGTGGTCGGCGGAGTGGTCTCACATGCACCCATCCGGCGCCTGCCTGGGTGGCGGCGCCATGACCGTGCCATCCGGGGACCGGGCTGCTCAGTCAGGTCATCGAGCGCGGCGTGGCCGGCTCATGCGGTTTTGCGAGCTCGCCCGGGGCTTGGCGGCCCCTCCCGGCCGGTAAGCGCGCCGGCGCGGCCGGCGCGGGCGTGGTGATCTCAGCTTCGGTGAGCAGGTGGTAGGCGCGGGTAAGCAGCTTGCGGGCGATCGCGGTGGTGGCGATCTTCTTGCCGCGGCGGCGGGCGATGGCCTGGTAGCTGGCGGCGAAGTCCGGGTGGCGCTTGGCGGTCTGCGCCGCCTCGCACAAGATCCACCGCAGCCACACCGAGCCTTGCTTGGAGATGTGCCCGTGGCGGACGGTGCGGTCGCTGCCGCGGACGGTGGGGGTGAGCCCGGCCCAGGCCGCCAGCTTGCGCGCCGAGGCGAACCGGCTGATGTCGCCCGTCTCGGCGAGGATGACTAGCGCTGTGAACGGGCCCACGCCCGGCAGGGCGGTGAGCACCTTGACCGCGGGCTCGGCCTTGGCCCGCTGGTGCAGCTCCCAGTCGAGCCGGTCGATCGGCTGCTGCAGGGCATCGATCAGCGCCAGGTCGTCCTCGATCACCTCACGGGAGGAGACGGGCAGCTCCAGCGAGGCCAGCCAGGCCCGGCCCGGGCCGCTCCAGCACCCGGCCGGGCGGCCGTGGCCATGGTCAGCCAGGACGGCGTGGATCCGGTTGCGCAGCAGGGTCCGCAGCCGCACCAGCTGGATCCGGTGGCGCAGCAGCGCCCGCAGCTGCCGCACCGGCGGCGGGGCGATCCACGCCTCCGGCAGCAGGTCCGCGCGCAGCAGCTGGGCCAAGATCGCCGCGTCGACCTTGTCGTTCTTCAGCCTGGCCGAGGCGATCGCCTTGCACTGCAGCGGGTGCACCAGGTGCGGGGCAAACCCGTAGTCCTCCAGCAGCTCCACCAGCCACCCCCAGCCGAACGCGGCCTCGAACGCCGCCGGCGTGCCCGGCGGCAAGCCGCCGATCACGCCGAGGATCGGCTCAACGCCGTTGGGCACGTTGCGGTTGGCGAGTACCCCGCCATCCTGATCGATCACCGCCACCTGAGAACGCTTGCGGTGAACGTCGATTCCGACGTAAACAGACATCGAGGGCCTCCTTCCCGAGCTCGTATGTCACCCGGGAACCTAAACTCACCGGGCTGAGCAGGGAAGGGGGTCCGGCCTAACGCCCGGTCCCCCATAGGGTCAGGTCAGGCTAGCGAACGTCCAGTCCCGTGACCGACCGGCCGATAATCATCCGCTGGATCTCGCTGGTGCCCTCGAAGATGGTGAAGCTCGTGGAGGTGCGGGCAGTTTCCGCAGTTAGACGGCCTGTTCGGGCCACGGATGTCGGCACGAACTCAGCACGCATCCACGGCTGTTGCTGGCGAAGCCAAACCGGCTTGAAAGAGCCTGGCTACTTCGGTCATGCCGAGCCGCTGGTGAGGGCTTGGCCGTGGTGGTTGACGGCGAGCACGTCCAGTACGGTATCGCTGTTCATCGAGGCGGCTCTGGTCATGCCGAGCGTCAGCATGCTGCTGGCCGGGCGACCGCGCCGCCCGGCCGAGCTGCGTCACACAACTGACCCGCCGTCCTGGAGCAAGTGCCGACGCAGGAAGGCGAGCTCGGCGGTAACTACCGTCTCGTGCTGATCCAGGAAGGCGGCGTAGTGCCCGCCGTCGACCTGAAGGATTTCACCGGCCGGGGCCCGGCGGGCGACTTTCAGCGCCGGTGCCGCGAGGACACTCTGGTCGCCGGTGCTGATGACCGCCAGCAGCGGACAGCTGATTCGCCTGACGGTCCTGCCCGGCCGGTACATGGCGATGGGAATTACGGAGCGGGCGGCGATGGTCTGCTGCCAGTCGGGGTAGGCATTGCCCGGGTTGAGCGCGCTCTCACCATCGCAGGCGTCCGGCGTGGTGAGCATCGCCATCGCTCCACGCCGCCCGGCCAAGGGCACGACGAGGGGCTCGCGGCCCGCCAGGCCGCGGCCCGCGTCGCGCAGTGCGATCAGCGGGAACCGGGCCAGGACCCCGAGCGTCTCGTGGCGAAGCGCATGCGGTGAACTCACGGCGCCGTCGACCAGTGGCGCCTGCGCGATCACCGCGGCCAGGCGACGCTGGTCCGGGGCCCGGGCGGCCAGCCGAAGCAAGTGCCCTGCGGCGAGCGAGAAGCCCCATCCGGCGATCTTTCCGGACTCCACTCCGGGAAGAGACGCGGCGCACTCCAGCGCGGCTTCCCAGTCGGCCAACTGCTCCGCGATCCGCACCACCTGCCGCGGCGTTCCGCCGGACTCGCCGATATGCCGGTGGTCGAAGGCGAGCACGCTGTACCCGGCAGCATGGAACCGGGCTGCGAACCGGTCGGTCGCCGGCTCTTTGATCACTCCGGCCCCGCCGGCCATGACGACACACGCGCCGTTACTGCCCGTGTAATGCCAGGCAGCGCAGTCGTCGCTGCCGCTGCGGAAGGTAATCCTCTCCCGCTGTGCCAGGGTGGGCCTAGCAATGCCGGTGTCCCGTGCGGTGATCTGAGCCATGGCATTTACCTCCGCTGTTCGCTCGGATGCGTGATCCGTCGTCATGAACTAACATACAGACAGTACGTATGTTGTTTCAAGCCCGCGTGACTCGACTCGCGAAGATGTGGAGAATCGGAGAATGTCATCCCAGGTTTCCGCCGCATCGCGGACACGGCGAACTCAGGCCGACCGGTCAGCCGCGACGCGCGACGCGCTGGTAGCGGCCGCGCGCCCGCTCTTCGCCACGCAGGGATTCGCCGAGGTATCGACCGATGCGATCGTCGCGGCCGCCGGGGTCACCAGAGGGGCGCTATATCACCAGTTCGCGGATAAGACGGCGCTGTTCGAGGCGGTGCTGGCGGCTGTCGAGGCTGACATTGCCAGGCGGCTGGCCGACTCGGTAGGGGCCGCCGGCATATCAGATCCCGTCGAGGCCCTGCAGTGCGCCCTGCGAACCTGGCTCGACATCTGCGTCGAGCCAGAGATCCTCCGTATCGCCCTTATCGACGGGCCGTCCGTCCTGGGCTGGGCACACTGGCGGGAAGTCTGCTACTTGCACGTCATGGGCCTAGTACAGGCCCTCCTCGCACAGGGGATCGAACTCGGGCGCATCCGCGCGCAGGCAGTCAAGCCGCTCGCGCACGTGCTCATGGGCGCCGGCGACGAGGCGGCCCTGTACGTCGCCGAAGCCACGGATCGCGATCGATCGCGCACCGAGATGATCGGAATCTTCGACCAACTCCTCCATGGCCTGCTTGCCTGACGGACGTCGAGGCACAGATCGCATCGATCGAGAAGCTCCAGCCCGAGGACATCGCCGACGCCGTCGCCTACGTCGTCACAAGCAGGCGCCGCGTCGCCATCAACGAGATCTTCGTGCGCGCCGCGGACCAGAGCTGGTAGCCGGCCAATCCACCGCAGGCGGGCCAACCCGGCCGACCGGCCTCACGCCAACGGGCTTAGCAGGCCGCTGTTGTCATCGGGGCCAGTACTACAGGCTGTGGGTACCGAGCGCCTTCCAGGTCTCTCGGCCGATCGACGACCACCCCCTAACGGTTAGGGGTCAGCACCAACTCAGCCGCTATCGAGAACCGACGGGAACCAACCAGGAATAACGGGCGAACGGCCGACCGCCAGAAACCGGAGTTCACGGGCCCTTTAAGATCCGCACCAGCGCCATGACCTGCGGTTATTACCGCACGTCAAGCCCGGTGACGGCACTTCCGATGATCATGCGCTGGATCTCCGACGTACCCTCGAAAATCGTGAAGCTCCTAGAGGTCCGGGCAGTTTCCGCAGGCGGATGGGCTGCCAGCCCGCGGCATGTCAGCACGAGCTCAGCACCGACCGCATCCTCTGCCAGCCGGTCAAGGGCTGCCACTTGTGCTTAGTCCGCGAAGGGGTTAAAAACCTGAACCCCTGTTCGCTCGAAGTCCTTGGCGTTCCGTGTGACAACCGTCAGGCTGTTCACCTTGGCCGTGGCAGCGATCAGCCCGTCTATGACGGGAAGCGGCTGCGCGTGCTGCTGGCGCCCCCAGGCGGCGGCGACCGGCAGCGTGATGGGCAGGATCCTGTCCGCGAACCCGAGCTCCACTTTCCTCAGCCAGCGCTCAAGGCCTGCTGCCTGCTCGTTGTCTCCGCGACCGCGGATACGCGAGATGCCCTGCTCGATCTCCCCCAGTGTCAGCACCGATACGTGCAGCCGCTCGGGCGGGGTCGCGGCAATCCAGCTCGTCACGCCGGTGGCCGGCTGGCGCTTGCGCGTCTCCGAGAGAATGTTGGTGTCGAGCAGGTAGGTCACAAGCCGGCCTCCAGGTCAACCGGGCGTCCCAGGTCGGCCTTACGCTCGGCCTCGACATCTGCAAGCACCTCTGCGACATCGTCGGAAAGCGCCGGCTCACCGAGCAGCAGTCCCGTCAGGTCCACCGTCGGCCGGGTCAGCCTGCGGTACTCGGCAATGTCCACCACGACAGCGACCTCTTCGCCGTGCCGGGTGATGATCTGCGGCCCGTCATGCGCAACAGCGCGGATCATCTCACTGAAACGCTGCTTGGCGTCCTGGATCTGCCAGTAGTCGCGGGTAGGCGAGGTCATGAGAATCCCCAGACCAATCTGTCTAGCCATGTCTAGACAGATTACCATGCCGACGCCGCTAGGCGGGTCGACATGCGTGCGTCGAGGCGCGTGACGCCCAGCGCAGCCAGATCACGACCGACTAACTGCGACCAGGCACAACGCGACGGCCAGGTAGACGACCGCGAGCGTAGCTGCGATGGCGTGTCCACTCAGGGGGCCGGGGCGGCGGAGGCTAACCGAACTTTGTCCGGGTCGTGGAGGAGGACCGTGCTGGCGAAGAAGTCGCCTACTGACCGCAGATTCTTGCTGGTCAGCCAGATAGAGAGTCCGGATAGGGTCAGCGTGTGGGCGGTCATCAGCGGCCAGCTGATCCCAGTCGCCGCCCGGGACCGGCACAATCCGGACGGGTGGCCCGAGCAGATCCGCCCCGCCGTCGCATTCGCGATGGGCTTGCTGACCGAACTGGAGGAGCACGCCGGCGTCTGGGCGGGTGCCTACGACCGGGTCAGGCTCGACGAGGTCGTGGCCGCCGCCACGCCGGGCATCCCGTTCCGGCTGACCTTCCCGCCCGCCGACCGCGGCCCGCGCCGGATCTGATCGGCCTCCTCCGCCGTCCGGACCGGGCGCACGTCGCGCGGGCGCCCGGTCCCGCCTTACGGCCCGGAGCGCGCCAGTCATGCGGCGATGTCCGCGATGGCGGCGGGTGCGGCGCTTCATCACGCGGCTGCGCGGGCGGCGCGCATCGGGCCACGACGAGCCGGCGGCGGGCCGGGCCGCTCCGGACCGCGCAGCCTGCCGCGACCAAGGCGACCCGGCAGGCCGCCATCGTCGGGGAGTTCAAGCAGGCCTGGGGGGCCGGGGACATTGACGCCTTATCGGCATTCTCGACCCCGCCGCCACCGCGGCCGGCGACGGTGGCGGCCTCGCTCCCGCTGTCCTGCGCCCGATTGAGGGGGCCGAGCAGATCGCGCGCTTCTACGCCGGCCGAGCCAGCGCCGCACCCAGAAACCTGACGATCCTGGAGCGCACGGTCAACGGCCAGCCCGGGCTGGTCGCTCAGCAAGACGGCGTCACCGTGGCGGTGCTGGCGTTCGCGGTCGCAGGTAACCGGATCCATCACATCTGGGCGATGCTCAACCCTGACAAGCTCCGGCCCTGGACGACCGACCGACACACCGCAGCGGCATCGGGTCAATGGGCGAGACTCCCAGCCCAAGTACAGCTGCTGGAGCCGCGCGGAACGGCCAGGATGTCACCGGGCATGACATCCGGCCCGCATCGGAGCCGGCCGATGAACAGCACTGAACGGCTGGTGCCGGTGCCGCCCATGTCGGCGAAAAGGACCCGGCGGTGATCTGCATCAGTGGCGGGCAGGCCGAGCTTGAGGGAAGTGCCGCTGATGTGCTTCCCAACCGCTCGCTGGGTGACTACCAAGCTGGCTGCGATGGCTGAATTGGAGCGCCCCTCGGCCATGAGCACGAGCACCTCGCGCTCGGTGCGGACATGCGACTGATGATCATGCCATCTGCCTGCGGAAACTGCAGGCACCCCTACGAGCCTCACGATCTTTGAGAGAACGAGCGAGATCCAGCGCATCATCATCGGCTGAGCTATAACCGGGCTCGAGGTGCGGCAATAGGAGGAACGACCTTGACGGGGCCGAGCACTGGCCGATCATGGGCTGTGGAGAAGCTGACATCTTCAGGCTGCCTTGCCGGCCGCGAGGGCCTGCTCGTGCTGGACTGGTGACTTCATGCCGAGGGCGGAGTGCCGGCGGACGGTGTTGTTGTCCTCGATCCAGGCCGCGACCGCGGAGCGCGCTTGTGCCCTCGTGGCGAAGTGCTGCAGGCGCCGCAGCTCGAACTCCAGGGTGGAGTGCCAGGACCCGCAGCCATCACGGCCCCCAGTTTCGCGGGAACCCCACGCCGCCAAGGCCCATTAACTGAGCTGGTGCTGACCGAGCGGGTGGGAGCCGGTCGGCCTCCCGATTACCGGGCGTGGCCGGTATCGGCGCGGCCCGTGCCGTACCCACCGCTGGCAGCGATGGGTACGGCGTCGCTAGCGTCCTGCATCCGGGGCATCAGGTGACGTCCCGGTGGACGGTGGTGGTCGAGGCGATGATGGTGAGGATGACGATGACGGCGGCGACGAGGCCGGCGACGGCCCCGAACGGGAGCGGGCTGAGCCCCTTGGGGAGCGGTGGCATCCCGCCGTTGGCGGAGCCGGCCATCGTCTCGGACGCCATCAGCGGCAGGTACCGCGCGAGGGAATGGAAGACACCGCCGAGGATCTGCTCGACGCCGAACCCCCAGGCGAACACGGCGATGATCGCCGCTACCTGGTTCGGGATCAGGGTTCCGATGGCTGCTCCGGCCGCGGCCAGCAAGCCGCCGCCGGCGACGGCACCGGCTCCGTAGCGGATGATCGTGCCGTGCCGCGATGACGATGTGGGCCGTGACCGGCGGCAAAGGCCAGCCCGATCCCCGTGGTCACGAGGGTTCCGGCGAGCCCGAATGCCAGCCCGGTGAGTCCGGCGGTGATGACCTTCGCAATCAGTACTCGGCGGCGGTTGGGCTCGTCGAGGTAGGTGTCGGTAATGGTGTGGTGGCGTAGCTCGCTGCTGGTCACAGTGGTGCCGTAGGCGGCGGCGATGATCAGTGCGAACCCGGTGCTGGTGAGCACGTCGCGCAGGCCAGTCGCGGTAGTGAGGCTTGGGACCATCCCGCCGGGACCCGCGCGGGAGGCCTCAATCGTGGCGACCAGGGCGGTCCAGCCGGCGGCGACAGCAAGCATCCCGGCAGCGAGGCGGGCGGTGCGAAGCTTGAGTAGCTCGGTGCGGATGGCGGTAATCATCTGTTTGCCTCCGAGGCGACAGCGCTCGCGGAGCCGTTAGCGGCGCGAGTGAGCTGGAAGAAGACGTCTTCGAGGTCGGCGTCCTCGCTGGCGCATTCGAGCACGGGGATCGACTGCTGGGCGGCAAGCTTGGCCACCATCTCCGGTTCGGCGCCGAGGACGCGCAGGCCCTGCTCAACGGGCTCGGTCTGCAGTGCCCGCGCGTTCAGTACCCGGGCGAGCGCCTCTGGCTCGGGGGTGCGGACCTTCACTCGCTGCGGGGCGCGGCCGAGCAGTTCCTTCAGCGGGGCGTGGCTGACCAGCCGACCGCCGTCGATAATCAGCACCGAGGTCGCGACCTCGGAGACTTCGGCAAGGACGTGGCTTGAGACCAGCACCGTCCGGCCCTGCTGGGCCAGACCGCGCAGCAGCCCCCGGAGCCAGCGGACGCCGTCGGGGTCCAGGCCGTTGGCGGGCTCATCCAGGATCAGCACCTCCGGTTCCCCGAGCAGCGCGGCGGCGAGCGCCAGCCGCTGGCGCATACCAAGCGACAGCGTGCCGACCCGCCGCCCGGCGGCCCCGGCTAGCTCGACCTGTTCCAGGACCTCGCCGATCCGCCGACTCGCGATTCTGCTCGGACTGGCCCGGACCCGGAGGTGGTCGGCGACCTTGCGGCCCGGATGGATGCCCGACGCGTCAAGCGCTGCGCCGACCCGGCGGGTCCGGTCGGGCAGCTCGCGATAGGGCACGCCGTCGATCGTCGCCTCGCCGGCATCCGGGGCGACCAGGCCCAGGAGCATGCGCAGGGTCGTGGTCTTGCCGGCCCCGTTCCGACCGAGGAACCCGACGACGCTGCCGGTGTCGATCGTGAAGCTCAAATCGGTGACGGCAGACACGTCGCCGAATCGCTTGACCAGCCCTCTGGCCTCGATCACCGCCATGGCTGCCCGTCCCGGTCGCGGGACTGCCCGCTCGTCTCGGTGCGGCCCGAGTCCGGACCCTGGCGGCCACTCCTGCGGTGCTGGCGCAACCCAACCGCCACCAGTGCGGCCGCGATGACCAGCACAACCGGGATCATCATCATCATGCCGTTGCTACTCAACGGTCGTCCTCCCTTGTTTAGGTATCCCGTGATGGGCAATCGCCCATCAGTATGATGGGCGATGGCCCATCATGTCAAGCGGACTGTGGCGGTCAGCCGGCGGAGGTCCGGAAGGCGCGGATGGTGAGCGGCACCAGCACCACCGCGGCAATCGCGAGTGCCGCGAGCATCTGCAGCTCGGCGGTACCTGCCCCGCCGGCGTTCATCAGCCGCTGACCGGCGGTGATCACATAGGCGGCCGGATTGACGTCGGCGACCGCTCGTATCCAGCGGGGCTGCAGGCTGAGAGGAAAGAACGCCGACGACAGGAACAGAACCGGGAGGGTGAGAAAGAACCCGACGACCATCGTCAGCTCCGGATTGCGGGTTCGCAGCGCGATCAGGTTCGACAGGCACCCCCAGACCACGCCGAAGGCGACGGCGGACACGGCCACCAAGGCGAGCCCGCCGGCGCCAGCGTGGTCGCTGGCACCCATGGCGGCGGCGACGCCGAGCACGATCACCGCCTGCACGACCATCAGCACCGCATCTGCGTACAGGCGAGCGGCGAGCACTGCCCAGCGCGGGATCGGGCTGGCCGTGAGCTTGTCCATCATCCCGGTCGAGATGTCGGCGACGGTGGCCATGCCGGACTGCAAGGCGGTGAACAGCACCGAGAGCACGACCATCGCCGGCGTGAGGAAGCTCAGATACGAGTGGTAGCCGAGATGTTCGAGCTGCGGGCCGCTCCCGAGCGCACGGAAGGTCTGGGAGAACAGCAGCAGCCACACCACCGGCTGCAGCAGCGACACCGCCACCATCGTCGGGGCCCGAACCGTCTTGGCGATGTTCCGGCCCCCGAGGAACACCACAAGCGTCATCGACTGGCGCATCACTGCCTCCTAGTGCCTGCCGCGGCCGTGCGCGACGGCGAAGATCCCGCTCGTGGCGCCCCGTCGCGGCGGCTCGCTTCGCGGCTGGCGGCCGGTGTAAGCGAGAAACACGTCATCCAGGCTGACCTGCGACTGCACCACGCTGGACGGCTCGATCCCCGCACGTTCCAGAGCCGCGAGCAGGGGCGCGAGGTTCCGGTAGGCGTCGGCGACGGACACGACGAGCGGATCGCCCGCGGTGACCCCCACGACGCCCGGCAGGCCCTCGAGCAGCCCGGCGGCACGGCCGCGCATCACCTCGTCCGCAAGGCCGAGGACCAGCCGCCCGCCGCCAACTGCCGCCTTCAGCTCCGCAGGTGCCCCCACCGTGACCAGCCGGCCGGCGTCGACGATCGCCACCCGGTCACAGGCACGGTCGGCCTCCTGCAGGTACTGGGTCGTGAGGAAGACCGTCGTGCCCTCCTCACGACTGAGGCGGCGCAGCTCCTCCCACAGCCCCGTCCGCGACTGAATATCGAGCCCAGTCGTCGGCTCGTCGAGGAACACCACGGCCGGGCGGTGAACCAGTGCCTGGGCAACATCGAGCCGGCGCCGTTGTCCACCCGACAGCTGACCGGCCCGAACCGTCGCTATCTGGGTGAGCGCCATGGCCTCCAGCAGCTCCCCGGCGCGGACCCAGGCGTCGCGGTGGGAGATACCGTGCACGATCCCCTGAAGGGCCACGTTCTCCAGACCTGTCAGGTCGTCATCGACGCCGGTGAACTGGCCCGCGTACCCCATCACGGCCCGCACCCGCTGCGGCGCCCGGGCGACATCGAAGCCTCCGACCGTTGCCCGCCCCGAGGTCGGGCGCAGCAGCGTGACCAGGATCCGCACCGTCGTCGTCTTGCCCGACCCGTTCGGGCCCAGCAGCCCGAACGTCTCCCCGGCCGCCACCGAGAAGCTCACACCGTCCAGCGCCACCTGACCACGCCGATACTCCTTCACCAGGTTCCCGACCTCGATCATCGAGCCGCGGCTCGCGCCAGTCGCGGCGCGGGCACCCGTGCGAGCGTCTACCGGAGCGCACGGGACGCGCGTCGCCTGGCCCTGATCGCGGGATCCGGCTCCCGATCGCGGTATGATGGGCATGTGCCCATAGTATGGGCGCTCGCCCATCATTGCAAAACGATCGAGCTGCGGAGGTCGTGAGAGTCGATGCCGAGAGGACAAGCGATCCCCGACGCGCCCGCCGCGCTGTTCGACGCCGCCGACCGCATCCTGGCCCGCCAGGGGCCAGAGGGCATCACCAGCCGCGCGCTGACCGACGAAGCCGGCGTCGCCAAGGGCGTGCTCCACAACCACTTCCATGACCTCGACGGCTTCCTGGCCAGTTACGCCGCCGACCGGATCACCGCCGCCGTCTCCCGCGCCGAATCACTGCGGGCCGCGCCGGCAAGCGCAACGTCGCCGACAACCTCACAGACGCCGCCACCGACCTGTTCGGCTCCGGCACCATGACCGTCTCCGCGCTCATGAGCTCGCGGCCCGCCGTGTTCGCCCGCGTCCAAGCGGCGCTGGCCGACAGCGGCCAGGGTTTTGACCGGATCGAGCGCTGCTTCGCCGCCTACCTCGACGCCGAGAAGAAACAGGGCCGCCTCGCCGACGGCCTCGACAGCCGGATGGTCGCCTTCCACCTCATCGCCGCCGTCCACCACCTGTTCTTCGTCGGCGGAGGCAAGCCGGTGCAGCGTCGCCAGGTCAGCCGTGTAGTGGCTTCGCTCATCGAACCCTGACCGCCGATTTCCAACGCACCGGATGGCCGGCTGATCAAGGAGGTAAACCTCGCCGCGTTAGCGTGCGAATCCGTTAGCATCAGGGCACTCGCCTGTTTGAGGTTCACCAGCAGACCAGGCGGCTAGTTGCGGCATCCCGCGGCTACGACCGGCGCAGAATCGCCGCCCTCGATCAGGCACTCGTCACGGCGTGCAGCCACGCGCCCACCTAACGCGAAGACCTGCACGGACCTCATCAGCGTCACCGGTACCACGCCCATCGTGGCGGGAACCGGCACCGGCGCCTGCCGCGGCTGAGCTGCCCTGTCCCAGGTGGCGCCCTGACCGGCATTTGATCCAGCCTGTGCCGCTACGGTTGTCGAATGCGCCACTACCGCGGCGCGGTGCTGGCGCCGGTGACCGAGCCGGACGTGGAGCAGCGCCGCCTGGCCGGCTACGACATCGCGCTCGGCACCGGCGAAGCGGCGGCGTCATGACCGCCGCGCCGGCCAAGCCCGCCCGCGACCTGACCGCCGAGGCCGCGTTTCTCACCCATGCGCTGAAAGCCCCGACGCTGCGCGAGTCGGTCGGCTGACTCGCCGAGCGGGCCCGGGCCGAGAACTGGACGCACGAGGAGTTACTGGTCGCCTGCCTGCAGCGCGAGGCCGCCGCCCGCGACGCGCACGGCGGCGAAGGCCGCATCCGCGCCGCCCGGTTCCCCGCGCGCAAGAGCCTGGAAGAGTTCGACTTCGACCACGCCACCCATCGCACGATGATTGTCTGCATCGGTCCCCTCGGGTGACAGGCATGCTGATGGCAGCGGGGACGCGGCCGAGGTCTCGGTTTCTGAGCCGGTAGGAGTCGCCTTTGAGGGCGATGACAGCTGCTTGAATAACCCGTCCGGGCCGGTCAGCGAAATACCCTGCTCACGGGCCCGCCGCACCAGCTCCTCGGCAGCCTGCTTGGCAGCCGTCGGCTCGGTCATCTTCTTCCGGCTCGTCACGTCGTCTAGTGTCGCGGTCATCACGGCACCTTTCCCGCCAAGCCGCCAGGCTCGGCGTGATCGGGCCGGAAACACCGTTAGATCCACAGTCCCGATCGGCATCTTGGACTCATAGATTGGAGGAATTGCTGCCTGAGGAGCCGAAGGTCACGGCGATGTCTAGGCCGCCGTGGGGTCGGGGGTGTGCGGTGATCTTGGCTTGGTGGGCCTTGGCGACGGCTCCGACGATGGCGAGTCCGAATCCGTGCCCGTTGGTGTGGCGGACGCGCTCGTTGCCGACTTGCTGGAATGGCTGGAAGAGCCGGTCGATCTTGCTGGCCGGGACGGTCGGGCCGGTGTTGGTGACGGTGATGGTCGCGCGGGCCGGGGCTGAGATGGTGGAGACCTCGATGTTCCCGCCGGGGGTGTTGTGGCGCAGAGCGTTGTCGATGAGGTTGGCGACCAGCAACTCCACGAGCTTGGGGTCGCCGGTCGCGGGGGCGGCGGGAAGGCTGGCCTGGATGTGGATGTTCTTCGTTGCCGGCTTCGTGCCTGCGCCCGGTCAGGATGGTCTGGGTGATCTGGGCAAGGTCGAACGGCTCCCACACCTCGACGCCGCGTTCGCTGGTAGCCAGCGTGAGCAGGGCGTTGACGAGCCGTTCTTGGAGCTGGCCCAGGGCCAGGGCTTTCTGGCAGGCCGACCGGAGGGTCTCGGCGTCAACGTGGGGATCGGCGAGCGCGACTTCGAGCAGGGTCTGGAGACCGGCCAGCGGGGTGCGCAGCTCGTGAGAGGCGTTGGCGATGAAGTGACGCTGAGCCTCGAATGACGCTTCGAGTCGGCCGAACAGGTCATCGAGGGTATGTCCCAGCCCGGTCAGCTCGTCGGCTGGCCCGTCCAGCCCGAGGCGGCGGTGGAGGTTGGTGGCAGATATCTCGCGTGCGGCGGCGTTCATGGTGCGCAGGGGGCGCAGGAACCGGCCCGCGATCCACCAGGCCAGTCCCACGGCGACGACCGCGGCGATCACCGCGACGATCAGTGGTCCGACGTCGAAGTGCTGGCCGAAGACGGCGTTGTCGGAGCTGGAGCCGCCGTTGATGCTGGTTGATCCTTGCCTTTCGAGCAGGCCGCTGACGGCCAGGACCGCGGCGACGAGCAGGACCATCAGTCCGGCGTAGAGCACGGTCAACTGCACGCGCAGCCGCGGTCTTCGTGACCGGCGCCTGGACGGGCCGGTGCTGATGCCGGTCAATGTTTGTCTCCTACTCAGTCAGCCGTCGGGTCGGACGGTGTCGGATGGGCGGCGCAGGAACCGGCCCGCGATCCACCAGGCAAGTCCCACGGCGACAATCCCGGCCATCACCGCGACGATCAGTGATCCGACGTCAAAGTGCTGGCCGAAGACGGCGTTGCGGGAACTGGAGCCGCCGTTGATGCTGGCTGATCCTTGCCGTTCGAGCAGGCCGCTGACGGCCAGGACGGCGGCGACGAGCAGGACCATCAGTCCGGCGTAGAGCACAGTCAGTTGCACGCGCGACCGGCGCTTGGACGGGTCGATGTTGATGGCGGTCATGGTTTGTCTCCTATTCTGTAGCCGCCTTCGCGGACGGTGTGGATAACGGGCGGGTCGCCCAGCTTGGCACGCAGCCGGCGCATGGTGTGCTTGACGGCGCTGGTGAAGGGGTCGGCGAACTCGTCCCAGACCCGTTCGAGCAGTTCCTCGGCGGACAGGGTCACGCCGGGAGAAGAGAGCAGGCATTCGAGCAGCGCGAACTCCCTGGGGCTCAGGTCCAGTCGTTGCCCTGCCCGCGACGCGACGCGGCTGGCCGGGTCGAGGGTGATGTCCTCGTAGGTGAGGGTGGGCGGCAGCGGCGGGGTGCTCCGGCGGCCGAGGGCACGGACGCGAGCGACCAGCTCCGCGAACGCGAACGGCTTGGGGAGATAGTCGTCGGCGCCGAGCCCGAGGCCGTCAACGCGGTCCTTGACCGTATCGGCCGCGGTCAGCATCAGCACCCTGGTGTCCAGGCGGTCGGCGACGATCCGCCGGCAGATGTCGTCGCCGTGGACTCCGGGCAGGTCCCGGTCGAGGATCACGACGTCGTAGCGGGTGATGGCGAGGTGGGCGAGCGCGTCGGTGCCGTCGAGGACGACATCGACGGCCATGCCCTCGCGGCGCAGCCCGGTGCCGATCGAGTCGGCCAGGACCTCGAAGTCCTCGACCACCAGGACCCTCACCGGGCATCACCCTTCGGCGCCGAGGCCGGCAGGCCTGGCCGGTGAGCGGTTGAACGTTGCATGTGCTCAAGCATGGCGGGTGCTCGGTCGCAACTCGGTCGCAGCGGCTGCGACCGAGTTGCGACCGGCCAGGCCGTAGAAACGATCTCGACTCTGCCCACGAACAAGAACGGACGAGTACGTGATCGAGCAGAACATCGAGGTCTCCGGGCTGCGCAAGCGGTTCGGCGCGACCCAGGCATTGGACGGCATGACCTTCACGGTCCAGCCCGGACAGGTAACCGGATTCGTCGGCCCCAACGGCGCCGGCAAGTCCACCACGATCCGGGTGATCCTCGGCCTCGACGCCCCTGATGAGGGCCGGGCGCTAGTCGGCGGGACCGCCTACCGGCTCTCCACCACCCGCTGTGCCATGTCGGCGCGCTGGTCGATGCCGCCGCGTTGCAGCCCAGCCGGACCGGACGCAACCACCTGTTGTGGATCGCCCGATCCCAGGAGCTGCCCGCACGACGAGTCGATGAGGTGATCGAGCTGGTCGGGCTGGCCAGCGCGGCGCGGCGCAAGGCCGGCGGCTACTCGCTGGGGATGCGCCAGCGGCTCGGGATCGCCGCCGCTATGCTCGGCGATCCGCCGGTGGTGATCCTGGATGAGCCGTTCAACGGCATGGACCCCGAGGGGATCATCTGGATACGCCACTTCCTACGCTCGCTCGCCACGGAGGGCCGGGCGGTGCTCGTGTCCAGTCATCTGATGAGCGAACTGCAAGACATGGCCGACCAGGTGGTCGTCGTCGGTCGTGGCAGGGTCGTCGCTGACGCCAGCGTCGAGGAGTTGCTGGCCGCGCGCCGCGGGAGATCAGGTCCTGCTGCAAACGCCAGAGCCATCCGAGGCTGCTGTCGCGCTTGAGTCTGCGGGAGCCACGGTGGCGGGCACCGACCGTGGCACGCTCGCGGTGACCGGGATCGCAGCACAGCAGGTCGTGGAAGTGCTCGGCCGGGCGGGCGTGGCGTTTGCGGAGGTCACGACCCGGCGGGCGAGCCTGGAGGACGTCTACTTCCAGCTCACCGGCAGCGAGACCGAGTACCGCGCCGGCTCGGACGGGCGGGTCGCGCGATGAGCCACACCACCACAGCAGCCGCGCCCGACCCGCGCGTCGGCGAGCAACAGTTTCGGTCGGTGCTGTGGGCGGAGTGGGTCAAGCTGCGCACCGTCCGCGGCTGGATCATCGCGCTCGTGCTCGGCGCGGCGGCCATGTTCGCCTTCTGCTATTTGGTGGCGAACGGCCCCACTACCGGCTGCGCGTCTTCCCGCAGGCGCCCAGTGCGCGAGCGCCCCCGAACCGTGGTACCGACCGGGCCGGGTGGCGCAGGCGGTGGCCGACACCTACGAGTTCGTGCATCGCTCGCTCACCGGCGACGGCACCGTCACCGCCCGGATCACCTCGCTCACGGGCGTGACTTCGACCAACCCGGCCAACGGCCAAGGATCGCTTTCCTCCAGCCGGCCGGGTCTGGCCGCGTGGGCCAAGGCCGGACTGCTACTCACCCCCAGCACGCGGCAGGGGGCGGCCTATGCCGCGGTGATGGCCACCGGAGCCACGGCTGCGTTTCCAGTACGACTACACCCACGACGCCGCCGGACCCCAGGGGCGGTCACGAACGCAACCCCGCGCTGGGTGCGCCTGGTCCGATCCGGCGACGCCATCACCGGCTACACCTCCGCCGACGGGCATCGCTGGACCGCGGTTGGCTCAACGCGGCTGTCGGGACTGCCGGCCGCCGTCCAAGTCGGGATGTTTGTCACCTCGCCGGTCGATTTCCACGGCTCTACGGGATATCCGACCCGAGCGACCGCGGCCTTCGACCACATCACGGTCAACGGCTCCCCCGCCGCCGCGGCTCGTGGCTCGGCCAAGACATCGGCACCGCGCCGAACCTCCTTCTACCCGACGCTGGCCGCTGGCAGCTACCACCCGCGGCCGGCTCGGTCGTTGTCAGCGGCTCGGGTGACATCGCGCCCGCCGTCGTTGAGGGCCTGGCGGGCACCCACACGGCATCGAGCAGCCTGACGTTCGGGCTGATCGTCGGTCTGCTCGTGGTGATCGTGGTCGCCGCCATGTTCGTCACCAGCGAGTATCGCCGCGGTCTGATCCGCACCACCTTCACCGCGATCCCCGCCCGAGGGCGCGACCTGGCAGCCAAGGGTCTGGTCTCGGTGGGCTTGGCGTTCGTCCTCTCGGTGGTGGTGATGGCGGTGGTCGTTCCACTCGGCCAGCACCTGCTGCGATCCCATGGCAACTACGTGTTTCCCACCAGCACCCTCACCCAGGCACGCATCGTCGTCGGTGCCAGTGCTCTGGTCGGGATCGTCGCGATCATCGTCACCGCGCTGTCCGGCGATCGTCCGTCGCCCCGCCGCAGCGATCACCGCCGGGGTTGGCGTGTTCCTGCTGCCGCTCATCGTTGCCTTCGCCGCGGGTGGCGGGATCGCCGATTGGCTGCTGCGGCTCACGCCGGCTGCCGGGGTCTCGGTGCTGCAAGCCCTGACCCAGTACCACCAGGTCAGCTACGCCTACACGCTCAGCAACGGCTACTACCCGCTCTCCCCGCTAGCCGGGTTTGCCGTCCTGTGCGGCTACACGCTGCTCGCGCTCACCGCGGCAACGGTGCTGCTGAACCGGAGGGACGCATGATCGCCGCCGTCCGGGCCGAGTGGACCAAGCTGCGCACCCTGCCCTCCACCGGATGGCTGCTGATCGCTGCTGCCGGTGCCACCATCGCCGTCAGCGCGATCGTGGCCGCCGCCTGGCACGTCAACCGTGGCAGCACGGCCGACCCCACCAAGCTGAGCCTCACCGGAATCTACGTCGGCCAGGCCGTGATCGCCGTTCTCACCGTCCTGGCCATCTCGGAGGAGTACGGCACCGGCATGATCCGAACCAGCCTCGCCGCGGTGCCGCGGCGGGTGAACCTGCTGGCGGCCAAGGCCGCCACCCTGGCCGGGCTCACCGTCCCGGTCGGGCTGGCAGCCGCGGCCGGGTGTCTGATCGTCGGCAGACTGCTGCTCCCCGGCGCAGGTCTCAACCCCGCGCACGGATACGCGCTCATATCGCCCGACCGCGCTTCGACCCTGCGCGCCGCGACCGGCACCGTGATCTACCTCGTCCTCATCGGGCTGCTCGCGCTCGGCATCGCCACGATCATCCGCGACACCGCCGCGTCCATCGGCGCCGTGTTCGGCCTGCTCTACCTCCCCCCGATCGCCGCGCAACTCATCCAAGACCCAACCTGTGCGCCGGCACATCCAACAGGTCGCCCCCATGACCGCCGGCCTCGCCGTCCAGGCCACCCGCAACCTTAACAACCTCCCGATCGCACCCTGGGGCGGGCTCGGCGTCCTCGCCGCATGGGCAGCCGCCGCGCTGCTCGCCGCGGGGCTCCTGCTGCGGCTCCGTGACGCATGACCCTCGACACCAGACAGGCAGATATCGCGGTGGCCCTACTAGGCGCGGCCCTGTTGGCGCGCCGCGCGGTTCCGAGCATGAAAGCTGCCCGGGCCGAGCAGACGGTCAGCTGTACTTTGTCGGCGGTGGCGGCCTTCGCGCAGGCTCGGCTCGCTGCAACGCATACTCGCTACCCGGCTGCTCGGGAGACCCGTCGCAGCGCCATCAGCGGTGCGTCGTGGCCCTGGCGCCCGCATTTCCACTGCGGAAGCCCCGGTCTGGCGCACTCTTGCCTGCAGGCAGCGAGCCCCTCTCGCAAAGTTCCACCGGGTCCCGGAGGTGCCTGATGACCACCACCACATAGTCGCTGTCCACCGTGATCGCCGTCGCCGAGCCGGTGTTCACCAACGCCGTGCGTCTGGCTGCCGGTCGGTGGCCATCGTTATAGGCCCAGCGGACTGGTCGTGTTCGGTCAGCCGGCAAAGCGCGGCCAGGTGACCCTCGAATGCTGACCGGCCTGCTGTCGTCAGCGATAGCCGGGTACGGGGACGCCGACCGCTGTGGCCTTTGCGGATCCGCATGTTTCCCGCGTTCTCCAAGTGGTCGCGGCCTTGGACAGCGTGGCCGGGTTCAGCTCGCAGACCTCCGTGATCATGGCGAAGTCGGCATCTGCGCACGCGCGAGGTACGCGACGACCTTCAGCCGGGTGTAGTCGCGAACGCCTCCTGAGGCTGGGCCGTCTGGTCGACGCGGGCCGATGTCACTGGCGTCACGCCTGGCCGGCATTACGCGGCTCGGGCAAGGCGGGCCCGAAGAGCCCAGGCAGGATCCGGCGCCAGTGGTGCACGCCCTCGGTGACCCCGAACACGATGACTGCCTGGAACCCTGACGGGCTCGGCCTATGACGGGCCGCTGCTGACCAGTTGGCTGAGGCGCGAGAACGCCTGGGCGAGTGCGGTGTCCAGGCGGGCTGGCCGGTCGTCGCGGCTGCGCCTGGCTGACGACCACCGTGCGCAGTGTCGCGACCGCGATCCGGGCGAGCAGCAGTGCCTCGAACTCGGCCTGCGGGGTCGGCGGCTGCAGGCCGGCCGCGGCGTCCAGCCGGGCCAGCACGGCGCCGGCGATGGTCTGCTCAAGGCGCCGCAGCGGCCGCGGCTCGACCCGGCGCATCCCGGCCAGCGGCTGGGCCGTGCCGAGGATCCAGGCCTGGTCTTCCGGCTGGCCCCTGGTGAGCTCAGGGGCCATGGCGCTCATCGCCCCGGCGACAGCCTGGTACGGCGTCTCCGCGGCCGGGCGCGCCCGGATCGCCTCGCCCAGCTGGCCGATCCAGGTGATCGCGCGCTCGGCGAGCAGCTCATCCTTGGTGTTGAAGTACCGGTAGAAGGTCCGCTCCCCGACGCCGGCGGCCTCGGCTATCTGCGCCACCGTTGTGGCCTCGAAGCCGTGCTCGGCGACCAGCCGCTGCGCCGCCTGGCGCAGCGCAGCCCTGGTTGCCTGCTTGTTTGCCTCGCGGCGTCCGGTCCCGCGCCTCACCTCATCACCTGTGCTCATCTCTGCAGTATGCCAGAAACTGACAGGACTGCCATTTGGCAGGGCTGCCACTTTCTGTTAAAGTGGCAGACATGCCAGAATTGATGATCGGAGCCGGGCCGCACGGCAGCGCGGCTATCACCGCCGGAATCGTTACCGCTGCCGCCAGGCACGGCCATCACCTCAAGACGATCGGCCTGGGCCTCATAGTCATCGTGGTCGTCATCGTCATCGTGATCGCCGTCGTGACGGCAGCGCGCCGCCGGCGGCCCGGCCGCTCAGCACACGGGCGTTCGTCGCACCGGCCCGGCCGGGACGCCGACGCGTCCCCGCAAGCCCGGGCAGCCGCCATCGCAGCGGTCAGCCTGTCCCGCACCTACCAGATGGGAAAGGTCGAGGTGCGGGCGCTGGACGAGGTCAGCATCGAGATCGCCGGCGGGCGAGATGGTGTGCATCACCGGCCGCAGCGGCTCCGGCAAGTCGACCCTGCTGCGCCAGCTCGGCCTGATCGACGAGCCGACCTCCGGATCGGTCTGGCTGGGCGGCCGGGAAGTCACCAGCCTGCCCGAACACCAGCGGGGCGCGCTCCGGCTGCGGACTCTCGGCTACGTGTTCCAGGAGTACGCGCTGCTGCCGGAATTGACCGCCACCGAGAACGTCTGCCTGCCCATGCTGATGACCGGCCAGCCACTACGGCGCTGCCGCACCCAGGCGGCGGAGATGCTGGAGACCGTCGGGCTCGGCCACCGGGCCCGGCACCGCCCGCGGGAGCTGTCCGGCGGTGAGCAGCAGCGGGTCGCGATCGCCCGGGCGCTGGTCAACACGCCCGACATTATCTTCGCCGACGAGCCGACGGCCAACCTGGACACGGCCTCGGCCGCCACGGTGATGGACACACTGTGCGGCTCAACACCACGCTCGGGGTGACCGTGGTCTTCGTCTCCCACGACCCCGCAGACGCACAGTACGCCACCCGGCTCATCCACCTCGCCGACGGCCGGCTAAGCGACGCCGAGGACCAGCAGGCTGCCGTGCGTCGTCGACGCGCAGCAGGGAAACGGAAGCCCAGTCATGATAACCAGCGCCCGGATGTCGGTCTTCCTGGCCGCGCGCAGCCTGGCCCGCAGCAACTACGGCATCGCCGCCATGACGACGATCATGATGCTGCTCATCTACATCAGCCTGCTGTTCCTCCCGTCCCTGATCCAGGGCGCGATCAACCGGGCCGACACCCAGCTCACCAGCACCCTGACCAGCAACATCGTCATCACCCCGGCAGGCCATGGCACCAGCATCGACAACGCCGCTTCCTACCTCGCCAGCATCCGCGGCACCGCCGGCGTGGCCGCCGCCACCGCCGTCATACCGCGTCGGCACCCAGATCAGCTACGGGGCCAACACGGTGAACACCACCATCGACGCGATCGACCCGGCCAGCTACGGCCAGGTGTTCAGCACCCCCCGCAACCTCATCGAGGGCCGGGCGCTGACCACCGATGACACCACCCAGGTGCTGCTGGGCATCGGCGTCGCCGGGGCCAACCGCCCCAGCGTCCGCGGCTACCGCGCCTCGCTGGAAACCGTCAACTCCGGCGACACAGTCTCGCTGACACTCACCAGCGGGCACGCGGTCAACTTCACCGTGGCCGGCGTCTACTTCAACCAGTTCCCGCAGTCAGACAGCAACGCCTACATCACCCAGAACGAGGCCGCGTCGCTGCTGCCCTCCAGCGCGGACCACGCCACCACGATCTACGTCAGGACCCGGCCCGGGTCACCGAGACCCAGGAAGTCAGCCGCCTGGAGAAGATACGCGGCGGCATGCAATTCCTCACCTCCGCCGACCTCGGCGCCGCCGTCCAGGACCAGACAGCCACCTACCAGCTGATCAGCAACCTGCTCAAGCTCATCTCACTGCTCATGGCCGCCGCCACCATCATCACCATCACCTACATCGACCTGGCCAGCAAACGCCGCCAGACCGGGATCGAGCGGGCTATCGGCATCCGCTCCGCCCCGATCGTGCTCAGTTACGTCCTCAAAGCCTGGGCCTACGCCCTGGCCGGCATCGGCGCCGGGTATCTGCTGCTGCACTACGGCATCACCCCTCTGGTCAACGCGCACCCCTTCCAGTTCCCCAACGGCCCGGTCACCCTCGCCACCACCTGGCACGAAACAGTCATCGACCTGATCGTCCTAGCCGTCGTCGCCTCAGCCGCCGCACTCGTCCCAGCCTGGCGCGCCGTCCAGATCCGGATCCTGGACGCCATCTGGGGCACCTAACATCCAGCCACACGTCTACCGGCAGATCATGACCGCCCTGATCGCCGCCGCCGACCATAAGAGCGTCCCGGACCGACGGAAATGACCAGCGTCCGGTCGCGCCAACTCCTGCGGGTTCGGCCCTCGAAGCCTGCAGCACGATGACGGTTCCCCTCGGGTCGGATTGATCCGCCGTCTGCCCCACAAGAAGGAGCACCCCGTGTTCATGATCATCACGTATCCCTGGCCGGTCGCGTCCGCAAACGTCGAGCTCACCGGGCCGCGGTGGCCAGATTCCGCCGCGAGCGATACCTGGGCTCCCGGAGAACCATTGACCAGCGCGCGGCACCTCGAGCAGGTAATCGGCTGGACCGACGGGGAGCGGCTGCGGTTGCAGTGGTACCGCTTCCGCATCGCCGTCAACGACGCCTGGCGCCGATCACGCCGCACCATCTCCGGATCCACAGTCACCAGGATCGGACAAAGAAAATGAGAAAGATCGCGGGACGTAACGATGAGACGTCGAGCAGGATCACCCGCATAGTGGTGGACTTCCCTGCCCCGTTGGGCCCAGTGAACCCTGTGATCTGGCCTGGTGAGACGGCTGATCGCGCACTTCGCCCGCGAGCCGCACGGGTTCGAGGCCGCGCCCGCGGACCTGGCCGAGCTGACGAGGCGCAAGCGCGAAGTGCTCACCGCCATTGCCCGCGGCCTGTCCAACACGGAGATCGTCGAGCGCCTGACCTGAGCGTGCCGACAGTCAAGACGCACATCGGCCGCCTCCTGGCAAAGCTCGGCGCCCGCGACCGGGCCCAGCTGGTGATCACCGCCTACGAGACCGGCTTGGTGCGCGCCAGCTGAGCCGCTGCGCCCTGCGCCTGTAACAGACCCAGGTACGACCGCCGGGTCGCGCCTGCGACCGCGGGAGGGGCCCAGGTCAAGACCACGGCCCGATGCGGTCAGCGCCCTGCACAGTTCAGCCTGGTCAGCGGATGCTGCCCAGGAAGGAAGGAAGGAAGGAAGAAGGAAGACCATGCTGCAAGGAATCGCGGCCGCCACGGCGGCCGGCTCATCGGGCGGCGGCCCGCACGGTATGAGGATCATCATCGTCATCGTCATCATTGCCGCCGTCGTGCTCGCCATCCGGCTCGTCCGACGCCGGTCCCGCCGCGGGCGGGTCAACGACGCGGGCGACACGCGGAACGGAGGATGACGGCCGTGGACTCGCTCGGTCCGGGCGCACTAGTGATCGCCGTCGTCGTGCTGATCTGGGTCGTGGCCCGTCAGCTGCAGGCCAGGCCCTTGGTGGTGAAGACCCTCTTCGCCGTGCCCGCGATCATGGCGCTGCTCGGCCTGCTGCTACTCGCCCGCGGCGCCAGATCAGGCCACGGGCTGACCTCCGCCGACATGGCCTGGCTCTGGGCCGACCTCGGGCTCGCCGTCGTCAGCGGCGTGCTCCGCGCCCCGACGGTCCGGCTCTTCCAGCGCGACGGCAGCATATGGCGCCAGGGCGGCCCGCTCACGATCGCGCTGTGGGCGGTCTCCGTCGGGGCGAGGTTGGGCATCGGGGTAATGGCTGCCCACAACGGCGCGGGGGCCAGAGTCGATGACTCGGTGCTCCTGAGCTTCGGCGTCAGCCTGGCGGTGCAGTACGCGGTGCTCGTCCTGCGCGCCCGCCGCCTATCCGCCGCCGCGGTCGGCAGGCACCCCAGGCACCGGCAACCGGTCATAGACAGGGCCGACCCGGACGGGGCGGTCCTGACAGCATCCAGGCCCCCCGGACGCTGACCAACCACTGGATCAGGTCGGTGCGCTATGCAATATCAAGGTGCCGTGGGTCCGACAACCGCGGCGACGCGACAGCCAGCGGTTCAGCGAACCGCTGGCTCGGCACGGATCCCGTCCGTCATATGTGGCTCCCCTCCGTCCCGGGTGACTGTTGGGTGAGAGCCGGAATGCGTGCTCGCGAACGGCCTGGCCGGGGCTGCCGTGTTCGGCGTCGGCTTGCGGCGGCGTGGTTGCCATGCCGGCCTTGCTTCCAGCCTGGCAGGTGCGCTGGGCCGCCCGCTTCAAGGCCGTGCGGCCCCTGCGGGGTGGCCTGCGGCCAGCCTGGACAACGGCCACTCCCAGCGTGGTCTGGCGGCTATCGGAAACGGGCCGGGAAGTGAGCCAGGAGAAGTGTTCTGGCTGGCCGGCACGCCGCTCCCCGTCCGTAGTGTCTGAGATGCGACAAACAGGCACTAACGGGAAGGGAACGGCGTGCGGTCTTCCAGGGTATGGGCGAAGATGCTGGGCTGCGAAAACGCGGTGATCGAGGCCGTGGACTTCGAGGAGCAGGATGCCGGGGATGGCGCCGAGCGCGGCTGACGGTGGTGGCTGCATGTCCGCCCGCGCCAGCGGCAGGCATACCGGTGCGGCATCTGCGGGAGAAAGCGGCCCGGCTATGACGATGGGCGGGGCAGGCGGCGCTGGCGGGCGATGAACCTGGGCGCTGGTGCGCGCGTAGCTGGAGGCTGAGCGCCGCGGGTGTCGTGCCCCGCGCACGGGGTGATCACCGCCGCGGTGCCGCGGGCCCGCCACGGCGCGGCGCACACCCGGTTCTTCGATGACCAGGTCGCCTGGCTGGCGCGGCGCGCTCGAAGACCACGATCACATCCTTGATGCGGATCTCCTGGCGGACCGCAGGTGTCATCATCGCCCGGGTGGCTGCCGAGGCGGATCGCCGGACTGCGACCTGTTCGCCGGGCTGCGGCGCATCGGGATCGACGAGATCGCCTATAAGCGCGGCCACAAGTACATCGTCATCGTCGTCAATCATGACACCGGGATGCTGATCTGGGCCGCGTCCGGCCGCGGAACCAAGACCGTGCACGCCTTCTTCGACAGCCTCGGCGACGAACGCTGCAAGCTGCTCACCCACCTCTTCGCCGACGGCGCCGACTGATCGCCGGGCATGGTCGCCGCCCGCGCGCCGCAGGCGGTCCTGTGCGCTGACCCGTTCCACGTCGTCTCCTGGGCCACCGGCGCACTGGATGAGGTCCGCCGCGAGGTGTGGCGCACTGCGCCGCCGGGCTGAGACCATCGACACGGTCACGCATGGCAGCAGGATGATCCTGCATCTCCACGGCGGCGCCCAGACCTCAAGCGCGCCCGCTACGCGCTATGGAAAAACCCTGAGAACCTCACCAGCCGCCCAGCAAGCCAAGCTCGCCTGGATCGAGAAAACCCACCCCCACCTCTACCGCGCCTACCTGCTCAAAGAAGGGCTCCGGACCGCCTTCAAACTCAAAGGCGAAGAAGGCAAATACACCCTGACCCGCTGGCTGTCCTGGGCAGCCCGCTGCCGCATCCCCGAATTCACCGAACTCGGCCGCAAGATCCGCAAGCACCTGCCCAGCCATCCACGCCACCCTCGACCACGGGCTGAGCAACGGCCTCATCGAATCGGTCAACACCAAAATCAGGGTCCTCACCCGGATAGCCTTCGGATTCCACAAACCCGCCGCGCTCATCGCCCTGGCCATCCGTAACTACCGCAACGCACTGCATCACGGCGTCGCCTCGTGACACGCCCTGCGACAGCAGTAAGACGGCCCGCCGACCAGGGAAATCCCAGGTCACGGGCCGTTTATGTTGGCGGTGGCAGGTGTTGTGTCCAGCTTCAAGACATCGAGGACGGGTGTCTCAAGACATCCAGGACATTCCGGGGTGAGCCTGCGGCGTGGTGACCGGGCCGGTGGCTATACGCTCCCGGGATGTCGAAGGCCCGGCTGGTCATCACCGCTGTCACTGTCGAGAAGCGCCCGGTCAGCGAGGTAGCCGCGCGGTCTACGGGGTCGCCCGCTCCTGGGTCTACGAGCTGCTGGCCCGCTACCGCGAAGAAGGGGAGGCTGCGTTCGAGCCGCGGTCCCGGCGGCCGAAGACCTCACCGCGGGCGACCGCCCCGGACACTGTCGAGCTGATCACCCGGATCCGCAAGGAGCTGGCCGGGCAGGGCCTGGACGCCGGGCCGCACACCATCGCCTGGCACCTGGGGCAGCACCACAGCTGAAAGTCTCCCCGGCGACCGTCAGCCGGACCCTGACCCGCCACGGGCTGGTCACCCCTGACCCGCGTCGAAGCGGCCGAAGTCGTCTTACATCCGGTTCGCCGCCGAGATGCCCAACGAGTGCTGGCAATCTGACTTCACCCACTACCCGCTGGCCGGCGGCACGGGTACCGAGATCCTGACCTGGCTCGACGACCACTCCCGCTACGCGCTCTCGCTGACCGCGCACCACCGGGTCACCGGGCCGGCCGTGCTGCTGGCCTTCCGCGCCGCCTGCGGGCAGCACGGCGTCCCGGCCTCCACCTTGACCGACATTCAAGATGGGTGGTGTCCCGGGATGCCGCGCGTTGTCCGGCCGGTGGTGTGAGGCTTTCCTGGTGACCGGCGCCTGCCCGTCTTCGTTGCTGACCGATCGGAGCGCGCGCTAGCGTGACTTCTTGCCTGTTGATCACGGGGCGGGCAGGGGCGCCGCCGAGGATGGCGCGTCCTGTTGAGAACCCGGTGACCGGCGCCTGGCCGGATCCCTGTTAGTGAATGTCTGGTGCGGCCCTCCTCGTGCTGCCTGCACGTCCGGTCGCACGATCCGCCTGATGAGGAGGAGCTCATGGAGCAGATGACGCTCGGGATCGATGTGGCCTGCCGGGCCGCCCACCAGGCCAGCCTGGCTGACGCCGCGGGCCGGTTCGCCTGGAGCGGGCGGCGGTTCCGCACGACCGCAGCTGACCTCGAGCGTCTGTGGGAGTCGATCCCTGACGGGCGTCGCGCTCACGGTGGTGATGGAGCCGACCCGCAACGCCTGGGTCCCGCTCGCGGCCTGGTTCCGCCGCCACGGCGCGGCGGTGATCATGGTCCCGCCCGAGCAGTCCGCTGACCTGCGGGACTACTACTCCAAGCACGCCAAGTCCGATCACCTCGACTCCCGGATGCTGGCCCGGCTGCCGCTGCTGCATCCCGACGGTCTGCGGCCCGTCGAGGGGCTCGGCCCGGCGGACGCGCTGCGCCGGGCCACCAAGCTGCGCGCCTGCCTGGTCAAGCGCCGCAACGTGATCGTGGCCCGGCTCGACTGCTACCTGGAGCTGCTGGGACCGCTTGGCACGCCGCGTTCGGCGGGGACCTGGCCCTGAACACGCCGCTGCGGTTCCTCGCCGCCGGCTATGCCGACCCGCACGCGCTGCGCCGGCTCGGCAAGGCCCGGCTGACCAGGTTCATCTGGCGCTACTCCCACGGCGCCTGGGGCGATGAGCACGCCACCGGCTGCTGGCCGCCGCTGCGAGACCCTCCAGCTATGGGACGAGCGAGCTGTCGGCTACCCCGACCTAGCCGAGGACATCGCCGCCGAAGCCCGCCTCGCCCTCGCCCTCTGCACCGAGATCCGCGACCTCGAGCAGAAGATCGCCGCGCTCCTGCACCAAGCCGACCCGGCCGCCATCATGACCTCCGTGCCCGGCGTCGGCGTCATCAACGGCGCCCAGATCCTTGCCCGCCTCGGCGACCCCGCCCGGTTCCAGTCCCTCGCCGGAGCCCGCTCCTTCAGCGGCCTGGTCCCCTCCCTGACCGCCTCCGGGGTTAACGGCCGCCACGGCCCGCCCACCAAATCCGGCGACGCCCCGCTTCGCGAAGCCCTGTTCATGGCCGCCAACCCGGCCCGCCGCACCGACCCGACCCTCGCCGCCCGCTACCACCGGCTCATGGTGCACCAGGGCAAGCACCACAACTCCGCGCTCTGCCACATCTCCACGCCCTGCTCACCCGCATCATCGCCTGCTGGCGGGCCGGCACCCCCTACCAGTCCGCGACACCGACGGCACCCCCCTCACCACCGCCGAAGGCCGCGCCATCATCGCCGAGCACTACCGCATCTCCGACCGAACTGCGCGCCCAGCGCCGCACCAGCCACACCAAGACGGGGACGAGCGGCGACACCAGGAGTCGCCAGGCGCTCCGACACCAGCCCGCCCCCGCACCACGCTACGACCACCAGCCCAAACCCTTGACACCGCTTAAGAACTCAACGGCATGGTCTTCACCACCCGCCTGTCCGGCGGGAAAGGCGGCCGCAACGCCCTGGAGCACGAGCTGCGCCGCCTCGGCGTCAAGCAGAAGAACGGCAAGCCGAACCACCCCCAGACCCAGGGGAAAGTGGAGCGCTTCCAGCAGACCATGAAAAACTGGCTCCGCGCCCAGCCCCGCCAGCCCGCCACCCTCAGCCAGCTGCAGCAAATGCTGGACACCTTTGCCGGCATCTACAACACCCGGCGGCCACACCGGTCCTGCCGGGCCGCGCAACCCCGCCACTGCCTACGCCGGCCGCCCCAAGGCCAGCCCCGGCGACCGGGCCGCCGACACCCATGACCGCGTCCGCACCGACCGCATCGACGCCACCGGGCTCGTCACCCTCCGCCACAACGGCAGGCTCACCACATCGGCGTCGGCCGCCCCCATGCCGGAACCCGCGTCCTGCTCCTCGTCCAGGACCTGCACATCCGCGTCATCAACGCCGCCACCGGCGAGCTCCTGCGCGAGCTCACCCTCGACCCGACCAGGAACTACCAGCCCACCGGCCGCCCATCCGGCTGGCCAAAGAAAACACCACGACCCTGACGCAGGTTCGCGGTGTCCTCGATGTCTTGCGACATCACAGCAGTGGCAGGTGTTGGGTTCGAACCAACGTAGGCTGAGCCGACGGTTTTACAGCACGCTCCTCATAGCCCAGGCGGGTGCCGCTGACCAGCACTGACGCCGTTCGAGGCGGGATTTCGGGCTGCCGCCGTCCGCTATGCGTCCGTGCGTGCCGGGGCCGACGGGCGCGGAATCCACGGACGAGCACAGACGGCAGGGGCGGGAGCGGTGTGGTGGCCGTCCGGAGAAGCGGACTGCTGACCGTTCTGCTAGGGGTCGGCTGCTGACCTGGCATTTCACGATGCCTGCTTGCTGTCGTCGTCTCCTTCACCACCGAGGCCGGACTCGGTGGTGAAGGAGACGACGAGCAGGCGACCAGCGGCGGCGGCGTCTTCTGCCGCGTCGATAAGGTTCACCCCCGGCTCTGCGATCCGGCCCGCCAGCGATGATGCCACCTCACTCCAAGAACGCGAGCGCGGCGTCCGCGGTCACCTGCGGGCACACCTCGGCCAGCAGGCGTCCTGCCCCGGGTACTACGTTGCCTCTCGGTTGGCGGTCTCCCGTGCTGTGCATGATCGGCCCCCAGTGTCTGCGAGCGCCGGAGGGCGCCGACAGTGCCGCACGCACCCACCCACCTGCCCGCCTGCTGAGTGGCTCGAGTGCAGGTGAGGGCACCGTAACGGTCGGATTGCTTGCCGGCTGCCAGAGAGACCGGCAGATGTTGCCTGCTGGGCGGTGTCGCGCACATCGCTGGCTATGGTGTGCCACAGGTGCTGTGGGAATTCGTGTCCTGTGCCTGGGTAGGTGATCAGCCGGGCGCCGGGGATGGCCCTGGCGAGGGCGAGTGCGGCACGGGGGCGAATCCACGGGTCGTCCTCGCCGCGGATCACCAGCGTCGGCACGTGAAGGCGGCGCAGCTGGGCCCGGATGCCGCCGGCAGTCCGGACCGCGGCAAGCTGGCGATGGGTCGCGCGTGGGTCGTGCTCGCGGGCCAGGGACTCCTCCGCGGTCGCGCGCACCCACTCCTCGTCGATCGGGTGTCCGGGTGCGCACAGGGCCAGGTAGGTGTCGGCCAGTCGCTGGATGCCGCCCTCGCGGGTGTTGTCGTAGCGTTTGCGGGCGAGCCGCAGCAGGGTGCCGATGTTCAGGTAACGAAGGTCGCCGGCCGGGCCGTAAGGCCCGGTGGCCATGGCGCAGACGATGCCGCGGACCCGGTCCGGATGCCGGATCGCGGTGACCTGGGCGATCGTCGCGCCGAGTGTCTCGCCGAGCAGGTGAGCCGAATCCCAGCCGAGTGCGTCCATGACGGCGACCACATCGTCGGCCATGTCCTCGATCCGGTAGGCCGGGGCGCCCAGCCCCAGCAGCGTCCGGAAGATGCCGCGAGGAGGGGACGGGAAGTGGGTGGACAGGCCGCAGTCGCGGTTGTCGAAGCGGGCGACCGCGAATCCCTGCGCGGCGAGCTCCTGGCAGAACCCGTCGGGCCACCAGATCATCTGGTACGTCAGGCCCATGATCAGCAGGAGCGGCTCCCCATCGGCTGGCCCGAGCGTTTGGTAGGCGATCTTTACCCCGCCGTTGCTGGCATAGGAAACGTTCACTGATGCCTCCCCGGCACGTTTTGGCAATACAGTTGACATGCTAACGTGCCAGTAAATCTAATGCAATACGTTTGTATTGCCAAAGGGGGTTGCAGGTGCCCAAGCGGGTGGATCCTCTCGCGCGGCGTCACAGCATCGCGGAGGCTGTATTCCGGCTGGCCGCCGCCCGCGGTGCGGATGCGGTCAGTCTGCGTGACGTCGCAGGAGAGGCCGGCGTGTCGCTGGGCATGGTCCAGCATTACTTCCGCAGCAAGGACGAGATGCTGCTGTTCGCGCTCGACCATATGCGCGACGGGTCACCGGCCGGCTGCGGTCCCGTCTCGGGAACCTGGCGGACGCCGGGCCCCGTGACATCGTCCGCGCGGTACTCACCGAGCTGCTGCCTGCCGACCAGGACACGAGAGGCGAAGCGGTCATCTCCGTCGCGTTCTACTCCCGGGCGGCCGTCACCCCCGCCTACGCGACCGCCCTTCGGTCCGGCCTGGCGAGCCTGCTCGGCATCATCACCGAACAGCTGCGCACCGCCCAGCACAGCGGCCACACAAGACCGGGCCTCGACGCCGGGCAGGAGGCCGCGTCCTTGTTCTGGCTTGCCCACGGCCTGGTCGGGCCGCTTCTCATCGGCCTCTGCACACCGGAGGCCGCCGAGTCACTGCTCGACCACCATCTCGACCGGATATTCACCTGACCGGAACCTCCAGGTGCCTGCTGGGCTGAACCCTAGACGGTTGATTCTCGGGGATGTATTAGCGCTACTGGGTGGGCTGCGCGGCGAGGTCCCGCATCCTGCTGCTTACCGCACGTCGAGGCCGGTGACGGCGCGGCTGATGATCATGCGCTGGATCTCGCGGGTGCCCTCGAAGATGGTGAAGATCTTCGCGTCGCGGTGCCAGCGCTCCACCGGGAAGTCCCGGGTGTAGCCGTTGCCGCCGAGGATCTGGATGGCCTGGTCGGTCACCCGGACCGCGGTCTCGCTGGCGACCAGCTTGGAGATCGACCCCTCGGCGTGGTCCAGGGCCAGCCCCTGCCGGGCCATCCAGGCCGCCCGCCAGGTCAGCAGCCGCGCCGCGTCCACCGCCGCCTGCATGTCGGCCAGCATGAAGCCGATCGCCTGGTTCTGCCCGATCGGCCGGCCGAACTGGACCCGCTGGGTGGCGTAGTCGCGGGCGTATTCCAGCGCGGCCCGGGCCACGCCTACCGCCATCGCGGCTACGCTCGGCCGGGATGCCTCGAACGTCTTCATCGCGGCCTGCTCGCCGCCGTGGCCGCCGGCCCGGACCCGGGCCAGCCGGGCGTCCAGCCGGTCCTTCCCGCCGACCAGGCAGCGGCCGGGTACCCGCACTCCGTCCAGCATCACCTCGGCGGTGTGCGAGGCGCGGACGCCGAGCTTGCGGAACTTCTGGCCCTGGCTGAGCCCGGCCGAGCCGGGCGGCACGATGAAGCTGGCCTGGCCGCGGGTACCCAGGCCAGGCTCGACCGACGCGACCACCACGTGCACGTTGGCGATGCCGCCGTTGGTGGCCCAGGCCTTGGTGCCGGTGAGCATCCACTCGTCGGTGGCCTCGTGGTACTGGCCCGGGTCCGGATCGAGCCCACGTCGCTGCCCGCGCCGGGCTCGGAGGCGCAGAACGCGCCCAGCTTGACGTCGCCGGCCTCGCCGAACATCTCCGGCAGCCACTCGCCGATCTGCTCCGGGGTGCCGTTGCTGGCCACCGCGACCGCGGCCAGGGTGCTGCCGACCAGGGACAGCGCGATGCCCGCGTCGCCCCAGAACAGCTCCTCGAAGGCGATCGGGATGCCCAGCCCGCTGGGCTCCAGCCACTGGCTGGAGAAGAAGTCCAGCGAGTACAGCCCGATCTTGGCCGCCTGCTCCAGGATCGGCCAGGGCGTCTCTTCCCGTTCGTCCCACTCGGCCGCCGCGGGCCGGATCACCTCGTCCGCGAACCCGTGTACCCAGTTGCGCATCTCGCGCAGGTCAGGCCCGGGTTCCAGGGAAAATCCGGCAGGGGCATCTGGGGCGCTGCTCATGCTGCTCCTCGGGGCTCACCGGGCCGTCCCGAACGTATGTTACCGAAGAGTAGCACAGTTAGTTACCCACGAGTAGAGCCTCGCGAGGACAGCTTAGTGCCGGGCGCCGGAATTGAAGGTGGCGGGCAAATGGAAGCAGACCTGACCCGCGCCGACTGGCGTAAGGCCGCAGCAGCCGTGCCGGGGCACCGCCGTGCTGGCGGTGCCCCTTCTGCTGCCGGGGGGCGCCGCGCTACTCGCTGTCGTGCCGGTCCAGGAACTCGTACACGTCCGCTTCGTCCACGCCCGGGAAGATGCCGGTCGGCAGCGCGGACAGGATGTGCGAGTGCGCCCGGGCCGACGGCCAGGCCATTCCTTCCCAGCGGGCGGCCAGGCTGGCCGGCGGCCGCTGGCAGCAGTCCCCGTCGGGGCAGCGCGACACCATCCGCTTGTCGGTGTCCCGGCCACGGAACCACCGCGAGTTCTCGTACGGCGTGCCCAGCGTGATCGCCATCCCGCGTTCCCGGCCCGGGTCGATGTGGGCCACGCACCAGAACGTGCCGCCCGGGGTGTCGGAGTACTGGTGGTGCGGGGAGAACCGGTCGGCCGAGCCGAACACCTGGCGGCCGGACCACTTCCGGCACATCCGCTGCCCCTCGATCGCCCCGGTGGCATCGGCGGGCAGCGCCAGGCCGTCGTTCTCGTACGCCTTGTAGATGATGCCGCTCTCGTCGTTCTTCACGAAGTGGCAGGTCAGGTCCAGGTGATGAGTGGCCAGGTTGGTGAACCGGTGGGCCGCCATCTCGTAGGAGACAGAGAAGACGTCGCGCAGGTCCTCGACCGACAGGTCGCGCGCTTCCTTGGCCTCGGCCAGGAACCGGGCGGCCGACTGCTCCGGGACCAGCACCGCGGCGGCGAAATAATTCGCCTCCACCCGCTGGCGGAGGAAGTCGGCGAAGTCCCGCGGCGCGGCGTGGCCCAGCACGAAGTGCCCGAGCGTCTGCAGCAGGATGGTCCGCGGCGAGTGCATGCCCATGGATTCCTGCTTCAGGTAGATCCGCCGGTGCCGCAGGTCGGTGACCGAGCGGACGGAGCGCGGCAGATCCTGGGCGTACCGCACGGCGAACCCGTGGTGGCTGACGATAGCCAGCAGCGCGCCCTGGGACAGCGCCCCGCCGCGGTAGCTGACCGCGTCCAGGGCCTGGGCCGCCGCCTGCTCGATGGGCGCGAAGTAGTTGCCCCGCTCCCGCATGGCGTCGCGCAGCCCGGCGTTGGCCACCCGCGCCTCCTCCGGGGTGGCGGTCGGCCGGGTGCGCTGCCGACGCAGCTCCGTGTACAGCGCGACCAGGTGCTCCAGGACGTCGGTGGGCACCCTGGCGCCCACCCGCAGCGGCGGCAGGCCCAGCTCGGCGTAGACCGGGTCGCGCTGCGCCTCGTCCAGCGCGATCTCCAGCTGGGCCCGGCGGCTCGGCGGCTGGTGCCGGAGCAGCTCCTCGGCCGGCACGGAGAGCGCCCTGGCCAGCGCGTCGATGAGCGACAGCTTCGGTTCCCGGCGGCCGTTCTCCAGCAGGGACAGCGCGGACGGGGCGCGGCCGACCCGCTCCCCCAGCTCGGCCAGCGTGATGCCGCGGACGCGCCGCAGATGGCGCAGCCGCTGGCCGAACGTTGCTAGGTCTAGACCACTTGGCGTCAACGTTGGCGATTCTTTCTCCAAGAAGTCCGTCATATCTTCAGCCTAGATGAAATTTCTAAATTCTTCAGGACTTCCGTCCCTAGTTTTACCTGGCTCTTGCCCGCACCCTCGAATTAACACCCAGGGGACGGCAGACGTCAGGAGGACCAGTGAGCGAGCGTCGCCTCGAGGGCACCCGGAACGGCAGCAACGGACACACCAGTACGGCCGGGGCCAGCCCGGCCGACCAGCAGGCCACGGCACTGCGGCGGCAGTGGGCCACCGAGCCGCGGTGGCGCGGCACGGAACGCAGCTACACCGCCGATGACGTGGTACGGCTGCGTGGCTCGGTGCAGGAAGACCGGACGCTGGCCCGGCTGGGCGCGCAGCGGCTGTGGACCCTGCTGCACGAGGAGGACTTCGTCGCCGCGCTCGGCGCGCTGACCGGCAACCAGGCGGTGCAGCAGGTGCGGGCCGGCCTGCAGGCCATCTACCTGTCCGGCTGGCAGGTGGCGGCGGACGCCAACCTGGCCGCCGAGACCTACCCGGACCAGAGCCTGTACCCGGTCAACTCGGTTCCCCAGGTGGTGCGCCGGATCAACAACGCGCTGCTGCGAGCGGACCAGATCAGCTGGGCTGAGTCCGGCGGCAGTGACCAGCGGTACTGGCTGGCCCCGATCGTGGCCGACGCGGAAGCCGGCTTCGGTGGCGTGCTGAACGCGTTCGAGCTGATGAAGTCCATGATCGCGGCGGGCGCGGCCGGGGTGCACTGGGAGGACCAGCTGGCTTCGGAGAAGAAGTGCGGCCACCTCGGCGGGAAGGTGCTGATCCCGACGGGGCAGCACATCAGGACGCTGAACGCGGCCCGGCTGGCGGCCGACGTGTGCGACGTGCCGAGCCTGGTCATCGCGCGGACCGACGCGCACGCCGCCACGCTGATCACCAGCGACGTGGACGAGCGCGACCGGCCGTTCATCACCGGGGAGCGGACCGCCGAGGGCTTCTACCGGGTGCGCAACGGGATGGCCGCGTGCGTGGCCCGTGGCCTGGCCTACGCGCCGTATTCCGACCTGATCTGGATGGAGACCTCCACCCCGGATCTCGGCGAGGCGCGGGAATTCGCGGAAGCGATCAAGGCGGAGTACCCGGAGCAGATGCTGGCCTACAACTGCTCACCGTCGTTCAACTGGCACCGGCACCTGGACGACGGGACGATCGAGAAGTTCCAGCGTGAGCTGGGCCAGATGGGCTACAAGTTCCAGTTCATCACGCTGGCCGGCTTCCACGCGCTGAACTACGCGATGTTCGACCTGGCGCAGGGCTACGCGGCCGAGGGCATGCCCGCCTACGTGCGGCTGCAGGACGCGGAGTTCGGCGCCGAGGCCCGCGGCTACACCGCCACCCGGCACCAGCGGGAGGTCGGCACCGGCTACTTCGACCTGGTCACCTCGGCCATCACGCCGCAGGCGTCCACCGTCGCGCTGACCGGTTCCACCGAGAGCGAGCAGTTCACCGCGGCGCACTGACCCTCATCCGGCTGTCCTGGCCTGGGCAGTGCAGCCCGGGCCAGGACAGCGAAGGTCAGGACAGCAGCCGGGTCGGGGTGGGCAGGCCGGGCGCCTCGTCGTCGCCGCCGCTGCCCCGGTCCAGGCCGAGGTCCGCCTCGCTGGCCGGCCGCCACCGGGACGGGACGAACGCCGGGCAGATCAGCACCATGCCGAGCAGCGCCAGCACGCCGTTGATCAGCAGCAGGTGCAGCCCCGCGGCCACCGGGCCGGTCCGCAGCGGCATGACCCGGGTGGCCAGCTGGCTGCTCACCCCGAGCAGCCCGGTCCAGGCGAGCAGGACCACGCCGGGCAGCGCGGTGCTCACCGGGGAAACCGGCGCCACCAGCAGGATGCCGAGGAACAGCCCGGTGAGCAGCAGCGCACCGAGCGCGCTGAGCCCGGTGACACTGGTCACACTGGTGCCCTGGGCGGCCAGCGCGGTCATCTTGGCCACGCCCCAGCCGCCACCGAAGAAGATCGCCGCTGCCAGACCGATGGCCAGACCCAGGCCGATCAGGTGTCGCAGCATGTGATCACCAACCTTCGGCTGCCGGTTTAGCTGCGGATCACGGCGATCGACTCTACTTGACCATCTCGTGACCAGCGTCCCGGTCGGCGATTCCCAGCGGTCACGGCGGCCTCATCCAGCGACACCGGCCCGGGCAGCCACTCCCCGTCCCGGCGGCGGCGAAACGTCCACGACGCGAAAATCTCAGTGACCCCTCAGGGGTCCTCACGTACCCTGGCCCGCGTGCATACGGACAGAGTCTTCCGGGGGATCGGCTCCTTCTCGGTAAAATTCCGCTGGTTCATCATCGCTGCCTGGGTGATCGCGGCCGTGGCCGTGCCGCGCTTCCTGCCCTCGCTGGCCAGCGTGACCCAGGGCAACAACGCGAACTTCCTGCCCGCCAGCGCGCCGAGCGAGCACGCCGCGACGCTGGCCAAGCCGTTCGGCGGCTCGAACGAGGTGCCGGTGCTGGTGCTGGCCGCGCGGAGCAGCGGCCCGCTGGCCGCCACCGACCAGACCTGGCTGGCCACGCTGCAGAGCGACCTGCACCAGGTGAAGACGGTCACGCTGGTGCGCGATCTGGGCCTGTCGGCCAACGGGCACGCCGTCCAGATCGAGGTGCTGTCGAACGTCTCGCAGGGCAACTCGCCCGCGGTGACCAATCTGGTGGACGGGCTGCGCGCGGCGATCAGCCGGGCCAGCCCACCATCCGGCCTATCGGTGCACCTGGCCGGGGCCATCCCGATCGCCGTCAACCAGCAGAAGCAGACGGGGAACACCGGCGGCCAGATCCAGGACCTGTCGGTGCTGTTCATCATCATCCTGCTGCTGCTCATCTTCCGGGCCGCGCTGGCCCCGCTGATCACGCTGATCCCGGCGTTCCTGGCCATCACCATCGCCGGCCCGCTGGTGGCGGAGGCGGCCCAGGCCGGGCTCAAGGTCTCCCAGCTGGCCCAGATCCTGCTCATCGTGCTGGTCCTGGGCGCGGGCACGGACTACGGGCTATTCCTGGTGTTCCGGGTCCGCGAGCAGCTGCGCGCCGGGCTGGAACCCAAGGAAGCGGTGATCACCTCGCTGACCCGGGTCGGTGAATCGATCACCTTCTCCGCCGCCACGGTGATCGCCGCGCTGCTGTCGCTGCTGGTGGCCACGTTCCAGATCTACTCGACGCTGGGCGTGCCGCTGGCCATCGGCATCGGCGTCATGCTGCTGGCCGGGCTGACCCTGCTGCCCGCGTTGCTGGCCCTGTTCGGCCGGGCCGCGTTCTGGCCCAGCAAGACCCGGGCCGGCACCGGCAAGATCGGGATCTGGGGCCGGGTCGCTGGGCGGATTACCCAGCACCCCGCGGTGATCCTCGGCATCGGACTGATCATCTTCGGCGGGCTGGCCGTTCGCCTCGTTCGGCTACAAGGGTGCGGGCTTCGGCGGCGAGACGAACGCACCCGCGCACAGCGACTCAGCCGCCGGGCAGACGCTGCTGACCAAGTACTTCCCGAGCAGCACAGCCAACCCGACGAACGTGATCTTCAAGCTGAAGCAGCCCGCCTGGGACGACCCGGCCACGCTGGTCAAGGCCGAGCCAGGAGCTGTCCCGGAGCGGGCTGTTCACCAAGATCGCCGGGCCGCTCAACCCGACCGGGTATGCGCTGACCCCGGCCCAGTACGCCGGGCTGTACCGGCTGCTCGGGCCGGCCAGGGCGCTCCCGCCGGTGCCGCCCGCCTCGGTCAAGATCCCGGCGGCGGGATACCAGCTGTACCGGGCCACGGCGCAGTTCGTCAGCCCGGACGGCAAGACCGTGCAGTTCGCCACCGGGCTGAAGGCGGGTGACGCGGCCAGCACGTCGGCCCTGGACGCGGTGCCGTCGATCCGGGCCGAGACCACCCGGGTGCAGCACGAGATCGGCGCGATCGACTCCGGGGTAGGCGGCGAGGCGCCTGCCCTGTACGACGTCAGCAGCATCTCGGACAGTGACCTGTCCCGGGTCATCCCGGTCGCGATCCTGGTCATCGGCGTGCTGCTGGCCCTGGTCATGCGCAGCCTGGTCGCCCCGCTGTACCTGATCGCATCGGTCGGCCTGTCCTACCTGGCCGCGCTGGGCCTGGCCGTGCTGCTGTTCATCGACATCGGCGGATCGGCCGGGCTGACCTTCATCCTGCCGTTCCTGATGTTCATCTTCCTGCTCGCCCTGGGCGAGGACTACAACATCCTGGTGATGACCCGGATCCGGGAGGAGGCCAGGAACCTCTCGCTGCGCGAGGCGGTCACCGCGCGATGAACGCCACCGGGACCACGGTCACCTCGGCGGGCCTGGTGCTGGCCGGCACGTTCGGCGTGTTCGCCCTGGTCGGGGCGCGCACCTCGGGGGGCAGCCAGTTCGTCAACCTGGCCGTCGGCCTGGCCCTGGGCATCCTGATGGACACGTTCCTGGTACGCACTCTGCTGGTGCCCTCGACCGTGCTGCTGCTCGGCCGGTGGAACTGGTGGCCATCCAGGATGAGCCGGCCGCGGACCGAGACGCCAGCGGTCACCCCGCCACGGGAACCCGACGAAGCGCCGGTGTAAGACGAGGCCCCGGTGTAAGTGGCACCTCGCCGACGAGGCGGGGCGCGCCGCAGGCGTGTTCCCGCCGAAGCCGGCGTTCGGCGCGGAGCGGCGATGCGGCGGGTCCAGGGGTCGTTCCCCCGGACAGAACAGCTAGCTAGCGGCCGGTTCCGCTTGCGGGTCGTCGGCCAGCGCGTCGACGGCCCCGGCCAGGTCGGCCAGTGCGGGCAGCGCGTCTTCCAGCGTGCTCCGGCTGGCCTCGGGCAGGCTGCTGAGCGCCAGGCTGAGCAGCCGCTCGTTCACCGTCTTCCAGCGCAGCACGGCCGCCTCGCCGGCCGGGGTGAGATCCAGCGACGCGGTGCGCCGGTCGGCGGCGCCGCCGGTCCTGGTGACCAGTTCCGCCTGGCGCAGCGAGTTGGCCAGGGTAGCCACTGAGCTGGGCGCCAGCCGCAGCTGGGTGGCCAGCTGCCCAGGCCGCGAGCCCGGGTTCTCGCCGATGCAGGACAGCATCTCCAGCTGGGCCACGGACAGCCCGGACGATGGATCCGCCGCCCGGGCGGCACGCCGCATGGCCCGGCGCAGCCGGGATACCGCATCGGCAAGGTCAGCTGAGTGCACCGCAGGCCCTTTCGTCGTTCCGCGCGTCGCCGCCGGCTTAAACTCGAGTATAGCTATTAGTAAAGTAGAGATGAACTATACGCCAGTAAAAACATTCTGTCACCGAATGTAACTGGCCCGATGCCGGCGCATCCGGCCGCGTGCGGACTATCCGCGTTATGGCCATCTGCCCGGCCGGCGGCAAATAGTGTGCGGTGATCTGCGGGACATGCCGGCCCGGTACTGGCCAGGAGTGCCTGCGACCGACAGACTCGTCCCCGGGGGAAGTCCGAGCTACGCCCTCGCACGGCAGCACACCGGCCCAGCGCGCTGGCCGGTGCAGAAGGGACGCCGATGCAGGAACTGCGCATCGTCGCGGTCAGCGAGGACGGCAGTTACGCCGTCCTCGCGGTACCGGGGCGCGGCGGGCGCTTTTCGCTGCCGATCGACGACCGGTTGCGGATCGTGGCCCGGGGGCAGTTCTCCCGGCTCGCGCAGTACGAGATCGAAGTGGAGAGTCCCTTGCGACCCAAGGAGATCCAGGACCGGATTCGTGCCGGGGAGACCGCGGAGGAGATAGCGGACGCCGCGGGGGTGCCGATCGAGCGCGTGCGCCGGTTCGAGGGGCCGGTCCTGGCGGAACGGGCCTACCGAGCACAGGAAGCGCAGGGCGCGACCATCCGGCAGCCCGGGGACTCAGGCCCCGGGCCGCGGCTCGGCGACATCGTGGCCGAGCGGCTGTCCGAGCTCGGCGTGCCCGCCGAGGAGGCACAGTGGGACTCCCGGAAACAGGGCGACACCACCTGGCAGGTCCAGCTCATGTTCACGGTGGGCGGGCGGCCGCAGATGGCCGAGTGGTCGTTCGACCCGCGCCGCCGGCACGTCAGCCCGGCCGACGATGACGCGGCCCGGCTCTCGCTGCCAGAAGCCGACGTGGCCGCGCTGGGGCCGTCACCGATCGCCCCGATGCGGGCCACCGTGACCCCTATCGGCAGCAGGCTGGCCCCCGCACCGGCACCGGTCCCGGCCGCCGAGCCAGCCCTGCCGCCTGCTCCGGCCCCGGTGCCGGAGCGCGCGGTGGCCGCAGCCCGCCCGGCCAGCCCGGTCCCGGCCAGCCCTGCTCCGGCCAGCACCACCCCCGGCCAGCCCGCGCGCGCGGCCAGCCCAGCGGCAGCCAGGCCCAGCCTCGCCGGGCCCGGACGCCGCCAGACCAGGCCGACACCCGGTCGCCGGACCGGCCCGAGCAGGCGCCCGCCGCAGCGGCCGATTCCCGGGAGCCCACTGCGCCGCAGCGCGGGCGGGGCCGGAAGGCGGCCGGCGGCCGTTCCCGGCGCTCATCCGTGCCCTCCTGGGACGAAATCATGTTTGGCACCTCACGGCAGCCTGACTAATCCGGAGTGACTACCCGGGACGGCCAATCGGCCGGGCCGCCTGGCCGGCTTACCGGCGACCCGGGAAAGCCCGTGGGCAATGGGCCGGCCCAGCCGGGTAACCGGGCCCAGCCGGGTAACCCGGGTCGGCGTCAAGCCCGCCGTCGCGGCGGCCACGGCCCGGGCGGTCGGCATTGCGGCACCGTTAACCGGCCCGCGCCGCGGCCACTCTGGCCCAGCCGCCGCGCATACCTGGTGCCGGATACCCGGGCCGTTGCCCAGGTGCCCGGTGAATGAGCGGGACAGAATTGCCCGCCGCTCCCCCGGCCACGGCGGCCCGGGATGGGACCGCACCGGCCGCCGGCTTGCGGCCCGGGAACTGCCCGGGACCGCGTACGATCAGCCACCGTGGGCGAGACGGCGAGACACGGCGGGGACGGCACGTGAGCCGCCCCGGTAACCGGCCGGCGGGCCGGCTGGCCGGCTGGCCCGCCCGGGTCGCCCTGGCCGTGCTGGCCCTGGTCACCCTGCTCAGCGGATGCGGGCTGGTCGGCCGGGCCAAGACGGTCCGCGCCTTCGTGCCCGCCAACATGACGGTGACCAGCCAGGCGTTCAGCCCGTCCATCCCGATCCCGCTCCGCTACACCTGCCACGGCGCCGGGCTGAGCCCGTCCATCCACTGGACCGGCGCGCCGCCGGCTACTAAATCGCTTGCCGTTATCGTGGACGATTCAGCCGCGCCGATTACCCCGTATATCTACTGGATCGTGTTCGATATCGGGCCACAGACAAGTGGCACTCTGATCGGGCACGTGCCCACCGGCGCCCGGGTGGCCGACAACAGCAAGGGAACTGCCCGATACGATCCGCCCTGCCCCGCGAATAGCAGCCACATGTACCGCTTTACTGTTTACGCTCTGAACAGGACACTCTCGCTGCGCAACGGGGCGGCCATGAAAACCGCCTGGATGGCTATCGCACAAGCGACGATAGCGCGCGGCCGGTTGACCGCAACGGCCAACCCGTAATCGCCCGATCGCACTAAGTAAACGGGCTTGGCAAAAACTTCCTTAAACGCATGACAGAGCCCTTACGGTCCGTCAGACTGACTGACCAGTAGCTCTGCCTTGATGGGGATTCGAGGGCGCCAGCGACACAGGGGAAGGCCCGCGTGATGGCCGCGTGTGCCTCGCTGGGGCCACCACATGGCCATCGCGTGTTGGGTGGTGCGATGTATCTGCTCGTGATCGGCCTCGTTGCCGTGATCGTCGCGTTCCTCGTCGCGGCTTTCTTCAGCATGCGGCGTGGGCACGATGACGAGGACGAGCCAGCCCGCCGGCCAAGCGTCCGGGACCGGATCCGCGGCCGGGGCGGCGATGCCCGCGACCGGGACGCACGGTGGGACTCGGCTGGGCCGCAGAAACCGGCTGGCCGCCGCCCCGGCGGGCGTGGCCCGGCGATGTCCCGGCGCCCAGGCCGGGACGGCCGTGATCCCGGCCGCGCGGGCCGCTACGAGCGGGCTGGCTACGACCAGCCCCGTGGCTATGACCCGTCGCCGCGTGGTTACGGCGAGCGGGCCCCGATCCGCGGCTACGACGGGCAGCGCGGCGAGCGCGAGCGCATTCCCAGCGCACGCCGCAGTGCGCGCCATGACGACGCCACCGAGACCGTCGTGCAGGCGGCGGCCCGGCCCGCCCGGAGCGGGACGGCCACGCCGGCCGCGCGCCGGAGCGACGACGACAGCTTCGGCACCGGGCCGGTGACCGCGCTCTACGACACGGGCCCGTCCGCGGCAGCCTCGGACAACTACCCCACCGGGCAGGTCAATGCCGACCCCGACCTGGCCGATTCCGACGTGTTCCCGCGGGTACGGGAGGACATTCCCCGGCCGGCCAGCAAGGCACGGCAGCGGAACCAGCCGAAGACGCGCAGCGGCCGGCCGTCACGCGGCAAGCACGACGACGATGACGACTGGCCCAGCACCGAATGGGACAAGCTGTCCGACGAGCAGTACTGGGCCGAACTGTCCGCGGACAAGCCGCTGGCCACCACCGCGCGCACCGCCCAGTCCAGCAGCCCGGCAGCGGCCAAGCCGCTCCGCGGCCAGCCGGCCCGGCCCACCGGCACACCCCGCCCGGACCGGGACCGCGCCACACCCCGCCCGGACCGGGACCGCGCCACGGCCGGCCGGACCGCACGACTGGCACGGGCAGGCGCAGCCGGGACCGGGCCGCGCAGGACGATGCCACGCAGCAGCTGGATGCCCGGCCGGCCAGCCGGTCCGGCAGCCGGCCGCCCGCGGCCCGGCCGCGCGGCGCTCAGGTTCCCGAGGCCGGTGACCCCGGCTCCCGGGTGGCGGCCTCGGGCCCAGCCGACCGCACCGGGCGGTCCGCCCCGGCCCGCGATTACGAGGCGACCGAGCGGATGCCGTCCCGCAGCCGGTCGCGCGGCGCAGCCGACCTGCCGCCCAGTGCCGTTCCGGTCAGCACCGGCCCGGCCACCGGGCCGATCGGCGCCGACCCGGCCACTGGCCCGATCGGCGCCGACCCGGCCACTGGCCCGATCGGCGCCGACCCGGCGACTGGCCCGATCGGCACCGGGCCGATCAGCCCGGCCGAGCCCGCCCCGCGGCGGTCCGCGGCCCGTGGCCCGGCCGTGGACGACCCGCTGACCAGCCCGGCCTACGCGCGCGACACGTCTCCGGGTGGCGACAGCCGGTCCTACCGCAGCTCGGGCCGGGCGGCCCAGCGGAACCCGGCCCGCGGCGCCACCGACGACACCCGCGGCTACCCGCGCGGCCCGGCCCGCGCGGACTACCCGGCCGCGGAACGCGGCGGCTACCCGGACCCCGCGGCCGGGCGGCGCGACTACCCGGGCACCGGCAGCAGGCACGGCTACCCGGCGAGCGCCGCCGAGCAGACCGACCCCAACGCAGGCCGTCCGGCCGCTCCGGCCGACTACCTGGCCAGCCCGCCGCCCGCCCGGCCGTCCTACGACGACAGCCGCCCGGCCGAGACGACGTCACCGCAGGCCGGGGCGGGGAACCCATACGGCAGTTTCGTGGACAGCACACCGCCTGCACCGGCAGAAACCACCGGGCCCACGTATCCACCGGCCGCGCCGGGCAGCGGTGGCCAGGGCAGTTACGGCACCGGGGCGGCCGGCAGCTACGGCGGGCAGGCCGGCTACCCGGACCCGTACGGGCCAGGCCGTGACGGATACCCCGTGCCGCCGGGCACGGCAGCCAGGACCAGGGCAGCACCTGGTACTCAGCCCCGCCCGCGGCGCAGCCGCCCCCGGCGCAGCCGCCGGCCGCGTACCCGTACCCGGCCGGCCCCGGTGGATACCCGGACAGCCAGGGCTACCAGAACGGCTCCGGTTACCCGGACAACACGGGCTACCAGAACGGCACTGGCTACCCGGACAGCACCGGCTACCAGAACGGCACTGGCTACCCGGAGAGTAATAACTATCCGGGCGGCAACGGCTATTCAGCGGGCAATGGCCAGCACACCCAGCCGGGCCCGGCTGGCCCGGCTGGCCAGGGCAGCGGATACGCCGGTGGCAGCCAGCAGAACGCGCGGTACCCGGGCGGCCCGGGCACCGATCCGTACGGCCCTGACGGGTATGGCAGCTATCACTCTCGTCAGGGTTGACAAACCTACCCCGCCCGCCGCGACAATGTGCCGACCGACGCAAGGCAGGGGAGATGCTGGACGGAACCCGCGATCACGCACGCAGCTACTATTTGCACCGGCTCGCGACCGCCCTTGACACCAAGGGATTGCACGCATCGGTGAAAACCACATATCCGGCGATGCTGCATATCTTCATCCCCGGTGCGACCATGCTGGCCGAAAGCATTGACTGCACCCCGGGCACCGATGGCATGGGCCGGCTCCGCTGGTACTACCGCTGGTCCTGGGGCGAACTGCTGCATGATGCCGACGACCCGTCGGCGGCCGCGGCCAAGATAGCTGAGGTGCTGTCCTCGCGGTGACCCGCGCGGCCCGGCCGGCCAGGAGTTTCACGGCTGCCCCCCTATCCGGTCCAGATTGAGCAAAACCAGATAGGTAACCCCGTTAACCACGGCTGACGCGGCCCTACCCTGCTCTGCGTGGGCGACCTTGCACCACTCGCGGCGCAGCTCGACGCGGCCCCCGCCCCCGCCACCGAGCATGTCACCGTGCCGCCCGCGCGCTCCCCCGACCTGGCGCCAGCCCGGCACGCGCCAGCCCGGCCCAGGCCCGCCACCGCACCGGCGCACGGGCCGGCCTGGCTGATCCCGGCCTGCACCGCGCTGGTCACCCTGGCGGTCACCCTGTGGCGGATCGACGTGCCCTCGTTCTGGCGCGATGAGGGCGCCACGCTGTCCGCGGTGCACCGGTCCTTCCCGCAGCTGATCCGCATGCTGGACCACATGGACGCGGTGCACGGGATGTACTACGTGCTCATGTGGCTGCTGGTGCGGCTGACCGGCAGCGGCGAGTTCGCCCTGCGGCTGCCCTCCGCGCTGGCCATGGCGGCCGCCGCCGGGCTGGTCACCGCGCTGGGCAGGCGGCTGGTAGGCACGGCGGCCGGGCTGGCCGCCGGGCTGAGCTTCGCGGCCGTGCCCGCGGTCAGCTGGTTCGGCCAGGACGCCCGGCCGTTCGCGCTGGAAACGGCCATCGCCACCGCCGCCAGCTACTGCTTCGTGCGTCTCCTGGAGACGGGTAACGATGCATCGCCTGGCGAGGCGGGGCGCGCCGCAGGCGGGTGCCCGCCGAGCCGGCGTTCGGCGCGAAGCGGCGAGCGGGGGGCCCAGGGGGGTCGCCCCCCCGGGCAAACACTGTGGGCTTCCTGGTACGCGGCCAGCCTGGTCGGGCTGGGGCTGGCCAACATCTTCGGCCTGCTGCTGGTCGCCGCGCACGGCACGACCCTGCTCGTGGCGCACGGCCGGGCCGGCCGCCAGGTGGCCCGCCGGTGGCTGGCCGCGGTCTCGGTGGCCCTGCTGGTTCTCCTCCCGCTGGAGCTGCTGGCCTGGTCGCAGCGGGGGCAGGTGCGCTGGCTGCGCACGCCGCTGGCGGGCTCGCTGGTCAACACCGGGCGGCTGGCCGGCACCGCCGGGGCCGTGCTCACCGTCGCCGCGATCATGGCGGCCGCACTGGCCCTGACCGCGCTGGCCGGCTGGTCCCGGTTCCGTGCCGCCTGGCCCGGGCGGCTGGCCGCGCTGGGCCTGCCCTGGCTGGCCGGGCCGCCGGCCCTGCTCATCGCGGGCTCCCAGTTGCAGCCGGTCTACACGTTCCGCTACATCGTGTTCTGCGAGCCGGCCATGGCCTTGCTGATCGGTGCCGGGCTGGCCGCGCTGGGCCGGGTGGCCGGGCCGGTCGCGCTGGCGCTGATCGTGCTGGCCGGCCTGCCCGCCCAGTTCGGCGAGCGCGGGCCGGACGGGCACAGCGACAACATCCGGGCCATGGACCAGATCATCGCCCAGCACGCCCGCCGGGGCGACGCGGTGCTCTACCCGCAGGGACCGGGGATGACCTCGTTCGCCGCCGCCTACCCATACGGGCTGGCCCGGCTGGACAACCTGACGGCCGCCCAGTCGCCCGCCCAGGCCGGCACGATCTCCGGCAGCAGCGCCCCGGGCAGCGTGGTGCGCAGCAGGCTGAACCGGGTCAGCCGGGTCTGGGTGGCGGAAGCCGACGCGCCGCAGCCGGGCCGTCCGCTGGTGCTGCGCGGCGAGCCGTTCCAGCTCATCCACCGGTGGCAGGTGAGCGACATCTGGCTGTGGCTGTACCACCGCGAGCGGCGGCCCGACCCAGACTGAACGGCGTGCGGCCCGGCGGGAGAATCCCGCCGGGCCGCACGGCAACCGGGCACTGCCAATAACAGCCGGGCGCTACCAATAATGGCGGCGTGGGCCGACCGCGTGCCCGATCGAGCCGAGCAGCAGCAGGATCAGTCCCACCACCAGCACGATGATCCCGAGGGTCCACAGGATCGCGACCTTGAGCAGGAAGCCGAGCAGAAGCAGGACGATTCCGATGATGATCATGGTTAGCTCCTAGGCGAGCAGGGACAGTTTCTTAGTGATCAGCCAGGTGCTGCCAGGAGGGGCAACCCCGACGCAGTGCCGGAGCCGCGCGATGACGAGCAACGACCGTACGGTCAGCCGCGGGGGTCTCGGCGGTGCCGTGATGACCATTCCCCTCTGCCCAGAATGGCCCGGTGCACACATTTTCATTGGCCCGCAGCTTTCCGCACAACGTCGGCTGAAACGGCGGCCAGCTTGCGGCGCTCCGACCGGGCCTGGTCGCGCAGCTGCTGATAGGCCTGGTGCGGGGAAAGCCCTTGCTGGCCGACCAGCACGCCTTTGGCCTGCTCGATGACGGCCCGGGTGTTCAGCGCCAGCTGCAGCTGGGCAGCCAGCTTGGACTGCTGTTCGCCCTGCATCATGCTGGCGATGAGCAGCGCGGCCAGGTCGGTCAGCGCGAGCAGGGCCAGCTCTCCCTCGGCCGACCAGGGATGCCGCTCGTCGGACAGCACCGCCACCACGCCCACCGCGTCCTGGTTGTAGGGCAGCGGGCTGGCCAGCACGGCCCGGACGCCCCGGTCCAGCGCGGCCGCGGTGAACTGGGGCCAGCGCTGGTCCTCGGTCAGGTCCTCCGCGCCGACCAGCGCCTGCTCCTCGAAGGCCGTGATGCACGGGCCTTCCTGGTGGTATATCTGCAGGTCTTCCAGGTGCTGAAGGCGCTCGTCGGACACCGCGACATTGCGCAGGTGGTGCTCGCCGTCGGCCAGCATCAGGCCCGCCCCGGACACGCCGAAGACGGTGTGGGTGGTCTGCACGATGTCCCGCATCGCGTCCTCGACGCGCATCTCACCGAACCGCAGCCTGCTCAGCTCGGCCAGGGCGGCGCCGAATTCCTGCAGGTCGACAGCCATCTGCTCGATCCTTTCCGGGGCCGCGCGGCTACCAGGAACCCCAGCGCAGCGCGGGCGCGGGCAGCTCGGGTGGCGTCGCGAAGGCCGGCGGATGGTCGAAGTCCAGCGCGTCGAGCGGGGCCACGGCGGCCGCGTCCCGGGCGGTCAGCGTGGGCAGATTCCACTTCACCTCGAGCAGCTTGAGCAGCGAGGTGTGGTCGAACGTCTCGCTGGTCAGGTAGCCGGGCCGGGCATAGGGCGAGACGAGCACGGCCGGTACCCGGAAGCCGTACCGGTCATAGCTCTGCGGCCCGGCGTCGAGCCGCTCGACGCTCCGCACGTAACCCGGGGCCAGCCGCCGGCAGCACCGCGTGCACCCAGGACCGGCTGATCACCACGCTGCGGCCGGGCACGTCGTCCGGCGCCGGGGCGGCGGGCGGCGGCACATGGTCGTAGTAGCCGCCATGCTCGTCGTACAGCCAGACCAGCAGCGTGTTCGGCCAGCCTTTGCCGTGCATCACCGCGTCGATGACGGCCGAGGCGAAGCTCTCGCCCCGCCGGATATCCTGCGGGTTCTCTTCCGAATAGGCGCCAAAGTCAGGATCCACGATGCTGAACGCCGGCAGCGTGCCAGCCGCGGCGTCGCTGAAGAACTCATCCGTGCTGCGCACGTGCAGCATGTACCGGGCGATACCCAGCGGGTAGATGTCCGCGGTGAACTGGATGTCCTTCTGCAGCCCGGTCAGCGAACCGGGCGCCACCCGGCGCAGCGTGCGCAGCCTGCGGCGGAGGGCTTTGGTGCGGTGCCGCAGCGCCCGGCCATAGCCGGGTCCGGCTGCCCGCCACCGGGTGGTAGTTCACCCAGGAGATGCCGTGCCTGGTCAGCACGTCGAAGATGGTCCCGTTGGCCGGGTAGTCGGCCAGGTTGACCGGCAGGTCGTCGATCAGCCCGTTGGCCGTCCCGGAGATCAGGAACCGGCGGTTCGGGAACGTCGGCCCCAGGCAGGACGAGAACCACCGGTCGGCCAGCGGGAAGGTCCGGGCCAGGCCGTAGTAGAACGGCAGGTCACGCTCGGTCCAGTAGCCCATGGCCGCGGTGGCGTCCTTGTCCGGCATGAGCTGCTGGGTGGCGCTGACGAAGCCGTCCAGCTTGCCGTCGGCCCATTGCAGGTGGGTGGCGTGCCAGCTCTGCGACGGCGACTCGGGCACCTGGACGGTGCTCATCAGGTGATGCGCCGGGACGGACTCGCCTTCCAGGCCGGTGTTGGCTACCTCCGGCTCGCCGTCCGGGCCGAGCGGGAACCCGTCCCCCCGGCCGTCCAGCATGCCCAGGTAGTTGTCGTAGGAATGGTTTTCCATCATCAGCACGACGATGTGCTTGAGCTGCGGCAGCAGGTCCGTCCCGGCGGGCCGGTCCGGGGCGGGGAGCGCCCCGGGGCCCCCGGTTATCCGCCGGGCCAGCCGGTTCAGCTCACGCTGTTCGAGCCGGTTCCACACGTTCAGGCCACCTTCGGAGGGTTGGGCAGCAGGGTCAGCCCGCCCTCAGTACCCCGGAGCCGCCGAACCATGCAGAGCCAACCGGGGTCGCGGCGGCGAGGCGAGGCGCGCCGCAGGCGTGTGCTCGCCGAGCCGACGCTCGGCGCGCAGCGGCGATCGGGGGGCTCCGGGGGGTCGCCCCCCCGGGCTAGCACCGCGCTCGGCGCGCAGCGGCGATCGGGGGGCTCCGGGGGGTCGCCCCCCGGGCTAGCACCGCGCTCGGCGCGAAGCGGCGATCGGGGGTCCGGGGGGCGCCCCCGGACTAGCAGGGCACCCGGACCAGCAGCGCGCCCGGCCGGACGGTGACCCGCAGCTCCCGGGTGCGGCCGATGACCTCGCCGTCGAGTTCCCACAGCTGCGGGCGGTCCAGCAGCACGTGCAGGTCACGGAACGCGATCCGGGCCACATGAGCGGTCCGGCGGCGGCGCAGCAGCACGTCCGCGGCCAGGGCCGCCCAGCCGGCCAGGCCCCGCGCGGTGAGCACCAGCAGGTCGAGCACGCCGTCGTCCGGCTCGGCCCCGGGCAGCAGCGCCACCCCGCCCTGCAGCGTGCCGACGTTACCGATCAGCACGCTGCTGGCCCGGCGGCGCAGCGCCGGGCCGCCGTCCGCGCGCAGGCTGGCCCGCACCGGCCGGGCGCTCAGATGGCGCAGCCCGGACACCGCGTAGGCGGCCCAGCCCAGCCGCCGTTTGAGCGGCTCGCCCGTGCTGTCCAGCAACTCCGCGTCGAACCCCAGGCCGGCCATGGCCACGAACGTGCGGCCGTTCGCGGTGCCCACGTCGAGCCGCCGGTCGGTGCCGCGGAGGCTCACCACGAGCGCCTCCTCCAGGCTGAGCGGCAGGCCAAGGTTGCGGGCCAGCAGGTTGCCGGTACCGGCCGGCAGCACGCCGAGCGGCACGCCGCTGCCCGCCAGCCCTTCGGCGCACGCGGTGACGGTGCCGTCTCCCCCGCTGGCCAGCACCAGGTCCACCTGGGCGGCCAGCGCGGACCGGGCCAGGCCCTGGCCGGTCTCCTCCGGGGTCGTCTCCAGCCACAGTGGCTCGGCCCAGCCGTGCCGGGCCATGGCGGCGGCCACCACGGAGCGGAACACGCCAACGTTCACGTGCTTGGTGGGGTTGACGATCACGGCGGCTTTCACGGCATGCCTGCCGCCCGGGGAACCATGGCGCAGAGCATATTGGCGTAGGCTTCCTGCCGGTACAGGAGGCGTCGGCGAGGCGAGGCCCGCCGCAGGCCGGTGCTCGCCGAGCCGGCGTTCGGCGCGAGGCGGCGATCGGGGGGGTCCAGGGGGTCGTCCCCCCGGAGGAAAGAGGACATGACAGCAGCAACAACGACCGGGCCCGGGCTGCGCAGGCAGGGGCCGCTGGACGTGCTGGCCTGGCCGTCGCTCGATGCCCTGGACCTGGACGCGGTGGTGACCACCCGGCACGGCGGGGTGTCCACGGCAGGCTACGCGTCGCTGAACCTGGCACTGCACGTGGGCGACGAGCCGACCGCGGTGCTGGAGAACCGGCGCCGGCTGGCCGCGGCGCTCGGCGCGGACCTGGCCGAGTTCGTGTTCTGCGACCAGTCGCACGGCAACCACGTGGCCACCGTGACCGCCGCCGAGCGTGGCCGGGGCACGCTGCGCCGGGCCGACTCGATCGTGCAGACCGACGCCGTGGTCACCCGCGACCCGGGCACCGTGCTGGTGGTGCTGGTCGCGGACTGCGTGCCGATCATCCTGGTCGATCCGGAGGCGCAGGTGCTGGGCTGCGTGCACGCCGGCTGGCGGGGCACGGTGGCCGGGGTGACCGGGGCGGCCATGCACGCGATGCGCTCGCTCGGCGCCCGCCCGGAGCGGATGCTGGCCGCGGTCGGCCCGGCCATCGCCGCGGACCGCTACCAGGTAGGCGACGACGTGGCCACCGCCGCGGGCCGTTACTTCGGCGGCCCTGGACGGCGATGCTGCGCCCGGACGGGCCCGGCCGGTGGCTGTTCGACCTGCCCGCGGCGAACCGGCACATCCTGCGCGAGTCCGGGATACCGGACCGCCAGATCATGGACTCCGGGCTGGCCACCGGGCGCCGGGACGGCCTGTTCTTCAGCGACCGGGAAGAACGCCCGTGCGGGCGGTTCGCCGCCGTCGCCCGGCTGCGGCCCCGGGAGGACGGGTGAGCACGGCGGCGGCACCGTTCCGCTACGACGGCTACCAGCTCGACCCGGTCGGCGGGATGCTGACCTGCCATTACTCCGTTGGTGAGCACCGCTTCGCGGAGCGGGTCGGGTTCCCGGGCGGCGGGAACTGGGCCGCCCCGGAGGTAGCGGCGGCGGCCCGGCTGGTCTTCCTGCTGGCTGGCGTGTCCTACTACAAGACGGCCGCGCCGGACGTCATCGACCTGGGCGACACCGCGGTCACCGACGCCGAGCGCGCGTTCCTGACCGGCTTCTACCTCGATGGCCTGGGCGAGTTCGGCTACCGCAACGGGCTGGACCTGTCCGGGCTGCGCATCGAGGGCCCGCGACTGGACCGGCACCCGGAGCAGGCCGGCGACCGGGTGCCCGGCGGGCGGCCGCTGGTGCCGTTCGGCGGCGGCATCGATTCGATCGTCACGGTCGAGCTGGTCCGGCAGCACACCGCGCCGGCGTTGTTCATCGTGGGCCGTCCAGGGGACCGGTTCGCGGCCATCGAGGCGCCCGCGGCGGTCACCGGGCTGCCCGTCGTGCGCGCCGAGCGGGAGATCGACGCGCAGTTGCTCCGCTCCGCCGAGCTTGGCTTCCTTAACGGCCATATCCCGGTGACCGGGATCATCTCGGCCATCGCCGTCATGGCCGCGGCGCTGGAGGGCCGGGACGCGTGGTGATGTCCAACGAATGGTCCGCGTCCATCCCGACGCTGGAGGACCGCGGCCGGGCCATCAACCACCAGTATTCGAAGAGCGCCGCGTTCGAGGCGGCGTTCCGGTCGGTGCTGGCTCAGACCGGCGCTCGGCTGCCGGCAGCTACTTCTCCGCGCTCCGGCCCGTTCAGCGAGCTGTGGGTGGCCCAGCGGTTCGCCGGGCTGACCGAGTACCACGAGCACGTTCCGCAGCTGTAACCGCGCCTTCCACATCGACCCGGCACGCCGCCTGGATCACTGGTGCGGGCAGTGCGACAAGTGCTGCTTCATCGACCTGATCCTGGCGCCGTTCCTGGCCGCGGCCGACCTGGAACGGATCTTCGCCGGCCACGAGCCGCTGGCCGACCCGGACCCGCACGGCGAGCTGGCCGGCCGGTTCCGCACCCTGCTCGGCACGTCGCCGGTGAGCAAGCCGTTCGAGTGTGTCGGCGAGGTCAGCGAGTGCCGGGCCGCCGCCACGGCGGCCGCGGCGCGGCCGGACCGGGCGGGCAGCAAGCTGCTCCAGACGCTGGCCGGCGAGCTGGCCGGGCTGCCCGAGCTGACCGCCGCGGCCGACCTGCTCCGCCCGCTGAGCGAGCACTTCATCCCGGATGCGTATGCGGCCGACGATCTCCTGGTCTGAGCTGCGCGGCGCGTCGGTCGGGCGTGTGGGGCCTCGGCGTCGAGGGCCTGGCCAACGTGCGCAAGCTGGACACGCTCGGGGCCAGCCGGTGCTGGTGGACGACCGCGCCAGCCGGACAGCGCCGTGGCGGGCCGCCCGGTGCTGGCCACCGCGGACGGCGGCCTCGACGCGCTGGCCCGCTGTGACGGTGGTGGTCAAGTCGCCGGGCATCAGCCGGTACCGGGACGACCTGCGGCAGCTCGAAGCGCGCGGCATCCCGGTGGCCGGCGGCCTCGGCCTGTGGCTGCAGGAAGCCCCGCGGGAGCGGGTGGTCTGCGTCACCGGGACCAAGGGCAAGAGCAGCACCACCGCCATCGCCGGGCACCTGCTGAACCGGCTCGGCTACCGGTGCATGGTCGGCGGCAACATCGGCCAGCCGCCCTGGGACCCGGCCCAGCACGGCACGGCCTGCGACTACTGGGTCATCGAGACGTCCAGCTACCAGGCCACCGACCTGGCCTGCTCGCCGCCGGTGGTCGCGGTGACCTCGCTGCACCCCGATCACCTGCCCTGGCACAACGGCGACGTCGAGGCCTACTACCGGGACAAGCTGTCCGCGTGCAGCCAGCCCGGCGCCGACCTGACCGTCGCCAACGGGGACAGCGAGCTGCTCCGGGAGCGGCGGCACCTGCTCGGGCCGCGGGTGGAGTGGGTGCAGGCCGATGATGACCCGGCGGCGGACTGGATGCAGCCGCTCGGCCTGCTCGGCACGCACAGCCGGCGCAACGCGCTGATCGCCCGGGCCTGCCTGCGCGCGCTCGGCGTGCCGGAGGCGGCGATGACGAGGCCGCGCTGCGCGGCGCGGCGGCCGGCTTCGAGGCAGCTGGGCAGCCGGCTGCAGGTCATCGGCACGGTCGGCGGGGTCACGTTCGTCGACGACAGCCTGTCCACCAACGTGCTGCCGACCCTGGCCGCGCTGGACGCCTTCCCCGGCCGCCGGGTCGCACTGATCGCCGGCGGCCAGGACCGGGGCATCGACTACCAGCCGCTGGCCGCCGGGCTGGCCGGCCGGACAGCGCCCGACCCTGGTGCTGACCGTGCCGGACAGCGGCCCGCGCATCCAGGCCGCCATCGAGGCCGGGCCAGCCCGGCGACGGTCGAGGTGGTCCCCTGCGACGGACCTGGACAGCGCGGTCGGCCAGGGTTTCCGCTGGGCCCAGCCCGGACGGGGTGGTGCTGCTGTCCCCGGCCGCGCCGAGCTTCGGCCAGTTCCGCGACTACCGGGACCGCGGCGACGCGTTCGCCCGGGCCATGAAGGCCTGCGCGGAACTCCCGCCAGCTCCCATGACCACGGGTGATCAGTGCCAGATGAGACCCCCATCCCCACGACCATGGAAACCACGCTCCGCTCAGGTCACTGGCCGGGGTGGTCGGCGCGGAGCACGTGCTCACCGGCGACGCCGCGGCGGGGTACGGCACCGACTGGACCGGCCGGTTCCGCGGCCAGCCCGCCGCCGTGGTCCGGCCCCGGGACACCGAACAGGTCGCCGCCGTGCTCGCGCTGTGCACCGAGGCGGGCCTGCCGGTGGTGCCGCAGGGCGGCAACACCGGGCTGGTCGGCGGCGGCGTGCCGCGGCACGGCGAGCTGGTGCTCAGCCTGGCCCGGCTGACCGGGCTCGGCCCGGCCGACCTGGACGCGGCCCAGGTCACCGCCGGGGCCGGGGTCACCCTGCAGCAGGTGGCCGACGCCACGCCCGGCCTGGATCTGGGCATCCTGATCGCCAGCCGGGGCAGCGCGACGGTCGGCGGCGCGATCGCCACCAACGCGGGCGGGCTCCGGGTGCTGCGCTACGGGCCGATGCGGGCCCAGTTGCGCGGCATCGAGGCCGTGCTGTCCGACGGCACCGTGCTGTCCCACCTGGCCGGGCTGGCCAAGGACAACACCGGGTACGACTACCCGGCGCTGCTGGCCGGCTCGGAAGGCACGCTGGCCGTCATCACCCAGGCCCGGCTCCGGCTGGTGCCGCGGCCCCGCGGCCTGGTCACCGTGCTGGCCGGGCTGGCCGACCCGGGCCAGGTGCACAGCCTGGCCCGGCAGGCCGTGACCCAGGTGCCCGGCCTGCTGTCGGCCGAGTTCTGCACCGCTACCGGCCTGGACATCCTGGCCAGCCGGGCCGGGCTCGGCGCGCCACTGGCCCGCCCGGCGCCCAGCTACCTGCTGCTGGAGGCGGCCGGCCCGGGCGCGCTGGACGACCTGGCCAGGCTGGCCGGGGACCGGGACGCCGCGGTGGCCGAGTCCGCGGCCGACCGGGCCCGGCTGTGGGCCTACCGGGAGCGCCACCCGGAGGCGGCCGGCTTCCTGGGCACCCCGATCAAGCTGGACGTGGCCGTGCCGGCCGCGCGCTGGGTCCAGCTGGCCAGCGAGGTGGCCGCGGTCGTCGCGGCGGCCGACCCGGCCGCCCAGGTGATCACCTTCGGCCACGTGGCCGACGGCAACCTGCACGTCAACATCGTCCCGGCGGCCGCGGCGGACGGCCGTCACGAGGACGCGGTGTTCTCCTTCGTGGCGTCGCTGGGCGGCTCGATCTCCGCCGAGCACGGCATCGGCGCGCTCAAGGCCCGCTGGCTGCCGCTGGCCCGGTCGAGCCGCCGAGCGGGCCCTGTTCGCCCGGATCCGCGCGGCGTTCGACCCGGCCGGCACGCTGAACCCGCACGTGCTGCCGCGCTGAGCCACGGCCGGTCAGCCAGCGCGCGCCGAGCAGCCGGTTCAGCCCGGCGAACTGGTAGTAGATGTTGGTCACGACCTGGATCACCACGAACGTCACCGGGTACAGCACCCCGCCCAGGCCGGGCACCACATCGACCGGCAGCGTGTAGGACATCACCACCCGGATGACCGCGTCGGCCAGCAGGGCCAGCCCCCAGATCACGGTGGACACCCGCCAGATCCGGCGGAACCGCGGCTCGGCGTCCCACAGCGCGTCCCAGTCCCGCACCGCGAACGCGCGCCGCCCCTCCAGCAGCGGCCGGGCGAACAGGAACGCGGCCGGCCGGGCGGCGGCCAGGCTGGCCAGGAACCAGATCCCCCACACGCCGGTCAGCAGGCCATCCTTGGCCAGCAGGAACCGCGGGCTGTCCGAGATGACCGAGATGATCAGCGAGGCGACCATCGTGCCCAGCACCAGCAGGGCGACCATGCTGGCCCGCCGCTGCCGGATCAGCACCCAGGCGGCGCTGGCCGCCGGGATGACCGCGCCGATGGCCAGCGCGGCCAGGCTGGACAGCCCGGCGGCGCGCAGCCCGTAGTAGAGCGCGATCGGGGCCGCGATGTCGAAGACCATGACGGCGACCTGGCGGCCCAGGCTGGCCGGGGCCGTACCCCGGGCAGCGGCTGGGGCTGGGGCGGCCGGGGCCGGGGCCGCGGTGCCGCCGGGTCGGCCGGCCTGCCCGGCCCGGTCATGACGCGGCCCGGGTGGCCAGCTCGAACGTGGTCACCACCTCGGCCGCGTAGGCCGCTACGTCCAGGTCCGGCTGGGCGGCCAGCAGGAACGGCAGGCCGTCCACGGCCCGCTGGATGAGGGTGGCCATCACCGTCGGGTCGAACGCGCGGAACTCACCGGTGCGCTGCCCGGCCCGGAGGATCTCCTCGATCGGGGACAGCACGGCCTGCTCGGCGCTGGTGTCGTAGGGCAGCCCGCCGTTCAGGAAGATCTCCAGCAGCGCCTTCATCTCGGCCCGGTGCGCCGGCGGTGAACTCGGCGTTGCCCTCGATGTAGCCGCGCAGCGCGGCGGCCGGCCCGGTGACCCGCGCCATCCGCTGCGTCATGAACGCGCCGATGTCCCCGATGACCTTGGCCACCACCTCACCGATCAGCTCGTCCCGGCCGGCGAAGTGGTAGGAGATGAGCCCGGTGCTGGACAGCCCGGCCTGCCGGGCGATCCGGGCGAACGTGGCCCCCCGGTAGCCGGCCTCGGCGATGGTCTCGATGGCGGCCTGCACGATCTGCGCCCGCCGTGCCCCCTCGGTGAACGTCCGCCGGTCGCGGCCCGGCCCCGGCCCGTCGTTGCTTGCATAAGCAAATCTTAGCTCAGACGAGCAAAGCTGGCGAGCGGGTAAGGTCCTGGGCACCATGTCCGCTTCGCTGCCTGCCCAGTCGCTGCCCGCCGTGGCCGCCCGGCTGCGGTCGGCTGGCTGCGTGTTCGCCGAGGACGAGGCACGGCTGCTCATCGCGGCGGCCAGGACCCCGGCCGAACTGGCCGCCATGGAGCGGCAGCGGGCGTCCGGCACGCCGCTGGAGCACGTGCTGGGCTGGGCCGAATTCTGCGGGCTGCGGATCGCCGTGGACCCCGGCGTGTTCGTGCCGCGGCGCCGCACCGAGTTCCTGGTCGGCCAGGCGGCCAGCCTGCTCGGCGCGTCCGGCCCCGGCCGGTGATCGTGGACATGTGCTGCGGCTCGGGGGCGCTGGGCGCCGCGCTGGCCGCGGCGGCGGGCCGCCCGGTCGACCTGCACGCGGCCGACATCGACCCGGCCGCGGTGCGCTGCGCCCGGCGCAACGTCGGCCCGGCCGGCGGCCAGGTCCACCAGGGCGACCTGGACGGTGCGCTGCCCGCCGGGCTGCGCGGCCGGGTCGGCGTGCTGCTGGCCAACGTGCCCTACGTGCCCACCGGCGACGTCGCGCTGCTCCCCGCGGAGGCCCGCGAGCACGAGGCGCGGCTGGCCCTGGACGGCGGCCCGGACGGCCTGGACGTGCTGCGCCGGGTGGCCGCCGTGGCCCCGGCCTGGCTGGCTCCCGGGCGGCCACCTGCTGACCGAGATCAGCGAGCGCCAGGCCGCCGCGGCCACCGCCGCGGTGGCCGCGGCCGGCCTGGTCCCCCGGCTGGCCAGGTCGGCAGAGCTGGGCGCCACCGTGCTCATCGCGGCCCGCTGACGGCTCACTGGGTGCGCCGGACCAGCCAGCCGGTGGGCGGCCCGAGGCGGCGCGCCGGGGCCGCCGGTGACGCTGGAAGCGGGGGTGCCGGGCGGGAGATACGGCTGGGCCGCGTCTCGCGGTGGGCCTAGGTACACCCCGCGCTCCGGGGGCCAGGGTTACTGCGCCGGCTTGACCCCGCCAGGCAGACTGAGCCTGACGGGGTCACAGCCTGCCGAAGGAGACCGGTGATGAGCAGCGGAACGACACCCTGGGGTCAGCCCGCCAAACCTGGCCGGCGCCGGTCGTGGCTGGCCGCGGGCAGCACCGCCGCCGTGCGGTTGCTGGCGCTGTACCTGCTGCTGCTGGCCGGGGCGGGCCTGCTGCTCGCGCTGATCGCGCCGCTGGCCATCAGTGGCGCGCTGATCACGGGGGTGCTGCTCCGGCGGGGGCAGGCGGCGGCGGTGGCCGTGTCGGCTAAGCCGGGGCCGCACGGCGGCACCACCATCCACCCCGTGACCCTGCCCATCGGCACCGGCCCGAACATGACGGGACGGGGCATCGCCGCGCTGGCCGTGCTGCTGGCCGGGATCGCGGTCACCCTGCTCCTGCTGCCGTACCTGCTGCTGACCATCCGGCGGCTGGCCTGGCTGACCCGACGGGTGGTGGCCGGCTTGAGCGGCGTGCCAGCGCCCGGCCAGGAGCTGCCGCTGCCCGGCACGTACGGCGCCCCGGTGCGGTACTGGCGGCGCCTCGGCTGGCTGCTCAGCGACCCGGCCACGGCACGGGATCTGCGCTGGACGGTGCTGGACAGCCTGCTCGGCTGGATCCCGGCCTTGCTGCCGGCCGGGCTGGTGGCGCTCGGCCTGATCGGCTTCATCGGGCCGGTGGCCGGGTTCGCGGTGCCACCGCCCGCTTTCCCGGGGAACAGCCCGCCGGTGCTGGTCATCATGGGCGTGGCGCTGATCCTGGCCGGGCTGGGCTCGGCCCCGTGGCTGCTGCGCGGGTACGGGCTGGCCGCCCGGGTGCTGCTGGCCCCGGCCGGGCAGGCCGAGCTGACCGAGCGGGTGCAGCACCTGGCCCAGACCCGGGCCGAGGCGATCGACACCGGGGCGGCGGAGATGCGCCGGATCGAGCGGGACCTGCACGACGGGGCGCAGGCCCGGCTGGTGGCCATGGGCATGACGCTGGACGCGGCCGGCCAGCTCATCGACGACAACCCGGCCGCCGCCCGGGCGCTGCTGCTGGAGGCCCGGGACGCGTCGGTGCGTGCCCTGACCGAGCTGCGTGACCTGGTCCGCGGCATCCACCCGCCGGTGCTGGCCGACCGCGGCCTGGCCGACGCGGTCCGTGCCCTGGTGCTGGACTGCCCGCTGCGCGCCCGGCTGGCCGCCGACCTGCCCGGCCGGCTGCCCGCCCCGGTAGAGTCGGCCACCTACTTCGCGGTCAGTGAGCTGCTGACCAACGTGGCCAAGCACGCCGAGGCCAGCCAGGCCTGGGTGGACATCCGGCACGTGGACGGGATGCTGCGGATGGGCGTGACCGACAACGGGCGGGGCGGTGCCGACCCGGCCCGCGGCACCGGGCTGCGCGGTATCGAGCGCCGCCTGGCCGCGTTCGACGGCGTGCTGGCGGTCAGCAGCCCACCCGGCGGGCCCACCGCGGTGACCATGGAGATCCCGTGCGCGTTGTCATCGCCGAAGACCTCTTCCTGCTGAGGGACGGCCTGGCCCGGATGCTCGAGGCCCATGGCCTGGAGATCACCGGCTCGGTGGACAACGGGGCCGACCTGCTGGCCGCGGTGACCGCGGCCCGGCCGGACGTGGCCGTGGTGGACGTGCGGCTGCCGCCGACGTTCACCGACGAGGGGCTGCGCGCGGCGCTGGCCGCCCGGCGGGCCGCCCCCGGGCTGCCGGTCCTGGTGCTGTCCCAGTACGTCGAGCAGCTGTACGCCCGTGAGCTGCTGGCCGAGGGCAGTGGCGGGATCGGCTACCTGCTCAAGGACCGGGTGATGGACAGCGCCCAGTTCGTCGACGCGGTGCGCCGGGTGGCGGCGGGCGGCACCGCGATGGACCCGGAGGTGATCAGCCGGCTGCTGGCCCGCAGCGCCGGCGACGGCACGCTGGCCGGGCTCAGCCGGCGGGAGCGCGAGGTGCTCGGCGTGATGGCCGAGGGCCGGTCCAACGTGGCCATCGCGCAACGCCTGGTGATCACCGAGCGGGCGGTGGCCAAGCACACCGCCTCGATCTTCCTCAAGCTCGGCCTGCAGCCGTCGGACGACGACAACCGGCGGGTGCTGGCCGTGCTGGCCTACCTGTCGGCCGAGCGGCCCGGGCCATCCGACTGACTCCGCCGGCAGGCGCTAGCCTGGGGCGCGCGGCCCCGGGATGGTCCCGGCCTGGGAGGCCCAGCGGTGCGAAGGGAGCCCTGGTGGCTATCGCGGCCCTGGTGGTCTGGTTGCTGACCGCTGCCGCCGGCATGACCATGCTCATCCGCGGCAGCATGGCCCGGCGGGAAGCCGCCGCGGCCGTCCCGCGCAGCGCGCCGGCCCGGCCGGTGCCGGCCCGGTCCCCGGGCCGGGCCTCGGGCCGGACGGCGAGATGCCGGACATCCCCCGGGTCAAGGTGCACGCCACGCCGGGCGAGCACCCGCTGCTCGAGTTCGCCCATCCGGCGCTGGGCCTGCTCGGCCTGGGCCTGTGGTTCATCTACGTGGGCACCGGCCATCGGCCGCTGGCCTGGGTGGCGTTCGGCGTGCTGGTGCTGACGATCGGCGCCGGGCTCAGCTGGCTGGTGCGCTCGGCGCGTTCCGCCCGCGGCGAGCGGGAAGCCCCCGGCGAGCGGGAAGCGGGTGGCCCGCGCCGGGCCCTGCCGCCCCGGCTGGTGCTGCTGCACGGGCTGCTGGCCACCGCGACCTTCGTGCTGGCCGTGCTCACCGCGCTGGCCGCCAGCCGCGGCTGAGTCACAGCCGCACGCCGGGCGGCGCGTGGCCGAACAGCGACATGGCCAGGGCCAGCACGGACACCGCCGCGACGGCCAGCGCGATGAGCAGCAGGCGGCGCGGCCGGGCCACCGTACCGGGCACCCCGGCCAGCCGGCCGGTGACCCAGACCAGTCCGCCCAGCACCAGGACGACCAGCCCGGCGGGCACGTCCCGCTTCAGGATCACCCCGCCGATCGCGGCGAACGAGATGGCCGTGCGCAGCCAGGCCAGGCTGGTCCGGGCCCGGGCCAGCCCCGGGTCCGGGTCGGCCCGGCCGGCCAGCCCCGGGTCCGGGCCTGGCCGGGCCCGCCGGGCCGGGGTCCCGGGTCACCCGGCCAGCACCACCAGCACGGCCGCGATCAGGCCGACCGCGGTGATGGCGACCGCGAGCACCAGTGGCAGCCAGGACCGGGGCAGCGGCTCGGCGCGGCGCAGCGCGCGCTGGTTGGCCATCCAGTCCCGGTAGCTGAGCACGGCGATGGCCCCGCCGAGCACGATCAGCGGGATGCCGATGGCGTGCCGCCCCCACCGGATGCCGTGGAACGGCGGCAGCAGCTGGATCACCGCCAGCCCGGCCGCCATCAGGGCCAGCGCGGTGCGGATCCAGGCCAGGAACGTCCGCTCGTTGGCGAACGTGTAGCGCGCGTCGGGCTCGTGCTCGGCCGCCGCCGGGGCCCGCTCCGAACCCGCCTTGCCGCTGGCGTCCGTGACTGCCTCCTCCCGGCTCTTCCCAGCTCCTCCCCGGCCGCGGGGGCCGGCATCCGTCGTCTCGCTGAACATCATCCCCTCTGGGCGATCTTTTCCGGCCCAGCGGGATCCACGATCTACCGAACGACCGGGAGCGCGGATGACATGCAGCCAGGCCGGGGGCTGATCGGCTGACCAGGGGACCTCGGCATCGGCCAGCCAGCGGTGCGCCGCCTGACACGGGGGTCAGCTCCAGAGTCGCGTGTGCCTGCCGAAAGTTGGAAGATGGCTGCATGAAGGCTCATCGGATCCCTCCAGCTCCTCGTGCTGGTTGGTGTGCTGGCCGTGGGCATCGCCGCCTGCGGGAGCAGCAATAATTCAGGTGCCAGCTCGTCGCCGAGCGCCTCCGCGCCGGCCACGTCGGCCCCGGCCACATCAGCCAGCGGATCCGCCAGCGGATCCGCCGCCGCCACGATCACGGCTAACTGGGAGAAGTTCTTCAACCCGAAGACCCCGGTGGCCCAGCGGATCGCCCTGCTGCAGAACGGGCAGGTCTTCGCCTCGGTCATCCGGGCCCAGGCCGGGTCCAGCCTGGCGTCCTCGGCGACCGCGAAGGTCACCAAGGTCACCGTGACATCATCCACCCAGGCCAAGGTCACGTACTCGATCCTGGTCGGCGGCTCGCCGGCGCTGGCCAACCAGTCCGGCGTGGCCGTCCTTCAGGGCGGCACCTGGAAGGTCGGGCTGGCCAGTTTCTGCGGCCTGCTGACCCTCGAGAACAACGGGAAGACGTCCGGGCTCCCGTCGCTCTGCAAGTCCGCCGGCTAGTCACGTGGTCCGCTCGGTAGACACGCCCGCCGGGCGGGCGGCCGGTGTGCGCCGCGGCAGCCGCTCGCTCGCCCTGGCTGTGCTGGCCGCGGTGCTGTTCGTCACCTTCCTGGACAACACGGTCGTGAGCGTGGCGCTGGGCAGCGTGCAGACCGACCTGCACGCGGGGGTCAGCGCGCTGCAGTGGGTGGTCAGCGCGTACGCGCTGACCTTCGCCGGCGCCATGCTCGCGTTCGGCATGGTCGGCGACGAGTTCGGCCGCAAGCGGGTGATGCTGATCGGGGTCGGCATCTTCTGCGGCGGCTCGGTGCTGGCCGCGCTGGCCCCGAACATCGGGGTGCTGATCGCCGCCCGCGCGGTGATGGGGCTGGGCGCGGCGGCCAGCGAGCCGGGCACCCTGTCCATGCTCCGGCACATCTACACCGAGCAGCGCAGCCGGGCCGAGGCGATCGGCGTCTGGACGGCGGTCTCCGCGCTGGCCCTGGCACTCGGCCCGGTGGTCGGCGGCGCGCTGGTCGGGGTGTGGGACTGGCGCGGCATCTTCTGGTTCAACCTGGCCTTCGGCGTGGCCGCGCTGGTGGCCGGCGCGCTGGTGCTGCCGGAGAGCGCCGACCCGGACGCGCACCGGGTGGACATCGCGGGCACCGTGCTGGGCGCCGCGGCGCTGACCGCGTTCGTCTTCGCCATCATCGGCGGGGAGAGCGCCGGGTTCGCGTCGCCCAGCGTCATCCTGCTGCTCTGCCTGAGCGCACTGGCCGCGGCGGCGTTCTTCTGGCGGGAGAGCCGGGCCGCGCATCCCCTGCTGGACCTGCGGTTCCTCCGCGTGCCGTCCTTCCTGACCGCGAACATCGTCGCGTTCTGCGCCTATTTCGCGACGTTCGCCGTGTTCTTCTTCAGCGCGCTGTACCTGCAGGAGGTGGCTGGTTACACCGGCTACCAGATCGCCCTGGTCTTCCTGCCGATGACCACGCTGATGATCCTGTCCTCGGTGCTGGCCGGCCGGTGGACCGACCCGTCGGTGCCACGCTGGTCGATCTTCATCGGCTGCCTGATGTTCGGCGCGGGCCTGCTGCTGACCACGCTCACGCTCAACCCGGACCCGGCCTACCTGCCGCTCGCCTCGGCGCTGGCGCTGACCGGCATCGGCATCGGCGCGACCGTGGTGCCGATCACCACGGCCGCGCTGTCCGCGGTGCCGCCCGCCCGGTCCGGCATGGCCGCGTCGGCCACCAACACCAGCCGGGAGATCGGCGCGCTGACCGGGGTGGCCATCCTGGGCGCGCTGGTCAACGCGCAACTGCGGTCCAGCCTGACCAGCCGGCTCCATCACCTGGGCATCCCGGACACGTTCCAGTCGATCGTGATCAAGGCCATTGAGACCGGCGGCGTGCCGTCCAGCGGGAACACCAAGGGGGCCGGCGGGGCCGCCGGGGCCGGGCAGGGCGCCCTGGTGCAGGAGGTCATCCACGCCGCGTACAACGCCTTCTACGCCGGGCTGCACGCCGCGCTGCTGCTGTCCGCCATTCTCGTGCTGGCGGCCGGCGTATTCACGTTCATAATGCTGAGCCGCCAGCCACGGCCGCATGACCCCAGCCAATAGAAAGATTTACCTTTCCCAGCCCCCGGCAACGGAACTCCGGCCCCGGCCGCGTGCGTTTGCGGAGGTGGCGGTAGCCGACGCAGTTGGGACTTGGATCGGAGCATTGCGGGACCACCGGGATCGCCAGGCACAATTCGTCCGCTGATCCGGAGGCCTTCTTGCTAGAACCGCAGAGCACCGGACTTTTTGTTCTGCTCATCGTGGTTTTCGCCGGGCTGACCTGGTGGATGGTGGTCACCCGGCAGCCGGTGTTCCGGCTGCTGGCCGCGTGCCTGGCGTTCCTTCCCGCGATGCTGTTCGGGGTGGTCGCGGTCAACAAGTACTACGGCTACTATCAGACCTGGGGCGCCGCGCTGGGCGACCTGACCGGCCAGGGCGGGGCCACCGGCAACACCGCACCGCCGCCGGGCATCGTGACCGCGGGCGCCCTGACCGGGGGCGGCCAGAGCGCCGGCGGCGGCCAGCTCGGCACGCTCACCGGGAGCGACACCTATCTCAAGCTGGCCCAGCAGCAGGGCTACACGCTGCATCTGATGGTGGCCGGCCCGCGCAGCCACATCACCCGGTCCGTCTACGTCTACCTGCCGCCCGAGTACTTCCAGCCCAGCTATAAGGACTACCGGTTCCCGGTCATGGAGCTGATCCACGGGCAGCCCGGCGAGCCGCAGGACTGGATCAACGTGGTGGGCGTGACCGACACGCTGGACCGGCTGGTCAGCCAGGGACGCGCCAAGCCGGTGGTCCTGGTGATGCCGGACGCGAACGGCGCGCAGCGGGTTTCGCTGCAGTGCCTCAACCAGGTCGGCGGCCCGCAGGACCTGACCTACCTGGCCCAGGACCTGCCGCTGGCCATCGCGCACCGGCTGCGGGTCGAGCCGCCCGGCCCGGCCTGGGCGGTGGCCGGCTACTCCGAGGGCGGCTTCTGCGCCGCCAACATGGCGCTGCGCTTCCCGGCCAGGTACGGCTTCGCCGGGGTGATGAGCGGCTACTTCCAGCCAGCCAACAACCAGCTGGAGTTCCCGCTGCGGCAGGTCAGCCCGTTCGCCCGGAACCGCAAGCTGGCCAGGCAGAACACCCCGCTGGACGAGATACGCAAGCTGCGGCCGGGCACGCCGATCCCGCAGTTCTGGCTGGGCGCGGGCACCGGTAACAAGCCGGACGTGACCAACGCCGAGATCTTCTGGCAGGAACTGAGCCTGCGCCAGGCCAGCGTGCCGCTGATCCTGACCCCGGGCGGCGGGCACGATATGACGACCTGGCGGGCCGAGGTGCCGGCCATGCTGGCCTGGATGACGCCCCGGCTGGCCCAGGCCGCCGCGGCCGAGGCGGCCGCCCATTCGCCGCACCCGCGGCCGTCCGGCTCGGCCGCGGCGCACCACAAGCGGCACCACCGGCGGGCCAAGCGCCCGGCGCTGGCCGCCCAGCGGGCCGCCGCCCAGCATTCCAGCTGAGCGGCCTGACCAGGCAGTAGGTCCGGGTGAGCCAGGCGCGGGGTTTCGCACCCGGAGCCGGGCGGCTAACCTCGACAATCAGACCTCTGGAGCGCACGGGCAGATTGGCAGGTGGCCCCGATGCCTGCTGCAGCCACCTCCCTGCACGATCCGGCGCTGGCCGTCGCCACGCTGCTGTGCTGGCTGTTCACGGCCAGCCTCGGGGGATACATGCTGCGCTCGCTGATCGCGCGGGACGGGCTGCGCAAGCAGCTCGCGGTCCGGGACGGGCTGCATCCCGGTGTGCTGGTCGGGCACTTCAGCCTGGCCCTGACCGGGCTGGTGACCTGGATCTGCTATCTGCTGAGCGCCGCGGAGCCGGTCGCCTGGCTGGCGGTCGGCCTGCTGATGCCGGGGATCGGCCTGGGCATCGCCACGGTGACGCTGTGGACTCCCTACCCCCGCTCCCCCGGCGCGGCCCAGCCTGGCCAGGGACCGCCCGGGCAGGCCCCGGCCGGGCCGCCGCCCGCCGGGCAGGCGCGGCCGCCCGGGGCGGCGCCACCGGTGCTGGGCCCGCCGGCCGAGAACCCGGTCAGCGACCGGCTGAGCGACGCCATGCTGGCCCGGGCGCTGACCGATGAGGCGCTGACCAGGAAGCTCGTTGACGAGATGATCGCGGGCCTGGCCGCGGACGCGGCCCGGCAGGCGAGCAAGAAGCCGAAGTCCTACCCGGCGGCCCTCATCCCGTTCGCGCATGGGCTGGGCGCGCTGGTCACCTTCGCGCTGGCCGTGGTGACCGCGGCCGGCATGCGGTGACCGGCGGCAACCCGCTCAGCGCACCGCGAGCAGGTGGAACTGCCACGGCCCCAGGTTGACGAACAGCCCGGGGCGGGCCAGCTCGGCGCCGTCCCGCTGGTACACCTCCGCGCCGAGCAGGCTGGCCAGCTCCCAGCGCCGGCCGGGCAGGTCGGGCCAGCCCAGCGGCAGCCGGCCCTGGGCGCGCTGCCCGGACAGGTTGACCACCACCAGGTGCCGGTCGCCGCCCGGGGCGCCGTCCCAGGCCCAGCCGAGCAGGTTGCGGCAGGACTGATTGTCCGGCCAGCCCGCCGCCGGGAGCAGCCGCCAGCCGCCCGCCCGCACCTGGCGGCCGGCCACCTCCGCCAGCAGGCTCCGGTACCAGCCGGCCAGCCGGGCGTCGAGCGGCTCGCTGGGCCGCCGGGCCAGCTGCACCGGCAGCCGCACCCGGCGGCCCTCGAACTGCCCCTCGTGCCACAGCGTCGCGCCGGGCAGCGTGGCCACGGCCACCGCCGCGGCCTGCTGCGCGGCCGTTGGCAGCAGGCTGGCGATCCGCGGCTCGTCGTGGTTCTCCAGGAAGCGCAGCAGCCGGGACTGGAAGCCCAGCCCGGCCCGCAGCTGGTCGCGCACGCCGGGCGCGTCCGCGCCGACCAGCCGGTCGTACAGCCGCTTGTCGTAGCAGAAGTCGAAGCCCTGCTGCTGGAGCAGCCGCTCCATGTCCCAGTAGGCCTCGGCGATGAGCACCGTGTCCGGGTGCTGGCCGCGCAGCCTGCCCAGCACCTCGGGCCAGAACTCCTGGCCCGGCGCGGGCCCGGCGTGCCCGCCCCAGGTCCGGGCGAACACCTGGCTGGTCAGCAGCATGGCCATGTCACAGCGGATCCCGTCGCACTGCGCGGCGATGCTGGCCAGCGTGTCCGCGGCAGCCGCGCGCAGCGCGGGCGCGAACGCGTTGAGCTGCACGACATCGCCCCAGGGCGGGAAGTTCGGGTCGCGGCCGTGGGCCAGCACGTGGCCGCCGACGGCCAGCCAGCCCGCCGGGTCGGCGGCCATGTCGTCCGGGCTGCCGCGGACGAACAGGTCCGGCCGCCGGCTCACCCAGGGGTGGTCCGGGGCGACGTGGTTGGGCACGTAGTCGAGCACCAGCGCCGCGCCGCGGATGGCCAGCGCGGCCCGCGCCGTGGCCAGCCCGCCGGAGCCGCCGAAGGCCGGGTCGGCGTCGTAACGGCGCACCGCGTACGGCGAGCCGATGACGTCCCCGGGCCGCAGGCTGGGCAGCGCGGCGCGCAGCCACTCCTGGACCCCGGGATCCGCGGTGGCCAGCGCCCGCCCGGCCGGGCTGCGCTCCCACACCCCCATCAGCCAGACCGCGTCCACCCCGGCCGGGATGACCTCGTCCCACTCGGCGTCCGGGATGTCGGCCAGGGTGATCCGACGCCCGGCCGCCCGGGACAGCGCGTCCAGCCACACCGCGGTGTTGATCTCGTAGATCACCGGCTGGGCTGGCCACCCGGTCATCACTCTGGCAGCCTATCCAGCCGCGGTCACACGTCGGCGGCCAGCCCCGGGCGGGCCACGCTGATATCGCCGTCGTATCCGGCGGCCGCGGCGGCCCGGGCGGCACCGTGGTCGGTGCCCGGCCACAGGTGGGTCAGCATCAGCCGGGCCGCCCCGGCCTGGGCGGCGTGCTGCCCGGCTTGCCGGGCCGAGCACAGCAACGGCTGCTCGTCCGGTGGCACCTGATCGGGGTAGGTGGCCTCGGCCAGCAGCAGATCGGCTCCCCGGGCCAGGGCGGTGATCTCCGCGCCGCCGCTGTCCCCCGTGTAAGCGAGTACCCGGCCCGCGGCGGCCAGCCGCAAGCCGGCGTTGGGCAGCCAATGGGGTAGCAGTTTGGTCTCCGCCTGGAACGGGCCGATGCGCAGCCGGTCGCCGGGCTGGAATTCGGTGACCGCGGCCGCGCCGGCCAGCATGCCCGGCCGGTCCAGGGCGAGCACCGCGTCCAGCGCGCCGGGCGGCGCATAGACCGGCAGCGGCGGCAGTGCGGCACCGCCCAGCGCGCGGGCGCGCAGCAGCGGGTTCAGGTCGGCGCAGTGGTCAGGGTGCCCGTGGCTGATGTACACCGCGTCCAGCTCCGCCGCGCTGACCAGCTGCAGCAGCCTGGGCAGGATGGCGTACCCGGCGTCCAGCAGCAGCCGGAAGCCGTCCTGCTCGACGAGGAAGCCACTGCACGCCTGGCCCGCCGCGGGCCACGCGCCGCAGCCGCCCAGCACGGTCAGCCGCACGCTGCCGACCCTGGCACAGGCCGCGCGGTCAGCGCCAGCGCGGCCCGCCACCCCAGGGCGGCCCGCCACCCCAGCGCGGCCCGTAGCCAGCGCTCGTGTCCCGGCGCATCCGGCGCCGGATCCGCCCCGCGACCAGCACCCCGGCCAGCATGGCCAGCAACCAGAAGATCAGGACCACTTTGAGCAACGCCAGTACCAGCCAGCCGCCCGGCGGCAGCAGCACGGCCGTCACCAGCAGGAGCAGAAAGAGCGGGGCCAGCCGGACGTGATGCCGCCGGGCGGGCCACGGCCGCCCGGCCGGCGGCGCGGCACGCGAGGGCCGGCACCGGCTCCGGCAGGTCGGCCAGCACCGGGCGCAGCTCGCCGAACGTCTTCGCGTGCAGCGCGGCAGCGACCCGCTCGTCCAGTTCGTCGCGGGTCAGCCTGCCCTCGGCGAAGTGCTCCTGCAACCGGGCGGTGATCCGGTCCCGGTCCGCGTCTGAGGCGCGGATGTGCTCATCCATGGCCAGTCCCCTCGTCCATCTCTGCTTCGTCCTGCGGCTCCGGCAGGTCCGTGTCCGTGTCCCAGTCCTCGTCGCCGTCGCGGTCGCCGTCGCCGTCGCCGTCGCCGTCGCCGGCCAGGATCTGGTAGATGCCGCGCCGGGTCGCGGCCAGCAGTTCGCCGGCCGCGCGGATCTGCTCCGGGGTGCCCGCGTGCGCGATCTGCGCCACGCTGCCCGCCAGCCGGGCGGCCTGCGCCAGCAGGCCGCGCACCTCCCCCGGCGGTCCCTCGGCCATCGCTTCCCAGGCCGCCCGGGCCGTCTCCGGGTTGTCCGCGATATGCCGCTGGCCGGCCTCGGTCAGCCGGAACGTCCGGCGGCCGCCCGACTCGACACCGGTGATCAGGCCCTCATCGGCCAGCTGCGCCAGCGCCGGGTAGACCGCGCCGGGGCTGGGCCGCCAGGCGCCGCCGCTGCGCTGCTCGATCTCGGACATGATCTGGTATCCGTTGCGCGGCTCCTCGCGCAGCAGGGCCAGGATCGCGGCGCGCACGTCGCCACGGCCGGCCTTGGGCCCGCGGGGCGGTCCCGGTGGTCCCGGCCAAAAGGCCGCCCAGTCCTTGCCGCCGGGCCAGCCCTGCGGCCCCGGTGGGCCCCAGCCGGCCCGGTCCCAGGGTCCGCCGCGGCGGCCGCCGCTGCGGGCCGCTGGGCGGCCGCTGGCCAGCGCGCCCAGGTGCCCGAGGTGCCCGAGGTGCCCGAGCAGGCTGCCCAGGCAGCGGGCCAGCCCGGGCAGCCCCGGATCGAACTCCCCAGCCCGGCCCCACGCTGCCGACATGCTGACCTCCGGATGGCTCGCCATAACGCTCGCGACACGATCACGATATATCGCTAGCTTACGATGCGGTCCGGCCCAGGGCAAGCCGGATCCGTCCAGCCCGTGGCCAGCCGGGTGCGCCAGCTCGAATGCGGCGGGGCCCGGCCTGGCGGGGCTCGGCATGGCGGCGGCGGGGCCCGGCCTGGCGGGGCCCGGCATGGCGGTGCCGGGCCCCGCTCGTGTCCCCCGGATTATTCGATCGGCTGGCGTGTCATCGCATCCGGCTCCCGGCCCGCCAGCAGCCAGCCTGCGGCCGCAGCCACCAGCGGCATGCCGACCAGGATCAGCAGCAGGTTGGTGACCGGCACGTTGGCCAGCTCGGACAGGCCGTCGAGCTGGTTGTCCCACGAGTAACCGATCATGGCGGCGTACGCCGCCACCGTGCCGAGCACCGCACCGGCCAGCGCCAGCGCCCCGGCGGTGACCCCGGTGATCGTCCGCCGGGTCCAGCTGCTCGCCCCGGTGGCGGCCAGCGTGCGCAGGTCGCTGGCGGTCTCGCTGCGGATCAGGCCGACCGACATGGCCAGGATGCCCAGCGCCAGCACGATGCCGAACACGGTGGCCCAGTTGATGATGTCCGCCGACGTCGGGATGCTGTTCTTGGTCTCGATGGACATCCCGGCCGCCGCCGCGGTCGCCCGGGCGTTGGTGATCTGCGCCGCGGTAGGCGGGTTCGGCGCCTGGACGAACCAGCCGACCACATCATTGGTGCCGGTGATGTGCAGGGTCCGGATGGCGTGCTCGGTGATCACCGTGTTGGGCGCCGACGTGCCCGACGGCAGCGCACCCACGTCCTGGATCACCGGGTTGGCCACGCAAGCGCCCCGTGGGCACGGGGGGTAGGTCTGGCCCGGCGGGCCCTGCTGGCCGCCCCCGCCCGGGCCGGACTGCGCACCGCTGCCCTTGATAGCGAAGTTCAGCTGCATCTTGCCCAGCCCGGACAGCCCGGGCCTCATGCTGAGGATGTCGGCGTTCGGGTCGACCTGGCTGGCCGGGATGCCGAACGCGTGCAGCAATTGCGGCGTAGCCAGGTAGATCGCGCCGTTCCACTGCCGCCCGGACGCCGCGTGGTTCAGGCTCGCGTTCGGCTGGATCAGCTCCACGACCTCGTGCGAGCCGAGCGCGGCCGCGATGGCGTGCGCGGTGCGGTCCCAGGAGCTGCAGGTTGCCCTTGACGACCGGCTGGCCGTTGCCGCCACCTGGCGGGGGGCCGCCCTGCCCGTTCGGCGTGTACACGATGATCTGGTTGGACGCCACGTTGGGCCCGGCCCAGTCGAGCACGTTGCCGAACCGCTGCGCGGACAGCACGATGACCATCATGGCGATCAGCACGCCGAGCGTGATAGCGGCCAGCGCCGACCCGGAGCGGGCCCGGTAGCGGTCCAGGTCGCGCAGGGCCAGCCGGGCCGCGATCGGCGCCCGGCGGCCCGCCCGGGCCAGCACGGTCAGGCAGAACGGGGCGAGCAGGATCACCGCCGCGATCAGCGTGACGAAGCCGCGCACCAGCTCCAGCGCCCCGCCGTTGCCGTTGCCGTTGACCTTGCCGGTGTAGGCGAACAGGACCACCGCCACGGCCAGCACGATCAGGCCGGGCAGCGCGAGCGGTGCACCTGCCGGGGCGGGGCGGGCCGCCCTGCCAGCGCGGTCACCACCGGGATGCGGGTGATGGCCCGGGCCGGCCGGGACGCGGCCAAGTAGGTGGCCAGCACGGCCAGCGCCATGGCCGGGCCGATCACCACCCAGGGCAGCTGGAACGGGCCGATCAGGTGATGCGCGTCCGATTCGACGATCGGCCGGTAGGCCAGCCAGGCGGCCAGGCCCAGCACCAGGCCCAGCCACCGCACCGGTCACGCCGACCAGCACGCCGTTGATCCGGACCACCAGCCGGATGTTCCGGTCGGTGGCGCCGAGCGCGCCCAGCATGCCCAGCGAGCGCAGCCGGCGCTGGGCCAGCACGGTGAAGCCGCCCACCGAGACCAGCGCGATGAGCAGCATGCCCACCGTGGCCAGCGCGAGCACGATCGTGGTCGGGTTGAGTGGGTTGCTGCCCGCCGCCGACGCGACGCTGTGCGGCGTAGACACGTTCGGGCCGATGCTGTGCGGGGCCACCCCGGGCGCGTCGAACAGCACGGTGGCCTGGCTCGGCGCCGTCACCTGGCCCGGCACCACCAGGGCGAACTCGTCCAGCAGGCTCTGTGGGTTCTGCACGATGCCGACCACCCGCCGGGACGTGCCGGCGGACCGCAGCGTGCTGCCGATGTTCAGGTGCAGCGCCGAGGCCACCCCGCTGGTCACCGCGACCTGGCCCGGGCCGGCCGGGTAGTGCCCGGAGACCAGGGACAGCAGCGGCTGCCCGTACCGGCCGTGCGGGTCCTGCGCGCGCAGGTCGTAGGTGTTGATCGAGCCCGGGATGGCCACGGTCTGGTTCTCGATCACGTTGACCGGGCTGAACCGGTCCCGCAGCGCGGCGATCTGGCTGGCCAGGTGGGGGTCGGGGGCCTGGAACGTGGCCATGTCGGTGGCCGTGCCGAAGCCGGCGTTGGCCGCGGGCGGCGTGTCATGGGCCACCGCCGAGCCGACCACGATGGCCGCCACCGCGACCACGATCAACCCCAGCACCAGCAGTTGCTGGCGCCACTCGCGGCGGAACATCCGCCACGCCCAGCGGATCACGGCCCGGCGCGCGGGAACGCCCCCGTTGGCGGCTCCCGTCGTGGCCGGCCGCTCCAGCAGTCCGGTGCTCACTGGCCCTTCCGGGTGCCCCGGGGTCGAGCAGTGACTCAGGGCCGGGCAGCGGCGCGGTCTGGTCCACCACGCAGCCGTCACGCAGGAACACCACCCGGTCGGCCCAGGAGGCTAGCTGCGCGTCATGGGTGACCACCACGGCGGCCACGCCACGCTTGCACGCATCGTGGATCAGCCGCATGACCGCCTCGCCGTTGGCCGAGTCCAGCGCGCCGGACGGCTCGTCGGCCAGCAGCAGCCGGCGCTCCCCGGCTACGGCACGGGCGATCGCCACCCGCTGCCGCTCGCCGCCGGACAGCTCATCCGGGTACCGGCCGGCCCGCTCGCTCAGGCCCAGCCCGTCCAGCGCGCGCAGCCCAGCCGCGCGGGCCTTGCCCGCCGCCATCCCGTCCAGCTCCAGCGGCAGCGCCACGTTCTCCGCCGCGGTCAGCCCGGGCAGCAGGTTGAACTCCTGGAACACGTAACCGACCGTGCGCCGCCGCAGCCGGGCCTTGTCGTTGCGCGACATCCGGGACAGCGGCGCGCCGGCCACCAGCACCTCACCGCTGCTCGGCTCCTCCAGGCTGCCCGCGATGGTCAGCAGCGTGGACTTGCCCGAGCCGCTCGGGCCCATCACCGCCACCATCTCGCCAGCCTTCACCGACAGGCTCACACCGCGCAGCGCGTGCACCTCGCCCGCGCCGGCGCCGTACGTCCTCGATACGTCCTGTAGTTCCAGCACGCTCATCCCCGTACCTCCGCCTTCCCGTCTGAGATCTGGGACCTGCATTGCTCACCGCTGCAACCCCACCCGGCGGCGCAGCCGTGGCAGCGCGGCCGGGATAGGCTGGGTCAGGTCCGGCTCGGCGCCAGCCCGCTTGAGGCGGCCGTCCGCCGCGTCCAGCCAGCGGATGACCGCATCCAGCCGGAACAGCTCGGCGTCCACCACCAGCGCCAGGCCGAGGTCGAACTCGGCCTCTTCCTCTTTGATCCGGGTCCACTGCTGCATCAGCTGCACCAGGTAGCGGCGGTGCGCCTGGATCACCTCGCGCACGTCGGTGCCCGGCACCCGTACCGCCACCAGGACCTTCATCACCAGCTCGTCGCGCGGCGGCGAGGCCAGGTCCGGCGGCGTGCGCAGCCACCGGGCCAGTTCGTCCACGCCGTCCCGGGTGATCCGGAAGCCCTTCTGCGGGCCCGGCATCCTCGGTGCCGTCGGACTCCACCAGCCCGTCCCGCTCCAGCCGCTGCAGCGTGGTGTACACCTGGCCCACGTTCAGCGGCCACACCTCGCCGGTCCGCGCCTCGAACTCCTCGCGGAGCTGGAGCCCGTACTTGGGGCCTTCGCTGAGCAGCGCGAGCAGCGCGTGCCGGACACTCATGGCGCCTCCCGTACCGGTAGCATGCTGGGAATGATACCGGGTATACACGTCCCGGCACCTGACCTTCGCGGCACGGTTTGGTCACGAGTCACCGCAGTCTTTGCCAACCACGATCATGCAGTCGCGGGAAGTGCGGGCCACAGCCGCTGGTCCGGGTCAACTCGGCTGGAAACCGAGCACTCCTGCCTGGGTTTCAGCGCCGTCTAACGCTTGGTTACGTAGGTTCCGCGGCGCTTGACGGTGAACACGAGCCCTTCGTCACGGAGGATGCTGATAGCGCGCAGCACCGTGTCACGGCCCACGCCGTATTCCTGCTCAAGCGTCGGGCCAGACGGCAGTGGGCCGGACTGCCACTCGCCGGCGTTGATCCTGTCCGGCAGGATCCCCGCTAGCTGCCGGTAGGCAGGCTCAGGCGAGCCGTGATCAACCGTCACAAGATCAGGCTAGACAAGAGCAGGCATGCCCAGTGGCGTTCCGCGACGAACGCACCCCATCGGGGGCGGGTGACGACCAGGCCGTCAGCCACCAGCGCGTGCAGCGCCTTGCCGACGGTGGCTCTCGCGACTCCGTACTCCGCTGCCAGTTCCGTGACGGACGGCAACGCCTGCCCTGGCTCAAACTCGCCAGCCTCGATCCGTCGGCGAAGGTCGGTAGCGACTCGTTCGCTCGGCAGTTCGAAAGACTGACCACGCGGCACAAGTTGATCTTCCCCAATAGGGTTATCTGCCACCCTCTGTTCGCTCTGTTCGCGTAATACTGCACAGTGCTAACCTGTTCGCATGACCACGCCGAGCGAACTGTCATTAGCGGGTGTTGAACCTTGTGAAGCTGCAACGAAAACACCCAAAAGCAGAAATTGCGTTCGATCGCGAGACGCGAGTTTGGGGTGCCAGCCTGCCAGGTGAAGGCAACGCGTTGCGCTACGTCGTTGGCCCGACGCTGCCTCAGCTGGCCGCGAAGCTCGGTGTTGAAGGTGGGGAGGCTGGCGTATCCGAATCCAAGTAGTGCCGTGCCCTGGTCACGCGGGCGCGGTTGACCTGGTGGACACTGGCACAGGCACCGATGCTGACCCCCGGCCGCTGGAGGTCGAGCCTGCGTGACCGCCACAGACGTGCTGGCGCTGTTCCCGCCCGGCTCCCGGGTGGACAGCGATGGCGAGCTGATGGTGGGCGGCTGCCGGCTGGCCGACCTGGCCGCCGAGTGGGGCACCCCGCTGTACGTCATCGACGAGGCCGGCGTCCGCGCCCAGGTCCGCCGCTTCCGGCGGGCGCTGGACGCGGCCTGGCCCAGCGCGCGGATGGTGTTCGCGTCCAAGGCCTTCCCCAGCACGGCCATGTACCGGCTGATGGCCGAGGAGGGCATCGGGGTGGACGTGGCCGGCCCGGGCGAGCTGGCCATGGCGCTGGCCGGCGGGGCCGACCCGGCCCTGATCGTCATGCACGGCAACGCCAAGACCACGGCCGAACTGCAGCCGGGCGGCCGACGCCGGCGTCGGGCTGATCGTGATCGACAACACCGACGACATCGACCGGCTGGACGAGCTGGCCGCGGCCGGCCAGCCGGTGCTGATCCGGGTGCTGCCCGGGGTCCGGCCGGACACCTACGATGCGGTGGCCACCGGCCAGGCCGGGTCCAAGTTCGGCCTGCCGCTGCCCGTGGCCCGGGCCGCGATCGACCGGCTGCGCGGCGGCAAGCTCCGGCTGGACGGCCTGCACCTGCACATCGGCTCGCAGATCCTGTCGGCCGAGCCGTACGCCCGCGCCATCGAAGCGGTCGCCGGGCTGGGTGAGTTCGGCACCTACAACCTGGGCGGCGGGCTCGGCGTCCGGTACACCTACGCCGACCAGCCGCCCAGCCCGGAAGAGTGGGTCGGCGCGCTGGCCGCCGCGGCCCGGCGCTGCCTGCCGCCCGGCGCGCAGCTCATCATCGAGCCCGGGCGCAGCCTGGTCGCCCCGTTCGGGGTCACCGTGTACCAGGTCGTCTCGGTCAAGGGCGACGACCCGCGGTTCGTGGCCGTGGACGGCGGGATGGCCGACAACCTGGAAGTGGCGCTGTACGGCCAGCGGTTCGAGGCCACCGTGACCAGCCGGGTCGGCGGCGGCCACCCGGTCGAGCTGGTCGGCCGGCACTGCGAATCCGGCGACCGGCTGATCAGCGGGGTGCCGCTGCGCGATCCGCGCCGCGGTGACCTGGTGGCCATGCCGGTGACCGGCGCGTACTGCGGCACCATGGCCAATAACTACAACGGCGCGCTGCGCCCGCCGGTGGTGTTCGTCCGCGATGGCCAGCCCCGCCTGGTCGTCCGCCGCGAGACGATGGCCGACCTGATGTCGAGGGATGTGCCGCCGAGCTGATCCGCCGGGCATCCTTGGGTTAGGACACCCGGAGGTGACGGCTCATGACCGGCGATACCATCCACGACCTGCTCCAGCCCCTCATTGGCAAGTCCGGGTCGATTTCCATGCTGGTGAGCAGGATCGGGCAGGTCGCCTTCCCGACCGCGCAGGACAAGAAGCTGACCGGTGTCCTGGTCCGCCCGGACGGCCTGATCCGGCTGGAGCGCGAGACGGGCTGGACGGTCATCGACCCCAGCGAGGTCATCGCGGTGACCTGGCGCGGCGACCCGGACGACTCCCCCGGCCAGTTCCTCTGAGCGGCCCGCCGCCCACTTTTCACGGGAGACGCTCGACCGCACACCGGGCGGTCAGGCGGGCCGCAGCCGGGCGGTCAGCTCGATCTCCACCGCGATGCCGATCGGCAGCTCGGCCAGGCCGACCGCGCTCCGCGCGTGCCGCCCAGCCGCGCCGAACACCGCCACCAGCAGGTCGGAGCAGCCGTCGATGACCGCCGGGGTCTGGGTGAACCCGGGTGCGACGTTGACCATGCCGAACACCTTGACGATCCGGGCGATCCGGTCCAGGTCGCCGAGCTCGGCCCGCAGCGTGGCCAGGATGGACAGCGCGGTCAGCCGGGCCGCCTCCCGGCCTTCATCCACGGTCAGGTCGGCGCCGACCTTGCCGCGGATGATGGTGTCGCCATCTATCGGCCCGTGCCCGCTGACATAGACCAAGCCGTCATCGATCACACAGCCGAGGTAGTTGCCCGCGGGCGGGAACACCGGGGGCAGCACGATGCCGAGTTCCTGAAGTCGCTCATCGATCATCTGGGGAGCGTACGACCTGCTGGCCTGCCAGTGGACGGCGACCCAGCCAGTGATCAGGTCCAGCACCTCGGGGCTCACCGGCTGGCGCACCGCCCGGCGGTAGCCCCGCGGGCCCACCGAGCCCGGGTCGGGCCGGAGCAGGTGACTGAGGTCACCCACGGCTGGCCCCTACCCCGCGTTTGTCGTAGCGCAGCGTGCTCACCCCGGCCCGGGTCAGCGCCTCGGCGACGGCCCGGGTGACGCCCCCGCGGAGCATCTGGCCACCCGGCAGCCTGGAGTCGCTGTTCCGGTCGGTCTTGCCGCTGCCTGCCAGCACCAGCGCGGCCGCCACCGGGCCCGCCGCCGGCGGCGCGTCGGTGAACGTGCCCCCAGCCGGTACCCGCCGCTCTCGAAGCTCACGTCCGAGCTCGCCACGTCGCTCACCAGCCCGGCATCGGCGTTCAATCTCATAATTGAGAACGTTAGCACTACTGAGAGCCTGGAGCTAGCCTGAGCGGCATGGCCACCGCTGACCTGCTGCTGCACCCGGTCCGGCTGCGCATCGTGCAGGCGTTCCTGGGCGACCGGGCGCTGACCACCAGCGAACTGGCCGCCGAACTGTCCGACGTGCCCGCGGCCAGCCTGTACCGGCATGTGGCCCGGCTGGTCGACGCCGGGGTGCTCGCGGTGGTAGCCGAGCGGCGGGTGCGTGGCGCGCTGGAGCGGACCTACGTGCTCCGGCTGAGCGCGGCCAGCATCGGGCTGGACGAGGCCGAGGCGATGAGCGCCGACGAGCACCGCCAGGCGTTCCTGGCCTTCGTGGCCGGGCTGCTCGGTGACTTCGACCGCTACCTGGACCGCGGCCACATCGACCTGCTGCGCGACGGGGTCAGCTACCGTATGGCCGGGCTGTGGCTGGACGACGCCGAGTTCGCCGAGCTGATGCGCGAGATAGCCCGGGTGCTGCAGCCGCGGCTGGCCAAGCCGCCCGCCCCGGGGCGGAAGCGGCGCATCCTCTACTCGGTCCTGCTGCCCGGCCCGGACACCGCCTCCTGACACGCCTGCCGTCCGCTGACCCGGGTCTCGCGGACCCGGGTCTTGCCGCGCCGCCGGCCGCCTCCTAGGTTCGCTGCATGCACAGTGTGGACCCGACCACCGAGATGATGATCCGCTCGGTACTCGCGTACGCGGAGAACCGGCTGCGGCTGGACCCGGTGCCGCTGGACGGCGCCCGCCCCCGACACGGACGCGCTGGCCGCCGTGCTGGCCGGGCTGCTCGGCGACGAGCCGCACAACCCGGATCAGGTACTGGGCGCCTACACCTCGGTGCTCGCCCCGGCGGTGATCTCGGCCGACAGCCCGCGCTTCCTGGGCTTCATCCCGGCCGCGCCGACCAAGGCCGCGCTGCTGTTCGACATGCTCATCTCGTGCGCCTCGATCCAGGGCATCTCCTGGCTGGAGGCGGCGGGCGCGATCCAGGCGGAAAACCTGGTGCTGCGGCTCATCGCCGACCGGGCCGGGCTGCCCGCCGCGGCGGGCGGCTGCTTCGTCTCGGGTGGCTCGGCCGCCAACCTGTCCGCGCTGGTGGTCGGCCGGGAGCAGGCCAAGCGGGCCGCCCGGGCGGACGGCCACGGCCGCCGGTTCCGCGCCCTGGTCAGCGCGGACGCGCACTCCTCGATCAGCAACACGCTGCGCATCCTGGAGATGGACCCGCTGGTGGTGCGCACCGGCGACCACCGGCTCACCGGCGCCGCGCTGCGCGCGGCCATCGGCGCGGATGGCGACCCTGGGTCGCTGGCCGTGCTGGTGGCCACCGCGGGCACCACCAACGCGGGCATCGTCGACGACCTGGCCGGCGCGGCCCAGGTCGCCCGCGAGCATGGCCTCTGGTTCCACGTGGACGGCGCCTATGGCGGCGCCGGGCTGTTCGCGCCCAGCGTGCGCGCGCGCCTACGACGGCATCGAGCACGCCGACTCGTTCGTGGTCGATCCGCACAAGTGGCTGTTCGCGCCGTTCGACTGCGCCGCGCTGCTGTACCGCGATCCGGCCCTGGCCCGCGCGGTGCACACCCAGGACGCCTCCTACCTCGACGTCATCCACGACAAGCCCGCCGAGTGGAACCCGACCGACTACGCGTACCACCTGACCCGGCGGGCCCGCGGGCTGCCGCTGTGGTTCTCGCTGTCGGTGCACGGGGTGCAGGCCTATACCGCGGCCATCGAGACCGCCATCCAGCTCGCCCACCGCGCCGCCGCGGAGATCAGCCGCCGCAGCTACCTGGAACTGGTCCGCGAGCCGGGCCTCGGCATCGTGCTGTTCCGCCGGCCCGGCTGGGCCCCGCGCAGTACCGCGCGTGGGCCGACCAGCTACTCCGCGACCAGGTGGCGTTCCTGCCGCCCACCGCCTGGGAAGGTGAGACAGTAGCCAGGTTCGCGTTCCTGCACCCGCACACCCCGATGGACCTGGTCCGGCAGATCCTCGACCGGATGAAGTGAGCCCATGACCGAGCCGATCGCCGCGCGGCCGTACATGCCCGGCTACGGAACCCAGCCCGCGACCGCGGGCAGCGGCCTGCTGCCCTGGTCGTGGGCGGAGCAGCGGCTGACCCGCTCGCACGACTTCTGGCTGGCCACGGTGACCCCGGACGGGGCCCCGCACCTGATGCCGGTCTGGGCCGTCTGGCACACCGGCCAGCTGTGGTTCAGCAGCTCCAACGGATCCCGCAAGGCACGCAACCTCAGCGCGCAGCCGCGCTGCTCGCTGTCCACCGACGATCCGCTCGAGCCGGTGGTGGTGCAGGGCCGGGCGCAGCGGGTCACCGACCCGGACGCGCTGGCCGCCATGCTCGCGGCGGAGAACGCCAAGTACGGCACCGGTTACGGCCCGGACATGGTGGACCCCGCGTCGAACAGCGTGTTCCGGCTGCGGCCGGAGTGGGTGTTCGCGCTCGACTCCCGGGACTTCACCGGCTCCCCTACCCGGTTCACGTTCCGCGGCGATACGCTGTGACCGGCAGGTTCCGGCTGCCGCTGGGTTCGCGGGCAGAGCTGTAAGCTCACCGGCTTCGCATCGCACACTGATGGCATGTCTTTCCGGCCCGACGTCGCGGACCCGCGGGCGCCGAAGGGAAGGACTGCCATGTCCGATCAGCCGCGCGCGTTCCCCGGCCGGCCGAATCTGCGCTTCCTCAAGCTCGAGGCCAAACGCCGGCTGGCGGCCGGCGAGTTCGGCGCGCTGCACGGCGCGCAGCTGGCCATCGCCCGCGAGCACGACATGCCGAGCTGGGCCGCGCTCAAGGAATTCGTCAGCGCGCAGACCAGCGGGCCGGGCCCCGCGCTCGGCCAGGTGCGCTGGGTGCTGTCCCGGTTCGCCGGGGCCGGTGACCCGGGCTGGGCCGACCTGGACCGGGGCGAGGCGCTGCACGGCGGCCACCGCTTCCCGGCCTACTCGGTGACCAAGCTGATCACGGCCACCGCCGTGCTCCGGCTGGCCGCCGACGGCCGGCTCGGCCTGGATGACCCGGCCAACCAGCACTTGCGCACGATCCGGCTGGCCGACGGCACGGTGACGGTGCGCGAACTGCTCAGCCACACCGCCGGGGTGGACAGCCCAGCCGGGCTGTTCGGCGGCCATGTCCCCGGCCTGGCTGAGGTCACCGGCCCGGTGCTGGCCTGCTCTGGCCCGCACGGCACGTTCCAGTACAGCAACGGCGGATATGCGGCGCTCGGCCAGCTGATCAGCGACATTACCCAACGCCAGTACGCGGCGGCGGCCGCCGCCCTGGTGCTGCGGCCGCTCGGCATGACCAGCTCGTCGTTCCCGGAGCGCTGGCCGGACCGCGACGCCGTCACCGGTTACCAGCTGGCCGGCGACGGGACGTTCGGGCCGGCCGGGGCCCAGGTCTGCCTGATCCCGGCGGCGGGCGGGCTGTGGTCCACCGCGGCCGACCTGGTGCGGTTCGGCGCCGGCTGGGCCGGCCTGCTGCCCGGCGAGCTGGCCCGCGAGGCGCTCCGGCCGCACGCGGACCGGGACCCGGCTGGGGCGCAGATCGGCCTGGGCTGGCTGCTGCACCAGCCCAAGGACCTGTGCGGGCACGCCGGGGGCGGCCCCGGCGCGGCCAGCTCGCTGGTCAGCCGGCTGAGCGACGGCCAGACCACGGTGGCGCTGGCCAACCGGCTGGTGCCCATCGAGCCGGTCAACGCGAGGCTGGTACGCCCGGTCACCAGCTGAGCGCGGACGGCGCATCGTGCCCGGCCCCGGTGTCCTCTTCCGCCGGATCCTGCTCGCCGACCCCGTAGTTGGACAGGCCGAACAGGTAACCGAGGCCGGTCGCGGCGAGAATGGCCGCGTACGGCCACCACGTCTTCCCGGCCGCGACCGCGATCGACAGGGCGGCAAACGTCGCGGCCCAGGCGAAGATGCCGGCCAGCGCCCGCGACCGCGCGTTCAGCAGCTTCAGCCGCTCGTCCGCCCGGGAGCCGGCCAGCGCGCCCTCGTCGGTGTCTTTCCCGGCCTGGAGGTACACCGCGGCCACCCGGCCGGCCGTGACCACCAGGACCAGGATCGAGAACCACCATGTATGGCCGCCCCGCACCAGCCATGCGGCGGCGAACACCATCCCGATCACGGCGTACAGCAGGGGCTTGCGCAATCTCGCGGGGATGACTTTCAGCAGCATGGTCCCGTCTCCTCATCCTGCGGATCGAACATCTTGTCCACCGGCACGTCGAAGAACCGCGCGATCCGGAACGCCAGCGGCAGCGACGGCAGGTAACGGCCGCTCTCGATGGAGATCACCGTCTGCCGGGACACGCCCAGCGCGGCCGCCACCTCCGCCTGGGACAGCCCTCGCTGCCGCCGCTGCTCCCTGACCCAGTTCCGCATGATGTAAAGGTAGCTTTACCTTAGATCCGATGTCAAGGATCCTTTACAAAAGCCGCCGCGGCACTCCGCTCAGCCGGGTAGTCCTGCCGCGTGCCCGGTGTGCGCCGGGCCGGACCGGGCAGGGGCCAACCAAGGCCGAGCTGCCGAGGAAGGGATCGCCATGATCGCGACCATCAACCCCGCGACCGGGGAGACCGTGCAGGCCTACGGCGAGATGACCGACGCGGACGTCGAGCGCTGCCTGGCCGCCGCGGCCGCCGCGCAGGCCAGCTACCGGCTGACCAGCTTCGAAGACCGGGCCGGCTGGATGCGCCGGGCCGCCGGGATCCTCGACGAGGAACAGGCCCAGATCGCCGCCATGATGACCACGGAGATGGGCAAGACGCTGACCGCCGCCCGGCAGGAGGTGGCCAAGTGCGCGGCCGCGTGCGCGTATTACGCCGACCAGGCCGGCGGATTCCTGGCCGACGAGCCCGCCGACGCGCAGGCCGTCGGGGCGCGCCACGCGTACGTGTGCTACCAGCCGCTCGGCCCGGTGCTGGCCATCATGCCGTGGAATTTCCCGCTCTGGCAGGCCATGCGGTTCGCCGCGCCGGCCCTGATGGCCGGCAATGTCGGCCTGCTCAAGCACGCGTCCAACGTGCCGCAGACGGCGCTGTTCATGCAGGACCTGTTCAGCCGGGCCGGCTTCCCGGCTGGGACGTTCCAGACCCTGCTGATCAGCTCGGCCCGGGTCGAGCCGATCCTGCGCGACAGCCGGGTGGCCGCCGCCACCCTCACCGGGTCGAGGCCGGCCAGTCGGTGGCGTCGATCGCGGGCAGCGAGATCAAGAAGGTCGTGCTGGAACTTGGCGGCAGCGACCCGTTCGTGGTCATGCCCTCGGCCGACCTGGCCGCGGCGGCCCGGGTGGCCGCGGTCGCGCGGTGCCTGAACAACGGCCAGTCGTGCATCGCGGCCAAGCGGTTCATCGTGCACGACGCGGTCTACGACGAGTTCGAGCGCCGGTTCGTGGCCGAGATGTCGGCCAAGACGGTCGGGGACCCGATGCTGGACTCGACCGACGTGGGCCCGCTGGCGTCCGAGCAGCAGCGCGTGGACGTGGAAAAGCTGGTAGCCGATGCGGCGGCCAACGGCGCCCGGCTGCTGTGCGGCGGCGCCGCGCCGGAAGGCCCGGGGTTCTACTATCCGCCGACCGTGCTGGCCGGCATCACCCCGGCGATGCGGGTGCACCGGGAAGAGGTGTTCGGCCCGGTGGCCACGCTCTACCAGGTCCCGGACATCGACGCGGCGGTGCAGCTGGCCAACGGCACTGAGTTCGGGCTCGGCGCGAACGCGTGGACCAACGACGACGCGGACCGGATCCGGTTCATCCGTGACTTCGCGGCCGGGATGGTGTTCATCAACGGCAACGTCACCTCATACCCGCAACTGCCGTTCGGCGGGGTCAAGAGTTCCGGTTTCGGCCGGGAACTGTCCGCGCACGGGATCCGCGAGTTCTGCAACGTCAAGACGGTGTGGATCGGCAGCTGAGCGGACCGCGGAATGGTTCGACGGGCTGGCCGAGCGGCCCGCGGGCCGGGTCAGGGCTCCAGGCAGAACTCGTTGCCTTCCGGGTCGGCCAGGATGACCCAGCCGGCCCCGGGCGGCTGGCCGCCGATCACCCGGGCGCCCAGGCCGGCCAGCCGGGCCAGCTCGGCCTGCTGACCGTGGCCGGGCGGGTTCAGGTCCAGGTGGACCCGGTTCTTGGCCTGCTTCAGCTCCGGCACGGTGGTGAAATACAGCCGCGGCGAGCCCGCCGCCGCAGGCAGGACCACGTACTCGACGTGCCCGGGCGTGGCGTCGCACTGCTCCGCGGTTCCGCCGGTCACCGCCGCCCAGAACATGGCCTGAGCCCGCGCGTCGGTGCAGTCGAAGGTGATGTTGTGAAGGCTCGCATGCATGATGTGCCCCAGCTTTCGCCGTGGGCGCCCCGCGCCGGGGAAGTCAGGACCAGGCGGGAGGCGCGGAAGGAATACGACCAGACATGGACCGCACCTCCCTCCGCCAGCTCGGCGAGCGTGACTTCACCGCCGACTATGCCACGACCGGCAGCCAGGTACCAGCGGTTATGCCGCCGGGAGCCCGGCTCGGCCAGCTGCGCACCCGGGGGCCAGCGGCTAACCGGCGGGAACCCCGGCCCGTCTCGGCTTCGTACTGGGCGGCGATGCCGGCTGGGATGCGGCCCCGCTCGCTGAGCTGGATACCCTGATCCCGGGCCCAGGCCCGGATGTCCCGGCTGCGCCGCCGGCTGGCCGCGGTGCGCACCGGCCGGTGCGACTGGCCGCTGGCCCGGCGGGCGTGCTCGACGAACGGCGCGAGCTGTTTGCGGAGCTTCGCGGCATTCTTCTCGCTCAGGTCGATCTCGTACTCCGAGCCACCCACCCCGAATCGTACGGTCTCGTCCGCCGGCCCGCCATCAAGATCGTCTTCTAGCGCGACGATTGTCCTTTGCGCCATCCCTACCCCCGGTCCCTGCGCTGAACTGCCTGTACCCGGTCAGGTCACCCTGCCATAACACCACAAATGATCTATCTACCCGTCAGCCGGTATGCCCGGGCGTGACAGGGTGATTTCCAGCCAGGAGCTAAGCCAATCCCATGCCGTGTGGGCCATGTTCCGGCCACCCATCCGATGACCGGACATAGGCAAATGATTCCGGGTCTCAGCGGTTTCGTGCCGGATGTCACAGGCTCAGCGGGCGGATACGGCGGAATGGCGGGCCGCATCCGCCGGGTCAGGAACCGGTCACATCGGGTTCGGCACGCCCAGGTAAGGGAACTGTGCCTGCAGGTCACCGTGCGGCCTAAGGCCGGTCGGCGGCACCTTGCCGTGGGTCAGCCAGGCAAACCGCATGCTGTACACGTCGTCGGTGAGAACGCGGCCGTTCGGGTAACTGGCCGGCTTGGTCCGGTCGTACTGCAGGATGTCCGGCAGCACCTGCATGGCGGCCGCCCTGGCCTCGTCCGCCGGGTAGCCGCTGCTTTCCAGCAGCTTGGACCACGGCCCGAGGTAGTTGGCCACGTCGTCGGCGGGCTGCCGGGAGTTGTACAGGTTCTTCTGGCCGTCCGGGTTGATGAACGGGTTGATGGTCGGGTTCCCGCCCCGGTCCATCAGTACCAGTGCGCCGTCGCGGCGCAGGCTGATCGAGGCCCAGACGCCGATCACCGGGTCACCGCCGAGCAGTTCGCTGGGCACCTCGAGGGCGATCGAGTCCACGTTGTTGTCGGCGAAGTCGTCGTGCCCGGTCCACTGGAATCCGTGCAGGGCGCCCTCGACATCGGCGAAGAACGGGTCGCTGCGCAGCCCGGCGAACAGCCGGATCGGGCCGGCCTGGATAGCCCGCGCCGAACCATCGAAGCTGATCGGGAACGGCGCGCAGAGCTGTTCGCCGACCGGCCCGGGCTCCCTGGCCTGGCTGCCGGTGGCATACCAGGCCATCGCGGTCTGCATGCCGTTCTCGAACTCGGAGAACGTGAACGTGAACGCGATGTCGGCCGCGGCGTCACCGTTGTTGTCCACGTTGATCCGGTGCACCGCGTCGGGGTGGAATTCCGGGCCGGTGGTGCGGGCCGGGATGGGCGGCGGGGCACTCGTCGGGTTCGAGTCGATGATCAGCACCGTGTTGTCCGGGTTGTCCGCGGACCTGAAGGCGAACACGTCGGTCAGGTCCAGGCGCCGGTCGTCACCGGGAAACTTGAGATTGTCCGCGCTGAAGTGATTGGACATGGTGGCAGCTCCCTTCTCCTGCTCAGCGTCGCGCGGCGGACGGTGCGTCGCACCCGTGGATGTCCCTGGCCGGCCCCCCAGGGAGTGGGCCCGGGTGGGGCACGGCTTCGACGGTCGCACCCGCGCGAACGCGGGCCGGCGGCCATCCATCTGGTCAGGGGCCGGGCGGGTTACGCGCTAGCGAGAACTGCGTGTGCATGCCGGGTGCGAGCTCGCGAGTCTGGCCGCGTACCAGGATCTTGATGGGTGGCGCGCCGCCCGGGCGGGACGTGATCAGCAGGTTATCTTCGCCAATCGTCACGTTGACCCGGTGTCCCCGGTAGTGGGCACTGAAGCGCAGCCGCTTGATCTCCGGCGGCAGGGCCGGATCGAACCTGAGCCCGTCCCCGTGAGCCCGCATGCCGGTGAGGCAGAACAGCACGATGTCCACCGTGCCGGCCATGGCCCCGAGGTGGATGCCCTCTGCGGTCGTCCCACCCTGCACGTCGGCGACGTCGCTCTGCAGCGCCCGGACGAAAAAGCGCCACGCCTGCGCCGGATCCAGCCAAACCAGTACCCAGGCGCTCACCACGCCGCTGAGCGTCGACCCATGCGCGGTCCTGGCGAGATAGTAGGTGACAGTCCGGGTGAGCTGCGCCTCGCTGACCTCGTAACCCATGTTGCGCAGCAGCTCCCGCAGCCCGTCGCGGGACAGCAGGAACAGCAGCATCAGCACGTCGGCCTGCTTGGAGATCTTGTACCGGTTGGTGCTGTCGCCTTCTGCCTCGAGCACCCGGTCCAGACGCTGGATGTTGCCATACCGGGCCCGGTAGCCGTCCCAGTCGAACTCCTGCAGCCGGTCGTAGCCCTCGAACTGGGCGATCACGCCATCGTCGTGGAACACCACCCGCATCTTCCTGGTGATATCCCGCCAGCGGTCTTGCTCGCCGGTGCCGAGCCCGAGTTCGTCAGTTACCTCACGCCGGTAGTGCAGCGGCAGCTCATCGAGAGCCTGCATTGCCCGCAGCAGCACCCACACGGCCATGATGTTGGTATAGGCGTTGTTGTCCACGCCTGGCCGGTCACTTTCGGGGTATGCGTCGTGGTACTCGTCCGGGCCCATCACGCCGAGGATCTCGTAGCGGTCCAGCTGCGGGTTGTAGGTCGCCAGGCTGGCCCAGAACCGGGCGATCTCGATCAGCATCTCGGCGCCGCTGAAGCGCAGGAATTCGATGCTGCCGGTAACCATGTAGTGCTGCCAGACGTTGTAGGCCACCGCGATGTTGACGTGCCGCTGGAGATGGGAGTGGTCGGGCAGCCAGCGGAGCGAGTGCGGGTTCAGGTGCAGTCGCTGGGTCTCCTCGCGCCCGTCGCTGCCGCTCTGCCAGGGGAACATCGCACCCTGGTACCCCGCGGCCCGCGCCGCGGCGCGGGCCGCACCGAGGCGTTCATGGCGGTAATTGAGCAGGGCGCTGGCGAGCGCTGGATTCTGGAAGTTCAGGAACGGGAAGACGAATATCTCATCCCAGAAGACATGGCCTCGGTAGGCCTCTCCGTGCCATCCGCGCGCGGGGGCTCCGACGTCCAGGCGGGCCGAGTGGGGTGACACGGTCTGCAGCAGGTGAAAAACGTTCAGGTGCAGGACCGTCTGAAACCACTCGTTGGCGGTGTCCAACTCGATGTCGAGCCGACTCCACAGCGCGTCCCAAGCCGCCGCATGCCGCTTGGCGAGATCGCCGAACCCAGCCGCGTCCTGTGCGTCCTGGCGGGCTTGCAGCAGGCATTCCGAGATCGCACGATCCCGGGAGGTGTACAGCGCAGCGATCTTCTCGACCGTTGCCGGGCGTTCCGGCTCGAGGGTGAGCGTGAGAGTGTGCCCGACGAAGCCCGGCTCGGCGACCAGGGACCGGTCGGCTACGGCTGGCGCGCCATCGGCAATGACCCTGGTCCGGGCGGCAATCGCGATCCGGATGCGGGACTGGCTGGTTTCCGCCTCTAGCTCCACAGTCTCGCCGCCGGCCTCGGCGGCGTGCAGCACCGCGAGGTGATGCCCGTCCAGGTCGCGGTAGCGCTGCACGCCGGAGTTGCAGCCCCGCCCGTCCAGACCCGAGCAGACCTGCAGCGTTCCGGACCAGTTCTCGGCCGTGAACGTGGTCTCCAGGCCGGCCAGGTGCGGGTCCTTCATGCTGACGAACCGGCGCTGCACCATGCTGGTGATGCGCCCGTCCTGCTCTTTCCAGCGCAGGTTCCTGGTGAGCGTCCCCCGTCGCAGGTCAAGCTCCAAGCGGTGCCCGAGGATGTCGGCGTCCGCAATGTCAAACCATGGCCCGTCCGCCACCCGGAAGGACAGGGACAGCCAGTTCGGCACGTTGACCAGATCCTCGTTCTCGACCACCCGGCCCGCGATACGCGTCTGCCGCCGGTTGTACAGTCCTGCCACATAGGTGCCCGGATAGTTGACATCGTCGGCGTGCGCCTCAGGCAGGGCGCCGCGAGTGGCAAAGTATCCGTTGCCAAGCGCGCCCAACGCCTCCCGCAGCCCCTGCCGCTCCGGGTCGAAGTCCTCGTAGACGAGGGACCAGGCACTCGGCGGCCGCTCCAGCTGCCGCCGCCGGCGCTCCGAAGCCGCCTTGCGCTGCTCAAGCCGGCCTTCCGCCAGGGCCTGCCGGGACACGTCGTCGAGGGTGGTCACGACCAGATCCGCGCCCGCGATGACCAGATCGTCCTCGTCGCCCAGGCGGGCCACGCCAAGCGCCGTCATCGCTCCCGCGGTGGCTGCCTGAATCCCGGTCACCGCGTCCTCTACCACCAAGCATCTGCCGGGCGCGACGTGCAGCTCCTCGGCCGCGGTCAGGAAGATCATCGGGTCCGGCTTGCCACGCGGGAAGTCGCGCCCGGAGATGTCGGCATCGAACAGCTCTAGCAGAGTCAGTCCCGGGCGGATGAAGGGATAGTCCAGTCGCTGCTCGGCGGCGAAGGTGTCCAGCCGGATCTGGCGCAGGAAGAGCTTGGCGTTCTTAGATGAGGACGCCGCCGCGACCGGGATTCCGGCGCCCTTGACCGCCAGGATGAAGCGGAGCGCGTCGGCGAAGGCCGCGAACTGGCCCGTCTCAATCAGCTTGAGCAGATGTTCCTGCTTGGCCGCGGCGTACTGCTCGCTCCGCAGGTTAACGTCAGGCACGCCAAAGTACTTCAGTGCCGCGCGGGCGCCGGCGGGCCGCGGCATCCCGGCCATCACCTGCTGATAAATGGCCAGGGTGAACCCTTCAGGAGAGTAGCTGGTCCGGGCGCGGATGTCGCGCCACTCTCCCTCCATCAGCTCCTGCAGCGCCGCACGCCATGCCCGGCCGTGCGGGGAGTCCACGAGCACCCCATCGACATCGAAGATCGCACCCTGGAATCCCACAACTGCACCTGCGCCTCCCGGAGATCGAGTGACTCTGAGGCGGTTTCAGTAGCACCACTGCGTCAGCTCACGCCGCCCTTGCCTTCTGGATGAGCGCTAAGCTGCCGGAGACTCTCTCGCGTCAGCGCACTCACCGGCCCCCGCATCCTCGGATCTCCCTACTTGCTTCTTCGCATCGCGCGGAGGGAATGGGCAGAGGCGAAGGTAAGCGATGGCAGGGACCGATGGCCATTAGAGGCCGGCCGGGGGTATGGGCGCCGGCCGGACTGATCACCCTGGCGCTGGCGCTAATCACCGTGACGCTGGCTGCCAGGCTGGGTTAAGCCGTCCGGCTGGGCTCGCCCCGGCGGGCCGGGCCGTCGGCGGCGTGCAGCACCATGACCGAGCGGCCGGCCACGTCGAGCGCCACGCCGCTGGGTAGCCTCGCGGGCGAGCCGCCAGTACTGGTCCCGGGGCGGCCCGGCAGCGCCGTATCGATGGCAACGTGCCACCCGTCTGCGTGATCGGCGCCGGGCAGCATGAACCGCACGGTGTCGCTGTGCGCGTTGAACAGCAGCAGGAAGTGCTTGTCCCGGACGCGCTCTCCGCGCGGGCCGGGCTCGGTGATGGCGTCGCCGTTGAGGAACACGGCCAGCGACCGGGCATGACCGGCATGCCAGTCCGCCTCGGTCATTTCCCGGCCGGACGGGGTCCACCAGCTGATGTCCCGCAGGCCGCCTCGGCCGACCTGGGCGGGAAGGCCGCTGAAGAACCTGCGCCGCCGGAAGACCGGGTGCGCCCGGCGCAGGGCGGACAGCGCGCAGATGAAATCGGTCAGGTCGGCGTACTTGCCCGCGTTCTCCCAGTCCACCCACGACAGCGGTGAGTCCTGGCAGTAGGCGTTGTTATTGCCCTGCTGGGTGCGCCCCATCTCGTCACCCGCCGACAGCATCGGCACGCCCTGCGAGCAGAACAGCGTGACCAGGAAATTGCGCATCTGCCGGCCGCGCAACTCGCTGACCGCCGGATCGTCGGACTGCCCTTCCCGGCCGCAGTTCCAGGACCGGTTGTCATCGGTGCCGTCCAGGCCGTCCTCGCCGTTGTCCTCGTTGTGCTTGCGGTTGTAGCTGACCAGGTCCGCGAGGGTGAATCCGTCGTGACACGTCACGAAGTTGACCGACGCCACCGGCCGCCGCCCGCTGGTCTCGTAGAGGTCACTGGAACCGGTCAGCCGCGCGGCGAACTCCGGCAGGGCCGCGGGCTTGCCGCGCCACAGGTCCCGCACGCAGTCACGGTACTTGCCGTTCCATTCCGACCACAGCGGCGGGAACTTCCCGACCTGGTAGCCGCCTTCCCCGACATCCCACGGCTCGGCGATCAGCTTGACTTGCGATACGACCGGATCCTGCTGGACCAGATCGAAAAAGGCGGCCAGCCGGTCTACATCGTGCAGCTCCCGGGCCAGGGCCGCGGCCAGGTCGAAACGGAACCCGTCCACGTGCATATCCAGGATCCAGTACCGCAGCGAGTCCATGATCAGCTGCAGGGCATGCGGACTGCGGACATTGAGGCTGTTGCCGCAGCCGGTGTAGTCCACGTAGACACCCGGGTCGCCGGCGGCAAGCCGGTAGTACGCGGCATTGTCGATGCCGCGGAAAGACAGCGTCGGGCCGGACGCGCCACCTTCCGCCGTGTGGTTGTAGCCAACATCCAGGATCACCTCGATGCCCGCCGCGTGCAGGGTCTTGACCATCAACTTGAACTCGGCGACCTGGCCGTCCGGCTCGGCGGATGACGAGTAGCCGTTGTGCGGGGCTAGGAACGCGATTGTGTTATAGCCCCAGTAGTTGGTCCGGCCCCTGGCCGCCAGCTCCCGTTCCGAGACGAACTGATGCACCGGCATCAGGTTGATGGCGGTCACGCCCAGCCGGGTCAGGTGATCGATGATGACCGGGGAGGCCAGGCCCGCATAGGTACCGCGCAGCTCGGGCGCAATCTCCGGATGACGCAGGGTCAGGCCGCGGACATGCGCCTCAAAGATCACTGTCTCGTGATACGGCGTTCGCGGCGGCCGGTCATCCCCCCAGCCGAAGTACGGGTTAGTAACGACATTGCGTGGCATAAACGGGGCACTGTTACGAGCGTTGGCCGCCTCCAGCCTGCCGGGCCGGTACGAGAACAGGGCCTCGTGCCAGCGCACCTGTCCCTCGACGGCCTTGCCGTACGGGTCGAGCAGCAGCTTCGCCGCGTTGCACCGGTGTCCGCGGCCCGGCGCGTACGGGCCGTGCACACGATAGCCGTACCGCTGGCCCGGGCCGACACCCGGCAGGTAGCAGTGCCAGACAAAACCATCCACTTCGGTGAACTCGACGCGCGTCTCACGCCCCTGGCCGGATCTGAACAAGCACAACTCCACCCGGTCGGCCACCGCGGAGAACAGGGCGAAATTAGTACCCGATCCATCCCAGGTGGCACCGAGCGGATAAGCAGTCCCCGGCCAGACCTGCACCCTTCCGAGCCTACCGAGAAACGCCAGACCGGGACCGGGCTGCCGATTTCGCGCTGGCTGGCGGCTCCGGTGCTCATCGCCATCGTCCACGCGCCCCGGCCCGGAAGGCTCGCCCAGTCTAAATGTTTCGCTTAACTGTCTTCCCGAAATTCTTAATAGACATTTACAGGGTCGCCTGGCATCGTGATATATGAGCAGGACAGATGCGGTGAAGCGGCTGAGACGGAGGCCCGCACCACCTGCTCCGGTGAACAACGAAGTTTTGTACCAACTGGCCGCTGCGCCACGGCTCCCACGACGCCCTGCGCTCCTCATGCAGGTACGACTTAGGGAGTCAGCCTTGAAGGAAATTCTCGACACCATCCTCAGCTCCGACACCTCGGCCGCGGACTTCACCGCGCTTCCGCTGCCGGAGGCCTACCGGGCAGTCACCCTGCACCGGGACGAGGAGCACATGTTCGACGGCATCGACACGGGCGACCGGGATCCCCGCAAGTCCCTGCACGTGGAAGAGGTGCCAGTCCCCGAACTCGGCTTGGGTGAAGCCCTGATCGCCGTCATGGCCAGCGCGGTCAACTACAACACCGTGTGGAGTTCCATCTTCTCACCGATCTCCACCTTCGCCTTCCTGCGCCGTTACGGCAAGCTCTCTGAGCTCACCGCACGGCATGACCTGCCGTACCAGGTGGTCGGCTCGGACCTCGCGGGCGTGGTGCTGCGCACCGGCCCCGGCGTCAACGTCTGGAAGCCCGGCGAGGAGGTCGTCGCGCACTGCCTGTCCGTCGAGCTGGAGAGTTCCGACGGCCACAACGACACCATGCTCGATCCGGAGCAGCGCATCTGGGGTTTCGAGACCAACTTCGGCGGCCTCGCCGAGCTGGCCATCGTCAAGACGAATCAGCTGATGCCCAAGCCAAAGCACCTGACCTGGGAAGAGGCTGCGACGCCTGGCCTGGTGAACTCGACCGCGTTCCGCCAGCTGGTCTCGCGCAACGGAGCTGGCATGAAGCAGGGCGACAACGTGCTCATCTGGGGGGCCAGCGGCGGCCTCGGCGCCTACGCCACCCAGTACGCGGAGGCCGGCGGCGCGATCCCGATCTGCGTCGTGTCCAGCCCGGCCAAGGCTGAGCTGTGCCGGTCGATGGGCGCAGAGCTGATCATCGACCGGAAGGCCGAGGGCTACCAGTTCTGGAAGGACGAGCACACCCAGGATCCGAAGGAATGGAAGCGCCTGGGCGCCAGGATCCGCGAGCTGACCGGCGGCGAGGACGTGGACATCGTCTTCGAGCACCCGGGCCGGGAGACGTTCGGCGCCTCGGTGTTCGTGACCCGCAAGGGCGGCACCATCGTGACATGTGCCTCCACCTCGGGGTACATGCACGAATATGACAACCGCTACCTGTGGATGAGCCTCAAGCGCATCATCGGCTCGCACTTCGCCAACTACCGCGAGGCGTGGCAGGCCAACCGCCTGATCTCCAAGGGGATGATCCACCCGACCATGTCCACGGTCTACCCGCTTGAGGAGACCGGCCAGGCCGCACTGGACGTGCACCGCAACCTGCACCATGGCAAGGTTGGCGTACTGTGCCTGGCACCGCAGGAGGGCCTCGGTGTGCGCGACGCCGAACTGCGCGCCAAGCACCTCAAGGAGATCAACCGGTTCCGGAACGTGTGAAGATGGAACAGGCATGAACGAGTCCGGTGAGCGGCAGCCACCGCGGCCCCCCAGGGACCGTCCCTGGCTGATGCGGACCTATGCGGGGCACACATCGGCGGCGGAGTCCAACGCGCTCTACCGCCGCAACCTGGCCAAGGGCCAGACTGGCCTGTCGGTCGCGTTCGACCTGCCCACCCAGACCGGGTACGACGCCGATCACGTCCTCGCCCGCGGCGAGGTCGGCCGGGTCGGCGTCCCGGTCGGGCATCTGGACGACATGCGCACCCTCTTCGAGGGAATCCCGCTGGAGCAGACCAACACCTCGATGACGATCAACGCCACCGCGATGTGGCTGATGGCGCTGTATCTGGTCGTCGCCGAGGAGCAGGGCGCCGACATCAGCAAGCTCACCGGCACCATCCAGAACGACATCGTCAAGGAGTACCTCTCCCGCGGGACGTACATCTTCCCGCCCGGCCCGTCGATGCGTCTCACCACCGACGTGATCGCGCACTCGGTCACCCACCTCCCACGGTGGAACCCGATCAACGTGTGCAGCTATCACCTCCAGGAGGCCGGGGCCACCCCGGTCCAGGAGATCGCGTTCGCCATGTGCACCGCGATCTCCGTCCTGGACGCCGTCCGCGCCGGTGGGCAGGTACCGGAGGAACGGATGGGCGAGGTCGTCGCCCGGATCTCCTTCTTCGTCAACGCGGGTGTCCGGTTCGTCGAGGAGATGTGCAAACTGCGGGCCTTCGCCCAGCTCTGGGACAAGGTCACCAGGGAGCGGTACGGTATCTCCGACGCGAAGAGCCGCCGCTTCCGCTATGGCGTGCAGGTGAACTCGCTGAGCCTGACCGAGGCGCAGCCGGAAAATAACATCCAGCGGATCGTCCTGGAGATGCTGGCCGTCACGCTGTCCGCGGACGCCAGGGCCCGTGCTGTGCAGCTCCCGGCCTGGAACGAGGCGCTGGGCCTGCCGCGGCCCTGGGACCAGCAGTGGAGCCTGCGCATCCAGCAGGTGCTCGCCTACGAATCGGATCTGCTTGAGTACGGCGACCTGTTCAACGGCTCCCCTGTGGTGGCGGCCAAGACCGCGGAACTGCTGGCGGGCGCCGAGGCGGAGATCGCGACGGTGCTGGCCATGGGCGGGGTGGTGCCTGCCGTGGAGTCCGGCTACCTCAAGGCTCAGCTCGTCGCCTCGCACGCGGCCCGGCGCGCCCGCATCGAGTCCGGCGTAGACCGGGTCGTCGGCGTCAACTGCTTCACGACCACCGAGCCCAGTCCGCTCACCGCCGACCTCGAAACCGCGGTCCAGCAGGTTGACCCGGCAGCCGCGCGGGAGGCAGTGGCCCACCTGGTGCAGTGGCGCAAGCAGCGTAACGAGACTGCGGTGCTCGCCGCGCTGGACCAGCTCAGGGCGGACGCGGCGCAGGCCGGCGTCAACCTGATGCCGGCCAGCCTGGCCTGCGCCCGGGCGGGCGTGACCACCGGCGAATGGTCCTTCACGCTGCGGGATGTCTTCGGCGAGTACCGGGCACCCACCGGTGTCAGCGGCCCGGTGGCGGTCACCGCCGAGCCGGGCGGGGAGCTGATCGCCGTCCGCGCGGCGGTAGCCGACACCGCCGCGGAACTCGGAGCGGGCAAGCTGCGGCTGCTGGTGGGTAAGCCTGGCATGGACGGGCACTCCAACGGCGCCGAGCAGATCGCGCTGCGGGCCCGCGACGCCGGGTTCGAGGTGATCTACCAGGGCATCCGGCTCACCCCGGAGCAGATCGTGGCCGCCGCGGTCGCCGAGGACGTGCACTGCGTGGGGCTGTCGATCCTCTCCGGTTCGCACGGCGAGCTAGTGCCTGAGGTGCTGCGCGGGCTTCGCCAGGCCGGGGCGGAGGATCTCCCGGTGGTGGTCGGTGGGATCATCCCACCGGCCGACGCCGAGTCCCTTCGAGCCCAGGGGGTGGCTGCTGTCTTCACCCCCAAGGACTTCGGCATTGCCGCCATCATCGGCCGCATCGTCGACGAGATCCGGCTGGCCAACAAGCTTCAGCCGTGGCCAAGCCGACCTGGCCGCCTGGCTGGGACGGCCTGACCATGCCCGGGATGGACGCGGCGCGGCATGCGGCACGCTTGGCCGCGGCCCGGCCGCGGGCGCATCCTGAGCATTACCGACCGCCCCGCACCGACCCGCCCGACAAGCACCGCAACCGGCAAAAGGATGGCGCGACCTGACATGATCACCGCCCCTGCTGTTCCGACGAACCGCCTGCGCCCCCGCCGCTCCTGCCTGGCCGTCCCGGGCAGCAGCCCGCGCTTCCTGGAGAAGGCCCAGGGCCTGCCCGCGGACCAGGTGTTCCTGGATCTCGAGGACGCATGTGCGCCGCTGGCCAAGGAGAGCGCCCGGCACAGCATTGTCAACGCGTTGAACAACGGCGACTGGACCGGCAAGACCCGCGTCGTCCGGGTCAACGACTGGACCACGCACTGGACCTACCGGGACGTGATCACCGTGGTCGAAGGGGCGGGCCCTAACCTGGACTGCATCATGCTGCCGAAAGTGCAGGACGCCGACCAGGTCAAGGCGCTGGACTTGCTGCTCACCCAGATCGAGAAGACGATGGGCTTCGAGGTCGGCCGGATCGGCATCGAAGCCCAGATCGAGAACGCCAAGGGCCTGGTGAACGTCGACGCGATCGCCGCCTCCTCGCCGCGGATCGAAACCATCATCTTCGGGCCCGCCGACTTCATGGCCTCGATCAACATGAAGTCGCTGGTGGTGGGCGAGCAGCCACCCGGCTACCCGGCGGACGCCTACCACTACATCCTTATGCGCATCCTGATGGCGGCCCGCAGCCACGACCTGCAGGCTGTCGATGGCCCCTACCTGCAGATCCGCAATCACGAAGGATACCGGGAGGTCGCCCAGCGAGCTGCCGCCCTGGGCTTCGACGGCAAGTGGGTGCTGCATCCGGACCAGATCGCCGCCGCCAACGAGATCTTCTCGCCCTCGCAGGACGACTACGACCACGCGGAGCTGATCCTGGACGCCTACGACTGGTGCACGTCGGAGGCTGGCGGGGCCAAGGGGTCAGCCATGCTCGGTGACGAGATGATCGACGAAGCCTCCAGGAAGATGGCCCTGGTAATCGCGGGCAAGGGCCGTGCCGCGGGCATGCAGCGCACCTCGAAGTTCGAGCCCCCGGAGGCATGACATGCAGTTCGGGCGAACCTACGAGGAGTTCCAGGTCGGGGCGGTCTATAAGCACTGGCCCGGGAAGACGGTCACCGAATACGACGACCACCTGTTCTGTCTCCTCACCATGAACCACCATCCGCTCCACCTGGACGCGAACTACGCGGAGCAGACCACCGACTTCGGCAAGAACGTGGTGGTGGGCAACTACATCTACTCCCTGCTGCTGGGCATGTCGGTGCCGGACGTCTCCGGCAAGGCCATCGCCAACCTGGAGGTCGAGTCGCTGAAGCACGTGGCGCCGACCTTCCACGGCGACACCATCTACGGCGAGACCACCGTGCTCGGCAAATGGCCATCAAAGTCGAAGAACGACCGGGGCATCGTCCATGTCGAGACCCGGGGTCACAAGCAGGACGGCACCCTGGTGTGCGTCTTCCGCCGAAAGGTCATGGTGCCGACCGAGACCTACATCAAGGAACGCGGCGGCGAGCAGCCGGGCCGTCCCGAGCCGTCCGCATGACCCCCCGCCCCTTCAGCCCAGCCCTCACCCACACAGCTCTCTTCCCACCTGGAGATACGGAGCCGCGCCATGGGACGCCTGGCACAGACTGATGGCCTGACCGAGATCCAGCGGGATATCCTCGCCACAGTCCGGGACTTTGTCGACAAAGAAATCATCCCGGTCGCCACCGAGCTTGAGCACAAGGACGAGTACCCCACCCAGATCGTCAACGGGATGAAGCAACTCGGCCTTTTCGGGCTGACCATCCCCGAGGAGCACGGCGGTCTCGGGGAGTCGCTGCTCACTTACGCGCTGGTGGTGGAGGAGATCGCCCGGGGCTGGATGTCGGTGTCAGGCATCGTCAACACTCATTTCATCGTCGCGCACATGATCGTCCAGCATGGCACCCAGGAGCAGAAGGACTACTTCCTGCCCCGGATGTCGGCTGGCGAGGTACGCGGCGCCTTCTCCATGTCGGAGCCGGGGATGGGCTCGGACGTCTCGGCGATACGCACCAAGGCGGTGCGGGTGAAGGGGGAAGGGGAGGCGGGCGGGGACGATTACGTGATCAACGGCCAGAAGATGTGGCTGACCAACGGGGCCACCTCAACCCTGGTGGCGGTGCTCTGCCGGACCGACGACGGCCACGACGCGCCGCACCGGAACATGACCACCTTCCTGATCGAAAAGGAGCCGGGCTTCGGCGCCAACCCGAAGGTGCCAGGCCTGACCGTGCCGGGGAAGATCGAGAAGATGGGCTACAAGGGCGTCGACACCACCGAGCTGATCCTGGAGGACGTCCGGATCCCGGCTGACCGGGTACTGGGCGGCAGCACCGGCCAAGGGTTCTACCAGATGATGGACGGCGTCGAGGTCGGCCGGGTCAATGTCGCCGCCCGCGGCTGCGGAATCGCCCTCCGCGCCTTCGAGCTGGGCATAGCCTACGCGCAGCGGCGGCACGCCTTCGGCAAGCCGATCGCCCAGCACCAGGGAATCCAGTTCAAACTGGCCGAGATGGCCACCAAGGTCGAGGCCGCCCACCAGATGATGGTGATGGCGGCCCGCAGGAAGGACTCGGGTTACCGGAACGACCTCGAGGCCGGCATGGCCAAGTACCTCGCCTCCGAGTACGGCAAGGAGGTCGTGGAGGACTCTTTCCGCATCCACGGCGGCTACGGCTACTCCAAGGAGTACGAGATCGAGCGTCTGTACCGGGAGGCCCCCATGCTGCTCATCGGTGAGGGTACTGCGGAGATCCAGAAGATGATCGTGGCACGCCGGCTGCTGGAGGAGTACCGGATCGCTGACTAGCCCCGGCCGCTGGGCCATGCCGCTACGCGGCCGGGTAGCCAGGACCCGACACCAAGAGGACGAACGTCCCGCTCTTTAGGCCGGGCGACTCTGCACGACTTTCTGGCTGTCTGGTCTGCTGGTACTGGTTGCTGGCTTGACCGGTGCCTGGCTAACTGAAGTATGGCCAGCTCTGGAGAGAAGTGAGGACGTGATTACCCATGGTTGCCGAGAGGAAAACGCGCACGAAGAATGATACCGCGCACCCGACAGCTGAGGCAGCAGAGCCCGAAGCCACCGGCGCAGTCGGCATGCTGGATCTCGTCCTGCCCGACGCCACCCTCGGCACGGTGCGCCGGTTCCGGCCGGATAGCAGCATGGTCCGGTACGCGGCCCGGCTGGCCAGCCGTCCGGGCACGGTGACCCGGCGGGCCGGCCAGCTGGCCGCGGAACTCGCCGGCATCGCGGCGGGCAAATCTGAGATCGCCCCGGACCGGCGCGACCGCCGGTTCGCAGATCCGGCGTGGAGTGAGAACCCGCTGCTCAAGCGCGCCGTCCAGACCTACCTGGCGATCGGGCGGACCGCCGAGGAGCTGCTGGCTGACGCGGAGCTGGACTGGCGGGACAATGCGCGCCTGAAGTTCGTGCTGACCAACCTCATCGCCGCATCCGCGCCGAGTAACTACCCGCTGAGCAACCCGGCCGCGTGGAAAGCGTTCATCGACACCGGCGGCCTCAGCCTCGTCCGCGGCGCCAGCGCCCTGGTCTCGGATATGTCCTCGGCCCCGCACATCCCGACGATGGTGCCGCCCGACGCGTTTGAAGTTGGCAAAGACCTCGCCGTGACGCCGGGAGCCGTGGTGGCCCGTACCGATGTCTACGAGCTGATCCAGTACAAGCCGACCACGCCCCAGGTGTACGAGATCCCGCTGCTCATGGTCCCGCCGATGATCAACAAGTATTACATTACCGACCTCGCACCCGGCCGCAGCATGCTCGAGTTCTTCTTGGGGCAGGGATACCAGGTGTTCGTGCTCTCCTGGGCCAACCCAGGCAAGAGCGCCAGGAACTGGGATCTGGACACCTACGGTGAAGCAATCGTGGACTCGATCGGCACGCTGCGCGACATCACCAAGGCGCCCAAGATCAACATCATCGGCCTGTGCGCCGGCGGCATCCTCACCTCGATGGTCTGCGCGCACCTGAGCGTGACCGGGCAGCTCGATCAGCTGGCCAGCGTGGGCCTGGGCGTGACGCTGCTGGACATGACGGAGGCGGGCACCACAGTCTCGCTGATGAACGAGGGCACTGCCGCAGGGTCCATCCTCGCCTCCCGCACCCGTGGCTACATGGACGGGCGCACGCTCGCCGAGGTGTTCGCCTGGCTCCGGCCCGATGATCTGATCTGGAACTACTGGGTCAACAACTACCTGCAGGGGAAGAAGCCCCCGCCGTTCGACATCCTGTACTGGAACGCGGACACCACCAGGATGCCCGCCGGGCTGCACCGCAATTTCATCGAGATTGCCATGGACAACTCACTAACCAAGCCGGATGCCGTCAGCATGCTCGGCTCCCCCGTCAACCTCTCCAAGATCGACCTGGACAGCTACGTCGTGGCCGGCATCGACGACCACATTTCACCATGGCCGTCGGCCTATCGCGCCACCCAGCTGCTCGGCGGCAACTCCCGGTTCGTGCTCTCCAACAGCGGGCACATCGCGGCGATGGTCAACCCGCCATCGAACCCGAAGGCGACCTTCCGGCTCGCCCCCAGCAACCCGCCCGACCACCGCGAATGGCTGGCCCAGGCCGAGACGGTCCAGGGCAGCTGGTGGCCGGACTACACCACGTGGCTGGCGGAGCGTAGCGGCGACATGAAGCAAGCCCCGCGCACGCTGGGCAACGCCCGCTTCCGGCCGCTATGCCCCGCACCAGGCACCTACGTCCTGCAGCGGTAAGGACAAGCCCCGGCGCCGGGCCTGCGGCCAGGGCCGGCGCTGGGGCCCTGCCACCTCCATCCTGGCCCGCCGCCGAGGTCGGCGGCGGGCCAGGATGGCAGCGCAACACCTGGGTGGCCTCGGCCGGGCGCTAGCCTTCGCGGAACTGGACGCCGAACCCGCCGCGAGGGTAGTGCCACTTCAAGGCACCTGGGGCGGCAACAGCGAGGCAGGTGCCGCACTCGAGGCAGGCGGCGTACTCGACGGAGATGGTCCCGTCGGGTTCCTCGGTGTAGACGTGAGCTGGGCAGCAGGCGACTATCGCCTTGCCGGTTCCGGTGGCCCTGGCGATCTCCTGGTTAACCTCGATGTGGCATTCCTGCTCGTCGAGGTTGAAACGGTTCTTCGTCAGGCGCTCAGGGACAGACAGTGGTTTCATAGGGCGCGTGCTCCTGCAATGCCGTCGCGGACCAGCTGCCTCATCTTCACCGGCGACTGGGTCAGCGTCTTACGTGCGACGCTCAGGAGATGCCGGCGGGGCTGGGTGTCGAGGTTGAAAGCACCGTAGAGGACATCGGCGAAAAGCTCGCCATACTGCTTGTACATGCGCTCGGCTTCAAGAAAGGCGGGCGCCCTGGTATAGGTCTTCATGTCCTTGCCCGCGTAAGAGGCAAAGAATCTCTGCCGGTACCCGGCCAGGCCTGCCTTGGAAGTGTCGTTTTGCTCCAGGCCTGAGATGATGCCCCCGGCAGCGGCGACCGCGGAGGCGACGGCCAGGTCCATGCCGCGCACGGTCAGCCCGGTGTTGAGAGTGAGCCCGGCGGCGTCACCGACGACGAGCATGCCGTCCATGGTGATTTCGCCGATCATCTTCATGCCGCCCTCGGCAACCAGATGGCAGCCGTACTCGGCCAGTTCGCCGCCCTCAAGGTAGGGGGCAATGAACCGGTGCTCAAGGAAGTGGTCGAAGATGTCGGTGACGACCTTTTTCTTGGCGGTGAGATCGTCCAGGCGCACGACCACGCCAACGGAAATGGAGGCGATGTTGGTGTAGAGAAAGCCGCCGCCCCCGACACCTTCGGTGCAGTCACCGACCACGGCGATGGCTGCGCCCTCGTCGCCGGTCAGGTTGAATCGTGCCTCAATCGTCTCCCTGGGCAGCGACACCACGGATTTCACGCCGACAGCCAGGTGGTTCAGCGGCTCGTTCTCGCGCAGCCCGACCTCCTTGGCGATAAAGGAATTCACCCCGTCGGCGGCGACGACCACGCGGGCGCGCAGTTCGTCCTCACCGGCCTGGACGCCCACGACCCGCCGGCCGGTGGCGCCGTCCTCGGTGAGCACCCGGTCCACGCGGACCCCGGGCATGATGAGGACGCCCGCCTCCTCGCACTTCTCGGCCAGCCATGCATCCAGCTTGGCGCGCAGCACCGTGACGGCGTTGACCGGGTCCGCCAGGCGGGTGTCCTGGTAGTCGATGCCGACTGAGCTCCCGGCATTGAGGAAGTTGATGTAGTTGCGCGTGATCCGGCGCTCGACCGGCGCCTCGTCGAGGAACTCCGGGAAGACCTCCTGGATGCCGCGGGAGTACAGCACGCCACCGGAGAGGTTCTTTGAGCCGGGCGCCTCACCCCGCTCGATCAGCAGGACCGAGCGTCCCTGCCGGGCGAGCTGGTAGGCCGTGACGCAGCCGGCGATACCGGCACCGATAACGATGACCTCGAAGTCAGGCTCAGCCTTTTCTGGCATCGGGCACCGTCATTTCAGGGCGGCGGTGATCGCCGGCACGAGCTGGTAGAGGTCGCCGACGAGGCCGTAGTCGGTTTCTTTGAAGACCGCGGCGTTCGGGTCGGAGTTGATCGCCACGATCGTCTCCGCCCCCTGCACGCCGACCATGTGCTGCAGCTGGCCAGAGATCCCGACCGCGAAGTAGAGCTGCGGGGCGATGTGCGCGCCGGAGCTTCCGATGTAGCGGTCCTTCCCCATCCAGTTCAGGCCCTCGGCCACCGGGCGGGAGCAGGCGACCTCGGCTCTCGCGGCCTTAGCCAGCGCCTCGATCATGACAAGATCCTCCCTGGCCTTGAGGCCACGGCCGACGCCGATCACCCGGGGGGCGGCGTTGAGGTCAACCTCATCGAAGCCGGACGTCCTGGTCTCAATCACCTTCATGGCCAGCGGCGCGGCCGCGACCTCCTCAATGGGCGCGCTGCCGCCGCCGGCTGGCGGAACGGGACCGCCGTCGAGCAGCAGCGCCACCGGACCGGAAACGGCGACGGTCTCGTCGGCGATGTCACCGAAAACGGCGTTGACCACGATGACTCCGTCACCGTCGGCTGAGACCGAGCGCGCCCCGGTCAGGACCGCCGCGCGCAGCCGGGCCGCCGCGGCTCCGAGGAGCACACGCTCCCCCGGACTGCGGCCGCTGAGCACAACCCTGGGGGGATCGGCCGCGACCGCGTCCGCGACCGCTGTGGCGTTCGCCTCCACCGGCCCCTCACCCGGCGCGGCGCACCAGACCACCTTGTCCACACCGCTCGCCGCCACCGTCTCGGCCACCGACCGGGGTCCCGCGACGACGGCCGCGACCTGCCCGCCCAGGGAGCGCGCGATCGTTATCAGGTTGCCTATCCCCGGTTGATCCCCGACGATGACCCAGGCGTTCACGCTCACTGTCTAGTCCTCTCCGTCATCCCGCGGGCGGTCACAGCGCTCCGGCGCCGCGCAGCGCGCTGACGAGCTCGGCAGCGGCAGCCGCTGGGTCGGCAGTGTCGAGGAGCTGGCCCTTGCGGGCCTTGCGGTCCGGGCGCGACCTGCCCGTGACCGTCATGACCGCGCTTCTCTCAGGCACATCCAGGGCCGTGAGCTCCAGGTGCTCCACCGGCTTCTTGCCCGCCGCGAGGAGGTCTTTCATGCCCGGTACCCGCGGCACCGCGGCATCCGCGGACGCGGCCAGCACAGCGGGGCCGGAAATCTCCAGCACCTGCACGCCGCCTGGGACCGCGCGCTCCACGCGCAGCGTGCCAGCCTGGCCAGTCACCGCGGTGACCTCAGCGACAGCCGGCCAGCCGAGCTCGCCGGCCAGCACGGTCGGCACCATCTTGGCCGCCACATCCACCGACGAGTCGCCGGTGACGACAAGGTCCACGTCGCCGATATGACGGACTGCGGCGGCGAGCACCGCAGCCAGCTCGGACCTCCCGGCTTCCCGCAGCGACTCATCCTCGATGATCACCACTCGGTCCAGGCCACGGGACAAGGCGGCCTTGGACGCGATGGCCACACCGACCCCCTTCGCCCCTACCGTCACGCCGATCAGCTCAGCAGCCGCGGCTTCGGCGAGACGGCGCGCCAGTTCTATGGCCACCGGATCATAGGTACTGATGCCCGGCTTCGCCCGGCTCCAGTCCACCGTGCCGTCAGCACGTACCGTGGCCTCCTCCGGGTCGCACGTCCACTTGTAGGCGACCACAATTTTCATAACGCTCCTCCCGGCAGCGGCCACCGCGGCAGGCCGACACGATGACCGCTCGAAGACACTCGCGTCACCTCACACACCGGCCTACAAACCCATTTTCTTGACTACCGCGCTGCCGTCCACGACCAGCTCGCCCCGCTGATTCGAGATCGTGGTGGTGAGCTTTATGATCCTCTTGTCATCGCGCTTCTCGGTGACCGTCGCTACCGCCGTGACGGTATCGCCGATCTTGACGGGGGCGGTGAACCTGAGTTCCTGGCCCAGGTAGATGGAGTTCGGGCCGGGAAGCTGCGTACCCAGCACCGCTGAGATCAGCCCGGACACTAGCATCCCGTGCGCGACCCGCTCCTTGAACAGCGACTGCCTCGCGTATTCGGCGTCGATGTGAATCGGGTTGAAGTCACCGATGAGGCCGGCGTAGAGGACGACGTCCGCTTCGGTAATCGTTTTGGAAAATGACGCCGAATTGCCAACCTTGATCTCGGCATAGGCTAGCTCAGGCACAATTTCCCGCTTCCCCACTCGCTACCGTGAACGGTTGGCATTCCCGGCCGTCTACCCTCATCGCAGGCAGCTTCTCGCAATAACCATGCGCTGCACCTCGGACGTCCCCTCGTAAATTTCAGTTATCTTGGCGTCACGCCAGTTCCGCTCCACCGGATAACTTTCCGTATAGCCGTATCCGCCGTGGATCTGGATTGCCTTGCCGGCCACCCGGGTAGCGGTCTCCGAGGCGAACAGCTTTGCCATCGCCCCTTCGGTGGAATAGGGGCGGCCGTTGTCCATGTTCGATGCGGCGCGGTATGTAAGGAGCCGGGCAGCGTCGATCTCGGTAGCCATATCGGCTATCATCCACTGAATAGCCTGCAGGCTGGCGATCGGCTTGCCGAACTGGACCCGCTCCTTGGCGTACGCTATCGACGCGTCGAGCGCAGCCTGGGCTATACCCAGCGCCTGCGCGGCGATGCCGATGCGCCCGCCATCAAGCGTCTGCATGGCTACCTTGAAGCCGTTACCCTCCCCGCCCAGGAGCGCATCCCTGGGAACGTGGCAGTTATTGAAGTAGAGGGGCGGCGTACTGGAGCCGCGAATCCCCAGTTTGTGCTCCGCCTCGCCGACGGAGAACCCGGGGGTATCTTTCTCGACGATGAACGCGCTCATTCCCCGCGTCCCTTGCGCTGGATCGGTCTTGGCAAAGACGATGTACACGTCGGCATACGGGGCGTTGGAGATGAAGATCTTCGATCCGCTGAGAACGTATTCGTCCTCGTCCAGCATCGCCGTGCAGGTGCCGGCGCCGGCGTCGGTTCCCGCGGCGGGCTCAGTCAGGGCGAAAGCGCCCAGGCGGCGGCCAGAGGCCATATCAAAGAGGTACTTGTCTTTCTGGGCCTGGGTCCCGAACTTGAAGATCGGCCAAGTGGCGAGCGTGGTGTGAGCCGTCATGATGACCCCGGTGGTGGCGCACGCTCTCGACACTTCTTCAAGAGCTATTGCGTAGCTCACGTAGTCCGCCCCGGCACCACCCACCTCCTCGGGGTAGGGCATGCCCAGGAGGCTCAGGCCCGCCATCTTCGGGACCACCTCCTCGGGAAAGCGGTGGTCACGGTCGATCTCGGCCGCGACCGGCGCGAGTTCGGCTTCGGCGAACTCTCTTACCGTGCTGCGAACCAGTTCCTGCTCGTCAGTCAACTCGAAGTCCATGTACGGGCACCTCTCTCATATCGCCCATCCGGGGCCTGGTTTAAATATCTGATTCCAGGACGGCCAGATCATCGGCAAGAGCGGCCGAAACTGAAAGAGTATCTCCGTGACGCCAGTAAAACGTACCAGCGCCTGGTACATGCTTGGATCCCAACAGGCGTGCCCCCACCATAGGCTGATCGGCGCTGGCTGCGTAGGGTCGAAGGTCCCCGCATGTCGGTGCCTGTGCTACTGGAGGGTCGCGTGAAGGGAGTTCTCTTACGAGGCAGGCCGTGCTTTCGCCACGCCTGGATTGTTCGGTGCTTGCGCATGGCTCAGTTGCCTGCGGCTGGGCGCAGCTCCATGCGCGAGTATTCCCTTCGCAACCATTCCTTCGCGACGTGGCAACGGACGCGTGGCCCGGTGATTGCGGGACGTTCGCCCCTTGCCGGAGCGCGGTCTTTCAGCACAGCATCGAAAGCAAGGCACCAGGCCAGCGCGGCGGCAGAGCACTCGTCCGAACGAGGGGACGGCGCTGATGACGGTGACACCGTTTGCCGCATAGCCAGGCAGATCTGGGCCGCCGACGAGGGCCTGGACATGTGAGGGGAACGTCATGACCGAGCTGAACGATATTGTGGTGCTCGCTGGCACCCGGACTGCCATCGGCCGGTATGGCGGTGCCCTCGCGGGTGTCCCGCCATGCGACCTGGCGGCGACAGTGGTCCGCGAGGCAGTGCACCGGTCCGGTGTCGATCCAGATGATTTCGGCCACGCGGTGTTCGGCAACGTGATTCACACCGAGGCCAGGGATATGTACCTGAGCCGGGTCGCCGCCATCAACGGCGGCCTGCCGGTGACCATGCCGGCCTTCACGGTGAACCGGCTCTGCGGCAGCGGGCTGCAGGCTATCGTCTCGGCGGCCCAGGCCATCACCCTTGGTGACGCTGAGGCCGCGGTGGCAGGCGGTGCCGAGTCAATGAGCCGTGGCCCGTACTGGCTGCCGGGCATGCGCTGGGGCCAGCGGATGGGAGACAGCCCGGCCATCGACCCCGTGCTTGGCGCGCTGAACGACCCGTTCGAGAGCTGCCACATGGGTGCGACAGCGGACTACGTGGCCCAGGAGTTCGGGATCTCGCGCGAGGATCAGGACGCGCTGGCGGTCGAGAGTCACCGCCGGGCCGCGGCGGCGGTAGCGGCGCACTACTTCGACGAGCAGATAACACCCGTTCAGGCGCCCGCGAAGAAGAAGGGCACGGTCGAAGTCGTAGCCGACGAGCACATCCGGCCCGACGCCTCCATGGAGGGCATGGCCCGGCTGCGCCCGGCGTTCTCCAGGGAGGGCACGGTGACAGCCGGGAACGCCTCGGGGATGAACGACGCGGCGGCCGCCGTCGTGCTCACCAGTGGCACGTACGCGAGCAGCCACGGCCTGCAGCCGATGGGCCGCCTGGTCGCCTACAGCCACGCCGGCGTCGAGCCCAGGATGATGGGCATCGGCCCGGTGCCAGCGGTCAGGAAGATCCTGGAGCGGACCGGCCTGAAGATTGACGAAATCGATGTGTTCGAGGTGAACGAGGCGTTCGCCGCTCAAGCGCTCGCCGTCGTCCGCGAGCTCGGCCTGCCACTGGACCGGACCAACCCCAACGGCAGCGGCATCTCGCTGGGCCACCCGGTTGCCGCGACCGGCGCCATCCTTACCGTCAAGGCGCTGTATGAGCTGAGGCGGGTGTCCGGCAGGTACGCGCTCGTCACCATGTGCATCGGCGGCGGCCAGGGCATAGCCGCGATCTTCGAGCGGCTGTGATCATACGCCGGCAGCTGAGCCGCGCGGAGTACCCCTGCCGGGTCCGGGGTGGCTTGAACGGTCTTTCGGCCCGGCTGGTAAGGACTAGCGGCCACGGTGTCGGCACTCTGCCTGCGCGACCATTACCGGCAAGTAGTGGTACTGGAATAGCGGGGGCGACGCCATGTACCGGGATGAGATCACGTGGAGAATCCGGCTGACCCTGTCCGACGATCCGCAGAGCCGTGCGCTGCTTCACGAGGCCCTCTCTGAGCAGCCAGTGACCGCCCTCCGCTTGGTACCACGCAGTACCGGCAAAGCCGGGATTACCGGTGAGGTGATGATCGAGCTTGCGCAGGGTGAGGCGCTGGGCATCGTGCTCGGCGCACTGCACATGATCAGCCCGCAGGTCTTCGTGACCCGCGCCGATCCGCCTACGCCACCAGGCGCTAGCCCGGAGTTCCTTGCCTCACGCTAGCTGCCGCCAGGCTAGCCCGGCCTGGCCGGGGGTCTTGCCGGCCGCGCTGCGGCCAGCCTCCTCTCCCCCGGGTCTCTCAGCGGCACTCGTGCAGCTCGTCGCCGGTCAGCAGCCGACACGGCACCGAGCTGACCTGCACCGCGGGCGAGGGGGGCCGGTGGAAGCTGCGCGCCGATCCGTGGCACGGACGTGCGGTGGTGGGCAGGGTGCGGTGTGCGAGTCACAAGGACGAGCGCGACTGCGGCCAGGACGATGGCGGCGGCGGTGAGCAGAGCTGACAACCTGTCCATCACGCTTAGACGCATGGCACGCGCCCCGGGAGCCGGCCGGGGAAGGACGATCAGAATTGGCGTCTCTCACCAGGGCACAGCCAATAGGCGGCCTGGGTCTGGTAGGTGTCCAGCTCGTCCTCGGTGACCCTCGTTTGCGCAGCTCAGAGCATAGAGCGGCGGGCGAGCCGGCCTGTAGGCCGGGTTCTGTGCACCCGCGCGAACGCGGGCCGACGGCCATCCATCTGGGACTGCCATTGCTGGCAGCCTCGTGCGGTCTACCCGCGAGCATCGGGCGGGCCGCCCTCAACCGCTCGCGCAGTTCCCCGGCAATGGCCGGGGTCCCTTCTGACCTTGCTCCAGGTGGGGTTTACCTAGCCGCTACGGTCACCCGTAGCGCTGGTGGTCTCTTACACCACCGTTTCACCCTTACCTCTGGCCAGCCGGAGGCCGGCCAGAGGCGGTCTGCTTTCTGTGGCACTGTCCCGCGGGTCACCCCGGGTCGGCGTTACCGACCACCCTGCCCTGCGGAGCCCGGACCTTCCTCACCGGATCCGTGACTGGCACGGTCCCGGCGCGGCCGCCCGGCCGGCTCGCCCGCCGTACCTCCCAGCTTAGGCGCACAACACCGGTTACCGCGGCTGAAGATGCCCGGTGTCGTTGAAGGTGCGCACCACGGCGGGCCCGTCGGCGTACCAGTTGACCTCGCACAGGCAGGCCACGTCCAGGTACATCCGGCGCAGCGCCGCGGGCGGCGCGAGCAGCGCGTGCCGGAGCACGGTCTTCATCGGGGTCACGTGGCTGACCACGACGACCGTGCCGGGCTCGCGGTCACCCAGCAGCCGGTCCAGCGCGGCCAGCACCCGCCGGCTGGTCGCACTCGAAGCTCTCCCCGCCGGGCGGCGCCACGCTGGTGTCGCCCATCCAGGCGGCCATCTCGTCCGGCCAGCGCTCCATCGCCTCGGCGTAGCTGAGCCCCTCCCACTGGCCGAAGTCGGTCTCCAGCCAGCCATCGTCCACCTCGACCGGCGCCCCGGTGGCCGCGGCCACCGCCTCGGCGGTCAGCCGGGCGCGCTGCAGCGGTGAGGTCACGATCCGGCCGATGCCACCGCGCGCGGCCAGTCGCTGCGCGGCCGCCTTGGCCTGCAGCTTGCCGGTTTCGGTGAGCGGGATGTCGCCCCGGCCGGCGAACCTGCGCTCGGCGGACAGTGGCGTCTGCCCATGCCGCAGCAGCACCGTGGTCAGCGGGTCGCGGTGCGCCGCGGTCCAGCCCGGGCCCGGCCGCGACGCGGGGCGCGGGCCCGGCTGCTGCCCCGGCGGATGTCCCGGCGCTGGACGGCTTGGCCGCGTCCATGGCCTGGTTGGCCAGCCGGTCGGCGTGCGCGTTCTGGGCCCGCGGCACCCACTGGTAGGTGATCCGGCCCAGCCGGCGGGCGGCCGCCTGGGCCTCGGCGGCCAGCGGCCGCAGCGCCGGGTGCTTGATCTGCCAGCGTCCGGACATCTGCTCGACCACCAGCTTGGAGTCCATCCGGACGTCCACGTCGGCCCCGGCGGCCAGGTCGGCCGCGGCCTTCAGGCCCGCGATCAGCCCGTGGTACTCGGCCACGTTGTTGGTGGTGGTGCCCAGGCTGTCGAATGCCTCGGCCAGCACCTCGCCGGAGGCCGCGTCGCGGACCACGGCCCCGTACCCGGCCGGGCCGGGGTTGCCGCGCGAGCCGCCGTCGGCCTCGATGATCAGCTTCACAGGCCGGAGTCCGGGGTGCGGACCAGGATCCGGCGGCACTCCTCGCAGCGCAGCACCTCGTCGGGCGCGGCCGCCCGGATGCGGTTCAGGTCCACCGTGTTCAGCGAGAGATGGCAGCCCTCGCACCGGCCCCGGCGCAGCGCCGCCGCACCGACCCCGTGCTGGGCGCGCAGTTTCTCGTACAGCGCCAGCAGGTCGGCCGGCTCTTCCGCGGCCACGCTGGCCCGGCGGTCGCTGGCCTTGCCGGCTTGCTCCGTGATCTCACCCAGCGCCGCGTCCCGCCGGGTGGTCACCTCGGCCAGCTCGGTGGCCAGCGCGGCGCGCTCGTCGGTCAGCGCGGCCCGGCGGCTCTGCGCGGCCTCCCGGCGCTCCATCACCTCGAGCACGATCTCCTCGAGATCGGACTGCCTGCGGGCCAGCGAGACGATCTCCGCCTGGAGCGTCTCCAGCTCCCGGGCCGAGGTGACCGTCCCGGCGTCCAGCCGGCCGCGATCGCGGTCGATCCGGGTGCGCACCTGGTCCACGTCGGCTTCGGCCTTACCCTGCTCCCGCCCGAGATCCTTCTCGGCCGCCTCCAGGGCGACGATCTCGTCGCGCAGCTCGCGGTCTTTCGCCTCGATCCGCTCGGCTTCCGCGGTCTCGGGCAGGCTTCGCCGGCGGTGCTCCAGCCGGGCCAGTTCCGCGTCGAGATCGGCCAACTCAAGCAGCCGCTGCTGCGCCTCGGGAGATGCTTTCACGGGTCCCCACGTTAGCCTGCCCGCGCGGCCACCGGAAACAGCGAGCGGCCCGGGCCGGCCGGGCCCGGCCGGGCTCAGGACGGCAGCGGCAGCATGATGATCATCGGCGGGGTGGGCTGCCGGGCCCCGCCGGCTGGCTCCACGGTCAGCGCCACCCGGTCCCCGGCGCGCAGGCCAGACACGATGACCGGGGCGGTCATCCCGGCATGCGGCAGCGGCAGCATGCCCGCAGGCCGGGGGCCGGTGCTGCCGACCAGCCACAGTTCGTAGCGTTGCGAAGAAGGAAGTCTGGGCAGCCGGGCGGCAGTGAAGACGAGCGCCCGGGCCTGGTGCGACATGACCACGGTGGCCGTGCCGCGCGGGCTGGCATCGGTGGTCATCATCGTCGCGTCCGGGGCGTTCAGCACGGCGGCGATGGCCCGCGCCCGCGACTGCTGCCTGGCTGAGCTGATGCTGGGCGTTGAACGCGATGCCGCCGAAGGCCAGGACCACGGCCAGCACCCCGCAGGCAATGGCCATCCCCCAACGCCGGCCCGGCCAGGCCGACCTGAGCTGGGCCACCGCCGGCGGGTGCTGCCGGGTGCGGGCCGCGGCGGCCAGCACCCGGTCGCGCAGCCCGTCCGGCGCGCGGGCGGCGGTGCTGGCCGCCAGCCAGGTCGCGGTCTCCCGCAGCCCGTGGGTCTCCTGGCTGCACGATGGGCAGGCGCTGAGGTGGCGCTCGAAGCGGGCCCGGTCGGCCCCGCCCAGGGCGTCCAGCGCGTAGGCGCCGGCCAGCGTGTGCGGATCGGCCCGGCGGAACCAGGATGTGCCCACGGCTAGTCCACCCCCAGGCAGTCGCGGAGCCGGATCAGCCCATCCCGCATCCGCGTCTTCACGGTGCCGACCGGCACGCTGAGCAGGGCGGCCACCTCACGGTAAGTGCGGCCCTGGTAGTAGGCAAGAGTGATCGACTCGCGCTGCAGGCCGGTGAGCGAGCCCAGGCAGCGGCGGACCCGCTCCGCATCCAGCCGGGCCTCGACCGTCTCGGCCACGCTGTCGTAGGAGACCTCGGGCCGGGCCGCCCGCTGCTCCCGGGCGGTGGCCGCCTGCTGAGCGCGGACCCGGTCCACCGCCCGCCGGTGCGCCAGCGTCATCAGCCAGGCCATGGCCGTGCCCCGGCTGGCGTCGAACCGGGCCGCGTTGCGCCACACGTCCAGCAGGACTTCCTGGCACACCTCCTCGGCCTGCGCGGCATCCCGCAGCACGGTGCGGGCCAGCCCGAACACCTGCCCGGCCACCTGGTCGTAGACCGCGCCGAAGGCCGCGTTGTCGCCCCGCGCCACCTGGCCGAGCAGCACCGCCAGTGGCGGCAGGCCGGGCCTGCGCCAGGCCCGTCCGCACCGAGCCCGTCCGCACCGGGCCCCTCCGCACCGAGCCCGTCCGGAGGCTTGCGGCTGGCCGTCGGTCATCGCCATATCCTTAATTCGTCGCCGCATTACACTTGGCTTGCCAACCACGGTGATCTGCGGCAATCCGGATCTCCGTAGGCTACGAATGACTTCTGTGAAAGCTCCTGAACATTCTCCTGGGATCGGCCGCGGCGTGTGGGTGGGCCTGCTCACCGCCTGGGTCGCGCTCGGGGTTGCCCAGCTCATCGCTGGGATAGGCCGACCGCAGGGCTCGCCGGTGGCGGCGGTCGGCGGCCTGGCCATCGACAATACTCCGCCCCCGGTCAAGAACTTCGCCATCGCCACGTTCGGCTCGAACGACAAGAAGGCCCTGGTCATCGGCATGCTGATCGTGCTCGCGGTGCTGGCCGCGGGCATCGGGGTGGCGGCCATGCGGCGGCTCAGCTACGGCTACATCGGGCTCGGGCTGTTCGCCGTGATCGGCCTGGCTGGCGCGCTGACCAGACCGAACGCCGAACCGGTGGATGCGCTGCCCACGCTGATCGGCGCGCTGGCCGGCGCGTTCGCACTGTCCCGCCTGGTCCGCGCGGCGCACCGGCGGGCGGCCCGGGCAGCCGGACCGCCCGCGGACCAAGCTCAGGCCGCCGGGCCGGCCGGACCAGGCCGGGCCGGCTGAGGCGGCTGGGCGGGCGGAGGCCGGCCAGCCGCCCGCTGGCCGTGCACCAGGACGCCCCAGCCGGGCCACCGCCAGCCGAACCCGAGCGCGGGCCGCTGGACTGGGTCCCGGCTCGCCCCCCCGAGCCCGGCCCGGCTGCCAGCCCGGCCGGCCGGCTGAGCCCAGCCCGGCCGGCGCCGGGCCGGGGCGGCGCAGCTTCCTCGCCGTCAGCTCGGTCGCGCTGGCCGCGGGCGGCGTCAGCGCGCTGGTCGGCCGGTCGCTGTCCGAGCGGTCCAGTGTGTCCGCCGCGCGGTCCGAGATCCGGTTCCCACGGCCGGCCCACCCGGCACCGCCGCTGCCGCCGGGCACCCACCCCAACGTGACCGGGCTGACCCCGTTCATCAGCCCGAACAACGCGTTCTACCGGGTGGACACCGCGCTGATCCTGCCGCAGGTGGCCCCGCAGAGCTGGCAGCTGCGCATCCACGGCATGGTGGACCGGGAGATCACGCTCAGCTTCGACGAGCTGCTCCGCCGCCCGCTGATCGAGGACTACGTCACGCTCACCTGCGTGTCCAACCCGGTCGGCGGGCCGTACATCGGCAACGCCAAGTGGCTCGGCGCCAGCCTGGCCAGCCTGCTCCGGATGGCCCGGATCAAGGCCGGCGCGGACCAGCTGCTGTGCACATCGGTGGACGGGTTCACCTCCGGCACCCCGATCGCCACCGTCATGGACGGGCGGAATGCCCTGCTGGCGGTGGCCATGAACGGCACCGCGCTGCCGGTCGCGCATGGCTTCCCGGCCCGGATGGTGGTGCCCGGCCTGTACGGCTACGTATCCGCCACCAAGTGGGTCACCGACATCAAGGTGACCACGTACGCGGCGGAGTCCGCCTACTGGTCGGTGCGCGGCTGGTCGCAGCGCGCGCCGATCAAGACCGAGTCCCGGATCGACGTGCCGAACAGCGCGGTACGGGCCGGCCGGACCCCGGTGGCCGGGGTGGCCTGGGCCCAGCACAAGGGCATCGACGCGGTGCATGTCCGGGTGGACCGGGGGCCGTGGCAGCAAGCGACGCTGGCCGCGGTGCCCGGCATCGACACCTGGCGGCAGTGGGTCTGGCAATGGGACGCCGCGCCAGGCACGCACACCATCGAGGCGCGCGCCACCGACGCGACCGGCTACACCCAGACCTCGCTGCAGGAACCGCCCGAGCCCAACGGCGCCTCCGGCTACCCCAGCGTCACGGTCCAGGTGAACTGAGCCGAGCGGCTGGGCTAGCCAGCTGGAGGCGCGTCGGCGAGGCGAGGCCCGCCGCAGGCGGGTGCTCGCCGAGCCAACGTTCGGCGCGAAGCGGCGATCGGGGGGTCCAGGGGGGTCGCCCCCCCGGACTACAGCAGCTGGTCGCGGATCTGGCCGGACAGGTAAGCGCCCAGCCAGCGGCCCTGCTCGTCCAGGAGCTGCCGGAGCCCGGCACCGCCCGCCTCGTCCACCTTGCGCCAGGTCACGTGCGGGCCGAGCCGCATGGTGGCCTGGCCGCCGGCCAGCCCCGGGAGGGCCAGCAGGCCGCTCGTCCCACTCGTCGCGTCCCAGTCTGTGGCCGGGCACAGCACCAGCACCGGGCAGCTGATGTCCAGGCCGCGGCGGACCCGGCGGCGGATCACCGGGAGCAGCGGCACCGCCCGGCGCCGCCGCCCGCCCGCCAGCCGGGCCAGCCACGACCCGGCGCGCAGCGCCGGGCTGGCCAGGATCAGCGCGTCCGCGGGCCTGCTGCCGCGCCGGGCGTGGCACCAGAGCGCAGCCACCAGCGCCCCGGTGGCGTGCGCGCAGAGCACCACGGTCTCCATCCCGTCGGCCTCCCGGACGTGCTGCGCGGCCGTGTCCAGGCAGGCGAAATAGGCACCGAGTTCCGCCGCGCTGTCCTGCACGGCGTGGCCGGTCTCCGTCCAGCTGGTATCCCCCAGCCGGCGCAGGTCGGCTACGTAGAAGTGAAAACCCCGGTCGGTGTACCAGCTGGCCAGGTCGGCGGGCACGAACGGATCGTCCAGGCAGTGCAGGTAGATCACGGCCCGCTTGGTCGGCCGGGCGCTGCGGCGGCGGAGCACCGCCCCGTCCAGGCCCTGGGTGCCGGGCGGGTCCTCGGGCAGCAGCGGAAGGCTGACCGCCTCATAACCTTCGGCGGTGCCGTCGACGTCCGTGATGAGACCCATGGAGTTCCCCCGTCCCCGTTGGTCACGACGACCGGCCCCAGTTGACCCTTGCCCCATCATGACCCCTGCCCCTGCGGCCGCCGCCCCGCCGCGCCGACCCGGCTCCCAGCTGTCCGTCGTGGGCCACGTCGCCGGCCGCCACGACTCGAACACGGAGCGTTATTTCGAAGTCTGGCACTGTCACCAGGCGTGCACCGCAGAAACAGCGGACCCAGCTGAATCCGCGGCTACGCGTTTGCCGTCAGACGGGAGAATTCGGCCCGCGGATGCGCCTGGCCGGCCACTCTGCTGTCTGTAGCCTCAGACCATGGCCAGCGACGGAGGCGAGCAGGAAGTCATCGAGACCGAGCAGAAGTTCGATGTGCCAGCCGGTTTCGCGGTGCCCACCCTGACCGGGCCGGGGGTGGCCAGCATGACGCGGCCGGACGTGCTGCACCTGTCGGCCACTTACTTCGACACCCCCGGGCTGCGGCTGATCGCCGCCAAGATCACGCTGCGCCGCCGCACCGGCGGCACCGACGCGGGCTGGCACATCAAGCTGCCGGTCAGCGCGGACACCCGCCGCGAGCTGCACTTCCCGCTGGACGAGGCGGAGCACGAGGTGCCGGCCCCGGTGGCCGCGGAGGTCGCCCGGTGGACCGGCGGGGAACCACTGCGGCCGGTCGCCCGGCTGGAAACCCGGCGCACCGTGCGGCGGCTGGCCGGTCCGGACGGCCAGGTGCTGGCCGAGGTGGCCGACGACACGGTGACCGGCTCCCGCCCGGATCCCGCCGACCCGGCCCACTGGCGGCTGACCGACAGCTGGCGCGAGGTCGAGGTGGAACTGGTCAACGGCCACCACGATCTGCTTAACGCCACTGCCCGGCAACTGTGTGCGGCCGGTGCCGAGCCGTCCCGGTCCGCCTCCAAGCTGGCCCGCGTCCTGGGCACCGGTTAGCGCGGCTAGCTGAGCAGATCTTCCACCGGGCGGCGGGCGGTGGCCGACGCGGTGTGCGCCCGGCCGAACTCCAGCAGAATCTGCGGCGCGCCGGGCAGGCCCAGCCGGGTCCGGACCAGGTCACGGACCGCCGCGGCCTCCGTCGGCTGGCTGTTCAGCGCGGCGAACACCCACTCGCTCGCGGCGTGGATCAGCATCCGGTTCAGCGCCTGGCCCGCGCGCAGCCAGTCAGCCGGCGTGTCCGCGTCGGTGACCAGGAACGCGCTGGCGGCAGGCGGCGGGCCGTCCCGGTCCAGCCGTCCGGTGTGGCGGCCGAGGTCGAAGTCCCGCTCGGCCAGCTTGCCGGCCACCGGATCGGCCGGGCCGTCCGAGCCGGCCGGCGCCGGCGAGTAAGCGAAGGCTGGCACACCGTCACGTGCGGAGTGGCCGGGCGCCCGGGTCCAGCGCCTGACTTCCGCGCGGATCGCCGGGTCCCGGTGCTGCCAGCGGGCGGCCACCCGGGCCAGCTGCCGCATCCGGGTCCGCGCCGCCGGGTCGAGCAGCTCCAGGGACGCTCCCTCGGCGACCGCGTCACGCTGCAGTCGCGGCAGCAGCCCGTCCGGGATCGGCTCCGGGCTGAACGGGCCGCGGTGCGTGTGCCGGTGCGGCACCGCCGCGAGCATCGTCCAGTCGGCATGGCTCAGCGGAGCCTGGCCGCCGACCCGGGCCCGGGCCAGCAGATCCGGCTGGCCGGCCTCGGGCAGCAGGTCCACTAGGGGCAGGTAGCCAAGCAGCCGGACAGCGAGCCGCAGCCCGTACAGGGCGGCACCACAGCTGATCAGCAATTGCCGGCCGAACGGGTTGACGGCCGCGAGCTGCCGGGACCGGTCCGCGTGCAGTTCCAGGCCGTCCGGGCCGACGTGGAAGCGCCACGGCTGGGTGTTGTGCACGGATGGGGCCCGGGCCGCGGTCTCGATCAGAAAATGGACCTGATCGCGGCTGAGCGCCGTGCCATCAGCCGCGCCGAGGGTGATGTCAGGCATGTCGTCCCTCCTGCCTGCTGCCAGCGTGCGGCCTGCGCGGGCGGGCCTGCAGTGCTGTCCGCCCCCTGTGGCCAGGACGAAAGCCCTCCGTGAACTCAGAGCCAGCGCAGAAGGACTGCCAAGCGCGGCCAGATCAGCGGGACCGAGACTGAACGGGTCAGTTTCCGTGCCGAGGAGTCCCGTGATGAACAGCGATCAGCGGATCGTGTCGGCCGTGGTCGCCCGCGACCGCGCTCGCCGGCGGCTCCGCACGGCCACCATCAGCGCCGGTATCGTGGGCGTCGCCGTGGCCGGCGTGGTAGCGGCCGAGCTGCCTGCCGCCGCGCACCGGAGCACAACTGCCACTGGGTCGGCTCCGGGTCGGCGGCCAAGAGCGGTACCGGGCATTCGGCGACGTCGGCTGGCTCCGGCGTGTCGTCCTCGGGCTCCGGCTCGTCGTCGGGCTCCGGGTCGTCATCGAGTTCCGGCTCGTCGTCGTCGAGTTCCGGCTCGTTCGGTTCCTCGTCCGCGCCGTCGTCCAGTTCCGGGTCGGTGGGAGCCACCTCGGGAGGATCGTGATGGAATCCGCCGCCGCGGGCCAGGATGCCCCGGCCCAAGCGGACTGGACCGCCCTGGGCACCCAGGTGTGGCTGCTCGTCACCGACCCGGCCCAGCTGGCCGAAGGCCGCCGCCTACTGACGGCCGACCTGGCCGACGTGGACGCGGCCTGCAGCCGGTTCCGCCCCGACTCCGAGCTCACCCGCCTTGATAATGCCCAACGCTCTCCCGCACCGGTGCCGCTGAGCCCGCTGCTGACCGAGGCGGTGGCGGTGGCGCTGCGCGCCGCGCAGCTGACCGACGGCGACGTTGACCCCACCATCGGCGACGCCCTGGCGGTCATCGGCTACGACCGCGACTTCGCGCTGGTGCCGGCCGATGGCCCGCCGGTCACGCTGACCGTGCGCGCCGCGCCCGGCTGGCGCCTGGTGCAGCTGGACGAACAGCACCGGCTGCTCACCCTGCCACCCGGGATGAGCCTGGACCTGGGGGCCACGGCCAAGGCGTGGGCCGCCGACCGCTCGGCGGCCCGGCTGGCCACCGCGCTGGGCTGCGGCGTGCTGGTCGGCCTGGGCGGGGACATCGCGGTGGCCGGCCAGCCACCCGACGGCGGCTGGCGGATCCGGGTGCAGGACGTCACCGGGCGGCCGGAGGACCCGCCGGACGGGCCGTCGGCCGTGGTGGCCATCCGGGAGGGTGGGCTGGCCACGTCCAGCACCACCGCGCGGCGCTGGCGGCGCGGCGGCACCGCGCTGCACCACATCCTCGATCCGCGCACCGGGCTGCCCGCCCCGGTGTACTGGCGCACCGTATCGGTCGCCGCGGCCAGCTGCGCCGGCGCGAACACGGCCAGCACCGCCGCCATCATCAGGGGGGAAAAAGCAGTCGACTGGCTGGCAAATCTGGGCTTGCCCGCCCGGCTGGTGGATGCAGCCGGTAACGTGCAGACCGTTGCCGGATGGCCTGCCGACTAGCCCAGGGGACCTGATGCACCATCGCACGCGAGAGCTGCGCGCGGCCGTGGCCAGGCGTGACCGAAGCCAGGGCCACCTGCGGGCGGCAACCGCTACCGTCGGCGCGGCGGGCGTGGTCACGGCCGGCGCGGTGGCGTTCATCCTGCCGGGGTCCACGCACAGCACCGCGAGCGCGCAGACGGCCGCTGCGCCGCGCCCGGCGGCACCGGCCAGCAGCCAGGCCGCCCCCGCGGCATCCAGGCCCGCGGCGTCCGGGGCGGCCAGCACCGGCCACGCCCGGCGGCACCGGCATCACCCGCACGCCAGCCAGGGCAGCGCGGCCGCGGTGCCGAGCGCCCCGGCCAGCACCGCGCCGGCTCCGGCGCCAGCGCCCAGCACGGCCCCGCCGCACGGCACGTCCGGCGGTTCCTGACCAGCTCAGCCCGGCTGCTCGGCCGCTTCCCCGGTGACCAGCGGCAGGCTGGCGGCCCGCGCGTCATAACGCCAGATCCCCGGCAGCAGCCAGCAGGTAACCGCCGCGGTGGCCACGCTGAGCAGCCCGCCCGACCAGGCCGCGAACGAGGGGCCGCCGATGGCCGCCGCCGCGCCGGCCTCCGCGTCACCCAGCCGCGGGCCGCCCTGGATGCCCGCGTAGATCAGGCTGTTCACCCGGCCCTGCATCTGGTCCGGGGTGACCTGCTGCACGATCACCATCCGGAACACGGCCGAGATGACATCGGCCGCACCCGCGACAGCCAGCAGCACCAGCGCCGCGGGCAGCCAGCGGACCAGGCCGAAGCCGGTGATGGCCAGGCCCCACACCACGACGCAGATGACCACCGCCCGGCCCACGCCGTGCACCCGGCCGACCCGGCCGGTGAGCAGCGAGCCGAGCAGCGCCCCGGCACCGGGTGCCGCGTTCAGGTAACCGACGGTGGCGGCGCCGCCGCCGAACACGGTGGCCGCCAGCGCCGGGAACAGCGCCCGCGGCAGGCCGAACACCATGGCGCCCAGGTCGATCAGGAACACCCCGGCCAGCGGCTGGCTGGCCCGCAGGTAACGGACGCCGCCGATCAGCGACGCCAGGCTGGCCGGCTGGCCGCCGCGTTCCGGCGGCAGCCGTGGCAGCAGCAGCACGGAGCCGAACGCCACCGCGAACGAGGCCACGTCCAGCCCGTACACCAGGCCGAAGCCGGCCCGCGCGATGAGCAGCCCGGCCGCCGCCGGGCCCAGCACCGTGGTCAGCTGGAACGCGGCCGACTGCACGGACAGTGCCGCGGGCAGGTCCGGCGGCGGCACCAGCCGGCGCAGCGAGGCGCGCCGGGCGGACCAGTCCAGGCCCTGGAACGCGGCCGCCTCGGCGGTGCAGGCGAACACCGGCCAGAGCAGCGGATGGCCGGTCAGCGCGTTGGCCGCCAGCCCAGCCGACCCGGCGGCCAGCATGAGCTGGGTGAACAGCATGACCCGGCGCCGGTCCCAGGCGTCCACCAGCGGCCCACCCAGCAGCGACCCGGCCAGCAGCGGAACCAGCTGGCCCAGGCTGACCAGCCCGACCATGGCCGTCGAGCCAGTCAGCCGGTAGGTCTGGTACGACACGGCCACGATGGCGAGCTGGCTGCCCAGCTGGGACACCAGCTGCCCGGCCCACAGCCGGCGGAAGTACCGGTGCCGCCGCAATGGGGCGATGTCCACCAGGATGCCGCCCAGCAGCCGCCGCACTCTTTTCGGCTCGGCGCCGGCCCGGTGCCGGCTTGGGCATGCGGCCTCCTGCGTCGTGACTGCGGCATCCGGTTTCGCATGTATACCGGAATAGGCGTATTGCCCGCTCCGCTGAGTCCGGCCGGCGTTCAGAGGAAATTGAGAGACATGCCATAGCACCGCCTGCACCGGGCCGGACATGCTTAGCATCGGGACGAGAAGACCGGCCAGTTAGGACAGCGATGAGCGGAATCACGCAGAGCACCGCGCTCTGGTACGCGAGCAGGGCCACCGGTGTGGTGAGCCTGCTGCTGCTGACCGGGGTGACGCTGCTCGGCGTGCTGGTGAACCGGCAGGGCCGGCTGCCCGGGCTGCCCCGGTTCGCGGTCACCGGGCTGCACCGCAACCTGTCCCTGCTGGCCGTGGCGTTCGTCACGGTGCACGTGATCACCGCCGTGCTCGACCCGTACGTCACCATCGGGCTGGCCGCCACCGTGATCCCGTTCACCTCGCCGTACAAGCCGCTCTGGCTCGGCCTGGGCGCGATCTCGGTCGACCTGGTGCTCGCGCTGATCCTGACCAGCCTGGCCCGGGCCCGGTTGAACCGGCGGCTCTGGCGCGGCCTGCACTGGCTTGCCTACCTGGCCTGGGGGTCCGCCGTGCTGCACAGCCTGACCAGCAGCACCGATCTGCACAGCGGCGCCCTGCTCTACCTGGTGATCGGCTGCGCCGTCGCGGTGGCCGGGGCGGCCATCTGGCGCATCTCCCAGGCTGGCCGGGAGCTGCCCCGCGAGGAGCGCGCCGCCGCCACGCTGGACATGATGTCGCCGCGCAGCGTCCGCACCCCGGCCCGCCGCCGCGCGAAAACATCCGCTGACCGACCCACCGAAAGCCGATACGCGATGACCTATGGCACCACCGTGCCGCACCCAGCCCGGCACGCCCAGACGGCCGGCGGAGACGGTGACGCCGGACTGCCCCGGCTGCTCCCCGTGCACGGAGCTGTGCCGGTGGATCTGCGGACCCACCGGCAACGGTTCGGCGACCCGCCTTACTCCGGCCAGGCCGGGCGGCTGATCCCGGTGCTCAAGGCCGCGGGGCTCACCGGCCGCGGCGGGGCGGCGTTCCCGGTGCACCGGAAGCTGGCCGCGGTCGCGCGGGCCGGCACGAAACCAGTCGTCATCGGCAACGGCGCCGAGGGTGAGCCCGCCAGCGACAAGGACAAGTCGCTGCTGTGGATCTCGCCGCACCTCGTCCTGGACGGCCTGCAGCTCGCGGCCGAGGCGGTTGGCTCCACCGCGGTCGGCCTGTACCTGCACCGCAACCCCCGGCTGCAGGAGCGGCTGCGTGCGGCCATGGCCGAGCGCGCCGCGGCCGGGGTTGACTTCGCCGCGGTGGAGATCTTCGACGCACCGCCGCGCTTCCTGGCCGGCGAGGAGTCGGCGCTGGCCAGCCGGGTGAGCGGCGGGCCCGCCATGCCCCGGTTCAAGCCGCCCATGGTCTTCGAGCGGGGCGTGGTCGGCCGTCCCACCCTGGTGCACAACGTGGAGACGCTGGCCCACCTGGCGCTGATCGCCCGGTTCGGGCCGCACTGGTTCCGGATGGCCGGCACAGCGGACGAGCCGGGCAGCATGCTGTGCACGCTGCACCAGGCCGACGGCCGCCGGGATGTGGTGGAAACCGAGCTCGGCACCCCGCTGCGCAGTCTGCTCGCGCTGGACGGGGACGTCCAGGCCGTGCTCAGCGGCGGGTACCACGGGGCCTGGCTGCCCGCCGCGGACGCGGCCCGGATGGCGCTCAGCAACGCGCACCTCGAGCCGGCCGGCGCGTTCGTGGGTGCGGGTGTGCTGGTGGCGTTCCCGGCGGACCGCTGTGGCATCGCCGAGGCGGCCCGGGTGGCCCGGTACCTCGCGCTGGAATCCGCTGGCCAGTGCGGGCCGTGCTTCAATGGCCTGCCGCGGATCGCCGCCGCCATGTACGAGATCGCCAGCCCGCGGCCCGACCCGCGGGCGGTGACCGACATGATGCGCTGGGCCGGCCTGGTCCAGGGCCGCGGGGCCTGCCATCACCCGGACGGCAGCGTCCGGTTCATCCGCAGCGCACTGCACGTCTTCCGGGACGAGATCACCATGCACGGCCAGGGCCGCTGCGTGGACCCGGACCGGCGGCCGTTCCTGCCGCTGCCCCGGGACGTCGCGCTCAGCGCCGCGGACTGGAGCTGACCGAGATGCGGAAACAGCTGCGCGTTGACCCGACCGTCTGCTCCGGCCACGGCCTGTGCGCGGAACTGCTGCCCGAGCTGATCACCCTGGACGAGTGGGGCTACCCGATCGTGGCCGGCGGGCCGGTGCCCCGGTCCCTGGACCGGCACGTCCGCCGGGCCGTCACCGATTGCCCAGTGCTGGCGCTCAAGCTGCTGCCCGCGTCCTGACGGTGCGCCAGACCGTACAATGAGCGACTGGCCTGCCCGTCCCCGCCGCGGCACCCCGGCCACGCCCCCCCACCTAGCCCGTTAGGCACCCCATGAGCACCCCGGACGCCGGCCAGCGGACCGGCGTGCGGCGGCGCGGCCCGGCCGGATGGGCCCGCGCACGCTGCGCGGCCGGCTCATCGCCGGCCTGCTCGCCCTGCTCGCCGTGGCCTGCGCCGCCATCGGCGTGACTACATATGTAGCTTTGCACAAGGCGCTGATGAGCCAGCTGGACCAGCAGCTCAGCGCGGTCAGTGTGCGGTACGGCACGTGCCTGGAGTCGGGCCCGGTGGAGACCGACGGCAAGCCCCGGGCGAGGGCAAGCCGGCCAAGGACAGCGACCATGACAACGACAACATCCCCGGCGGCCCGCAGATGTGCGGCCAGGAGCAGGGCCCGCAGACGTTCAGTGCCTCGATCGGCGGCAGCGCGTTCCACAACCCGACGGTGACCGGCAGCGACTGCAAACTGACCAACGCGGACCGGACGGCCCTGCTGGCGCTGCGCACCTCGGGCGGCCCGGCCACGGTCTCGCTCAGCAGGCTCGGCCGCTACCAGCTGATGGCCCGGCCCGGGCAGGACGGCACCAGGCTGGTCACCGGGCTGCCGCTGGCCCCGGTGCAGTCCACCCTGCAGGACGTCGAACTGACCGAGATCATCGTCTTCTCGGCGGCGTTGGTGTTGACGGGGTTGCTGGGGACGGGGTTTGTCCGGTTGTCGTTGCGGCCGTTGCGGCGGGTGGCGGCGACGGCGACCCGGGTGACGCAGCTGCCGCTGGCCAGTGGCCAGGTCACGCTGCCTGACCGGGTGCCGGATGCCAACCCGCGGACCGAGGTCGGCCAGGTCGGCGCGGCGTTCAACCGGATGCTGGGCCACGTGGAAGCCGCGCTGGCCCGCCGGGCCGCCTCCGAAGCCCGGCTGCGCCGGTTCGCCGCCGACGCCAGCCACGAGCTGCGCACCCCGCTGGCCGCCATCCGCGGCTACGCCGAACTGGCGCTGCGCCACCCCGGCCCGGTCCCGGCCGACATCGAGCACGCGCTGCACCGGGTGGAATCCGAATCGGAGCGGATGAGCGTGCTGGTCGATGAGCTGCTGCTGCTGGCCCAGCTCGACGCCGGCCGGCCACTGGCCCAAGAACCCGTCGACCTGACCCGGCTGGCCATCGACGCCACCAGCGACGCCCGGGTCGCCGCCCCCACCCACCGCTGGCTGCTCGAACTGCCCGACGAACCGGTCCAGGTCCGCGGCGACGAACACCGCCTGCACCAGGTGCTGGCCAACCTGATGAGCAACGCCGCCAAACACACCCCACCCGGCACCACCGTCACCGTCTCCCTCACCACCCACCCACCCGCGGCCACCCACCCACCCGCGGCCACCACCCCGGCCCCGGGCAGCGCAGGCACCGTCCAGCTGTCGGTCACCGACAACGGCCCCGGCATCCCCCCCGACCTGCAGCCCACCCTGTTCGAACGGTTCGTCCGCGGCGACACCGCCCGCACCCACCAGGCCGGCCAGGCCACCAGCACCGGCCTCGGCCTGGCCATCGTCGACGCCGTCACCACCGCCCACGGCGGCACCGTCCACCTCGACAGCAAACCCGGCACCACCCGCTTCACCATCACCCTGCCCCAGGCCGGGGATCAGCCCGCGGACTAGCCGGCCTGCTCAGCGGGAATTCAGAGGATGCGTAGAAATTCTCCGTAGCCTCTGCTCGCAGACTGGAACGATGATGAGTGAGACGCAGGCAGTGCAGCCTGGCGGATCAGCCCAGGCGGCACCGATCAAGCGGCTGGACGGCAGCCCGATCCGGGTGCTGGTGGTCGATGACGAGCCCAGCCTGGCCGAACTGCTGGCCAGCGTCTTGCGCTACGAGGGCTGGGACATCCAGACGGCGGGCGATGGCGCGTCCGCGGTGCGTGCGGCCCGCGAGTTCCGGCCCGACGCCATCGTGCTGGACATCATGCTGCCCGACTTCGACGGGCTGGAGGTGCTCCGCCGGGTCCGGCAGGACGCCCCGAACGTATGCGTGCTGTTCCTGACGGCCAAGGACGCGGTCGATGACCGGGTGGCCGGTATCACGGCCGGCGGCGACGACTACGTGACCAAGCCGTTCAGCCTGGAGGAAGTGCTGGCCCGGCTGCGCGGTCTGCTGCGCCGGGCCGGGCTGGCCCGGGCCCGCGGCGAGACCCAGCTCGTGGTCGGCGACCTGACCATGGACGAGGACGCCCGCGAGGTGCGCCGCGGCGACGAGCTGATCGACCTGACCGCGACCGAGTTCGAGCTGCTCCGCTTCCTGATGCGCAACCCGCGCCGGGTGCTGTCCAAGGCGCAGATCCTGGACCGGGTGTGGAACTACGACTTCGGCGGCCAGGCCCACGTGGTCGAGCTGTACATCAGTTATCTGCGGAAGAAGATTGACGCCGGCCGCGAGCCGCTGATCCACACCGTCCGCGGCGTCGGTTACGTCCTCAAACCCGCGAGCTAAGGCCGAACCGATGAGCAGCCCCGACGCCGCACCGCCGCGGCGCGGGAGCACGCCGCGGCGGTCTACCGCGCACCGGCCGCCTGGCCTGCCGCTGCGGCCCGGCGCGGTGCGCCGCTGGCTGGCCGGGCGGACGCTGCGCGGCCGGCTCATCGCCGGGCTGCTCGCCCTGCTCGCCGTGGCCTGCGCCGCCGTGGGCGTGGTGACCTACCTGGTGCTCAGCCACACCCTGATCAACCAGATCGACCTCCAGCTGCACGCGGCCGGCGGAGCTACCCCTCGTGCATGGAGGAGCAGGAGGACGACAGACCGCTGCCACCGGGCACGCCCCCCACCAACTGCAACAAGACCCCCGGCCTGGGCGCGGGCACGTTCGGCGCCCGGGTCAAGTACGGCGAGGTCACCAATCAGGGCATCATCAACGGGTCATCCCATCTGTCCGCCGCGGACCAGGCCAAGCTGGTCAGGCTGCCGCCGGACGGCGGGTACTACACCCTGGACCTGCCCTCGATCGGCGGCGACTACCGGCTCACCGCGGTGCCCGGCCGCGATCACGATGTGCTGATCACTGGCCTCCCGCTGAGCGACATGGAGGCCACCCTGCGCCGGGTGGAGATCGCCGAGGTGGCCGCGTTCTCGGCGGCGTTGGTGTTGACGGGGTTGCTGGGGACGGGGTTTGTCCGGTTGTCGTTGCGGCCGTTGCGGCGGGTGGCGGCGACGGCGACCCGGGTGACGCAGCTGCCGCTGGCCAGTGGCCAGGTCACGCTGCCCGACCGGGTGCCGGATGCCAACCCGCGGACCGAGGTCGGCCAGGTCGGCGCGGCGTTCAACCGGATGCTGGGCCACGTGGAAGCCGCGCTGGCCCGCCGGGCCGCCTCCGAGGCCCGGCTGCGCCGCTTCGCCGCCGACGCCAGCCACGAGCTGCGCACCCCGCTGGCCGCCATCCGCGGCTACGCCGAACTGGCGCTGCGCCACCCCGGCCCGGTCCCGGCCGACATCGAGCACGCGCTGCACCGGGTGGAATCCGAATCGGAGCGGATGAGCGTGCTGGTCGATGAGCTGCTGCTGCTGGCCCAGCTCGACGCCGGCCGGCCACTGGCCCAAGAACCCGTCGACCTGACCCGGCTGGCCATCGACGCCACCAGCGACGCCCGGGTCGCCGCCCCCACCCACCGCTGGCTGCTCGAACTGCCCGACGAACCGGTCCAGGTCCGCGGCGACGAACACCGCCTGCACCAGGTCCTGGCCAACCTGATGAGCAACGCCGCCAAACACACCCCACCCGGCACCACCGTCACGGTCTCCCTCACCACCCACCCACCCGCGGCCACCCACCCACCCGCGGCCACCACCCCGGCCCCGGGCAGCGCAGGCACCGTCCAGCTGTCGGTCACCGACAACGGCCCCGGCATCCCCCCCGACCTGCAGCCCACCCTGTTCGAACGGTTCGTCCGCGGCGACACCGCCCGCACCCACCAGGCCGGCCAGGCCACCAGCACCGGCCTCGGCCTGGCCATCGTCGACGCCGTCACCACCGCCCACGGCGGCACCGTCCACCTCGACAGCAAACCCGGCACCACCCGCTTCACCATCACCCTCCCCCAGCTCGGTGCCCGGGAACTGGCCGCGCACCAGCGTTCATAGCCGCGGCAGAGACCGGCCACAGACCCGGTCCAGCCGGCTCGGCCACTGTGGGACGTACACACCCCCGCAGTACCTTTCCGCCCCTGGCGGCTCACTGGCCCCAGCAGACCGGGCCGGCGCGATCGCCACCGGCCCGGCACGGGCGTTAGGCAAGGTGCTGGCCCGCTCGGCCGGAAGGACTCCATCGATGAGCAGCACCGTCACCGGGACGCGCCGTTTCCCCCCGGTGCCATTCCCGCACCGCCGTGGCTGGCTACCCCGGCTGCTGCTGGCCCGGAGCGCGACCCGCGGTGGGCCAGGCCCGCCCTGCTCGGCCTGCTCACGCTGACCGCGATCCTGTACGCCGCCGGGCTGAACCGCAACGGCTGGGCCAATGACTTCTATTCGGCCGCGGTGCAGGCCGGCGCCACGAGCTGGAAGGCGTTCTTCTTCGGCTCGTTCGACAGTTCGAGCTTCATCACCGTGGACAAGACACCTGCCTCGCTGTGGGTGATGGAGCTTTCGGTGCGGGTGTTCGGGCTGAACTCCTGGAGCGTGCTGCTGCCGCAGGCCGCCGAGGGGGTAGCCGCGGTGGGCATCCTGTACGCGGCGGTGCGCCGCTGGGCCGGGCCCGCCGCCGGGCTGATCGCCGCGGCCGCGCTGGCCTGCACGCCGGTGGCCACGCTGATGTTCCGTTTCAACAACCCGGATGCGCTGCTGGTGCTGCTGCTGACGGCGGCCGCCTACGCCATGGTCCGGGCCATCGAGTCCGGCCGGACCCGCTGGCTGGTGCTGGCCGGCGCGCTGCTCGGCGTCGGCTTCCTGACCAAGATGCTGCAGGCCTTCCTGGTGCTGCCCGGGTTCGCGCTGGTCTACCTGGTGGCCGGGCCGCCCCGGCTGGCCCGGCGGTGCGGGCAGCTGCTGGCCGGCGGCGCGGCGCTGCTGGTGGCGGCCGGCTGGTGGGTGGCCATCGTCATGCTGACCCCGGCCGCCGACCGGCCCTACGTGGGCGGATCGACCAACGACAGCATTCTGCAGCTCGCCCTCGGCTACAACGGCCTGGGCCGGCTGGACGGCAACGAGACCGGCTCGGTCGGCCCCGGCGCCGGGCACGGCGGCAGCGCCGCGTTCAGCGGGGCGGCCGGGCTGAGCCGGCTGTTCGGCGCGGACATGGGCGGCCAGATCAGCTGGCTGCTGCCCGCGGCGCTGATCTCGCTGGCTGGCCTGCTGTGGCTGACCTGGCGGCGGCCGCGGACCGACCGGCTGCGCGCCGCGGCCCTGCTCTGGGGCGGCTGGCTGCTGGTCACTGGCCTGGTGTTCAGCTACATGAACGGCATCATCCACCCGTACTACACGGTGGCGCTGGCGCCCGCCATCGCCGGGCTGGCCGGCCTCGGCGCGGTGGCCGCCTGGCAGGCCCGCGCGGCACTGGGCGCGCGGCTGGCCCTGGCCGCTTCGGTGCTGATCACCGCCTGGTGGGCCGATGAGCTGCTGGGCCGGTCGGCCAGCTGGCTGCCCTGGCTGCGGGTGCTGGTCGTGGCCTGCGGGCTGGCCGCCGCCGCGGTGATCGTCGCCGAGCGCTGGGTGGGTGGCCCGGACCGGACCGTGCTGGGCGCGGTCCTCCCGCTCGCGCTGATCACCGGCCTGGCCGGGCCGCTGGCCTACAGCCTGGACACGGCCGCGACCACGCATTCCGGCGCGCTGCCGTCGGCCGGGCCGACGGTGGTGTCGTTCGGCGGCCCGGGCGGCGGGTTCTGGCGGCCGTCCGGGGGCTGGGTTCGGCGCTCCGGGCGGCCAGGCCGGGACCGGCGGCCCGGGCGGACAGGTGCCCGGCGGCACCTCGGGGCGGCCGTCGGCCGGGACGTCCCGGCAGTTCCCCGGCGGGACCGGCGGCTCGGCGGGCCGGCCCCCGGCAGTGCGGGCGGCGGTGCGGGCGGCTGGTGCCGGTGGCAGCGTGGGCGGGCCGGGCGGCCTGGCCGGCGACACCCAGGTGTCCAGCGCCATCACCAAGCTGCTGACCAGCGGGGCCAGTGGCTACCGGTGGGCGGCGGCCACCGTCGGCGCGGAGAGCGCGGCCCCCTTCCAGCTGGCCAGCCGCGAGCCGATCATGGCCATCGGCGGGTTCAACGGCACCGATCCGTCACCCACCCTGGCCGAGTTCAAGAAGCTGGTGGCCGCGCACGAGATCCACTACTTCATCGGCGCGAACAGCAACACGTTCGGCGGTGGCTCCGGCGCCGCCTCCGCCATCACGTCCTGGGTAACCGCCCACTTCAGCAAGCAGACGGTAGGCGGCGAAACCGTCTACAACCTCACCCAGCCAGCCAGCTGAGCCCGGCCAGCTCGTAACCCCGGCCGCCCGGTTCGTAGTGATCATGAGTTTGGTGCTACTAGATGTCCAACGCCGCTGACTTAAGGTCCAGGCTGGTCGGGCGGCCCTGTCGATGGTGATCTTGCAGGTGATGGTGCCGGTGAGGCCGGCCCGGGCGGCGCGGCGTTTGGCGGTGCTGGTGTGTATGTGCCGGGGGTGGCTGCGGCGGCGGCGGGGTGGCAGGAGCTGGGCGAGGGCTTCGGTGGGTGACGTCGCAGTTCAGGTGGTGGTGATGGCACGGCGGATGGCGCGCAGGGTGACGGTGTAGGAGATCCGGTCGGGGTCTATAGTCCGCCGACTGTGGCGGCTTGCGGCGCGGCGCGGCGCAGGTGAGCTGGCAGGCGCATAGCAGAGCCCAGATTTCCTGGGCGATGCCGGCCGGGTCGCATGAGCGCAGCACCCGCCCGGCGCCGCGGGTGAACACCTTCACCTCGCGGTAGGAGTTCTCGATTTCCCATCGCTGTGCGTAGCAGCCGGCGAGCTGCGGCGGCGCGCGCCTCATCGGGCCGAGATGGTGGTGATCAGCCGGTACCGCTCAGTGCGCGGTGGCTCGCCGTCCTGGGGTGATGGTGATGTCTGCTTCGATGACCCGGATCGGGATCCCGGGCAGGCTGGAGCGGGGATCGGGAGGCAGGGGGCTGCCGCGGCGGCGGCGTTCATCGTTGCGGCGCCGCCACGCCCAGGCCGCGGCCAGTCTGGCAGCACCGATAGATACGATCCGTCTGGTAAGACCTCCAGGACCGGGAACTTCTGCGCTTGCCCGGGCGCGGATCAGCACGTCAGCGCCGGTGGCGGCCAGGACAGCGGCGACCGGGTAGCCGCAGAAGTTCCGGTCGGCCAGCACCAGCATCCCGGGCCGCAGCCACCCCCGGGCAGCGGCCGTGCGGGCCAGGTCCTGCTCGCTGGCGCCGGGCCGCCGTCCGTCCCCGGAACACCGCGCCGAGCAGGCCGCGGGTGCCGCAGTCTACCACGGTGACCAGCCGCACCTGCGGGTACCCGCGCCTGCCTTCGCCCCCGGCGCGCGCCGAACGCGGCGATATTAGCCGGGGTGTGCGGCACGTCCAGCATCGTGCCATCCAGCGCCACCACCAGCCGCCCGAACATGAACGCCCCCGGCGTGGCCGGGCCAGCCAGCGGCCCGGCCAGCCCCGCAACAGCAGCTTCAGCACGCACGGCCCAGCCCGCCGCCGGCCCGCGCCAGCGCCCCGTTCCCCGGCACCGCCCACCCGCCCATCCCATCCAGCCCTGCCAGCCATCCCGCCAGTTTGCGCGCCACCTCCCCATACCCCTCCCCGGAAAACAGGCAGCAGCCCAGCACAAACACCACCACCGCCACCGCCGGCAGCCGCCGCCGGCGGCGCTGCACCACCCCCGCCGCGGCGACCGCTTCCTCAATCAGCGCCAGCGCGAACGTGGCACCACCCTCAGCACCGATGGCTGGATGCCAGGCAACGAAGCTCCCCGGCACGGACGTTGATCTTGGTCCAACAACAGTCCTACCAAGTTCGCACAAAAAATAAGTCAGCGCGTTGTACTAGATGCGCACCAAAGTCATGATCACGATTTCCTGGACAGCAGAACGGCAGGGGCGCGGCGGAAGTCGGCGGGGGTGATGCCGTAGCAGCGGCGGAACCAGCGGGTGAGATGGGCCTGGTCGGCGAACCCAGCCGCGGTGGCCGCCTCGGCCGGGGGCATCCCGGCGGCCAGGCACTGCCGGGCGGCGCGCAGCCGGAGCAGCCGCTGGTACTCGCTGGGCGCCAGCCCCCAGGCGGCACGGAACGCCCGGTACGCGGCATAACGGCTGCGCCCGGCGGCGGCCGCCAGCTCAGCCCCGGTGACCGGGGCGGCGAAAGACGCGTCCAGGAACTCCCGGACCAGCCCAGCGGTCCGGTCTATGTCATCGCCCCGCAGGCCGGAGCCGGGTTCGGTCAGGCCGGGCGGGCAGTGCACCGCGAACCGGGCCGCGGCGGCCACGGCCGCGGTCAGCCGCTCACTGCGCTCCAGCGGGCTGGCCTGCCCGGTCAGCGCGACGTGCAGCCGGTGCAGCGCCCGGGCCAGCCCGGGATCCTGGAGCACCGGGCGGGCGAACAGCGGCCGCCCGGACGGCCGCCCGGTGATGTCCGACAGCACGTCGGTCACCAGCCCGGGCCCGATATGGATCATGCGGTAGCTGAAGCCGCGGTCGGTGGTCGCGTGCCCGTCGTGCGGATCATCCGGATTGAAGGCCATCACCATGCCCGCCGCGCTGGTGTGCGCCGCGTGCCGGCAGGTGAACGACTGGGCGCCCCACTCGGTCACCCCGAACGAGTACGTGTCGTGACTGTGCCGGTGGTACACGTGCCCGGTGAACCGCGCGTGCATCGCTTCCAGCGGTTCATTTGCCCAGCGCCAGTACCTGGACCAGTCGGCAGCGGCCACGGCGGTCATTCGTCCAGTATGCCGGCGCCGGGGTACCTGCCGCCGCGCACCACCGTTCAAGACCGGGCGGCGGCGGACCCCGAGGCTGGGATCATGCGTTTTGATACCAAGATCGCGATAGTGGTGCGCGATGGCCTGGCCGTCTGGCAGCAGCTCAACGTGACCGCGTTCCTGGCCAGCGGCATCGCGGCCACGTTCGGCGAGACCATGGGCAAGCCATACGAGGACGGGTCAGGTAACCGGTACCTGGAGCTGTTCCGCCAGCCGGTCCTGGTCTACGTCGGTGACGACGCCAGCCTGAGCGCGGTGCGGGAACGAGCGGCCAGCCGCGAGATGGCCGCCGCGATCTACACCGAGGACATGTTCAGCACCGGGCACGACGATGACAACCGGGCGGTGGTCCGGGCCGTGCCCGCCGCGGAACTGCGGCTGGCCGGGATCGCGGTCTACGGCCCGCGCAACGCGGTGGACAAGGTGTGCCGCGGCCTGGCCCTGCATCCCTGACCTGGCCGAATAGCGGTTATCCCCGGGGTGTCAAGACTGGGCCGGGCACCGGATTCAGAGCTGGGTGAGAAGCCAGGCCGGCCCGGTGGAGAACGCCGCCCGGCACGATGCTGAGGGTGACCGGCCGCTACCGGGGCCGGCCGCAGACCGAAGGAGGCACCGGGTGACCGGCCTTGTCTGGCTCAATGTCCCGCTCATTGTGCTGGCCTTTTCTGCCATTGTCGGCATTCCGCTGTGGCTTACGGTCAAGCGGCCGGAAACACATCCGGACTACGCCGAGGCGCGGGCGCACTACCTGGCCAAGGCCCAGCGCGCGCACGTCGCCGCGGTGGCCGCCGAGCAGCCCGCGGACAGCGGGCTGAGCCTGGCGCGCCCGGCACGCCGCCGCCCAGGCGCCTGTTCCGGGACGGCAGCACTCCGGCCACCGGCGGCCGGTCCGGCCCTGCCGGGTGCCCGCACACGGCTAAGTCCCGCACTGCCCGCCGGGGACGGGCGGGCAGCCAGCCCGCTGCCGTCAGCCTGCGGCCCGCCGGACCGCCGTCAGCCTCGGCCCGCCTCCCGGCCCGTCAGCCTGCGGCCCGCCGCGGTCCCGGCGCCAGCCGGGCGGCCAGCCAGGTCGAGCAGATCGTCGAGCACCGCGCCGAAGCTACGCGCGGCCAGCGTCAGATGACCTTCGCCGGTCAGCAGGTGGGCCCGCGCCCCGGGGATGTGCCCGGCCAGCCAGGCACCGTGCGGGTGCGGCACCATCCGGTCCTCGGTGCCCTGCCAGACGGCCACCGGCACCTGGGCGGCCTGTGCTACCGGGAAACCCCAGTCGCTGACGAACGCCAGGTCGTCGTCGCGCCAGCCCGCGATCCCGGTGCTCAGCGCGGCGCGGAACGAGGTGGCCAGGTAGTCGGCGAAGTCCGCGGTGACCACATCCCGGTCGGCGGCCGAGACCAGGCCGCCCAGTTCGCCGGCCACCTGCTCGGCGGTGACCTGCCGGAGCCCGTCCGCCGCCGGGGTCAGGTACCCGGTCAGCGCCGCGTCGCCCTGCCCGGCCGCGCCGAACTCCTCGATGTTCTCCGGTCCCATCCCGGCCAGCCAGTCCAGGCCCGCCGCCCGGGCAGGCGCCACGCCGGCCAGTGACGCGGCGGCCAGGCAGCGGCCGGGCAGCAGTGCCGCACAGGCCAGGGCGTGCGGCCCGCCACCGGACCAGCCGACGGTCACGAACTGGCCCGCGCCGAGGTCGTCCAGCACGGTGGCGGCGTCGGCCACCGTATCCGCCACGCTGCGGCCGGGCTGCGGCGTCGACTGGCCGTAGCCGGGCCGGGCGTACATCACGGTGCGCAGCCCGCGTTCGGCCGCCACCGCGGTCATCGGCGCGAACGCGACCAGTCCGCCCGGGGTGCCGTTGTGGAACAGCAGCGGCAGCCCGTCCGCCGGGCCCGCGGTCAGCAGTTCCAGGCGGCGGCCGTCCGGGGTGGTCAGCACACGCTGGTCGTCAGCCATGGCCGACAGCCTAGCCCGGCCGGATCACGGCAGTTTGGCCGCGTTCAGGCTCTCTAGCTGGCCCGAGCCGGTGTTGGTGACCAGCAGCGTGCTGCCGTTCGAGGCGAGCGCGAACTGGCGCGGGGTCGTCCCGGTCTGCACGTAGCCGAGCAGCGCGGGCTCGCCGGCCAGTGCCTTGCTGACATCGACCACGGCCAGGCTGGGCCCGGCGCCAGGCTGGTTGTCCCGGTCGGAGTCGGCCACCACGATGCGGGTGCCGTGGTTGACGATCATCAGGCCGAGCGGCAGTGGACCCACCGGCACCCGGGCCAGCAGCGCCTGCCCGGGATCGCTGAGCAGCTTGGGGACGGAGAAGCCGAGCAGCATGTTGGAGCCGCCGGCGGTGACCCACATGTGCTGCCCGTCGGCCGACAGGACTACCCGGCTGGGCTTGCAGCCCGCGCTGACCGTCTTGGTCACCGCATCTGCCGGGCGGGTCTCCGCCTTGGCCATGTCGATCACGTTGACCACGCCGTTCCCGGACGCCGAGGGCCGCCGCGGCCCGCAGGTCACGTAGGCCAGGCCGCCGTCCGGGGCCACCGCCACGCCGATCGGCTGCGGGCCGACCGGGATCAGCCCGACCAGGTCGGCTGGGCTGAAGCCCTTGTGCAGCGCCCGGTGCAGGTTGAACACGCCGACGTTCGAGGTGTTCTGGTAGGTGACCAGCGCGTAGTGGCCATTCGGGGTGACCGCCACCTCGACCGCGTGCTTCTGGCCCGGGCTGGACAGCGAGCCGACCGGATTGGCCGCGCCGTTCTCCAGGTCGCTGACCCGGAACACGGCCAGCCCGCTGCCCGAGCTGACCAGCAGGTACTGCCCGTCCGGGGTGAGCGCCTCGCCCTGCGCGTGGCCCATCGGGGCGGTCCACATCAGCCGGGGCACGGGCTGCGACGTGTCCAGCACAGCGACCCCGGAGGCGATCGAGACGAATGCGAAGCCGGGCCGCGTGGCGACGTCGAACGGCTGCCCGCCGGTGCCGGTCATATGCCGGGACAGGTGCTTGAGCTGCGCCGCCTTGGCCACGTTGGTGGTGCAGCCGGGTGGCTGCAGTGCCGTCGCCGCCGTGTCCTGGCTGGCCCCGTTCTGCCGGCCGACCAGGAAGAAGGCCCCCGCCGCGAGCACGGCCGCGGCGCCCACCGCCACGCCTGCCGCGGTCTGCCAGCGCCGCCGCCTGGGCCGGCGTCCCGGTCCGGGGTATCCCGGCCGGGCCGGGGGCGGCGGGCCCGGCCAGCCCGGCCCGGCCGATCGCGGCGTGGGCGGCACGCCCTCGGTGGGTGGCTCGCCGGCCTGGTCAGCAGCGGCCGCGGGACGCCACAGGCCCGCGTAGTCCGGGTCGTCGGACGGCGGGTAGCCCCGGTCTGCCCGGTCGTGCCCGGACGCGGCGGCCGGGTAGTCCGCCGGGTGATCCGCCGGGCCGGACGCGGCGGCCGGGTAGTCCGCCGGGTGATCCGCCGGGCCGGACGCAGCAGCCGGGTGCTCCGCCGGGTGCGCCCCCGGATGGTCCGGCCCGCCCGGCGACGTCACGTCGTGCCGCGGCCCGGACGGCTGGTGCGGCCCGGGCGGCTGGTGCGGCTCAGGCGGCCCGGACGGCTGGGGCGGCCCGGCCAGCGGAACCCCGGACACGGCCGTACCCGGATGCGATGGCGGCGCCGGATCCGCCGCCCCGGGCTGCCCGGGCGGCCAGCCGGACACCTGGGTCGGTTCCGGACCGGGCACCCGGGCCGGCTCCGGCCCAGGCCCGCGCGACCCGGGTTCGAGACCGCAGGCCCGGCGCAGCGCGTCGGCGAACTGCGGGCAGGTCCCGTAGCGCTCCATCGGCACCTTGGCCAGTGCCTTGGCCATCACCTGGTCAACCGCGGGTGGCAGGTCCGGGCGGCGGCTGGTCAGCGGCGGCGGCGGGGCGGAGACCTGGGCCCACATCACCGCGACCGACTCATCCCTGGTGAACGGCGGCGCGCCGGTGAGCATGGTGAACGCGGTGCAAGCCAGCGCGTACTCGTCGGTCCTGGCGTCCACCGGGCGGCCTTCGATCTGCTCCGGCGCGATGTAGTCCACCGTGCCGAGGAACTGGCCGGTGGAGGTCAGCGCGCTGTCCGACAGCGCGCGTTTGCTCAGCCCGAAGTCAGACAGGTACGCGTGACCAGGAAAACTGGCCGCGGCATCCAGCAGGATGTTGCCTGGCTTGACGTCCCGGTGCACCAGGCCGTGCGCGTGCGCCGCCTCCAGCCCGGCGGCCACCTGGGAGATGACGTGGCAGGCCTGCGTGGCGGTGAGCGGTCCCCCGGCGTTGATCAGCGACTGCACGTCCCGGCCGTGCACGAAGCGCATCGCGATGAACAGCACCCCGGCGGCCTCGCCCGCTTCGAAAATCGGGATGATGTTGGGGTGGTCCACCGCCGCCGCGGTCCGCGATTCGCGGATGAACCGCTGCCGGAACGCGGCGTCCCGGGCCAGTTCGGGGGCCAGCACCTTGAGCGCGACAGGCCGCTCCAGCCGGGTGTCGTAGGCACGGTAGACCACGGCCATGCCGCCACGGCCGGTCTCCTCGTCCAGCCGGTACCCGGCGATCCGGGAACCTACCCCGAGCCCGCCCGGTCCTGGCGTCTCCTCCGTCACCTCAATCCCCCGCCTGGCCTGCCGGTGCGGGAGCAGGCTGAACCCGCCCGCCACGTACCCCGCCCCGGCATGTGCCGCTATGCCGCCTTGGCTCCATCGTTCCCCTTGCGAGCGCGGCTGAACAGGGCCAGATCCGGGACGCCCGATACCCCGGCCGGTTTGGCGGCCCGCGGCCCAGCGCCGGACCTTGGCTGTCATCGTCGGTCAGGCCGGTCAAGGCTGCATTAAATCTGGGTTAACCGGATTGCGGCGTCTTGGGCCGGCTGGGTACCCGGGGTACCGCGGGGCGCGTTAGCCGAACGCGTGCGTGACCGCGGCCGTCCGGCTGGTCACCCCGAGCCGGCGGTAGATGTGCTCCAGGTGGGTCCGGATCGTCCCCTCGGACACGCCGAGCCGCCGGGCGATCTGGCCGTTGGTATGCCCGGCGGCCAGCAGGTCCAGCACCTGCCGCTGCCGCTCGGTGAGGTCCGGCCGGGGCTGCCGGCGGCGTTCCTGGGAGGGGGGGAGGGGGGTGGGGGTGGGAGACCTGCGCGGCATCCTGTTCGAGCTGGCCGCGGTCGGCCGGGCCACGGACGTGCTGCGCGACGCCGGGGTGGCCGGCCGCTGCGAGATCATCACCGGGGACTTCTTCGCGAGAGTACAGGGTTCCCCTCTCCTCCCCCCTCTAGGATGAGGGCCTGGCCTCATGACCGGGAGGCCAGCTCGGCGGTCAGCGCGGGCCACACGTCCGGGTCGTGCCCCGGCACCAGCCGGTAGCCGCGGTCCGCGGCGATCCGCTTGAGCTTGCGGATCTGCTCGACGCTGTCCGCCGCGGACGCACCGATCCGGCCGCCGACCGCGACTTCCCGGTCGATGTTCTCGGTCAGATCGGCCGCGTCAAACGCGAACACGAAGCCGCCGCCATCCGTCATCCGCACCACGAAACTCTGATGTCCAGGCGTGTGCCCGGCGGTGCGTACCGCCGTCACCCCGGGCGCGATCTCGGTGTCGCCGTCGGCCTGCCGCCAGTCGATCCGCGGGTCGTCGAAGTCCACCCGGAAGATGCCGTTGTGCTCTGGCCCCGGCGGGTTAGCCAGAAGCCGTACTCCAGTTCAGCCCGCTGAATGTGCACCGGCACCCGGCCGGCGAAGTGCTTCAGCCCGCCGGCGTGGTCGTAGTGCAGGTGGCTGATGGCCACCGCGCGGATGTCGGCCAGGCCCAGCCCGGCCGCGCCCAGCGCGTCCAGCAGCGGCTCCCCCGGGCCGGGCAGCACCGGCTGTTCCACCGGATCGGGATGGAACCGGGCCCGCAGCGCCGGATCCCTGATCAGCGCGGTGTTCATCCCGGTGTCCAGCAGCAGCCAGCCCCCGTCACAGTCCAGCGCCACCGCAGGCACCGGCTCGCGCAGCACCTCCCCGTGCGCGCCCGGTCCACCGACACCGACTTCGGCACGTCCACCCAGCCCAGAGTGAGCGGCACGACCCGGCGCACGCCCAGAATTCACACCCATCATGCTTAACGCTCCTGCCATGGAACTGCCCCGGCAACACCGTAGAGTCGCCGGGGCAGAACCACTACCAGGACCGGTCAGTTAGCGCGCAGCCACGTCGCCGTGAAGCTGTTCCCGCCGCTGAGCGAGGAGATCGAGTCCTTGTCCCGGCCGGAACCGTCCACCATGATGATCTGCGTCGGGCTGTCGTTGCCGATCGCCGACCCATCCACCGTGGCGTTGCTGAACTTGACCGGGCTGAAGTGAGCCAGCGGCAGGATGCCGCCGCTGGCCGTGCAGCACGGCGCCTCGGTGATGACCTCGGCCGAGGAGTTGGCCGCCCCGGACAGGCTCGCGTTCACCGTGTGGCTCCAGCCCTGGGTCGTGTCCTGGAGCACCAGCGTGTAGCTGCCGTTCCCGTTGTACGTGACCGAGCCGTAGAAATGGTCTCCCGGGCGGACCGTGTTGCTGAAGTTCACCGGGTAGGCCGGGTACATCTCGTACCAGGAGTAGTACTCCGGCGGTGCTGCCGGAACAGTCCACCTCGCTGCCGGTCTGCTCCACCGTGCTGCTGTTGTAGCCGTCCAGCCCGACCCAGAAGCTCGAGTACTTGGCCGAACCGCTGCACGTGCCGGTGGGCTCGGTCCAGTTAGCCGACACGCTGGTGTACGTGCCGCTGGCGGCCGCGTAGCCGGACCAGTTGGTACTCGACGCCGCGTTGGCCGGGCCGCCGTGCGCGACCAGTGGCCTGGTCCCGTGGCCGGTAGGCCGGACCAGGTGCACGGCGGGCCTGATCAGGGAACTGTGCCGGGCTGCGGGCGCCGCGGCGGCCGGGCCGGCTGCCGCGATGACCGAGCCGAGCAGCAGGCCCAGGCCAGCGAGCGGGATGCACCATCTCCGTAACATGTAGCTCCTCCTTGTGGGGGTTGCCGCAGGTCGTGCTCCCCAGACCATAAGAAAGCCGCAAATCAATCAGGTCAATCGTGAGTTAAATCCGGCCCGGATCCCGCGGCTGGGACACCCGGGCCGGGTCAGATGGCGCCCCGGCGCTGCAGGTAGTTGAACGCGGCCCAGCCCACCGGGACCGGCAGCCAGAAGGTGAGCAGCCGGAACAGCAGCACCGCGCTGACCGCGGTAGCGGCCGCCATCCCGGTCGCGGTCAGCCCGGCGGCCAGCGCGGCCTCGACCGCGCCCAGGCCGCCCGGGGTGGGCACCACGGAACCCAGCGCGGCGCCGGTCAGGTAGACCACGGCCGCGCTGGTCAGCGCGATGTGCCCGCCTACGGCCAGCACGCAGGCGGCCAGGCAGAGGATATAGCTCGCGCTGAGCAGGAGCGCGCCGCCGATGCCCTCGGCCAGCTTGGTCGGCCGCTGCACCATGGCCACCAGCCGGGGCCCGATCTGGCCCAGCGCAGGACCGAGCCGGGCCCGGAGCAGCCGCCTGCCGCGGGGCACGGCCAGCACGATGAGCGCCGCCAGAACCAGCCCGGCGATCACCCAGTACGCCCAGCTGGGCGGGCGCAGCGAGTGACTGCGCGCCCCGGTGATGGCCACGAAGATGACCAGCAGCACGATGTGCAGCACGAACGCCACTACCTGGGACACGCCGACGCTGGCCGCCGCGACCGCGGGCGGTATCTTGCGCCGCTGCAGGTAGCGGACGTTGAATGCGGCGCCGCCGACCGCCGCCGGGGTGACCAGCGTGACGAACGAGCTGGCCACCTGGGCCAGCACGGTCCGGATGAAGCTCAGCCGCTCCAGCACGAACCCGGACAGCTCCCACGCGGCGCCTGCGTAGGTCAGCGCCGACAAGCCGAGCGCGACCAGCAACCAGCGCGGGTCGACGGACCGCAGCAGCGTACTGAGGTTGACCCGGGCCAGCTCGGAAGTCAGCAGGTAGACGGCCAGGATGCTGGCGACCAGAGTGATCAGGCTGCGCGGCCGGACCCGCTCCAGCCGGACCGGCGGCACGGCCTGCCCGTCACCGGGGTCGATGGCGAGCAGCCGGGACCGCAGTTCCGGCAGCACGTGCTTGTTCCGCCGCAGGTACATCCGGGTTGACCGGGCCAGCACCACCGGCTGCAGCAGCGGCAGCAGCCCGACCAGCTCGGCCCCGTCCAGCTTGCGCAGCGCCAGGTCGGCGGCCCGGTCCGGGCCGGCCAGCGTGGCCAGCTCGGCCAGCAGCTGGGCCAGGTCCAGGCGCAGCTGCAGGTCGCTGGCCGCGATGTCGCCGCCGCCCGGGTCGAGCAGCTTGATCTGGTCGTCCGGGCAGATGACGATCTTGTCCGCGGTCAGCGACCGGTGGGTGACCCGGTGCGCGTGCAGCCGGAGCACCGCATCCCACGCGTGTTCCACTTCCGGGTCGGTCACCGCGCTGCCCAGCTCGGCCAGCGACGTGCCGCCGTCGGCTTCGGTGGCCAGCGCCATCGCTTCCGGGCCGGCCCGCAGCACGGCGCGCAGCCGTGGCGTGCGGACACCCGCGTCCTCCACCGCGTAGGCCAGCAGCGCGCGGCGCTCGGCCAGCCGCTCGGTGGACAGCGGGGCCCGCCGGGCCACCTGGTCGCGCAGCCGGACCAGCCGGTACAGCCGGTACAGCAGGCCGGCCGCCTGCTGGTCCCGGTCGAACACGGTCACGTCCAGCTGCCCGCCGTCCGGGGTGACCGCCGCGTACCGGCGCGACTCGACGCCGGACACCGGGACCCGGCGCATCTCGGTCACCGGCTCGTCCGCCGAGCCAAGCGCCGCGGCGATCGCCTCGGCCGACGGCCGCTGCGACGGCGAGCCCGCGGCGTAGCGCACCGCCAGCGCGATGACCCGGCCGACCAGCAGGGTGATCAGCACGGAGAGCACCGAGGTGTGCAGGTCCGCCAGGCTGGTCACCAGGTAGACCCCGATGGTCAGCCACAGCGCCACCCGCCACCGGGTCCGGCCGCTCAGGTCGATGATGGTGGTGAAGGCGACCAGCCCGGCCAGCGGCGCGTCGAGCGGCGCGAAGCCGCTCGTGCCCGGCGGGGCCATCGCGATAGCCCGGTACAGCGTCCCGTCGAAGTTGCTGCGCAGCACCAGGTCGGCCAGCAGCACCAGGGCGATCGTGCCGGCCCCGGTGGCCACCGCCTCGGCCAGCCGGCGGCCCTGGCGGCGGATCAGCTGCCGGATGGCCAGCGCCACCGGGAAGGCCAGCAGGCCGAACAGGGAGATGCCGCGGAGCGTGGGCAGCACCACGTCCTGCAGCCCCCGGCTGGCGTCCACCACGTCGGTCTCCACGCCTTGCGTGGTGGCCCGGGCGGCCAGGCCCGCCGCCACCAGCACCGCGGTCCAGAAGCCGTCGGCCAGGCAGCGCAGCAGGTCGACCGGCCGCCGGATGCGCCGGACCACCTGGTCCTCGACCACGAGGCTGGCCCGGGAGGGCGGCCCGCCGCTCTGCTCACCCGGGGGACTGCCCAACCCCCGGCCCCCGATCGCCGCTCCGCGCCGAGCCCGGCGGAGCCGGGCGGACCAGCCTGACCGACCTCCGGTCGGCGAGGCTGCGGTGTCCGCGCGGGTGTCGTCACCCGGAGATCGTTTCATCCGGCCGGCTGAACCGCATAACGGCCGCCCAGTCAGCGCCGCTTCCGGCCGGGACTCAGCCGGACCAGCCGCCACCAGGCGATCATCAGGAACAGCAGGGCGAGCACGGCTTGCGCGCCCATGTCGGTCAGCCAGGCGGCCGAGGTGTGATTCCAGATCCACTCCGGCTTGAACTGGCCGGGCGGGATGATGTTGTTGAAGTCGACCGTGGACGCGGTCGCGGCGAACCCCCACCGGGCGGGCGTCAGGTAGGCGATCTGGGCCAGCCCGAACGGCAGCGCGAGCAGGCCGCCGGACAGGATGACCTGCGCCATCACCGACAGCACCAGGAACGGCATGGTCTTCTCTGAAGTGTTCACGATCGCGGACACCAGCAGGCCCAGCGTCATCGAGGCGACCGCGAGCAGGCCGATGGCCAGGATGATCTCCAGCAGCGGGTAGGACGTCAGCACCGACCCGGTAGCCGGCATCTTCAGGCCGGCCAGGCCGATCAGCACCAGCACCGCCGCCTGCACCGCGGTGATCACCCCGAGCACGATGAGCTTGGACCACAGGTACGCGCCGGCCGACAGGCCGGCGGCACGTTCTCGTTCGTAGATCGCGCGTTCCTTGACCAGTTCGCGCACCGAGTTGGTGGCCCCGGCCAGGCAGGCGCAGATGGTCAGGGTGAGCAGCACGGATTGCACACCATCGTTGTCGTGCCCGGCCAGCCCCTGCGGCGCGGTCCGGCCCATGGCCAGGATCAGCGCCCCGAGGACGATGGGCAGCACGGCCAGCATGATCAGGAAGTTGCGGTCCGACGCGATGACCGCCATGTACCGCCGGCACAGCGTGGACAGCTGGCCGAGCCGGCCCCGGGTGCGCGGCGGGGGCGGCGGGGCCGCCGAACGGTCCCGGGCCTGGGCCGGCAACGGGCCGGACAGCCCGGCCGCCACATACTCGGCGTAGTACGAGGAGGCGCGGAACTCGGCCGCCCAGTCCCGGTCCGGCTCCGCCTCGAAGGCCTGGAATACCTCGGCCCAGCCGGGCTTCTGGAAGTGCAGCAGCCCGTCCGCGGGCGGCCCGTAGAAGGCCACCTTGCCCCCGGGCACCAGCACCAGCAGCCGGTCGCAGATGTCCAGGTTGGCCACGCTGTGCGTGACCACGATCACCGTCCGGCCGTCCTTGGCCAGCCGGTTCATCATCTCCATGACCGACTTGTCCAGGCCGGGGTCCAGGCCGGAGGTGGGCTCGTCCAGGAACAGCAGGGACGGCTTGGTCAGCAGCTCCAGGGCCACGTTGACCCGCTTCTGCTGACCGCCGGACAGCGCGCCGGCCCGGGTCTGGGCGTGCTTTTTCAGCCCCAGTTCGTCGATGACCTCGGTGACCCGGTTACGCCGTTCCGCCTTCGAGGTGTCACCCGGGAACCGCAGCTCGGCCGCGTAACCCAGCGCGCGCTGCGCGGACAGCTGGGTATGCAGGATGTTGTCCTGCGGGACCAGGCCGATCCGGTGCCGCAGCTCCGCGTAGTGCGTGTACAGGTCCCGGCTGTCGTACAGCACCGCGCCCTCGGTGGCCGGCCGCATCCCGGTCAGCGCGCCGAGCAGGGTGCTCTTCCCCGCGCCGCTGGGGCCGATGATGCCGACCAGGCTGCGCTCGCCGATCGGGAAGCTGACCCGGTCGAGCAGCACCTTGCCGCTGGACAACCGCACCGTGAGCTCCTGGGCGACCAGCGAGACATCGCCCTCGTCGATGAATTCCCGCAGTTCGTCGCCGACCAGCCGGAACGAGGCCCGGCCGATGCCGATCAGGTCCCGCTCGGTAACCGTCGTCGCCTGATCGATCCGCCGGCCATTTACGAAAGTCCCGTTATGGCTGCCCAAATCGGCGATTTCGTACCGTCCGCTGCCGAGGTTGCGCAGTTCCGCGTGCTCACGTGAAACGCTCAGATCCGGGACGACCAGGTCATTGCCGGGCGCCCGGCCGATGCGCAGCCGCCGGGTGGGCGCGCGCATTACCGCGGTCGGGCGGCGGTCCACGCTGCTCTGCCCGGTAGCCACCGGGACGGAGGTGGGCCGGGACACGGCCAGCATCATCACCGGGCCGTCATCGGGATGGCCGAGCCGCAGCACGCAGTTCTGGGTGATCTCCACCCGGCCCACCCGCCGGGTGCCGAGGAACGTCCCGTTGGTGCTGCCGTTGTCCTCCAGGAGCCAGCAGTTACCGTCGGCCCGGAGCACGGCGTGCCGCCACGAGACACGGGAATCGCTGACCACAATGTCCGACGCAGGGATCCCGGCCCACCCGGTACTGCGAGCCCGCCCGCAGTGTCTGGTCGGTCCCCTGGGTCTTCACTACGAGCGCCGGGGCATCCGGCGGCGAGACGAGACGCTCGTTCATTTGCCCAGTCTAAGGCGATTCAACTGACGGTAATATAGGGGCGGCCAGTATCCGGACCTGCGGGGGTTTCACTGCGGTTGCGGCTAGCATGAACGCTCTTGTCCCGGAAAGCCCGAAACTGAATCTCTGCAGCGCAGCGCGCTTGCCCGGAGCGCACGAAATGCTGCCAGGCGCGATCCGGACAGGAAGCGTCATCGGGTAGGAAACCGGAACGGCGAGCGCGGGAGGCGCGGTGAGCGATGAGAGCCCTTGGCCAGCCGCCGGGTTCCCGGCTGGCGCCCGGGTCGCCGGGTACCGGCTCGACGAGCAGATCGGCCGCGGCGGCATGGCGGTCGTCTACCGGGCCTATGATCTCCAGCTGGACCGGCAGGTAGCACTCAAGATCCTTGATCCGGCGCTGGCCCAGGACGCGAGTTCCAGCAGCGGTTCATCCGCGAGTCGAAGGCTGCCGCGGCGGTGGACCACCCGCACATCATCCCGGTCTTCGCGGCGGGCGAGGCCGACGGCGTGCTGTTCATCGCGATGCGCTACGTGGCCGGCGCGGACGTGCGCACGCTTCTCGACACCGAAGGCCCGCTGCCGGCCTGGCGGGCGGTGGATATCGCCGCCCAGGTGGCGTCCGCGCTGGACACCGCGCATGACCGCGGCCTGGTGCACCGGGACGTCAAGCCGGCCAACATGCTGCGCGACCGGAGCACCGGGCCGCACGCCGAGCACGTCTACCTGTCCGATTTCGGGTTAAGCAAGAAGGCGCTGGCCGGGGTGGCGCTGACCGCCACTGGCCAGCTGGTCGGCACGCTCGACTACGTAGCCCCCGAGCAGATCGAGAACCGCCCGGTGGATGGCCGGGCCGACCTCTACGCGCTGGCCTGCGCCACGTTCGAGATGCTGTCCGGCGCACCGCCGTTCAACCGGGACCAGAGCCTGGCCGTGCTGTGGGCCCAGCTGTCCGAGCCGCCGCCGCCGCTCACCGCGCGCCGCCCCGACCTGCCGGCGGCGGTGAACCACGTGATGACCCGGGCGCTGGCCAAGTCGCCGGGCGCCCGCTATCAGCGCTGCCTCGATTTCGTGCAGGCGCTGCGCGCCGCCTGCCAGCTCGCGCCCGGCGAGGAGGCCAGCTCCGGGTCCGTGCTGGACGCCCCCGGCGCGGGCCGCGCCACGGCGGCCCGGCCCGGCCGTGCCGACCTGGCGGGCCTGACCGCTGCCCCGCGGTGGCCCACCGAGGTGTCCGGCCATCAGGACGTCCCAGTGGTCAGCCCGCCCGCCGCGTTCGGCGGGCCCACGCCGACCGACCCGGGCGAGCCGGTCCGGGCCGAGCCGCCCGGGCCGGTGCAGCCAGTCACGGCCCCGGCCCAGCCGTCGTGGTTCGCGCCGCCGCGGGCCGCGGAACCGGACGCCGAGCGCGGCCGCCCAGCCGCCCACCGATCCCGGCTGGCCCGAGCCAGCCCTCGAGGCCGGCCCGGGCGAGCCAGCCTGGCCGGGGCCGCCACCCCAGGTGGCCCAGCCAGCCACCGATCCCGGCCAGCCGGTCTGGGCCGAGCCACCCGCCCCGACCGCCCAGCCGGCGGCCGACCCGGCTCCTTCAGCCTGGATCGAGCCGCCGCCGCGGGCCGCCGAACCGCCCACCGGACCGGTCGGCGCACTGCCGCCCGGCGCCCAGCCACCGGGCAGCGGGTCACCGGCTGGCGGGCCACCGGGCAGCGGACCGGGCGAGGCCGGCCCGGCTGGCGTTCCCGCATGGTGCCTGCCCTGATCGGGCTGCTCATCCTCGGCGTAGCCGGGACCGGGCTGGCCATCGCCCACCGGTCCCGGCATACCGGCACGCCCGCCCAGCCGGCCGCCGCGCTGAGCCCGCCCGGCTGCGTGAACACGTCCGCGGCCGCGCCGACGCTGGCCCACATCCGGCCCAGCTTCGTCCGGCTGACCGGCATGCCGTTCGCGGTCGCGGTGACGGCTGGCGGCCAGTACTCGTTCGTGTCCACCGGTGCCGGGCACTCGATCGAGGTGCTCCGCTCCGGCGGCACGCTCGCCCCGGCCCCGGTCCGGCGGATCCGGCTGCCGGCCGCGCCGCACGGTGAGGTGATCACTCCGGACGGCCAGTACCTGCTGGCCGCGGCGGGCAGCGGCGCCGTGGTGATCAGCGTGGCGCGCGCCGAGCACCATGGCCGCGGCAGCGTGCTCGGCACCCTGAGCAGCCCGCACGGCAACGGGGCGGTCGAGGTGGCGCTGTCCAGGGACGGCCAGTTCGCGTTCGTCACGCTGGAGAACAGCGGCTCCATGGCCGTGTTCGACCTGCGCGCCGCGCTGGCCAGCGGGCTGCGCAGTTCCGGCTTCGTGGGCGACATCCGGCTGGGTATCAACCCGATCGGGATGACCGTGTCCCGGGATGGCCAGTGGCTGTACGTGACCACCCAGAAGCGCACCGCCCAAAGCGACCAGGGCACGCTGACCATGATCAACGTGGCCCGGGCGGAGACCGACCCGGCCCGCGCCGTGCAGGCCACCGTCCCGGCCGGCTGCGACCCGGGCCGGGTGATCACGACCGCGGGCGGGGCCACCGTGTGGGTGACCGCCCGGGCCAGCAACTCGCTGCTCGCGTTCTCCGCGGCCCGGCTGCGCACCGACCCCGGCCGGGCGCTGATCGCCAAGGTCGAGGTGGGCGCGGCGCCGATCGGGCTGACCGCGCTGAACGGCGGCAGCCGGATCCTGGTGGCCAACTCGGGGCGGCACGGCACCGGCCGGGCCAGCCTGGGCGTGATCAACACCGCCGCCGCGCTGAGCGGCCGCCCGGCGGTGCTCGGGCTGATCCAGGCCGGGCTGCTGCCCCGCGAGTTCGCGGTGGAGCCGGGCGGCCGGACCGCCTTGGTGACGAATTCGGGCTCGCACCAATTGGAGGCCGTAAACGTTTCCAGCCTGCGCTGACCGGAAATAAGCAGATTTGCCCAGCCCGCCCCGACCAGGATCGACAGGGATACCGGGCAGGGACGGCCGCCCAGTGTGACGGCTCGGACCGGCCCGCGGCCGGCGGCCATGTCATAACATTTGCGCAACGCAGCCCGGCACCTGGCCGGGACACGATCACCCCTGGCGGTAACCGTGAGCGATTACCCGACGCAACGCCTGCCGATCCAGCCCGGGGGTGATGATGGGTCATACGGGGGCTATTTCGACGATCCGGGCCGGCCGCGCCGATACCGGCGCCGCCGCCGCGGGGTGATCATCTTTCTGGTGACCCTGGTCGTGCTGGCCGTCCTGTTCGTGATCGCCGACCGGGTGGCCGTGCGTTACGCGGACAACCAGTTCGCCAGCCAGGTGCAGTCCCAGGGTGGGCTCAGCAACAAGCCCACGGTCAACATCGAGGGCTTCCCGTTCCTTACCCAGCTGGCCGCGCGCAAGTTCAATGAGGTCCAGCTCAGCGCGGCCACCGAGAAGGCGGGCCCGGTCGTCATCGAGAACCTGCACGCGACCATGCGCAACATGCAGCTGATCAACGGGTTCAGCAGCGCCCGGGTAGGCAGCCTGAACGGCACCGGCCTGATCACGTTCGGCAGCGTGGCCAAGGCGGCTGACGTGCCGGGGCTGAAGATCTCCGCGCTGAACAACACCGAGGCCAAGGTCACCATCGACCTCGGCTTCATCTCCGGCAGCGGGGTGGCCAAGGTGACCAAGGCGGGCGCCAACAAGATCAACATCGCGGTGGTCAACGCCGGCGGGATCCCGCTGTCCGCCCTGGGCGGGCTGAACAACATGACGATCACCATCCCGGGCCTGCCGATGGGGCTCGACGTGCAGAGCATCACCATGACCCAGCAGGGCATCCTGGTGCACATCACCGGCAAGAACGTGACGCTCAGCGGAAGCTGATGACTTTGCCTGCCCCTGGCATACGCCAGGGGCCGGCTGACCATGCCCGGCGTGGCCATGATGTTCGGGGTGGTGAAGCGGCTGCTGCTCGGGCAGCCGATGCGCAGCGACCGGCTGGGGCACACGCTGCTGCCCAAGCGCATCGCGCTGCCCGTGTTCGCCAGCGACGCGCTCTCCTCGGTCGCCTACGCGACCGAGGAGATCCTGATCGTGCTGTCCGTCGGCGGGATCGCGTTCTTCCACTACACCCCGTACATCGCGCTCGCGGTGGGTGTGCTGATGCTCGTCGTGGTGGCGTCCTACCGGCAGAACGTGCACGCCTACCCGTCCGGCGGCGGGGACTACGAGGTGACCACCACCAACCTCGGGCCCAAGGTCGGCATGACCGTGGCCAGCGCGCTGATGGTCGACTACACGCTGACCGTGGCGGTGTCGGTGTCCGCCGGCGTGGCCAACCTGGCCTCCGCGTTCCCGGTCCTCGACTCGCACGTCACGCTCATCGCGGTGCTCGTGGTGGCGGTCATCGCGGTGATGAACCTGCGCGGGGTGCGTGAGTCCGGCACCGCGTTCGCCATCCCCACCTACTGCTTCATCGGCGTGGTCGCGCTGCTCATCATCGTCGGATTCACCCGGCTCGGGCTGGGTCACCATCTCGAGTCCGACAGTGCCAGCTACCGGATCAAGGTCAGCCGGGAGTACACCGGGGTGGCCCTGATCTTCCTGCTGCTCCGCGCGTTCTCCTCCGGATGCACCGCACTCACCGGGGTGGAGGCGATCAGCAACGGGGTGCCGGCGTTCCGTAAGCCGAAGAGCAAGAACGCCGCGACCACGCTGGCCCTGCTGGGCGCGATCGCGGTCACCATGTTCGGCGGGGTGACCGCGCTGGCGTTGGCCGCGCACGTGCACTACGCGCCCGCGCAGGACCTGATCGGGATGCCCCCGGGGACCACGCAGCGCACGGTGATCGCGCAGGTCGGCCGGGCGGTGTTCGGCGACGGCTCGCCGCTGTTCTACGTGCTCCAGTTCGTCACCGCGCTGATCCTGGTGCTGGCCGCGAACACGGCGTTCAACGGCTTCCCGGTACTGGCCTCCATCCTGTCCCGGGACGGGTATCTGCCGCGCCAGTTGCACACCCGCGGGGACCGGCTGGCGTTCAGTAATGGAATTTTGCTGTTGTCCGGCTTCGCCATCCTGCTCATCGTGATCTTCCAGGCGTCACCCACCAGGCTGATCCAGCTGTACATCATCGGCGTGTTCGTCTCGTTCGTGTGCAGCCAGACCGGGATGATCCGGCACTGGAACCGGCTGCTGGCCACCGGCCCGGACAAGGCCGCCAGGCGGCGCATGATCCGGTCCCGGACGATCAACACGGTGGGTGCCTGCTTCACCGCGGTGGTCCTGGTCATCGTGCTGGTCAGTAAGTTCGCCAGCGGGGCCTGGATCGTCGTGGTGGCCATGCCGATCATCTGGCTGACCATGCGCGGCATCCACCGGCACTACGACCATGTCCGGGTGGAGCTGACCCCGGCCGACGACTTCCAGTTCACCCTGCCCGCGCGGAACCGGTCCATCGTGCTGGTGTCCAAGCTGCACCTGCCCACGCTGCGGGCACTGGCCTACGCCAAGGCCACCCACCCGAGCCACCTGGAGGCGGTGACGGTGGATGTGGACGAGGCCGAGACGCGGCGGCTCACCGAGGAGTGGGACGACAGCAACATGCCGGTCCCGCTGACCGTGATCGCCTCGCCGTACCGGGAGATCACCAAGCCGGTGGTGGACTACGTCAAGCGGCTGCGCCGGGAGAGCCCGCGGGACATCGTCACCGTGTACGTGCCGCAGTACGTGGTCGGCCACTGGTGGGAGCAGTTGCTGCACAACCAGAGCGCGCTCCGGCTGAAGACCCGGCTGCTGCTGCAGCCCGGGGTGGTCGTCGCGGCCGTTCCGTACCAGCTGCGCTCGGCCACCCGGCAGCACCCGGTGGCAGCACCGCCCGCCCCGGCCGCGGACACGATGCCGCCGCTGCAGCGGCTGACCGCCGGCACCGAGCAGCTGCACGCGGCCGATCTGCAGGCCGAGTGCCGGGACAACGGCGCCACCCCGATCGCCGACACGGACGTTCACGAGTACGTCGATGTCGCGGGCACCCTGCGCACGGTCACGCTGCGTCCGCGCGGCACCAGCCTGACCATGGAAGCGGACCTGTGGGACGGGACCGGCAGCGTCACCCTGGTCTGGCTGGGCCGCCGGGACATCCCGGGGATCCGGCCCGGCCGCCGGATCGAGGTGCATGGCCGGCTGGCCCGGATCAAGGACGAGCGCACCATCTACAACCCGAGCTACGAGCTGCGCCCCGGCTCGGACTGATCCGGGGGCCCGGCCGGCCGCCCGCCCGGGCTGGCCACGCCAGCTGGCTCGAAGCGGTAGCCCATGCCCGGCTCGGTGTGCAGGTAGCGCGGCCGGGATGGATCCGGCTCCAGCTTGCGCCGCAGGTGGGCCAGGTACACCCGCAGGTAGTTGCCCTCGGTCTCATACTGCGGCCCCCATACCTCGCGCAGCAGCTGACGCTGGGTGACCAGGCGGCCGGCGTTGCGCACCAGGATCTCCAGCAGTGACCACTCGGTCGGCGTCAGCCGGATGTCCGCCGCGCCGCGGGTCACCCGCTTGGCCGCCAGGTCCACGGTGAAGTGCGGGGTGACCAGGACCGGCTCGTCGGGCGCGGGCGAGGCCCGGCGGACCGCCGCGCGCAGCCGGGCCAGCAGCTCGTTCATGCCGAACGGCTTGGTCACGTAGTCGTCCGCGCCCGCGTCGAGCGCGGCCACCTTCTGGCTCTCCTGGCCCCACGCGGACAGCACGATGATCGGCGTGCTGGTCCAGCCCCGGACTCCCCTGATCACCTCGGTACCGTCCATGTCCGGCAGGCCCAGGTCCAGGATCAGCACGTCGGGCCGGTCCCGGGCCATCGCGGCCAGCCCGGAGCTGCCGTCGGTGGCCGTGCTGACCTCGTACTCCCGTGCGGTGAGGTTGATCCGCAGCGCGCGCAGGATCGGCTCCTCGTCGTCGATCACCAGCACCTTGGTCACGGCACGCCGGTCACTGCTCGGCGGCCGTGGACGACGCGGCCGGGGCGGCCGCGGCGGGCAGGATGACCTGGACGGTCAAGCCACCGCCCGGGGTGTCGGCGGCCACTATGGAGCCGCCCATCGCGGCCAGGAAGCCTTTGGCCACGGCCAGGCCGAGCCCGACGCCGGTGCCCGAGGCCCGCTCGTCCAGCCGCTCGAACGGCTCGAACATGCGCAGTTTGAACTCGTCCGCGACGCCGGGGCCGTGGTCGGACACCTCGAGCAGCACGGTGTCCCCGGCCGGGTAGGCGTGCAGCGCGGGCAGCCGCCCGTCCGGCGAGTGGGCCAGCGCGTTGGCGAACAGGTTGGCCAGTACCCGCTCCAGCAGCACCGGGTCGGTGCGGACCAGCGGCAGGTCGTCCGGCACGGACATCCGCACGCTGCTGGCCGGGGCCAGCCCGAGCAGCGCGGCCGGCGCGACCTCCTCGACCGAGGTGGGCCGCAGGAACGGCTGCAGCGATCCGGTGGCCAGCCGGCTCATGTCCAGCAGGTTGCCGATCAGCGCGTCCAGCCGGTCGGCCCCATCCTCGATGGTGGCCAGCAGCGCTTCCTGGTCCGCCTCGGTCCACACCACGTCGGTCTGCCGCAGCGTGCTCACGCTGGCCTTGATCGAGGCCAGCGGGGTGCGCAGGTCGTGGCTGACCGCGGCGAGCAGCGCGGTGCGCATCCGGTTGCCCTCGGCCAGCGCCTCGGCCTGGGCCGCCTGGGTACGCAGCCGGTCCCGGTCCAGCGCCGCGCCCGCCTGGGCGGCGAAACCGTGCAGCAGGCGGGCCGGCAGCGGCCGGGGCTGCCCGGACACGATCAGCGCCACGCTGTCGTTCACCGGGACGTGGCTGCTGGGCGCACCGTCCGGGGCGGCCCCGCTGACCGCGACGCTGACCCAGTGCTCGCGGACCTGCTCGGCCAGTTCGGCCCGGCCGCCCCAGCTGCTGGTCAGGTGGTCCAGCACCGCGGTGGGCGTGTCCGCCCCGCCGAGCACGGTCTGGGCCAGTTCGAGCAGCGACGCGGCCTCGCCCGCGCTGCGCGCGGCCTGCACCTGACGCCGGGCGGCCAGATGCACCACGCTGCTCACCGTCACCGCCACCGTGACGAACAGCAGCAGGGCCAGCAGGTTGCGCGGCTCGGCGATGGTCAGCGTGTGCAGCGGCTTGGTGAAGTACCAGTTCAGCAGCAGGCTGGCGGCCAGCGCGGCGAGCAGCGCGGGCCAGAAGCCGCCGAGGACCGCGATGGCCACCACGGCGACCAGGTAGATCAGCAGGTCATCGGTCAGGTCCAGGTGCGGCCGCGCGGCGACCAGGATGACCGTGAGCAGCGGCAGCCCGGCCGCGGCCAGCAACACCCCGGCCGCCTGCCGCCTGCCGCCCAGCCCGGCCAGGCTCATCCCGCCCGGCCGGTCACTGCGCTTGCCCACAATGCCCAGTCTGAACGACGGCACGATTTCGCGCACTACCAGGCCGGTGCCCACGCCGAACAGCACACACCCAGCCAGCACCAGTGCGGCCCGGGCGGCGACCGGGCCGGTCATCCGGAGCTGGGCGTAGGGCGGGTGGGAGAAGCCGGTCACGGTCAGCCAGCCGATCAGGCCGAGCGCCACCGCGGCCAGCGGCTCGGCCACGGCGGAGCCGCCGTACACCACCAGCCCGGCCAGGATGAGCACGCCGGTGGCGGGCAGCCGGCCGCCCAGCCCAGCCGCGGTAGCCCCCACCACGAGCAGCGCGGCGAAGCCGGCCGGCAGCGCGAAGTGCGCGGCCAGCCCCCGCCGGGCCCAGTTCCGGTTCATCCCTTATAACTTCACCCCTGATCGGCCCGGCGCAGCCGATCTTCACGTGCCCTTAACGTCCCGGCCGGCTCCCTTAACGCTGCGCTAACGAACCGTCCAGCTTGACCCCACCAGCCCCTCTGGCCTCGCCAAGCACGCCCCAGTGCCATCCGGGTTCGGCCGAGCCCCGCCGGCCACCGGTCACGAGCCGCCGCCGCGGACTTTTCACCTGGCTGGTGGGGCGCTGGGATCGTGACAAATCGGGCGGTGAACGCACCGAGACGTGAAGGGGTCGCTGGAGAGCATGATCGCTGTGACTGGTGGGGCTGGAGTTGGGTCAGTCGGGCCTGGCGCGGCCGGTCGTAGGCGGGGCTGGTGCCTGCTCCCCCGCCCGCCGACCCGGCCTCCGGGCCGGAGGCGGGGTCGGCGGCCGGGTCGGCTCGGCCGAGCATCGCCCGGGTGTACGACTACTGGCTCGGCGGCAGCAGGAAACCCTGATGACCAAGCCTCAGCTGCCGTCCGCCGCGGCCGCCTCCTGGGACGCTGAGTACCGGGCCGGCCGGTATGCCGGGGCGGCGCCGGACGGCTTCGTGACCGATATCATCGCCGCGGCCGCGGCGCACCGGCTGTCCCAGGGGCTCTACATCGGCTGCGGCAACGGCCGGAACCTGGTCCCGCTGATCGACGCCGGGCTGGACCTCACCGGCCTGGACATCTCCCGCGAGGCGATCACCCAGCTCCGGGCGCGGCGGCCGGACCTGGCCGGCCGCTCGTCGTCGGTGACCGGGCCGCGCTGCCCCGCACGGCCCGGTACGACCTGGTCATCGGCATCCAGGTGTTCCAGCACGGCCGCCGGGCGCGGGCCACCCGGCACCTGGCCGGCGCCGCGGCCCTGGTCCGGCCGGGCGGCCTGTTCTGCGTCCGGGTCAACGCGGCCGGGACCGACATCGAGCACGACCATGACCGGTTCGAGGACGACGAGCACGGCGGCTACTCGGTCCGCTACCGGGCGGGCCCGAAAACCGGCCTGGACATCCACTTCTTCACCGCGGCCGAACTGGCCAGCCTGGTCCCCCGCTCGTTCACCGAGGTGCTGCCGCTCCGGCGGCACAGCACCCCGCGCCACCCGCCCGGCCGCGGGCAATGGTCGCAGTGGGAGGTGATCTGGATCAACCGACGTCGGCAATAGTGATCATGACGTGTCAGACACATCGATCACGCCCGTGGCGACTCTTCACGGCTCCGGTGCGGTCGCTGCCCGATTTATCCCGGTCCCGGCGCACCAGCCCGGTGAAAAGTCGGCCGCGGCGAAGATTGATAACCGCGCTACTCGCCGGCCGCCGTTTGCCTCAGCTCCGCGAACGCTGCCACCAGCCGCGGGGTAAGCCAGTGCGCGTTCAGCCCGCTCGGGTTGGGCAGCACCCACAGCCGGGTCGGCCCGATGCTGGCCGGCTGCGGTCCGACCACCGCGTCCAGCCGGCCGAACGCCGCCCGGTATGCGGTGACCCCCAGCACCGCCAGCCACCCTGGGCCGAACTCCACGACCTTGGCCGTCAGCACCTCGGCGCCCGCGCGCAGCTCGGCCGCGCTCAGCTCGGCCGCCCGGGCGGTGGCCCGGGCCGCCACGTTGGTGATGCCGAGGCCCAGGTCCAGCAGCTGATCCTGGTCGCTGGGGAGAAGCTGGCCCGGGGTGAAGCCGGACCGGTACAGGGCGGGCCAGAACCGGTTGCCCGGCCGGGCGAAGTGGTGACCGGTGGCCGCGGAGTACAGGCCAGGATTTATCCCGGCAAACAGCACCCGCAGGCCGGGCGCGATGATGTCGGGAATGGTCCGGTCCCGGGCCGCGGCCAGGGCATCCGCGGTGGGCCGGCGCACGCCGGGGTTCGGCGCGCCGCGCGGCGCGGTCACCAGTGGGCCTCGGGCACGGCCTTAGCTAAGCACAGCAGGCCGGCCGGATCGGGCGGCTGCCCGGCTGCGCCAGCTCTGCCCGGCTCTGCCCGGCTCCGGCCGTCTCCGGCCGGGCGGTCCCCTTCCTTATAGAAGTGTCCTTTAATCATCTTATTTCTGGGCCAGACTCCTATGGCCACTGTGACGTAAGTAAGCGGGCCACGTTTACTACACGCAGAAATGGCTACTGATAACGATCGGAATGCCTTTGAGGGGAAGGCCGCCGGCTACCTGGATATTCATATTCATACCGGCACTTCACCTCGGCTGTGAATAAGCGCACTGGGGGGTGACCGCGATATTCACAACCGGGCTGGCCAGACCAGCCTGACTCGTTACTCCGCCTGGCCCGTGCACTGGCCGGCGCCGGGTGAGACGCCAAGCGCCCCGCGTGCGTGATGGTCGCCACCGGCGACACCGACGCCCTGACCCTGCGTCACATCCGCCGCCACTGCCGTCATCCTTTTTCCCGGGTGGCTGACACGTGCCCAGGGCGGAAGCCGAGCGCACCGGGTGCGCCCGACAGAAGGCTCCCTTTGCTACCGAAGAGAACTTTCGCGCACATTCCTGTCAAGATCACCCTGCTGCTGGCCGGCGGGGCGATCGCAGTAGCCAGCTTCGCGGGCGCGCCGGCCAGCGGTGCCGCCCGCCAGCCTGGCGACCCGGCCCGGGCTGAGCAGCAGGCCAGCCTGGCCCGGGCCGTCCCGGCCCGGGCCATCGCCCTGGTCGCCGACATCGCGCCTGCCCAGCCGCCCAAATCGGCGGCCAAGGCGGCTAAATCGGCGGGCAAGGCGGCCAAATCGGCGGGCAAGCTGGCCAGTCCGGTGGACAAGCCCGCGAAACGGGCCGGCCAGCCAGTCACGCAGCCCAGGCCACGGCAGCACGGGCACCGGCACCACGGGCACCGGCCACACCGGCGCAACCAGCACCGGCAGCACAGGTACCGGAAGCTCAGGCACCGGAGCAGCACCGTGGCCGGCACCATCACCGGCACGCTCCGCGGCACCGGATCCACCGGCTGCCGCACAGGCCGCAGCTGATCGCCTGGTCGCTGCTGACCGCCTTCCACTGGCAGCACTGGCAGTTCCGCTACCTGGACCTGCTGTGGATCAGGGAGAGCGGCTGGAACCGGTTCGCCTGCAACCCGTACTCAGGCGCGTACGGGATCCCGCAGGCCCTGCCGGCCAGCAAGATGGCCAGCGCCGGGCCGGACTGGCGGTCCAGCGCGCGCACCCAGATCCTCTGGGGCATGGGCTACATCCGGAGCACCTACGTCACGCCGTTCCGGGCGTGGCTGCATGAGGTGCACTACGGCTGGTACTAGCCAGCAGTTCAGAACCGGGACATCAGGGACAGGGCGGCACTGACCGGCAGCAGGCTGACCAGGGCCTGGAAGGTCAGCTCACTGCGGCAGAACCGGGCAAAGGCATGCCAGCCCTTCCCTGATGCCAGGCCGGTGTGGAACGCACCGGGGTGCCGGCTGAACGCGACCAGCAGCCGCCGCCCGGCGGCCATCTCCGGGATAAGCTCCCGGCCCACCGCCGCGTGGTACCCGTCGAGCGCCTCATCTAGCTGCCGCGGGTCCAGGGTGGCGGCCGCGTCGGCGGCCGCCGCCCCGGCCATCGTCCCGGACCGGAGCGCGAAGCTGATGCCTTCCCGGGTCCACGGCTCGAGCAGGCCGGCCGCGTCCCCCGCGACCAGCACCCGGCCCCGGCGCAGCGGGGAGTCATCCGCCCGGCAGTGCGTCAGGTGCCCGGAATCCCGCTCGGCCGGATAGCCGCTGAGCCCGAGCCGGGCGGTGAAGTCCCGCAGATACTGCCTGGTCCGCTCGCCCTGGCCGCGCGCCGCGATCACCCCGACGGTGAGCCGGTCCCCCTTGGGGAACACCCAGCCGTACGAGCCGGGCAGCGGCCCCCAGTCGAGCAACAGCCGCCCGCGCCACCGCGCCGCGACCGGCGCCGGCACCGGGATCTCCAGCTCCAGCCCCAGATCCACCTGGCGGAACCGGACCCCGGCGTAGCGCGCGCTGACCCCGGCCGACCCGTCCGCACCGACCAGCACCCGGGCGCGCAGCGTGGTCCCGTCGGCCAGCCGCGCCCAGGCCCGCCCGTCATCTTCGCCCACCGCCCGCACCGGCGAGCGCTCCATTAGCTGAACGCCAGTCCCGGTGGCCGCCTTGCGCAGCGCGTCATCGAATTCCTCGCGGACCACCATGGCCAGCAGCGGGTCATCGGCCCGCCGGGTGAACTCACGCCGCCCGTGCAGCGTGACAGTGACCGCGTGGATGGTGTCCCGGGCCGGCACCTCGATCAGCCCGCCGGCCGCCGCCAGCGAGAACCCGATCAGCCCGCCGCCGCAGGTTTTGTAGCGCGGATGCGCGGCCCGCTCGACCACCACGGTGCGCGCGCCGCGCGCCGCCGCGGCCTGCGCGGCGGCCAGCCCAGCCGGCCCAGCGCCGATGACCGCGACATCCCACTCCGGTACTTCCGCCACCCCCGCAGGGTAGCTCTGCTTCCTTGCGCCTCCGGGGGCCCCACCCACCTCCCCATTCCCCTCCACTGCGCCGCCTTCCCTCATCGCCCGGTCGCTCGGTCGCTCGTTCCTCAGTCCAGTCGGCGGCACGCCCTGTTTCTTTGCGCCTCCGGGGGCGCTCATACCCGCCGCCTTCCCTCATCGCTTGATCGCTCGTTCCTCGCTCCCGCGCTCCTCAGTCCAGTCGGCGGCGCGCCCTGCTTCTTTGCGCCTCCGGGGCGCTATACCCGCCGCCTTCCCTCATCGCTTGGTCGCTCGTTCCTCGCTCCCGCGCTCCTCAGTCCAGTCGGCGGCGCGCCCCTTCGGCGCGGTAAACGCGTTGCGCCTGGCCCGCCCCAGGCACAAGCATGGTCAGGTGACCTGGACCGCACCGGACGAGCCCCGGGCCGACCCGCCGACCGTGGCGGGCGAGCGCGATGCCCTGGCGGGCTGGCTGGAGTTCCACCGCAGCACGCTGCTGGTCAAATGCCAGGGCCTGACCGGCGAGCAACTGGCCCGGCGGGCCGTGCCGCCCTCGTCGCTCTCGCTGCTCGGGCTGGTCCGGCACATGACCGACGTGGAGCGGGCCTGGTTCCGCATCCGCGCCGCGGGTGAGCCCGGGCTCGCGTACCAGTACAGCACCGAGGAGTTCCCGGACGGCGACTTCGACTTCGCCGAGCCGTCCGGGGCCGAGGCCGACCTGGCCGCCTACCGGCAGGAGTGCGAGCTGGCCCGGGCGGCCATGGCCGGCCGGCCGCTGGACGGCACGTTCTTCCATCAGCGCTACGGCGCCACCATCGACCTGCGCTGGGTCTACCTGCACATGATCGAGGAGTATGCCCGGCACAACGGGCACGCCGACCTGCTCCGCGAGCAGATCGACGGGGTGACCGGCGACTAGCCCGGCCGGTCCGCGGCTAGCCCGCCCGGGCCGCGGTCCGCAGCCGCTGATCAGGCAGGATGCGCCCGGGATCGGGTCCCACGGCTGGTGGCTCCGGCTCATCAGCGGCGATGAGATCAGGAAGTCCGCGGTCGCCCGGTTACACGCCACCGGGATGTTGCATACCACCGCCACCCGCAGCAGCGCCTTGACGTCGGGGTCGTGCGGCTGCGGCTCCAGCGGGTCCCACAGGAAGACCAGCAGGTCGATCTCCCCCTCGGCGATACGGGCGCCGATCTGCTGGTCGCCGCCGAACGGCCCGCTGCGGAAGCAGGTGACCGGCAGGCCCAGCCGGTCCTGCAAGAGCCGTCCAGTGGTGGCGGTGGCGAACAGCTGATGCCGGGTCAGCAGCGGGAGGTTGTACCTGGCCCACTCCAGCATGTCCTGCTTCTTGTTGTCGTGCGCGATCAGGGCGATCCGCCGCGCGTCGGGCGCGGGCGTGGCATCGTCCACAACTGTCCTCTCAAAGCATGGGGGAACGGCGGTATCGGTCGGTCATCGTGCTGGCCGCGACGTCGCGCCCGCCGGCCGCCCGGGGGTTTCCCGGGCCGTCACGCGGCCCGCGGGCAACTGCGCGGCAGCGCGCAGGCCCTGGCCGGCCGCACCGGCTCGGTACGGTCAACCCCGGCCGGCCGGGGGGCATTCCGCTAACCCGGCCGGATCGCCGCTACCTGGCCCGTTCCGCCGCCCGCGACGGGCCCACCTGGCTGGCCAGCCAGTCGCTCAGCGGCCGCGTGGTGTGCAGGAAGGTGACCACCCGGTCCCTGGCCGCGGTGGTCTCCAGCCATTCCCCGGCCGGCCACTCCTGCCAGGCGACCAGCCCCTTGTGCCGGAGCAGCCCGATCCGCGGGTGATCCGCCGGGTAGCCGCGCGGCGCGGATTTCAGCGTGTCGCGGCCGGACACGCCGATGCCGGTCTTCTCGATTGTCGCGATGACCCGCTCCAGTTCCGGGCCGGTCCGGTCGTTCGCCACCGCCTGCCGGTACCGGTCCAGCTGGTCCGGGGCCATCACGTACATCCCGTCACCGGCCGCCAGGCCGTGCGCGGACAGCTGCACGTACCCGGTGCCGACCATGGCGCCGATGTGTGTCTTGTACGGCGTCTTGTCCTTGCTGAACCGCACGTCGCGGTAGGGCCGGAAGATCTTCGTCTCGCCGAAATCCGCGGCTAGTTCCTCGACCAGCTCGGTCATCGGGCCGAGGACGTGCTCCTGGTAAACCGGCTTGTGCGCGGTCCAGTATGTCTTCGTGTTATCGGCGGCCAGCCCGTCGTAGAAATCCAGGGCTTCCTCCGGCCACCCGCTGAACGCCATTCCTCCGGATCCTCTCCCCCGCGCCCATGACAGTTGTCATGGGCCCCTCGTGACAGCTAACGCTTGGGACGACCGTACGCCGATGCCACGATAGGCGGCATGACAGTCACCAACATGTCGGACGAACGGGGGCGCCGGACGGCTGGGACAGGCCAGCCGCCCGCCATAGCCCTGCGCGGAGTGCACAAGAATTTTGGTTCCGTCCAGGCGGTGCGGGGCATTGACCTGGACATTTCTTCCGGGGAGATCGTCGCCTTCCTGGGCCCCAACGGGGCCGGGAAGACGTCGACGATCGACATCATCCTTGGCCTGTCCCATGCCAATGCGGGCAGCGTATCGGTCTATGGCCTGCACCCCAGGCAGGCCATCTCCCGCGGGCTCGTCTCCGCGGTGCTGCAGACCGGCGGCCTGCTCAAGGACCTGACCGTGGCGGAGACCGTGCAGTACACCGCGAGCCTGTTCAGCAACACCAGGCCGGTAGCCGAGGTGCTGCAGCGGGCCGGGATCACGTCCATCGCGGACCGGCTGGTGGGCAAGTGCTCCGGCGGTGAGCAACAGCGGCTGCGCTTCGCGATGGCCCTGCTGCCCGACCCGGAACTGCTAATCCTCGACGAGCCGACCACCGGGATGGACGTGGAGGGCCGGCGTGGCTTCTGGGCCGCGATCCGCCAGGATGCCGCCCGCGGCCGCACCGTGCTGTTCGCCACGCACTACCTGGAGGAAGCGGACGCCTACGCCGACCGGATCATCCTGCTCCGGCACGGCCGGGTTGTCGCCGACGGCACCTCGTCGGAGGTCAAGGCGATGGCGGCGGGCCGGACGGTCCGCGTCACGATGGCCAACCCCGACCAGGCCGCGCTGCTGGCCATTCCCGGTGCGGAGAGCGTCGAGGTGCGCGGCGAGACCGTCCTGGTGCACGCCAGCGACAGCGACTCGGTAGCCCGTTACCTGCTGACCCAGACTCCGGCGCGCGACCTGGAGATCACCACTCGCGGTCTCGAAGACGCTTTCATCGCCCTGACCAGTGACGACCCCGACGACCGCAGCGACACCGCAGGAGGCCCGCGATGACCACCCAGTCCGCTGCCATTCCCGACGTGACCGCGCGGTCTGCTCCGGGCCTCGGCGGCTTCAACCTCACGGTGCTCAAGCTTGAGGTGCGCCGGCTGCTGCGGAACCGGCGCACGGTCATCTTCGCGATGATTACCCCGGCCGTCCTGTTTCTGCTATTCGGGCTCAACAAGGCGTACGCGAACCAGTCCGCGCCGGGCACGGCAACGTGTCGGCTTTCATCATGATCAGCATGGCCCTGTACGGCGCCGTGCTCGCCACTACCAGCGGCGGGGCCATGGTCTCGATCGAGCGGGCCGCGGGCTGGAGCCGCCAGCTCCGGATCACCCCGCTCTCCCCGGCCGCCTACATCGCGATCAAGATCCTCACCGCCATGGTGCTCGCGCTGGCGTCGGTGGTGGTCGTGTTCCTGGTCGGGAGGGCCACCGGCAAGCCCAGCATGACGGGCTACCTGTGGGTCGTCAGCGCGCTGTGCGTCTGGATCGGGTCGCTGGTGTTCGCCGCGTTCGGCCTGTTCATGGGTTACCTGCTGCCGACCGAGAACGTCATGCAGTTCCTCGGCTTCGCGCTGCTGTTGTTCTCCTTCGGCGGCGGCCTGTTCATCCCGCTGAGTCAGTACCCGCACGTGCTGCAGACGCTGGCCAAGTTCACTCCGCTGTACGGGCTGAACCAGCTGGTGCACGCGCCGCTGCTGGGCGAGGGCGTGCAGTGGACCTGGGCCGTCAACGCCATCGTCTGGCTGGGCATCTTCGCGGCTGGCGCGGTCTGGCGGTTCCGCAAGGACACCGCCCGGGTGTGAGATGGACCGCCCGCGGGACGGCGCAGTCAGCTGCACCGGCCCGCGGGCGGGCTTGTGCGGGGGCTAGTTGACCAGGCAGCCGGTGCTCTGCCCGGTCTTGGGGAACGCGCGGGCCAGCGCTTGCGCGATCATCCGGCCGCGGACCGCGTACCCGGCCGAGGTGAAGTGCACCCCGTCGGAGATGTACCACTTGGTCTTGGCGAAGGCCGCCCAGTTGAACACCCGCATGTTCGGGTACCGGGCGCACGCCCGGACCAGCGTGTTGTCCCAGGTCACCATGTTGGCTTCCGAGTACGGGCCGCTGGCCAGCAGCGATCTCAGGTTGACCCACATCACCGGCTCGCCGTGTGCCGCCTTCATCATCCGCCCGATCCGGGTCATCAGGCCGACGTTGGAGCCGACCGCCACGTCCGCGGTGTCGTTGGTGCCCAGCGCGATCACCCAGCAGCCGCGGAACCCGCTGGCGTAGATGGCCTGCGCGGCGTCGTAGCCGTTGACCTGGCCCGGCAGCACCTCGACCACGGAACGCGCGCCGGAGATGTCGGTCCGCACGCTGCTCACGCCGACGTCGTGGTACTGCGCGGCCAGCCGCTGCGCCGGGTTGGGCAGGTAATCCGGCGAGATCATGCCCTCCGACGTGGAGTCGCCGATGTGCGCGACCGCGTGGCACGAGGTGCGCAGCGGCCCCGACGGCGCACGCGCCGCCCGGTCCGGCGCTGGCCCCGGCCGGGTCACCCCCGGTGCCATGCTTGGCCCCGCCGCGCGCACCGGCCCGGCCCGCGCGGCTGCCTGCCGCGCGATGCCGCTGGCTCCCGAGCCAGGTGGTGGCGGCGGCAGCATACTCCCGGCGGCCAGCGTGCCGGTCGGCGCGGCGCTGGTGCTGGCCACCGGCACCGCGCCGCTCAGCCCGGCGCCGGCCAGCGCGACCACCGCGACGCACCCGGTCGCCGCCGCCCAGCTGCCCAGCGTCGCGGGCTGGGCGCGCCAGGCCTCCCGGGTCCGCAGCCGCTGCCAGACCCGGCCCAGCGCGCCATGCCGGATCGGCTCCTCGACGAACCGCCAGGACAGCGCGGCCAGCCCGACGCTGGCCGCCACCTGGACGGCCGCCCGGGGCAGGTCTTCCGCGGAGTTGGCCGGCGAGGTCAGCACGATGACCGGGAAGTGCCACAGGTAGATGCCGTAGGACCGGACACCGATCCAGCGCAGCGGCCGCCAGCCCAGGGCCGCCCCGACCAGGCTGCCCGGGCAGGCCGCCGCGGCCAGCACCCCGGCCGTGGCCACCGACAGCAGCACCAGCCCGCCCTGGTAGGTGAACGACGAGTACTGGCCGACCCGCCAGATCATCAGCCCGATGATGGCCAGCCCGGCGATGCCCGCGCCGTCCAGCAGCACCGCGGGCCCACCTGGCTGGCCCGGTCGCCCGGCGGCTCGGCCACACCATGGCCAGCGCCGCGCCGACCAGCAGGCCACAGGCCCGGGTGTCAGACCCCTCGTAGATCCGGGTCGGGTCGTAGCCGGGGTGGTAGAGCATCAGCATCAGCACGGCCGATCCGGCGGCCAGCGCGAGCGTGGGCAGCGCCAGCCAGCGCAGCGCGCTCGGCCCGCCGGCTGCGCAGGCAGCACACGCCGAGCAGCAGCAGCCACGGCCAGACCAGGTAGAACTGCTCCTCGACGGCGAGGGACCAGAGATGGTCGAACGGGCCAGGCGGGGCGAACCTGGCGAAGTAGGAACTGTGCGTGGCGATGTAGTACCAGTTGCTCGAATAGGTGGCCGCGGCGGCCACCGCACCGCGCAGCGCGGCCAGCCGGGCCGGGCTGACCACGGTGGCCCAGGCGGTCACCACGGCCAGCATGACGAACAGCGCGGGCAGCAGCCGCCGGGCCCGGCGCAGCCAGAAGTCCCCCAGGTTCAGCCGGCCCGTTGCGACCCACTGCCCGAGCAGCAGGTCGGTGATCAGGTAGCCGCTCAGCGTGAAGAACACGCCGACGCCGAGCAGGCCACCAGGTGCCCAGCCGAGCTGCTCGTGATAGGCGATGACAGCCAGCACCGCCAGCGCCCGCAGGCCATCGAGGCCAGGCATGTAGCGCTGGCCGGAGCGTACTGGTTCCGGCATGGTAGTCCCCCTTGCCGTGACCCGCCCTTGTCCGGCTCCCCCGTCCGGCAAGGTCGCGGATGTACGCGGCAGGAAATGCACTACCCAGTGCTACATATTAATTACACATAGTAGTTACCAAAGATTTGGCCAGCTTGCCTCCGCTGCGCTGGCATATCCGGGCATTGGCTGAGATATGGCCGGTCCGGCCATTCGGGCGTTATGACCGGCAGTTACCTGATCACTCGACTTTCGTAGTTCCCGGGTTTGCCGGTGATGCTGGCGGGCCGGGTAGCTGCGGGGCCGTGGTGGGTCAGGCTGTGTCAGGCTGCGGGGGTTGCCGCGCGCCTTGTGATGTGGGGATGCAGCTGAGGAAGCGAAGAAGGGAGGATCGGCGGTGCGGCCCCGTCGGCGCCGGGACCGTCAGGCGGTGAAAATCACCCGCCTGGAGCAGGTTGCCCGGCCTGGGCTTGAGTCCGGAGGACGCGGCGGCATGCTCGGCGCCAGGCGCCGGAGGCGTGCCCGGGGCGCGAATCAGCCTTACGTGCTGCTGGCAATACGATAGCCAGCGCTGTGCGGGCGCTTGTGGTGCTGTCCGGAGACGGCTAACCCAGTCAGTTGCAGGATGGCTGGCGCGTTCCGCGCGTCGCCAGCCGGTGCGGAGCAGTGCCTGCCTTGACGCGAAACTGCCGGGGATTCGCGGCGATCGGCTGGCCGCGGAGGCCGTCGTGGCGTCACTGTCCGTGCGGGAGGGCGTGCCTGTGCGGCGGGTCCGGCTGGCAGCGCTGCGCTGCTGCGGTAGGCCGCCATGTTGAAAAGCCAGAATAACTACTGTATCCAAGTCTTATGGTTATAGATAAAGGTGACGGCCCGGCGGGCGGCGGGGCTGGTGCTTTGCCTGCGAGCGGCGGCATGTATTCCGACCAGCACCTGCGCGTCTCCGACGCCGAGCGCGAGGCGGTCTGCGGCCGGCTGGCCGGGCACTTCGCCGCTGGCCGCCTGGACCAGGCCGAGTTCGATGACCGGGTCGGGCGGGCCATGAGCGCCAAGACCCGGGCCGACCTGCGCGGGCTGTTCGCCGACCTGTCGGAGACAGGGGCTCCGGCAGTGCCAGAGCTTCCGCGGGGTGGCGGCGGCACGCCAGGGAACGGGCCGCGCGGGCCGGGGTCACCGATCGAGTTCCGGCTGGATGCGGCCTCGGGGGTGCCGACCTACCTGCAGCTGGTGCACCAGGTGGAGCACGCGCTGCGGCTGGGTTATCTCACGCTGGGCGATCAGCTGCCGAAGGTCCGGGACGTGGTGGCCTCGCTGGCGATCAACCCGAACACGGTGCTGAAGGCCTATAAGGAGCTGGAGACCAAGGGCCTGACGGCCGGGCGCCCCGGCCAGGGCACGTTCATCCAGGCCACCCTGGGCCAGGTCGCGCTCCCGGAACTCGCCGGGCTGCACAAGGCCCTGCTCGGCTGGCTGACCACCGCCGAAGCGGCGGGCCTGGACGAGGACGGCATCGTGGCGCTGTTCGCCAGCGCGCTGCGGGATTTCTATAAGCGCCGCAGCGGCACAGGGGAACGCCGCGGCGCAAGGAGCGGCGAAGCGGAGGGCGTCGCATGAACGTGAACATCATCGAGACCAGCGGCCTGGGCAAGCGGTACGGCAGCACGTGGGCGCTGCGCGAGTGCACGCTGGCCATCCCCGCCGGTCACGTGGCCGCGCTGGTCGGCCCGAACGGCGCCGGCAAGACCACGCTGCTGAACCTGGCGGTCGGCCTGGCAGAACCGACCGCGGGCGCCGTCACCGTGCTCGGAGGCCTGGCCGCGGGATCCCCGGCCGCGCTGGACGGCATCGCGTTCGTCGCCCAGGACACGCCGCTGTACAAGAACCTGTCCGCCGCCGACATGCTGCACCTGACCCGCAACCTGAACCGGCGTTTCGACCAGCCCTACGCCAAGGCCCGGCTGGGCGAGCTCGGCATCCCGCTGAACCGGAAGGCGGGCAGGCTGTCCGGCGGCCAGCAGGCGCAGCTCGCACTGACCCTGGCCCTGGCCCGCCGGCCGCGGCTGCTGGTGCTGGATGAGCCGGTGGCGATGCTCGACCCGCTCGCCCGGCATGACTTCATGGCCCTTGTGCTGACGGCGGCGGCCGACGACGGGGTGTCGGTGCTGCTGTCCTCGCACGTGCTGGCCGAGCTGGAGCGGGTGGCCGACTACCTCATCCTGCTGTCGCGGGGCCGGGTCCAGGTGGCCGGGGAGGTCAACGACCTGATCGCCAGCCACCGTGTGCTGACCGGCCCCGCCGCCGAGGCCGATAGATATACCGAACGGCCGCTGGTGCATGCCCGCCGTGCCGATGCCCAGGCCCACCTGCTGGTCCGGGCCACCGCGGACGACCCTGTCCCGCCGCGCTGGGAGGCGCACCCGGTCGGCCTGGAGGAACTCGCGATGGCCTACCTGCGCGAGCCCGGCGCCGGCGCCTTGCCCGGCCCGGCCCGCGGCCGGACTCTGCCGCTTGAAACTGGCCACCCGACGGAGGTGACGAAATGACCGCACTAACGATGCCCGGCCGTCCCGCGCACGACGCCCGCCTGCGGCCGGTGCCGTGGCGGCGGATGGCCTGGGTCACCTGGCGGCAGCACCGGGCCGCGCTCGGCGGCGTGGCCGCCTTCCTCGGCGCGTTCGCGGTGTACCTGTGGCTGACCGGCCTGCAGATGCACCACGCCGAAGCGGCCTACTGCCACCCGGCCAGGCTCAATCGGCTGCTCCACAAACTTCACCGGTAGATACGGCGAGACCGCGATCATAGTCAGCATCGCCCTGCAGGCGGTGCCCGCGCTGATCGGGGCGTTCGCCGGGGCGCCGGTGCTGGCCAGGGAGCTGGAGACCGGAACCTTCCGGTACGCCTGGACCCAGGGCATCGGCCGGCTCCGCTGGACGGTCGGCAAGCTGGTGCCGCTGGCGGTCGCGGTGACAGCCGTGGCCGGGGCGTTCACCATCCTGTTTGCCTGGTACAACCAGCCGTGGGCCGCCGCGGGCTACGTGACCCCGTTCTCGGCCCGCGTGTTCGACCTGCTCGGGGTTGCGTTCGCCGCCTGGACGCTGGCCGCCTTCGCGATCGGCGTCCTGGCCGGGATGCTCATCCGCCGGGCCGTCCCCGCGATCGCCGCCACCCTGGCCGCCTACGCCGGGCTCGCCTTCGCCACCGGGCTGTGGGTGCGCGAGCACTACATCACACCGCTGGTCACGCACAGCACCAACCTGCCTGGTTCTGCGTGGATCATCAGCCACTGGTACACCAGGGGCGGCAAGCTGGTCAGCCAGTCCGCGATCAGCCAGGAGCTGCGGGGCTACCACCATGCCCCCGCGACGCGGGTCGGGCCGAACACGTTCCAGACGATCCTCAACCCGGTGGGCTATCTCACCAAGCACGGCTACACGCTCTGGATCAGCTACCAGCCTGGCAGCCGGTTCTGGCCATTCCAGTGGATCGAGGGCGGCTGGCTGCTCGCGCTGTCGGTCCTGCTCATCACCGCGACCGTCTGGCTGGTCCGCCGCGGCGCATAACCGCGAAAGTCGAGTGATCAGGCAGCCGGCGCTGTGCCCGGCGCCCGGGAACGCCCGGGCCAGGGCGCGGGCGATCAGCCGGGCCCGGGCGGCGTACCCGGCCGAGGTGTAGTGGATCCCGTCCGAAATGAACCAGCCGTCCTGGGCCACCGCGGCCCAGTCGAAGACGCGCAGGTTCGGGTACTGACGGCAGGCCTGGATCAGCGCGGCGTTCCACCGCTGCATGTTGGACTCGGCCCAGGGGCCGGCCGGGTCCAGGGTCTTCACGTTGACCCAGAGCACCGGGGCGCCGTGCGCGACCGACATGAGTTCGGCGATCCGGGCCAGCCGGCCCACGTTCGAGCCGACCGATACGTTCGCGGTGTCGTTGGTGCCAAGCGCGATCACCCAGCAGCCACCGAACCCGGCCCTGGCCATCTGGCGCGCCGTGTCGTAGCCGTTGACCTGGCCGGGCAGCGCCTCCACCATGGAGCGCCCGCCGGAGGCGTTGATCCAGGCGTGCCGGACCCCGACGTCGGCGTACTGGGCCGCTAGCCGCCGCGCCGGGTCAGGCAGATAGGCGGCCGACACCATGCCGACGGAAGTCGAATCGCCGATGTGCGCGACCGAGCGGCACGAGGTGCGCAGCCGGTGCCCCGACGTACTGCTGGCCTCCTTCGCGCCCGCCGCCTGGTGGCCGGCCCGCGCCGCGCCCGCCCCGCCGCTGGCCGCTGACCCACCCGGCCGGCCGCTGCCCGCGGCCCCGCCCGGCTGGCCCGTCCGCGACCCGGTGCCCGTGGCCTGCCCGCCGGCCCGGCCCGGTGCCCCGGCCCGGTCAACTGGCCGGCCGCCCGCGGCTCCGCCGGGCGCGGCCCCGGCTGTGATCCGGGGCTGGCCGCGGACACCATCTGAGCCAGCCCGAGCCCGCCAATAACCAGCGCCAGCACCACCGCGGTCACCGCGCCAGGCACCCAGCCTGGGCTCCGGCGCACCGCCTGCCAGCATCGAGAAATTCGGACACGAGAGGACATTTGTCCGAGCGTAGCCAAGAGAATCACCCCAGACACCCCAAACAGGCACAATCCACTCACCACCCCGCCCCATGGGAGGTCCACCCGGCACTTTGCATGCGTGCCGGACAGGCATAACGGACAAATCCCCCAGCCAAGCGCACGTTCCGCATGCCAAGTGGATTTGTCGCGGCCGCGTCATCCAGCTATCGGGGCCGCTGGGGCTGGTGTTACTGGCGGGGCGGGGCTACCGGACGCTGGGCGGGTGACCGGGTGCGCTGGGCGGGTGACCGGGTGCGCTGGGCGGTGACCGGGTGCGCTGGGCGGTGACCGGGTGCGCTGGGCGGTGACCGGGTGCGCTGGGCGGTGACCGGGTGCGCTGGGCGGTGACCGGGTGCGCTGGGCGGTGACCGGGTGCGCTGGGCGGTGACCGGGTGCGCTGGGCGGGCTACAGGTCGCGCCGGAAGACGACTAGTTCGCGGCCTGGGCCGTTGTAGTCCGGTACCGGGTCGCTGACCGTGAAGCCCATCGCCTGGTGGAACCGGATCGAGGTGGCGTTGCCCGGCGCGGTGACCGCGCTGACCATGGTCCGGCCGTCGGCCCGGGCTAGCGCGAAGAACTCGGTGTAGAGCAGGCGGGCCAGCCGCTGGCGGCGCTGCGCCGGGGCGACCCCGACGAAGTGGATGTAGGCCCGCCGCCGGTCGGCCGGGGACAGGATGCCGACCAGGAAGGCTGCCGGGCCGCCCGGCCCGTCCACGACCAGGCTGGTCTGGTGGAAGAGGTCGAGGAACAGCCGGGGCAGCGCGGCCAGCACCGGCCGGCCCCACCACTCATCGATGGCCGCGGCAATAGCGTCATAGTCGCCCGGCTGCGCGGCGCGCGGCCGGTACTCAGTCACCTGTCTTGCGCTCGCGGCGGCGCTCAGCCCGCTTCAGCAGTACGAGCATCACCACGATGAAGACGATGAGCGCGCCCGAGATCAGCCAGTCGCCCATAGCCGTCCCTTCATCCGGATGCACGGATACTAGCAATCACCGCGGACCGCCCGGCGCCGCCGCGGCCGCGGGCGCCGGGCTGGTCCACAGGCTGGTCCGGTCCAGCAACTCTGCCGTGCACGGCGGCCCGGCCGCCACCTGCACCTCGGGCAGGCCGTCGGCCGGCACGCTGACGATCATGGCCGAGCGGGTGCCGTACTGAGCGGTGTGCACGCAGGCGGCGGATATCTCGGCCGGCCGGGGCAGACCGTTCGGCAGCCGCGGGAGCGAGCCAGCCGCGGGTTCATGGTCGCGCAGCACGGTGGCCAGCGCGGCCGCCTCGGCCCCGGCGCTGGCCGCGGCCAGCGCCGCGCCGACCAGGCCGGCCACCCGCTGCTGCTTGGCCGACTCGCGGCGCAGCGGCGCGTTTTCCAGCACGTAGTTGCCGGGCGGCAGCTCCTGACGGCGGGCCGCGGGCCGCCGGTCAGGTCGATGGAGAACAGCGTGTGCCGGTCGCCGACCAGCAGCCAGCACGGGTTGTAGTCGGCCGGGTCCAGCCGCCCGCACACCTCGGCCACCGCGGTGGCCGCGTCCGGGTACGCGGCGAAGGCGAGCGGCAGCTCACCGCGTGACCGCTTGGTCGCGTCCCGGCTGGCCGACGGCTGGTTGGTCAGCCCGGCCAGCACGCCAGCCGAGTTGACCGCGAGCCAGGTCCCGCCGGCCAGCTCGTCCCGGCCGCCGAGGATCCGCGGCCGCTCGCCGCGCAGCACCGTTATCGGTTCGGCGGGCCTGGTGTACAGCTCGTCCCGGTTGGCCGCGACCAGCAGCGGCATGCCGGGAATCGTCCGGGACAGCGCGATGAGCAAGCACACAACTGTGACGGTACCGTCCGGGCCGCCGCACTCCGTTGCCAACCGGGCAGCACCCAGCGGCGTCGTATCAGACACCACGGCTCGCGGAGCCGTCCTGGGCAGAAGGAAACACCCTCGATGACGCCATCCCCACGCGCCGCGCGGCCGGCCCTGGCCTGCCTCGCCGCCCTGCTCCTCACCGGGTTCGTGGCCGGCTGCGGCTCCGGCACCCCGGCGGCCGCCCCGGCCAAGACGGTCACCGTGACGCCGAGCACGTCCGCCAGCACCGCACCCGCCAGCTAGCCCCGGCACCGCGGCGGCCAGCCCGAGCACGGGCACCGACCGGCAGCTCGGCCCCGGCCGCCTGCCCCACCCGGTCGCTGGCCGTCAAGGCGGGCCTGTCCCAGGGCGCCGCCGGCAGCATTTACCAGGTGCTCGACTTCAGCAACATCTCCAACGTCACCGTGCACGCTGTACGGCTTCCCCGGGGTCTCGCTGGCGGGCGGCAGCCCGGTTAAGCAGATCGGCCTGGCCGCGGCCGAAGATCACAGCTCGGCGCGGGTCCTGGTCACGCTGGCCCCGGGTGCGGTGGCCAACGCGCTGCTGCGGATCGTCCAGGCGGCCAACTTCCCACCGTCACGCTGCCACCTGGTTAACACGGACTACCTGCAGATTTACCCGCCGAACCAGACCACCCCGGTGTACCTGAAGTACAAGGCAGCGGCCTGCGCCAAGCCGGTGCAGGTGCTCACGGTCAGCGTGGTGAAGCCCGGGTCCGGAGGCAGCTGAGCGGGCCGGTGCGTGGCTCGCCGGCCCAGCCTCGGGGGGACCGGCGAGCCGTCCGGGCGGGCGCGCTACGTTGTGTCCGTCTGAGCCCGCACCGGATCACTCGCTGACCGCCCGGAGGAATGAGCAGATGCCGACCACTCCCCTTCGCCAGCGCCCGGCATGGAAGGCGCTGGAACAGCATTACGCCGAGATCGGCCCTCGGCACCTGCGTGACCTGTTCGCGGCGGATCCCGGGCGCGGCGAACGGCTCACCGCCGAGGCGGCCGGCCTGTACCTGGACTACTCGAAGAACCGGGTCACCGACGAGACCATGGCGCTGCTCGTCCAGCTGGCCCAGGAGTGCGGCGTCGAGCAGCGCCGGGACGCGATGTTCCGCGGCGAGCCGATCAACGTTTCCGAGCACCGCGCCGTGCTGCATGTGGCGCTGCGCATGCCCAAGGGCAGCTCGCTGATCGTGCACGGCACGAACGTGGTCGGGCAGGTGCACGAGGTGCTGGACCGGATGGCCAGCTTCGCGGAGCGGATCCGGTCCGGCGAATGGAAGGGCTACACCGGCAAGCCGATCAGGAACGTGGTCAACGTCGGCATCGGCGGGTCCGACCTCGGCCCGGTGATGGCCTATGAGGCGCTGCGCTGGTACTCCCGGCACGACCTGACGTTCCGCTTCGTGTCCAACGTGGACTCCACCGACTTCGTCGAGGCGACCCGCGACCTGTCCGCCGACGAGACGCTGTTCATCATCTCGTCCAAGACGTTCGGCACGCTGGAGACGCTGACCAACGCGCACTCGGCCCGGGACTGGGTGGTCGGCGAGCTGGGCAGCGAGGACGCGATCGCCAAGCACTTCGTCGCGGTGTCCACCAACGCGGAGCGGGTCGCCGAGTTCGGCATCGACACCGCGAACATGTTCGGCTTCTGGGACTGGGTCGGCGGCCGGTACTCGATGGACTCGGCGATCGGGCTGTCCACCATGGTCGCCATCGGCCCGGATCGGTTCACCGAGATGCTGGCGGGCTTCCACGAGATGGACGAGCACTTCCGGACGGCCCCGCTGGACCGGAACCTGCCGGTGCTGATGGGCCTGCTCGCCGTGTGGTACGGGGATTTCTTCGGCGCGCAGACCTACGGCGTGATGCCGTACGAGCAGTACCTCAAGCGCTTCCCGGCCTATCTGCAGCAGCTCACCATGGAGTCGAACGGCAAGCACGTCACGCTCGAGGGCGCCGAGGTGGACTACGAGACCGGCGCGGTGTTCTGGGGTGAGCCGGGCACCAACGGGCAGCACAGCTTCTACCAGCTCATCCACCAGGGCACGAAGTTGATCCCGGTGGACCTGATCGGCTTCGGCAAGACCCTCAACCCGCTGCGCAATCACCACGACATCCTGTCCTCCAACGTGTTCGCCCAGGCCCAGGCACTGGCGTTCGGCAAGACAAAAGAGGAGGTGCTCGCGGAGGGGACAGCGCCGGAGGTCGCGCCGCACCGGGTGATGCCCGGTAACCGGCCGACCAACGTGCTGCTGGCCGAGAAGCTCACCCCGCACCTGCTCGGCACGCTGGTCGCGCTGTACGAGCACAGCGTGTTCACCCAGGGGGTCATCTGGGATATCGATTCCTTCGACCAGTGGGGGGTAGAGCTAGGCAAGGTGCTCGCCGTGGCGATCCTGCCCGAGCTGGAAAGCCCGGACGAGCCTGAGCTCAGCCACGACTCGTCCACCAACGCGCTGATCCGCCGCTACCGCAGCCTGAAGAGCTAGGAGAATCCGATGACCACGGACAGGCCCATGCAGCTCGGCATGGTCGGGCTCGGCCGGATGGGCGCCAACCTCAGCCGGCGGCTGATGCGTGACGGCCACCGGGTCGTCGCGTACGACCACACCGAGGCGCACGTCAAGCAACTGGCGGGCGAGGGCGCGACCGGGGCGACCACGCTGGAGGGGTTCGTCGCCAAGCTGGACAAGCCCCGGGCGGCGTGGGTCATGCTGCCCGCCTCGGTCACCGGGCAGGTCGTCGCGCAACTGGCTGACCTGATGGAGCCGGGCGACACCATCATCGACGGCGGCAACACCTACTACCGGGACGACGTCGACCGGGCCAAGCAGCTCATCCCGAAGGATCTGCACTACATCGACGTCGGCACCTCGGGTGGCGTGTTCGGCCTGGAGCGCGGCTTCTGCCTGATGATCGGCGGCGAGGACGGGCCGGTCGAGCGGCTCGACCCGATCTTCCAGTCGATCGCCCCGGGGAAGGGGACGGCCGAGCCGACGGAGGGCCGGACCCGGGGCGGCACCGCTCCCGAGGGTTATCTGCACTGCGGGCCGGCCGGTTCTGGGCACTTCGTGAAGATGGTGCACAACGGCATCGAGTACGGCATGATGGCCGCGATCGCCGAGGGCCTGTCCATCATCAAGCACGCCAACGTCGGTAAAGCTGGGTGCAGGCGGCCGACGCGGAGACCACCCCGCTGCGCGACCCGCAGTACTACCAGTACGACATCGACGTGGCCGACGTGGCCGAGGTGTGGCGGCGCGGCTCGGTGATCAGCTCCTGGCTGATCGACCTGACCGCTGAAGCGCTGGCCCGCTCCCCGCACCTGGAGGACTTCGCCGGGCGCGTGTCCGATTCCGGCGAGGGCCGCTGGACGGTGATGGCCGCCATCGAAGAGGGCGTGCCTGCCGCGGTCATTACCGCATCGCTGTTCGAGCGGTTCGAGTCGCGCGGCCTCGGCGAGTTCAGCCACAAGCTGCTGTCCGCGCTGCGCAGCGAGTTCGGCGGGCACCAGGAAAAGCGGGCCAGCGGCTCCGGCGGCTAGCCGCGCCGGAGGCTAACCACGCCGGAGGCTAGCCGGCCCGGTGACCGTCACCCCCGGGCCGGAGATCGCGAGGTCCGAGTCGACCTCGGTGATGTTCGCGTCCTGGGCGGTAGTCGCGGTGACATCGAAGTGCACGAAGCGCAGCGTCAGCCCGAGCGGGTAGGCGGCGCTGTACCCGTCGAGGACTGACTCGGCGCCGGGCACCGAGCCGGTCTCGGTCGCCCCGTCGATCTCGACGTCCTTGAAGTACGGCGCGCTGGTCCCGGTGGCCGGGTCGTAGAACGGGTTGATGTCGATCGGGTACTGCAGCGACCGCATCGTGGTGTCGATGTAACGGACGTCGGTGACGGTGCCACCGGCCCCGGCGTAGCTCTTGATCCGTATTCCGGCCGGGATCGTGCTCTCGGTGCCGCTGCTGTCCCGGCCGTCGATGAAGTTGCGGGTGACCAGGATCGATTCCAGACCGTACGTGGTCTCGCTGCCGATGGAGATGCCGTGCGTGCCGTAGCACTGGTCGTCGGCCACCGTGATGTGCGCGTCGGTGGCGTTGTTGGTCTGCATGGCCACGCAGTCGTCGCCGTCCTGGATGACCGAGTCGCGGATCGTGCCGTAGGCCGACGAGTCGAAGTTGACGCCGTCGGTGTTGTAGGTGTTGTCCGGGGTCACGATGCGCAGCCCCCAGACGACCAGGCCGCCGCCGTTCTTGTAGTACAGGTGCTCCTTGGCCGAGTTCTCCAGGGTCAGGTTGTAGATGGTCAGGTTGTTCGCGTCGGTGGCCTGGATCAGCCGCGGGTTGACCTGCTTGAGGCCCTCCGCGGTGGCGGTGGCCGCCACCTGCCACCAGGACGTGCTGGTGCCCAGGATGTCCTGCCCGCCGCGGCCGTCGATGCTGCCCTGATGCGGCCCGAAGCCCTCGCCCTCGATGCCGGAGTCCACCCCGGTGACGGTGATGAACGCGGTGCAGCCGCTGCTGGAGGCGCCGATCGAGCCGCAGGCCGGATCGCCGGCGATCTGGTAGCCGGCCGCGTTCCGCGACGCGTACAGCGTCGCCCCCGCGCCGATGACCAGGTACTCGTCGTTGCCGATGGTGAGCGGGGCGGACAGGAACGCAGTGTCCGGCGGCCCGCCGCCCGGGCCGCCACTGGGCGGGCTGGCGGCCAGCACGACGGACTGGCCGGTGCCCGCGCAGGCATTCAGCGCGGCCTGGATCCGGGCGGTGTCCGGTGGCGCGGATTCGATCCGCCGCGAGGAACAGCTCATCGGTGGGTGCGGGCAGCGTGGCGGTCAGCGTCTGGCAGGTGGCGGGCAGCGTGGGCTGGGTGATGTACCGGGTGTCGCCGGTGCGCGACGACTGTTCCTGGGCCAGGCTGGCTACCGTGCCCCCGCTGGCGGGCGCGACCGGGTCCCAGCCGTCTCCGCCGGCCAGGTAGGTCTGCGCCGTGTAGCCGGTGGCCTGCGCGTCGGTGAGCTGCGGCCGGTCCGGGTTGGCCGGGTTGGCGCCGTAGCCGGTGTTGTCGTATTCGCCGTACCGGCCCGGGGTCCACGTCGCGCCGGAGATGCCCAGGTACGGGTCGGTCGCGTTGACCTGGGCCGGCAGGTTCGTGTTGCGGATGACCAGTTGCGGTACCGCGCCGGTGTACGGCTCCCAGGCCCGGCCCAGGTAGATATCGTTCGGCGCCAGTGTGCTGGTCACCGTGGAGCCGGTGATCAGGATGCCGTACGGGACGGCGCCGTAGGTAGCCGGGGCGGTCAGGTACGCCTTGGTGTAGATGCCGTCGTTGAGCGCGATGATGTGCGACCGGTCCACGACCAGGCTGCCGTTGCCGAAGATGAAGTCCACGTCGCCTTCGATGGTCGAGTCGTAGACGTACTGGCGGAGCGTCGTGGTTGACGAGGAGTCCCAGCTCAGCAGCGTGTCCTGGTGGCCGTAGAAGATGTCGTCGCGGTACACCTGCCGGTCGCCCTCCATGGCCAGCGCTACCGCCTGGGTGCCGGTCACGGCCGGGAAGTCGTTCTTGTCGAACGTGTTGGCGAACGTGATGTACTCGGCGGTGAAGTCGCTGGCCTGCGCGTGCACGGTGGCCGAGCCTTCGGTGCCATACGTGCCGCCGGCCGGGTCCGTCTCCCCGTTGTAGTTGGCCGCGGTGATCACCACGTCGGCCGGGTTGCCGGTGCTGCCCTGCAAGGTGAGGTCCGGCTTGCCGGCCGGGATGGTCACCGTCTCGTCGTATCTGCCCGGCCCGATCAGGATCGTGTACGGGACGGCGGGGTTTTCCGGCACCGCGTTCACCGCGGCTTGCACGCTGGTGTACTCGGCGCCGCTCTTGGCCACGGTCAGCGTCACCCCGGTAGCGGCGGCGGCCAGCCCGGGCAGGGCGGTGAGCAGGGCCGCGGCGAGGGCCGCGGCGGCGAGCGCGGCGGTCAGGCCACGGGCTAAGTTGCGGGAGCGGGCGGGGGTTTCGTCAATGTCGGCCACGCGTCATTCATAAGGCATGCGGGCCGGTTGATCAATGGGGGAATTTGTTGGCTTATGTGTGGGCGGGGGGCGCCGGGCCGGCACCGGGATCCGCGCCAGGTCGCGGGCCAGCACCACCTCGCCACCGAACGCGCTGGCCGCCTCGTCTGGCCAGCCGCTGGCTGTCCTGGATGTCGTACCGCTGTGAGAAGTGGGTCAGCACCAGCAGCCGGGCCCGGGACTCGGCCGCGATCCGGCCCGCCTGGCTGGCCGTCAGGTGCCGGTACTCGCGGGCCAGCGCGGCCTCCGCGTCCGCGAACGTGGATTCGCAGACCAGCATGTCGGCCTGGTCGGCCAGCTCGAACGCGGCGTCGCACAGCCCGGTGTCCATGATGAACGCGAACCGCTGGCCCGGCCGCGGCTCGCTGACCTGCTCAACCGTGACCCGGCGGCCGCCGGCCACCAGTTCGCCCTGCTGCTTGAGCAGGCCGACGTCCGGGCCGGTGATGCCCAGCGCGAGCAGCTTGTCCGGCAGCATCCGCCGCCCGTCCGGCTCGGTCAGCCGGTAGCCGAAGGCCGGCACGCTGTGCGACAGCGGACGGGCTTCCAGTCTGAACGCCGGCGTGCTGGCCACGGTGCCCGCCTCGCGGACCGGCCGCTCCCGGAGATTGGCCACGTCCCGGTACAAGCGCGGCATGCCGGAGCCGCCGGTACACCGGCTCGCTCTCCGCCGGGTAGCAGATCTCCACCTGGTGCGCCACCTGGTCCAGGGATAGCCGCGGCAGCACCCCGGGCAGGCCCAGGCAGTGGTCGCCGTGGAAGTGGGTGATGCAGATCCGGGTGATCTGGCTCGCGGTGACCCCGGCGAACAGCATCTGCCGCTGGGTTCCCTCGCCCGGGTCGAAGAGCAGCCCGTCGGCCTCCCAGCGCAGCAGGTAGCCGTTGTGGTTGCGGGTGCGGGTCGGCGTCTGGCTCGCCGTGCCGAGCACCACCAGCTCACGGTTGGGCACGGGATCTGACCTTACGCCGGGGCGGCGGGCCAGCCGAGGCGGGCGGCGGGTCAGCGACGGGCGGGCGTCGGTCAGCTGGAGCGGGGCGGGCGGCGGGTCAGCTGGAGCGGGCGGGCGGCGGGTCAGCCCGGTCAGGCCGACCGCGTAGACCACGAGCAGGGTGATAGCCAGCACCCGGACCAGCCAGCCGAACGCCAGTACGGCGGGCGCGGCGGACGCGGCCGGTACGGCACACGACCCGGCCGGGCCGGCGCCCGGCCGGCGAACGGGAGCACCAGGCCCACCGCGTAGCCGACCCGGCCCGCCACCCCGCATTCGGCGGATCGGGGAGCGGTGGCCGTACCGGTCCGCGGGGCCCGGCCCGGGGACTGGGATCCGCTCGACCGCGGGGAGGGGCTGACCGCCGGGGACGGGCTGGCCGGCGGGGACGGGGTTGCAGACGGTGCTGGGCTGGCGGACGGCGATTGGACTCGCGGACGGCGACGCGCGATCCGCCAGCGAGGCGCTGCCCGCCGGGGACGGACTCGCCGCAGGTGGCGAACTGGCCGCCGGGGCGGCCGCGCCGGGCGGCCGCGGTGGGCTGGATGTACCGGGCCGGCCCGAACCAGAACACGGCTAGCCCCACGGTGACCGCGACTAGCCCGGCCAGCCAGAGCAGCGCATACCAGCTGCGGTAACCGTACCCGGTCAGCCAGCGGGCGGCCTGCTGGCCCAGCCGGCGGGCCGGGCCCATCGCGGCCCGGATCCGGGCATCCTCCCGCTGCGCGACGAGGATCGCCCGGGCCAGGTCGCGGCGCCCCGCGGCCTGATAGGCGGCGGCCAGCGCGGCGTACGGCTGGTCGGCGTGTTCCGCCGTCTCGTGCCGGAACCAGGACAGCCACTGAGCCACCGCCTCCTGGTGCGGTGCCGGGTCACCGGCCCGGCCCGGGCGGCGCCGCCACCGTGACGGCCTGCGGTCCGGCTGCGGCCGCGGGGTGAGCAGCTCCAGATCACCCAGTACCGGGAGCCCGGAGTAACTCAGGCCGTCCAGCCGGAACCCGCCGTCGGCGGCGAAACCGGCGGGCCGCCGGCCGCCGAGCCGCAGCGTGCCGACGCTGGCCCGGCTGAGGTCCAGCGCGGGCCCGCGGGCCATCGCCCCGGGCGGCCCGCCCGGCGGCAGAGCGGCGAACCAGCCGGAGCAGCCCAGCACCTGGCGCACCACGGCGCCGGGCAGCGACACCGCCCCGGCCTGGCCCGCCCCGGCGGCCACCACGTCCTGGTCCAGCAGCAGGTCGCCGTCTATCCGCGCGGCTCCGGCGGCCAGCGCCGGACCGGTCGCGTTGACCAGTGTCGCACCGGGCAGCGCCAGCTGGCCGGTGACATCCGCGCCGGCCAGGCATACCGCACCGTCCGGGCCGGCCCCGATCGCGGTCAGCCCCTGGCCGGCCTGCGTGCGGCCGGACACGCCGGAGCGCACCACCAGGTGGCCGGCCCGCAGCGCTGGGCCGGTATGGCTGCGCAGCTGCGCCCGGCCCAGCAGCAGGCGGCCGCCGACCGTGCTGCCATCCAGGCAGACCGCTCCCAGCGACGGGGGCTGTCCTGGCCGCAGGCCGCCGTCCGGCTGGCTGCTGTGCAGGATGCCAGTGATCTCGGCCAGCCGGGCCGGCTGGCCGACGGTGATTTCCCGGCGGATCCGCTCACCGGCCGCCTGGATCTGTTCACCCGGCCCGCCCGCCTCGGGGCCGCCCACCGCCAGCCCGGCGGCCGCGGTCGCGCCGCCGGCCGCCGGGCTGGCCGGGCCGCCGTGCTCGACCACCGCCTCGTCCAGCGACAGGCTGCCGCCCACCGTGCACCCGCGGAGCAGGATCGTGCCCGCCTCCCCCGCGCCGGCCGCGGTGAACGGCAGCCCCGGCGCGGCCGCTGGGGCCAGCGTCAGGTCGCCGTGCACGGTCAGGCCGTCGGCCAGCAGCGCGGGGCCGGTGCCGCTGGCCAGCCGGGCGCCGCTCAGCCGGAGGTCGCCGCCGATCTCGGCACGGGCCAGCCGGACCGCGCCGTCCTGCCGCTCACCATGCGCCAGAAAGCCCGGGTCCAGCAGTGCGCTGCCGCCGATCCGGACCCGGTCCGCCGCGAGCGCCGGGCCGGTGCTGTTGACCAGGGCGGTGTCCTGGAGCACCAGGTCGCGGCGGATCGTGCTGCCGGTCAGGCACAGCGCGCCCGGGGTGGCGGCCGGGATGGTGCCCGGCGTAGCGCCCGGAAGCGGGCCCGCCGCCTCGCTTGGCTGCCCCGGACCGGCGCTGGCCACGCTCTTCACCCGGGCCCCGTGCAGGGCCAGGTCGCCCGCCAGCGCCGCACCGCGGAGCAGCACCGTGCCCGTCCTCGCCGCGCCGGTGGCCTGGAACTCGGTACCGGACGCGGGACTGCGCGCCAGCCTGGTGTCCCCGCTGACCCGGATACCATCCGCAACCAGGGCGGGCCCGGTGGCGTTGGTCAGCCAGGCCCCGCGGAGCAGCAGGTTGCCGCCGATCCTGGCCCCGGCCAGCCGGACCGTGCCGGATCGCCCGGCCCGGCCTGCCGCTCGTAGCCCGTCGAGCAAGACCCCGGCGGACGCCCCGTCGCCGACATTCAGCGCCGTACCGGCCAGGGCCGCACCAGAATTGTTGCTAATGCTCGTTCCACGCATATTTAGTTCATGCAGGATGTGCGCGCCATCGAGCTGGACGGCACCATCCTGGCTATTTCCCTCGATCCGGCAGCCGGTGACCCTTAAGGTGCCGATCCGGGCCCGGCTGGCCGCGATCCCGGGCAGCACGCAGCCATCCAGGTGCAACCACGGCAGCACCGCGTCGCGCACCGCCGGTGGCTGGTCGAATCGGCAGCCGGTGAACCGGAGTCCGGTCGTTGACCTGATCCCGTCCAGGTCAAGCGGGCCGCGGAGGTACGCACCACGGATCTGGATGCCCCGCGGGTCGCTATGCGGCCCGCTGACGAGGAGATCCCGCACGCTGCTGGCATCGAGCGCGTGATGGCCACCGAAGCCGCGCACCTCGTCCAGCGCGGGCACCGTCCGGGCCCGCGAATAATTGAGCGGCTTACCCTTTTTGGCACATTTGATCAGCTCATCTGCCGCCCCGCCAGAAACTGTCCGATTAAATCGCCGCCGACCCCAGAACATGCAGCACACGCTACAACGCGGATAAGTTTCAGATCAGGAAAACATGAGCGCTGGGCGCTATTACCGGGCAGGAAATCCGGCGCGGCCAGTCCGGGCGGCCTGGCAGGCTGGCCGGCATGAAGATCTCGATCAGCGAGTTGGCGGAGGTGGCGGCGCTCGGCTGGCGGGGCACCGAGGAAGAGCAGTTGGGCGGCTGGCGGATGCGCGCGGCCGGCGGCTTCACCGGCCGGGCCAACAGCGCGCTGGCCGTGGGTGATCCCGGGCTGCCACTGCCCGCCGCGGCTGCGGCGGTACACCGCTGGTACGCGGCCAGGGACCTGCCCACGATGATCTCCGTGGCCTACCCGTGCGGCCAGCCGCAGGACAGTGAACTGGACCGGTTCCTCGCCGGGGCGGGCTGGACGGTGCGCTCCGGGTCGGCCACCGTGCTGACCGCCCCAGCCGCCGCCGTCGCTGGCGCCCCGGTGGATCCGGTGCACCGGGTGCGGGTGGACATCGATGCCGAACCCGACGACGCCTGGCTGGCCCGCTATCACTACCGAGGGCAGCAGGAACTGCCACCCGCCGCCCGCCGGGTGCTCCGGTCCGCCCCGTGGCAGGCCTTCGGCTCGGTCCGGGATGACGGCGCGACGCTGGCCATCGGCCGGGTCGCGGTGGCCCGCGGCTGGGCCGGCCTGACCGCCATCGAGGTCGCTCCCGGGCACCGGCGCCGCGGCCTGGCCCGGGCGCTGACCGCCGCGCTAGCCCGCCAGGCCGCCGCCCGCGGGGCCCGCGACATGTACCTCCAGGTCGAAGACGGCAACGCCGCTGCCCGCGCCCTATACCACCGGCTCGGCTTCACCGACCACCACGGCTACCACTACCGGGTCGCCCCGCCGCCAGCTGCATGAGTGCCTCATTCACGCAGTCAGTGCCTGAAAATGCGGCAGTGCCGCTAAGTTGACGGGCCCTAGCCGGATGATCCGAACTGGACGGGAACCTTGATCACCTGTCCGCTGGACCACGAGTGGGCGCCCGGGGCGGCTTGCCAGATGGTGAGCTGTGGTGCCGTGGACGGCGAGGGCGTTCCATCCGCCGGAGGGGCTGGCCGCGAGTGTCGCGGTCCCGGCGGGCAGGACCGGCAAGGTCTGCCAGGAGTCCGTGCTGCTGGTGATGGTTGCTGCGTGGCGGTTGCTCAGGATGACCGCGAGGCTGCTGCCTGGCCCGGAGGACGCCGCGGTGAGCGTGGCGTGGTTCAGGGGCATGGCTGGCGACAGTGTCCAGTGTGTGCCGCCGTCGGTGGACCAGGCGGCCAGCAGGTGGGCCGCCGGGCCGCTCCTGGGCCGCGAGCAGGGCGGTGGTGGTCGCGCCGGTGGTGGTGAGGCGGAGCACGGTGACGGGCTGGTGGGCGTAGCCGGCGGGCAGCGTGGGCCCGGCTAGCTGCCATGACCCGCCGGTGTCGGAGAAGATCCCTGCGGTACCGGGACGGCCGCAGTCGGCGGCCAGCATGGGCTGCCCGGATGGGCTGAACGCGGCGGCGGTGAGGCTGCCCGGCCGGCACCGGGTGCCTGCCGGGGATGCGGCGATGGCCTGGCGGGTGGCCAGCCGGGTCCAGGCCGTCGCGCCGGGGCCGGATATGTCGGCGGTGCCGTCGCTGAGCAGGGCCAGCAGGTGGCCGCTGGCCGGGTCGGCGGCGAGGGCGCCGGGGACATCGGCCAGGGCGGCGTCGAGCAGGCCGGGTGACCAGGCCTTGCCGGTGTCCTTGGTGGTGGCGAGCGGGGAGTAGGACAGGTCCTGGCTGGGCCGGAACCCGGCCAGCACCGATCCGGCGGAAAGCCCGGCCAGGACCAGGCCGCCGTTGCTGGCCACGCCGGGTGGGGTGGCCAGCCGCCACGCGCTCGACCCGGTGGGGCGGACGAACAGCTGCCAGAAGTTGTTGTGGCTGGGCGGCCGAGCCGCCCATCACCGCGACCGCCCAGGTCCCGGACGTGGTGACCAGCGAGGTGGCCAGGGACGGTGGGGTGGCTGGGCGGGGCTGGCGCGCCGGTCTGGCTGGCGGTGCTGCCGCAGCCAGCGGCCAGCAGCGATCGCCTGCCGCAGCAGTGCGGCACAGGGGGGTGCGGCGGTTCATGAGGACCTCAGCGCGTTCCGGGCGGCGTTGGCGAGCAGGACAGCGAATGAGGATTTGGTGGCGGTGGTCCCTGGCCCCGGGTCGGTGTTCAGTTCTTCGCGGACGCGCCCGGCCTGGTCGATCACGTAGGCGAGGTCGGGGTGGCCGATCATGGACCCGGCGGGCAGGATCTGCGGGATGATCCCGTAGTCGCGCCACACCTGCTGGAGTTGGGGGACGCTGCCGGTCAGGTACAGCCAGTTGGGCACGCTGGGTCAGGCGTTCCTGGCGGTCGAACGCCTGGGTGAAGGTCACCTGGTGGTAGACGGGGTTGGCGACGACCGCGACCAGTTCGACGTGGCGCGCGCGCGCGCCCAGCAGCTGCCCGGCGGCGCGGAACTCCTGGGCGATCAGCGGGCAGTCGCTGGTGCACACCGGGTCCAGGAAGGTCAGCAGAACCACTTTGCCGTGCAGGCTGGCCAGGCTGACGCTCCGGCCGTGCTGGTCGGTGAGCTGAAATGGCTTGGCCGGGAAGTTCAGCGGCGCTGAGGAGCCGGCGATGGCTTCGGCGAGGATCGGGTCGGCGGTCGGGCTGGCCTGGGCGGCAGCCATCGGGGCGGCGCCGAGGATGATCAGCCCGAGCGCTCCGAGGGCGGCGACGGTCCGGATGCTGGCCGTGGCCAGCGCCCCGCGCAGCGAGGCCGGCCGGACCCGCTCCCGCCAGCCCGCCGCCGGGATAACTGGTTCCGCCGTCACCGCCGCGGTGGCCGGTTCTGGCGTCGGCGCTGGGCTGGAGGTAAGGGCGAGGTAGCCGCTGATGGCCAGGAACGCGAACGGGAGCATGCTGTTGGGGTCGGTGCCCAGGCCGCCGAAGAACCCGAAGTCCTCGATCAGCACCCAGTCCGCCAGGCACACTCACGGTGAAGGCGATGACCGCGGGGCGGGCCAGCCGCCGCTGGCCGGTCAGGAACGCCGCGCCGATGACCGCGAGCACGCACCACGGTGAACAGGTTGACCGCGAAGCCGTGCGCCTCATCGAAGGCGGTGAACGCGCTGACCCAGCTGGACAGGAATCCGGGCTGCGGATGTCCCCGCCATGCTCTGAGTCATGCTGGCCAGGGTGCCCGGCTGGTGATGGGCGGCTCCCTGCCAGAACCCGCGTCCTGGCCAGGCCTGCAGCACCGCCATGCCGACCAGGAAGACGCCGGTCCCGGCCAGGATCCCCCGGCCGGTCCAGCGGGAATGCCAGGTCCGCTCGGGCAGCGCGATCAGCGCACCGGCCACCGCGTAGATGAGGACCGCCCCGGGCGCGCCGAACAGCCAGGTCAGCCCGGGTGCGAAGATCCCGCCGAACGACTCGCCGAAGACCCACACCACCAGGCCCCAGCCGACGCTCGCCAGCCCGGCCAGCCGGGACAGCAGGCCACGGGGGGCGGCGAGCATCCAGATGCCGATCCCGACCTGGATCCACACGGCGGACGCTCCGGCCTGCATCGGGTGATACGACCAGTTAGTCCCGGCCCAGTTCACCACCTGCTGGACCCAGTGCGGTGAACTCGCGGCCGTGGGCTCGATGACCTGCGAGGGCAGGCCGATGGCCATTTTCGGCTGGGCCTGCAAGATCCCATCGAAGACCCACAGCAGCCCGAACCCGATCCGCAGCACCTGCCGCCAGGACGGCTCGGCCACGGCGAGCAGCTCGGCGTCGCCGTCCGTGCCGGAGGCCTGGGCGGGCAGCCAGGCCCGCACGGTGATCCAGGCGAACCCGAGCAGCGCGAAGATCAGCAGCGCGATGATTCCCTGGTGCACCAGCGCGGCCTTGAACGCCGCGACCACGGTGGGATCGTTGACGTTGATCCCCGAGTTCATCCCAGACATCAGCTCACCTGTTCTTGCGATCGTGCCGAAGTGGCCGCAGCCGGACGCTGTTGGCCACCACGAAGGCTGAGGACAGGGCCATCGCGGCCCCGGCGATCAGCGGGTTGAGGAATCCCGCCGCAGCCAGCGGGATGGCCGCGATGTTGTACCCGAACGCCCAGGTCAGGTTGCCCCGGATCACCCTCAGGGTGGCCCGGGCCAGGCCGATGGCATCCGGCACGGCGGCGAGATCATCACGCAGCACGATCAGGTCCGCGGCGCTGATGGCCACGTCGGTGCCGGTGCCCAGGGCGATCCCCAGGTCGGCGGCGGCCAGGGCGGGCCCGTCGTTGACCCCATCGCCGACCATGGCCACCCGGTGCCCCTGGGCTTGCAGCTCCCGGATCACCGTCACCTTGTCATCGGGCAGCGCCCCGGCGATCACCTCATCGGTGCCCACCTGGGCCGCGACAGCCTGCGCGGTGGCCAGGGTGTCCCCGGTCAGCAGCACGGTACGCAGACCGAGACCGCGCAACTGCGCGACCGCCGGGGCGGCGGATGGCTTGATGGTGTCGGCCACCGCGACCGCGCCGCGCACCGCACCACCCCACCCGGCCAGCACCACGGTGCGGCCGGCCTGCTCCCACCGGCGGTACTCACTGGCCAGGTCCGCCGGGATGGCCAGGCCCAGGCCGGCGAACAGGTGCTCACGGCCGATGATCACGTCATGGTCATCCACCGACCCGCGGGCGCCCAGCCCGGGCAGGGCCAGGAACCCGTCCGCCTGCGGCAGCGCCCCCAGCTCCGCCTGCGCGGCGGCGCTGACGGCTGCGGCCACCGGGTGCTCTGACGCCTGCTCCACCGCCCCGGCCAGCCGGAGCAGCACGTCGCGGCGCACGCCGTCGGCCGCCAGCACGCTGGTTACCGCCATGCCCCCGGTGGTCACTGTCCCGGTCTTGTCCAGCAGCACGGTGTCCACCGCGCGGGAGGCCTCCAGCGCCTCGTACCGCTTGATGAAGATCCCCAGTTGCGCGCCCCGCCCGCAGGCCACCATCAGCGCGGCTGGGGTCGCCAGGCCCAGCGCGCACGGGCAGGCGATGATCAGCACCGCCAGCGCGGCGCTGAAGGCCCGCTCCACCGGGCTGCCTGCCAGCAGCCAGCCGGCCAGCGTCAGCCCGGACGCCACCAGCACCGCGGGCACGAACACCCCGCAGATCCGGTCGGCCAGCCGCTGGATGGCGGCCTTCTGCGACTGCGCCTGCTCCACCAGGGCGACCAGGTGCGCGAGCTGGGTGTCGCGGCCCACCTTGACCGCGCGCACCACCAGCCGCCCGGACACCACCACCGTGCCCGCCGCGACCATGTCCCCCTCGGCCGCATCGGCCGGGACGGACTCCCCGGTCATCATGCTGCGGTCCACCGCGGACTGGCCGAACTCCACCTCGCCGTCCGCGGCTATCCGCTCCCCGGGCCGGACCACGAACCGCTGCCCCACGCTAAGTTCGGCCACCGGGACCCGGCGCTCGGTCCCGTCTGGCTCCAGGACGCACGCGTCCTGCGGCGCCCGCCGCCGCCAGCTCACGCATCGCGTCCCCGGCGTCCCGCCGCGCCTTGGCCTCATACACCCGGCCCGCCAGCAGGAACGTGGTCACCGACGCGGCGACCTCCAGATAGATGCCTCCACCGGAAGCGTGCAGCAGCAGGTACCACGCGCTCAGCCCGCGCCTGGCCGCGGTCCAGCACGAACATCGCGTACACCGACCAGGCGCAGGACGCGGTGATGCCCAGCGACACCAGCGTGTCCATCGAGACCGACAGATGCCGGGCGTTGCGCAGCGCGGCCTGGTGGAACGGCCACGCACACCACCCGACCACCGGCGCGGCCACCGCGATCAGCACCCACTGCCAGCCCGGGAACCGCGACCAGGGAAACAGCGACCAGCAGCACCGACAGGTCACTCAGCGGAATGAACAGCACCAGCGCCACGATCAGCCGCCGCCGCAGGTCAGCCACCCGCGCGGCATCCGTCCCGGTCCCAGCCGCCGCCCCGGGCTCAGCGCCCGCCTCACCAGCGCCGGCCCCGAGCATCTCGGCGCGGTAACCGGCCTGCTCGACCGCGTCGATGAGCTGCTGTGCGGGAACCGCCGCAGGTGCGGTGATAATGGCGCGCTCGGTCGCCAAATTCACGGTGGCCGTGACGCCGTCAATAGCGTTGAGTTTCTTCTCGACCCGGGCCGCACACGCCGCGCACGTCATGCCCCCGATCGACAACTCCATCTCCAGGGGCACCGATGATGCCTCCCCAGCGACCGCCGCAGATGACACCTAACGTAATCCTGCCTTCCAGCACCAACCCGGCCAGCATCCCGAATACCGTCATGCCCGCCGCCGGCAGCGGCACACGCGGCCGGACCTGCGGCTAGCGGAGCAGCAGCCGGGTACCTGCCGCCATGCCCGGAACCTACACGACGAAAGCAAAGCTCAGTTCAACGTGGCAAAAATGTAATGTTCATCATTGCTGGAAATACCCCGCGAGGGTTTCCCGCATACCGCCGGGGGGTTTCCGCAATACCCCTGAGGGGTTTAGCGCGAGCCCCTTTCTGCCCGGTACCATCGCGGTGTTATGCGCCAGCAGGAAACGCAGCCCGCACGAAGCGGCCCCGTGACGTGTTCCGCCGCGGCCGCCCTCAGCGCGGCGCCAGGAAGCGGCTGAGGTGGCCGGGCCGTCCTGGCTGGCCGGCGTGCTCGCCGCCGCCATGATCCTCACCGCCGGCTATGCGGCAAGCCGCCTGGCCGCCTCGCGCGTGCTGCGGGTGGCCACCGAGGCCGACACCGATGGGCTGCATGCCCTCATGGGCACAGCCATGGCCGGAATGTTCCTGCCCCAGCTCCGCCTGCTGCCCAGCTGCGCCTGGGCAGTGATGTTCGGCGCGGCGGCTGCCTGGTTCGCCGCTAGCGCCATCCACTCTCGCAGGACAGCGCCGCGCAGCATGGCAATGCCGGTTCCCAGTGCCGCACCTCGTGGAATGCATTGCCATGCTGTACATGCTCCTGGCGCGGCCGGACGCTCAGCGCCGGCCAGGAATGGCTATGCCCGGGATGGCCGCACCGGGCGCGTCAGCGAGTTCCCCAGCGCTTGCGCTGGTCCTGGCCCTGTTCATGCTCGGCTATCTGCTGTGGACCACAGACCGGCTGGCCACCCGCGCCCGGGCCAAGCGAGCCCCGGCCGCCATACCCCGACCCCAGCATCGGTCCCTGGTCACCGTCGCGGCAGTACCGACCAGCCACCTCGCTAGCTTGGCCAGCCCCATCGGTACGCCAGGCGCCGCCGAGGCTCCACCACCGCATCCCCCGGCCGGGCATCCACTGCTCGCCGTACCGCTCACGGAGTGCAGCAAGATCGTGATGGGCATCACCATGGGGTACATGCTCATCGCCATGATCTGACGTGCCCCCACCTTCCGGCTCGGGTGCTGCAACCACCGCTGGACCTCACGCTGCCGCACGCAGTCAGAGCTTCTGGGTTTTAGGTGACGGGCTTCGTGGCCCAGACCGCGTTCGGGTCCCCGCATCCTGCCCGTGCGTCCTTTCCCCCTTCTGCCGCCGCACTGCTCCAGGTCGCGCAAGTCACACTGGCCCCTCCCGTCCACTCTTCACGCAGGCCGTACGCCGAAACGGGCCAGACGCCCCGGGAAAGCGCACCATCCACGGGCAAAGTGGGCGCTGGCCAAGATCAATGTGACCCATGGTGCTCGCGGTACGGGCCCGCGCCGCGAAGAGCGTGCAGCCTGGCGGCCGGGCCCGGCTGGGGGACAACCGCGCCGGCTGATGATCATCACCAACAGGATCCTGCCCACCATCCGAAAGCCAGGACTACCTGAATGATTCAGCCCCGTAGTGTGCTGATCCGGGATCGGGGCGGGTGAGTGAAAGATTTGGGTAGTGGCGCAGTAGCCGGGGTGCTAATACTGGGCACGCTCGAATGCGGCCGAAACCCTTTCGGTCCGGTCCGGCGCCGGGGGCAGGGACTGGCTGTGAAAGTACCGCCAGATCAGCCTGCCCGCCCCCTGTGGTTCGCTCACGGCTGTGGCCAGCTTGCTGGTCGCCGTCATAACGCCGGCCTGCAAAGTCCACCCGACCAGCCCGATGTGGTGCGCGGACAGATAGCGCAGATACTCGGAAACCATCTGGGTGGAGCGGGGCCAGTAGTAGCCACCCATGAAGTTCACGAACTCCCCGTCCACCACCGGGATGTGCTCGCGTGACAGGTAACCGAACGCCCGGTCCCAGGTGACTGGCCCGACCGGGGCCTGCCACGGCCACGGTGAGCCGGGATGGTGGAAGCTGTAGACGATGCCCTGCCCACGCAGCCGGGGGACCCCGGCCAGGGTGGAACCCCACCGGATGCCTTCCACCCAGAGCTGGTTACCCGCGCCGATGCCCCGCAGGTAGTCCAGCAGCGGCTGGAATGCCGCCTGCCACTGCTGCCAGTCACAGAACCGGGGCTCGTTGAACAGGTCAAAGACCACGTGCGGGTTGTGCCGGTAGTAATGAGCCAGGTAGCGCCAGAAGGAGTACGTCGCCCGGGTCGGCAGGTTTTCGTCAGCCGGAAAGCCGGTGCTCAGCTCGGTCGTCGCGTTCAAGATCACGGTCAGGTGCCTGCGCAGCGCATAGTCCACCAGGCGGCGGACATCGGCCAGGTATCCCGGGGAGAGCTTCCGGCCAGCCTGCCCAACCAGTTTGTCCTGCACGATCTGGATCCGGACGGCGTTGGCTCCCCAGGCCGCGGGCCGCGCGGATCTGCGCGCGTGCCGCTTTGGTGAACACGATGTAGTTCGTCAGTGTCGCCAGCGTGATGCCCTTGACCTGATCGGGCCGCGGATAGGCGGCGCAGGACTGGGCCGGGCATATCCGGTCCGGCGGCAACAGCCCGGCGCGGACCTTACTGGCGTCGGAGTTCAGGAAGATGTACCCGGCGATTAATGCCGTTGTGACCGCTATGGCGATGCCGGCGAGAATGGTGCGAAGAGGTTAATGCGCATCCTGGACCACCTCAGTTAGTTCCCCTTTGAGGCAATCCTGACTTACACCGCGATAGTGTACGATGGACCGATGTCCCCCTTTGCGGTAGGTTTACGCCTATGTCACATGGAAAGCACATATCATTTACCGCCTATTCACACAGAACGGGGCGGCGGCCCAGGGCCGGCCGGCCATGCTGGCTCGCTGCGGTAGGCGGGGGTAGTCCTGGGGACGATGACCGGCAGGCACCGCCGGCCGTAGCCTCGTATCGGCGATGACGAGATGAACCGGCCCGCGGGCGTGACCGCATGGGCGAGGCAGCTGACCGCGGCGGCCACGCCCGGTGATGTCTTTCTCGCTGCCGGGACCGCGCTGGTGCAGCTGGGCGCGTCGGCCGCCATCGCTGGGCAGCACGGCCGGCCGATCAGCCTCACCGGCTACCTGCTGCTCGCCGCCGGGCCGGCCGCGCTGCTGGTCCGGCGCCACTTCCCGGCCGCCGTATGGTGGGTGACGGTGGCCGCGGCGGTGGGGTTCGCCGCGCTGGAACCGGCCCGCGGGCTGCCCTACCTGGCGCTGATCATCGCGTTCGTGAACGTGGTGCTGGCCGGGCGGCGGTGGGCCGCCATCACCGGACTGGTGGTCAGCTACCTGGGCATCCTGTGGCTGCCCGGGCTGACCGGCACCGGCCACTTCCCGGCCGTCGCCCTGGCCCTTGGCGTCGCCGCCTGGCACCTGACCCTGCTCAGCGGGTCCGAGTGGTACCGCGGCCGCCGCCAGCGGGCCGCGGCGCTGGCCCAGGGCGAGCAGGAGGCGGAGCGGCGCCGGGCCAGCGAGGAACGGCTGCGGATCGCCCGTGACCTGCACGACGTGGTGGCGCACAGCCTGGCCGTCATCAACGTCCAGGCCAACACGGCGCTGCACCTGGTTGACCAGCAGCCGGACCGGTCCCGGTCCACGCTGTCCGTGATCAACGACGTGAGCAAGCAGGCCCTGGTGGAACTGCGCGGGGTGCTCGGCGTGCTCCGCCAGGACGGCGACGAGCTGCCCCGCTCCCCCGCCCCCAGCCTGGCCCGGATCAGCGAGCTGATCTCCGGGGCCGCTGCGGCCGGCATCACGGTGCAGGTCAGCGAGGAGGGCACGAAACGGGCCCTGCCCGCTAACGTGGACCTGGCCGGGTACCGCATCCTGCAAGAGGCGCTGACCAACAGCGCCCGGCACGCGGCCGGCGGGGCAGTCGCGGTGCGCCTGGTCTACGGCCCGGGCGACCTGGTCATCCAGGTGGACGACGACGGCGCCGGCCGCAGCGGCACCAGCCAGAACGGGGCCGGCCCTGCACGGGCCGGCGGCGGGAACGGCATTCCGGGCATGACCGAGCGGGCCAAGGCGCTGGGCGGCACGCTGCGTGCCGGGCCGCGCCCGGATGGCGGCTTCCGGGTCCGCGCCTGGCTGCCGCTCGGGGCACCAGCGTCATGATCAGGGTGCTGCTCGCCGACGACCAGCAGCTGGTCCGGGCCGGGTTCGCCGCGCTGCTCGATGCGGCGGACGGCATCGAGGTGGTCGGCGAGGCGGCGGACGGCACCGAGGCGGTCCAGCTGGCCAGCCAGCTGCGGCCGGATGTGGTGCTGATGGACATCCGGATGCCCCAGCTGGACGGCATCGAGGCCACCAGGAAGATCGCCGCGCAGCCCGCCCTGGACGCCGTGCACGTGGTCATCCTTACCACGTTCGACCTGGATGAGTACGTGTTCGAGGGGCTGCGCGCGGGCGCCGCCGGGTTCCTGGTCAAGGACACCGACGCGGCCGAGCTGATCCGGGCCGTCCGGGTGGCGGCCGACGGCGGGGCGCTGATGTCGCCCACCGTGACCCGCCGCCTCATCGCCGAGTTCGCCAGCCGGACCGCCAACGCGACCAAGGTGCCCGGGGCGGCCGATCTCACCCCGCGGGAACGTGAGGTGGTCACGCTGGTCGCCCGCGGGCTGTCCAACGAGGAGATCGCGGGCCGCCTGTACATGAGCGTGTCCACGGTGAAGACCCACGCGACCCGGGCCATGACCAAGCTCGGCGCCAGGGACCGGGCCCAGCTCGTGGTGCTGGCCTATGAGGCCGCGCTGGTCCGCCCGGGCTGGTCCGGCTGAGCACAACGCACGAGCCCGCGGGGGTCGTCGCCAGGTGTAGCCCGCCTGGTCCCGCTGGCCGACGACAGCGGGACAACCGCCAGCGCATGCTGCCGCCATGGTCACTACGCAGATCCAGGCCGCCATCAGAGCGGTCGCACTCAGCAAGGTGTACGGCTCCGGCGACACCGCGGTCCGCGCCCTCGACGCGGTCAGCGCCGACTTCGCCGACCAGCAGTTCACCGCGATCATGGGACCGTCCGGCTCTGGCAAGTCAACGCTGCTGCACTGCCTGGCCGGGCTGGACACGCCCACTTCCGGCCAGGTGTTCCTGGGCGACATGGAGCTGGGCGCGCTGTCCGACACCCAGCTGACCCGGCTGCGCCGGGACCACGTCGGGTTCGTCTTCCAGTCGTTCAACCTGCTGCCCGCGCTGACCGTAGCGGAGAACATCACGCTGCCACTGCGGCTGGCCGGGCGCGAACCAGCCAGGCAATGGCTGGACGACGTGGTCAGCCTGGTCGGCCTCGGTGACCGGCTGGGCCACCGGCCGTCCGAGCTGTCCGGCGGCCAGCAGCAGCGGGTCGCGGTGGCCCGGGCGCTGGCCAGCCAGCCGGAGATCATCTTCGCCGACGAGCCCACCGGCAACCTGGACTCCCGGGCCTCCGCCCAGCTGCTCGGCTACCTGCGCACCGCGGTCAGCGAGCTCGGCCAGACCGTCGTCATGGTCACCCACAACCCGGCCGCCGCCGCCCTGTCCGACGAGGTGCTGTTCCTGGCCGACGGCCGGATCGCCGGCCTGCTCGACCGGCCGGCGGCCGACTCGGTACTCGACTGGCTGCGGTCACTCGGCGGGGAGGGACTGTGATGCTCGCCGTCACGGCCAAGGAAGCCTGGGCGCGGAAACGCCGCCTGGCCGGGATCCTGATCGCGGTCGGGCTCGGCGTGGCGTTCCTGGCCGGGGCGCTCACCTTCGGCGACACGCTGACCGCGAACTTCAGCCGGCTGTTCGCCGTGGCCACCTCGGGCACCAGCGCGGTGGTGCGCAGCGCCACCGCCACCGGCAGCGGGATCACCGCCCCGCGACCGCCCATCCCGGCGTCCCTGCTGGCCACGGTGCGCGCGGTGCCCGGGGTCGCCGATGCGCAACCGTCCATCGCCGGGGCGGCCACGCTGCTCGGTGCGGACGGCAAACCGGTCGGCGGGCTCGGGCCGCCCCGGTCCGCCGGGAACTGGATCGCCAACCCGGCGCTCACCCCGTACCGGCTGGCCAGCGGGCACGCCCCGGAGGGCCTGCACCAGGTGGTCATCAACCAGGGCGCGGCCACCGCCGGCCGGCTGCACCTCGGCTCGGTCACCACCGTGCTGGTCCCCCAGCCGGTCCGGGTCCAGGTGGCCGGGCTGGCCACGTTCGGCCGCGCGGCTGGCTTCGGCGGTGCGCCGTATGTGGCGTTCAGCTATCAGGGTGCGCAGCGGTACCTCACCCGCAGCGGGGCTACCGGCAGGACCGCCGCCGAGGTTTCCACCATCCAGGTCAGCGCGGCCCCCGGGGTCAGCCCGGAAGTCCTGGTCAGCAGGCTGGACCGGGCCCTGCCGCACAGCGTGCAGGCGATCACTGGCGCCCAGCTGACCAGCGACAACCTGGCCACGCTCAACTCCGAGTTCCTCACCGCGCTGCGCGTCATCCTGGTCGTGTTCGCCGGCATCGCGCTGCTGGTAGCGGCGTTCTCCATCGCCAGCACGTTCGGCATCCTGGTCGCCCAGCGGACCAGGGAGGCGGCCCTGCTGCGTGCCCTCGGCGCAAGCCGCGGCCAGGTGCTGCGCGGCGTGCTGGCCGAGGCGGTGGCCGTGGGCACCGTCGGCTCGGCGCTCGGCGTGGCCGCCGGGCTGGGCATCGCGCAGCTGCTCAAGGCCCTGTTCGACGCGGCCGGGTTCGCGCTGCCCGCGGGCGGGCTGTCGGTCACCGGCGGCTCGATCGCGGTCAGCCTGCTGACCGGGATCGTGGTCACCACCGCGGTCAGCCTGATGCCCGCGCTCCGTGCGTCGCGGGTCTCCCCGCTCGAGGCGCTCCGCGAGTCCGCCAGCACGGCCGCTCCGGCACCGCGCCGCCGGCTGGCCATCGGCCTGGTGCTGCTGCTGGCCGGCGTGGGCACGGTACTGGCCAGCCTGACCGGAACCAGCACCCGCACCCTGTCGCTGACCGGCCTTGGTGCGCTCGGCACCGCGCTGGGCATGGTCGCCCTGGGCCCGGCGGTGGCCCGGCCGGTCACCCAGCTGCTGGCCCGGCCGCTGGCCGGCTGGCGCGGGGTGACCGGGACGATGGCCGGGCGCAGCGCCACCCGCAACCCGCGGCGCACCGCCGCCGCGGCCACCGCGCTGATGATCGGGGTGGCCGTGGTCACCCTGTTCACCGTGTACGCGGCGTCGCTGCGCACGGCCGAGGTGTCCGGGGTCAGCGGCTCGTTCACCGGCGACATCGCGATCACCGAGGGCGGTTTCGGCGGCGGCGGTCCCGGCGCCGGCGGCATGTCGCTCGGCCTGGCCCGCGCGGTATCCCGGATCCCCGGCGTGGCTACGGTCAGCGGCCTGGCCAGCGGGCAGGCGGAGGTCGGCGGCCAGTCCGAATCGGTCACCGCGGTGCCGCCGGCAGCATCGGCCAGGTGCTGAACCTGCACACCACGGCGGGCTCGGTCAGCCGGCTCGGCCCGGGGCAGATCGCGGTGTCCAGCATCCAGGCCACCGACCGGGGCTGGCGGCTGGGCACGCCGGTTTCCCTGGTGCTGCCGGACGGCACGACGAACCGGGTCACCGTGGGCGCCATCTACACCTCGCGCAACCTGGTCGGTGACTATGTGCTGCCGCTGGCCCGGTGGGCGCCACACACCGCGCAGCTGACCGCCTCGGCCATCTTCGTCAAGCTGGCCCCGGCCGCCCACCAGGCTGCCGTGCAGGCGGCCGTCACCCGCGCCGCGGCCAGCTACGGCAAGCTGACCGTGGCCGACCGGGCCACCTTCGTGGCCAATGCCGGGAAAGCGGTCAGCACCGTGCTGGCCATCGTCTACGCGCTGCTGGTGCTGGCCATCGTGATCGCGGTGTCCGGGATCACCAACACGCTGTCCCTGTCGGTCTACGAGCGGACCCGGGAGATCGGCCTGCTCCGCGCGGTCGGCCAGACCCGGGCCCAGCTCCGGTCCATGGTCCGGCTGGAGTCGGTGCTGGTCGCCGCGTTCGGCACGGCGGGCGGGCTGGCCCTCGGCGGGTTCCTGGGCTGGGCGCTGGCCGAGGCGGGCGCCCGGTCCTCCGGGCTGACCCAGCCCAGCTTCCCGGCGGCCCAGCTCATCCTGATCGCCGTGCTCGGCGGGCTGGCCGGCGTCATCGCCGCCATCCGCCCGGCCCGCCGGGCGGCCCGGCTGCCGCTGCTGGCCGCGATCGCGGCCGACTGACCAGGCCGGGGAGCGTGGCCCGCCCCCGCGGCGGCCACGCTCCCCCCCCCGGCTGGGTCAGCCTGCGGGCCAGGCCAGCTGCTGGGCGGCTGGGCCCAGATCCACGATGTCCATGCCAGCTAGGACGCTGGCGGGCCCCCGGACTCACCGGTGCCGGCCAGCGCGCCGCCGAGCGCACGCAGCGACCACATTTACATAACGCCCGAGCGTGGCACCTGTCGGTTCATAGCTCGGGTTGACTTCGGTCAGCACAACCGCGCGCAGCGCGGGCGCCCGGCAGAACGCGGTGAGCAGCTCACCGGCGGTGCTCAGCGGAACCCCGGTGCCGTAGTGCGGGAAGTTGGCCAGCGGCAGGTCGCGCCCGTCCACCGCGTCCACGTCGAAGTGCACCAGCAGGCTCCCGGCCGCCGCCACCGCGGCCAGCGCGCCCGCCGCGCAGCCCGCGGGATCGGCCCGCACCTGATGGTCGGCGAACCGGGTCAGCCCGGGCCGGGCCGTCCAGCACGCCGGCCTGATACGTCTCCGGGTCGGTCTCGTCGTAGCCGACCAGCACCAGCCGGTCGTCGGTCAGCATCGGCCAGGCCGGGCCGAGCCGGGACAGCGCGTTGTCGGCCAGCCCGAGCAGGTGGGCGATGCCCATCGCGTCCAGCACGCCGCTCGACGTGGTCTGCGGCGTGCCCAGGTCGGCGTCCCCGTCGAAGTAGATCAGCGCGGCGCCGGGATCGTGCCGCTGCAGGCCGGCCAGCACGCCCAGCGTTATCGTGCAGTCGCCGCCGAGCACGACCGGCAGCCGCTGCCCGGCCAGCGCCGCGGCCACCGCGTCCGCGACCGCGCTGGCCACCTGGACCACGGTGGCCAGGCTGCGCGCGGTGGCGCTGGCCACGTCCGGGGTGAACACCGCCCCGGGCACGTCGCCGAGGTCGGCCACGTCCAGGCCCGCCTCCTGCAGCCGGCTGACGAAGCCAGCCTCGCGCAGCGCGGCGGGCGCGCGGTCCTGGCCCGCGTGATGCGACCCGGCGCTGGTGGGCACGCCGATCACGGCGATTCTCCGCGTCTGGCACCGCGGCCTCCTTTTCGGGTTCCGGGTACTGATCATCATCGCCGATGTCGAGATCGCGCGCCGGGCTGCGACGTCTCAGGTGAGCCGCCACCGGGCGGCCGGAATGGAGGGTTCCGATGCTGATCAAGTCGCGGATGGGTGTCAGCGTGGACGGGTTCGTGGCCAACGACGCGGGGATACCGGCCATCGCGCTGACCACGGGCTTCGTACCGGGCGAGTCGCACGGCTACCCGGAGTTCATCGCGGGCTGCGACGCCGTGGTCATGGGCCGCAACACGTTCCTGCCTGCCCTCGGGGCCGGCCAGTGGCCGTGGCCGGGCCTGCAGGTGTACGTGCTGACCACCCGGCCACTGCCGGACGGCACCCCGGGGGGGGGGTGGGTCCCGGCCCAGTGGTGGTGACCTGCACCTGGTCGGCGGCCCGCGGACGATCCGGGCGTTCAGCGCGATCGGGGCGCTCGACCGGCTGGAGGTCGTGCTGTTGCCGGTGCTGCTCGGCACCGGGGTGCTGCTGTCCCCGGCTGGGGCGCCCGCGCTGCCCCTGCGGCTGCTGCGGGCGGACCGGATCTTCCCGGACGGGTCGGCCGAACTGGTCTACACGCCGGGTAGCTGAGCTGCCGCCGGTATTTCCTGATTCATCCGGCCGCTCCGGCCGCCGCCCGTTATCCATGGGCCGGGAGGTAAACGCGGCGCGGTGACGCGGCCGGCCGCGGCGGACCGCCGGGCGGCTGGCCACTCCGCCAGGCCGCTGCCGGCCGGCCCACTCCGGCACCGGGCAGCCGGGCGGCCGTGGTATACCGGTTGTGGGCAGGCAATTCGGCCATAACGGGGGTCGCCGGTCAGCCCACGGGGCGCGCTCACAAGTGGCAATTTGCCAGATAATTAATAAAACTATTCGCAGTCTTTTGATATTTGTTACGCGCCCGTGGTTGACCCGGAGCCGCCACGTCCAGAATTGCTTAGCTATGGCATTATGCATCGGTGATCTGGCGGCAGTTGATCAGCGGCGGGAATGGGCAAAAGCATGAGCAGAAGGCTGTGTGGTAGCGGCAGATGGGCATGACGACGGACACCAGCGGCGAGCGGGAGCCCGCGCTCTACACCGCCGATGAACCGCAGCTGATCACCTCGGCCAAGCCGCTGACCCGGGAGCCAGTACCGGCCCAGCCGGGCGGCCGCCGGTCGCGGCTGAGCGGCACCGCGCTGGCCGCCAGCCCGGTCGCCCGCCAGCTCGGCCTGCTGCTCGGTTATCTGGTCGCCGGGATCGCGGTGACCTGGCCACGCGCCAGCTACCTAGTGGACGGGAAGGTGCAGGCCACCCGGGACGGCGGTGTCTACGTGTGGGACTTCTGGTGGATCGCGCACCAGATCGAGCACCTGGGCAACCCGTGGTACACCAGGCTCATCGCCGCACCGGTGGGCGCGCAGCTTGGCTACCACGCGCTGATGCCGCTCGAGGGCGTGGTCATGTTCCCGGTGACCGTGCTGTTCGGCCCCAGCGCCTCGTACAACCTGCTCACCGTGCTGATGCCCGGGCTGACCGGCTACGCCATGTACCGGGCCGCCCGGCTGTGGCTGCCCGGGCAGCTCGGCCCGATCGCCGCCGGGGCGTTCCTCGGGCTGTCCTCGGAGATCGCCTGGCACGCCTGGTTCCAGCTGAACATCTCGGCCGGTGTGCTGTTCCTGCCGATCGCCCTGGAGGCGGCCATCCGGCTGCGCCGCAGCCCGCGCTGGCCGCAGGCCCTGTTCGTCGGCCTGGCCGTGGCCGGCAGCCTGCTCAGCGATCAGCAATCGGCCGTCCTGGTCATCATCCTGGTCGCGGTGATCCTGCTGCCCTGGCTGCTCGGCGCCCGCGGCTGGGACGGCTGGGCCGGGCCGGATGCCAGCAGCGTGGCCACCCCGGTGCCGTCCGCGCGGACCAAGCTGGCCATGACCGGGCTGGCCGTGCTGATCGCCGGGGTGGTGGCCGGCCCGCAGCTCATCGCGATGGCGGCGCAGACCCGGTCCGGTGGCGCGTCCATGCCGGCCGACCTGGTGTCTCGCTACTACACGACGTCTGGCTCCTACCTACCCGGCGTGTTCGCTCCCTCGCCCCGGGTGGCGCTGTACGGGCTGACCGGGCTGAAACCGGTCGTCTACCAGGCCCACACCGGTGACGGCGTACCCACGTTCGGCCTGGTGCTCAGCCTGCTGGCGCTGCTCGGCCTGATCACCGCCTGGCGACGCGGCAACGCCTGGCTGCTGGCCGCGCTCTGGCTGGGCAGCGCCGCGCTCGGGCTGGGCGCCACGCTGCATATCGGCAACACCACCTACGTGCCGCTGGCCGAGGTCTGGCATGGCGTGCGGGTGTCCATGATCATGCCGTTCACCTGGTTCGTCCAGCTCCCGGGCATGGCCGGTTTCCGGGAAGCGGCGCGCATCCTGATGCTCGGCTTCGTGCCCGCCGCCATGCTGGCCGGCGCGGGCGTCACCTGGCTGCGCCACCGGGCCCCGCTGGTGCTCATCCCGGTGCTGCTGGCCAGCGCGCTCGAACTGGGCTGGCCGAGCACCCCCGGGGTAGGCGTGATGCGCACCGCGCTGCCCAGCCTGGACCGCCCGATCGCCGCCGATCACTCCTCGTCCATCGTGGTGGACGTGCCGTTCGGCATCCGGGGCGGCGTAACGCTGCCCGGCGAGGGGGCGGCGTTCGACCCGCACGCCCAGGTGCTGGCGACCGCGGACGGGCACCCGCGGGCCATCGCCTACCTGTCCCGGATACCGGAGCAGACGCTGCGCGACATCACTGCGCACCCGTTCTACCGTGACCTGCTCGCGTTGCAGCGGCATGAGCACCCGATCCGGGCCGCGCTGGCCGGCCGCCACAAGTACCAGGGCATGCTGGCCGCCGCGCGGCTGGACGCCCGGAAGATGGATGTCGGCTGGATCATCGTCTGGCACCCGGTGGCCCGCGTCGCCCAGTACCTGACCAGGACGGGCTTCCGGTTCGACTACCGGGCCGACGGCATCCCGGTCTACCGGGCCGTGGGCCATCGCTGAAGCGGTGCGCGGCGGCCTGGATAGAGCCGCCGGGCACGGGTAGCAGCGCCGGGATGGCAGAGCCTGGGCAGGTGCTGGACGGCAGGTACCGGCTCGATGCACGCATCGCGGCCGGTGGCATGGGCGAGGTGTGGCGCGGCACCGACCTCGCGCTCAACCGGGCCGTGGCGGTCAAGCTGCTGCACCCCGAGCAGGCCAGCCAGGCGGACGGCCTGGCCCGGTTCCGGGCCGAGGCGCAGCACACCGGGTCGCTCTCGCACCCGAACATCGCCCAGGTGTACGACTACTGCGAGCCAGCCCCGCCGGACCCGGCGTACCTGGTGCTGGAGCTGGTCGACGGGCCGTCGCTGGCCCGGCGACTGGACGGCGGGCCGATCAGCCCGGAACGCACCCTGGATGTGATCGAGCAGGCGGCCAGCGGGCTGGCCGCCGCGCACCGGTCCGGCCTGCTGCACCGGGACATCAAGCCGGGAAACCTGCTGCTCAGCGCGGACGGGCTCATCAAGATCACGGATTTCGGGATCGCCCGGCTGGCCGGCTCGGCCGGGCAGACCCGGACCGGCGCGCTGGCCGGGACGCCCGCCTACCTGGCCCCGGAGCGGGTCACCGGTGCCCCGGCGACACCCGCGGCCGATATCTATGCGCTCGGCGTCGTCGCGCACCAGTGCCTGACCGGGCAGGTTCCGTTCGCTGGCGAGCCACTGGTGGTGGCGCTGGCCCACGTCGAGCGGGACATGCCGCCGCTGCCGCCCTCGGTGCCGCCCGGCCTGGCCGCCCTGGTCGCCGACCTCACCCGCAAAGACCCGCACGCCAGGCCGGCCTCGGCCATCGCGGTGCTGGCCCGGGCCGGCCTGGTGCGTGCCGCCCTGTCCAGCACGCTGGCCACCGGCGCCGAAACCAGTTCAATCGGAACTAGTCCTGTCGGAGCTGGCCCATTCGGAACTAGCCCATTCGGAATCAGCCCAGCTGAGACCAGCCGCGTGGCAACTAGTGCCGCAGGAGCCGGTTCCGCCGGGACCAGTCCCGGCGCGATCAGCCCGGCCGGGACCAGTCCCACCGCGATCAGCCCGGCCGGCACTAGTTTCGCAGGAACTAGTGCCGACGTGAGTGATGCAGCCGGGCACACCGCGGCCTGGGGCGGCGCCGCCGGGGGCGGCTCGTTCCAGCACAGTACGGCCGACCGTCACGCACCTCACCGGGGTATGCCCCGCCGGGCCGTGGTGGTGCTGGCCAGCCTGGCCGCGGCCAGCCTGGCCGGCGTGGTCATCTGGCTGCTGACCAGCGGTCCCGGGACCGGGCCAGCGGGCCGCGGCTCGTCTGGCCGGGCCCCGGCCGCCCAGCAGGCCAGCCCGCGGCACCCGGCAGCCTCGCACCGGGCCGCGGCGCACAAGGGCGGCGGCCGGCCGGGTGGCCATGGCGCCGCGGGCCATCCGGGGACCGGCCACCGGCGGGGCCACCGGGCCGGGCCGGTCCCCGCCCAGCCGTCACCAACCGTCACCGCGGCCACGCCCAGCACCGCGCCCACGCCGACCGGGCCAGCCCCCTCCCCGAGCACCAGCCCACCGGCCGCGACGCCGAGTGCCAGCGTCAGCCCGAGCGGCGGCGCGCCGTCCGGCGGGCTGGCGCCCGATAACCGGGCCGGCCACTGAAGCCGCGGCTGCGAGACACGCCGCAAGCCGTTCCAGCCCGTCATTCCGGCTTCTTGCGCTCACGCCGAGTTACCGTAGGAAATGTGTTCGCATACACTGTTCCGCCCCGAGTGCCAAGCTCGTCCGGCGTGGCGCCTCGGCTGGCGGCAACCCGGATAACCCGGTGGCCGGATGCCAGCTGCGGATGATCCAGGGAAACCTGGGCCGCTGCCCGACGATCATGCCGGCAGCGTGCTGTGCCGTCTCCTCGTCAGCCACCCGGATGTCATCGACATCGAGATCCTCGGCCAGAGCGAGATCCTTGACGGGATCGTGTCCTACTCACTGGGCGTGCTGCTGCCCGGCGGCCGGGAACTGTACATCGACGTCGAGGACGCGGCCGAGCCGATGCGGGTCCGGCCGGAGCGCGCCGCGGGGCTTGATCACCGGCCACCGGCGGCGCCCGAATTGTCGGTAGCGGGTGGCATTCTTAGTAGCTATGAGCCCCCGGATGAGCAGCCCGGCTCTGGTCGGCCGGGCTGAATACCTGGCGGAGCTGGACGCCGCGCTGGACCGGGCCCGGGAAGGCGGCCAGGCCGCGCTGCTCATCGGCGGTGAAGCCGGGATCGGCAAGACCCGCCTGATCACCGAGTTCGCGGCCCGGGCGGACGGCACCGGCGCCCGGGTGCTGGCCGGGGGCTGCCTGGATCTGGGCGTCGATGGGCTGCCATTCGCCCCGTTCGCCGCGATGCTCCGCGAGCTGGTCCGGGACATGGGCGCCGCCGGTGTGGCGGCGCTGCTGCCCGGGCGGGCCACCCGGGAGTTCGCCCGGCTGCTACCGGAGTTCGGCGAGTCGGCGCCGGAACATGACCCAGGGGTGGCCCGGGCCCGGCTGTTCGAGCAGATGCTCACGCTGCTCGAGCGTCTGGCCGAGACCAGCCCGGTGGTACTGATCATCGAAGACGCGCACTGGGCCGACCGGTCCACCCGGGACCTGATCGCGTTCCTCATCGGCAGCCAGCAAGTGCTGGACCGGGTGCTGATCATCGTCAGTTACCGGTCCGACGAGCTGCACCGAACGCATCCGCTGCGCCCGCTGCTAGCCGAGCTGGGCCGGTACCCCTGGGTGCGCCGGATCGAGCTACCCCGGCTGGGCCGGGTGGATGCCGATGAGCTGGTGGCCCGGCTCATCGGCCGCGAGCCGGAGCCGTGGCTCGCGGACGAGGTGTACCGGCGCGGCGAAGGCAACCCGCTGTTCGTCGAGGAGTTGCTGTGCGGCGATGGCGGGCTGAGCGGCGAGCTGCCCGAGTCACTGCGTGATCTGCTGCTCGCCGCGGTGCGGCGGCTGCCCGAGGACACCCAGGAACTGCTCGGCGCGGCCAGCGCGGGCGGGCAGCGCACCGGGCACGCGCTGCTGGCCGCGGTGACCGGGCTGGCCAATGAAGACCTGGTGCGCGGGCTGCGCCCCGCGGTGGCGGGCAACGTGCTGACCGCCGACGAGCACGGCTACGCGTTCCGCCATGCGCTGATCCGCGAAGCGGTCTACGACGACCTGCTGCCCGGTGAGCGCACCCGGCTGCACAGCCGGTTCGCCGACGTGCTCAGCTCCAGCCCGGACCTGGTGGCGCCGGGCCGGGCGCTGATCGAAGAGGCGCACCACTGGTATTACGCGCACGACACCACCTGGGCGCTGATCAGCGCGTGGCAGGCGGCGGCGGTGGCGGAGCATGCCCTGGCGTACGCCGAGCAGCTCACCCTGCTGACCCGGGTCCTCGAGCTGTGGGACGCGGTGCCGGATGCCGCGGACCGGATCGGCGCCAGTCACCTGGTCGTGCTGGAGCGGGCCACCGCGGCGGCCGATGAGGCCGACGAGAACGAGCGTGGCATCGCGTTCGCGTCGGCCGCGCTGAAGGAGATCGACCCGGCCGCCGAGCCAGCCCGGGCGGCGCTGCTGCTGGAGACGCGCGCCATGCTCGGCAAGCATTCCGGCCGCCTGGATCCGGCCCCGGACCTGCGGGCCGCGCTGGCCCTGGTGCCGGCCGGCCTGCACGACGCGGCGCGGGCCCGGGTACTGCTCAGCGAGGCCAGGTACCTGGTCCAGCCGTACAGCCCGCAAGCCAAGATCGCCGCCACCGAGGCGCTCACCCTGGCCCGCCAGCAGGGCGCCGCGGAAACGCAGGTCAGCGCCCTGTGCGAACTGGCCATGATCGAGGCCAACGACGGACGTGACGCGGCCGCCCTGCGGCTGTTCGGCGAGGCGCGGGCGCTGGCCGAACGGAACGGCGCGCTGCGCCCGCTGGTGCACGCGGCCATCAACGAATCTCATGTGCTGGAGGGCATCGGCGAGCATGAGCGGGCCGCGCAGGTGGCCCGGGACGGCATCACCAGTGCCGCGGACTACGGCCTGGCCCGGACCACCGGCACGTTCCTGGCCATCAACGTGGCCGAGCCGCTCGTCTCACTGGGCCGCTGGGACGAGGCCACCGAGGTCATCGAGCATGCCCTGGCGCTGTCCCCGCCGCGGCTGAACCGCCTGGCGCTGCGCATCGGGGCCGGCGGGATCGCGGTGCGGCGCGGCGACCTGGCGGCGGCCCGGGCGGTGGCCGAGGCCACCCGGGCCTCGCTCAGCCGCGCCCCGTACCGGGGTCACCGGGCCGGCCAGTATTACCTGCCGCAGGCTCAGCTGGAGGCGGAGGTGTGCGCGGCCGACGGCCGGGTGGCCGGGGCGCTGGATGCCATCACGGCCGTGGACGATCAGTTCGACCTGGCCCGGGAACGGCGGTACGGCTGGCCACTGCTCATCGCCGGCGCCCGGATCTGCACCGCGGCTGGCCCGGCCGGGCTGGACCGGGCGGTGGCCCGGCAGGCCGCCGACCTGCTCGGGCGGCTGATCGAGCTGGCCGGCAAGATGGACGCGCTGGGCCCGGTGCAGCAGGCCTGGCGGCTCACGTTCGCCGCGGCCACCGACGCCGAGCCCGGTGGCCACGCGCTGCCCCAGTGGGACGCGGCGGTGGCTGCGTGGCAGCAGCTGGCCGAGCCCTACCAGGTGGCGACCGCGCTGCGGCACGCCGCGGAGGCCGCGCTGGCCGCCGGGGACCGGGACGGCGCGGCGCGGCGGCTGCGCGGTGCCGCCCAGCTGACCGGCCAGCTGGGCGCGCGGCCGCTGGGCGCCGAGATCGCGGCGCTGGCCCGGCATGCCCGGCTGGACCTGGGCGCGGGACGGCCTGCCAGCGGCCCCGGGCCGGACCGGCTGGGCCTGACCGCTCGCGAGTTCGAGGTGCTGCGCCTGGTCGCGGCGGGCCGGTCGAATCCGGAGATCGCCGCCGAGCTGTTCATCACGGCCAAGACGGCCAGCGTGCACGTGTCGAACATCCTGGCCAAGCTCGGCGTGAGCAGCCGCGGCGAGGCCGCGGCCACCGCACACCGGCTCCGGCTGTTCGACCCGGAGCCAGCCCGGTAACCGGGGCCAGCCCGGTAACCGGGGCCAGCACAGCGCCCCGGGACGAGCCGCTGCGCTGGGAGCTCAGTTCCTGACCGGCAGCGGAACGAAACTCCCCCGCGGCAGATGTTTCCGCGTGGTCAGCTGGGAAGACAAAGGGCCAGCACAGCGCGGCACGGGAGGAGGCTGGAACAGCGCCATGAGTGGCACCGAACCCGGCCAGCAGCCCGCACCGCTCGAGTTGACCTTCCCGCCGGATCCGGCGCAGCTCGCGCACGTCCGGGCGACGCTGCGGAGTTGGCTGAGCCGGTGCGGGCTGAGCCGCCGGGCGGCCACGGACGTGCTGATCGCCGCGGGCGAAGCGTGCTCCAACGCCATCGAGCACGGGCTGCGCAACGCAGGCGGGCAGATCCGGCTGACCGCCGAGGTGTCCGTCACCCGGCTCCGGCTGACCATCAGGGACACTGGGCGATGGCAGCCAGACCAGCGGCGCGGCGAGCCCTACCGTGGCTACGGCCTCCGGCTGATGCGCACGCTCATGCACCGGGTGGACATCCACCGGACTCCGGACGGCACCACCGTGGAGATGCAGCGCAAGATCGGCTAGCCGGGATGGGCCGGCGCGTAGCTGACCAGCGTCTGCTCGGGCTGGTCGGCCACCTGGAGCACCACGTGGGTGTACTCCACCGGCCCGAGGCGCGGATGGCGCAGCTTCTTCGACCCGCTACCCACCGCGGCCACGTCGTGCCGGGGCCACCAGTCCCGGACCTGCGCGCTGTCCGCGCGCAGCCCGGAGATCAGCTCCTGGAAACCGGGATCAGCCGGGTAGCGCGCCGCGGCCAGCCGGAACCGGCCGAGCATGGCCCGGGCTTCCGGTTCCCACTCCAGATACACCTCGCGTGCCCAGCTGGACAGGAACATCCAGCGCACCAGGTTGCGCTGGCCGCGCGGCTGCGCCGTCCAGTCGGTGAACAGCTCCCGCGCGGCCTGGTTAGCGGCCAGCACATCCCAGCGGCGGCCCTTGACCAGCGCGGGGAACGGGTCCAGCCGCTGCACCAGGTCGGCCACGGCTGGGTCGAGTTCCTCGGCCGGCGCCCCGTCCGGGGCCGCGGCACCGGCGCCGTCCGGCCCGTGCGCCAGTACCTCCAGGTAGCGCCGCTCCGCGGCCGACATCCGCAGTGCCGCGGCCAGGGCGTCAAGCACCTGGGCCGAGGGCCGTACCGGGCGGCCCTGCTCCAGGAACGTGTAGTAGGTCGTGGACAGGCTGGCCAGCAGGGCCACCTCTTCACGGCGCAGGCCAGCGGTGCGGCGGCGGCTGCCCGGCGGCAGCCCGACGTCGGCCGGCCGGAGCCGCTCCCGCCGCGATCTGAGCAGCTGCCCCAGCGCCTTCGGATCCCCGCCAGGCGGCATGACATCCAGGGTACTCACGCCATTACCAGTAACAGGCTGCTCTGGTTACCAGTGCTGGCGGCCCGCAGGATGGCAGGCATGACGACGACGGACGCAGCCATCCAGATCCCGGTGGGCGACGGCGCCGAGCTGCCGGCCTATCTGGCCCGCCCCGCGGCCCGGCCAGCTCCGGCCGGGGTGATCGTGGCGCACGAGCTGTTCGGGGTCAATCCGGACATCCGCCAGGTGGCCGACGACTGTGCCGCGGCTGGCTACCTGACCATCGCGCCGGAGTTCTACCACCGGGACAGCCATCCCGGGCACTGGCTGGAGCGCAGCGACGCGGGGCGGCAGGAGGGCTTCGGCCTGCTGCACAAGCTCACCCGCGAGCAGGCGCTGGCCGATGTCGCCGCGGCCATCGGCTGGCTGCGCGAAGCACCGGGGATCGAGCGCATCGCGATGATCGGCTTCAGCGCGGGCGGCCACCTGAGCTACCTGGCCGCCTGCCGGCTGCCGGTCAGCCGGGCGGCTGTGCTCTACGGCGGCTGGCTGCCCAGCACGGACATCCCGATGAGCCAGCCCACACCGACGCTGGAGCTGACCCCGGGCATCACCGGCCGGCTGCTGTACCTGGTGGGCGAGGAAGACAGCCTGATCGGCCCCGGCCAGCGCGGCCAGATCCGCGACGCGCTGCGCGCCGCGGGCACCGACCACGAACTGGTCGTCTACCCCGGCACCGAGCACGCGTTCTTCTGGCCAGCCACCCCAGCCTTCAACGAGTCGGCCCGGGACGACGCCTGGGCGCGGATCCTGGCCCTGCTGGCCAGCTGACCAGCCGCCGGGCCCCGGGCCCGGCACAGCAGCAGCACGGTGGCCGGCAGCTGGCGGCCGGAACCACCACTGGCCATATGCCCCGGTTCAGCCGTCGCCGGTGGGCAGGCTGACCGTGATCTGCGTGCCCGCGCCGGCCGGGCTGGAGATGCCGATCGTCCCGCCCAGCGCCTCGACCCGGTCGGTCAGGCCGATCAGGCCGGAGCCCTGGGACGGGTCCGCTCCCCCGCTGCCGTCGTCCCGGATCAGCAGCTCCAGGGCGCCGTCCCGGATCCCGGCGCGGACCTGCACCATCGAGGCCTGGGCATGTTTGGCCACGTTGGCCAGCGCCTCGGAAATGATGAAGTACGCCGCCACCTCGACACGCTGCGGCAGGCGGCCCGGAACATGCACGTCGAGCTGGACCGGCACCACGGAGCGGCGGGCCAGCGCCCTGACCGCCGGGGCGAGGCCGCCGTCGGTGAGGATCGCCGGGTGGATACCCCGGGACAGCTCGCGGAGCTCGGCCAGCACCTCGCGCAGCCCGCTGGCCACCCCGGCCAGCTCGTCGCTGAGGCCGGGGTTACCCGGTGGCACGGCGTCCTGGGCGGCGCGCAACTGGAGCCCGAGCGAGACCAGCCGCTGCTGGGTGCCGTCATGCAGGTCGCGCTCGATGCGCCGCCGGGTCTCGTCGCTGGCGGCCACGATCCGGGCCCGGGAAGCGGCCAGGTCCGCACGGGCCTGAGCATTAGACAGCGCGGTGCCGACCAGCGCGGTGAACTCGGCGATGCGTTCCTCGGCACCGGGTCCCGGGTGGGTCCGCCGCCAGGCGGACAGGATGACGCCCCACAGCCGGCCCTCGACGATGATCGGTGCCCCCGCGGCCAGCCGGATGCCCACCCGGCTGAACATGTCCGGCATCAGGCCGGACCGCTCGCTGAACCGCTCCATCCGTTCCGGCTGCCCGCTGCGCCACACCCGGGCGGCCACGTTCTCGGCCTGCAGCGACACCCGGTCCCCCACCGGCAGCTCCAGGCCAGGCTCGTGCGAGGTGGCCAGCACGACCGCGGAGCGGCCCTGCTCGTAGCGCATCAGCCGGGTGTTCTCCGCGCCCAGGATCAGCCGCATCTCGGCCACGACCGCGTCGAACACGTCCACCGGGGCGACCCCACGGGCCACCAGCGTGGCCACCCGGCGCAGCGCGGCCTGTTCCTCGCGGGCCCGCCGGCTGGCCGTCACGTCCCGGCCCGCGGCGTAGATCAGTCCCTCGTCCGGCACCGACCGGGCGTTCCACTGCAGCCAGCATTCCGCGCCGTCCTTGCGCAGGTAGCGGTTCTCGAACCGGGCGACGTCCTTGCCGGACGCGAGCACGTCCTGGGCGGCCAGCGTCACCGCCCGGTCGTTCGGGTGCACGAACGCGGAGTACGGCTTGGCCAGCAACTCGTCGCTGGAGTACCCGAGGGTCTGTTCGAAGGCCGGGTTGACCCGTTTCAGGTAGCCATCGGTCCCGGCGACGCACAGCAGGTCGAGGGACAGATTGAAGATGCCGGCCAGTTCCCGTTCCGCCCGCTGGCGGCGGCTGTGCAGCCGGGCGAAGGCGGCCGTGGTCTCGTTCAGGCCGGCCAGCAGCTGAGCCCAGGTCCCGTCGAACGCGGTCACGTCGGACCGGTGATCGAGCCGGTTCTCGCCGATGGCCGTGGTGGTGGCCCGGATCTCACCGGCCAGCCGCCCGGCGGTGACTTGCAGGTCACGGAACGCGCCGGCGACATCGCCGATCTCGTCCCGGCCCGCGTAGCTCACGTCGAAGTCCAGGTCACCGCGGGACAGCGTGCGCGCGCCCGCGGACACCTCACGGAGCGGCCCGGTGATGGACCGGCGCAGCGAGAGCGCGAGCGCGGCCACGACCACCAGCACGGCCAGTGACAGGGCGGCATCGCGGATCCCGCCGCGCTGCACCGCGGCCAGGTCGCCGGCCGCCGTGCCGGCCAGGCTGCGCGCCGCATCCTGCTGCAGTCTGGCCAGTCCGTCGATCCGGGTGCCGGATACGGCCAGCCAGGTGGGCACCGGGGTGCGCACGGCAGCCGGGCTGGCCATGAAGCTGGCCCGAATCCGCTGCACCGCGATCCCGGCAGGCGAGGACAGCACTCCCGCCAGGTCGGCGGGCAGGCCGTCGGCCGCGGTGCGGCGGAACGTGCCCAGCTCCGCGCTCTCCAGGGCGGGCCACTGGGCGGCCGCGAGCAGTTCGCCGTGCCCGGGCGTGGCCAGCGCGGTGGCGACGTCGGCCCGCTCCCGCTGCGCGGCCTCGATCGCCTGCACCATGGCCAGGTACGCGTCCGCGGCCTGGCCTGAATCCTGGGTCGGCGCACCTTCCAGCAGGTCGCCATCGGCCCCGATCAGGTCGGTGTTGATCACGTCGTAACCCTGCGAGATCTGGGTCGTGCTGAGCGACCCGGCCGCGGTCTGCTGCCGGAGCGCCCCGAGTCGCCGGGCCGCCGCGCTGAGCCGGCCGGCCACGTTCACCATCCCGGTGCCGCCCCCGGCCTGCTGCCCGGCCCGGCGCAGTTCCTGGTCCACGCCCCGCTGTGCCGCGGCCAGCCCGGCCCGGTGCGCCGGGCTGGGCTGCAGCCGGAGCAGCACGGCCGCGGTGCGCTCGCGGGCCAGCTGGTCAACGACCCCGGCCAGCGCGAAGGCCTGCCTCGTCGAGGCCTGGAACGCTTGCAGGTCGCTCGCGGCATCCCAATCGTTCACCGCGGTGATGGTCATGAACCCGACCAGCACGCCCACCGGCAGCAGGACCAGCAGCATGAGCTTGGTGCCAACCCGCAGCCGGGCCAGCAGCGGCGGACGCTGGCTGGCTGTGGCCGGGGGCATCGGCGGCATCCTGTTCAGGGCTCCGATGGCTGGCAGTAGCGATGGGCGGCCAGGTTGCGGTCGATCCGGCCGACGGCGATGTCGAGTGCGCGCCGCACGCCGCCGCTGCTGGGCAGGACAGCACCGGCCGGTGTGACCAACCGCACACGCATCCCCGTACCCCCCGGTCCACGATAGCCCGCACACCCCGAATGGGCCGATAATCATCTAAGTGAGCGGCAGCCGCACCCGGGTGGTCCTCGCGGACGACGACGTCCTGCTGCGCGAGGGCCTGGCCAGCCTGCTCGATCGCTCTGGCTTCGACGTGGCCGCCCAGGCCGGCAATGCCACGCAGCTCATCGCGGCGGCCCGGGAGCAGCACCCCGACCTGATCATCGTGGACATCCGGATGCCGCCCGGCCATTCCACCGAGGGCCTGGACGCGGCCCGGGTGGTCCGCGCCGAGTTCCCGCAGATCGCTGTGCTGGTGCTGTCCGCCCACGTCGAGGTGGAGCATGCGATGGACCTGCTGGCCAGCGGGGAGCGCAGCGGTTACCTGCTCAAGGACCGGGTCACTGACGTGGACGAGTTCCTCGAGACGCTGCGCCGGCTGGTCCGCGGTGCCTCCGTAGTGGATCCGGCGCTGGTGCACGAGCTCGTCGCCGCCAGCCGGGTGGACGATCCGCTCGCCGTGCTCAGCACCCGCGAGCGCGAGGTGCTCGCGCTGATGGCCGAGGGCCGGTCCAACGCGGGCATCGCGCGCTGCCTGTGGGTGACCGAGGGCACGGTGGAGAAGCACGTGCGCAGCATCCTGATGAAGCTGCGCCTCCCGGACACCGGGGACGATCACCGCCGGGTGCTGGCCGTCCTCGCCTTCCTCGAGGCCCGGTTAGCCGCCTGCCTGGTGCCGGGTGGCCTCCCGCAACAGCCCGTGCACGGCCGCCGCGGACAGCTCCCATTTGGGCAGGAAGGCGACGGCCGGGCTGGCCGCGAGCAGGTCGGCCAGATCCTCTTCGGCATGCGTCGAGATCATGATGACCAGGATCGGCTGGTCCGGATCTTCGGTGGCCAGCTGACGGGCCAGGTCGAACCCGCTCTCCACGCCGAGCTCCACGTCGACCAGGGCAACCTCGGGGTGGGCCTGCCGCGCCTGGCGCATCGCGCCGGCCGTGTCGGTGGCCACCCCGACCACCACGAAATCCCCGCTCTCCAGCGTCTTGCGCGCGATCTGCAGGAAGCCGGGGTTGTCGTTAACCAGCAGGCAGTGAACGGCCATGGGCTCAGGCTGGCACGGCCCGGACCCGGCCAGCATCGTGGCTAGCTGCAATACCTCCGGGGGGCACGGGTCACCAGGGCACGGGTCACCAGGGCACGGGTCACCAGGGCACGGGGCCAGCGCTGCTGAAGAAACCGCCGGTCGGCCGCGGCATCGCGGTGTCCAGGCAGCCGGCCGGCCGCCACCGACGAGGGCAGGGCAGGCAGCGGCAGCGTGACTGGCGGTCGTGCTGGTGGCCGGGCCACAGCCGGAGCGGCCGTGCTGACCTGACGTGCCATGGGATGTCCTGAGCGGTGCCGGAGACTGGGCGCGGCCCGCCGCAACCCGCTGGTGAGCGGGCCCGGCGGCGCAGCTCGGGGGGACCTGGGGTGGGGGAAGAAGGTCCCTGCGCCGCCGGACCCGCTGCCTGGGAGGCCTGGCCTTGGCCGGCGTGGGCATCCGCCTGCCCTGGCTGGGCCGTTGGGTGGGTTCTGCCGCGTATTCCCCATCCTCCCGGCCGGCCGGGCCGGCGTCTGCGCAGCCAGCGGCCAACCCCGCTGGGGGCTGGCGTGACCCCGGTATTCCTGCTAGCTGCTAACCCGGGCCCGGCCCTAGCCGAGCACCGCGCCGTAGATGGCCTGCCCGTAGCCGGTGCTTCGCTCTGAGCCGACGATGCCCGCCGCCATCTTGTTCATCATGTACGAGACCGTCATCCGGCGGCCGGCATCCATGATGATCACCGAGCCACCCCAGCCGCCCCAGAAGCAGACCTTCTGGTCCACCGCCCAGGGCAGTACCTCCGGCCGGGGCAGTCCATAGCCGAGGCCGAACCGCAGCGGAACGCCGAGAACCAGGTCGGTGCCGTTGACCTGTTCCTGGAAGATCAGGTCGATGGTCGGCGGGCTGAGCAGGCGCACCCCGTCCACCTCGCCGCCGCGGGCCAGCACCGACATGACGCGGGCCACCGAGCGCGCGTTCCCGTGCCCGTTCGCGGCGCCGATGTCCGCCCGCCGCCAGTCCGGGGTGTTGGCCGCCGCGGCGTCCGCCACCGGCCCGGTCAACGTCTTGTAGGCCGGGCTGGCCGGGTCGATCGCGGCCAGGTCGATGGGCAGCGGGGGTGGCGGCACCACGTCCGCGATCCGCGGCCAATCCTGCTCGGCCGCGCCGATCTGGAAGTCGGCGCCCAGCGGGCCGGCGATCTCGGCCGCGACGAACTGCTTGAGGGTCTGCCCGGTGAGCCGCCGGATCAGCTCGCCGACCAGGTGCCCGTAGTTGAGCGCGTGGTAGCCCGACGCGGTGCCCGGCGGCCACCACGGGGCCTGCGCGGCCAGCCGCGCGGTGGCCTGCTCCCAGTCGTACAAATCGGCGATGACGGCAGGGTGCTCCAGCCCGGAGACGCCTGAGGAGTGCGACATGACCTGGCTGACCGTGACGTCCTGCTTGCCGTTGGCGGCGAACTCCGGCCAGTACTTCGCGACCGTCGCCGCGGGATCCAGTTCGCCCTGGTCCACCAGCATCAGCGCGGCCAGGCTGGTCACCGTCTTGGTCGAGGACCAGACGTTGGTGATGGTGTCTGCGGTCCACGGTACCGTGCGGTCCTCGTCGCGGTAGCCGCCGCACAGGTCCACCGCCAGGTGGCCGTCGATGTCCACCACCAGCGACGCGCCGAGTTCCGCGCCCGAGTCGAGGTTGTCCTGCAGCAGGCGGCGCACCGCCGCGAACTCCTCGTCGCACGTGCCGTGTACCTCCGCCATGTACGGTCTCCTCGCCGCCGAGCCGGGTCCTGCCTGAGCGCATGGTATGGCCGGGCGGGCGGCGCAGGAAGATGCGCGGCCGGGCGGTGATCAGCGCCGCTGGATCCGGATGATGATCAGCGGCACCAGGATGGCGGCCGCAATGGGCAGCACCATCAGCGGCGAGTGGCCCCCGGTGGCCGCGGCCGTGCCCACCACGGACAGCACCAGCAGCGCGGTGACCAGGAAACCCTGCCAGGTCCGCGGGCCGTATCCGAAGCCGAACCGCTTCGGCCCGAACCACGGGCGCCGGTCCCGCGGCCAGCGGCCGCCATTGCCGTCCATCTCGCTGCGCTGTCCTCTCCGCGTTACGGGGCGCTCTGCGCGGCCTGATGGCCATCCCGGCGATTTTGCTGCCGCCGCCGAACCGGACGACGCCGCGCAACTCGCCCGCTTCGAAGAACAGCGGGACGATGATCACGGCGTCCGCACTGCCCGGGCGTGGGATACGGCGCGCCGATCCGCTCCAGCCGTCCGTACATGCTGGCCAGCCTGGTCCAGCCGAGGGCCAGCAACTCCGGGCTGTGCAAGCCGCGCATGGTCTCATCCAGCTGCTCGATAATCTCTGCCCAACGCCCCTCGTCATGCGCGGCGAAGACGGCCACTGCGCGGTCTGCGGCGCCGGGCGGGAGAGCGCGGTTCATGGCCAGCCCGGTGCGTGGGTCGATCGGCCGCCCGAACCGCTGGAACGCGGCCTGCCGGCTGGTGCCCAGCACATCGCCCACCTCCCGCCAGCTGTGCCCCGCTGCCCGGGCCCGGTCCACCGCCGCCTGCAGGGCCGCGTCGGTCGCCGCCGACAGGTCCCGGGCGGCAGCCACCGCGGTCAGTGGCGCGCCGCCGCCCCGGCCTACCGCCGCCAGCAACTGGCCTGCCGTGTCGCGGATCCCGGCCATGGCGTCAACATAGCCATGACGCCCTTGGTCTGTCAAGGGAGCCTTCACACTGACCGCGCTGGAGCGAGCCTTGCGCGCCCGCTCCCGGCGGGCCGCATCCCGGCATCGCGCGTCGCAGTACCGCCGCCGCCGCCCTTTCGCCCGTTGGGGTGGCAGCGGGCGCCCGCAAGCGGCGCAGGCAACCGGCCCTGGCACATCCGCCATACCTCACCCCGCACTATTACGTGTGCAGCCAATCGTGCCACGAAATTCTAATTCATGGCTACTGGTGACCACGGAAAGAGGGATGGGTTCGGTGCGCCGGCGCTACGGCCTGGGGTCCCGCGGGCCGTCGCCGGGAACCTGCGCGTCCCCGGCCGGCTGGGCCTGGCCGTCGAGCGCCGCCCCGCCGGGCGCCTCGCTGGGCAGGTCAGCCGCCTGGGCGGCCACGGCCGCGCGGTGGCCGCCGGGCTGCCCGCACTGGCCGCACTGGCCTCCCGGGGCCGGCCGCGGGCACCGATTTCGGCCTCACGGGCCAGGAAACGCAGCCGGGCCGCCCGGGCATCCCAGGCGTAGACCACGGCGGTGCCGGCGATGAGGTCGTGCAGGGCACGGTGCTCGTGCTGGACCAGGATGCCGAGGAAGCCCAGGCCCAGCAGCAGGAAGCTGAGCGGGAAGGCCAGGGCGCGCAGCACGCCCTGGTGGGGGGCGATTTCGGTGCCGTCGGCCCGGACCAGCCGCAGGCCGAGCACGTACATGCCGAAGCTCCGGCTGGCCACCGCCCAGGAATAGCCGAAGTAGCAGAACTGCCAGGCCACGAACAGCGCGGCGACCAGCGGGTCGGACTCGGTCCAGGTCACCTGGTGGCTGGTCACCACCTGTATCACGAAGGCGACTCCGGCCAGGGCCAGGGTGAACACGACGGTGCTGGCCCCGAGGTCGATGGCGTAGGCCAGGAACCGGGACACCGAGCCGGCATAGTTGCCCTGCGCGCTTACCGCGCCTTCGGCGGGCGGCTGGGATGTCATGGCTCGGCCCGGGCCATCCGCAGCGCCGGGGGCGCGGCCGGCCATGGCTGCTTCCGCCGGGTCAGCCGCCCCACCCAGTGGTCGATGAACTGGTCCAGCCCGACGGCCTGGCTGCGCAGCGCGTCCAGCGCCTCGCTGATCGCGCCGCCGGAGGACCGGGCGATAACCGCGCCTAGATCGGTCTCCTCGACCAGTGCGTCCATGTCCACCTGCTGCACCACGTGGTTGACGTCCACCCGGTCCAGCAGCGCGTTCACCGCCACCCGGTCCAGCAGCGCGTTCACCGCCACCCGGTCCACAGCGCGTTCACCGCCACCCGCTGTCACCAGCAGCGCGTTCACATCGACCCCGGCCAGCAGCGCATCGACGTCCACCCGGGCCAGCAGGGCGTTCACATCCACCCGCGCGAGCAGCGCGGCCACATCCACCCGGCTCAGCAACTGGTTCATGTCCACCTGGGCGAGCAGCGCGTTCATGTCCACCCGGGCGAGCAGCCCGGTCATGTCGACCTGGCTGAGCACGGCGTTCAGATCGACGCGCGCGGCCAGCGCATCGACGTCCAGCGCGTTGGCCACCAGGTCGACGACCCGGCCCGCGACCTGCTGGGCGAGCCCCTCCGCCGGGTCGGTCATCCGCCTGCCTGCCAGCCGCAGCCGGTCTCGCGGATTCACGCTGCTGAGTATTCCCACCAGCGCTGCCGGCAGAATCATCCGCCGGGGATGATGCCGCCCGCCACCCAGCGACGGCCCGTTCCGCCCTCCCTTGCCGCGGGCCGGGCGGTTTGTCTCACCCTGGTGAGATTCGCGCCGGGTGATGACATCTCACCCGGCGCCGGGAAAGAACTGTAGTCAGGCGGGCTGGCCGCGCAGCCGAGCCGGGGATGCTCGCCGGGCTATGAGGTGGCCAATGGCGTCGAGTACCTACGTTTCTGCACTGTCCCGCCCGGCCGCTGCGGCGGCCGAGGATCCGGTCCTGGTCTCCAAGATCATCAGGCCGGTCCTGCCGGGCTGGGTGGTGAGGCGACCGCGGATCGACAAGCTCATCGCGCAAGGGGTGCGTGGCCCGCTGACCATCCTCACCGGGCCACCGGGGGCGGGCAAGACCATGGCCCTGGCCTCGTGGGCCCACCGGCCCGGGCCGGATTGCCTGGGTCACCCTGGACCGGTACGACAACCGGCCCAAGGTGTTCTGGTCCTACGTGGTGGCCGCGTTGCGGCGGGCTGGCCTCACGGTGCCACGGGTCGTGCCGGGGCCGGCCCGTGATGCCGTGGACCACGAGTTCCTGCTCCGGCTGGCCTCGGTCCTGGCCACGCACGACGCGCCGGTGATGCTGGTCCTGGACGATTTCCACCTGGTGACCGAGCCGGCCATCCTGGACGCCGTTGACTACCTGCTGCGTTCCGCCCGCCCGGCGCTGCACCTGGTGATCTCCTCGCGGATGGACCCACTGCTGCCACTGCACCGGTTCCGGCTGGCCGGTGAGCTGACCGAGATCCGGGCCAGCGAACTGGCCTTCAGCGTGCCCGAGTCCAGCCTGCTGCTGGCGCACCACGACATCAGCCTGTCCCGGGCCGCGGTGCAGCGGCTGACGCAGCGGACCGAGGGGTGGGCGGCCGGGCTGCGGCTGGCCGCGCTGTCCCTGGACGGCCATCCCGACCCGGAGCAGTTCGTCAAGGAACTCGAGGCCGAGGACAGCGCGGTGACCAGCTATCTGGTCGACGAGGTGCTCAACACCCAGCCCGCCCAGGTACGCAACCTGCTGCTGCGCACCAGCATCCTCGACTGCGTCAGCACCGACCTGGCCAGCGAGTTCACCGGTGACCCGAACGCGGCCGAGATGCTGAACGTGCTGGCCCGGGCGAATGCCTTCGTCCAGCCGCTCGGCCACGGCTGGTACCGCTACCACTCGCTGTTCGGCGCGGTGCTGCGGCTCAAGCTGCGTAACGACTGCCCGGACCGGATGCCCGGGCTGCACCGGCAGGCGGCCCGCTGGTACCAGCGGCGCGGCCGGCTGCCGGAAGCCGTGCAGCATGCGGCGGACGCCGGTGACTGGACGCTGGCCGCCGGGATCATCCTCGATGAGCTGGCCATCGGCCAGCTGATCGAGCCACGCCGCGATCATTCGCTGGCCGACGTGTTCCGCCAGATGCCCCGGCCCGCGCCATCGGCGCAGCCGCAGCAGCTGCTCATGTCGGCCGCGGTGGAACTGTCCGACGGGGCCCGGGACATGTGCGACTCTTCACTGGCCGCGGCCGAGACTCTGCTGGACCGGCTGCCAGCCAAGGATGAGCTGCCCGGCCGGCTGGCCGCGGCGCTGACCCGGCTCGCCTGGGCTCGGCAGGCCGGCGACTTCGAGGCCGCGGCGCGGGCCGTGGACCGGGCCGCCGCGCTGCTGCGCAGGCTGCCGGCCGGCCAGGTGGCCGAGCATCCCGGGATCCGCGCCCAGGTCCTGGCGGGCCGCGGCATCACGGAACTCTGGTCGGACCAGCTGGATGACGCGGTGGCCAGTTTCGCGGCCGGCACGGCCGCCGCGTGCACCCTGGACAGTGCGTTCGAGCGCGCCGACTGCCTCGGCTACCTGGCCTTGCTGAAGGCGCTGCGCGGGCGGCTCGGCTGCGCGGCCAGCCTGCTCGGCGACGCCGACGCGGCGGCCGAGAGCGCGAGCGGCGAGCTGGCCGAACGGCCCGGCCCGGCCGCGGCGGTGGCCGCCGCGGCGGTGCACCTGCAGCGGGCCCAGCTGCATCAGGCGCATAGCCAGCTGAAGCTGGCCGACGCCGCGTTGCGGGACAGCCCGGACCGGCTGATCAGCGCGGTGGCCTGGCTGGTGGCGGCGCAGCTGCGGCTGGCCCAGGGACGCCCAGCCGCGGCCGCGGAGATGATCCAGCGCGCCGGGCAGGGCTGGCAGCCGCCGCGCTGGCTGGAACTCAGACTGACCCTGCTCCAGTCGCGGGCCTGCGCCGCGGCCGGCGATGTGCAGGCGGCCGTCATCGCGGCCGGCCGGGCCGAGCCGCTGACCGGGCCCGCCGCGGTCACCCTGGCGCATGCCCGGCTGGTGGCTGGCGACCACCAGGGCGCCCGGCAGGCACTGGGCGCGGCCCGCGAGCGGACCACCGCCGAGGACGCCAGCCTGGCGGCGTGCCTGGTCGACGCCCGGCTCAGCTACGAGACCGGCGACACGGCCCGCGGCCGCCGGTCCCTGGAACGGGCTCTCCGGCTGGCCCGGCCGGAGCAGCTCAGGCTGCCGTTCGCGATGGAGCGGGCCTGGCTCCGGCCGGTGCTGCGCAGCGACCCTGAGCTGGCCCATGCCTATCGCGAGCTGCTCGAGCCGAGCGTGGTCAGCCAGGCGGCCGGCCCGGGCCCGGCCGCGGAGCCGGACGGCCAGCCCGCTCCCCCGGTCATCGAGCCGCTCAGCGAGCGGGAACGTGAGGTACTGCAGCATCTGGCCGGGATGCTCAGCACGGTAGAGATCGCGACCGAGATGTACATCTCGGTGAACACCGTCAAGACCCACCTGCGGAGCATCTACCGGAAGCTGTCGGTCGCCCACCGTGGCGAGGCAGTGCGCCGGGCCAGGCAGCTCAAGCTGCTCTGACCAGGCCATCCGGCCGTGCCACCGGGTCACTCCGCCGGCTGCTCGTCGGCCGGCGGCGAGGCCTGCTGATCGTGCAGGCGGCGTACCTCCAGCACCTCCACGCCGAAGGTCTGCAGCCGGGCCAGCAGGCCGTGCAGCGCGGCCTGATCCTGGAGTGGGCCATGGACCACGGTCTCCACCGGTTCCACCGAAGCGGTCAGCCGGTCGAAGTCCAGCAAGGCCTCCGGCGGCAGGACGCCCGAGACCCGGATCTCGTAATACGGCGATGTCACGGAGCCCCCAGCAGGTCGGGTTACGCAATGTCTCCACGCTGCCGCGTCGCCGCCCGCCGCACCCCACTCATCACGGGTGAGATTCAGCGGGCGGAGATTGCCCGGCGCAGCCGCTATCACCCGTCACGGGTGGGCCGGGACCGGTACCGGGCTTGATGGACTGAACCGGTCCCCTGCTGGCCTGAGTACAGCTGGCCTGAGTACGGAAAGTGAGCATCTATGTCTGACCTGATCGCGATTGGTTACCCGGACGAGGCCACCGCCGAGGAAGCGGCCGAAGAGGCCCGGCGGCTGTCCCGGGACCTGATCATCGAGCCGGACGCGATCGCGGTTATCGTCCGCGATCACGAAGGCAAATACCACGTGCACACCAGCCACCACCCGGTCGGCGCCGGGGCGAGCTGGGGCATGTTCTGGGGGCTGCTGTTCGGCCTGCTGTTCTTCGTTCCGGTGTTCGGCCTGGCCATCGGCGCGGGCATGGGCGCGCTGATGGGCAAGATCACCAAGACCGGCATCGACCAGCAGTTCCAGGACCAGGTCCGCGGCATGATCCAGCCCGGTACCTCGGCCCTGTTCCTGATGGTGGAGAAGGTGACCCCGGACAAGGCCGTCGAGGCGATGAGCAAGTACGGCGGCACCGTGCTGAAGACCTCGCTGTCCAAGGAGGGCGAGCGGGAGCTGCAGGAGGCGCTGCACGGCGAGAGCAAGTCCTAGCCAGCGCGCACCGGCCTGCTCAGCACGCGCGGCCGGGCCGCCGGCGGCCCGGCCGCCGCGCCCCCGGACGGCGGCGCGCCCGCCGGTGCGCGGTACCGGGCACCGGCGTTATGGCTTACCGGGGTTCAGCGCAGAATGTTCACCGCGCGGGCGACGACGAGCACCGCGACGACCAGCGAGATCGCTTCCTCCGCCATCATCATCAGCTTGGCCCAGGGCCGGATCGGCGAGACGTCGGTGGGGCTGAAGGCCATCGCGGCCGAGAACGACAGGTGCAGGTAGTCGAGGAACGTCGGCACCCAGCCCGGCCCGGCGAACTCGGCGTTGGTCATCTCCGGGAACACGAAGGCGGGTGGCCGGGCGGGCCCGCGGGCCCGCGCGGCCGCGCCGCCGCGGTCCAGGTCCCAGTACCACAGGCCGAACGCGATCACGTTGGTCAGCCAGATCGCGCCGCCGCTGGCCAGCAGCACGTTGGCGTCGTCGCTGAACGGGGCCACCCGGATGATCCCGGCCAGCAGGCGCAGCGCGGCCACCGCGTTGACCGCGGTGATCAGGCCGATCAGCGACCCGGTCAGCACCCGCAGCCAGGTCTTGTCACGGTCGATGCGGCCGGGGTCACCGATGATCAGGATGCCGAGCAGGATGGCGACGACCACGATGTAGGCCCACCGGGCATCCCCGTTCCGCAGGGCGGGCGGGAGCGCCGCGCGCAGGCCGCCCGCGGTCAGCACGGCCAGCGCCATCGGCCAGCGGCTCTCGCCCACCCGGCGCGGGCGCGGCCCGGAACCGGGCTGCACGGGCTGGTCAGAGCGCTGCATCGGCTAGCTCACCAGCAGGTAGATGCTCTTGCCCGCCAGCCACAAGCCGAGCAGCAGGCAGATCCCAACGATCATCTGGTCGGTGTGCGTGTCCAGCCAGCTGCGCAACTGCCGGAGCCGGGGCGTGGCGGCGGCGGGCGCGAACGTCGCGTACAGCTCCATGACCAGGAAGCTGGACGTGGCCAGCAGGACGAACCCGATCAGCGTCAGGTAGCTGCCCGCGGTGCTCAGCTTGGCCGTGGCCACGGTGGCCGCGCCCGCCGCCACCAGCGTCCACGGCTGCAGGAACGCGGCCAGGCCGGCCGCCGCCCACAGCGAGACGCGGTCCAGCCGGGACATCCAGGCCGGTGGCTTGTGCGGGCGGCCCCGGCGGCGGTGCTGCCGGACCGCGACCAGGATCAGCACGACGCCCAGGGCCAGCTTGACCGCCAGCAGGGCGGTCGAACTCGGTGGACCCCGACTTGGGCGGCTGGTTCCCGGTGGCCAGGAAGACCGCGGCGATCACCACGACCAGGCAGGCCAGCCAGCCGAGGACGTAGGCCAGGCCCTTGATGATGCCGCGTTCCGCGCTCAGCAGCAGGATGAAGCCGGTGACCGGGAACGGCTCGAGGGTGATGCCCAGGCCGATGAGCAGCAGATCGAGCACCATCGCTACACCGCCTGCCCCCGGTTACGGCCCCGCTGCGGTTCCTGGACCGACAATGCCGCACCGCGGCCGTGCCACGCCTCATCCGGAACGGATGACGCGCGGCCGGCCAGCAGGGCCGGAGGCTGGGGCCGATGAGCGCATCGGATCTCGCCATCGTCGCCGCGCTGCTGTTCGGCTACGGCATGCTGTCGGCGCGGCTGGAGCGGTTCGACGTCACCGCGCCGATCGTCTTCGTGCTGGCCGGCGTGCTGCTCACGCACGGGCCGCTCACCCCGCTGGGCATCACCCCGTCGAACGAGACGGTCAAGGTGCTGGCCGAGGCGACCCTGGTCCTGGTGCTGTTCTCGGACGCGTCCCGGGTCGGCCTGCGGGACCTGCGCGCCGACGCGGGGCTATGCCTGCGGCTGCTCGGCATCGGGCTGCCGCTGACCATCGGGCTGGGCGCGCTGCTGGCGCTGGCCCTGTTCCCCGGCCTGACCGGCTGGCTCGCCCTGGTGATCGGCGCGGCGCTGGCCCCGACCGACGCGGCACTCGGCGCGGGCATGATGGTGAACCCGGCCGTGCCAGCCCGGATCCGGCGGCTGATCAACGTCGAGAGCGGGCTCAATGACGGGATCGCCACGCCGTTCGTGCTGATCGCGCTGGCTGGCGCCGGGACGGCGGCGCAAGAGCACACCGTCGGCCCGGCGGAAGCGGTCGCCGAGCTGCTGCTGGGCGTGCTGGTCGGCCTGGTGGTCGGCGGCGTGGGCGGCTACCTGGTGCGGGTGGCGCGGCGCCGCGAGTGGGCCGCCGAGGGGTTCGCGGGCCCGGCCGTCCTGGCCCTGGCCGCCTGCGCCTACGCCTCCTCGCTGGCGCTGCACGGCAACGGGTTCATCGCGGCCTTCGTCGGCGGCCTGGCCTACCGTGCGCTGAGCGGCCGCCGCGGCGAGCGGCTGGTGCCGTTCGTCGAGGAGACCGGTGGCCTGGTGTCACTGCTGGTCTGGCTGGCGTTCGGGGCCATCGCCGTGGTGCCCGCACTGCGGGCCCTGTCCTGGGCAACGGCCGGCTACGCGGTGCTCAGCCTGACCGTGATCCGGATGGTGCCGGTGGCGCTGGCGCTGGCCGGTGGCCGGCTCGGCCGGCAGGGCGGTCGCGTTCATCGGCTGGTTCGGCCCCCGCGGCCTGGCCTCGGTGGTGTTCGCCCTGCTCGCGCTCGAAGACCTGGGCCCGGCTACGGCCGCCCGCCCGGTCGCGGTCATCGCCTTCACGGTGCTGCTCAGCGTGCTGCTGCACGGGCTTACCGCCGAGCCACTGGCCCGCCGGTACGGGCCGCGGCTGGGCCCGGCGGGCGGTCCCGGGACCGCCGGGCCGGACCTGCCGCCGCTGCCCGAGCGGCGGCTCGTCCGGCACCGCCGGGCCAGCTGAGCGGCCCGGCGGTGCGCCGCCTCAGACCGGGGTCAGTTCCCGCTGCACCGCATGGCGCAGGATGAACCCCCCGATGATCTCGAAGATCCCCATGATGATGAACCAGATGCCGAGCAGCACGGCCAGCACGGTGAGCGAGGACGCCGGGGTGGCCGCGACCACGATGCCCGCGATGAGGCTGACCAGGCCGAACACGATCCACCAGGCCCGCCCCTCGCGGACCCCGCCGCCGATCCCGCCGATCAGCGCGGCCAGCCCCTGGACGATCCAGGTAATGCCGATGATCAGGCCGATCAGCGACCTGGTCAGGTGCAGATGGCGGATCAGCACCACGCCGATGACGATGAACAGCAGGCCGGCGATGCCGAGCCAGATCCGGTGCGGTTCGCGCGCGTCGAACACCCGGATCAGGTGGAAGATCCCGGACAGGATCAGCAGGATGCCGATCAGGACCGCGAGCACGTTGAGTGACCCGGTCGGGTGGGCGGTGACGATGATCCCCAGGATCAGCGTCAGCGCGCCGAGCAGCATGGCTGCCTGCCACGAGCCGGTCAGCAGGGCCGGCGGTGCTGGCGATGGGCCGTCATAATCCCCGGTTGTCATGATCTGTCCCGGTGCCCGGCGGTCACGTGCCGAGCAGCTTGGCTTTGGCCGCGGCGAACTCGGCGTCGGTCAGCACGCCCTGCTGGTGCAGCTCGGAGAGCTGTTTCAGCTGATCTACCGTGGCCGAACCGGCCGCGCCGGTGCGGCCGGTGCGCGGTTGCGGCGGGCGCGGACTGCCCCTGCTGTTGCGCCTCCACGTCGCTGATCCGCTGGTCCTGCTCCGCCTCCGCCGCGTACTGGTCGCCCTGCTTCTGGGCCATATGCTTGCCCGCCACGTAGGCGCCGCCGCCGACCACGGCCGCGCGCAACAGGGGACGTCGCCGTCTGAACATGTCTGGCTCCTTTCGCCGCGCGCCCCGGGACGGGGCGCGCCGAGGGACTATGACGCCTACGCTGCGCCGTCGTCAGGCCCGGGGGGCAGGGACAGGCCGAGGGCGACCATGAGTTCCGGCGCGGCCGCCACGATCTTCGGGCCACCGACCTGCGGGGCGATGGCGATCAGCACGCCGACCAGGTCGGCTGGGCTGGCCCCGGCATCCAGGGCGTTGCTCACCTGCCACAGATAGGACGCAGGTGGCGCGTCCAGGGCGATCAGCGCGGCCAGCTTGACCAGCGCATAGCTCCGGTCGTCCAGGCCGCTCTTGCGCTGCCACTCGGCCCGCAGCTCCAGGCCTTCGGCCACCAGGTCGAGCTCACCTATGGCCAGCGCAGTCAGCGCCTGCTGGCTGGCCTCGTCGACATCCACTTGGTGCGGGCATGTTCATGATCAGAGTCCTTCCCCGGTCACGGCGTCACGGGCAGCGGCTGCGGCCCTGCCCCAGGTACCAGCCTGCCCGGAATTGGCCCGGGGCCGTGTCACCCGTAGCGGATGAGACGCGGCTGCCCCGACCCGGCCGGGCGGCGGCTACTCGGCGGCACCGCCCGGCCGGGCGTCTAGTTCGGCCCACACGGCCTTGCCCTGGATGGTCTGCTGCACCCCCCACTTGGTGGCCATCGCGTCCACCAGCATCAGGCCGAAGCCCGATTCGTCCAGCCAGTCCGGGGTGCGTGGCTCCGGCTCGTGCGGGCTGGCGTCGTGTACCTCGATGCGCAGCCAGCTACCGCTGTATTCGAGCCGCAGTACGGTCCCGGCCGTGCCGGGACGGGCATGCTGGATCGCATTGGTGACCAGTTCGGAGACGAGCAGCACGGCCGTGTCGGCCAGGTAGCCGAGCCGCCAGTCGGCCACCGCCGACCGGGTCGCCTGCCGGGCCAGCCCGGCGGCCGGTTCTGCCGCGGGCAGTGTCACCTGCCGGACTCCCGGGCCATGTTCCTGCGCTGCACCAATCACCGCGGTACCCCGATCTCGTTCTGCGCCGGGATCGCTCCGGCACGCTCGACAGGAGGGGCACAGGTGCGGTGCGCTGGGTTCTCAGCAGCTGGCGCGGGCATGAGGCCGCACGATGCGCATGCTCCGCACGTCCCCCGTACTGATCCCTCTACCTTCACACATGTATCTGTAAGTGAGCTGAAGAAAAGCTGCTTATGAACCGATAGCTCGCTGATTGTCCGCTGACTGGCTCTGGCGCCGGCCGCTGCGCCGTGCGACTGTGTGAGGAAGGTGCCCACCGGGGTACGTAGTCTCGCTGTTGCTGGCGAGCGGGGGGCTCATGGGGCGTGACATTCAGGCCGTCAAGATCAGCGGCGAGGACCGGCGCAAGTACCGGGAGAAGGTACAGCGTTCGCTGGACGTGTTCGCCCGGATGCTGCGCGAGCAGCTGTTCGAGGACGACCCCGCGCAGGTCGGGGTGGAGATCGAGCTGAACCTGGTGGACGAGGCGGGCGCGCCGTCGATGCGCAACGCCGCGGTGCTCGACGCGATCGCCGACCCGGCCTGGGACACCGAGCTGGGCCAGTTCAACCTGGAGATCAACGTGCCGCCGCGGGCGCTGGCCGGGAACGCGGCGGCGGAGCTCGAAGCGGAGATCCGGGCCAGCCTGAACGCGGCGGACGGCAAGGCCCGCGGGGCGGGCTGCCGCCTGGTCATGGTCGGCATCCTGCCTACGCTGGGCGAGCAGGACGTGCACGAGGGCGCGCTGTCCGCCAACGTGCGGTACAAGGTGCTGAACGAGCAGATATTCGCGGCCCGCGGCGAGGACCTGCGGATCGCCATCGAGGGCACCGAGCAGTTGCTCACCCACGCGGGCAGCATCACCCCGGAAGCCGCCTGCACCAGCGTGCAACTGCACGTCCAGGTCGCCCCGGACGCGTTCGCCAACTACTGGAACGCCGCCCAGGCCATCGCCGGGGCGCAGGTCGCGCTGGCCGCCAACTCTCCCTACCTGTTCGGCCGGCAGCTCTGGCAGGAGACCCGGATCATCCTGTTCGAGCAGGCCACCGACACCCGGCCGGATGAGCTCAAGCATCAGGGCGTGCGGCCCCGGGTGTGGTTCGGGGAGCGCTGGATCACCTCGGTGTTCGACCTGTTCGAGGAGAACCTGCGGTACTTCCCGGCGCTGCTGCCGATCTGCGAGGACGAGGACCCGCAGATCGCGCTGGAGCATGGTGAGTGCCCAGAGCTGGCCGAGATGAGCCTGCACAACGGGACCATCTACCGGTGGAACCGGCCGGTGTACGCGGCGGCTGGCGGCCAGCCGCACCTGCGGGTAGAGAACCGGGTGCTGCCGGCCGGCCCGACGGTGGCCGACGTGCTGGCCAACGCGGCGTTCTACTACGGGCTGGTCCGCGCGGTGGCCGAGACACAGCGCCCGGTATGGACGCAGATGTCCTTCGCCACCGCGGCCGAGAACCTCCGGGAGGCGGCCCGCAACGGCCTGGACGCCCGGCTGTACTGGCCCGGCCTGGGCGAGGTGCCCGCCGCCGAACTGGTGCTCCGCCGCCTGCTGCCGCTGGCCCGCTCCGGGCTGTCCCGCTGGGGGGTCAGCCCGGCGCATGCCGACCGGCTGCTCGGCATCATCCAGCAGCGCTGCCTGACCGGCCAGACCGGCGCCGCCTGGCAGATAGCCGCGACCGACGCGTTCGCGCAGCGCGGCGCGGACCGGGCGGAGGCGCTGCGGCTGATGACCCAGTGCTATATCGAGCACATGAACACCAACGAGCCGGTGCACACCTGGCCGCTGCCCTAGCACCCCCTCTACGCTGAGGACGCGTGACCGAGTACCGGGCGTCATTCGACGCCACCGTCCAGTTCAGCAATGGCGGTGACCTGGCCGTGCATGGGTTCCGGGTGGACGTGCCCGGTCCGGACATCGACCAGGCCGGGATCGCCGCCCTGTTCGTGGCCTCGCTCGGCCTGCTGCTGACGGAGACGGCCGAGCTGAGCAACGTCGAGGTCTTCGCCGAACCGCACCGGGGCACCCGGGGCGGCCCGGCCGATCGCGGCGGCCCGGCCGAGCACGCCGGACGGCCCGGGCGGCTGGTCGAGCTGAGCCACGTGATCCGGCCCGGCATGGTCACCTACCCCGGGCTGCCCGCCCCGGCCATCACCCCGTTCCTGACCCGGGAAGCCTCGCGGGCCCGGTACGCGCCCGGCACCGAGTTCGCCATCGACCAGCTCACCATGGTCGGCAACACCGGGACCTACCTCGACGCGCCTTACCACCGCTTCCCGGACGGCGCCGACCTGACCGGCATCCCGCTGGACCGGACGGCCGGCCTGCCGGCCGTGCTGATCAGGGTGACCGGCAGCCGGTCCCGGGGCATCGGCCCCGGCGCGCTGGCCGCCGTGGACGTGCGCGGCAAGGCGGTGCTGCTGCACACCGGGGACGACACCAGGTTCGGCACCCCCGGGTACGCGGCCGATGCGCACTTCCTCACCCGGGCGGGCGCCGAGTGGCTGGCTGGCCAGGACGCTGCCCTGGTCGGCATCGACGCGATCAACATCGATGACACCGGCGACGCCGAGCGTCCCGCGCACACCCGACTGCTGGCCGCCGGGATCCCGGTGGTCGAGCACCTCACCGGGCTGGCCCAGCTCCCCCCGTCGGGCGCGTCCTTCACCGCCGTGCCGCTGCGCGTCGCCGGCCTCGGCACCATCCCGGTCCGTGCCTTCGCCCAGCTCCCCGCCTAGACCACGTGCGCGACCAGCGCCGCGACCAGGAAGATCTGTGCCCGGCTCGGGCTGACCGGGGCCGAACCGGAACCGGTGGACGGCCCGCGCGGCCAGGCGCTGCTGGCGCAGGCGCGCGCGCAGCACTTCCGCAACGCCAACCTGGTCCAGTTCGCCCAGACCGCCGCGTACCGCAACGACAGCGACGGGCCGCAGAGCTGGACGGTGGGCAGCGTGGGGAGCAAGACCGCGGCCATCGGGGCGGGCGGGGTGCCCATCCTGACGTTCGCCGGGTGGCTGGACGCGGGCACCGCCAACGGCGTGCTGTCCGAGTTCACCAGCCTGCCCAACACCCAGCAGAGCTGGATCGGGCCGTGGAGCCACGGCCAGGGCTACCTCGCCGACCCGTTCCAGCCCAGCCGCCCGCTCACCGCCGCCGAGCACCAGCGGCTCAACGACGAGGTGTACGCGTTCTTCGACGAGTACGTGAAGCACCAGGACCGGCCGGACGGCCGGCACCTGCTGCACTACTACACGCTGAACGCGGGCACCTGGCACACGACCACCCGCTGGCCGGTCGCGGGTACCCAGATGCGCCGCCTCGACCTGGCCGCCGGGCACACGCTGAGCTGGCGGCCGGCCCGGCCCACGGCCACCGCCGGCCAGCCGGACCTGCTCACCCTGAACCGGACCGCGGGCACCGGGCCACTGGACCGGTGGAACACCAACTTCACCGGCGACCCGGTCGTCTACCCGAACCGCGCCGCGGTAGACCGCAAGCTGCTCAGCTACACCACCGCCCCGCTGGCCCGGCCGGTCCAGGTGACCGGCCTGGGCCGGGTGACGCTCACCGTGACCGGGCTGCGCGGCGCCCAGCGTGGCGCGCTGTACGCCTACCTCGAGGACGTGCGGCCGGACGGGCGGGTCGTCTACCTGACCGAGGGCGAGCTGGCGCTGGCCGACCGGGCGCTGGCCCCGCGGCGGGACAACCCGGCCTGGCGCAAGCTGCGCACCCCGCGCACGTTCGCCAGCGGCAGCGCCGCGCCGTTCCCGCTGCACCGGCCGGAGCGGATCACGTTCGACCTGCTGCCGACCTCGGTGCTGTTCCGCCCGGGCGACCGGATCCGGCTCGACCCTCGCCGCCGCCGACCCCAGCTCGTTCCAGCTGCTCCCGGCGGACGGCCAGGCCAGCTACCTGATCAGCCACGGCACGTCCGCTGTGGACCTCCCCGTGGTGAGGTAACGAGTGGTCAGGCAACAGCGGTCAGGCAACGAGCGGTCAGGTGAGCCGTGGTCCCAACCGCTATGGCCGCCGGGCGGGTCGATGCGTACCGTCGTTCTGGTGTGGCATCTCCCGCTCGGCGACATCCGGGTCATCGATCTCACCGTCGCGCGCGCCGGCCCGACCTGCGTCCGCCAGCTGGCCGACTGGGGCGCCGACGTCATCCGGGTGGAACCGCCGCCCAGCCGGGCCGCGCCGCGGCCCGGCCGACGACACCCGGCACGGCTGCGACTTCCAGAACCTGCACCGGAACAAGCGGTCGCTGACCCTGGACCTCAAGACGCCGGACGGCGCAGGACGTGCTGATGCGCCTGGTGGACACCGCGGACGTGCTGATCGAGAACATGCGCCCGCCGGTCAAGGACCGGCTCGGTTTCGGCTTCGACGGCGGTGCACGCCAGGAACCCGCGGCTGGTCTACGGCTCGATCTCCGGTTTCGGCCAGGACGGCCCGTACGCGGCCCGGGGCGGCGTGGACCAGATCGCCCAGGGCATGGGCGGCCTGATGAGCGTGACCGGGCTGCCTGGCACCGAGCCGACCCGGGCCGGGATCCCGGTATCCGACCTGGCGGCCGGCCTGTACCTGGCCATCGGCGTGCTGGTCGCGCTGCACGACCGGGAGCGCACCGGGACCGGGCGCTGGGTGCAGACCTCGCTGCTCGAGTCGATGATCGCGATGATGGACTTCCAGGCCGCCCGGTGGACCATCGACCAGGAGGTCCCGGCGCAGGCGGGCAACCACCACCCGATGAGCGTCCCGATGGGCTGCTTCGCGTCGGCTGACGGGTACCTGAATATCGGCGCCGCCGGCGGCCGGCTGCTGCACAATCTGTGCCAGGTGATCGGCCTGCCCGGCCTGCCGGACGACCCGCGCTTCGACACGCTGGCCAAGCGCTCGGCTAACCGGGCCGAGCTGAACGCGCTGGTGGCGGAACGGATGCGCACCCGGACCACGGCCGAGTGGGTGGACGCGCTGAACCAGGCCGGGGTGCCCTGCGGGCCGGTCTACCGGATGGACGAGGTGTTCGCCGACCCGCAGGTTGATCACCTGGCGATGACCGCGCCGGTCCAGCACCCGGCGCTCGGGCAGCTGGACGTCGTGCGCAACGCGGTGCGGATGTCCGGCGGCCCGCCCACCGTCCGGGCGCCCAGCCCGGAGCCGGGCGGGCACACCGACGAGGTGCTGGCCGAGCTGGGCTACCCGGCGCGCGGAGATCGGACCGGCTCCGCGAGCAGGGCGTGATCTGAGAGGACCCGCATGACAGAACCGAGCCCGCCCGCACCTACCCCACCGGCACCGGCCAGCTGCTCGCCGAGCTGTCCGACGGCGTCGCCATGCTGACCTTCAACAACCCCAGCAAGCGCAACGCTCTTACCCGCGAGATGCGCTCGGCCCTCCCCGGCCTGCTGGGCCAGCTACGCCGGGACCCGGCCGTCCGGGTGCTCGTCGTCACCGGCGCCGGGGACAAGGCGTTCACCGCGGGCGCCGACATCTCGGAATTCGCGGAGCTGCGCACCTCACCCGCCGCCCGGGCCGAGTACGACCGCGGCCAGGCGGCGGTCAGCCGCCGCCTGGGCCAGCCTGGACAAGCCGGTCATCGCGATGATCCGCGGATTCTGCCTGGGCGGTGGGCTGGGCGTCGCGTTGCAGGCGGACATCAGGATCGCCGCCGAGGACAGCCAGTTCGGCATCCCGGCCGCCCGGCTCGGGCTGGGCTTCGGCTTCGCCGGGGTGACCAGCGCTGATGGGCCTGATCGGCCCGGCCTGGACGTCCGAGGTGCTGTTCTCGGCCCGCCGCTTCACCGCCGCCGAAGCCTTGCGGATGGGCCTGGTCAACCGGGTCGTCCCGGCCGGCCAGCTGGCCGATGAGGTGCTGGGCCTGGCCCAGGGCATCGCGCAGAACGCGCCGCTCACCGTGGCCGCCTGCAAGGCGGCCATCCGCCAGGCCGCCCAGGCGCCCGGGCAGCCCGCAACCACGCGGGTCGAGGCGATGATCGAGGCCTGTTTCCAGTCCGCCGACTACCGCGAGGGCCAGCGCGCCTTCGCCGAGAAGCGCCCGCCCGCGTTCACCGGCCGCTGACCCGTGGACTAGTCCCTGGGTGCGCAGCTCGTCTTCCGGGCCGGCCGGGTCCGGGCCGCCCAGGTCATCCCGCTGGCCTGCCGGGTCCCGGCCGCCCAGCTCGTCCTCTGGGCCGGCCGGGTCCGGGCCGCCCAGGTCATCCCGCTGGCCTGCCGGGTCCGGGCCGCCCAGCTCATCCTCTGGGCCAGGGTCCGGGCCACCAAACACACTCATCTGACCTCCCCCGAGGCTGTTGGCGTGTGCCTACGCTGCACTGTTTTCCCCGGCAAGCGCCGCGCCGAACCGGGCCAACCCGGGCGGAATGGATACCCGGATTAAGGATGCGGGGAGGCGCCGCCGCGGGCGAGCCTGTGACCAGCACACAGGAGAAACGCTGGGGAGCCTGTGGGCCGTCCCCGTGGTCCGGTGCAGTAGGGGGCCCGCCGTTGACCACGGGGACATCCAGCGTTCCCGTCGCCGCCGCATGGCCAGCCGTTTCCCAGCTCGGTGTGGTCAATGTGACTGAAATGGACCAGCTGGGCGACCACGCCATCCCTGGGATTGGCCAATAGGCCGCAATTGGCGGGTTATCCAGGCAAGACGTCAATCGGCAGGTGACAATTACGTCCAGGATCGCCCGCCATAACGCACGGAGGTGTGGCGGCTGGTGAGGTTGATTATGGGGATGATTAACGGGGAGTCACGTCTGTCGGCCAGCCGGGGGCGCGGCCATGTGGGGACGTGACCGCGAGCAGGAGATCGCCCTCGGATTCGTCCGGGACGGCGGCCGCCGTCCGGCGGCCGGGTCCTGCTCATCGAGGGCGAACCAGGCATCGGCAAATCGGGGTTGCTCCGCGCGGCCGCCGACGAGGCGGCCAGCCGGGGGTTCTCGCTCGTCGCGGCGGTCGCCGACGAGCTGGGCCGGGCGGTGCCGTATGCCCCGCTGCTGTCGGCGCTGCGCGAATGGCTCGGCCCGCAGCCGGGCGAGGCCAGCTATGCCGACTCCGCCGAGACGGGCATCTGGCTGGTGGACAAGTTCCGCACGCTGCTCGAGCAGCGGGCCGCGGATCACCCGGTGCTGGTCAGCCTGGACGACCTGCAGTGGGCCGACCGGGCCACGCTGGCCGCGCTGCGCGCGCTGCCCGGCCAGCTGGCCGCCCATCCGCTGGTCTGGCAGCTGGCCCGGAGCACGGCGGCGCCGGGCAGCGCCGCGGCGCTGCTGTTCGACCTGCTGGAACGCGGCGGCGCGGTCCGGCTCACGCTCGGCCCGCTGGACGACGACGCGGTCGCCGGGCTGGTCGCCGACACGCTGCACGCGGCGCCCGATGCCCGGCTGACCGAGCTGGCGGCCGGCGCGGCGGGCAATCCGTACCTGCTGGTGGAGCTCTTAACCGGGCTCCGCGAGGAAGACGCCATCCAGGTCACCCGGGGCCGGGCCACGCTGGTCCCGGCCCGGCCGCTGCCGGAACGGGTCCAGCTGGCCGTGCGGGCCTGGCTCGGCGGCCTGGCCGGCCCGGTCCGGCCGCTGCTGGAGACGGCCGCCGTGCTCGGCCGGTCGTTCCGGCTGGAGGACGCGGCTGAGATGCTCGGCGCGGCGCCCGCCGCACTGCTTCCGCTGCTGAACGAGGCGCTGCAGGCCGGCCTGCTGACGGCGGGGACGGACGACTTCACCTTCCGGCACGGCCTGGTGTGGCAGGCCATCACCGAGTCCGTGCCGCTGCCCGCCCGGCTGGCCCTGCACCGCCAGTTCGGCGGGATCCTGCTGGCCCGCGGCGGCTCGGCGGTGGCGGCCGGCGCGCACCTGCTGGCCAGTGCCCGGCCCGGCGACGCGGCGGCCATCGCCGGGCTGGATCAGGCGGCGGAAGAAGCGCTCGGTCCGCCCCGGTGACCGCGGCCGATCTGGCCCTGCGGGCGCTGGAACTCACCCCGCCCGCGGACCCGGCCCGGCTGCCGCGGTCCGCGCGGGCCGCCGAGTCGCTGGCTGCCGCGGGCCGGGTGGCCGAGGCCGAGAACATCGCCCGGGTGGCCCTGGCCCAGCCGCTGCCGGCCGCCGCCGCGGCCCCGCTGCGCTGCACCATGTCCGCCATCCTGGCCGTGGGGGGCCAGCCCGGGCAGGCCGCCGCCCTGGCCGAGTCCGTGCTGGCCACACCGGGCCTGCCCGGCCGGCTGCGCGACGAGGCGATGATCACCCAGCTGCAGGCCAGCACCGCGCTGGGCGACGCCGCCCGGTCCCGGGCCCTGGCCGAGGCCATCCTGGCCGCACCGGACCAGCACGGCGTGGCGGCCATGGCCGGCGCGCCAGCTCGTGCTGGCCGCCGTCAGCTGGGAGGACGGCTGGGCCAGCCGGGGCCTGGGGCACGCTCGCAGCGCGGTCCGGCGGATCAGCGGGGTCTCGCCGGACACCCGGCACTTCCAGCCGCTGCTCACCCTGGCCGCCATGCTGGTCGACCTGCGCATGCTGGACGAGGCGTCGGCCGTCATCCAGGCCGCGGCCGGGGATGACCAGGCGCTCCGGTCGAGCGGAACCGAACCGGTGCCGGGCATCCTGCGCGCCCGGGTGGAGCTGGCCCTGGGCCGGACCGATGTCCGCCGCGGCCGCGGCCGAAACCGCCTTCCGTACCGCCCGCGCGCAGCCGACGCCGCTGCATTGCGCGCTGGCGTTGAGTGTGCTGGGCACGGTGGCGCTGCGCCGCGGCGATCTGCGGGCCGCGGCCGGCCACCTGCGGAATCGGCGGAGTTACCCGCAGCCGGCGCTGGTACGCGCGCACCGCCACCTTGCTGGCCGAGGCGCAGGTCACCGAAGCCGCCGCCGGGCCGGCCGCGGCGATGGAGCTGGCCGGGCCGATCTACCGGGGGCTGCCGGCCCGCCGCTCGGTGCTGATCGGGGAACCGGCCGCGCCAGCCTGGCTGGCCCGCACCGCGCTGGCCGCTGGCCAGCACGAGCAGGCGGCTGACGTGGCCCGGATCGCCGATGAGATCGCCCGGCTCAACCCGGTACTCAAGATCGCCGCGACCGCGGCCGCGCATTGCCGCGGCATCGTCAGCCGCGACCCGGCCCGGCTCGCCCAGGCGGCCGCCGAGCACCCGGACCCGTGGGCCCGGGCGTCCGCCGCCGAGGACCTGGCCACGCTGCTGGCCGCGGACGGTGACCAGGCGGGCAGCATCAGCCAGCCTGGACCAGGCGGCGGGCGGCTACGGCCTGGCCAGCGCCACCCGCGACGTGGCCCGGGTGCGCCGGCGCCTGCGCCGGCTGGGCGTGCGCCGCCGGCACTGGGCGCCCGGCGGCAGCCCGGCCACCGGGTGGGACAGCCTGACCGAGACCGAGCGGGCCATCTCCGGCCTGGTCTCCCAGGGGCTGAGCAACCAGCAGGTGGCCCAGCAGATGTACCTGAGCGTGCACACCGTGGCCGCGCACCTGCGGCAGATCTTCCGCAAGCTCGGGATCGGCTCGCGGGTCGAGCTGACCAGGCTGGCCATCGAGGATGGGCAGCGCCGGGACCACGGCCACCCGGTGCCACCCAGCTGGCGGCCCGGCCGGAACCGCCAGCACCACCAGCGCCGCGACCGCGCCTAGCGGCGGGATCAGCCGCCGGGCCGATCCCGCCGCTATGCGGGAACGGGCCGTCATCCCTCCCGGTCACCCCGCCGGGCATGGGTTGGAGATTATGCTGCGGAAGTCCTGGAACATGTTCGCGCTACTGCCACCCTTCTGGGTGTACGACAGCGCGAGCAGCGAGCCGTATCCGGCGTTACGCCCGAAGTCGGTGATCTGGCCAGGGATGCTGTTGCCGAACTGCCAGACGCAGCCGTGCCTCGTGTTGGTGATCGAGTAGAACGGCCCGGTGGCCATTTCTTAACCATTTCTTAGTACATTCAGGATTAGGACTAAACCGAGCTAAATAGTGATTTATAGGGCTGCGTGGCACCGGCCGGGCGGCAGTCCCCCGCGTTCTGGCTCAGCCGTGGGCGGGGCTGGCCGGGATGAACGTGACGCGGAGGGAACCGTGGCCGGCTGTTGGCCGTCCAAGCTGCGATGATGATTCACGGCAGGCTGGTGCTCGCGGGGTGCGCGCTGACCGGGGTGACGGCGTGCGGCAGCACGGTGGCGGCCAGTTCCACTCACCCCGCCGCCGCGCGAGTGTCTGCCGGTGTGCCGCTCTGCGCCGCCGCCCGCCGCATGGACCAGCTTGAGATCCGGCTGACCGTCAGCCAGCCCCGGGAGATCCTGCCACGAGCCCTGACCAGCACGGACGCGCCTCGGGTCCGTGCCCTGGCCGCCGCGCTCTGCGGGCTGTCACCGCTGCCGGGCGGACTGCACTGCCCAGCCGCCCTCCGTGGGGCCCTGATGCTGGTGTTCGCGGCCTCGGGGCACGCCTTCGCCCCGGTCCGCATTCAGGACTCGGGCTGCCCCAGCGTCACCGGGATCGGGGTGACCCGGGAGTGGGCGTGGTCGTCCCGTCCCGGCCAGTTGCTGGCCAGGACGGTTGGCGGCCACGGCAAGCTGGTTCCGGACACGCACCCGAGCAGCGTGCCCACGGGGCCGTGACAGTAGCTGGCCCGGACGGGACCGCGACGGCGTCACCAGCCCGCCGCAGTCCCGGTACCGCGGCTACCGGCCCGGCCCGGAGCCCTCACCCTGCCGGGCATGGGTTGGCCATGTTCCCGCTGCTGAAGAGGTTAATGATCACCACCGGCTTGAATCCGGTGTTCGGGAAGACGGTCTTTACTAGGTGGCCGTATTCGGTCGTGGAGCTGCCGCCGAAGTCGTTCGTCGTGTTCGGCAGGAACTTGCCGCCCTGCTGCCAGATGCACGACCCGTTGCGCACCGTCGTCGAGTAGAACGGGTAGAACTTTGCGCCGTGCGGCGGGTTCACGCAGTTGGCCCCCGTGGTCTGGTTGCAGAACGGCGGGTGGAACTGCGCTCCCTGTGCCTCGATCGCCGGCAGATCGTTCTCGAAGGCCATGGTCTGGTAGTTCTGCCCGTTCGTGGTCGGGCTGCTGAACAGCACCGGCTGGGGGTGCAGCGCCTGGTCCCTGGCCACGTTCCGGATGGTGCCGGGCCAGTCCTTGCGGTAGGCCTGGCTGTCGAAATCCTCATCCGGGGCGAGGCACCCGTCGATGCGCACCAGCGTCGATTGGGCGCCCGTCAGGCACTCGGTGTCGTCGGCGTCCACGGTCTTGTCCGGCGGGGCCGGCTTGGTGCAGTTGCCCGTCGTCGCGTTGACGGCCAGGCAGTTCTCGAAGTGGTCGAGTTCGTCGGAGAAGGCCACGTTGTAGGTGTGCGCGGCCCAGGCGGTCCCGCGCGGGTTGGCCGTCGAGTACGCGGGATGGAACGCGTACGGCGCCTCGTGGCAGGTCTTGGACTTCGGGGTGAACAGGATGTGGCCGAAGCCATTGGTCACCGACGCGGTCATCGAGCCGTGCTGGCCCGAGGTCAGATCGTTCAGCACGATCCGCAGCCCGGCCGGTGTGTCCTGGATATGGATCCGGACCGTGTCACCAGGGTTCATGAACAGGTCCTTGTGCGGATTCGGGTCCACTGCCGCGAAGTTGGGGTGGGTGAGCGTCCCGGTGAACAGTGGGTTGGCGGGCGCCTGAGACTTCCCGCTCTTGGTGATGTAGGCCCAGTTGACTGGCTCGGCGCCGCCGAGGACGAAGTTGTTGCAGGCAGCGGTGTTCGCGACTCCGCTGTTCATGTTCTGCACGAAGCTGTCGATGGTCATCGCCGCGCAGTACTGGTGCGCCGTGCAGCCATCTCCGGTGAACTGCTCGACCCATCCGGGTGGGTAGAACTGCAGTTCCATGAACGCGGTGCCGGGGTGCTTCCCGATGTAGTTCGGGGCGGCGGGGTTGGCGCCGACCAGATTGTTGCTGTCCGAGTCCGGCGTGCACTTCTTGGTGAACTCAGGCGCGGACTCGTTGTCGCACAGCGCGAGACCGAACCAGAACGTGGGCCGCAGCTCGAAGTTCCACGTCGTGCCACCGACACCGGTCTTGTTCGGCTGCTTCACCGGATCCTTGGGCAAGGTCACTGTGTAGCTCATGTTGTTACCCGAGCCCGGGATACCGGATTTGAACAGGACCGACGGTTCGTCGTGGCCGACGTACGAACTCCTGGGCTGATTAGCCACGTCCGTGCACATGGAGCGCTTGCTCTGGCAGAACGGCCGTGGATAGGACGGGTCGCCGGCCCGCGGGGCCTGGCTGCGTGACGTGGCGCTGGTCGCGGCGGTGGCCGGGAGAGTGGCGGCCGCGAGGACGAGGAAGCTCAGGAGGCTGATCACAGCCAGAGCGCACCGCTTCATCGTCGGTCCTTTCCTGCGTAGTTGAGACCTCGGGCATGGTGATGGCGCCCACACAGCCGGCCAGCCCCTTCCGGGCTGCCGCACAACGGTCTCAGCGCAGCCGGACCTGCCCCGTAGCGAACCCCTTCCCCTCGGTAAAAGCGTCACGGAGCCTGTTGGCCACGACTGGCCTAGCCGTCGGCGAATCTGACAATGAAGCCTGCGGGTGACAGACCTAACCGGCCGCTTTCGGGGTGCTACTAGCTGATACTCTCCCAGCATTCGGCGGATGGCAATGAACGCACCGGGAAACCGCCCGGGCAGCACCGCAAGCAGGCGCGACGACCGGGAGGATGCCGTGGCTGAGCAGCAACCCACCGGGGACCGGCCGGGATCGGCCGCGGCCGGGCTGGCGACCGGGATCGATACCAGCGTCGCGCACCCGGCCCGGGTCTATGACTACTGGCTGGGTGGCAAGGACAATTTCGCGGCGGACCGCGAGGCCGCCGAGCAGGTGCTGGCGGCCAGCCCCGGCCTGCGCTTCCGGGTCCGGGCCAACCGGGCGTTTCTGGCCCGCGCGGTGCGGTTCCTGGCCGGGGAGGCCGGCATCCGGCAGTTCCTCGATATCGGCACCGGCATCCCGGCCGCGGACAACACGCACCAGGTGGCTCAGGCGGTCGCGCCGGACGCGCGGATCGTGTACGTGGACAACGACCCCATCGTGCTGGCGCACGCCCGGGCGCTGCTGGCCAGCGGCCCGGAAGGGGCCACGCAGTACGTGCACGGCGACGTCCGCCAGCCGGCCGGTATCCTCCAGGCGGCAGCGCAGACGCTGGACTTCAGCCAGCCCACCGCGCTGATGCTGCTCGGCATCCTGCACCTGGTGCAGGACAGCGAGGACCCGTACCGGATCGTGGCCGAGCTGATGGCCGCCCTGCCGCCCGGCAGTTACCTGGCCATCTCGCATCCGGCCAGCGACATCCACCCCGGCCAGGCCGAGGCGCAGAAGCGGTACAACGAGCGGGTGTCCACCCCGCAGACGCTGCGCACCCGGGACGAGGTGGCCCGGTTCTTCACCGGGCTGGACCTGGTCCCGCCCGGGCTGGTCTACGTGCACACCTGGCGGCCCGGCCCCGGGGACGCCGCGCCCGCCGGAGTGACGTCAGCCTATGGCGCGGTGGCCAGGAAGAACTGACGGCTAGCTGCCGGGCTGGGCCGCGGCCCGTACCGGGCCGCCACGCCAGGCCGGCGTGGCGGCGTGGCCGGTGGCTACGTCGTAGGCGGCCCGGGCCAGCAGCCGGGTGGAGTCCAGCGTGGGCAGCGGGGCGGCCTGCGGCGTCACCAGCAGCGGGATCTCGGTGCAGACCAGGGCGGCCGCGTCGCAGCCCCGGGCGGCCAGCCGGGCCATGATCCGGACATACTCCTGCCGGGAACCGTCGCTGAACACGCCGTTCACCAGCTCATCGAAGATGACCCGGTTGACGATGTCCCGGTCGGCCGGGTCCGGGATCTCGGCCGCGACGCCCCGCGCGCCCAGTGCCTGCGGGTACAGCGGGCTGTCCATCAGGTACTTGGTGCCGAGCACGCCGACCCGCCGGTAACCCGCCCGGGCCGCCTCGGCCGCCACCACCTCGGCGATGTGCAGGCCAGGCAGCGCCAGGCTGGGGCCGGGCAGTTCGAGCGCGATGTGCGCGGTGTTGTCCGGGCAGGCGAAGAAATCCGCGCCCGCCCGGGCCAGCCGCTGCACGCTGGTGGCCAGGGTGGCGCGGATCGCGGCGTGCTCCCCCGCCTCCCAGGCGGGCATGCTGTAGCCGAACGCGATGTAGTCGAGCGTCACGTCCGGATGCTCGTTGCGGCCGACCCGGCGGAATCCCTCCTGGCAGTAGGCCAGGAAGCACAGCGCGGCGCCTTCGGTGCTGTGCGCAAGGATGCCGAAGTGCACTCGCCCAGCGTCTCATGCCCACTCGTGCCGGTCGCCGTGACGCAGCGCCGGTCTAAGGGTTGCTGATCGTCGCGACCGAGCCGTCCAGCTTGGTGATGGACACGCTGAAGTGCTCGTTGTAGGTGTGCGCGTGATCGCGCAGATAGCTCAGCGCGATCGCCTCGCCGAGCCGGATCGACTCGTCGGTGTCGCTGCGCCAGTGGACCCCGGCATGAATGCCGTGGCCGAAGCTGATGTTGTGCGCCAGCTTGTGCAGCTCGCTGTTGACGGTCAGCGGCCGTTCGCCGGCCGGGTGGTGATATGGCGCGAGCGCGGTGCCGCCGGCCGACGGCACCTTCGGCTTGGTGATCGGGAAATTCCCGTCGAAGAAGAACTTCAGCACCGTGGTGCACGCTCCGGCCACCGTGCCGTGCCCGGTGGGGTAGGCCGGATGGGTCGGCGAGCCTTCCGGGAAGGCCTGGGACAGGAAATAGCTGTTGTTCGCGGCGAAGCTGGCCTGCACCGCCTGGGAGTTGAGCACGGTGTCGCTGACGTGACCCTCGATGCCGCCGCCCTGCCCGGTCTGCTGCAGGTGCACGATGGCCCCACCGGATTCCGGCCGGTGCCGGAGGTGCACCCACCATTTCTGGTACCACACCTCGCGGATCGCCTCGCCCGCCACCGCGGCCAGCGTCGCGGCGAAATCCGGCTGGCCGAACGTGCCGAAGCCGTTCTGCGTCTTGGACCCGTTGTACGGATTACCCATGTTCAGCGGCGGCGGCAGCGCGCCGTTGATCGTGTTCAGCACCAGGTTGGCCATGAAGTAGGCCTGGAACAGGACGTCGCCGTGGGTGTACGCGGCCAGGCCCCGGCCATCGTGCAGGTAGCGGGCCCCGGCTGGGGTCAGTGCCTTCCCGGTCGGCTTGCCGTTCTGCACGTCCAGGAATTCGCCTGGCTGGGTCATGAAGTCGGTGCCCGGCTGGTTGGTGACGTACTGCTGGCTGATCGGCAGCGCGCCCAGCGCGGTCGGCAGCAGCAGGAACTGGGACAGGTACGGCCCCCGCTCCTCACCCGCGAAGCCACCGCGAAATAGCAGGTGCGGCGTGACCTGACCAAGGTTGTTCCGCGGCCCGGCATAGTCCGGCAGCGAGGACAGTTCGGCGGCGGCCCGGGTGGCCAGGCTGCTCCCCTCGTAGTCACCGAACGGCAGGTCGCGCAGCAGCGACGCCCAGTACAGCTCGATCAGTTCGGCGGCGTAGGCCTCGCTGGCCAGTGCGGGCGCCGGTGGCACCGGGTACTGGCTGCCATCCAGGCTGTCCAGGCAGAACGCCAGCCCGGCCTGGGGCCCATTGAGGGTGCGCGGGCCGCCCAGGATGATCTTCTCGAAGTCGGCCGGGGCGCCGCTGCTGAGCGCGGCCTTGAACGACGCGTACCCGCCGAGGTTGACCAGGCCGATGCCGGCCTGCAGGACGCCCTTCGTGTAGCTGCCCGACTTATCGCTGTACCGCGCCTCGTCGCCGTTGTCGATCTGGGCCGGGGCGGCGTGGAACGCGTCGCTCCCCGCGATGCGGGTGCGCAGCGCCAGCGACCGTAACACCCGGTGGCTGGTGGCCGGCCTCAGTTCCTCGTTCAGCGTCCCCCTTGGGCCGGCTGCCGCCCCAGCCCCGTGGCTGGTCTGTGGCCCTGCGCTGGCCCGCACGTCTGCCACCGGGTCGTGCACCATGGTTGCTCACCTCCGAGCGTGGTCCCCGGGACGTGGTCCCGTTGTGCTAGTACGGCAGTAGCCATTGGGGTTGTGACCTGGGGTGACTGCGGCTGACCGGGGACGTTCCGGTTTCTGCATGATGCAGCCGCCCCGCGATCATGCGTGTGTGAAGACAACAAAACCGGGGGCGGCTGCTGCCGCCAGGATAGGGGCGCGGCTGGGCGCCCGGAAACGCAGCGAGCTGCTGGGCCTGCTGCGGCCGTGTTTCGGGCGGCCGGAGCCGTGGCTGCAGGCGGGGAAGTACATCTGTGCTGTCAGCGGCGGCCTGGCGCGGCGTAATGGCTGGACGATCGCTGAGCAGGTGGGTGACCGGACGCCGGGGCGGACGCAGCGGCTGCTCAACCGCGCGGCCTGGGATCCTTTCGCCGCGATGGGCGTGGTACGCCGGTTCGCGGTGGCGGGCCTGGATGAGGCTGCCCGCCGTTCGGGGCGCCGCGGGCTGGTGATCGGGGCGCTGGATGAGACCGGGCAGGAGAAGGCCGGCACGGCCACGGCGGGCGTGCAGCGGCAGTACCTCGGCTGCGCGGGGAAGGTCGCCAACGGGATCAACACTGTTCACCTGGCCTATGTACGCGAGGATGCCGGGCATGCGCTGATCGGAGCGCGGCAGTGGATACCCGCCGCGCAGATCGCCGACCCGGTGCGCTCGCTGCTCATGGGCCTGCCCCTGGACCTGGAGTTCCGCACCAAAGGGCAGCTGGCCATCGACATCGCCGCCGAAGCGCTCGCCGACGGCATCACCGTCGATTTCTTCTGCGGGGATGAGGTCTACGGCAACTGCACGCAGCTGCGGGCCTTCTTCGAAGAACGCGGCCAGGCCTACGTGCTGCGCGTCCCCTCGAACTTCCGCCTCACCCTGGCCAGCGGCAAGAAGTTAACCTGCGCGCAGGCGGCCACCCAGCTCCTGGCCCGCAAGCACCCCGAGGTCCGCTCCGCCGGGACTGGCTCCAAGGGACAGCGCTGGTATGCCTGGTCGTGGCTGGCTGCCACATCCCGGCAGCACTGCCTGCTCATCCGCCACCACCTCAAGACCGGCGAGCTGGCCTTTCACTACTGCTTCGTCCCCGAAGGCCAGCCCCTCACGATCACCCGGCTGATCCGCGCGGCAGGGCTGAGATGGCCCGTGGAAGAAGAATTCCGCCTCGGCAAGGACTGCTTCGGCCTCGATGAGTCCCAGGTCCGGCTCCACACCGCGATCGCCCGGCACACCGTGCTGGTCATGGCGGCCCTGGCCATCTGCGCCATCACCGCCGCCGCGCTGAGGCAGCGCACCGATACCCAAGCGCCACCCCCGGCCCGGCCGGATCAGCCGCCCCCCGCCGACCCGGGCATGATCCCGCTCACCGTCCCCGAGATCGCCCGCCTGCTCACCGCCCTCACCCACCCGCCCAGCCCGCCCGGCCACGCCGAGCACTGGTCCGGATGGAAACGCCGCCACCAAGCCCTCGCCCGCTGGTACCACCAGCGCACACGACTCACCACCGACTACCCGGTGAACGCCCAGCTCAGCTAAGGAATGGCTACTGCCGTACTAGGGGACACTTCCGGTGTCTACAGCCTCCCGGTCGCCGTCAGCGTCGCGGTTGATTGCCGGTTGTCGCCGATTAACTCCCGATTGCCCGTTGTCGCCGATTAACTCCCGGTTGAGGGCGGCAGACCCCGGGGACAAAAGGACACAGGGGGGCATTGCGGCATAGCACGGGCACGGGGGCACAGGGTCAAGGGCACAGCGTCACGGGGGTGACTGATGGCCGGGCAGCGGGTGCTGAGCATCGTCCTCGCGGGCGGGCGCGGCCAGCGCCTCGCACCGCTGACCGCCGACCGGGCCAAACCAGCCGTCCCGTTCGGCGGCCTGTACCGGGTGGTCGATTTCGCGCTGTCCAACCTGGTCAACGCGGGCTGGCAGCGGATCTGCGTGCTGACCCAGTACAAGAGCCACAGCCTGGACCGGCACCTGATCACCACCTGGCAGCTGAACATCCTGCTGGGCAACTACGTGACCGCGGTCCCGGCCCAGCAGCGGATCGGCCCGCACTGGCAGACCGGCTCGGCCGACGCGATCTACCAGTCGCTCAACCTCATCGACGACGAGCAGCCCGACGTGGTGGCGGTGTTCGGTGCCGATCACGTGTACCGGATGGACCCACGGCAAATGATGGAGGCGCACCGGTCCTGGGGCGCCGGGGTGACCGTCGCCGGGATCCCGGTCCCCCGGGCGGAAGCCACCGGGTTCGGCGTCGCGCAGCCCGGGCGGGATGGGCACCGTATCGAGACGTTCCTGGAGAAGCCGGCCGACCCGCCGGGCCGCCCGGGCCAGCCGGATGAGGCCTTCGCGTCCATGGGCAACTACCTGTTCGACCGCGACGTGCTGGTGGACGCGCTGCGCAAGGATGCGGTCAACGACATCAGCGGGCACAGCATGGGTGGGGACATCATCCCGATGCTGGTCCGGGACGGCGCCGCCCACGTCTACGACTTCCTGCACAACCAGGTGCCCGGCGCGGTGCCGGACGACGCGGGCTACTGGCAGGATCTGGGCACGCTCGATGCCTACTTCCGCGCGCACCTGGACCTGTGCGCTGCCGAGCCGCCGTTCCGGCTGGACAACGACCGGTGGCCGATCCTGACCCAGATCCCCCCGCTGCCGCCGGCCAAGTTCACCCAGGACGGCTATGGCCGGCCGGGGCAGGCGATCGGCAGCCTGGTCAGTAACGGCGTCATCATCGCGGGCGGGCTGGTGCGCGACTCGGTGCTGTCGCCCGGCGTCCGGGTGGACGGCTCGGCCCGGGTGGACCGGTCGGTGCTGCTGAACAACACCCGGGTCAGCGCGGGTGCCGTGGTCGAGCGCGCCATCCTGGACAAGAACGTGGTCGTCCCCGAGGGCGTCACGGTGGGCGTGGACAAGGAGCACGACCGGGCCCGCGGCTTCACGGTGTCCGAGGGCGGCATCACCGCCGTGGCCAAAGGCCAGCTGGTCACCCCTTAGCCACGCGCGGTGCCCAGGCGTGAGCGCGGTGCATTGCGCCCCACCGGTGGCAATGCCAGGAACTTACGAGTTCCCCGGGATTGAGACGGGGGTGTGAAGCGGGCGATGGTGTGGTGCCAGCCTGCCCGATCGCCGTCCTGGCAAGATAGCGGCATGGAACGCGTGGTTGGGATCGGTGGATACTTCATGCGGGCCGCCGACCCGGCGGCCCTGGGCGCGTGGTATCGCGATTGCCTGGGCCTGGACGCTGATGAGAACGGCCTGTGGCGGCAGGGAGCCGGGCCGACGGTGTTCGCGACGTTCGAGTCCGGGACCGGCTACTTCGGGTCCCGCGCCCAGCAGGCCATGCTCAATTTCCGGGTCCGCGACCTGGATGCGATGCTCGCACAGCTGCGCGCCAAGGGAGCGGACGTGGCGGCAGAAACGCAGGACATGGAGGGTGTCGGCCGGTTCGGCTGGGTCACCGATCCCGAGGGCAATCGGGTCGAGCTGTGGCAGCCCGCCTGACCGGTTCAGGGCACCGGCGGCGTCAGGGCCGCTGCTCGATGACTTTCGCGTGTAGCAGCTTTCCGGCGAGCTCGATGCGGAGACGGGGATCGGCAGCGGCGTTCTGGGCGTGGAGCTTGAGCTTGGAGTAGGTGAGGTTGAGCCCGTCGGTGTCGATCACGATGCCCGGCGCGCTGACGATGAACAGCTTGCCACGTTAGCAAGGCAGACCGTCCCCAGGAGCCATCGGTCGGCCGCGCCCTGCGGGAAATCGTTAGGCCCAGATCACCGGGCCAGCCGGCCGCGCAGGACCGCCTTGGTGGCGGGCCATTCGGCGGCGATGACCGAGAAGATGGCCGAGTCGCGGACCAGCCCCTCCTCACCCGGCGCCCAAGAGGGCGACCACTGCCGCAGCACACCCTCGAAGCGCGCGCCCAGCCCGGCGATGGCCCGCCGGGACCGCTCATTGCGGGCGTCGGCCGAGAAGCCGACCCGGACCACGCCCAGCGTTTCGAACGCATACTCGCACAGCAGCAGCTTCGCCTCCACGTTGATGCCGGTCCGCTGGGCCGACGCGGCCAGCCAGGTCCAGCCGATGTCGATGGCCCGTAACCCGGCGGCCGCAGTGCCCAGCACACCCTGGCCCGGCTCACCCTGGCCCGGTTCACCCTGGCCCGGCTCACCCTGGCCCGGCCAGAACCGCGGATCCCAGTACGCGGTGACCCCGACGGCCCGGCCATCGTGCTGGCAGATCTGCGCGAACGGGGCCAGCATGCCGCCCCGCACCCGGCCCGCGTGGGCGGCCAGGTACTCCGTCACCTGGCCGGCCCGCGGGACCACCGTGAAGCCGTACGCGCCGCGGTTCTCTTCCGCCGCCTCGGCCAGGTCCGCGGCGTGCCGCATCGACAGTGGCTCGAGCCGGACCAGGGCGCCGTGCAGCACCGGCATCTGCGCCAGGAAGCCCATGAGCTGCTCCTCATCGATCCTGGCATTGGCACCTTACGGCGAGCGCAGGTTGCCGGACCGTCACCGGGCCAGGTCCCTCAGATCCTCTGGATGATTACCTGAGGGACGGTAACCAACCGGGCCAGCCGAGTCAACGACCGGTGTAACACTTGGGTCGTGCTAATATGTCGTGCCACGATGTAGTTTCCGGCGGGAGCACGCCGATGAGCCTCTGGTATCGCCAGCTGCGCATGCTGCGCCGGCTTGGTCACGAGACGACCCGCACTGATCCGCAGTTCGCCGAGCTGCTGACCCAGTTCACCCGGCTGGCCAAGGGCCAGCCGATGCCCGCCCATGAGCGGCTGCGCACTCCGCTGGGCCGGGCCCGGGCCGCCGTCCGTGCGGTGGCGGCACTGCTGGCCGCCGCGCTCGGCGCGGTCGGCCGCGGGGTGCAGCTGGCCGCGACCGGCTGCGTCATCGCGGACCGCTGGCTGGCGGCCCGGCTGCCCGACGCGGCGCCAGGCTGGACCGCCACCGGGGTGTGGGCGGGCATCCAGCCCGGCCGGCCGCGGCTGCCCGACCGCTGACCTTGCTTTCCTAACGCCAGTACGCCGCCGGTCACGTTCGCCGCGGCCCGGGTGTCAGCGCAGTGAACCATCCGCTCCGAGCACGGGAGTCCACTGATGAACGCGTATCTTCCGCCCATCGAGAAACCACGCAGCCTGGGGCTGCGGCTGGTCTATTTCCTCACCCGCCGCCAGGCCGGCAAGGTGATCACGCCGATCACCACGTTCGCGGCGCGGATGCCGTTCGCGTTCATGTCCTTCTACGGCAAGCTGAACCGGCTGGACAAGAAGCTGCAGCTGCCGCAGCGCACCGCGGTCCTCCTCCGTGAGCAGGTGGCCAGCATCAACACGTGCATGTTCTGCATGGACGCGGCCCGCTGGTACGCGACCCGGGAATCGGCCGACAACCGGGCCCGGTTCGACGCGCTGCCCGGGTACCGGACCAGCCCGCTGTTCACCGAGGCGGAGCGGGCCGCGCTGGACTACGCCACCCAGCTGACCACGGACAAGAAGGTCGAGCCGGACACGTTCGCCCGGCTGGCCCGGCATTACCCCGAGCGCGAGATCTGCGACATCGTCTGGCTGGTGGCCAGCGAGCACCTGAACAACATGACCAACATCGGCCTGAACATCGGCTCCGATGGCCTCTGTGCGGTCAGCGCCGCCCCGGCCAGCCGGCCCACGTCCACCGGCTGAGGAGGGAGACAGTCATGCGAGTCCTGGTCGTGGGGGCCAGTGGAGCCATCGGCAGCCGGCTGGTGCCGCAACTGGCCGCGGCCGGGGGCACGAGGTCATCGGCAGTTCCCGCTCGGACGGCAAAGCGGAGCGGCTGCGCGCGCTCGGCGCCGAGCCCATCGTGCTCGACGTGCTGGACGCGGCGGCGGTCCGTGCGGCGGTCGCCGCGGCCCAGCCCGAGGCCATCGTGTACCAGGCGACCGCGCTGGCCGACAGCGGCTTCTCGCGCCACCTGGACCGCACGTTCGCGCAGACCAACCGGCTGCGCACCGAGGGCACCGACATCCTGCTGGCCGCCGCGCAGCAGGCCGGCGTGCGCCGGTTCGTCGCGCAGAGCTTTGCCCCGTACCGCTACCTGCGCGCGGGCGGGCCGGTCAAGACCGAGGACGACCCGCTGGACGGCAACCCGCCGGACAGCGCGCGGCAGTCGTTTGCCGCGATGAACCACCTCGACCAGGCGGCCCTGGAGGCCGGCGGGATCGTGCTCCGCTACGGCGGCTTCTACGGCGATCCCGACGCGCTGATCAAGGCGGTGCGCAAGCGGCAGTACCCGATCGTCGGCGACGGCGCCGGTGTCACGCCGTTCATCCACCTGCACGACGCCGCCGCGGCTACCGTGCTCGCCCTGGACCATGTCGGCCCGGCCATCTACAACATCACCGACAACGAGCCCGCCGCGGCCCGGGACTGGCTGCCGGTGCTGGCCGGGGTGCTCGGCGCCAAGCCACCGCGGCACGTGCCCACCTGGCTGGCCCGGCTGATCGTCGGCGACGGGCTGGCCATGATGACCCAGTCCCGGGGCGCGGCCAACGACAAGGCCAGGAAGGAACTCGGCTGGACGCTGCGCTACCCGAGCTGGCGCCAGGGCTTCCCCGCGTCCTACCGGGCCTGAACTGGGTCCCGACACACGCCTGCGGGCATCGCGCCGGATTCCGGCCGGGTGCCGGGCCCGGTGCCTACGATGACGGCTATGACACAACCCACACCGGCCGGATTCCCGGTGACCACCGCGTTCACCCTGCCTGGCATGACCGTCGAGCAGGACCTTGGCGTCGCGTTCGGCCTGGTCGTACGCAGTATGGGCGCGATCAAGTCGATCGGTGCCGGCTTCAAGGCGATGCGCCAGGGCGAGGTGACCCAGTACACCGAGCTGCTCGAGGACAGCCGCCGGCACGCCATCGACCGGATGATCGAGAACGCCCGGCTGCTCGGCGCGAACGGGGTCGTCGCCATGCGGTTCGACTCCTCCGAGATCGGCCAGCAGCTCACTGAGATCGTGGCCTACGGCACGGCGGTCGTCGCTCGCCCGGCTGGCTAGCCCCATGCCCGGACCGCCGCCGGCGCCGCCGCCGGGGCCGCGCTCCGTGCTCACCGAGGCTGGCCGGGAGCGGTTGCTCAGCCTGCTCCGGGAGCACTATGCCCAGGGTCATCTCGGCCTGGACGAGATGAGCCAGCGGGTCGGCGTGGTGCTGGCCGCGGCCTATTCCGACGAGGCGGCGGCGACGGTGACCGACCTTCCGCTGCTCGGCGCGGCCGGCCCAGCTGGGCCGGCCGCTGGCCGGGCCAGCCGCGCCCGGCCCGGGCAGCGGCGGCGGCACGCGCAGCGGACCGAGCCGGACGCTGCCTGGGTACCGACCCCGGAACGGTTCCGCGACCCGTCCACCCGCGCGATCGTGCGGGTCTGGATCGACCCAGCCGACTTGAGCCGCCATTACGTGCCCGAGCCCGATTTCTGACTGCGCGGTAGTTCATAGCGCCGTTGCCTGCCCTTCACTGAGCCGACGAGTCCGGTCCTTCCTGGGCGTAGACGGCATCAACGGGATCGAGACGATCTGCCAGCACGCCCGGGCCACCCGGTCGGCACCGGACAGCACCTATGTCTACGAAGTGGCCGACGGCGCCGCCCTGGTACAGGGCACCTTCCGCACCGCGCCCCGGGGCCGGGTGCCGTTCCGCTTCACCAGCGTCGGCGACCTGGCCACCCCGAACACGAACTGGTCTAAGTCCTCACTGAACGCAGCGACCACGGTGCAGCAGGCCGAGCGGTTCAAGCCGCTGTTCCACCTGCACAACGGCGACCTGTCCTACGCCAACAACGCCTACGGCGTGGACCTGGTGCTGTGCGGCCAGCCGTGACAGCGCCCTGAGCGGCCCCAGCCGGCGCGAGCGGATTCTCGTGCCCGGCTGATATCCAGTAATCCCGCTTACCTATGGCGCGGCCCGGCGAATATTCGCCGGGCCGCGCCATTAACGCGCAATGCAGCCACGTTTATCAAAGCAGGAAAATACTTAGTATGCTACAATATATCTGTCTTCCGGGCAGAAAGCGATCATGGATATACGGCATCAACGCATACTTTTCCGGCTGGCAGACGCACTGGTTACGCTGGCAGCAATCTTCCTTTTGCTCGACGCGATGCTGGGATTCACGAAACATCGCATCATAAACTCGGCGCAGTTGCAGGCCAGGGCCGAGCACGTCACCTCGACCAACCTGGCCACCTCGTGCATCGGCGGTTCCACCAACCAGCGCACGCTGCACGGGATAACTCAGGTCGCACCGCACGGCACGCCGTACAGCGCTTACCAGGTAACGCTGACCAATGTCGGAAACCGGGTCATCACGATCTATGACCTGACCGTGGAACTGCGCGGTTACAACAACAGCGTCTACGCGCAGCAGCACGCCACCGATCTGGGCAATGGTTCCGGCATAACGCTCAGTCTCGGCCAGTCGCGCACGGTTGTCGAACCTACCGGGATGAAGCAGCCGGTGGCTTCCTGCCAGGTGCTCAGCTGGTAAAGCCTTTACTGAGCGGCCAGGGCCTGCTGAATGCGCCGTAGCGTGCGCCGGCCCAGCAGGCTCATCGCCGGGTTGCTCTCCGCGTAGTACCAGACCAGCCCCATCGCCTGCTCGAAGGCCCAGGCCTGGCCGCGGGCCCAGTCGAGATCGCCGCTGCCGAGATCGTCCCGGAACACCTGCCGGGGGCCGGCGCCGAGCAGATGCCAGGCGGCCACCAGATCCAGTGCCGGGTCGGCCGGTCCGAGGCCGCCCACGTCGAGGATGCCGGCCAGCCGGCCGCTGGACACCAGCACGTTGCCCGGGATCAGATCGCCGTGGCTCATCACGTCCCCGCCCGGAGCGCGCGGCAGGTCGCGCAGCGCCTGCCAGATCCGGCGCAGCCGCGGCACGTCCAGCAGCGGCCCACTGCGCGCGAAGCAGGTTTCCATCCAGGCGTCATGGGAGCGCAGGTCGCCGCCCCGGCCATGGCCGCGGAACGTCCGGCCCCGGGTGGCGATCCGGCGCACCCCGGCGATGAACTCGGCCAGGTCGTGGGCGAACCCGGCGGACTCCCCCGGGTCGTCGTCGGTGGCGGTAACCCCGGGCAGCCAGGTCTGCACCGACCATGGCAGCGGGTAGCCCGCACCCGGTTCGCCCAGCGCCACCGGCTCGGGGGTGCGGAACCGGGTGCGGCCGGCCAGCTCGCGGGCGGCGCTCGCCTCCCGCTCCAGCCCGCTGCGCACCGCCCCGGCGTCCCCCGGCTCGAGCGGGAACCGGGCGGCCAGCTGGTCGCCGATGCGGAAGATGGCGTTGACCGTCCCTGGCGCCCGCACCGCTGAGATGCGCAGGCCGCGCCATACCGGGAACTGCTCGTCCACCAGCTCACACACGGTCTCTGCCGTGATGGCCAGCTGGTTGGCGTGCATCTCCACCCGGCCAGCTTCGCAGCTGCTGGGCTACCGCTTCATGTCCGGCCCGGAATGGCCGGAGGGCTGCCCTCGGCCCGGCACGGCCATGACGGCGGCCCCCACCGCGACCCCCGCGACGGCTGCGCCCAGCACGCGGGCGGCCCCCAGTCGTTCCGCCACCGGGCCGAGGATGGCCCCAGATGAGTGATTTCATGTCGAGAAGGTCTGACCGGCTCCGCTCACCAGGTGCAGGGCCGCGACAGGCGCGGCTCACGACACCAGGAGACCACCATGCCGAAGTACCTGCTCCTCAAGCACTACCGCGGCGGGCCGGAGCCGCACCGTCCGGTGCCCCCGATGGACCAGTGGGCCCCCGAGGACGTGGAGGCGCACATGGCCTTCCTCAAGCACGTCAGCGAGCTGCTCGAGGAGAACGGCGAGTACGTCGGCGCGCAGGCGCTCACGCCGGCGCGCACCTGGGTGCGCTACGGCGGCCCGGACGCCGCGCCGGTCACCACCGACGGCCCGCTGCCCGAGACCAGCGATCTCGTGGCGGGCTGGTACATGATCGACGTCGAGTCGCACCAGCGCGCGGTCGAGCTCGCGGGCTACGTCTCCTCCGAGCCCGGCCCAGGTGGGGAGCCGCTGTACGAGTGGATCGACGTCCGGGAGGTCATGTCCGAGGCGCCGTCGGACGGCTGACCCGGCGTGATCGGCGAGCCGATGCGACAGCGGGACGAGGGCGTGCTGCGCGCCCTCGTCCCGCGGGTGCTCGCGGGCCTGGTCCGGCGGGGCGAGGACTTCGATGCTGCCGAGGACGCGCTGCAGGAGGCGCTGCTGGAGGCGCAGCGGGTGTGGCCCGAGCATCCGCCGCGCGACCCGCGCGCGTGGCTGGCGACGGTCGCGACCCGGCGCCTCGTTGACGCCCGCCGCAGCGAGGCCGCCCGTCACCGCCGTGAGGAGGCGACGTACGCCGAACCGCGGCCCGCCGCCACCGAGCAGGGCGACGACACCCTCTTCCTGCTCTTTTGCTGCTGCCACCCCGACCTCGCGCCCGCCTCCCAGGTGGCATTGACCCTGCGCGCGGTCGGTGGCCTCACCACCCGGGAGATCGCCGACGCCTTCTACGTGCCGGAGGCGACGATGGCGCAGCGGATCAGCCGGGCCAAGCGCGCCCTGCAGGGGCGCCGCCTGGACCAGCCCGGCGACCTCGCCGTCGTGCTGCGCGTGCTCTATCTCGTCTACACGGCCGGCCACGCGGGCCGGGTGGACCTGGCCGGCGAGGCGATCCGGCTCGCCCGCCAGCTCACTCTCGCCACCGAGGAACCAGAGGCGCGCGGGTTGCTCGCGCTGATGCTCCTCAACCACGCCCGCCTCCCGGCGCGACTCGACTCAGCGGGCCGCATCATCACGCTCGACCGGCAGGACCGCGGCCTGTGGGACACCCTCGAGATCGCCGAGGGCGTGCGCGTCCTGCAGTCGGCGCTGGCTGCTGCGCGCCCCGGCCGCTACCAGGTCGAGGCCGCCATCGCCGCCCTGCACGACGACGCGGCAAGCGCCGAGGAGACCGACTGGCCGCAGATCCTATGCGAACGGGACGGGCAAGCTGCATGTGCAGCACAATCCCAATTGCCAGCCGAGCTACCTGTGCCGGTACGACGTGTACAACGTCAAGGTTTACCTGCACCGGGTGATCATGCACCGCGGCACAGCTGTCTTCAGCCGTATGCGCTGGACCTATGGACGCACCGCCCACGTCCTCTACCTGAGGCTGACCAGCGGCGGATCCTGGACTTACTGACCCCAGACTCCCCTCCGCGGCCGCATACGAACGTCCGGATCCGCCGCCCCCAGTGCACCGGACGGTCCCGGTAAGGGTCAGGAGACCGCAGCCTTCACGAGCTCGACGACCTTCTTCTCTACCACGGCGCTCCACTCCTGGAGCGCGTACGCCACCGGCCACAGGTCCCCGTCGTCGAGGTTGGCCGCCTCCTGGAAGCCCAGGGTCGAGTACCGGTACTTGAACTTGCCCGAGTCCTGGAAGAAGACGACGACCTTGCCGTCCGCGTTCGCGTAGGCGGGCATCCCGTACCAGGTCTTCGGCGACAGGTCCGGGGCGGTAGCGGTCACCGTGATATGCACGCGCTCGGCGAGCGCACGATCCTGCGGCGCCATCTTCGCAATGCTGTCGAGGACGGCCTGCAGCCCGTCGGCCTTCTTGACTCCCTGCTTGCCCTCGGCGCGCAGCTCGGCTGCGCGCTGCTTCATCGCGGCACGCTCCTCAGCGGTGAAGCCGCCGGACTCGGTGGTGGAATTCTTCGCGGGCATTCTCGGGCTCCCTTCGGCGTTCAAGGCCCGGCGTAATGCCGGCCATCTGAGGGAAGGCTAGGCCCGACGGCACCCTGACGCTTCTCGATTCCTGACCGGATCGGGGGCCTTCCGGCCCTTGCCGTGCACTGCGTCAGGGCGTCTCCTCAAGGCAACAGGGGAGCAGACCTTCAGTGAGCAGCGCACCCAGAACCTTGGGCATCATCGCAGCGGCCGCTGTGACGGGCGGCCTGGCGGCGTGCGGTACGCCCGGCCAGAGCGCTCACCCGGCCGCGGCCAGGCCGCCCGGCGCGGCTGCCGTCCAGGTGCGGATGCAGCCGGACGTAACCGGCTGGTCCGGGATGGTTCAGCGCCCGCACGTCATCTACGTCGGCATGGGCGGAGCGCCGGTTACCCGGCGGCTGGCCTGGCGGCACTGGGGCAGCCCGCAAGCATCCGCGAGCGGCAAGCTCGACATCTACTGGCCCCAGCCAGGTCCCATATCCGGCTGGCACCCAACCACCTACACGGTCACGGTGCGCCTGCAGGATATTCAGACGCACAACGGCCAGCCGTCCTACCGGAAGATGGCCTATAGCTACGTCAACCGCCGGGGTATCGCGAAGTTCCGGCAATTTAAATTCTCCGTCCAGCCGGGCGGATCGGTCCCGAGCTGGAACCCGACTAGTTCCTGAGTCGTTGATTCGCCAGCAGTACGCGGCGCGGGTGCCGAGGATCTCGCCGGCGGTCTTGGTCCACACGAATGGCTTCGGGTCACGGTTCCATTCGTTGCTGCTGGTCCTCATGCTCTTGGCGGGTTCGGCTTCCGGTCAGCCGCATCGAGGGCTGCTGGTCCGGCGATGCCTGGGGTGTCTCCCAGCAGGACGGCGAGGAGTTCGCCGATGGACGGCCCGCGGGTGCCGGGCTCGGGCAACGGCAGGTGGGCCTGGATCTGGTAGCGGTTGCGGCGGCCGTCTTTCGTCCTGGTCACGTAGCCAGCCTGGACAAGGTCTGTGAGGACGCCGTGGGCAGTGCGCTCGGTGATGCCCAGGCGGTCGGCGATGTCGCGCAACCGCAGGCCAGGGTCGTGAGCTATGCACAGCAGGACACGGGCGTGGCTGGTCAGGAAGCTCCACTCCGGCATGGAACAAGTCTAGCTGAGAATTTCTAGAAATTTATTGCTTGTTTTCTAATGCAAGCGTAGCGTCGGTAGCAGGCGTTGAGGCCGGGCGGCCGCTGGCCGCGCATCATCTTCAAGCGATCTCCACCGCGGATGCGCTCGCCGTCCATATGCCGGTTCTCAGATAGACGCAGGGATAGGGACTTCCGGGCCGGGTGATCCGCCCCCGCCCGCACATCACGTGCCCGCGCCATGGATGTGGCTTCAGCAGGCACCGGCAAGGAGGAAACCATGGACCAGAACTATCCCGTGCAAGTGCGGGCTCGCCTCGACGAGCCGCTGAGCCGCTGGCTGTGGCTGGTCAAGTGGCTGCTGGCGATCCCGCACTACATCGTGCTGTTCTTCCTGTGGATCGCGTTCGCCGTCGTCACCGTCATCGCATTCTTCGCGATCTTGTTCACCGGACGCTACCCCCGCCCGCTGTTCAGCTTCAATCTCGGGGTGCTGCGCTGGTCATGGCGGGTGGCCTACTACACCTACAGCGCTCTGGGGACCGACCGCTACCCGCCGTTCAGCCTGGATGAGGAGCCGGACTACCCCGCGACGCTGGACGTCGCCTACCCCGAGCGGCTCTCCCGCGGCCTGGTCCTGGTCAAGTGGTGGCTGCTGGCCATCCCGCAGTACGCCATCGTCGCGGTGTTCGCCGGCGGCGCTGCCTACACCGCGACCAGTTCCTCGGGGGAAACGTGGCAGACCGGTACCCTCTCCGGCGGCCTCATCGGGCTGCTGGTGTTCTTCGCGGCGGTCACGCTGCTGTTCGCGGGCCGCTACCCGCGAGGGCTGTACGACTTCATCGTGGGCATGAACCGCTGGGTGCTGCGGGTCGTCGCGTATGCCGCTCTGATGACCGACGCCTACCCGCCGTTCCGTCTGGACCAGGGCGGGGCCACCGTTCCCGCACCCACACCGGATGACCTCGCACCAGCCGCGGCCGCATCGGCGCCGGCTCCAGCCACACAGGCCAGCTGAACGACCCATCCCGTCCCGTCCGGTCAGCCGCACGGGACGGGATGTGCGCGGCCTTCTCTTGGCTGGGTCAGGCTGGTGCTGGGCGGGTGTCCAGTGCGGTGAGGAAATCCGTGATTGCTGTGGCCATCTGTGCTGCGCCACGGCGGGGCAGGTGGTGGCCGATCTGGCTGACAAGCTGCACGCGGGCATCGGGCAGGGCAGCCGCCAGCTGGTGGGTCGTGCTGACGGGAACGAGCGTGTCCGCGGGATCGGCGATCAGCAGCACCGGCTGCCGGATGCTCGGCAGAGAGGCTGTCAGGCTGGCGAGCTCGCCGACCAGCGCCCGCTGCTCGGTGAGGAAGCTGCGCCACAACGGCCCGTGATCGTGGTGCGCGTGGCCCCAGATGTGCCAGTTGACATGCTCACTGGCGGTGATAGGACGCCCGTGCAGCCGGGCCAGGGCAGCCAGCCGGGCCCGGGCCAGCCAGGGAGTCAGCCACCACGCGGTGACCGCGCATACCTCGCCGGCCACCGGCGCGGCGAGCAGCTGGTCCCAGCCGGTCAGGCAGCCCGGGCCGACGCTGGCCAGCAGGACCAGCGCCTCGACCCGCCCGGGAGCCAGCTGCGCCACCGACAGCGCCACGCCTCCCCCGTAGGAATGGCCGACCAGGACCGCCTGCCCGATGCCCCGCGCATCCAGCTCCGCCAGCACCGCGCGAGCGCCGTAGGCGAAGCCGCCGGCCTGCCGGCTGGCCCCATACCCGGGCCGGTCCAGCGCCACGACGTCCAGCGCAGGCGGCAGAAGGGCACCAACCTGCTGCCAGTCCGCGCCCGAACCCGGCTGGCCGTGCAGCAACACGACCTCATGCCTGTCCACACCACACGAGCGTAGATGGCCGCCCGGAGCAGCCGGACCAGCTCCCGCCGCCTATCGCGCATCCTCAGTGGCACCGGCGGTGGGTGAGCGCATGCGCAGTGGCGGCAATTTGTACAAGCTATCTGTGCTGAGCTGCTGTGCATCCGCGAGCACAGAGTCCTGCTGAGCCTCTGCTTTCTTGGCGGTTTGTTTTGCCAGTTCTGATGCCAGGCCGCCCAACTGGCGCACACCGGTGTCATCCACGAGCACATGGCTCGTAGCGAGAATCACAATGCCCTCCACTCGCCGCTCTGCGTGGTCAGGCGAGGAAAGAGCCGCTCCCACTTTCGCGGCCGCGAAGGGGTTCGCTGGATGCGCAGTAACCTTACCGCACTCCCCGATCACCCATTTATGATATTTCATCACCTCGCCCCGGAGGGGCAGGGTGCGCACATCTTCAGCCGACAGCCCGAATCGCTTGCCCTTGCCGAAGCAGCGAGCGTAGGCAACCAGCGCCGCGGACCAGAGCGCCTGTGGCACGACCGTATCGCGCTCTTCCTCAGGTCTAGCCAGCTCGGTAAGCAGCCGCTTGCAACAATCCATCACGAATTGAAGATCTTGAATGATCGACGCTTGATCCGCGAGAATCTGCGCTGATGGCACTTCAAGAGCCACGGTCAGCATGGCGGGCTCCGGCGATGCCGCGTTCGTCCCACCCATGACTCCCCGTCCCGGCTTGCTGACACGACTGCCTGGCTCAGATCCTCACACAGCGACCACTCGCTCCTGGTCTCATATAGTGACAATCCACTGCCAGCACCGTGCCTGATTCCGCGCACCCGGAGGTTCCGCGGCCCGGGGACGTGGCCAGCCGGGCCCGGAGACGGCCAGCTGACCGCTTGGGGACTACGCCTCGACGAGGATCACCAGGGTCTCGGGCAGCACGCCGTCATATGCCATCGCCTCGGACATCGGCTTGGTCGGCATCGCAGCCATGAGAGCATCCATGTCGGCAACGTCCATAAGCACGGCCACCCTGGCTGGGTTTTCCGGGTCGGTGAAGGTGCGAATGTTGGTAACCCCGAGCGGCCCGAACACTTCTTCGCGCCGCGGCGAGGCAAGCCAGTGATCCTTGTCCTTCACATCGTGGTGAGCGATTACGGTCGGCATAGTTCCCCCCGGATATCATGTGGCCGGCGGCTGTAGCCTGGCCGGGCCGACAGTACACCAAATTCTTCATCTTTGGGCCGGCCTAGTTGCTTCGAACAGGCGATATCCGGCAAAAATCCAGGGGACCACAGGCGATTCAGCACCGGCCAGAAATTCTTTTTCGCGCTGCGGATACCGCTCGTCCCGCCGCTGACCAGAACCCGCTTACCGCTAGCCCACGCACCTGCAGCATGGTAACCACTTCCCGCTGCCCGGCCAGGTAGCCGCCGACGGAATCTGCTTCTGGTGGTCAGGGAGCTGGGATCCGTACACCGGCTGCCGCACAATCGGCGCGCAGCAGGGTAAAGGCGATCGGCGCGGTGCCGGTGTGGCCAATGTCCCGGACAGCGGTCCGGGCATCCCCGGCCATGCGAGGGTCGGTGACGTGATCCGCGATGCGTCGGAGGGCTGGGACATCAGGGACACCACGGTGGCGCGTGACGTCGTCCAGCAGTTCCCTGCACGCCTGGAGCTTGGTGAGCGTGACAGCTGCCGTGCCGTGCTGCCGCGCCGGTGCTGCTGGGACACCGCCGCAGCCTGCGGCAAGCGCCGCGGCCACTGCTGTAGCCAGGAGCATTCTCATCGATCGCCGACGTGGGCTACCGCAGACTGCGCCGGGCCAGGCGCGAGAACTTAGCCAGCCCGGTTGATCGCGGGTGGTGATGCGCAGCGAACCCTCGGAGGTCACAACGGAGACAGGACCATGAGGATCTCGTCCCGGTCGTCGCCCGGCGCCAGCCGCAATGCGCCCGGCCAGCGGCCGATCTCCCGCCAGCCGAGCCGGGCGTAGAAGGCCTCCAGCCCGGTGCCGCCCCGCACGGCGAGGTGCAACTGCTCCAGGCCCATCTCGTGCCGGGCAACCTGCCTGGCGTGCTTCATGAGAGCGCCGCCGATGCCCTGGCCCTGGAAGGCCGGGAGGGTCTGCAGACGGCTGATGGAGCCCCAATGCGCGATGACGGGGTTCGGGTGACGCTGCACGTGCACCCAGCCGGCCAGGGCATCACCGGCTACCGCGACCAGGAGCCTGCGGTCGGGGCTGAGGCTGGCGATGAGCTCATCAGCCACCGGCGCGACGATGGCGGTATCGACGGGCAGAAATGGAAAGCCAACCGCCCCTCCGGCATTGCTGACGGTGATCCAGCAGTCAATCAGTTCCTGTCTCAGTCCCGCGCTGACCTGGCCAGGATCACAGCACTGACCCATGACCACAGGAACACGCCCGCCCACACCCGAAGTCTGGCACACCCAACCGGTTCACCGCCGTCACCCCTCCGATGGTGCTCAGCCCGCTCCAGTTCAGCTGAACCGCAGCGGGCCGTGGCCGAGGTGCGGCAGGACGTGCCGGGCGAACAGGTCACCTTCGGCCGCGTGCGGGTAGCCGGACAGAATGAACGACTCCATGCCGAGCGCGGCGTAGCCGCGCAGTTTGGCCAGTACCTGGCTGGGGTCGCCGACGATGGCGGCCCCCGCCCCGGAGCGGGCGCGGCCGATGCCGGTCCACAGGCCCGGCTCGGCGAAGCCCTCGTCGTCGGCTGACTCACGAAGTTCGTTCTGCCGCATCGTGCCGGCCGAGGTGGTGTCCAGCGAGCGGCGGCGGATCTGCTCCCCGGTAGCGTCATCGAGCCGGGACACCAGCCGCCGGGCCGCGGCCCGCGCCTGCGCCTCGGTCTCGCGCACGATGACGTGGGCGCGGTAGCCGAACCTCAGCTCCCGGCCATGCTGGCTGGCCCGGGCTCGCATGTCGGCCAGCACGGCCTGCACCGCGCCGAGCGTGTCCGGCCACATCAGGTACACGTCGGCCGCCTGGGCGGCGACGTCACGCGCCGCCTCGGACAAGCCGCCAAAGTAGAACGGCGGGCAGCCGCCCGCTGGGCGCAACCGTGGTGGGTCTATCGTGATGTCGACGAACTCGCCGTGGAAGTCGACGCCCTTACCGTCGAGCAGGTCCCGCAGCACTCGCATGATCTCCAGGGTGCGCCGGTACCGGGCGGCCGACTCCAGCGGCTGGCCAGGCAGCGCGGAGGAGATGATGTTGATCGTCAGCCGGCCGCCGAGCATCTCATCAATGGTCGCGAGCTGGCGGGCGAGCTGCGGCGGCCACATCTCCCCCATCCGTACCGCGACCAGCAATTGCATCCGCTTCAGTAGTGGCGCAATGCCTGCCGCGAACGCGACCGAGTCGATCCCCATCGCGTAGCCGGATGGCAGCAGCAGGTTGTCATAGCCCGCCTCGTCCGCGGCCAGCGCGATGCCACGGCAATGTTCCCAGCTGGATACCAGCCGGGGATCCGGCACACCAAGGAACTCGTAGTCGTCGTCACACAGTGCAGCGAACCACGCCACCTCGACACCCACCCGGTCAGCCTAATCCCGGGTGATTTGAGCGGCAGCCGGGGTAGGGCCCCCGGTAGAGCTTCAGGAGGGAATTCCCATGGCATCCACGACCGACGTGGTGACGGGCGCGGACCTGGCCACGGTCGCCGAACTTGCCCAGCAACTACGGGTCAACTCGATCCGGAGCAGCACCTCGGCCGGGTCGGGCCACCCGACCTCCAGCATGTCCGCCGCGGACCTGCTCGCCGTGCTGCTCGCCCGGCACTTGCGCTATGACTGGGATCAGCCGGCCAACCCGGCCAACGATCACCTCATCTTCTCCAAAGGGCACGCCTCCCCGCTGCTGTACTCGGTCTTCAAGGCGGCCGGGGTGGTGTCCGATGAGGAGCTGATGACCTGCTACCGCCGGTTCGGCTCACTGCTGGAGGGCCATCCCACCCCGGCGCTGCCCTGGGTGGACGTGGCCACCGGCTCGCTCGGCCAGGGCCTGCCCGACGCGGTCGGCGTCGCACTGGCCGGCAAGTACCTGGACCGGGTGGACTACCGGGTGTGGGTGCTGTGCGGCGACAGTGAGATGGCCGAGGGCTCGATCTGGGAAGCCCTGGACAAGGCGTCGTACTACAAGCTGGGCAACCTGATCGCGATGGTCAACGTCAACCGGCTCGGCCAGCGCGGCCCGACCGAACTTTCCTGGGATCTGGACACGTACACCCGCCGGGCGGAGGCGTTCGGCGCCCAGGCGTTCGCCATCGACGGTCACGACGTCGCGGCCATCGACCAGGCGCTGGCCAAGGCCGGATCGCTGGCCGCCGACCAGCCGCTCGTCATCCTGGCCCGGACCAGGAAGGGCCGCGGCTTCTCCGAGGTCGAGGACCGCGAGGACTGGCATGGCAAGCCGCTCCCGCCCGCCATGGCCGAGCGGGCCATCGCCGAACTCGGCGGGGAACGCTCGCTGACCGTGCGCGGGCCGCTGCCCCGGCCGGACGCCCCGGCGCGCGCGGTGCCACGCGAGGCCGGCGCGGTGACACTGCCTACCTACCGCGTCGGGGACAAGGTCGCGACCCGGAAGGCCTACGGCCAGACGCTGGCCGCACTCGGCGCCCGGCCGGACGTGGTGGCCATGGATGGCGAGGTGAGCAACTCGACCTACGCGGACGAGTTCGCCCAGGCCTATCCGGAGCGGTATTTCGAGATGTTCATCGCCGAACAGCAGCTCGTGGCGGCCGCGGTCGGCTTCAGCGTCCGCGGCTACCGGCCGTTCGCGTCCACGTTCGCCGCGTTCTTCACCCGCGCCTACGACTTCATCCGGATGGCGGCCATCTCCCAGGCCAACATCAGCCTGTCCGGCTCGCACGCCGGGGTGGAGATCGGTGCCGACGGCCCGTCCCAGATGGCCCTGGAAGACCTGGCCATGCTGCGTGCTGTGCACGGCTCTACCGTGCTGTACCCGAGCGACGCCACCAGCGCCGCCGCGCTCGTCGCCGCCATGGCCGACCGGCCTGGCATCAGTTACCTGCGCACCACACGCGGTGCCTACCCGGTCCTCTATGACTCCGGGGAGACCTTCCCCATCGGCGGGTCCAAGGTGCTCCGCTCGTCCCCGGATGACCGGGTCACCCTCATCGGCGCCGGGGTCACCTTGCACGCCTGCCTGGCCGCGGCTGACCAGCTGGCCGCGGACGGCATCAGCGCCCGGGTCATCGACGCGTATTCGGTCAAGCCGATCGACACCCCGACGCTGGCCGCGGCGGCCGCCGCCACCGGTGGCCGGCTGGTCATCGCCGAAGACCATCACCCGGAAGGCGGGCTCGGCTCCGCGGTGGTGGACGCGCTGACCGGCGCCGGCCGGGCTGAGCTGAGCGTCATCCATCTCGCGGTCCGGGAGATGCCGGGCTCGGGTACCAGCGCGGAACTGCTCGACGCGGCGGGCCTCAGCGCCAGCCATATCGCCAGCGCGGCCCGGGACCTGGCCGGATAGGCCCGGCACCTGGCCGGATAGCCGCGCCGGATCGGCCAGCTGGCCGGCTAGCCGGGCCGGTGCCGGGCCACCTCGGCGGCCAGCTGAGCGCGCGAGGAGATGTCCAGCTTGGCGAATATGTGCGCGAGATGGGTCTGGACGGTCCGGCGTGAGACGTACTGACGCTGGCCGATCTGCGGATTGGACAGCCCTTCGGCGACCAGTACGGCAATCGAGTGCTCGGTGGGGGTAAGGCTGTCCCAGCCGAACTGCGGCCTGCCGCGGGCGCCCCGGCGGCCGCGCCTGATGCCTGCTTCGCGCAGCAGCGCCTCCGCCCGCGCGAGATCACGCGAGGCGCCGAGGCGCTCATAGATGTCGACCGCCTGGCCCAGCAGCGGGTGGCCGCGGCCCCAGTTGCCCTGCCGGGCGAAGGCGGTGCCCGCGTCCTCGCTGGCCAGGGCGTACTGGAGTGGCCGTGATCCGCGCGCATAACTCGACGCGGCCGCTTGCAGAGTCTCCGCGTCGGCATCGATCAGGCCCTGGCAATGCAGCGCGGATCCGGTCATCCACGGCACCTGGTTGCTGGCGGCGACCCTGGCCACCCCGGCGGACGCGTTCGCGGCCCGGTCCAGATCGCCGGCGGCCAGGGCGAGCCGGACGAGGTCGGTTCCGATGACCGGATAGTCCAGCGCCAGCCCGGAGCGGGCGCACCGGTCCCAGATGCCGCTCATCACGGCGAGCGCCAGTTCGGCTTCGCCGTTGACCTCCAGGATGAGCGCACGCGGCCACGCCGCCCAGGTCACGCTGTGGCCACCCCAGCCCGCCAGGTCCTGGTCGGCGGCGGCCGCAGCTTCCTGGGCGCGGCTGAGGTCATTGCGGTGCAGGCTGATCAGCGCGAGCAGGCCATAGGTGTACGCGCGGCTGTAGATCTCGCCCGTTTCTTCCGCCAGATCGAGGCTGGCCTCGATCTCGGCGACGGCGTCATCCCACTCCCCGGCGATGAAGCGGGCGAAGGCGAGGTACATCTGATAGGTGGCCAGGGCGAATCGGACACCGAGCTCTTCGCTGGTCCGCATTCCGGTGCTGAGCGCGGACCGGGCGTCGTCGAGCCGGTCGAGTTCGATGAGGATGCGTCCCTCGGTCACCCGGACCGGGAAGCGATGTCCCTGCCGGCCCGGACTCTCATCGGCCAGGCGTACCGCCTCGCCGATGGTCTGCTGCGCGTCGCTGAGCTTCCCGCGGGACTCCGCGATCCTCGCGATCGTGGCCATGGCGATGCTGGTGGTCAGGTAATCACCGGCGGACGCGGCCGAGCGAGCCTCCGCCTCGGCGGCGGCGGCGCCGTCGGGATCGCCCAGTGAGATGCGGGCAAAACCCGCCCAGGCCCGGGCGGCGGCCCGCTCGGTGGCGGGCAGCGCCGCTGACTGTCCGGCTCTCTCCAGTTCCTGCAGCGCGTCGCGCACCTGTCCGACGGCGAGCAGGGCATGGCCGAGGCAGATCCGGGCTGGCCCGTCCACGCCGGGGTCGTGGTACCGGTTGAGCAGCAGCCGGCAGGCCGCCAGCGCGTCGGCGATCCGCCCGGCCAGCACCAGGCTGCCCGCCTGCTCGGCGAGCAGCCGGTCGCGTTCCGGGTCATCCGGCGGCATCAGCCGGATGGCCCGCCCCATCAGGGTGGCGGCAACATCCGGGGATCGCGCCGCCGCCTCCCGGGCGGCCCTGGTCAGCCAGGAGATAGCCACGGTGTCACCCTGGCCGGCCCCCCGGGCCAACTGCTCCGCGACCTGCAGGGACGGGGCTCCCGCGTGCACCAGCCGCTGCCCGGCCTCACGATGCAGCCCACGGCGGACGGCCGGGGGCAGATCTTCGTAGATGGCGTCGCGGATCAGGTCGTGCCGGAACCGGAGCCGGTCGCCATCCTCGTCCAGCACCCCTCCGGTCAGGCCGCCCGCCAGCGCCGGAAACAGCTCCATGGCGGGCCTGGCGGCGGTGACCGACAGGTCGGCCATGGTGAAACTGGAACCCAGGATCGAGGCGGCCTGCAGCGCCTGCAGCGTGTCATCGGGCAGGAAGCTGAGCCGGCGCAGAATGGTCAGCCGCAGCGTGGGTGGCAGGGTTACCTGGGCCACGTCGGTCCGGCCGCCGGACGTCTCGATCATCCCTTCCTGGGCCAGCGCGGCAAGCATCTCGGTGACGAACAGCGGGTTGCCCGCCGCACCCGCGATCCCGGCCAGCAGCCTCGGGCCCGGCGCAGCGGTCACCAGATCGGCGACCAGGTCCGTCACCGCCTGCTCGGTAAGGCCGCCCAGGCTGAGCTGCTGGCCTCCGGCTGACAGCAGCGCCGGGATCAGCCGGTCCAGTTCCGGGGCGCGTGGCAACGGCCGGAAGCACGCGATGAGGCCGACCGGGAGGTGCTGGGCGCGGCGGTGCAGCGCGCTCAGCGTCAGCAGGCTGGAGGTGTCGGCCCACTGCACGTCATCGATGCCGATCAGCAGCGGCCCGGACACCGCGAGCTCCTCGGCCAGGTCAGCGACGGCATCAACGACCCGGAACCGCAGTCCAGGATCGCTGGTCACCGTGATGGGATCAGGTCCCTGGCCGGCCGCCAGCAGGTGGCCGATGGCCGCGCGCCGGGGATCAGGCGAGGACCTGGCACAGCGGAACGCGTCGGCCAGCACGCCGAACGGCCGGGTTCGCTCCAGCTCCTCGGCCCGGCCGGACACCACCTGCATGCCCCGGCCGCGAGCGTCCTCGAGCGCCGCGGTCAGCAACCGCGTCTTGCCAATCCCGGGCTCGCCCTCGATCAGCACGACCGCGCGCTGGCCGGCCGCGACACGGTCCAGGGCCGCCCGCAGAGCCGCGATCTCCACGTCCCGCCCGCGGATACCCGGGACCGGTGCCGGCCTAGCCATGGTTCGGATGCTATTCCGCTCACCGTCGGTGACCCCTCGGCCATAGCCCGGATCGGCCGGGCTGGCCGATGTCCCCGCGCCACCGGCCGGGCATGCTGGCCAGGTCACCCGAGCAGGGAGAGGCAATCATGAAAGCGGTTATCGCTGGCGGCGGGATCGGCGGGCTGGCGGCCGCGCTGGCCCTGAGCCTGGCACGGCTGGGAGGTCGAGGTCCTGGAGCGTGCCCAGGCCTTCGCGGAGGTGGGTGCGGGCCTGTCGCTGTGGCCCAACGGGCTGCGCGCGCTGGACGCACTGGGGGTGGGTGAGCCGGTTCGCGAGCGGGCCCGGCTGTCGGGCCAGGCCGGTATCCGGGACGCTGCCGGGCGGTGGCTGTCCCGGACCGACACGGCCGCGCTGGAGCGCCGCTTCGGCCCGGTGGCCATGATCCATCGAGCGGATCTGCTGGCGGTGCTCCGCGGCGCCGTTCCGGAACCGTCGCTGCGCCATGGGGTCACGGTGCGCCGCGTCTCGTCCGGCGGAACGGTGACCCACTCCCGCGGTGCGTCCCGTGCCGACCTGATCGTCGGCGCGGACGGCATCCGGAGCGCGGTGCGGGCATCGATCTGGCCGGATGCGCCCCGCCCCCGGTACGCCGGCTACACCGCCTGGCGGATGGTGACACCGCCGGTCCAGGTGGACGGCAGCTCGAGTCCTGGGGCTCGGGCGCCCGCTTCGGCTACGCCCCGCTCCCCGACGGGCGTGTCTACTGCTTCGCCGTGGCCAACGCCCGCGAGGGCGACCCGGGCCAGGGACTGGCCGGGCTGCGTACCCGGTTCCGGGACTGGCACAGCCCGATCCCGGCACTGCTGGACGCGGCGGCCCAGGACGCCGTGCTGCACGATGACCTGTACGAACTGCCTCCGCTGCGCGCCTACACGGCCGGCCAGGTGGTGCTGGTCGGCGACGCCGCGCACGCCATGACGCCCAACCTGGGCCAGGGCGCCTGCCAGGCGCTGGAAGACGCGGTGGAACTGGCCACCTGCCTCGAGGGGCCCGGCGGTCTGGCCGCCTACGACCAGGCGCGCCGCAAGCGCACGCAGATGATCACGCTCCGCGCGCACCGGCTGGGCGTGGCCGCGCAGTGGGCGTCCCCGGTGGCCGTGCGGCTGCGTAACACGGCGCTCCGGCTGCTCCCCGCTTCCTCGTTCACCCGGTCGCTGGCGCCCGTGCTCGATTGGACCCCACCAACATCCACTATGCATAACGCCAGTTGAGGATGGAGGCGTTCAGCATGATGCGGGTTGCTGTTGCTGGCGGCGCGGGGCGCGGCCGGTACTGTGCTGCTGTGCAGACCCGGAGCTCGACAGGGAGCATGGAAAGCCGCGCCGATCCCGGCGCGATCGTGGCTGTGCTGTCCGACCCGGCCCGCATCCCAGACTGGGCGCCTGGGTTCGCCGACGAGGTTGCCGAAGCGGGTCAGTCGCGCTGGCGGGCGACGAAAGACGGCCAGGACTTCATCCTCCGGGTCGCCACGAACCCGGACGCGCGCACCGTTGACTACCTGCGCGAGATCTCTCCCGGCCGGGAGGGAGGCGCCTACCTGCGGGTGATACCCCGGCCCGGCGGCGGCAGCGTGGTGATCATGACGCTGCCCGTGGCGCCCGGCGCGGACCCAGCGGACGCCGCCGCGACTGCGCGCGGCGAGCTGAGCGCGCTGGTCAGCCTGGCCGAAGGCAGCTGAAGCGGCGCGGCGGGGAGGCCGGGATCGGGCCCGCTACCGCAGCGGACGCCAGCCTGCCGCTGCGGTGAAACGGTGGTTGCTGACCCGCTCACCGTCGCGGCAGACGTTGTAGATGCCGCTGGCGATGTCGAGTGCGGCGAGCAGCGCGCGGCCGGCGTCCCCGGTGTGCAGCGTGGCTCCCAGGGCCGGGTTGGGCTGGCCCTTCCCGGTGCCCGGGCCGTCCAGCAGGCCGAGGCGCAGCACCACACCGCGCCCCCCGGCCCGGGCGAACCGGGCCGCCTGCTGCTCGGCGGCCAGTGCGGAACGCAGGATGACCGGAACGTCCGGCACCGGGGTCTCCTCCGACACCGGCCGGTCGCCGGGATAAACGAACGTGACCGTCGGCTGGACGAACGTCTTGACCCCAGCGGGCACGGCCGCGTCCACCAGGATGGCGGAGGCCTCGGCCCGCAGCCGGTCGTTCTCCCGCCACGCCTCAGGCCGCTGCATCGTGTCCAGCGCCTGGATGCGGGTGGCCAGATGAAGCACCGCATCCGTGTCGCGCACCGCCGCCGCCACCGCGGCCAGGTCGAACAGGTCAAGTTCGGCGTGACCAGGAGCCCGCACGTCATGCCCGGCCGCCACAGCTAGCGGCCGGAACGCGCGGCCGAGAACACCCGTTCCCCCGGTGACAAGAATCCGCACGGCATCTCCTTTCTGGGCTGGCACCAGGCTGGCCAGCCACCCTGACCGGTCAATGCGCGCCTCGGGAGGAGGCGGCCTACCCAGCGTGCGGTAACCGCGGCCCCGCGATCATCGGCCAGCTGGCCGATGTTGCGGCGGCCCGGCGCGGCCAGGCTGGGCCCGTGGACATCCTCATTTCCCTGGACAGCCTCGACCCGCCTGTCGGCCGGGCTCCGGGTCACGTCCGGTCCCCGGTCCGGGGTGGGCGGCATGGGGAACGAGGAGTCCCGCTTTACCGGCTGGCTCGGCCTGCTTCGCGCCCTGTACGAGGTGACCGGGCCGGATGGCGCCCATGCGGCACCAGAGGCATAGAGGTGATGAGCAGATGCGAACCGAGCTGGGAACACGTTTCTGCCGGGCCATCCGGCGCGGCGCCGCGGCCGTCCGGGAGCTGCACGGTGACCTGGTGCAAGCCTCGGAATGCCGCTGCCTGTCCGGCCGGGCGGCGGTGCCGCGGCCGGGCCCGATGGCCTGGGTCCTTTCGGTTGACGGCTACCGGCTGACCGGCAGCCACCTGCCCGACCCTGGGCAGCCGGTGAGCTAGACGACCCGGTACAGGCGATACTCAATCCGTTTCGGCCCGGCCAGCCGGCCGCGGCCGAGGAACAGGCTCCGGGTGAGCCAGCCGTAGCTGGCGTCGCTGACCTCGAACTGCGGCGTCATGCACATGTACTGGTCGGTGAACGCAGTCTCCCGGCCGCTGGCCAGGGCGGCGGTGAACTGCTCGTCGCCGCGGATCAGGGCCACGTCGTAGCTCATCAGGATCAGCGTCCCGTTGCCGGTGACGAACTGCGTGCGCTGGTCCTGACGGCGGATGCCATCGGCGCCGAGCCGGATCCAGTCAGTTCCCGGCATGGCCAGGCTGGCGCTGATCCGTGGCCCGGCCAGGGTGGCCTCGGCCACCTGCCAGCACAGCCGGGCCGGTGATCCGGTGGTCGGTCCCAGCGGTCCCTCGATCCGCTCGGTAAAGGTCATCTCGTACTCGAGGTCGATCATTGGCCGCCCCGCACATCCGCGAAGCGTGGCGCGCCGTCTTCGCAGCTGACCCGCGCGGCGTTCGCGGTGAAACTGATCGCGTGGTACCAGCCCGCCAGCATGAGCAGGTCAAGCAGTTGCTCCTGGCGCAGCAGCCGGGCCAGCCGATGCCATAGGTCGTCGCCGATGTCGGCCGCGTCGTGCAGCGCATCGGCCGCCTCGATGAGCAGCCGGTCCCGCTCGTCGGTCCAGCACGGATCTCCAGCGCCACCATGCGTGAGGGAGGTGAGCTGCGCGCTGGTCAGGCCGACCCGCCCGGCGAAGAACGCCACGTGCACGCCCCACTCGTACTCACAGCCACAGCGGGCGCAGGTCCGGTCGATGATGATCTCGCGGTCCCGCATCGGCAGCGAGAGCCGCTTGCTGAGCTCGTAGCGGCCCCAGCCGCTCATGGCGGCGGTCATCGGCAGGTTCCGCACGAACGTGCGGAACAGCAGGATCGGCGGCACGCCGGGCGGCATCATCCCCGCGAGCTGAGCCAGCGATCTCCGCTGGGTACGGCGGATGAACAGGATCGACCCGGGTGGTCATGGAGTCCTCCAGCAGCTGTTTCTTATTCCGAAACGCCCGGCAATACGGTATCGTTTCTGAAATCGAAACGCAAGGAGATGCCATGGCAGCACGGCTACCGCGTCCCGGCGTGCCGGTGCGGGGATCGGCCACCGGCCGGCCGCTGATGGCGGCGATGGACCTGCTCGGCCGGCGCTGGGCGCTGCGCATCCTGTGGGAGCTGCGCGACGAGCCGCTCGGCGCCCGGGCGCTGCGCACCCGGTGCGACGGGATGTCGTCCAGCGTGCTCTACCAGCGGCTGGACGAGCTTACCGCCGCGGGCCTGCTGACCCGGGACGACGCCGACCGCTACCTGCTCACCGGACCTGGGCGCGGCGCTCCGGCCCGCGCTCGGCTCGCTGGACGCGTGGGCGCAACGCTGGGCCGCCGCGCTGCCGGAGACAGGCCAGCTGCATCCCACGACCTCGTACCGCGCGTCCTTCTCCGCCTGCCGCCGGGCGGCCGCATGCATCCCGCCTGGCTAGTCGCGCCCCTATGCTTCGGCGCATGACCGCAGCACGTGACCTGGCCGACCGGGTGCACCGGCGCTGGCTGGAAGAGAATCCGTTCGCCGCCACCATGTACGGCATCAGCGGCTACGACGACCGGGTACCAGACGAGAGCGAGGCGGGCCAGCAGGCCTGGCGGGCCGAGCTCGAGCAGTTCCTCCGGGACGCGGACGCGATCGGCGCCGGGCCGCTGACGCCGGCCGAGGCGGTCACGCTGGACTGCACCCGGGAGGCGGCCACCCAGGAGCTGGAGTACATCGCGCTGGCCGAGCCGGAGTACACGGTCACCGCGATGCAGTTTTCCGGGCCGGCCACGTTCCTGGCCGTGGCGGCCCGGACCGTGCTGGTTGACCCGGACGCGGCCGAGGCTTATCTGACCCGGCTGCGCCGTGTCGGCGGCTGGCTGGACCAGATCAGCCAGCGGCTGCGGACCGGGGCGGCCAACGGGCGGCTGCCGGTCGCCCCGCTGGCCGAGCAGGCCGTCAGCTGGGCCGAGGGTGTGCTGGCCTCCCCCGGCACCAGCCCGGTGCTGGCCCCCCGGCCACCCGTGGGCTGGCCGCGGGCGGCGGCCTGGGCGGAGGAACGCCAGGCCGCGGCCGCGGAGGTCGTGCACCCGGCGCTGGCCCGGTGGGTGGCCACGGTCAAGGAGCTGCTGCCGTTGGCCCGGCCGAGTGACCGGGCCGGGCTCGCCTACCTGCCCGGCGGCGAGCAGGACTATGCGCGAGCGATCCGGATCTACACCACCCTGCCGCTGGCTGCGGCGCAGCTGCACCAGACCGGCCTGGACCATGTCGCGGCGCTGCAGGACCGGGCTGGGCAGCTGGGCGCCGGACTCGGGCTGTCCGGGCTGGACCAGGTGTTCGCCGCGCTGCGCGACTCGGCCGGGCAGCTTCCCCCGGCCGAGGCGGTGCGCCGGGCGGTGGCCGCGGTGCGCCGGGCCGAGGCCCGGGCGGCCGAATTCTTCCCGGCGCCGCTGCCGCCACCGTGCGAGGTGACGCCGATGCCCGAAGTGGTGGCGGTGAGCGGCGTGGCGCCGCACTACACCCCGCCCCGGCAGGACGGCGGGCGGCCCGGGACGTTCTGGTTCAATACCGAGCGGCCCACGGCCGGCACCGGCTGGGACATCGACGTGGTGGCCTTCCACGAAGCGGTGCCCGGCCATCATCTCCAGCTGTCCCGGCTCCAGCTACTGACCGAGCTGCCCGCCTTGCAGCGGCAGCGCAGCCTGCCCGTGTTCTCCGAGGGCTGGGGCCTGTATGCCGAGCAGCTGGCCGAGGAAACCGGGCTGTTCGCCGACGATCGCGGCCTGCTCGGCTCGGTCAGCACCTCGCTGATGCGCGCTGCCCGGCTGGTGGTGGACACCGGCATGCACGCCTTCGGCTGGAGCCGCGAGCGCGCCCTGGCCTACATGACCGAGCACGTGCCCATGCCAGCCGAATTCCTGGCCGCCGAGATCGACCGGTACGTCGTCATGCCGGGGCAGGCGCTCGCCTACCTCACCGGCAAGCTCGAGATCCTGCGCATCCGGGAGGACGCCCGGCAGCGCCTCGGCCCGGCGTTCGCACTGCCCGCCTTCCACGGCGCGATCCTGGACCACGGCTCGCTGCCCATGCCCACGCTGGCCCGCAGCATCGCCAGCTGGCTGGACCAGGCCGGCGGCGGCTGAACGGCTTCCGCCAGCACGGGATCTCCGGCCTGCTGCCGGAAGATTACCGTGCCACGATGGGGCCATGCGCGTGCAGCGGTTCGGCGCCCGGGTCGCGGCTGGCCCCGGGGCAATGCGCAGACGTGAGGTAGCGCGATTCAGCCCAGCTGCCGGGCGATGGCCGGGATCCGTTCGGCCAGGCCGGCCAGCGACTGGGCCGAGCGGCCGGGCTCGCCCTGCGTCATCAGGTGGGCCATGCCCTCGTCGCCCGCCGCGGCCACGGCCGGGATCCAATCGAGCAGCGTCTGGATGCGCTGCGGCACGGCGTGCAGGATCTGGCCGGCGTCGGGCCCGCCGTAGGCCGCGGCGATGACCCGGAGCCGCCCGGCGGCGGTCGCGGGTCCGGTATCGCGCCACAGCGGCACCCCGTTCCAGGCCAGGAAGGCCAGTTCCAGCAGCGGGGTGGTGGGTCCCGCCATATCCCAGTCGAAGACGCCGGTGAGCTCGCCGCCGTGGAAGGACATGTTGTAGGGGGCGATGTCGTTGTGCCCGATCAATGTCGGGCCGGGGAACGGGCAGTACCGCCACGGCCCGGGGTGGGAGAAGCCGGTCACCGCCTCGTGGAAGGCGCGGGTCCAGCGGACCATGGCGACGAGCTGACCGGTGCTGAGCATCTCGCGGTCCTCGTCGAGGACGTGCCCGGGCAGGTAGGACAGCACCTCGCGGCCCTGCTCGTCATTCCCGAGAACGCGGGGAATGTGCGGGACCCGGCCAGCCAGGTAGCCGAGCAGCGCGTGCACGGCCGGGGTCCATGGTCCGGTGGCCCGATGCACCGTGTCGCCGACCCGCACCGCTCCCCCGACGTTGCCCGCCAGGTGCACCTCATCGGGCTGAGCCACGCACGTCACCTCGCTTCCGTCCGCGTTCCCCACGAGATCATGCCGGCAGCAAGATCGGACACCAGGTCCTGGCCGGCGTCCTGGCCGGCGGTCAGCCGGTCCGCGTCATCGTGCGCGACCCAGCCAGGCTGCCCGCCGACGTCCGCGACCGGGTCGAGGTCGTCCCGGGCTCGCACGGCGATGCGCAGGTCGCCACCCGGGCCTTCGACGGCGCCGACGCCCTGTTCTGGCTGCTGCCGACGAACCGGCACGCGGCCAGCCCCAAGGCCGCATACGTCGGCTTCACCCGCCCGGCGGCCGAGGCCATCCGCAGCCAGGGCGTCAAGCACGTGGTGGACGTCAGCGCCCTCGGCCGCGGCACCACCTGGGCCGGCCAGGCCGGGCACGTCACCGCCTCGCTGGCCATGGACGATCTGATCGCCGGCACCGGCGTCGCGTTCCGCGCGCTGACCGCGCCCTCGTTCATGGACAACCTGCTGCGGCAAGCACGGGTGATCAAGGAGCAGGGCGCGTTCTTCGATGGCATCTCACCGGACAGCAAGCGGCCCACCGTCGCCACCCGCGATATCGCCGCGGTGGCCGCCCGGTTGCTGCTCGACACCACGTGGGCCGGCCAGGAAGAAATCCCGGTGCTCGGCCCCGGGGACCTGTCCAACAACGACATGGCCGCTGTCATCTCCGAGGTACTCGGCACCCCGGTGCGTTACCAGCAGATCCCTGGCCAGGCGCTCAAGGACCAGCTCACCGGCCACGGCATGTCCGGGGCCATGGCCCAGGGCATGCTGGACATGATGATCGCCAAGGACAACGGCCTGGACAACGGCATCACCCGCACCCCGCGCAACGCGATCGACACCCCCACTACCTTCCGGCAGTGGTGCGAGGACACCCTCAAGCCCGCGGTCCAGGCCGCCTGACACCGGCCTGGTACTCCAGCCGTAGATCGTGATCTTGCTGGTGGGGTCGTGTGGCCGGGAGTGCTCCAGTTGGTTGTGGCCGCGCTTCCGTGATGACTACGACGTGGAGGCCAGATCCGCGCGGCACCCGCCGCCGTCTATCCGAGCGTGAGCATCGCCTCGGTGACCTCGCCGGCCGCCGTATCGGGGATCGCAGTGGCGGCCTCCTTGAGGACGAGCAGCCGGGCCCCGGGAATCTCGCGCGCGATCGCCTCGCCGTTGCCGACGGGGAAGAACCGGTCGCGGCGGCCGTGGACGACGAGCGTGGGGACCTCGATCTCGGCCAGGCGCTCGCGCCAGCGAGGTTTGCAGTCGAGCCTGAAAAACACCATGCGCATCTGGTTGGCCATCTGGACCGGGGGTGCGGTGCCGGGTGTGCGGTCCCAGATGCGTGCGGCGATTGCGCGCGCGGCGACGGGGTCGTCGCCGAGGATCTCCGCGCCGGCGGCGGCGAACTCAGCAACCGCCTCGCGGTCGGTCCAATCGGGCATCGGACGCGCGAACAGCCGGCTCATCGTCGCCTGGTCATGGTCGGGGAGGTCATCGTCGGGCGGGCCAGGGGCAACCGCGCGGGTGCCGACCAGGGTGAGCGCCGAGAACGCGCCCGGATGGTCGAGCACGGCCACCTGGGCGACCATCCCGCCGACGCCGATCCCCGCGAGGTGCGCAGGCCCCCCGCCGAGCGCGTCAGCCAGGGCCGCCGCGTCGGCGGCGAGACCGCGCAGGGTGTAGCCGGGCGCCTCTGGGTCCGTCGTCGTCGACTCCCCGCTATCGCGCAGGTCGTAGCGCACCACACGGCGCCCGCCAGCGGCGAGGCGCTCGCAAAGCGCGTCGGGCCAGGAGAGCATCGTCGTCCCGCCCGCGAGCAGGACGAGTGGCGCGTCGTCGTCACCGAACGACTCGATGCCCAAGGCGATCTCGTTGACGTTGACAGTGGTCATCGGATCACCGGAAGACGTCGCAGGTCAGGTGCGCCGCGGTCGATGCCGAGAGCACGCTCCGCTGCACCAGCGAGCGCGGCGCTCCGCCGGTGAACAGTGCTGTCCCGGCGCCCAGCACGATGGGCGCGAGATGAGATGTCAGCGATGATTCGGGTCATGCCAGGGCAGACCCGATCCGCCGCCCAAACTCACCGCTCACACATGAAGCGTGTGGCGGATGCGCGTCGCCGGTCCCCCGCAAACGCAAGAAACCTCCCATTCTTCCCAGGCTCGGGGCGGCATAATCGCGATCGGCAGCCACCGCCCGGGATCGGCCTGTTAGGCCTGTCACCTGCCCTGACGGACGAGAATCATGCCCGCGGCATCCATCGCCACGGACGCGGCAAGGCACAAATCCCAATATCCGGGAACCGATGTAACCCAAACGCTCGTATGCCGCGTCCCACAGAGTGGACCGTCAAGCCATGCCGTTCCTGTTTGGCACCCGGAACGGACGGAGGAAGCAAGCCACTGGGCAAAGCATCCCTTTTGCCCGCTTTAGCGAATACGCCAGTTCCGGTGGAACTGAATGGGGGGGTCATAGAACTCTTCTTGCCGTCTGCCGCCGCTGTGCTGCATTCCGGCTGCAGATGCTCCCGACAGGACTGGTGGGACGTCTCATTATTCGGAGATTTGTGCGAGGAATGGGTGAATACTGCGACTTTGTGGGCCGGGGGGCTAGCAGGCTCCGTCGCGTTGCTCATGACCATCTATGCGGTGCTTCTGCTCCGCGCACTACAGAACGAGCGTGTGATCGGCATGGCCATCGCGGCCATGCATGCTGCGCTCGCCGACGACCCGGCGCCGCAGCCTGCCCTGCTCCGTGCGGTCGCCGACGTACTGGTGGCACAGGAACGGGCGGCTGAGCGCATCGAGGTAGCCGTGCACGACGCCGCGGCTCGGCACGCGGCGGCACCCCCGCCTGCCGAGTTGCTGGAAGAACTCGCCGGCCTGCCCGAACCTCAGTTGCTCATCACTGACTTCCTCACCGAGCACGGGGGAGGCCACGGTTCGGCGGCCGCGTTCACCGGGATCGCCACTGCCCTGGTCCGCGGGGCGACCGTCGAAGTGTTCAGCGACCTGATAAACGACTCGGCGATCGAACTGGAGCGCCTGACCCTGCTCGCGGGTGACGGCCGGATTGCCGGGGTAGCACTGGCCGGACTGGAGGTGCCGCAGACCTCGGCCCCCACCTACCGGGCCCCACGGATAGCGGACCAGGATCCCGCTGCGCTGGTGGCCCTGGTCCGGGCCCTCGACGGCACGACCCGCCGCCACCTGAGGCTGGCCACCCTGCTGCACGGCCAGGCAGAAGCGATCCTCCGCATCCGTAACTACCGCCGACCGCGTGGCCTGGCCCGGCTGCGCGCCTGGGCGCAGGAACAGGTCAATGTGCCCTGGTTGCGTACCCCGGACATCAGCCGCGCTCAGCTGGCCGACCTTGAGGTGGCTTTCGATGCGCTCGGCGAAGCGCTCGACCTAGCGGCCAATCAGCTGGCCGACGGGGAGCTAGCACACGCTGTCTACCTGCTGGCCGGCTTGCGCGTACCGGCGCCCGCCGGGCTACCCGGACGCATGCATCACCGCGAAGTGCTGGCTCAGGTCCGCCCGCTGGCTGCGTTCGGGGTCTGGCACCGGCTGGCGGTGTCGCGCTGGGCTGCCTCGGCCGTACCCGCGCTGGAACGGGACGGGCCGTCCCCTGCCTCCGCCTGCGCCAGGGCACCGGAGACGGCCAAAGCACCGGAGACCGATGCGTCCGGGCTAGCTGGTGCCCGATGACTGAGCACTCAGCCATGCCGGCCGGGCGGTTGACGGACGCGGCCGCCTGGACCAGGCCGCCGGTGGAGCCGGCCCGCTATCGGCTGTCAGCCAGGCTCTCGGACATGATCCACGGCTGGCTGGATGGCCGCCGGAGCCTACCGCCGCTGCCCACCGACCGCGAGCAGCCAGCCGGCTATGAGCCGCACGACGGAGCTGACCTGCCCGCGCTCTGCACTCCCCGGATGGAGGTGCTGTCCCGGGAGGCCGCCCAGCTCATCGAGGGCGAACGGATCCGCTGCGGTGAGGAGTGCGCGCTGCTCAAGCGGGAGGCGGCACGGTTCCTGGGTGTCCGCGACTCGCTGACCGCGGAGGTAGCGGTCACCGCCGAAAAGCTGACCCAGGCGCGGACTCCCCTCGCGGCTGAGGAACGCGCCGCCCGGCGCCTGGCCGAGCGCGACGAGCAGAGCCGACCCGCGGGGCTGGTCCACGCGCGCCGCCAGACCGGCTGGGAACGGCGGCTGACCGGCGCCGAACAGCGCCATCAATCGGTGACCGGGCGGCTGGCGGAAGCGACCCGGGGGGCCCAGTTGCGTGAAGCGCTCATCCGCGACCGCGAAGCGGCCGCCCGGGCCGCCGCACGACGGCATCACGAACTCGGTATGCGGCGCATCGCCACCTACCTACAGCAGCTGACCCGCACTCATCCGCACGGCGCCGACCTTAGCCGATTGCTGATGCACACACCGGTAGGACCCGACCTTCCGGAGTGGACCAGGGAACCGATGGCAGACCAGTTGGGAGGTGAGTAGATGATCCGCCGACGGCAGCGGGCGGCCAGGACGTCGCCGGTCGCTGCACCCTCGGGCAAGCCGCGCATGGACCGGATCATCCAGTGGCTGCGGAGGCCGTGGCTGCGCCGCCGGGAGAAGCGCGTCGAGCTGCTCGGCGGCTATCCGCAGACCGGTCCGGACGCCCAGACCGAGAGCTTTCAGCCCATTCTCGACGAGACCGCACGGATCCAGCAGATCCTCGGCGAAGTCGCCACACTTGGACCGGAAAGCGTGGACGAGGCCACCGGTCACCCGCTGGACAACCTGATCAACGCCCAGGGAGACACCTGGGCGCGCAAGCTGAATCAGCAGTACCTGGCGTACCTGCCGATGGCGCGGAACCGCCAGGGGCAGGCCCACGCGATCGTCGAGCAATACGAGCAGCTGCACGAGCAGGACCTGCTGCGGCTGCACACCGCCGAGATCGCGGTGGAGACCGCGCTCCAGGCGCTGGGCGGCCGGGAGCCTGAGCCTGCCATGCCCCCGGTGCAGGTGAGTGTGCTGAGCGGGACCGTGCCCCAGCCCGGGACGGCCCGCCGGGCGGACCGGTCGCCAGCCAGCGGCCTGGCCACGACACAAGCCGGGCCCACCTGGTCGGACCCCCGCACGGTGCTGGCCCCGACCAAGGTGAGCCGCACCGAGCTGCGCCTGCTGCTGCACCCACAGGATGCCAACAGCGTGCCTCGGTGGGGCGAGCCTGGCTTCCGCGACGGGGCGCTGCTCGCCGGGCGGCCGCGCACCGCCTACCTGCACGCGCTGGCCCTGCTGCTCGCCGCGGGCGCGGACATCGGCGCGTTCGTGCAGATCGTGGAGCTGGTGATGCCGCAACAGCAGGACTGGGTGATCTGGCTGGTGGTGTCCGGGCTCACCTCCGTGGTGCTCTACATCGCGCACACCATCGGGGTGATACTGCGCGAGCTCAAAGCGGGCCAGTCCGGCACAGCCGGCCTGGCCGGCCGGATAGCGGCCTGGCTCGGACGGCGGGTCGCGTTGTTCGTCTGCATCATCGTCTGGCTCGCGCTCGGGCTGATGGCGTTCTGGGTCCGGATGACCGTGACGCTGCCCGGGACCGTCCAGCTGGGGTCCGGCGGGATCGGGTCCGGGGCGGCGGTAGCTCAGGCTCGGCGGGAATCGGTGCGGGCGGCATCGGGGGCGGCGGGATCAGCTCGGGTGGGGGCGCCTCCGGCTCGACCGCCGTCAGCGGGCACCCCCCGCAGGCGGCCGTGATCTTCCTCGGCCTCTACCTGGCCACCGGGCTGGTCGCCGCGATCGGCGCGTACTTCACCCACAACCCCTACCGCAGCCGGTACGCGGCTGCGGTGCGCGGCTACCAGAAAGCCAGTGAGGGCGCCGCGGCGTCGGCTTATCAGCTGCGCCGGGCCATCGCCATCCGTGATCGGCAGCAGGCCGAGATCGCGGCGGCCAAGCAAACGCTGGACGAGGTCCAGGCCCAGAACGCGGCCTTCACCGAGCAGCTCAAGCAGACCGTGCGCATCAGGATCGCCGGCCTGGCCAGAGACCCTGCGGTGACCGACGCCATTTTCAGTCCAGATCAGAGCCCGTACTGGCCGCGGCCCGAACGTGCCGCCCGCGGGCTAAGCAACCGGGGAGCAGTGAAATCATGAGGCCAATCTCACGGACGACGGCCGGCGGGGTGTCGGCCGCACTGACCGCGACCATCCTGGCCGGATGCGGCGGCGGTGGCGGCGTGACCGGCTCGGCCGCCGAGCTTCCGTCCTGCCTGGCGCTCAAGCAGCCGGTGGCGCTGGCCGTCGGAGCCCGGTCAAACAGCCCCATGCCCGCGCTGTCTGCGGCGGTCACCACCGTGGTCAACAACGCCATCAACGCCGGGCAGCGAGTCACCATGGTGCGGCTGGACGGCAATCCGCACGTCGTGTTCAGCCAGGCCTTCAATCCGCAGGGCGCTAATTCGGAGTCACGCAAGACCGATTACAACGCAGTACGTCGCGAACCTGAATCAGATCCTGCAGGGGACCCAACAGCCGGCGACCGACATCAGGGCGCAGGCGCCGCAGGCGGATGTGCTGTCCGCCTTGGACATCGCGGCCAGCGAAGTCCCTCCGGGCGGGAACGTCGTCCTGATGGACTCCGGGCTGCAGACGACGGCGCCGCTGGATTTCAGCTCGGGCCTGCTCAACGACGATCCACAGACCATCGCGGACTACCTCAAGCACGCCGGTGAACTTCCTCCTGACCTCAGGGGGCGGCGGATCTATTTCGTCAGCCTCGGCTGGACGGCATCGCCTCAGCCCGAGCTGGGTGTCCCCGACCGGGACAAGGTCGAGCAGATCTGGGCGGATATCGCGCGCGACGCCCGGGCCAGCTGTGTCGGCTTTGACAACAGCGCCGACACGCAGAGCGCCGTGCCAGGCCGGCCACGGTCACTGTCGTAACGCCCCCGCCTCCCCCGCAGCCGCCGGTAGCCTGCGCGGTCATCGACCTGGGCGACGCCAACCATGTGGGCTTCGACTTCGACTCGACGACCTTCCGCGACCCGGCGGGTGCCCGCGCGACACTGCAGAAGCTGGCCGACGTCATGCTGCGCACTGGTGAGTCGGTGACGCTGACCGGGTCCACATCGTCGGAAGGGAGCAACGGGTACAACCTGCGGCTGTCCCGGCGGCGCGCCGAGGCAGTGAAAGCCATGCTGGTGCAGCTGCACGTGCCGGCCAGCCGGATCACCACGTTCGGTGATGGCTCGCACCTGCCCGGCAGAGCTGAATGACCGGGGCCCGCACGGCCAGTTGCTGATCGGCCCGGCCATCCAGGATCGCAAGGTGGTGGCCAGGCTGACCGGAGCCGGATGCCACCCGAAATGAAGCCGATCCGGTACGGCCAGCGGCAACGCTGGATCGACGCGTTCCATGGCTGGCGGGATGGCCGCGCCGGGATCCCGGCGCGGCCGCCAGGCCGGAGTTGGTCCCGGCCCGGTGACCACCCCGCACCGGGAAGCGCTGATCCGGCAGGCCCAGGACGCGTTCGGCTTCGAGCGTCTGCAGTATCAGCGGCTGGTCGCTGAGGCGCATCGCCGGATCATGGCCGGCCGGGCCCGGCTCGAGGCGGCCCAGACCTCCCTGGCATGGGCGGAACTGAACCTGGACGGCGGCAGACCGCTGAGCCTGGCCGACGCCAGCCGCCGCCGCCTGGGCGAGGAGCGCCACCCGGAGACGGTCACCGTCCAGCGCCGCCGCAAGGAGCATCAGAAGCTGCTGGCCCGCGGCGAGGCCGCGGTGATCCGCGCCCAGGCCGACCTGGCCGCGATCGAGGCCGACCTGGCGCAGGCCATGCACGAGGCCGAGCAGCACCATCGGGCGGCGCGGACCCGGGTGGAGCGCATCCACGAGCACATCCACCGCCGGCTCGCGGTATATCGGCGGGCCCTGGTCCGGGCTCATCCGGAGGGCGCCTGGGCCAACGCGGTGCTCAGCGTGCCCGCACCCGAGATCCCGGGCTGGGCGCTGCCTGATGCCTACGGGCCGGAGGGCGTTCCGCTGCCCACGGCCGTCGCGGAGACTGACCGGGAACCGCCAGGCCGGCCCGGACGAAGCTCCGGTCACGATCATCGATCTGGACCACCGGATCACCCACTTCGGCAGCTACGACCCGGCGGCGGCCGCCGCCGCCGGGGAGCATGACGACACCGCCGGGGACATCGGCTACGAGACGATCACCGCCCTCATCGCGGCGCCATGGCACTTCACGATCGAGCAGGCGGGCGACCGGCTGCTGCTGCGCACCCGGGGCTACGAGCACGGGCCGTATATCGGCGACGCGGTCGCGGGCACGGTCTTCCTGGATCCAGGGGACGCATTCGACTTCGCCGAACACCGCTACACCATGTTGAGCGTGCACCGGCTGGAGCGGCTGCGGCTGGGCAAGTGCGACCTGATCGCCGCGGGCCTGGGGGCGGTCTCCGGCGCCAAGGCCAGGCTGACCGAGATGTCGTTCGTGCAGCGGGAAAACTCGCTGATGGCCATCCTCGGCCCGTCCGGAGCGGGCAAGAGCTCGCTTTTCGCCGCGTTGCTGGGAGAACTTCCACTACAGTGCGGACGCCTGTTCTTCCAGGAAATGTCCATGGCCACCCAGTCCGGGCAGATCCGGAAGCGGCTCGGCTACGTGCCGCAGCAGACCGACCTGCACTCGTCCCTTACCGTGGCGGCCACGCTCAGGTACGGATTCGGGCTGCGCAGCCCGGCGGGTAGGCGGGACCAGGACAAGGCGGTCAGCCGCGCGCTCAGCGTGGTGAAGCTGGAAGGTCAGCGGGACCAGATGCTGAGCACGCTCTCCGGCGGCCAGCTCCGGCGGGTCTCCATCGCGCTGGAACTACTGACCGACCCGCCGCTGCTCATGCTGGACGAGCCGACATCCGGCCTGGATGCCAACATGGACCGGCAGATCATGCAGTTCCTCCGCGAGCACGCTCACCTCAAGGCCGATGGCCAGGACGGGCACACGGTGATCGTCGTCACCCATGCGACCGAGCACCTTTCCCTGGCTGACCAGGTCCTCGTCGTGGTGCAGAACGAGCGCCGGCCTACTCGGGACCACCCCGGCAGACCCGGCGGCACTTCAAGTGCACGTCCTACGCCGACCTGATGGACATGCTGCTCACGGAGCACCGCACCTGGGCAGAGCGGTACCGGACCGGGCGGCTGGCCAAGGAGGCCGAGCGGGAGGCCAACGCCCTGGTGGCGCGGCAGGCGGCCGAGCCACGCAGGCCGGCCCGTCGCCGGCTGGCCGCTGGCCACTGGATGCCGCGGGCGGCGGTGCGCAAGTTCGGTGTGCTGCTCCGGCGGCAGGCCACGCTGATGGTGTGCCGTGGGCTGACCAAGAACGCCCGCGACCGTACCTGGCTCGACCAGGCACGGAACGGGCTCATCGTGGCACTGCCGCTGCTCATCGCGGCCGGTTCGGCCGCCCTGGCCGCCATGGTGGCCGGATCACCTGGACTGGGCGCGCAGCCATCCGAGGCGGGGCCCACCTCGCTGATGCTGCTCACGACGCTGTGCGTGCTGAGCGGGCAGGCGCTCGCCTACAGCGACGTGGTCAATGAGCTACCGATCATCAAACGCGAGTTCCGGGCCGGGGTGGGCGCGGCGCAGGTCCTGTTCACGAAGTGGCTCGTCTACTGGGCGATCGCCGTGGCGCAGGCCGGGCTTATCACGGTGGTGTTCTGCGCCGTCCCGCACCGCGCGCCGCAGCGCGGCGTGCTCTATGGTCCGGAAACCGACCTGTTCCTCAGCCTCGCCGCACTCAGCGTGACGGCGATGACCCTGGGTTTGCTCGTCTCCACCATGGCCGCCAAGCTGGAGCATGCGGTCGCCCTGGTAACCCTGACCTCCATCATGCAGATAGCGCTGAACGGCATTACCTCCGACCTCTCGCAGCCATCGTTGATCCCTGGCCTGGCCGCGCTGTTCCCGGATCGGTGGGGAGTCGCGGCGGCCGCGGCCGCCGCGGACCTGCAGGGCAGCAACGCCCGCCACCAGACACAGGTCAGCCCCGACGCGCTGTGGCACCATTCGGCCGGCCAGTGGCTGTGGGACGTGGCAGTGCTTGGCTCGCTCTGCGCTCTGTTCTTCGCCCTGGCGGTCTGGCGGCTGCACGAAAGGCTCCGTCCCCCGCGATCCACCTCCCGATCGCGGGGTATCCGGATCCTGCGGCCGCGCCACAGCCAGCACAGCGCGCCGCGCAACCATGGCGCGCAGATCAGCCGGTGGCCTGGGTCCGGTGGCTTGCCCCCGGCTGGCGGCTCGTCCCGCCCCCGCCAAGGGTCAGTGCCCTGACGTGCGCCACCGCTTCGGTGCGGGAGCTGACCCCCAGTGCGCGGTAGATGTGCTGCAGGTGGGTGTGCACGGTGCGGACGCTGACGCCGAGGGCGCGGGCCACCGCGCGGTCAGAGTTCCCGGCCGCGACGAGCTGCAGGATACGGGTCTGGCGTGAGGTCAGCAGCAGCCGGCCGTCGGCGCCGCGCGGTGTATCGGGCACCGGCTGGCTCAGCAGGCTGGCAATGGCGGCCGCCTGGCTCAGGTGCGGGCGCAGCAGGTCGATCACGTCGCGCTGCTGGTCGGGGAAGTCCCGGCCATGCCGGTTCAGCGCCACGCTGATCATGCCGCCGTGCGGAGCCGGGATGCTGACCACCAGCTGATGGTCGACCCGGGCCGGCCGGTAGAACTCGCGGTACAGACCGAGCCCGCGGAACTGACGGTCGCTGGTCACATCGGAGATGCGCCGGGCGGCCAGGTCGCCCGTCATCTCGTAGTGACGCAGCAGTGGGTGCTCGGGCAGATGCTCCCGGAACAGCTGATCAGCATCGGGGAAATCCAGCGACTCCGCGGGTTCGATCCGCCAGGCCACCGCGACCGGGCCGACCAGGTGGTTGTACGAGCACGACTCGGCTGGCACCAGGCTGGATACCAGGCTGATCACACGGCTGGGGAAGTCGCCGCCGTCGGGCAGGTACAGCTCGGCCAGCCCGTCGCTGAGCCGGTGCAGCAACTGGCTGTCCCGGGTCATGATCCCGCCCTTGCCACCGCATCAGGGTAAGCAAAATTGCCGATACCGCAACAGTCCATCGGTGCCGCACAGTAGCTGTTACCTGCTGGCAGCCCCGGAAAGCATGGGGGTGGGGGGTCCCGGAGCTGCCAGCAGGTTTGCTGCGCGCCGCCGGCCAGCTCGGCCAATGGACGGTTGCGCGGCCCGGGCCAGCGTGGGGGGGACACGCTCGGCGGCACGGCGCGGGCCGCGACCGCCCGATGGCACCCTCAGCAGGGCAGCCCACCAGGCGGGAACCCGCGGTAAGTCGCTGCGAGCGGATCCGGGCTGCCGCCAGCGCCGCATCTCGCGTCCGGGGGGGTCTGGACGCGAGCCGCACAGACAGGGACCCCGCTGGGTTCATCAACCGCAGCCCAAAGGTAGACCCTGAACAATGGGACAGTCCAGGCCTTACCGCTCCCCCGGATGTCGTCATGCCTGCTCCGTGGCCTGGCTGGCGGGTCTGGTCAGCGTGACCGCGCGGGATGGTTCGCTACCGTTTCGTCCGGGCCGGATTGAGCCGGACGAGCCGCACCGGGTCTGTCTCGTCGAGTTCCGCGACCGCGGCCCGGGACTTCACGAAATCAGAGAAGGACCGGTAGCCGAGAGCCCGCTCGCTGAATGACGGGTCCATCCGCCTCATCTGGCTCTTCACCGCGGAGCTGTGCAGCCAGTCCGCGTCATCCTTGTCCTGGCCGAGCCGCAGTGCCCGTTCCAGCAGCCTGGTCGCTGCCTCTTGCGGGTCTTCAGAATCAGGATCCGTCTCGTCGCTGACCGCGGCGGCTGGCTGCCTGCTCCGGCGCGAGCCCCGCGCGGGCGAGGCGGTGCCGGACTCGCCAGGTTGCGCCGGTGCCCCGGTCGCCTGGCCGTCTGACAGCTGCGGGGCATCGGCCGATTCGATGCCCGGGAGCGCGTCGTAGGTCACCAGCTCGTCACACGCCGCGGCCAGCGCCCGGCTGGTCGATCCGGCGACCCCCACCCCCACGACGTAACGGCCCAGCCGCCTGCACCGCTGGGCGAGCGCGATGTAATCGGAGTCCCCGGCCACGATCACCACATGGGTCAGGTCAGGCAGGCGGAACATGTCCTCCACCGCGTCAACGGCCAGCCTGATGTCAGCGCCGTTCTTGGCGTACGCGGCCGCGGGAAACAGCTGCACCAGATCCACCGCGCGGCTGACCAGCTGGCCGCGGTAGTCGGCGTTCACCGGGGCCGACCAGTCCGCGTAGGCGCGGGTGAGCACCAGGGTGCCGAACGATGAGGCGAAGTCGATCACCGCGCCGATGTCCACGGTGGCGCGGCGGACCTTCTCCGCGATGTCGCCATCGGCCGGACTGTCGGCCCGGCTGAACCCGCGCACCCTGTCCCGCTGGAACTGGCCCCGGCCGTTAACCTGGTCGTACCGCGAGATCACGATGTTGTCGAAGTCGATGTAGACGGCGACACGGGCGACACCATCGTCGTTCATGGTCACTCTTCTCGTTAGGCTGCCAGCGGCCTGACCGGACGTTAGGGGTACCGCCTTGTCGAGCCCAGTGTCCCCCATCGTGATCCTCGGCGGTGGCCTCGCAGGCGGCAACGCTGCCGCGACCCTGCGCGACGAGGGCTTCCGCGGGCCGGTGGTGGTCTTCAGCCGGGAACCGGGCGTCCCGTTCGGCCGTCCGCCGCTGTCCAAGACCTACCTGCGCTCGGAGGAAGATCTCACCGGCTGGTACGTCCGGCCAGCTAACTGGTACGCCGACCATGACGTCGAGCTGCGCACCGAGACCGGAGTGCGATCCGTCGATCCAGCCGCGCACACCGTCACGCTGGAGTCCGGCGGCGAGCTCGGCTACCAGCAGATACTGATCGCCACGGGCGGGCGCAACCGGCAGCTCCGGTTGCCTGGGGCCGATCTGCCCGGGATTCACTACCTGCGCACGGTGGCCGAGTGCGACGCGATCAAGCAGGAGGCGGTGCCGGGCCGGCGTGCGGTCATCATCGGCATGGGATTCATCGGCTGCGAGGTGGCGGCTTCGCTGACCCAGCTCGGCGTCCAGGTGACCACGGTCTTCCCGGGCGAATATCCACTGGGCTCGGTCCTGGGCGACCAGCTCGGCGACGTGATGGGCGCCATCCACCGCGGGAAGGGGGTGGACCTGCTGGCCGGGGAGCAGGCCGCCTCGTTCGAGGGCGCCGGGCACGTGGACACGGTCGTGACCGCGTCTGGCCGCCGTATCCAGTGTGACTTCGTCGTGGTGGCCGTTGGCATCCGGCCGGAGATCCCCGAGATCGCGGTTACCCAGCAGAACGGGATCCTGACCGACGAACGCTGCCGGGCCAGCGCGCCCGACGTCTATGCCGCCGGTGACGTCGCCAACCACCTGCACCCGCTGTTCGGCCGGGTCCGGGTGGAGCACTACAACAACGGGGAGAAGATGGGCGCCGCTGCGGCCAGATCCATGCTCGGCTCCACCGCCCCCTACGACTACCTGTACACGTTCTGGTCCGATCAGTACGAGCACAAGATCGAGTACGCCGGCCACGTGACCAAGTGGGACGACTTCGTGGTCCGCGGCAGCCTGGCGGACGCCAAGCTGATCGGTTTCTACCTGGTGGACGGGGTGGTGCGGGCCGCGGTCGGCCTCGACCGTGGCGGTGATCCCGAGCTGGATCACGACGGCGAGATGGCGGCCGCCGCCCGGCTGGTGTTGGTGCAGGCCCGGCCGGCTCCGGCCGTGCTCGCCGACGAGCACACTGACCTGTGGTCGCTGAGCGGGGCGGCGACGTCCTCCTAGGCGTTCGAGAACAGCGGGATGTTCGCCCCGCTGACCGGGGCCAGCGGGCTATCCAGCAGTGCGACGATCAGCTCCGCGACGTCGTCCGGGGTCAGCCCCGGGCGCAGCGCCGGGTTGGCCCGGCGCAGCATCTGGGTGTCAACCGCACCCGGGCTCAGGCAGATCGCGCTGATGCCGTGCTTCTTGCCCTCGACCGCGATCGCCTCGGTGAGCCCGATAACCCCGTACTTGGATACGTTGTACGCGGCCAGCCCGGGAAACTTCTCGGTGGCGTACACGCCAGACAGCGAGCCGATGTTGACCATCCGGCCCTGGCCGGCCGGCACCATGGCAGTGAACGCCGCGCGGCAGCACAGGAACGTGCCGGTCAGGTTGACGCCGAGCGTCTCCCCCCACATGGCGGAGGTGGTTGCGCCGAACGGCGCGGGGGTCAGCACCCCCGCCGCGCAGATCAGCGCGCCCAGCTGGCCCAGCCCGGTCACCTCGGCGAACAGGCGCCCGACCGCGGCCTCGTCGCTCACGTCGGTCGGCACCGGGGTGGCCTGGCCGCCCGCGTCCCTGATCCGGCCCGCCACGCCGTCGAGAGCCGGCTGCGTCGCGGGCGGCCAGCACGACGTGCGCGCCCGCCGCCGCCACGGCCGCGGCGGTGGCCGCCCCGATGCCACGGCTGGCCCCGGTGACCACCGCGATGCGTCCCGCCAGCCACCTGTCCGGGGAGGCTGGCGGGTACCCCTGGACATGTGCGGGCTCAGCTCACCCACCAGCCACTCGCCGGTAGAGACGTTCGTGGGCGTCCAGGGTCAGTTCCAGGTCAAGATGGTGCTCGGCGTGCTCGCGGCAGCCCGGCCGGGAAAGCCCGGCCACCTTCGGCACTGCTCCGGCAGCGGCCTGCAGGTCGTCGGGCGGCACCAGGAACCCGGTTACCCCATCCATGATCACCTCACTGAGTCCGCCGCGCTGGAACGCGATAACGGGGGTCCCGCACGCCTGCGCCTCGGCCGCGGCCATCCCGAAGGGCTCGTCCCAGCGGGCGGGATACAGCACCACGGCCGCCCGGGCCATCGCCTCCCACAGCGTGGTCCTGGGCACTCCCCGGTGCACGGTCACCCCTGGCCAGCCCCGCCTCGGGTCGATCTGCTCCCGGCTGTACTCAGCATCGTAGACGTCGCCGTAGACGTCGATCGGCAGTCCGGCCGCACGGGCGATGTCGATGGCCTCGGCCGCGCCCTTCTCCGGGGCCAGCCGGCCCGCGAACAGCGCAGCCCGCCCGGCCGTCGCAGACCAGGCGATGACGCCGGTGGGCGGATACGGCGGCAGGATCGCGTCTACCGGGACCACCCGGCGCCAGGCGCTGGCCTGGAAATCCGACACGACGGCCACGGCCGGCGGTCTGCTGCGCCGGACCGCACTGCGCAGTGCCGCCGATACAGCGTTGTCCGGAGGCAGGTGGAGCGTGTGCACCACTGGTGCGTGCAGCGCGGTGGCATGCCGGACGGCGGGCGCGTCGAAGGCGTGGTTGTGGATCACGTCATACCGGGTCGCCCGCATGGTCAGGTAGGCGGTGCTGAACGCCGACTCGGCCGCGGCCGCTGCCGCCGGCCCGGCCTCCCCTGGGGCGCCTGCGGCTGGCCCGGGAGCCCGGTAGAGCGTGCCCGCCAGAGACCGGGAATCGACTCCGGTGTCGATCACCTCAACCCCGGGGATCTCTGATCCGGCGGCGGCGTAGACGTGTACCTCGTGCCCCCGTCCGGTCAGGCCGCGGGCCAGATCGGACACGAAGGCCTGCGAACCGCCGCGCTGCGGCTCCCGGATGGCCGACACCAGCGGCGCCATGATCGCGATCTTCATCCGGGCAGCACCTTGAAGGCCAGATCACGCGGCGGATTGATGCCCAGTACCTCAAAGGGAACCTTCCGCGAGCCGCGTCGCCGGACCTCGTCGGCGGCCTGGGGGTAGAAGATCTCGGCCAGCTCGACCGCCTCGTGGTGGCTGCCGAACTCGACCGACATCGGCCCGGGGAAGCTGACATACCGGTAGCCGCGGGCGGCCAGCCAGTCGAGGTGATTCGGCCAGACGATGGCCACCAGCCCAGCCGGCCTGCACACCCGCTCCATCTCGGCCAGGCCGGCCTTGCCGCCATGCTCAGCTGCGGGGGTGAAGGCCGAGCAGGCGACGACCAGGTCGGCGACATCGTCTGGCAGCGGCAACTCGTCGAAGAACCCGGGGATCACCCGGACCCGGTCTCCGTGGTCGGCTGCCGCGAGTTTCCGGCGCAGGATACGGCGCAACGGCAGCGCGGGCTCCACCGCGACGATGCGCTGCCCACGCTCGATGAGCTCCATCGTCAGCCGGCCGGTGCCCGCACCGACCTCGGCGATCCGGTCCACGGAGCGGGGCAGCCAGCCCACCACCCCGGGATGCAGCCGCTCGGCGGTGGCCAGCCGGTCATAGAGTTCCGGTTCGAGCCGGTAGAGCAGTTCCCAGGCCAGGTCCACGTCGCCGTGCGGATCACCGTCTCCTCGCGGGACAAACCGGCTCGCCTCGCCCCGGGTGAACACGCCCAGGTCCGCCGCCGTGTACCGGCACGGCAGCGCCGCGCCGCCCCGGGCGGCGCCTCAGGCCTGGTCACCGAATTCGGCCCAGTTTTTCTCGGTCTCCCAGACCCGGACGGACCGCAGCAGCCCGTCGGGAAGCTCTGGCCGTAGCCGCTCCCAGAAGGCCTGGGCCAGGTTTTCGGTAGTTGGCACGCGCCCCTTGAGCCACGGGACGTCGGTGTTCAGGTTGCGGTGATCCACGTCGCGGAGGACCTGCCTGCCGATCACGTCCGCCAGCGATTTCAGGTCGAAGACGTAGCCGCTGGCCGGCATCGACCTCGCCGGCCACGACCACCTCCAGCACGTAGTTGTGCCCGTGCAGATTCGCGCATTTCCCGAACAGGCGCCGGTTGTCCTCATCGGACAGGTCCGGGTCGCACAGCTGATGCGCGGCATTGAATGATTCGCGTCGGCCGACCAGGACGACCATCAGCCTCGTCCTCTTTCGCGAGCGATTATTAACGCCAGGCTACTTGGCCAGGCGCAGGTACTCGGCTAGCCAGGGCCCGGTCACGCTGGCCGGGGCCCGCGCGACGTGCTCGGGCGTCCCGGCCGCGAGGATGTGCCCGCCGTCCGGGCCGCCGCCCGGGCCCATGTCGATCAGGTGGTCGGCGGCGGCCAGCAGGTCCAGGTCGTGGTCGATGACGATGATCGTGGCCCCGGCGTCCAGCAGCCGGTCGAACACGCTGACCAGGGTGGCCACGTCGAGCGGGTGCAGGCCGGTGGACGGCTCGTCGAACACGTAGAGCGCGCCGCGCTGGCTGCTGCGCAGCCGGGACGCGATCCGCAGCCGCTGCGACTCGCCGCCGGACAGCGACGGCGTGGGCTCACCGAGCCGCAGGTAACCCAGGCCGACCTCGCTGACCGGCCGCAGCGCCGCGGCGACCGGGCCCCGGCCGGCGAACCGCGCCAGGGCGTCGTCCACGCTCAGGCCCAGCACGTCGGCGATGGTCAGGCCGCCGACCCGGACGGCCAGCGTGTCGTCGTTGAACCGGGCGCCGTGGCAGGTCGGGCACTGCACGCTGATGTCGGGCAGGTACTGGACATCGAGGTCGATGTGGCCGAGCCCGCGGCAGGTCGGGCACTGCCCCTCGCGGGTGTTGAACGAGAAGTGCCCAGGCTTCCAGCGCCGCCGCCGGGCGTGGGCCGACTCGGCGAATACCCGGCGGATCTGGTCGAACGCCCCGGAGTAGGTGGCCGGGGTGGACCGCGCGTTCTGCCCGATCGGCGAGGCGTCCACCTGGATGACCTGGCGGATACCGCCGAGGTCCAGGCGGCGGACCTGCCCGGGCAGCGGCGAACCGTTCAGCAGCGCCCGGGCGGCCGGGATGAGGCTGTCCAGGACGAGCGCGGTCTTCCCGGCCCCGGACGGCCCGGCCAGCGCGGTCAGCCGGCGGGCCGGGAAGGCGGCGGTGAGGCCGTGCAGGTTGTACAGGTCGCTGATCCCGATGGTGATCTGCCCGAGGGCGCCGTCCGGCGCCGGGCGGTCCCGCGACACAGCCGGAGCGCCGGCCAGGAACGGGCCGATGATCGAGCGCGGGTCGGCTTCCAGCTGGCTGGGGGTGCCCTCAGCGATCACCGTGCCGCCCTTGGCGCCGGCCTCGGGGCCAAGCTCGATGATCCAGTCCGCGGCGCGGATCAGCTCCCGCTCATGCTCCACTATGACCACGGAATTGCCGTTCCCGGCCAGTGCGGCGATGGTCTTGCGCAGTCCCACGACGTTGCTCGGGTGCAGCCCGACCGACGGCTCGTCCAGCACGTACAGCATGCCCGTGCTGCTGGCCCGCACCGTCGAGGTCAGCTCGATCCGCTGCCGCTCCCCGGTGGACAGCGACGCGCCGGACCGGTCGAGGGCCAGGTAGCTGAGCCCGACGTCGAGCAGCGGCGTGAGCCTGCCGTCCAGCTCGGCGAGCAGGCCGGTGGTCATCCGGCTCAGCTCGGCGGGCAGCCCGGCGGGCAGGCTGGCCGCGAACCCGCGCAGCTCGCCGAGGCCGAGCGCGCTAATCCCGGCGATGTTCCGGCCGCCGAGCAGCGAGGTCAGCGCCTCTGGCCGCAGCCGGGTGCCGTGGCACACCGAGCAGACGCGGGTGATGAGGAACCGTTGCACCAGCTGGCGGGTGCGCTCGTTGTCGCTGCGCAGCGATCGTTCCACCGCGGCGACGGCGTTGTCGTAGTTGACCGACAGCTGCACCGTCCGCCCGTTCCGGCCCGAACTCAGCGTCACCTGCCGCCGGACCGGTTTCCCATGCAGCACGATGTCGCGCTCGCGCTCGGTGAGATCCCGGTACGGCACGTCGAGCCGGACCCCGAGCTCGCCCGCGGCATACATCGACAGCCGCCGCCCGCCGGAGTTCCACGGCAGCACCGCGCCCTGCTCAATCGTCCTGGCCGGGTCGGGAACCAGGGTGGTGACGTTGACTTCGGACCGCACGCCCAGGCCGTGGCAGGCCGGGCAGGCACCGTAGGAGTTGAACGCGAAGAATTCGGCGCTGGGCGGCTCGAAGTGCACGCCGCACACCGGGCAGGCGACGTCCATGCCCTGGGTGGCGATCGACGGCGCGACGCGATGGCCGTTCGGGCACAGGTGCGAGCCCAGCCGCGACATCATCAGCCGCAGTACGTTGAGCACTTCCGACATGGTGCCGACCGTGCTGCGCGGCCCCGGTGTTGGCGGGCGCTGCCGCAGCGCCAGCGCGGGCGGCAGGTGCTCGATCCAGTCCACGGCCGGCCGCTGAGCCTGGCTCAGCCGCCGGCGGCTGTAGGTGCTCAGGCTGTCCAGGAACCGCTGCATGCCCTCGGCGTACAGCGTGCCGATGGCCAGCGAGGTCTTGCCTGATCCGGACACCCCGACCACCGCGACGGTCCGCCACAGTGGCACGTCGACGTCAACATCCTGCAGGTTGTTCTGCCGGGCCCCGTGCACGCCGATAACCCGGGGCAGGGTGCCCGGCACGGGGATATCAGCAGGGTCCATACCAGGCAACCTAAGGCAGTGCGGTGGTCAGGGCGCCACCGGCACCATGCGGGCGTTCTGGCTGGCAGTCTTTTGTGCTGGTGACTACCTCAGCTCAGGCGTGACGATGGTGACGTGCCCGCGAGGGAAGGGGGCGGACTCGGTGACCCAGGATTCCAGCCGCGCCAGGTGGCTCCAGCAGGCGCGCGGCTACCTGCGCAACACCGACCCGGCCGAGGCGCCACCGACCAGTCAGCGCGGCGGCGCTGGAGCCTGAGCGGCGGCCCGCTCGGTGATGGCCTGCAGCGTGCGGACGGTCGTCTCGATGTCGTGGATATCGAACTGGCCGAGCAGCCGGGCGGTCGGGCCCGCGATGTACTCGCGCAGGCTGCGATGCAGGGCCTGGCCTTCGGGAGTCAGGTCGAGGTGGCTGCCGCCACGGATCAGCCCCTCGGCTTCGAGCCGGCTGAGCAGTTCGCGGGTGGAGCCGGCGTCCAGGTTCGGGCCGCCCGCCAGGTCGTGGCTCAGGGCCTGCCGGGACAGTCCGGGCCCGCGCGTGGCGATCAGCTGCAGGGCATACCAGGTCTCTGGCTGGGTGTCTCGCTGGGCGAGGTGTTCGCGCAGCGTGGCGGTCAGCGTCCGCTCGGCGAAGGCCAGGGCCTGGCCGAACTGGCCGAAGACGGCCGGTGGTGTGGTCATGGCGGGCTCCGTCCCCTATGATCGACAGGTACCTGTCCAGGTTAACTCAATAGACAGGTGGCTGTCTATCTATGGAAACGGACCTTCCGGCCCGTCCCCTGATCGGGCTCCTGCTCCGGCTCGTCTACCAGCACTACGCGCAGGACATCGACGCCGCGCTGCGCGAGGCCGGCTTCGGCGATATCCGCCCGGCGGCGGCCAACGTGTTCCCGTTCGTGCCGCCCGAAGGCATCACGGTCTCACGGCTGGCCGAGCTGGCCCGGGTACGCAAACAGTCGATGGCCCAGGCGGTCAGCCAGCTCGAGCACACCGGCTACGTCGAGCGACGGCCCAATCCGCGTGACCACCGCTCACAGCTGGTGTTCCTCACCCAGCGCGGCGCGTCGGTGCCACCAGTCACGCACGCAGCCGCCGAACGCGTGGAACAGCGCTGGGCCCAGCTGACCAGCCCAGCCGAGTTCGAGGCGCTGCGTGCCTCGCTGCTGCGCCTGCTGAGCGAGCTCTAACTGGTGGCTGGCTGGCACGGAGGGCTGATGGTGGCCGGGCCGGAGGCGGCCGAGTAGGGCTCGCGGACGCGCTCTCGGCCGAGCTGGGAGTGATCTTCGACGACGGAGCCACCGCCGGAGATCCCAGCTGATCAGGCACCTGCCCCGATCGTCGTGAAGTGCCGCCCGGGAGCCATCGTTTCACCAGGCGAGGGAACCTGTGGCCGCGAAGTACCCGCCGGTGGGACCGTCGGGGCCGATCTGGGCCATCCGGACGATGATCTCGGCGCCCTCCTCGACGGTCTGGATGCCGGTGTTGCCGTTCAGGTCGGTCGCCGTATAGCCGGGGTCCACGGCGTTGATCCTGATGCCGGGGAACGCCTTGGCGTACTGGACCGTCACCGTGTTGACCGCGGTCTTGGCGGCCGGGTAGGCCACCCCCGGGTAGAAGTGCACCGGCCCGTCGGGGTTGGCCAGGTCGGCCGTCCTGGACAGGCCGCTGCTCAGGTTGACCACGACTGGGGCGGCGGAGCGCCGCAGCAGCGGCAGGAACGCGTGCAGCATCCGGACCATGCCGAACACGTTCGTGTCGAACAGCGCCCGCATGTGCTCGGCGGTCTCGTCCGCGGCGCCGATGACGCCGTTATCCGGGGTACGGCCTTCGATGCCCGCGTTATTGACCAGGACATCCAGCCCGCCGTCGGCCTCGATCATCTTGGCCGCCGCCGTGACGGAAGCGTCGTCGGTCACGTCCAGCGGGACAAACCGCGCGCCCAGCCGCTCGGCGGCCCGGCGGCCGAGCTGAGCGTCCCGGGCCCCCATGTAGACGGTGTGCCCCGCGGCCACCAGCTGGCGGGCGGTCTCGTAGCCGAGGCCCTTGTTCGATCCGGTGATCAGAGTTGTTGTCATGCTCTCCACGTTCCGCGCTGGCCGCCTGATCAGCCAGGGTTCCCGTCTTCCTGGGACTGCCAGGACCACGCGGGCCCAGGCCGGGCGGTGCCGGGCCGCGTGCCTGCCGACGAATGCGCGGCTAACCCGGCCGATCTGCCGACGTCAGATCCAGGTAGGGACTTTCCCCGGACTCGGGCAGCGAAATGGCACCGGCGCTCGGTGCGGGCCTCGGCCTACGCGGCTCGCGGGCACCCGCCCCGCCACCACGGCCGCGGTAAATGAGCAGCCCGTTGACCGGATCCGGGACGGCGTCCAGTGCCGCGCGGACGACAGGCAGGCCGCGGAACGTCTCCCACTGCTCCTCAGTATCGAAGAGCACCTCGAACACCACGCCCCACTCATCAGCGTGCCAGGTCCCGTCGCGGGCGCCATTGGTCACTGCCGCCTCGATCAGGGCCGAGTCGTGCTGCTCCTGCCACCGGAAGGCAGAAAACCCGCCGTGCATTACCTCGATGGACCACCATTGGGCCATAACCAGGATGGTACGTCTTCGCCCGCGGGCGGCAACGCCCGCGGGGTGCGACAATCGGCACATGCCGGAACGACTCGAGGTGCAGCGGGCGGTGGCCGCACCAGCGGGCGAGATCTTCGCTGTGCTCAGGGATCCCCAGGGCCACGTGGCCATCGACAGCTCGGGCATGTTGATGGCGGCCAGCGGGGACATCGTCGCCAAGGTGGGAGACACCTTCGTCGTGCACATGGACCGGGAAGCACTCAACGACTACCCGCTCGGCCGCTACGACGTCACGGTCGAAATCGTCACGTTCGAGCCCGGCCAGGAGATTGCCTGGACCGTGCACGGCCAGCTGGACCTCGGCCACGTGTACGGCTACCGGCTGGAGCCCATCGAAGAGGGCACGCTGGTGACGTCCTACTACGACTGGTCAGCGGCCGAGCAGAGCTGGAAGGACGCGGCTATCTTCCCGGTGATCCCGGAGAGCGCGCTGCGCGCCACGCTCGGGATACTGGCCCGCACTGTCGCCCCCGGCAAGCCCCGCCCAACGCCGTCAGCCCGCTGACCCACCGGTGGGGTCGTCGGACCGTCCAGCTTCGAGTCGCGGCCACTCTTGGTGTTCCAGCGCCGGCTGATGGCTCGTGTGGCGGGTGCTCAGTCACCCGATGCCGGAGATGCGACAATCGCGGGGTGGTACCTGAGAGCATCCATGACTTCTTCGTAGCGAGTGCCAGCGTGGCCGGCGCGCTGATTGGACTGCTATTCGTGGCTATCTCGGTCTCCGCGGAACGGCTGCGGGCCGAGGAAGGGGCGCAAATTCACCGTATCCGGGCGTCGGCCGCGCTGACCGCGTTCCTCAACGCGCTGCTGGTGTCGCTTCTCGCGCTGGTTCCCGGCCACAAGATCGGGCCAACCGCAGTGGCTGTAGCGATTGTCGGGCTCGCGTTCGTGACGGCGTCGCTGCTGTCGCTGTTCCGCCTGAATCAGGTGAGCTGGCGCTCATTGCGTGATGCGGTATTCCTGATCGGGCTGGTAGTGACGTTCGTGATCCAGCTGGTTCAGGGAATAGACGTGAGCCTCCATCCAGCCGATTCTGGCGCGGTGAATACCATCGCGATCCTGGTGGCGTTCTGCTTCCTGGCCGGGATCGACCGGGCATGGGAACTGATCGGCGGCCCATCGATCGGGATCGGCCAGGAAATCGTGGCACTGGTCCGAGGTCACGACGGTGCCGCGGACAAGCCCAGCGGCAAAGAGCCACCGTCCCGGTAATACCGCCGCGAAGTGTGCTAGGGCCGGGAGAAGCGCCACCGGGTCTGACTGAACTTCTTGCCCTTGCCGAAACCGAGAATCTTCGCCGGGGCAACGCGGTACACCAAGACGCTGCCGTCCCGGATGGCGTCCCCCAGGCCGAACCAGGTGCCCTCGGGAGCCGTGAAACGCGGACCATATTTCGACTCGTAGGTGTCCGCGACCCGGTGCCGCTCGGCCTCATCGCGCACCGTCGCAGCGTCGCCCTCCAGCACCAGGTCGACACCGCCGGCGAGATCGTTGCGCCCGGTCGTGAGGATGCAATGCGGGTTCTGCGCGAGGTTCTTGGCCTTACGTTCGCTGGGACCGGTACAGAAGTACAGCGCGCCGTCCAGCCAGACGCCCAGCACCGTGGTGACGTGGGGGCGCCCATCCGGCCGGACCGTCGAAAGCCAGTACACCTCGGCATCCCGCAGGCCAGCACGCGCCTGCGCCCACTCCGTCGGGACCGCACCGGGACTGCTGAACGCGCACAGCTCGGTCACCGGCTCCTGCTCAGCCATCACGTGTCTCCCCTCCGCAGACCGGACAGATCATCGCAGCAACCACCCCCGGAATCGTCGCACCCTGGTCCCCCGGAGGCATGGAATCCCAGATCTTCACCCCTCCAGGACGAGCCACAACTTCGCTAAGCGACGTACTATCCGGCTAACGCGGTCGGGGCAGAGGATCACAGGGTGGTGGGTGATGGCCGGACCCGTGTCGAGCGGAATCGACGATATCGGCCTGGTGCCGGGCAGCCACGTCTGCGCGTTCTACCGCGGCGACAGCGACCGTGACCGGCTGCTCAGCGGGTACCTGGGCGCGGGCCTCACCGCCGGTGACAAGTGCATCTGCGTCGTCGACTCGGTGCACACGGCCACCCGGCTCAAGGCGCTGCCCCAGTCCGGCCGCGAGCCCGGGCCAGACGGCCAGCTGGACATCCACCTGCCGGAGACGACCTACCTGGCCGGCGGCGAGTTCACCACCAGCGACATGCTCACGTTCTGGACCGAGAACATGATCAAGGCGGCGGTCGAGGGCTACTCGTTCTACCGCCTGGCTGGTGAGATGACCTGGGCGCTGCGCGACGCGCCCGGGGTGGAGCACCTGGTCGGCTACGAGTCCGAGCTGAACCGGGTCACGTCCAGCTACCCGGTCATCGTGCTCTGCCTGTACGACCTGGACCGCTTCAGCGGGGAGGTCGTGGTCAACATCGTGAAGACCCATCCGCAGGTCCTGGTCCAGGGCATCCTGGTCGAGAACCCGTACTACGTCGGGCCGGACGAGTTCCTCCGCTCGGTCAGCAGCCTCTGATCCGCCGCGATGGCCACCGAGCACACCACCCACGCGCCGTGCCCCAGGACGGCGCGGTGGTGCTGCCGCTGCCCGCCCGGGCCAGCCCGCCGGCCGACGCGGACCTGCGGGAACGGCTGGGCGAGTTCCGTGCCCTGCTGGTGATCTCGCTGCTGATGACCGAGTCGGCCAACGAGGACCAGATCCTGGAACTGGCCAGCTCCAGCGCGGCCGGGCTGGGCCCGTGGCAGATCGAGGGCTACCGGTTCACCGATGGGCAGTGGCACTCGGGCCTGGGCCGCGGCGCGGCCGCGCCGCCCGGCCTGGCCGGGCAGCTGGCCGGGCTGGGCAGCAAGGGCGGCCCGGTGAGCGTGCCGGGCCTGGGCTGGGCCTGGGCCTACCCGCTCCGCGGTGTGGCCGGCCTGCTCGGCCACCTGGTCGCCTCGTGCGCCGCGGAACCGGCCACCGAGCAGCGGTTCCTGATCCAGGTGCTGGCCCAGCAGACCGGGGTGGCGGTGTCCAACGCCCGGCTGCACGCCCGGGAACGCGCCACCGCGGCCGAACTGGCCGCCACCAACGAGGCGCTCGCCGCGACCGTCACCCGGCTGCAGCGCAGTATGGCCATCCACCAGCGGCTGACCAGCGTGGCCGTCTCCGGGGAAGGCCAGCCGGGTATCGCCAGGGCACTGCACGAGCTGACCGGGATGCCGGTGGCGATCGAGGACCGGTACGGCAACCTGACCGCCTGGGCCGGCCCCGGCCAGCCGGACCCGTATCCCAAGGAGTCGTTCGCCAAGCGCGAGCACCTGCTCCGCCGGCTGATGCGGGCCAGCTCCCCGACCCGCGACGGCGAGCGGCTCATGCTGCTGGCCTCGCCGCGGACCGACGTGCTGGGCGTCCTCGCCCTGATCGACCCGGACCGGCGCGCCGATCACGCCGACCTGGTCGCGCTGGAGCACGGCGCCACCGTGCTGTCCATGGAACTGGCCCGGCTGCGCGGGATCGCCGACGCGGAACTGCGGCTGCGCCGCGACCTGGTGCACGACCTGCTGGCCGGGACCGATGACGAGAGCGCGCTGACCCGGGCCGAGGCACTCGACTACGACCTGCGGCGGCCGCACCGGGTGGTGATCGTCCAGGGCAAGGGCCGGGCCCGGGTGCACGACGCGCTGCTCAGCGCGGTCCGCCGGGCCATGCGGCAGGCCCGGCAGGACGGCCTGTTCGAGATGTGGTCGGGCGACGTCGCGGTGATCACCGCGGGCCAGGCCGACTGGGAGCAGCTGCGCCGCTCGATCATGTCCGACCTCGGCGGACGGGTCTGCGTGGGAGTGGGCGGCGCCGCCACCCGGCCCGCCGAGCTGCCCCGCTCGCTGCGCGAGGCGGGGCTGGCGCTGCGGCTGCAGCAGACGCTGCTGCCCGGCAGCGGCGCCTGCGAGTACCCCAAGCTCGGCATCTTCCGGATGCTGGCCGCCATCCCCGACCTGACCGACGTGGAATCCTTCGTCCGCGACTGGCTGGGCAGCCTGCTGGACTACGACGACGCGGCGCAGCGCCGAACTGGTGCACACGCTGACCCAGTACCTGGAGCACGGCGGCAACTACGACGCCACCGCGGCCGAGCTGTCGGTGCACAAGAGCACGCTGAAGTACCGGCTGCAGCGGATCCGCGAACTCACCGGCCTGGAGCTGAACGACCCCGACGTGCATTTCAACCTGCAGCTGGCCACCCGGGCCTGGGGCACCCTGCAGGCCCTGCGGGAGCACGCTGAGCTGTGCTGCTGACTGGGGGCCGCGGGGAGGCTCACCCGCGTTGTTGATGTTGAAGTTGATGTCGTCCCAGCAACACTCACATCAACATCAACGATCGGGCACGCCCGAAGCCCGCCATCACTGGCCACACCAGCACCACAGCCTTCACCGGGCACCGCCACCCGCCGGCCGGCTGCCGCACCCCCAGGATGGGCGGCCCGAGGGAATCGTAGTAAGCGAGCTACCCCTGCCCCCTCCCCCGCGCCGAACGCGGCCAGCGAGCACCCGGGTGCGGCGGGCCCCGCCGCCCCGGCGGCTGCCGCGCACCGCCTGGCCCCGCCCCCTTGGCGGATAAACCAGTGAGGCTAAGGGCGGGGCGGTTATTTGTCCCCTGGTGACCTCCCCCGCCCGGCCCGCGGCTGGCCATGCTGAACGGGCAGGCAGGGTGCCCGCCGGAGCAGCCACGAGGGGTCAGCGATGATCGATGTACGGAACCCGGGCGACGGATTCGCCGCACTGCGCACCCGGATCGGGACGCTCGGGCCACTCCCCGACGGGGACCGCGGCGCGCCGGGCGCCCCGCTGACCGTCGGCGAGTGGGCGCTGCTCATCGACGACATCGTGGCCCACCCGGCGGACAACACCGAGGGCCTGTGGAACGTGGCCAGCCCGGCCGAGGACGACCGCGAGTACGACGCGATCTTCGTGGGCGGCGGCGCGGCGGGCCGGTTCGGCTCGGCGTTCCTGAAGGCGCGGGGCGGCCGCCAGCTCACCATCGACGCCTGGCCGTTCCTCGGCGGGTCCTGCCCGCACCAGGCCTGCGTCCCGCACCACCTGTTCTCCGAGGCCGCCCGCGAGCTGGACCTGGCCCGGCACATGCAGGGACGGCTGTGGTACCCGCCGTTCGACGAGAAGCGGGCCAGCATCCTGGAGATCGTCGCAGCTGTTCAAGGCAGGGCCGGATGTACCCGCACGCGATCATGAACTGGCAGTCCAAGGAACAGCTGGACATGGAGTTCATCCTGAACACGCCCGGCCACGATCATCGACGAGCACACGGTCGAGGTCGAAGGCCAGCGGTTCCGGGCCAGGAACCTGGTGCTGTGCACCGGGTCGCGGACCGATCTACCCGGACGTGCCGGGCATGGCCACCAAGGGGGTGTACGACTTCGCCAGCCTGATCGAGGACCTGGACTACGAGCCGAACCGCTGCGTGATCATCGGCGGCTCCAAGGTGGCCCTGGAGTACGGGTCGTTCTTCCAGGCCACCGGGTGCCAGACCACGATCCTGAGCCGCAGCCCGCTGATGGAGACGGCCAGCCTGCACCACGTGGACGCGGGCCTGCGGGAGTACGTGGTCTCGATGATGGCCGACCGGGGCATCGGCATGGTCGAGGGCGCGGAACTGCTCGAGGTGCTCGGCAACGGCAAGGTCACCGGGGTCCGCTACCGGGCGCCCGGCGGCGAGGTCCGGGAGATCGACACCGACTTCGTGTTCGTCGGCACCGGGGAACGGCCCGACCTGTCCATGTACGCGCCGCTCGGGCTGGCCACCGACGAGCGCGGGTTCGTGCATCGCCGACACCCACATGCGGACCTCGGTGCCCGGTGTGTACGCGGCCGGCGACCTGGTCGGCCCGCCGATGGAGATGTTCAAGGCGCGCAAGTGCGGGGTCGGCGCGGCCCGCAACATCATGGGCGAGGACTACGAGTTCGACTTCACCGAGTACCCGGACTTCCTGCACACCACGTACGAGGTGACCTGGTGCGGGCTGTCCGAGGCGGAGGCCCAGGCGCGGTACCGGAACGTCATCAAGATCCAGATGCCGCCGGACGACGCGGACCCGGAGACGTTCGCGCTGCCCGCCGCCGAGGGGTCGATGCTGTACGCGTTCACCCGGCCCATCCTGTCCGGCTGGCTCAAGCTGGTCATCGACGGCGACAGCCGCAAGGTGCTGGGCGCGCACCACGTCGGCTACGGCGCCAAGGACGCGTTCCAGTACATCGACTACCTGATCCGCCGGCCCGAGGGCTTCACCATGGACCAGATGGCCGAGCTGAACGAGCTGTTCCTGAACCCGGAGCACTTCATCCAGCTCTGCCGGCTGCGCGCGGGCCAGGCCAGCCCGGTGAACCTGTGACTCCCCGGCAACCCAGCCCGCCGCCAGGGTGGCCGTGGTCACCGGCGGCGGGTCCGGCATCGGGCTCGCCACCTGCGCCCGGCTGGCCAAGGATGGCTTCACCGTCGCCGCGCTGGACCTGCGGCCCGCCGGCGCGGCGGGCGCGGCCACGCTGACCCTCCGCTGCGACGTGACGGACGAATCCGACATAACGCCAGCACTCGCGACGGTGACCAGCCAGCTCGGCCCGGTTGATGTGCTGGTCAACAACGCCGGGATCACCGGCTCGCCAGTCGGCCACGAGCTGCGGCGAGACGCCGGTGGCCGAGTGGGACGCGGTGTTCGCGGTCAACGTGCGCGGGCCGTTCCTGTGCAGCCGCGCGGTGCTGCCGTCGATGGTCGCCCGGGGCGCCGGGCACATCATCACGATCGCGTCGGTGGCCGGGCTGGTCGCGTTCCCGGGCCGGTGCGCCTACACCGCGTCCAAGGGCGCGGCGCTGATGCTCACCCGGTCGATCGCGGTGGACTACGCGGCGGCCGGGATCCAGGCCAACGCGGTCTGCCCGGGCATGGTCTACACCCCGATGACCAGCTGGCGGCTGGACCAGCCGGAGCTGCGGGCCGAGGTGGAGGCCCGGATCCCGGCCGGCCGGGTGGCCACCCCCGACGAGATCGCCGACGCGGTCGCGCTGCTGGCGTCCGGGCGGCTCGGCTACATGACCGGCCACCCGCTGGTGGTGGACGGCGGCATGTCCGCGTGGTGAGCGGCGGCAGCTGAGCCCAGCTGGCGTTCAGAAAGGAAGGTCTTTGATGGCAGGCAAGCTGGACGGCAAGGTCGCCGTGGTGACGGGAGCGGGCTCGGGCATCGGGCGCGCGGCGGCGGCGCGGTTCGCCCTGGAGGGGGCCGCGGTGGCGGTGGTCGACCTGAACGCGGACGCGGCCAAGGAGACCGCGGGGCAGATCACCGCGGCGGGCGGCCGGCGCTCGCCGTCGCGGCCAACGTGGCCGACCGGGCCCAGGTGGGCAGCGCGTTCGGCCAGATCCTCGGCGAATACGGCCGGGTCGATGTGCTCTACAACAACGCGGGGGTGAACAGCAGCGGCTCGGTGCTGGACGCCACCGAAGACGACTGGGACCGGAGCTTCGCGGTCAACGCCAAGGGCACCTTCCTGTGCGCCCAGGCCGCCGCCCCGTCGATGGTGGCCACCGGCGGCGGGTCGATCATCAACCAGGGCTCGGTCGCGGCGCTGGTCGGCATCGCCAACTTCGCCTCGTACTGCGCGGCCAAGGGCGCGGTGGTCGCGCTGACCAGGTCGATGTCGGTGGACCTGGCGCCCCGCGGGGTGCGGGTCAACGTGATCTGCCCGGGCACCGTGTACACGCCGCTGATGGAGCCCATGCTGACCGCGCGCGGCGGCGGGGACCTGGCCGCCGGGCTGGCGCATGACCGTGGCCAAGTACCCGATCGGCCGGCTCGGCACCCCGGAGGAGATCGCCGCCGTGGCGCTGTTCCTGGCCAGCGACGAGTCCTCGTTCCTGACCGGATCGGTGCTCACCGCCGACGGCGGCATGACCTCCCAGTGACCGCCGCACTGGTCCTGTCCTGGGAGGACAGGACCAGTCGACCGGATTCGTCCTGGGGCCGGGTTAGTTCTGCCGCCGCAATGATCTACGCTCCGGGTGACCTGATCCACGGGGCGGTGGAAGCGTGGGCGCTATCCAGCCAGCGGCAGGCAGCTGCCACCGCGATGAACTGGGCCTGCTCCGCAGCCACCTGACCAATCTGCGCGCGCTGCTGGTGCTGTCCATCCTGATGACGGAGAGCCCGGACGACGAGCAGATCCTCCGGCTGGCCACCTCGGCGGCCGCCTCCCTGGGCGGCTGGCAGATCAGCGGTTTCGTGATCGCGGGACAGTGGTGGGCCGATGGCCACCGCCGCGCCGCCGTTGACCCGCAGCTGGCCGCCCAGCTCCGGACGCTGCCCGGGACCGGCGGCCCGGTGACCCTGGACGCCGCCTGGGCCTGGGCCTACCCGCTGCGCAGCATCGCGGGACGGCTGGGCTACCTGGTCGTGCACGCCGCCCACGAGCCCTCGGTGGAGGAGCAGTTCCTGGCCCAGGTGCTGGCCCAGCAGACCGGCGTGGCCGTGTCCAACGCGCAGCTGCACGGCCGGGAGCGGGACACCGCCGCGCAGCTGGCCGCGACCAACGAGGCGCTCGAGGAGACGGTGGCCACGCTGCGCCGGGGCATGGCCATCCACGAGCGGCTGACCGGGGCGGCCGCGGCCGGGGAGGGCGCGGCCGGTATCGCCGAGGCGCTGCACGACCTGACCGGGCTGGCCGTGGCGGTGGAGGACCGGCTACGGCAATCTGTCCGCGTGGGCCGGCCCGGCCAGCCCGCCCGGTACCCGAAGCCCCCGGCCTACGACCGGGAGCAGCTGCTGCGCCGGCTGATGGCCGCGGGCCGGTCGGTCCGGGACGGCGACCGGGTGGTGGCGCTGGCCTCACCCCGGCCCGGTGTGCTCGGGCTGCTCTCGCTGATCGACCCGGGGCACCGCGCGGGCACCACCGACGTGATGGCCCTGGAGCACGGCGCCACCGTGCTGGCCGTCGAGCTGGCCCGGCTGCGCGGCATGGCCGACACCGAGCTGCGCGTCCGCCGGGAGCTGGTGCAGGACCTGCTCACCGGCACCGACGACGAGAGCGCCTACCGCCGCGCCGAGGCGCTGGGCTATGACCTGGGCCAGCCGCACCAGGTGGCGGTGCTGGAGGTGCCGGACGGCGGGCCCGCGCACCGAGGACGCGCTGCACGGCACCCGCCGGGCGGTGCGCCAGCAGCAGCTGCCCTGCCTGCTGGGCACGCTGAGCGGCACGGTGGTGATCGTGGCCGCGGCCGGCGGCGCGACTGGGCCGCGCTGCGCGCCGGGATCGTGGCCGAGCTGGGCGGCAGCCGCTGCCGGATGGGCGTCGGCGACCCCTGCCCGGCGCCGTCCCAGCTGCCCCGGTCGCTGCGGGAGGCGCGGCTGGCGCTGCGGCTGCAGAAGGCGTCCGCCACCGCCGCGCGCACCTCGGTGTACGCCGACCTCGACGTGCTGCGGATGCTGGCCGCCGTGGACGACCTGTCCGACGTGGCCGGCTTCGTCCGCAAGTGGCTGGGCACGCTGGCCGCCTACGACGAGCGCAAGCACACCGAGCTGGTCAAGACGCTGACCCAGTACCTGCAGCACGGCGGGGGTTACGAGGCCACCTCGCGGGCGCTGTCCGTGCACCGCAGCACGCTGAAGTACCGGCTGCAGCGGATCCGTGAGCTGACCGGGTTCGACCTGTCCGACCCGGAGATCCACTTCAACCTGGAGCTGGCCACCCGGGCGCACGCCGACGCTGCTGGCGCTCAGCGATGACGAGCCCTGACCGGGGCGCGGAGGAACGGCGCTCAGTTGAGCCTGCCAGGACGAGGCCGGCGGCGCGGCGTGACCGTAGCGTCCTCGCCATGGGCGTCCCGGATGACCTGGAACTCTTCACGCAGATGTGCTTCCTGCGCCGTTTCGAGGAACGCGTTGACAGCCTGTACCGGCAGGGCCTGGTGCACGGCCCGGTGCATCTGGGGCTCGGCCAGGAGGCGGTCGCGGCCGGCGCCGCCGCGGTGCTCAGCCCGGGCGACTACTCGCTGGGCACCTACCGGGGCCACGCGCACGCGCTGGCCCGCGGCGCGCCGCCGGACGCGGTGCTGGCCGAGCTGCTCGGCCGCCAGGGCGGGATCTGCGGCGGCAAGGGCGGGTCGATGCACATCACCAGCGTGGCGGATGGCTACTTCGGGTCGTACGCGATCGTGGGCGCGCACCTGCCGGTCGCCTGCGGGCTGGCCTGGGCCGCGAAGATCCGCCGCAGCGGCCAGGTCACGGTGTGCTTCTTCGGCGACGGGACGACCAACATCGGCGCGTTCCACGAGGCGGTGAACCTGGCCGCGGTGTGGCGGCTGCCGGTCGTGTTCGTCTGCGAGAACAACTGGTACATGGAGTACACCCCGATCGGCGACGTGATCCCGGTCGCGCTGCCCGCCGCCGACCGGGCCGCCGCCTACGGGCTGGACCGGATCGTGCTGGACGGCAACGACGTGGCCGCCGTCCGGCGGGTGATCGGCGACGCGGTCGCTGCCGCCCGGGCCGGATCGGGTCCCAGCCTGGTCGAGGCGCAGACCTACCGGCTCAAGGGCCACTCAGCCGCGGACGGCGGCCGGGTACCGCCCGGCCGAGGAGGTGGCGCAGTGGCGCGAGCGGGACCCGCTGCTGCTGGCCCGCGCGGCGCTCGGCGCGGCGGGCACCGCCGCGGAGAAGCTCGACGAGATCGACACGCGGACCCGGGCCGACGTAGCCGACCTGGCCCGGCAGGTGCTGGCCCGGCCGGTCCCCGACCCCGCCGGGGCCTGGGCTGACGTGTGGAGCGACGGGAGCTGGCAATGGCGGAACTGAGCTACCGGCAGGCCGTCGCGGCGGCGCTGGCCCAGGAGATGGCCCGGGACGACCGGGTCGTGCTGCTCGGCGAGGACGTGGCCTCGGGCGGGGTGTTCAAGACCACCGCCGGGCTGCTGGACCGGTTCGGGGCGGACCGGATCTGGAACACGCCGATCTCCGAGCAGGCCATCGCGGGCGCGGCCATGGGTGCGGCCATGGCCGGGCTGCGGCCGGTCGCCGAGATCATGTTCGCCGACTTCTACGCCACCTGCTGGGACCAGGTGGCCAACGAGATCGCCAAGGTCCGCTACATGACCGGCGGGCAGGTCAGCGTGCCGCTGGTGCTGCGCGGCGCGAACGGCTCCGGCGGGCTGGGCTTCGGCAGCCAGCACGGCCAGTCGGTGGAGAACTGGGCGATGACCGTGCCCGGGCTGAAGATCGCCTCCCCGGCCAGCCCGGCCGAGGCGTTCGGCCTGCTCGCCGCCGCCATCCGGGACGACGACCCGGTCGCTGGTGTTCGAGCACAAGGCGCTGTACGGGCGCAAGGAAGAGATCGGCGACGGCGAGCAGCTCATCCCGCTTGGCCAGGCCCGGACCGTCCGGGCCGGCCGGGACGTCACCCTGGTCGGGCTGTCCATCACGGTGGGCACCTGCCTGGCGGCCGCCGGTGAGCTGGCCGCCGAGGGCGTCGAGGCCGAGGTCATCGACCTGCGCACGCTGGTGCCGCTGGACGCCGCGGCCGTGCTCGGCTCGGTGGCCCGCACCGGGCGGCTGGTCGTGGTGGAGGAGAACCCGGGCCAGCTCGGCTGGGGTGCCTCGGTGGCGGCGATCGCCGCCGCAGGAGGCGTTCGGCGCGCTGGCCGCCCCGGTCACCCGGGTCAGCGGCGGCAACGTGCCGCTGCCGGTGGCCGCCTCGCTGGAGGCCGAAGTGGACGTGTCCGTGCCGCGGGTCATCGCGGCTGCCCGTGGCGTGCTGGGCGCCAGCCGGCCGCCCGGTGTCAGCAGTTCAGCGTAGTCAGCAGATCAGCGCTACCAGTCAGCAGAAAGGCTGAAATCAATGGAGATTCGCGGTGCAGAAGTCCTGCTGCCCGTCTCGGCGGTATCGGCGTTCCCCCGGCCGCACTGGCTGCAGGGCCGGGTGCTGGGCTCGCTGAGCGAGCCGGCCTACCGGAGCATGAACGCGCGGGTGGCCTACGAGGACGCGTGCAAGATCTGCGCCCGGGAGCAGGAGAACGCGGGCCTGGACATCCTGTGCGACGGCGCCCAGTACTACGAGTGGGAGGCACCCGGGTTCCAGCTGGAGCCGATCTTCCACTTCATCCCGGAGAACCTGGGCGGCTTCGTGCCCTACGGGCCGCCCGGCGAGGGCGCCAAGTACCGGCCGTTCTACCAGGCCCTGGTCAAGGGGAAGATCACCTGGGAGCGGTCCGATCTTCGAGCCGCGTGGTGATGACCATGCAGAACGTCACCAGCAAGCCGTTCAAGGTCGCGTTCCTCGGCCCGGCCCAGCAGAGCATCATCGTCAAGGACGAGTACTACGGCGACCAGGTCGCGGTGGCCCGGGACCTGGCCATCGCGCTGAACCAGGAGCTCAAGTACCTGGTCAGCATGGGCCTGGAGGCGGTGCAGCTGATCGACGTGCTGCCGCCGTACACCACCGACATGTGGCAGATCGAGATGCAGAACATCCTGTTCGACGGCGTCGACGCGATCAAGTTCTGGCACGTCTGCTACGGCAGCGTGGACGGCCAGCGGGACATCTTCGACGACCACGCGGCCGCGATGATGCCGCTGTTCAAGGAGTCCCCGGTGGACGTGATCCACCTGGAGATGACCAGCAAGGGCTTCTCCGAGCTGGACGCGTTCCGCGACTTCCCGACCGACAAGGTGCTCGGCGTGGGCGTGGTGGACGTCAAGAACCTGCAGGTGGAGAGCGTGGAGCAGATCGAGCAGCGGATCCGCCGCGGGCTGGAGGTGGTCCCGGCCGACCGGCTGCTGGTCGCGCCGGACTGCGGCCTGGGCTACTTCAGCCGCACCGCGGCCTACGCCAAGCTGCACAACATGGGGCAGGCCGCCGCGAACGTGCGGAGCACGCTCTGACGCTGTCACGCTACCGTGGCCCCGGGGCGGGCGGGTGCCGCCCGGGGCCGGCCCCGAGGGAGGCTGGACATGACCGCGGAAGCACGGCACGAGGTGCTCGGCCTGCAGCTGAGCGTGGGCGACCACATTTGCGGCTTCTACCGCAAGCCCGCCGAGCGGGACGACATCCTCATCCCGTTCCTGGTGGACGGGCTGCGGGCCGGGGACAAGTGCACCTGCGTGGTGGACAGCTGCACCCCCGACGACGTGCTGGCCAGCATGTCCGCGCACCTCGAGGTGGGTCCGTACGTGTCGGTGCTGCCAGCTCGAGGTGCTCGACTCCTACGCCACCTACCTGGCCGACGGCGGCTTCCTGCCCGCGCGCATGCTGCAGTTCTGGGCGGCCAAGGCGCGGCAGAGCCCGTTCACCGGGTCCGGGCTGGCCCGCAACATCGGCGACATGAGCTGGGCGCACCGCAGCCAGGACGCGGTCACCGAGCTGATCGGCTACGAGTCCGAGCTGAACCGCATCATGTCCAATGTCCCGCAGGTCAACCTGTGCCTGTACGACCTGACCCGGTGCTCCGGGGACCTGATCATGGACGTGCTGAAGACGCACCCCAAGGCGCTGCTCGGCGGCATGGTCATCGACAACCCGTACTACCTGGAGCCGGACGAGTTCCTGGCCAGCCGGGCCTGGCCTGAGCTGGGTCAGCGGCCGTAGGCGTGCCAGTGCCCGCCGAACAGGGCCTCCTCGCTGATCACCTTGGCCTCGATGGGGCGGGACACCCAGGTCAGGTTGATGAAGTGGCCGGCGTTGACGTTCTCGGTGGTGATGTTGCCGCCCCAGGTCCCGCAGCTCAGGCTGAGCGTGAACGGCAGGCCGTTGCGCGCGCTGCCCGCGCCCTCGTTGAGGTTCTGGTTGACCAGGACCCGGGCCGTCCGGGTGGTCCTGGCCAGCTCGCTCCACGTTCGCGTCTGAGCTGGTGTGGATGCCGCAGGTGTGGCCGAGCCCCTGGTAGGCGGTGATCGCGTTGACCAGCTCCGCGGCGGCCGAGATGCCGCCCTGGTACGTGTAGACGGCCAGCACCACGGACAGCTTCTCGCCGCTGAACGGGTGGTCCGGCCCGGTGCCGTCCTCCTCGACCAGCAGCATCGGGCAGTCGGCCGCGACCTCGAACCCGGCCAGCCCGGCGATGTGCGCCGCCGACTTGGCCACCACGTCGATGGCGGGCACCGGGCCGCCGTCCGGCCACATCACCGCCTGGAGCGCGGCCTTCTGCTGCTGGTCGCACAGGTGCGCGCCCGCGCTCGGCGAGCCGGCCGAGCAGCTCGTCGTACACGTCGGCGTGCACGACCAGGGCGTTGTCGGCCAGGCAGCTGGTGGCGTAGTCGAACGTCTTGGCGGCCAGGATGGCTGACGCCGCGTCGGCCAGGTCGGCGGTCTCATCCACCACGTGCACCGCGTTGCCCACGCCGACGCCGTAGGCCGGCGTGCCGGAGCTGTACGCGGCCCGGACCATGCCCGCACCGCCGGTGGCCACCACCAGGTCGGCCTGGCGCATCAGCTCCTGGGTCTTGGCCAGCGACGGCGCGGGCAGCGACTGAACCAGGTCGGCCGGCGCGCCGACCTGCTCGCAGGCGGCCCGCATGAACCCGACCACCGCCTCGGTGGCTTTCTGGGTGCGCGGGTGCGGCGCGCAGATGATGGCGTTCCGGCCTTTCAGCGCGAACAGCGCCTTGACCGGCGGGGTCGCGTCCGGGCCGGTGGTCGGGATCAGCGCGGCGACCACCCCGACCGGCTTGGCGATCTTCACCAGCCCTTGGTCGGGTGCCTCCTCGACGACGCCGACGGTGCGCAGCCCGGTCATGTCGGCCAGCACGCCGATGACCCGCTTGTTGATCTTGGCGACCTTGTCCGCGTAGTTGCCGAACCCGCCCTCGTCCACCGCCAGCCGGGCCAGCGCCTCGGCATGGTCCTTGCGCACCACCGCCCAGGCCACCGCGGTGACCAGCTCGTCCACCTGCTCCTGCGAGTAGTCCTCGATGGCCCGGGCCGCCGCGCGGGCCCGCGCCACTACGGCCGCGACCTCGTCCGCACGCCGCGGTGCCCGGCTGCTGCTTACCCTCACTCATGCCGTTCAGCGTGACCGTTCCGGCTGGTGATTCCACTGATCTGGCGGGTCGAGCCTGGGCCGCTTCTTCGTCCCGGCAAGACCTGACCGCCGCGCCGGTCGCGGCCCGCATGCTCGATCGTGACAGGCAGCTGTGGGCGACGGGAGCGCGGGTGGCACGGCTGGTGGTGATCGGCGGCGGCGCCGCGGGCATGTCCGCTGCCTCGGCCGCCCGGCGGGCCGCGCCCGGCCTCGACGTGGTGGTGTGCGAGGCGGGCGGCTTCGCCGCCTACGGCATGTGCGGCATCCCGTACTACCTCGGCGGCCTGGTGCCGGCGGCGGCAGACCTGCTCGCCTACCCGCCCAGTGAGTTCCGCGACAAGCGCGGCATCGACCTGCGGCTGCACAGCTGGGTCAGCGCGATCGACCCGGCCGCGCACCAGGTGCGGGTACACCAGAGGCCGGTGTCCGGCCCGCCGTGGGTGCCGACCGGCCGCCGTCCGGGGCGCCGTCTGGGGCGGACGGTGGCGGCCTGCTCAGCTACGACGTGCTGATCGCCGCCACCGGGGCAGTGCCGGTCCGGCCGCCGGTACCGGGCCTGGACGGGCCACGGGTGTTCACCATCCGGTCGCTGGACGAGGCGATCGGGCTGCGGCGGCTGCTGGACTCGGGTGCCATCCGGCACGCCATCGTGATCGGCGCCGGGTACATCGGCCTGGAAGCGGCCGAGGCGCTGACCGAGGCGGGTGCCGAGGTCGAGGTCATCGAGGCGCTGCCCCGGGTGCTGGGCACCGTGGACGAGCCGATCGCCCGGGTCGTCCAGGCCGAGCTGGAACGGCACACCACGGTACGGCTGGGCGCCCGGCTGGACGAGGTGCGCGGCCGGCGGGCGTGGGCTGACTGCGGTGGTCGGCGGCACGGAGATCCGCACCGACCTGGTGGTCATCGGCGCCGGCGTGCGGCCAGCCACCGACCTGCTGATCCGGGCCGGCGCCGAGCACCTGCCCGACCAGTCGGTGCGGGTGGACGCGAGCATGCGCACGTCGCTGCCGGACGTGTTCGCGGCCGGTGACTGTGCCGCGCTGCACCACCTGGTCCTGGACGGGCAGGCCTGGGTGCCGCTGGGACCGGCCGCCAACAAGACCGGCCGGGTGGCCGGCACCGTCGCGGGCGGCGGTGCCGCGTCGTTCGGCGGGATCGTGGGCACCGCGGTGGTGAAGGTGTTCGGCCTCGAAGTGGCCCGCACCGGGCTGACCCTGGCCGAGGCACAGGCCGCCGGGCTGGCCGCCGCCGCGGTTGACGTGGTGTCCCGGTCCCGGGCCAAGTACTACCCGGGCGCGCAGCCGCTGCACGTCCGGCTGGTGCACGCCCCGGACGGCGCGGCTGCTCGGCGGCCAGCTGGCCGGCCGGGAGGGCGCGGCCAAACGGATCGACGTGCTGGCCACCGCCTTGCACGCCGGGATGGGCGTGGCCGATATCGCCGGGCTCGACCTCAGCTACGCCCCGCCGTTCGCGCCGGTGTACGACCCGGTGCTGACCGCCGCGATCAAAGCGGCCGGGCCGGCCAGGCCCGTCCCGAGCCCTGCCGGAGGTGCCCATGAGCCTGCAGCCGCCCCGCGATAAGCGGGCCAGCCTGACCGACGCGGCGTCCCTGGTCAGCGACGGGGCCACGGTCGCGCTGGGCGGTGGCCTGTCCGCCCGGCTGCCGATGGCCCTGGTCCGTGAGCTGGTCCGGCAGGGCCGCCGTGGGCTGCACCTGGTCGGGTCGGCGCACAGCATCGACGTGGACCTGCTGGTGGCGGCCGGGGCGGTGCGCCGCCTGGAAGAGAGCTACGTGGGGTTCGAGCAGGACCTCGGGCTGGCCCCGGCCTACCGCCGCGCGGCCGAGGCGGGCACGGTCGAGGTGGCGGAGAGCTGCTGCGCGACCATCCTGGCCCAGCTCCGGGCGGCCGAGATGGGGCTGCCGTTCCTGCCCGTGCGCGGGGTGCGCGGCTCGGACATCCTCCGGCTGCACCCGGAGTACGCCGAGATCAGCTGCCCGTTCACCGGGGAGACCCTGGTCGCCGTGCCGGCGTTGCGGCCGGACGTGGCGCTGCTGCACGCGCCGGCCGGGGACCGGTACGGCAACCTGCACCTGGACCAGCCGTACGTGCTCGACGAGCGGTTCGCCTCGGCCTCGGCCATGGTGGTCGCCACCGTGGACGAGCTGGTGTCCACCGACGAGGTGACGGCGGCCGGGGTGACCATCCCGGCGCACCTGGTGGCCGCGGTGGCCGAGGTGCCGTACGGGGCGCATCCGTCGTCCTGCTACCCGCGGTACGGCTACGACCGGGCCCATCTGCGCGAGTACGTGTCCGCGGCCCAGTCCGGCCCGGACGACCTGGACAAGTACCTGGCCGCCTACGTCTTCAGCGGCAGCGAGGAGGACTACCGGCTGGCGGTCGGCGCCGGCCGGCTCGCCGCCCTGGCCACCTGGTCCACGTCCACCGCCGCCTGGCAGGAGCTGTTCTCATGACCGAGCCGAAGGGGCGCGGGTACAAGCCCCCCGGAGGCGCACAGAAGCAGAGCACGGTCGATGAGTGGTTCGTGGTGGCGCTGGCCCGCACCATCCGCCCGGCCGAGACCGTGTTCCACGGGTTCGGCAGCCCGTGCGCCCAGGTGGCCATGCACGTCGCCCGGCGCACCCACGCACCGGATATGACGCTGGTCGAGGGGGCCATGTACGCGATCAATCCCGATCCCCCGTTCATCCCGCCGACCAGCAACGACGCCAGCCTGAAGCGGGGCGCGGTGTACAGCATGCGGTTCGAGGAGTTCTTCGACGCCGCCATCCGCGGCGACGTGGACCGGATGTTCCTGTCCGGCGGGCAGATCGACGGCTACGGCAACACCAACGTCACCGCGATCGGCCCGGCCGGGCGGCCCAAGGTGAAATTGGGCGGCGGAGGCGGCGGCTGCAACCTGTCCGCCACCATCGGCCAGCTGACCGTGTGGACCACCCGGCACCGGTCCGGGCGCACCCTGGTGGCCGAGTGTGACTTCATCACCGACATGGGCCACCGCACCCGGCTCGGCAGCCGGGCTGAGCTTGGCTTCACCGGCGGTGGCCCGCAGTGGCTGGTCACCGAGCTGGGTGTGTTCGACTACCCGGACGGCCAGGCCCGGCTGGTGCAGATCTTCCCTGACGTGACCGTGGCCGAGGTCCGCGCGGCCACCGGCTTCGGCCTGCATGTGGCCGGCGACCTGCGGCCGGTCGCGCCGCCGTCCGCCGCCGAACTGGCTGCGCTGCGCTCAGTGGACCCGCTCGGGGTACGCAAGTCTGAGTTCTCGGCCACGGAGCTGTCCCGTACCTTCACTCACCATGAGGGCCAGGCCTGCGCATGCTGACCGGGCGCCGCGGCCTCGCCGCCGTGTTCGAGCCGCGCCGGGTCGCCCTGGTCGGGGCGTCCGACCGGCCCGGTTCGGTGGGACGGCTGCTCTGGGACAACCTGGCCGGCTTCCCCGGCGAGGTGATTCCGGTCAGCCAGGCGGCGCAGGTCGGCGGCCAGGTCGCCTACCCCGGTTTGCGGGAGGTACCCGGCCCGGTGGACCTGGCCGTGGTGGCCACGCCCGCCGCGACCGTCCCCGGCATCATCCGGGCCGCCGCGGACAAGAAGGTGGCCGCCGCGGTCGTGCTCAGCGCGGGCTTCGCCGAAGCCGGGGACGAGGGCGCGAAACTGCAGGCCGAGGCGGTGGCCGCGGCCCGGTCCGGGGGCGTGCGGCTGGTCGGGCCCAACTGCTTCGGGGTGCAGAACTCCCGGCTGCCGCTGAATGCTTCGATCGCGGCAGGCCTGCCGCGCGGCGGGGGTGGCGTCGCGGTGGTCACCCAGTCCGGGTCGTACGGGATGGCCGTGCACGCGCTGGGCCAGGACGAGGGCCTCCGGGTAGCCAAGGTGCTCGCGGCGGGCAACAAGGCGGACATCAGCGACGCGGAACTCCTCGGCTACCTGCGCGAAGACCCGGACACGACGGTCATCTGCCTGCTCCTGGAGTCGATCACCCAGGCCCGCGAGTTCTTCACCGAAGCCTGCCTGACCACCCGGCACAAGCCGGTCATCGCGGTGGTGGGCGGCCGGACCAGCGCCGGGCGGCGGGCCGCGCTGTCACACACCGCCGCGCTGGCCACCGACGACGCGGCCCGCGACGCGGCACTGCGCCAGGCGGGTGTGGTCCGGGTGCGCACCGGCCTGCAGGCCCTGGACGCGGCCCGGGCGCTGTCCGGCCAGCCGGTGCCGCGCGGTCCCCGGGTCGCGGTGGTCACCAACTCCGGTGGCACCGGAGTGGAGCTGACCGATCTGCTGGCCGACCAGGGCCTGCTGCTCCCAGAGCTCAGCCCGCCGCTGCAGGACCGGCTGCGGGCCATCATGCCCGGCTACGCCAGCGCACGGAACCCGGTGGACATGACACCGGCCTGGCACCTGTTCGCCGCGGTGTACCCGGGAGCCATCGAGATGCTGGCCCGGTCGGGTGAGGTTGACGTGGTGGTGCCGGTGCTGCTGCAGCGGTCGGCCTCGGCCGAGGTAGCGGCGGCGGTCCGGGACGCGGTCCTGCGGCTGCGCGAGGATTCGGTGCCGGTGCCGGTCTACGTGTGCTGGGTGGCGCCGCGTTCTGCTGAGCAGTGTGCGGATGTGCTGCGTTCGGCTGACATCCCGGTGTTTGCGTGGCCGACACGCACGGCTGAGGCCGTTGGCGTGGCAGTGCAGTGCGGACAGCGGATGAGATCCCGGGTGGCCGGGGCGCCGGGAGGTTCGCGGGCGGCTGAACGCCTTCCGCGAACTCCACGGCCGCCCCGGCTCGCGGTCGCCGCTGCGCGGCGTGGACCAGGGCGGAGACGGGCTGCTGGACTCGGAAGCCGCGCAGTCGTTGCTGGCTGATGCCGGGATCCCGGTCATCCGGACGGTGCGGTGCTGCAGTGCGGACACGGCGGCGGTGGCGGCGGAGCGGCTCGGGTACCCCGCCGTGGTCAAAGTTGATCATCCGGAGCTGACGCATAAGAGTGACGCCGGCGGAGTGCGGCTGAACCTGACGTCGGAGGCGGATGTGGTCGCGGCGTCGCGGGAGATGTTCGGGCTGGCTCATGGGGCCGCCGTGCTGGTGCAGCACCAGCATGAGGGGATCGAGCTGGTGGTGGGCGGGGTCCAGGACCCGGAGTTCGGGCCCATGGTGCTGGCCGGGCTGGGCGGGGTGCTGGTCGAGACACTGCGGGACGTCCAGCTGGCGGTCGCTCCGGTGGACGAAGCGCAGGCGCTCGCCATGCTGCGGTCGCTGCGCGGGGCTGCGGTGTTGGGCGGTGTGCGCGGCCAGCCTGCGGTGGACCTGGCGGCGGTGGCGGATGTGATCGTGCGGGTCAGCGGGCTGATCGCGGAGTACGACACGATCGCCGAACTGGACCTGAACCCGGTGCTGGCCGACGGGACGGGGTGCGTCGCGGTGGACTGGCGGATCCGGATTTCTGCCCCGCCATGGGGACCGGCGGGCCCAGAACGGTCCCCGGAGAGGGAAGAAACGCACTGATCAGCGGGCCTACGCTCCTGCCACCTCTCGTCCCCGATGGAAGGAGCGACGATGCGCATCCACGGTCAGGACATGCTGCTGCCGATCACGATGGTCGGCAACTACCCCAACCCACGCTGGTATGACGGGCACGGCTTCGCCACCCTGCCCAAAGGTGAGTTCATTCACGACTCGATCAGCAAGGAAGCGTTCGAGGACGCCGTCGGCTCGATCGTGCACGACCAGGAGGCGGCCGGCCTCGACGTGATCAGCGACGGGAAGGTCTACGGCGGGGACTCACCGTACGGCACGATCCTGTACTACTACCTGGAGCGCATGTCGGGTTACCGGTTGTCCGGGCCGCCGATCGGCCTGCCGATCTACTCCACCCTCTTCTCCCCCACCTGTGTCGGGGAGATCCGCCGCGAGGTCCCGTTCCATCTGATCAACCTGCGCGCGGTCCGGAAGGCGACCAAGAAGCCGGTCAAGGTCTCCTACACCGGCCTGGGCGTGATCGCCGCGGCCACCACCAACCTGCACTACAAGGACACCCGGGAAGTCGCGATGGCGCTGGCCAAGGCGTTCAACGAGGACTTCAGAGAACTCGCCGACAACGGCTGCGACATCATCCAGCTGGATGAGTTCGTCTGGCCGTACGGCATGGGCGACTGGGAGGTCGACGCGCTCAACGCCGCCGTGGAGGGCGTGAACTGCGATATCTGGGTGCACACCTGCTGGGGCAACTACTCCGGCACGCCGGCCTACTTCCCGGACGAGACCGAGACCGAGTTCGGTGCGTTCGTGCTGGACAAGCGGGCCTCGGACGCACCGGCCCCGGAGCGCGCGTATGCGATCTTCCCGCATGTGCTGAACGCCAACATCAGCGCGCTGAACTACGAGGTCGGCCGGACCGGGCCGGATGACCTCAAGCCGCTCTCCGAGAACAACTGGACCAAGCCGTTCGTGGCCGGGGTCATCGACGTGAAGTCCACCGTGACCGAGAGCGCGGACGAGGTAGCCGACCGGATCAGGCAGGTGCTGGAGTACGTGCCCGCCGACCGGCTCGGCCTGTCCACCGACTGCGGGCTGATCAACCTGCCCAGGATGATCGCCGCGGGCAAGCTGCGTGCCCTGCACGACGGCGCCGCCATCGTCCGGGCCGAACTGCAGCGCTGACCCGCGGCTGCCTGCTGGCCGACCCCCGGGGCTCCGGCCGCCCCGGGGGTCAACGAACCGCCGGAACCTCACCCCGCCAGGACAGCGAAACTCCGCGGCCCGCGTGCCTATGGTGCGGACACACCGTCGAGCGGGAGGCGCACCGTGGCCGAGTGTCCCACCTTCCTCCGCCTGCCTGCCCGGCCGGCCAAACCCCGGTCCCGTGGCCTGACTCACGTGCTGGACAGCGGGCTCACCCCGGAGGGCACCCGCGGCTTCCTGGGCCAGGCGGGACATCTGGTGGACATCGTCAAGGTGGGCTGGGGCATCGGGTACGTCAACCCCACGCTGGAGGAGCGAATCCGGATCTGCACCGACTACGACTGCCCGGTGTCGCTGGGCGGGACGCTGCTGGAGGTGGCCGCGTGGCAGGGCCGGGTCGGCGAACTGCGGGACTGGGCGCTCAAGGTCGGCATGACCCACGTCGAGGTGTCCAACGGGCTGCGCGCCATGCCGGCCGAGCCAGAAGCAGGCCCTGGTTCGCGAGCTGGCCGCGGACTTCGTGGTGCTCGCGGAGACCGGCGCCAAGACCGGCAACTACCCGCCGACACCGGCCGAGTGGGCCGAGGAGATGGCCGGTGACCTGGAGGCCGGCGCGTCCTGGGTGATCGCCGAAGGCCGGGAGAGCGGCACGGTCGGGCTGTACCACGCCGACCAGGGCGTCCGCGAAGACCTGGTGTCGGCCATCCTGGACCAGATCCCCCAGGAGAAGGTGATCTTCGAGGCGCCCGGGAAGGGCCAGCAGGCCTGGTTCATCCAGCACCTCGGCACGGACGTGAACATCGGCAACGTCGCGCCGTCCGGTGTGCTCTCGCTGGAGACCCTGCGGCTTGGGCTGCGCGCCGACACGGCGTCAGCCGGCCCTGGGTCAGCCGGCCCTGGGTCAGCCGGCCCTGGGTCAGCCGGCGTGCCTGGCCTGAGGAGGCGGGCATGATCCCGGACCCGGCGCCGAACACCATCACCCGGCCCTACCGCGGGCTGTCCGTGCAGGAGGTGGACATCCCGCTCACCCCGGCCGCGATCGGGGCCCTGCTGCGCAGCCGTGAGATCTACCGGCGCACCGCCTACCTGGTGCTCCGCCACGACGGCGAGACCGCGCTGGTCGCGGTCCGGCCGGCCGATCCCCGGCCGCTGTTCTCCCCGGTGGCCGAGCTGCGCGTGCTGTCCGGCCCGGACAGCACGGCCTGGATCACCGACCCCGCGGCCGACGTGGGCAACGCCACCGCGCTGGCCCAGGCGGCCGGCCCGCACCAGCGGGACGGGGTGCTGGCCTACGTGGTCCAGGGCAAGTTCGAGCACGTCAACTTCATCTGGCGGCCGGCACCGGTCCAGGTCCGGGTCACCGAGGTGGTGCCGCCCCATCCGCCCAAGCTGCTGGCCATGGCCGAGCAGGTGGTCGGCTACGACGAGGATCTGCCCCCGGTGCAGCTGGTCCTGGACGCGGTGGACGTGCAGGACCTGATGCACAGCAACCGCGCCGCGCATTACCTGCTGCCGTGCCGCGGCAGCGGCATCGCGCCGGCTGGCCGGGCGGTCAGCTTCCTGGACACCCACCCGCCCTACCAGCCGGACTGGCTGCTGATCGGCTGTGAGCGGTCCCGCCAGTTCCACGAGCACTTCTACCGGACGGAGCCGCACCGCACCGATCTGTGCCCCCGGTCCCGGGCGGGCGGGCCGGGTGACGGGCTGCTGCTCACCAAGTGCTGCCTGCTGGAGCGGGGTATCGAGACCGGGGGGGCCACGGCCGTGGTGCCCTGGGGGGCGAACCTGGACGAGGTCCGGGCCGCGCTGCGCGTGCTGTGTGGCCTCCCGCCGGTGAGCCAGCCCGTGACCACCGAGGTGTCCGCCGCGCCGCAGCGGGCCGCGCATGGCTAGCGCGCACCCCGCCGATTCGGCGATCTTCGGGCACCTGTGGACCACGCCGGAGGCCTCGGCGCTGTTCTCCGACGAGGGGCGGACCCAGGCCTGGCTGCAGATCCTCGCCGCGCTGGCCCAGGCCCAGGCCGACGCCGGGCTGATCCCAGCCGGCGCCGCGGCGGCCATCCGGGCCCACGCGGACGTCTCGCTGCTGGACCTGGACCTGGTCGCCGAGCAGACCCGGCGCACCGGGCACTCGACCATGGGCCTGATCACGGCGCTGCGCGCGCTGCTGCCGGAGCAGGCCCGGGAGTGGGTGTACTACGGGGCGACCGTCCAGGACCTGTCGGATACCTGGTTCGCCCTGGTGTCCCGGGCTGTCGGGGACATCGCCGAGCGGGACGTGACCCGGATGCGGGACCGCGCGCTCGCGCTGTCCGGGCAGTACCGGGACACGCCGATGTGCGGCCGGACCCACGGGCAGCCCGGGCTGCCGGTCACGTTCGGGTTCAAGGCGGCGGTCTGGGCCGCGGAACTGGACCGGCACCTGCAGCGGCTGCGCCAGGGCCGGCCGGTGGGAGGTGGTCCAGCTCGGCGGCGCGCTCGGCACCATGGAGTTCTGGGGCGACGCGGCCCTCGACCTGCTGACCGGATTCGCCCGGCAGCTGGGGCTGGGTGTGCCGGTCATTCCCTGGCTCACCGCCCGGGACGGGGTGGCGGAGTTCCTCTGGCTGCTGGCCGCGATGTCCGCGACGGCCGGGAAGATCGGCAACGAGGTCTACCAGCTGCAGCGGCCGGAGATCGGCGAACTGCGGGAGTCGTTCACCCCGGGCACGGTCGGCTCGATCACCATGCCACACAAACGCAACCCGGAGATCTCCGAGCACCTGGTCACGCTGGCCCGGGTGATCCGGGCCCAGGCCGCCACCGGCCTGGACGGGATGATCTGCGAGCACGAGCGGGACGGCCGGGCCTGGAAAGCGGAGTGGCTGGTGGTGCCGGAGGTCTCGATGGCCTTCGCGGCCAGTGTGCGGTCGGCGGCCCGGATGCTGGACGGGCTGCGGGCCGACCCCGAGCGGATGCTCGCCAACATCGGCAACCACCGCGGCTACCTGCTGTCCGAACCGGTGATGCGCGCGCTGGCCGACCGGGTCGGCAAGCACTCGGCGCACGACAGCGTCTACGCCGCGGCCATGCACGGCCTGGACGCCGGCCAGGACTTCCGCACCGCGCTTCGCGCCGACCCCCGGCTGGACCCAGTTCCTGACGCCGAACTCGACGAGGCGCTGCGGGTGCGGTCGGCGCTCGGCTCGTGCGCCGCGTTCGTGGACCGGGTCCGGCAGGCATGCGGCGGGGCGGGCCCGTGACCGTCACCGGCCCGCTGCGGCCCGGCCGCCAGCACGAGCCCGGGCTGGCCCGGGCGGACACCGGCATCGCCCCGCCCGCACTGCACCGGGCCCCGCGGGTGGACCTCGTCATCGCCCCCACTCCCCTGCACCGGGCCCCGCGGCTGTCCGGCGAACTGGGCGTTGAGCTGTATTTCAAGCGGGATGACCTGACCGGCGCCGGCCTGGGCGGGAACAAGCTCCGCGGGCTGGAATACCTCGTCGCCGACGCGCTCGCGCAGGGCTGCGACAGCCTGGTCACCGGGGCTGGCCCGCAGTCGAACTGGACCATGCTGGCCGCGCTGGCCTGCCTGCGCTACGGGATCGAGCCGCACATCGTGTGCTACGGCACGGCCCCCGGCCGGGCCGAGGGCAACCTGCGGCTGCATCGCTGGCTGGGCACCCGCGTGCGGTTCACCGGCGCCGCCGAGCGGTCGTCGGTGGACGCGGGCATCGAGGCGATCACCGCGGAACTGCGGGCCGCGGGCCGCCGCCCCTGCCCGGTCCCGCGGGGTGGTGCGACGCCGCTGGGCGCGTTGGGTTACCTGCGGGCCAGCCAGGAACTGGCTGGCCAGCTGGCCGGGCTGGATCAGCCGCCGGCCGGGTTGTGGCTGGCCACCGGGTCCTGCGGGACCCAGGCTGGGCTGCTGGCCGGTGTGGCCCTGACCGGGGCGGCGTACCAGGTGGTGGGCGTGACCGTCGGCCAGGCGGCCGAATGCCGCCGCCGGGTCGGCGACCTGGCCGCCGCGGCCGCCGCGCTGGCCGGCCGGGACACGGCCATCCCCGTCCCGGACGTCCGGGACGGCTGGATCGGCCCGGGCTACGGCGTCCCGTCGGCCGCCGGGCAGGCCGCGGCCCGGCTGGTCGCGGTGACCGAGGGCGTGTTCCTGGATCCGGTGTTCGGCGCCAAGGCGATGGCCGCCCTGATCGCCGAAGCGCGCGCGGGCCGCCTGCACGGCCCGCAGGTGTTCCTGGTCAGCGGCGGCGCGCCCACGTTGTTCGCCGGGACGGCGCTGGACGGGGGCGGGCAAGTATGAGCGGCGTGCCGCCCCCGGAGGGATATCTCGGCACCTCGGCGCGGATCACCAGCGGGCCCGCACCCGAGCTGGTCGAGGCGGGCTACCAGCTGGAGATCGGCGACGCGCCGTTGCTGCATCGCGGCCTGACCGTGGCCGACCTGGCCCACCTGGCCGAACTGGTGGAGTGCGGCGCGCTCACCCGTGACGACGCGGCGCCGGTGGCCGCGGTGCTGCTGAAGCTGCTGGACACTCCGGCCGGCGACTTCCCCTACGACCCGGTGTACGGCGACGCGTACAACAGCCGGGAGCGGGAACTCGAGCGGCAGCTCGGCCCGGCGGCCGGGTGGCTGCACCTGGGCCGGACCCGCCGCGAGGCGGGCCGCATCGCGTTCCGGCTGGCCCTGCGTGACCGGCTGCTGAGCCTGCACGCCGACGTGGCCGCGTTCGCCAGCGCGGTCGCGGATCAGGCCGACCGGCAGGCCGGCACACTCTGGGCCGACACCACCTACCTGCAGCCCGCCCAGCCGTCCACGTTCGGCCACTACCTGGGCGGCTTCGCCGAGCAGGCCGTCCGTCACCTGGGCCGGATCGAGGCGGCCTACACCAGCACGGACGTGTCCCCGGCCGGGGCCGGCGGGGCAGGCGGTACCCGGATTCCGCTGGACCGGGCCCGGTTGGCCCGTTCCCTGGGGTTCGCCGCCGCCGGTGCGCATACCCGCGACGCGATGTGGTCGGCCGACGTGCTGGCCGACGCTGTCCTGGCGGCCGCGCAGGCCGCCGGGACACTCAGCCAGCTCGCCTCGGACCTGGAGATCTTCGCCAGCCCGGCGTTCGGCTACCTGACCCTGGACGCCTCGCTGTGCCGGGCCAGCGTGCTCATGCCGCAAAAACGCAACCCGTACGCCCTCCCGGTGCTGCGCGGCGGCGCGGGTACGCTGGCCGGCCGCTGGCCGGGCTGCTCGCCACCGGGCTGACCCCGTCCGCCCGGACCGACAACTGGCTGTACGCGTACGGGGAGGTGGCCGGGGCCGTCGATCTGGCCTGCCGGCTGGTGCGGCTGGGGTCCGCGGTAGTGACCGGGCTGAACGTGCACGCCGACGTGCTGGCCGCCGCGGCGGTCAGCCACTTCACCGCGGCGGCTGACCTGGCCGAGGAACTGGCGCAACGCTTCCGGCTGGACTACCGGACGGCGTACCGGGTGGTCGGCCGGGCGGTGGCCGCCACCCTGGCGGCCGGCGGCGGCGAACTGACCGCACCGATCGTGATCTCAGCGGCCAGGGAGATCACTGGGCAGCAGATCCCGGTCACCCCGGGCCTGCTCGAGGCGGTGACCGATCCTGCCTCGGTCGTGGCGGCCCGGCAAGCGCCGGGGAGTGCGAGCCCGGCGCGGGTCCGGCAGCACGCGCGGCGGGTCCGGCGCCGCGCCGCAGCGGCGCAGCGGTGGAACGCGGCCCGCCAGGCCCGCAACACCCAGGCCGAAGCTGACCTCGTCGCCGCGGTGACGGCCCTGACCGATCACCACGCAGCACGTGCCGCAAGGTGAGACGAGCAGAGTGAGTCAGGACCTAGAAAATTCTGTTCAGGATCGAGCCACAAGCTGACGCTGTGGAGGAACGCGATGCGAACAGGCAGCGGCCAGGCCGGCGATCCGCCAGCAGCTGGCCAGCTGGCCGAGCCGACTGTCGGTTCCGCGCTCGCTACTACCCGGTTGGTCGCTTGGCACAGCGATCTCGCGGCTTGGCTCGACCGGCTTGGCTGGCTCCGGACCCTGAGCGACTGGCTGACCGGCGCGCTGGAGCCAGTCCGCGAACAGCACCAGGACAACCTTGTCCTTGAGCTGCTACACGGCGGCCGATGGGCCGGCCACCCGCTGCACCCGGCACTGAGCGACCTGCCCATCGGGCTGTGGACAGGCGTCATGGTCCTGGACGCTACGGACCGCGATCCAGCTCCCCGGCGCGGAATCGACGCCGCAGGCATGCTGAGTGCGGCCGGCATCCTCGCTGCGGGCGCGACCGCCCTGACCGGTCTGGCCGACTGGACCGTGAGCAACGATCAGGACCGCCGCATCGGGCTCTTCCACGGCCTCCTCAACACGGCGGCACTCGGCCTGCAAGGAGCCTCCCTGGGCACCCGGATGGCCGGCCACCGCGGCACGGCACGGGCGCTGGGCGCGGCTAGCCTCACGGTCACCGCCGCAGCCGGTTACCTCGGCGGTCACCTGGTATTCACCAAAGGTGTGATGGTCAACCGGGTGGCGTGGGCCATCGGGCCGCGGCGGTGGACCCGCGCGCTGCAGGAGGCCGACCTGCCGGACGATTCGCCGACCGCCGTCGAGGCGGACGGACGTCAGATCATGCTGTTCCGGCACCGTGACCGCCTCTACGCCATCGACAACATCTGCAGCCACGCTGGTGGCCTGCTCAGCCGCGGCCCAGTCGCAGACCTGACCGTGACGTGCCCGCTGCACGGATCACGCTTCGCGCTCGCCGACGGCTACGTCAGCCGCGGCCCGGCCAGCCAGCCGCAACCCGTGCTGCCTACCCGGATCCGCAACGGCTGGATCGAGGTGCGCGGCAGCCAGCCGGCACCCCGGCGGCCCGCAAGTGGAAGGACATCGCCATGACGTTCGTAGTCGTCGCGAACCTCGACGACCTAGAGGTGGGCGACACCATGCTCGTTGACGAGCTACGTGAACCGATCTGCCTCATCCGCCTCGACGATGACGATGTCAGGGCGATCCACAACACCTGCACCCACCAGCAGCAACCCCTTCACGAGGGAACCCTCCAAGAGGATGACACGCTGGTCTGCGCCGCCCACGCATCGCGTTACGACCTGACCACCGGCGAGGCCGTCGGCGTGTTTGCCTGCGGCCCCATCCCGGTTTACGCATGCAAGATCGAAGATGACGCCATTCTCGTCAACATTGACCAGCAACTGAACGACGCACCCATACCTAATCCCCCAGCATCCGGGACATTGGGCGCGCGCTAACCCGCCGCCGCGGTCCCTGGGCGGCACGGCCCTGACCCCGATCACCAGGCAACGGTGCGATCATGGACGCGTGACGGCGTGGCAGGATGTCGAACAGGCAGAGCCGGAGTTCGCGCAGCGCGTGCGGGCACTGTTCGACGCGCACAGACACAAGACAGTTGCCACGTTGCGAGCCGACGGGTCGCCGCGAATTTCCGGAATCGAGACGGTCTTCGAGGACGGCGAACTGGTTTTTGGCTCGATGCCGAACGCGCGCAAGGGCGCGGACCTCCGCCGCGATCCGCGGTTCGCCCTGCACAGTGCCACGGTTAACCCGGTCGAGGGCTCCGAGGCGCAGTGGCCGGGCGAGGCGAAGATCTCCGGCCGGGCGATCTCTGCCGGACAGATCACCGAAGGACCGGACGGCGACCGCTTCCGCGCCGACATCGCCGAGGTGGTGCACACCCACCTCAACGAGCAGGCCACGATGCTGGTCGTCGAGTGGTGGACGCCCACGCACGGGCTGCGCAGCATCGAGCGCGAGTAACCCGGCGCGCTACACCCCAGCAGGCGGCACCTGGGGCCTGGCCCGGCACGGGTGAGGGGCACAAATTCAGTGGCCGACTGCCTGCTCGCCCTTCAGACTGACGTCGTGCAGATCCTGGGCGTGAGCAGCGAAGACGAGATGGTCACCACCTTCTTGCGCGGTGAACTGTCCAGCGAAAGGTTCGGCGGAGATATCCGGTCTCAGCTGGCGGCATGCGGGCAGGCTGAGCGGTTGCTTACTCACCCGGGCCTCTCCGACCCCGAAGCGAATGCGGCACGTCGCGCCGTGCTCGCTGCGACGCGCGGCTACGGCGAAAACCGTGATGTGTTCGAGGACTTCCCCGCACATGTGGCCTGGACCAGGGCGGTGCTCTGTTCTGACGAGACAGCCAAGGTCCGCTACATGGACTATTCCTACTGGCTGGAGATTTCGGGCGGCAGCCGCCGGCCAGCCGACGCGGCCGCACGCATCAAGGCAGGCCTGCGGGCGTGGGACGTACCCAATGAAATGTTTGTCAAGGCGGCTCGCGCGCTCACCAGAGGGGAGCGGTTCCCGCCTCTTATCCTCGTCGGCGAAAGGCAAGACGAACTGGTTTGCCTGGAGGGCCACCTGCGCCTGACTGCCTACGCCCTGGCTGGCTTCCCGGTCAACGTCGAGTGTCTGGTCGGCACTGCGCCGGCGATGGGACGCTGGGCCCTGTAACCACAGGTGAGCAACCAGTAACCCATGCGAGTGGACCTGGCTGGGGTGCGGCACGATGGTTTGTGATGTCTGAGCATAGGGCTGTGGCACTCGATGCCCTTCGCCACTACGACGTGGTGCCGCAGAGGGTGAGGTTGGCGGCGGAGTCGTTCAATAGCATTTTCCGGGTCACGACCGCCTCGGCGGTCTACGCGCTTCGCGTAGGGGCGGTGCTGCAGCTCCATCCGGAGGGCACGGCCGCTGTCGAGGCGGCCTGGCACCGTCGGCTGCGCCAGCAGGGTGTGTTCGTTCCCGATGTACTGGCCAACGCCGACGGTGAGCTGGCGACTCTGGTGACCGATGACCGGGCAGAGCATGGGTCCCGGGTGTGCCTCCTGTTCGAGTGGGTGGCGGGACGTTCCCTGCGGACCGGCATGACCGAGCGGCGGGCAGCGGCGCTGGGCAGATTGTCGGCCCGGCTGCAGCAAGACGGTGCGGCGTGGTCGCCGCCCGGCGCCGCCGATGTGCTCGCGGCAGACCGTGTCTTGTATTGGCGGGTGCCGGATCGGCTGGCGGCGGCCGGGTCGCGGTTCGGGTTCGGGACGTTGTTCACCGACGCCCAGGCCCGCGCCCAGTCGGCTATTGACTCGCTGTGGCAGAGGCCGCCGCACCCGCCGCACCTGGTGCACGGCGACCTGACGCCGCAGAACGTGATCGTGTCGCCGCGCAACGGCCTGGTGCCCATCGACTTCCAGGACACTGTGCGGGGCTTCGAGGTTCAGGATTTGTCGATCACCGTCTCCGCCCTGCGGCGCTGGCCGGACAGTGACCGGCTTCTTGATGCGTTCCGGAGCGGATACGGCGAATGCCGGGCCTGGCCGGACGTCTCCCCCGCCCTGTTCGACTCGCTCATCGTCGCCCGGGGCCTGCAGCAGATGAACCTCACGCTGAACGTGAGAGACATCGACGAGCTGGAAAGCTACGTGGCCAGTCATGCCGAGCGAGTCCGCACCTGGATGCGGTCCCCTGCCGACCCATAGCGCAACTGGGTTCGAACCAGTGACCCCTTGCCTGTCAGGGAAATGCTGACGTTCAATACCGTCAAATGTCGCCAGAGAGGGTCTGTGCGGCTCAACGCCAAACCCAGCCAACGCCCGGAGCGACGGTCAGGCCGCGGTCAAGACGATCTTGAAACTCCGGGCCATCACGCCCCGACGTCGGACAGCGCCGTGCCCAGCTCCTTCACCCAATCATTCGCTACGTCAACTGAGACCGGAGACCGCCGGCCACGAAGCTGCGGTGCTGCATGGCCCCAGCCGAATCCGTAGCGCACAGGCCGCCCTAACTGAGGTGCCCCGAGCCTTCCGGACAGTCCATCCCTTAGGATGGGCTATCTGGAAAGGTGATTTTCTTGCCCCGACCGAAGAAGAGCTTCTCACCGGAATTCAAAGATGAAGCCGTGAAGATGGTGATCGAGACGTCGCGTCCGATCGCCCGCGTGGCTAAGGAGCTCGGAATCAACGATGGCACACTTGGTAACTGGGTGAGCGCCTACCGCCGTGAGCATGCCGGCGAAGAACCGCCGCTGACCGTGAACGAACGCGCCCGGCTGCGTGAGCTCGAGCGGGAGACCCGGGAACAGAAGATGGAGCTTGAGTTCCTGAAAAAAGCCGCAGCATACTTCGCCCGCGACCATCGGTAACCGACAAGTTCGAGTTCATCGACGCGGAGTATGCGGCTTACCAGGAATCAGGGGATAAGCACATGCCATCAATCGTGAAAATGTGCCGGTGGATGGAAGTGTCCCGCTCCGGCTTTTACGACTGGCGGAATGCCCCGGAATCAGCAACCGTGAAAAGGCGCGGGATACTCGCTCTGTACGTGAAGAAGTCCTTCGGCGATTCGGATGAGACGTACGGCTACAGGCGGGTCCACGCGGACCTCGCGGACTGGGGTGTGCCTGCCGGGCCGGAGCTGGTCCGGTCGCTGATGCGTGAGCTGGGCCTGGAGCCCTGCCAGCCGCGGCCCTGGCGGTTCAGCCTCACTGAGGGCGACGGCCAGGAGCATGACATTCCCGACCTCGTGCACCGGGACTTCACCGCGGGGAAGCCGGGGGATAAAAATGGTCGGCGACATAACATATGTCCCAACTTGGGAAGGCTGGCTTTACCTGGCCACGGTCATCGACTGCCACACGAAAGAAATCATCGGCTGGGCGTCGGGTGATAACTACAAGACCCCGCTCATCGAGCAAGCCATCGAGATGGCTGCCCGTAACCACCCTCTCGCCGATCAGGCTATATTCCACTCCGACCGGGGGAGCAACTACACATCCCAGCAGTTTGCGAGGACGCTGGGGAGACTTAATCTCCGGCATTCCGTTGGCCGGACCGGGATATGCTACGATAATGCGATGGCCGAATCATTCTTCGCCGCGCTGAAGAATGAACGTGTCCACCGTACCCAGTATCCTACGCGTGAGCACGCACGGCGGGACATTGTGAGGTACATCGAATTCTGGTACAATTCAAGGCGCCGGCACTCCGGACTTCAGTACCGGACTCCGCAGCAAGTCCGCAATGAGTACCTGGAACGACAGTCCGCAGCGTGAATAAACCACAAATCCGCTGTCCGGAAAGCTCGGGGCAGACCAAACGCCATTATCGGAACCAGAGGAAGAAACCCAGGGTCTGTCGCGCATCAAGCGGAGCCGACGTGTCGCGCATCAAGTGGAGCTAGGCACAGGGTGGGTGACCGTGCTCAGGCCCCGGCCCTTTTCAACCGGCCGAGGCAACGAACTCCCTGCCCTGCCATCCAGAGACAAGCGGTGTGGCCCAGTGCTGACTCTCCACGTTCGTCAGCTAGCACTTGGACGGTCGCCGAGATTCGATTGAGCGGACTCCATGGGTGGACCTCTTGCATGCCATATCCAGCCAACTTGTCCAGCACTGGGGCTGACCTCGCCAAGTATCCCAGCTCTATCCGCAGGGAGCCACTGGGGACCAGGCTCGTTGGTGTCGGCCACGGGTGTCAGCGGGGCTGGCCAGATGACCTCCCGCTTGCAAGGTACGCCCAGACTGTCAGAGACTGTCGCTCACCAGCGCTGCGCCCGACCCAGCAGCTCAGGGCTTAGCGTTTACGATGGTCAGTAAAAAAGTAAATAATTGCGACAAATGGATGGATGATAAGCATTCCGATTATCCACCAAGCTTTTGCTTTATCGGTAATTTCTTTATTAATGGCCGCATCAACAATCATCCATATTTCAAAAGCGAAAATCAATATAGCAATTGCAAGGATAATTGGCAGCCATGCACCTAGGTGCAATATATGGTGTCTATACATACATGCATCATAATAGCGGCGCGGGCAGCTGGGCCAGCGCCAAGTCCAGGGCGGCGAGCAGGTCGGCGGCCGTGACGTAGGCGTCCCGGTCCGTCCCCTTGAACGGGCTCGCTGCCCGTCGCCCACCGGCCGGGAGGGTTAAGACGACGAAAGTCGGAATCGCCCTATACCGGTGGCCCCGGCAACAGGCGCTGTGCCGGGAGGTGTGACGTTTACACCGCTGGAGACTGGGCTTCAAGCAGTCTGGCCTTCGCCATATCACGCGGGCCTTGCACGGCAGCACCTTCAGCGCCTCCACGGCACCCCGCGCTTTCCCGCCATGCTCTTGTCCCCTCCCGGTTTCCCGTTCAGGTAAGGCGGGTGGCCCAGAGGTCACCTACTCCCGAACCTCTGCCCCCTGCGGGGGCGATCCAGCGCCGGGTTAGCCCTGCTCGGCGGCAGCGACCGCGGGCAGCTCTTCGGCCCATGACCCGGCTCCCTGGCCTCCCGAGCCTACGCACGGCCTTGCGGGCCTCAACGTCGTTCGTCCTCGCGCTGCGCGCTGCGGGCGCCTCCACGTTGACCCCCGCCACGGCACCGGCGTTGACTGGCACCTATCCGGACAGCACACTGGGCGCCCGTCAGAGCGGGAGCATTACAGGAGCAATGACGACGGAGGACGACCATATGGCGAAGAGAGTACTGCTTCTCGGGGTAATGGCAGCTCTCCTTAAAGACGTGCAGGAGGAGCTGCAAAGACCTGGCATCGAGTTTCTTGGCGGCACAGGAGTGGACGATGTGCGGTCGGCGTTCCGCCAGGCAGACATCGACCACGTGATTGTGGGCGGCGGCCTCGACCTGGACGCCCGGGCCGAGATGGTCCGGGAGATTTTCCAGTCAAGCGACCGGGCAACCATCCATCTGAAAGACCAAATGTCAGGCCCGGAGGGTTTCCTCCCGTTTGTTAAGGCAGTGCTTCTCGGACTCGACGATTACGAGCCCCAAGAATCGCCTCAGGCGATCCTGCGGGCGCGGCACCCAGACCCTGACCCGGACAGCTGACTGGTGCTCCGTCGCGGCCGCG